>NZ_JBITPK010000043.1:0-4027 GCF_050467785.1 Paenibacillus sp. NRS-1760 | reverse complement strand
CTCTACGCGCATCATAGTACGGCAAAGAAGTCTTGCTTAGCAAGGCTTTTTTTGTTGTTTAAAAGTAGGAAATGATGCTTAGATGAGATGTTTTGAGTAGTTTTCATGAAATGGGTAACATCATATTTGTAGAACATAATAAGGCTTCAGTTGTTATTACTCCGATCACGTAAAAAATTCCACTACACATTCCCCGAATTTTTAACCCTCTGCAGACAAGTATTATCATTCTAATATCTGGAATCTAATAAGAGACGAAGGTACGGGATGTTAAGAGCCGAATAGACACGCCTTAAAAAAGAAGAGGGCTGCTCTGTAATAGTACTGTGATGCGACTGTAAGTGTACTTATTGAAAAGGCGAACGCTTAGACAGCTGTTTGTCTAGGTATTACTAATATGTCAGATCGTAATGTTGCGGAAATTCATTCAATAATCTAGGGTACATGTTCGAATGAATGCAAGTAGCTTTTTTTGACTATAACACTATATAAAATGTGCTAGTCTCGGTGCCTCTGGCACACACACGACCGGTTGGTCATCGGTGCGTTTACATTAGTGATGTTTGTTCTTCAAGAGAACTCCTTCCATTATGACTGCGCGTCTACCTGCGATAGGAGATGCTTTCTAACGTGGGTTCGGCGGTGTTATGCCAATCTAGATTCTCCGATCGTTCAATCCAATTCATATATCTACGATACATCAAGCAGGGTGTCCCTGAAAATTAGTAATAAAAAATCTGTGATATAATATTAAGCAGCAATACGAAATGGATTAACGGGCGGGGATATATATATGAAATTGGAGCGATTGATCTCCATAATCTACAAGCTCCTGAATAACGAAGTTTTGTCTGCTTCTATGCTGGCTGAAGAGTATCAAGTTTCCCAAAGAACCATTTATCGGGATATCGATGTGATCTGCGCTGCGGGCTTCCCTGTCATATCGTATCAGGGAATGAATGGCGGATACGGCATAATGGACGGATACAAAATGGATAAAAGCTTGCTCGGTTCTTATGATGTCGATTCCCTAATCACCGTGCTAAGCAGCCTCTCCAGCGTGTTTAAAGATGAGCGTGCTCAGGGTACCATTGAAAGACTACAAACAATCGGACCCGAGCAACAGATCCCCACTGTATCTGTCGACTTAGAAACCCGCCGGTCAGGGCCAGACGCGCTTCAATATTTACGTACGGGCATTACGGAGCGAAAAATCGTCCGTTTTGATTATATTAATGCTAATAATGATCGTACTTCCCGTGATATGGAACCCATACAGCTTCATTTCAAATATGGCAATTGGTACGTTTATGGCTTTTGTCGCACGCGTTGTGACTATCGGGAGTTCCGACTATCACGGATAATGAACTTAGTGTTGACGCAGGAAGACTTTCAGCAGCACCACTTAGTGTCGAAAGAGCTTACTTTCACAAACAAGGACTGGTGCGATCTTTTGAAAGATGTTGTGATTCAAGTGGGACCGGAGGCTTTGGCGATAGCTATGGATCAGTTTCACCAAGCGGATATGGAATTTCATGCCGATGGAAATGCAACGATACGAATTCCAGTATATAAACCACTAGAAGCAAGATGGCTATGGTCCATTCTTCTGAGCTTTGGCAGTGGTGCCGAAGTACTCGAACCTCATGCACTGCGAGGGGTTTTAAAAGAACAGCTTCAAAATACACTCAAACTTTATGAAGAAGTATGACAGTCTGTTGTCATACTTCTTTTATTATTATAACTACAGAACCAAAATCAATTTATTAGAAATCAAAAGGAGACTTTACGAATGTCCAATTATCCAGTAGAAATGTTTCAATACCACACATGGGCCAACCAAACGATCATGGGGAGAATCAAGGAACTCCATGCCTCTGTGCTAAGTCAAGAAGTAAACAGCTCATTTCCTACCCTTGCCCATGCCCTTAGTCATATCTATGCAGTGGATACGATGTGGTATAAGGTTTTAACAGGCACTGGTATGCGAGAGGCATTTCAAGAATGTATGTCGCTAAATGTGAGTATCCTGCATTCTGTAGATGAATACGCCAACAACTTCGCGCAGTTATCGGAACAATACAAAGAATGGTTCCAAAGCGAAGCTGATTTGGAGCAAACCGTTTTGCTTGATAACCCATTTGCCGGAATTCGCCAAACACGCTTATCGGAAATTGTACTGCAAGTGGCCAATCATGGGACCTATCACAGAGGCAATATTTCTACAATGTTGCGCCAACTAGGCCACGCATCCGTCATGAACGACTATGCATTTTTTTGGTATCAGGAAGCTGCTGAATCCGTTTAAACACTGGCGCATCGTTTTGAAAATTTGGTGAGTGCAATGGATATTGTTTTGAGTTAAATCAAATTATACTAAAAAGGTCGATACTTCTAAAAATAGGGGAGTCGACCTTTTTACTTCGATTTAATAGAAGAAATAAGTCACCATTGCTAGTTGAGATAAGTATCATTTTACCCTTTTGCTGATAGTATCAAGTTCGACTTGGGTCATAGGTCGTATAATGAATTTAATTACACACTATAGTTAGAAGGAGCTTGAATTTTATCTATGGAAATTGAAAATCTAATTATAGTAAAATCGAGAGAAGATTTGAGGATTTGGCTACAGGAAAATGGAAATATTAAAAAGTCTTGTTGGGTAGTAGTTAGCATGACACCAAACCCAGATACATTGCTGTATTTGGACGCGGTCGAAGAATCTTTGTGCTTTGGATGGATTGATGGAGTGAAAAAGAAAATAGCCGAAACTCAAATGGCGCAGAGACTATCGCCTAGAAGCAAAAAAAGTTCATGGACTGAATTGAATAAAGAACGTGTCCGCCGCCTTGAAAAGTTGGGGTTAATGAGAGATGAAGGAAGAAAGGTACTTCCCGATATGGATTATGATTCTTTTAAAATAGATAAGGTTATAGAGCAAAGGCTCAAAGAGGAGAGACAGGTATTTGAGAATTTTTCGGCATTTCCAGCTCTTTATAAAAGAGTTCGGATCGACACAATACAAAGTATTAAAAACCAGCCGGAATTATTTAATAGTAGATTAGACAAATTCATTGCAAATACTAAGGAAAATAAAATGTACGGTCTATGGCATGATAATGGACGCCTCCTAGATTACTAAGATCCGCTATTTTGTAGCGAGAAATTGTTTTTTGTGGGTGATATAAGTACGCCGAAATAGGCTATTTGTAATTAGTAGTTTTAGTCTTCTACTATACTAATTTTGATTTGTTTCAAATTAAAAACCCATCCTTTCATAGGCGTGATAGGTTCATTTTAGTTCCTGCACATACGAATAGGTCGGGGAGATGCTTATGCTGAACGGTTCAGCAGCTATTGTGAATGTTGAATACGGATGGTCTTGGCCTAGAATAGAATGAACATTCGTGGAGGATGTAAAGTAAGGATTAATTCTGATTGTAAATAAAGAATAGGTTATATAGATGAACTTAATAGATAAAGAGGAGCTACTATTGGCTTATTTAAAGTTAAGGACTTTGCACAGTAATAATTCATTTTCAAAGGCTATCGTATTTGTGAATCAAGATGCTATTCCCCTGTATAAGAGTATAAGAAGCAAGTCACGGAATTCATACAAACCTGTACAGGGATAGATAAGAAGTGCTGCAGCTTTGTATCTTGTAGAATTGAATAGATTGATGTAAGGCAGAATCAGATATCAAGCAGATAACGATGAAATATATGAGCTGAGTTGAATTCCATTTGTTAATTACACATAGTTAACTAGGCTAACATTGAGCTCGAAAATAAATAACTAATAATATGTTTGTTCATTTATATTAACGAAATTAAATATTAAAACGCTTAAATGTAGTGTTTTACAGGCATTATAGACGTATTAAATGGCATTTATATAGTGAAATCATAAATATAATAAAATAATTTCAAAAAAGACTTGCAATCATATATGCATGCATGGTATATTCTAATTCCGGCCGAGAGATACACGCGGACGGCGAGAGAAACAAACGAAAGAAAAGATTGC
>NZ_JBITPK010000042.1:0-1668 GCF_050467785.1 Paenibacillus sp. NRS-1760 | reverse complement strand
TGAACTGCACCCCGTCAAGTAGACATTACAAATAATAAAACCTGTTAAACGGCCTTAGTCCTAAACTCCATTGGACTGAGGCCGTTTAGTTTTGCCTGTAATCGTTCGTTATTGTAAAAGTGGATGTAGGCTTCAATGTCCCGTTCAAGCCCTTCAAAATTTTGGTATGTGTGCAAATAATATTTTTCGCACTTCAGGGTTCCCCAGAAGGATTCTATGGGACTGTTATCGATGCATCTCCCTACGCGAGACATGCTATGGGTTATTTTTTTCCCAAATAACTTTTTGAACCGTAGAGAAGTGTATTGAAAGCCTCGGTCACTATGCAACATGGGCTTGCTCTTTGATGCTGCCTTCATCGCCCTTTTGACGGTTTGAAACACGAGGCTATTGTTATTCGAGTGCCCGAATACGTGAGACACAACGGTGTTGTCGTGGAGGTCCAAGATGGCGCTTAAATACGCCTTTTGACCGTGACCATATTTGAATTCCGTTACATCGGTTACCCATTTTTCGTTCGGTTTTGTCGCGGTGAATTCGCGGTTTAGCAGGTTCTCAGCCACGTGCTGAGGCGTTGACGCTGCATATTTCTTTCGTTTTCTGCGGCGAATCACTGACTGAATGCCTTGTAGCTGCATGAGGCGCTGGATGCGCTTGTGGTTAATCTTCTGCTTCGTTTCTTTGCACAAGTGAAGCTTTAATCGACGGTACCCGTAGATACCGCCTACCTTCTCATGCAGCGAGATCATCGCTTTTGTGAGTTTTTGGTTTTCTAGTTCACGTACACTAGGCTTACGGTTCAGCCATTTGTAATAGCTTGGCCGTGGAATCTCTGCAATTTCACACAGCGTCTTTATGCTGAACTGCCCGTCTTGCCGTACCGCCTGAATGGCAAGATAGATGTTATCTTGACGTACTTGGCTTAGCGTCGCCTTCTTTCGAGTTCCTCTAACTTTTTTAGGAATGCATTTTCTGCGCGTAGACGTTCAATTTCCGCCTCCATCTTCTTCATGGCAAGCTTCTGGTGGTCTGTGTCCGTTAACTCTTCTTCGGTTTTTTTACGTCCACGTCCATCCTGAAGCGCTTCTTGTCCTCCGTCTTGGTATTTCTTCACCCACTGGTACACCTGTTGGTAGGAGACCTGATGCTGCTCCGCTGTCTTACCGTAATCCTCGTCATGTGTCATACAATACTGAACAATCTCTAACCGTTCCTTCCAGGTCGTAGAACGTCCTTTCGTCATAGCCATTGCTCCCCCTTTATAGGTTTTTAAGCTGCTATGACTATTATACTTCTTCACCCAGTCCGATAGCTGTGTTCTACTCGCTATCTTGTATTTATCAATGATATCGTATTGGGATAATTCCCCCTTGATGTAATCCATCACCGCCTGTAGCTTAAGTTCTTCAGAGTAGCTACGGTTATTCGTTCGAATCTCCAATCCTTCTAAACCATAGACTTCATATCGGCGTTGCCATTTCACCAAGGTTGTTTTTGATACCCCATATTTATACGCAGCGGCCATAAAGCCAAGCTCGCCACTTTCGATCTCTTCGATAATGGTAAGTTTCTCCGATGCGCAATATTCAACTTTAGACATGAAAATGCTCCCCTCACAGCAGCAGGTTTTTTATTATTTCACCTGTCTACTATTTGGGGAGCATATCA
>NZ_JBITPK010000041.1:0-10211 GCF_050467785.1 Paenibacillus sp. NRS-1760 | reverse complement strand
GGTCCGGTAGTTCAGTTGGTTAGAATGCCTGCCTGTCACGCAGGAGGTCGCGGGTTCGAGTCCCGTCCGGACCGCCATTTAAATATTAGGCTCGGTAGCTCAGTTGGTAGAGCATAGGACTGAAAATCCTAGTGTCGGCGGTTCGATTCCGTCCCGAGCCACCATAACTTCAAGCAATAAGCCTTGCGGCTCTCGAAAGGGATTCGAAAGCTGCAAGGCTGGATGATGCGATATATAAGAAATTATGATTGCTGTGAGATGGACAAGCCAAGCCCTTCAGCAATGCGTTGGCCAAAATCAGGGTCTGCTTTGAAAAAATGGCCAATCTGACGAAGCTTGATCTCATCTTTCTCAACGGGCTTCATAGCGCCGACGATCGTATCAATAAGGCGGGCACGTTCCTCTTCGCTGATAAGGCGATAAAGGTCGCCAGCTTGTGTGTAGTGGTCATGATGGTCAAAAGGAGCGCTGTCTGCATTTCCTGACACTTCGAACGGAGTTGGCTTGTTTTCCGGCGACTCCGTTGGTCCGCCGTAGCTGTTAGGCTCGTAATAAATTGATGCTCCTCCGTTGCCGTCCGCACGCATCTGGCCATCGCGCTGGTGATTGTTCACCGGAGCGACAGGGCGATTAATCGGCAGTTGATTATGATTGGCGCCAACACGGTAACGATGAGCATCGGAGTAAGCAAAGAGACGTCCTTGGAGCATCTTATCCGGTGAAGCTTCGATTCCTGGGACAAATGATCCTGGCGAGAATGTCGCTTGCTCCACCTCTGCAAAATAATTTTCCGGGTTGCGGTCAAGCACCATGCGACCGACCTCAATTAATGGATAATCCTTTTGAGACCAAACTTTCGTTACGTCAAACGGATCGAAGCGATATGTATTCGCATCCTCTTCAGGCATGATCTGTACATAAAGCTTCCACGCTGGAAAATCTCCACTTGCTATTGCATTAAATAAATCTTCGGTATGATAATCAGGATTTTCGCCAGCAATTTTGGCAGCTACCTCATTAGAGATGTTTTGAACACCTTGCTCTGTTTTAAAATGGTATTTCACCCATACCGCTTGGCCTTGGTCATTCACCCATTTGAAAGTGTGGCTTCCAAAACCATGCATATGTCTAAACGTAGCAGGAATCCCGCGGTCAGACATAAGAATCGTAACCTGATGCAGAGACTCAGGCGATAAGGACCAGAAATCCCATACCGCATTCGGGTTTTTTAAATGGGTTTGAGGATGACGCTTCTGAGTATGAATGAAGTCTGGAAATTTGATCGCATCACGAATAAAGAATACGGGTGTATTATTGCCGACTAGATCATAGTTTCCTTCATCTGTATAAAATTTAACGGCGAAACCGCGTGGATCGCGTACCGTATCGGCAGAGCCGAGCTCGCCAGCTACGGTTGAAAAACGTATAAACATAGGAGTACGTTTTCCTACTTCGGACAAAAAGTTAGCTTTCGTATAAGACGTGACATCATGCGTAACTTGAAAGTAGCCATGTGCGCCTGCGCCTTTGGCATGGACAACGCGTTCTGGAACACGCTCTCTATTGAAATGCGCCAGCTTTTCAAGCAGATGAACATCCTGAATTAATGTGGGACCACGTGAGCCTGCTGTCATCGAGTTTTGGTTGTCTCCAACGGGAGCGCCAAAGCTAGTTGTGAGCTTGTTCTTCTCAGTACTCATAATAGATTCACCTCATTGATTTTGTATGATTACGCCTCATACCTTATGTTACCGTTTTATAGGAGGAAATCAATATCATTTTATAATCATTCTAAATAAAATTTTTCGTCAAATTGTGCATATCGTGCTAGGGATTTTGTCGCAGACTCGAGCATACGGCACCGCAGGTGCTCGCCATCGATGATGCGAACCCGCTTTCCGAGGAAGCGAGTTTTGGAAAGAACATATTCGCTGTCCTTGCTTGAAAAGTGCAATTGAATCGTATATTCATTGGAGTCGGCAGCGTAACTGACTTCTTTCTCGAAGCAAGAAAAAGCATACAAAATGCGCGAGAGCTCGCCGTTGTATTCGGGAACAACAAGAATATTCGCACTCATGCTGCGTTTTTTCATTAAGCCTTGAACGATACCAATTAGCTGCTCGTAATATTCCGTTGGACAAACCTGCTCGCTGCTGCCCGTCACGTTATCAAGCTTTGTGCTCATCAGCGTTCGATGATTGATATGGTACCAGAGAAGATACCATTCCCGTTTGACCATCGAATATTCCAGCTTATAGGGAAGACCCCTTTGCTCCGTACAGGTGCGGCCTCCTTTAATTTTATAGCTTATATATAGTAGGCTTTTGTTAGTGATAGCTTGGCGAAGCGGACGAATGTAAGAATGATAGACTTGCTTCTCTCTACTAGCTGCCTTATGCAGGAGCCCGCCAGTATCCAAGGATTGATCTTCTTCTAATATAGTGTTCATTTGAATAAGCGTTTCTGGAGACAAAGCAGCCGCAGCAGCGGGATGCTCAAGCATGGTCTTCAGCCAACTTCGCTCATGCGCAGTCATGATGAACGTACCGGAGCCTTCCAGCTTGGATAAAATCTGATAGTTGAATATTTTCTCAAAAGGATTCATAGTAGCTTTTTATCTCCTTCCATTCCTCAATCAGTTCCTGCCTCAGCTTCAAGGGAGCAAGCACCTCGCAGCTTGAGCCAAAGCTCCTAATCCAAGGCTTGATTTCAATCGTTCCGTTCACCTCAATTTCATAGATGAAGGATTCTTCGCTTTCTTCCAAAATAGTGCCCCATTGTCCTTGGAGCAGAACACGCTCCATCACGAAGCTTGGGATATGAGGTCCGGGATGAAAGAAGCGAACCCGCACTAGAACAGGCTTGCCCGTATCAATTAGCCAGCTATGTTTAATCCGCTGCTCCAGCTCATCTTTTTTGGACTCGAATAATGCCACGGGGGCTTCTTCCTCTTCCGAAATTTGGGTTAAGCCTTCCATTCGGTATTTCTTAATGCCGTAGCGGGCGTGATGACCAAGAAGGTACCAGCGGCCATATTGATGATCGTAAACAACTTTTAGAGGGAGCAGCGTTTCCTGCTGTCCTTCACTATCGCGCTCAAATAATGGATTCGTATTTTTGGATGTGTAGCTGGTTTCTTTTTTCGGCGAAAAATAGAGAAAGCTGACCGAGCGCCGATGACGTATCGCAGCAAGCAGTGTAAAGAGATGAGCCTCGTCCAAAATACGAGAGTAATAGTGGTACTTATATAAGAAGGGTTCAACCGAGCCGTAATCGACCTGATTCCGATTCATGTATTTCTTGACACCATCACGCAGCAAATAACCCTGTACGGAGGGAATTTGGGTATTTGCCATAACGTCTACAAAGTCATATAGATCGAGCAGTTCATCGCGTGAGAGCTGCTGCACTAAATCATTGTATATCCGATAGCGAAAAGGGCGCGTTCCAGACTCTTTTTTGATGACGCCTACTTGCTCTAAATATTTCAAATCGCCTCGTATCGTTTTTTCGTCAGGCAGTGAGAGCTCTTCCGGCATGCTGCTGCAGCATAGATCGAGGAGCTCCATTGCAGTGAATGACTTCTCGCGCATAGCAGCAAGCAATAAGGAGAGGCGCTGACTCTCTGATTCTTTTAGAGATTTGGCGCGAAATAGAAACAGAAGCATCGGTTCCGAAGAATCAAGATAGCTGTAACGAATGGTTTCGGCAAACTCCTTGCCTTTATCCTCAGGCAGCTGTTGGTAAACGCTATTCACAACCTCTTTCAGACGTTTGATCGTTTTATCGAAGGTATGGATGGAGATGCCCAGCCTGTCCGCATACTGCTGGCGATTATATGCACCGCTCGTAAGAACGAGCATCCGCAAAAACTGGATCTCTTTATCAAAGCTTTCTTTTGCCATTTATGTATTCCTCCGATCATAAGCGCTCTTCTTTTCTATCTTAACAGGAAGAGCGCAAATTTGAACAAAAAGGAAAATTTTCCTCCAGATATAAGAGTATATAAATTTAATTCTTATATTAGGCTTATATCTCTCCGTCAAAACTTTATTAGCATCCAGAGGAAGCTAATTGCGTTTTTGCTTAAAATATAAGAAAGTATATTGTTTTTAATACTAGTCTTCTATTTTTTCGTCAAAGCTTCATTAGCATCCAGAGAAAGCTAATTGCGTTTTTGCTTACTCGTAATACTTTCACCATGTTCACGGTCTCCAAAATCAGGCAATATAAAGCTCATAAGAAGCGAGCAAGCAAACGAGTTACGACACGTATAGCTTGAAGCACGGGAGGTATTACGATGATAATGCAGCATAAGAGACATGGAGGCAATCATCATGAAATGGAGCTTGAGCATGGCTCACTCCACGTATTTGCGAATGAAGATGTGCTCCAAGCCTTTGGGGACAAAGTATATGAAATGGCAAACAACAATTTGCAAATTCCTCGAAATCAATATATGAGCTATACTCCTGATGCCCACGTTGGCATTGGAACCTGCATTGGGACGACTGCGGTCTGGAATATGAAAAATGGCTGTGTATCTCCCTCTATTGTCGGATCTGATATTGGCTGTGGGATGCGCGTTCATACAACATCGCTTCATAAGCGTGAGCTTGCTGACAAAAACATTCGTAGAGCATTGATCACCGCAATCGAGAAATACGTACCGACTAACGAGCGTAAGAACTCCAACTACGACGATATCGATGTTATGAGTGTGGTACAGCATGGCTTGAAGGGTCTGCCTGAGAAATATGTGCCAAATGAGCAATGGCTGACGCATGTGGAGCAATCCCAGTTCGGCTTCGACCATACCTATTTAAATCAACTGCCTCCGAAAATTATGAAATATGCGCGTGGGCAGCTCGGATCGCTCGGCAGTGGCAATCACTTCATTGAAATTCAGTATTTGGAGATAAATGAGGAATACGCAAATGTGGCGGCAAAATGGGGCTTGTTCGACGGTCAGGTTGTCGTCATGATTCACTCTGGCTCCAGATCATGGGGCGGAATGGTTGGACGCGAACACAATAAGGTTATTAAGGAAGCGATGAATCAGTGGGGAGTTAGCAATCCAGACCCTAATCTGATCTATGCCCCGATTGCGAGTCAGGAAGGGCAGACCTACTTGAACCTGATGTATTCTGCACTCAACTTCGCCGTAAGCAACCGTCATATGATTGCATTCGGTGTCCGTGAAGCTTTTCAGGAAGTTTTCGGAGCAAGTACAGAAATGCCGGTTCTCTATGATCTGATGCATAACTACGCGCTCAAGGAGTTTCACCGCAACCAGCCGATGCTCGTCCATCGCAAAGGGGCAACGCGTGCGCTTCCGGCGGGGCATTTTCTAAATACGCCGGTGTACAAGGAGACAGGACATCCCGCGCTCATCCCAGGCTCTATGGGAACTTCCTCTTATATTATGGTAGGCAAGGAAGAGGGACTCAAAAACTTCTATTCTATTTGCCATGGAGCGGGGCGAGCGAGATCGCGAAAAGCAACAAAAGAAATGGTAACGGTTGATCAGTTTGAACAATCGCTGAAGGTTGGGACGGATGATGAAATACTCGTTAACCATGCTTCCTTGCAGGCCATTCTCGATGAATGCCCACAGGCATATAAAGACGTAGATCAGATCATCGACAGCGTTGTTGGCGCTTCTTTAGCTGCCGTGATAGCCAAATGCAAGCCGATGGCTGCTATAAAAGGCACCTAGCTTTTATTAAATCGCTATTAAAGATAACTTCAATAATAGATGAGGTTCATGTACGAATGGCGTACCTTGGCTGGGATTTCTAAAAATCCCGCAGTGCACGCGCATACTATGCGCTTGTATACTGTATCGCTCATATCGTCTTAATCTCCCACAGGATAGAGTGGACTTAATCCCTCTATTGTCAATCGCCTAATCCGCGAAACAGCTCTTCGGAGCACTCTGACTCCCTCCAAAGGAGAACTAATGTTGTAGATGTGATCTTAAGCAGGAGCACTCAGACGATGCCTCGGCACAATCACTGCAGCAAAACCTATGCAATCGGTGGATACCGATTGGAGCCAGCTGCCTCTTATAGCAGAGTAAGACATAGAACGAGCACAGATGGAAGGTACATCCGTACTCGACTATCGACAACGAAGCTGTAAAGCAGCTCTGCTCCCTTCTCAAGCCGGATTCCGGTCTAGCCGCAGGAGCGCTCCTGTTCCAAAGATCAACCAAACCGTGTAAAGAGGTGTTAAATCATGTTTAAAAAAGTGATTATCAAGAACGATGAACGAGGTCTGCTTTTCAAAAAAGGCAGTTACATAAAGCTTTTGCAGCCGGGCGTATATCGCCATACATCATTTTCTGATGATACCGTTATTTTGCAAAATATTGCGAAGCGTTTCGCTGTTCCAAATATGGAGTTGAAGCTATTTCTCCACGATGAGCAGCTTGCCGAGCAGCTGACGATAGCTGATGTGCAGGATTATGAGTATGTACTGCATTTTGAGGATGGCAAATTTGCCACATTGCTGACACCAGGGCTTTATGGATTCTGGAATGTAATGAAAAAACATTCATTTATTCGTATAGACATTCGGAATCCAGAACTGACATCAGAGATCGATAGATCACTGCTGTCGAGGCTGCAAAGCTTTATGCAAGTGTTCGAGGTGGCAAGCTATGAAACGGGGTTGTTATTTTTTAATAACGTTTTGCAGCGCGAGCTTCGTCCGGGAAAATATTATTTCTGGAAAGGACCAACGAGCGTGCAGGTGAAGACGGTTGATCTGCGCCAGCTTCAGCTGGACATGACTGGACAAGAGATCATGACAGAGGACAAGGTGACGCTGCGGCTGAACTTTGTGTGCCAATACAAGGTTGTTGACCCGCTAAAAGCATTTCAGATTAAGTCGTTCGAGGAGCAGGTGTACATTTTGCTGCAGCTTATTTTGCGCGAATATGTCGGTACTCTTAAGCTGGATGATCTGCTGCGCATGAAGCAAGAAATCGCGAATTTTGTACTTACACGTCTGAACGAGCAGAAGGAGCATTACGGCGTACAGTTCGTTTCGGCGGGCCTCAAAGATATTATTTTGCCGGGTGATATTAAGGACATCCTTAATACGGTGCTGCTTGCTGAGAAGAAGGCGCAAGCCAATCTCATTACACGAAGAGAAGAGACAGCGTCTACTAGAAGCCTGCTAAATACCGCTAAGCTAATGGATGAGAACGGCACGCTCTATCGTCTGAAAGAGCTTGAGTTTCTTGAGAAAATTTGCGAGAAAATCGGGACTATCTCGCTCACTGGCGGCGGTAATTTACTGGAGCAGCTTAATTCGCTGTTAAGTGTAAAAGGTATGGATAAATCATGATAGATTTTGAATAAGCCTCGTAGATCGCTTGATGATCTGTGAGGCTTTTATTTAGGTTTGAATCCGTAATTTATAGGTTGAGTTTACATTTTGTGATGAAATTAGTAACAGATTTGTTTGATTCCATCTTCGATTTTTGTTATCTTTGAACCTGCATGTCTTTTGAGTGTACCACTCATAATTCATAGAAGAGCATGAAATACATCTACGAGTTAGGAGATTATTATGACAACAAAGCAAGATAAAGCACTGGAAAAATTATGGCCGCCGCTTACCTATCCACTGTCTTATGCGGATGCGCTAAGCACATTATCGAAGCAGCAATTAACTAGAATACGTACGAATTTGGATATTAGCAACCTAAGCTCGCTCAATAAGCAGGGGCTTGTGGAGAAGCTTTCAGAGCTGATACCAGACAATCTACAAATGGCAACTCGTTGCTTTGATCATAATAGATTGAAGCTTGTTCAGAAAATAGTGAAAAACGAAGGTATTTGGGACAAGCCGTTTCTTGAATTGCAGCAGTATACTTATTTCCTAGAGCGTGGTATTTTATTTCCGGGAACGGTAGATGGCAAGCGTGTTGTGATGATGCCAGCCGAACTGGTGGAATTCATTAAAGCAGGGGACCTCTTAAAGGAAACGCCCATTCTTAATCGAAACACGGAATGGATACGGTTAACGCAGGGCCTACTCTATTATTATGGAACATTGACGATAGATCAGTTGAAATCATTTGTAATCTCAGAGGATGATCATCCTCTTGCTCAATATGATATTATGAACGTTTTGTTTGCTGCCCAAGATTACTATGAGCAATTTTTCATTGAAGAGAGTGGCTACATATCAGACTATCGGGTAGCAGATCCTGAGGCAATTGTGAAAGAAAGAGACCTTAGACATGATCTGGATTTTTGTCCATTTACGAAGCAGCAGCTTTTGAAAGCTGGAGAAGCAGAATATGTGGAGAGAAACAGCCACTATATGAATCTAGTCCGTTTTGTACTAGAGCGTTATGAGATTGACCGTGAAGAAGCTGATTTGATGGCTGAGGAATGTACAGATGCTGCGAGAAACGGAGATTCTTTAGCTTCTGTTATTGAGCTGGCACAGAACTTTATTGAAATTCCTAATTCGGAAACAATGAGGAATATTACCGATTTGCTCGTTCCATTAATGAACAGCACGAAGCAATGGGCCATCAAAGGTTATTCCCCAGAAGAGCTAGCGGAGAAACGTGCAAACGTGAGCATGGTGCTGAATAATGTACCTAAGCCAGCTGCTCAAGCGGAAGTAATCGATATGCAATCAAAGAAAAAAGTCGGACGTAATGAACCTTGTTCTTGCGGAAGCGGGAAAAAGTTCAAAAAGTGCTGCGGTTAATAGTAGAATCAGATAAGGCATAATCGAACTTGGAGGCGTACAGGATGAGACAAAGCCAGCAAGGTCTTTATTTAAGAAGCGTTAAGCTCCTTCGGGAGACAGTACCCTCCTTCGATTCTTATCCGTTTGATTTAAGTGCTATCCGGAGTTTAGATGAGCTGGAGTTCCATCCGAAAGTAACATACATCGTTGGGGAAAATGGAATGGGCAAGTCTACGCTGATGGAAGCGATCGCGATTGGACTCGGATTCAATCCAGAAGGCGGTACGATTAACTTTAATTTTTCTACAGAAGCTACGCATTCAGAACTTCATCAGCATTTGAGGCTTGTACGCAGCGTAAACAAACCAAGGGATGGGTTCTTTTTTCGAGCGGAGAGCTATTATAATTTGGCGACTAATATTGACCAAATGGACCGTGAGCTTGGCAGTGGACCACGCATTATTGATTCATATGGCGGAAAGTCGCTCCATCAGCAATCGCATGGTGAATCCTTTTTTGCAACGTTCCTCCACCGCTTTAACGGTAATGGTCTGTATATGATGGATGAGCCTGAGGCTGCACTTTCTCCTTTCCGCCAAATGGCGATGCTTGCACGAATTAATCAGCTCGTAGGGAAGCACTCACAATTTATTATCGCAACACATTCTCCGATTCTAATGGCTTATCCGGATGCAGTGATTTATAATTTGACTGCTGAAGGGATTGAGCGCACCGCTCTCGAGGAAACCGATCATTATATGCTTATGAAGAGGTTCATTAACAATAGGGAAAGAATGCTGGATGAGCTTTTCTTGGAGGAAGACTAATACAAAAAGGAGCTGTTATACATGTCATTAGAAATTGAACGCAAGTTTTTGCTGCCGGCGTTTCCAACTGCATTAATAGAAGAAAACGATTTGTTGGTGCTCTCCGAGCAAAGAATAGAACAAACCTATTTGGCTATCGACGACAATCAAGAGCTTCGTGTTCGGAGAATTGTTGATCTGGCGAGCGGCGAGGTTTCATTCACACATACCTTTAAGCTAGGCAACGGTCTATCACGTGAGGAAATTGAATATTCGATTTCTAACAGTATTTATGAACAGGTAGTTAACGCTTTTGGTTTCATACCATTGACGAAAAACAGAGTGACTGCAAAATGGAACGACCGAATCATTGAGATTGATACCTATGACCAAATCGAGCTTTCGGTGCTTGAGGTTGAGTTTGACTCCGAAGCATCTGCCAATGCTTTCATTGCGCCAGCATGGTTTGGCAAGGATATTAGCTCAGAGCGTCAGTACAGCAACAAGAAAGTTTGGCGTGAACTGCAGCGTAAAGGAACGGAATAAAGATGGTTTTATGATAGAAATGAAGTTTTTTTAAAAACTTTTATTTAAACGCTTGACCATTTAGGTATGTACATGATATATTCTATTTCTGGCCGAGAGACACACGCGGTCAATAAGCAAAACAAGCAAGACAAACGA
>NZ_JBITPK010000040.1:0-2813 GCF_050467785.1 Paenibacillus sp. NRS-1760 | reverse complement strand
CAACCGTCCTCGGATTTCAAATCCCACACAAGCTGGGTTTCTATTATCTTCTTAACGAATTTATCAAAGCGATTTTCAGAATCAATTTTCAGCCCCAAATTATGCGACATAACACACTCCTTTGTGGTGTTTAATTTAAGTACCAAATATTCCATTATCCTGCCCGTTAGCATAACTACGAAGGGCTGCCACGTGGCAGCCCTTTTAGTCTTCAACTATCGTTTCCCATTAGTTTAACGCACGTTTACTTCCTCTGCATTCGGTTTGGAAATTTTTATTTTTACCATAATCAATACGAAAGCAAGCAATGTAAACATAATTCCGCTCCAGATGAGTTGATGTATTCCCAAGTGAGAAATAAACCAACCACCGATAGAAGCCCCTACAGTAATTCCAAGATTGGAAAATGAGACAAACAAGCTGTTGCCGAATTCGGGAGCTTCTTTCGCCTCGGTCGTTAACCATGCTTGACTGACAATAAGCCCGCCGGAATGCACTACCCCCCAAATGATTACGATAACAACCATCGGAATGAGATAAGATCCCAGACAATAAGCGAATAAGTAAATTACCGCATATAGCAGAGGAAACATGATGACGGTCTTTGTAATGCTTTTATGAACAAAGCCCCCAAATAAAAAATTCCCAAAAATCATGATGATACCAAAGACCATCAACATGATGCTGATTCCTGACCCGTTCATATGTGTTACTTGCACAAGATATTCAGCAAAGTAGCTGTACACAGAAAACATAGCTGCAAAGATAAAAATAACGGTCACGATATTTAACCACAATTGAGGTTTACGTAATATGCCAAGCTGCTTGCCATAAGACATTTTTTCCTTAACAGGCATGGAAGGAAGCCAAACTTGTATCCCTACAAAGGCAATCATGCTTACAACAGCTCCGAACAGGAAAGCGACTTCTAACGAAATCTTCTCCGCGAGATAAGATGTCAAAGGCACGCCAAAAGCAAACCCCACCGTGATTCCGGCGAAAACCTTTGTGACCGCTTTACTGCTTTTTTCCGGAGGGACAAGCTTGGCTGCGGTCACAAGGGCAACCGAAAAAAAGACGGGATGAAAAATAGCAGGGATAAAACGAAAAACTAGCATCACATCGAACTGGGTCGTATAAGCATAAACCATATTCGAAATTGCAAAAATAAGCAAAGTGGTTAATAGAATGACTTTACGATTAATACCGGATACGAGTAATGTCAGGAATGGACCTGAGATAGCAACGACGAGAGCAAATATACTTACAAGCCATCCAGCCTGTGAGGTCGATATATTAAATTTTTGAGTTACCTGGGGTAAAACACCTATAATCCCCATTTCCGTTGTAATAATACCGAATACGCCTAAAGCCAAAATAATGATAAGCAAAGGGTTAACCTGTTTCATTTTAAATGTAAGTCTCCTTTTATATTTACATATATAGATTCATAGATGTATATTACAAAAAAAAAGACCTCCTTTCAGTCTATAGTTTCTTTTGGATGTACTCGGAAAATTCCTGTATTGTCTTTTCGTTTCGACGATAGTACGTCCACTTCCCAATTCGCTCAGATTCCAACAAACCAGCTTTTTGCATCGTCAACAAATAACTCGAAATAACAGACTGTGCAAGACCTGCTTTAGCCTGAATATCTCCCACGCATACACCAATTTGAAAATTGAGATTTTGTTGTAGATAAGGTTTTTCATCAAAGAATTCCTCTGGATTCTTTAACCATAGCATAATTTGACTACGCGTCTCGTTAGACAAAGCTTTATAAATCTGTAATGGTTCCATACAGATTATTATATCTATTTTTATAGATTTGTAAATATAAAATGTGCTGTTTTCTCCAATATCTTTTGACAAGAACTTGAAAAATCTATTGCCTGTACCGACTTTTGTTGGAGAAATCTGCCCGTTAACTTAACAAACCGATAGCAATACTCTTGGAAAATGAAGGTGATTAGCTGGTATCCAGCGAAATATTAATCTTAATTGATGATATGACATTACGGGGGTAAACAAATGAGTGAATTTACTTCAGGCAGTCTTGTATTGAATAAACATAGGAAAGCTATCGAAGACTTCAATCCCATTTTTATAAAACCGCTTAATGATAAATGGAGCTTGTTTTTTACGGAAGGTACAGAAGTTAGTGACACCTATCCTGAGGATATTATAAAAATGACTGCTGGCGTACCTCTATTATACTTTTATAATTTCGAAGACCACGGCTGGGGTTTCACCATCCTTCATCAAAGCAGAGTTGTATCTGCATTCGATTATTCGTATGAGGAAGATGAAATTGAATTACAGAATTATGTACAAGAACGGTTTCCTGAAGAAGAAGCTATTGAATTACTCTATCTGAACCCTGATTCAGACGCTTTTAGGGTTAAAATACTTGAGGAATTCTATATGGAACATAGTAAGGAAGACAAAGTAAAGAAACTTATTATGAGTCTTGACGTGGATGCTTTTGCGTTATTCAACATCGATTCGGGTGGACTTGATAGACTGCGAGATATGTTCCGTATTGAGTCGTTGGTCAGTCTTCAAGATCGTTTTACCTTGATAGACGACTTCAAAGCGACCATAGATATCAAGGAAATGTGCTGGATCCGTGCAGATCGGATAGAGAATCTGATGAATTAACAACTGCCAACTGCCTCTCGATTGAATCATTAAGCTGCATTAGCCGCTAGCCCAAACCTGAAATTAAGTTCAGGCTAGCGGCTATTTTGTTGAACTAACGTTCCCCTTCCCTCTTTTTTCCTTTTTTCTCTCTTTCTCTTCTCCCCCTCTTC
>NZ_JBITPK010000039.1:0-2167 GCF_050467785.1 Paenibacillus sp. NRS-1760 | reverse complement strand
GTATATGTTGAATTGAATGTAACATTAAATGCAACCGTGGGTTGCAAGGGATGTTGAACTAAACTGCCCGTTAGCTTAATAATAAATGGAGCAGATGCCACGGCAAACTGCTCCATTTTCCGTTCAACTATCGTTCCCCGTTTGTTCAATAGAATCAACAGTTTCAGTCCGATGGTGTCCTCTTGTCTATGATTCAAGCCACCACTTTCAATCCTATGATAAAATACTTATAAATCCCACTATAGCCAAACGGCCAAAGCGGATATAATCTTACTCTAAATTACTGGAGGTAGCGCTCCGTACTCGGCCCACTGCTCTTTTGTCGGGCCATAAAGATCCGGCACACGAAGGCCTGCCTGACGCATCAGGACTGTCATCTGACCACGATGATGAATCTCATGCTTTACGAGAATATCCAGCATTAAGCCGTTTGGCCATTGATCACCATACATATCGCTCATGATAAGCAGATTCTCATCTTTCCAACTGGACTGTATAGCATCAAGGAGCGCTTGTGAGGTCCTCTTATAGACTGACGCGATGTCTGCTGCCGAAGCTGGCACCGGCATATCTTCGCCCGGTCCTTCGAAAGACAGTCCCGTCCGAGATGGCATTTCGTGCAACGTCTGTACAAGGTGCCATGCAACACGTCCAAGCGTTCTATGATCGCTTGTTATCTGTTGGCCAAGAGACTCGTCGGTCAGCATCTCCAGTGTCCGCATTGTTGCTTCCGTTTCATACTGCCAAGTTGCGGCAAAATCTTTAATGTGTTTATACATATCCAACATCTCCTTTTTGTAATGGAATCAAGCTTATTATACCGAACACTAGTTCGCAAGTAAATATTTACATTTACTCAAACTACCCCCGTTAACCAAACGAAGCTGCCGAAAATCATTGCGCTAATCCCGAAATGTAATTAACTACGTATGGTTAATACTTTTGATCATTTTGTTTACGCTAGCCTGCCTGTTAGCTTAACAAAGAAATGGAGCAGCTGCCATGTAGCAAACTGCTCCTTATTTGTTCACCTATAGTTTCCCGTTAGTTCAATGAATGAAGAGAAATATCCTCTCTATACTTACGATTAAACTAAACACTAACTTTTGATTTTTGACAGAATTGTTAAACGTAATTTATCAAATTCTATATTTTGAAACGTAGAAACAACGATACTAACTGAATAGTCCCTGCCGAAAAATCGGTCTGTGGTTTCCCAAAATGACTGTTTACCTTGCTCATTAGCCCAAATTCCAAGTTTAGTAATACCTCTTTCAGAAAAAAATTCAGCTTTGTATATACTGTTTAAAATGATAACCTTATGTCCAAATAACCATTTATATTCGAGGTATTCGTCAGTAATTATTAAATGGGGCTTATTAAACAATGCCATTGCAAGCCATACGTATCCGAAAATGATAGCGAACACAAGAAAAAAAATGTTTAGAATAAATTTTTTCTGGTCATCACCAGGTATCATAATGAAACCAAGAAACACGACTACCATAAATCCATAAAGAATGTGGAGAGACCACTTTAATTTAGACTTTTGGTTCAGTGGTAAGGAATACAAGCCATTCTTTTCCGTTAATGAATCCTCCAATTCACTTCTCCCCCCGCTGATATCGTTTTAAATAGCCCAATCTTTTTTCTTAAATGTATCTCAATTTAATATTTTAACGTTCTAGCAAATGTCCCTTATTATACTAAACTGCCCGTTAGCTTAATAAGAAGAGTAGCCCACCGTAGCGCCTGCTCATCAAGTGTGTTATTAACAATCGTTTCCCGTTAGCTTAACCATAAACTCGCTCTACCTGGAATTAGACTTGATTCAAATTTAGTCGAAGAATTATCCATTAATCGAAAATCGATTTTAAAGTCGGATTCACCAGTAATTTCTTCGAGAATTTGCATAATGAAATTGGAGTATCTTTGGTATAACCATTCCGTAGTAAAGTTGTTCGGACTGTAAATTAAATATGTACTTTCCACGTACTCTGCCTTCGTACTCTTAAACCATGTATTGAAGCTTGGAATTGAAATTTCGCTTTGTATTTTGTCCAATGCTTTTGTCCAGACATCAAATTGTTCCGTTACTTCTATTTTAGTATTCTTAACTTCATGAATTACTGGCTCCCCATATAAACTTTCACTTAGAAGAAGTTCT
>NZ_JBITPK010000038.1:0-19621 GCF_050467785.1 Paenibacillus sp. NRS-1760 | reverse complement strand
CCCGGCGGTTTTGGGCCGGGGGGCTTCTGGATCGGTGGGCCATGGCTGTTCCCGCCTGCGGGACCACAGGCGACCGTAACGGTTCTCATAAACGGTGGAAGAGCGTTTCCTAGCATAACTGAGGCGTATCGCATTCCTTTCCGACCGGGTTTGAGCATCTATCAGGCTCTAGCGGAAACGGGGGTTGTTAGCTTCAGCTTTAATGGTCAAATTAATTCCGTTAGTGGAGTACCTATTGGCGGCAATACCAGCTATCAACTTGTACTGAACGGACGCGTAATTCCAGCATCGCTGCTCAGCTTCCCGCTTCAGCGCAATGACTCTGTAGCACTTGAACTCTTTTTAAGCCCAGTTTTGCGCGAGGGTGAAATCGAAAATACAAGCATAGAAATTTAATTAGAACTGACGATTGATCAATAAATTCCTCATTAAAAACGTCCCACAGCTACACAAAAAAAGCTAGAAAAAGCGGTCTCCCCTGACCGACTTTTTCTAGCTTTTTAAACGTCATTCTTTACTTAATAGCCTTACCTTTGCCGCTGAGCAGCTTTAATTGATCGTTCTCGTAGCCGACCTCATAGGTCACTTGGTATTTGCTTAACACATATTTGCCTTCGACCCGCTCATCTACTGAAATAACAGCGATAACGGTAGCTTTGTCTTCTCTGCTCTCCGTCACATGCATATTTTCGATGACCACATTCAGCGTCCCCAAATAACCTGCCCTGAACTTCTCGTAGCTCGTCCCTTCCTTCCAATTGCCGCCTAGCAATGAATAAGCATAGACATAATCGGCATTGTTCAGACTGTCATAAAAATGAGTAACGAGATAATCAGCATATTCCTCAATCTTCGCTTCATCTTCCATCTTCAGTTCCTTATCCGAAAGCTCCAGATCAGGCAGCTTAGTCATCGGTTTAGTAGACCAGCCTTCAGCGATATCGATTACGTTCGCAATGGGGATACTAAAGCCAATTGAACCTTGCTCATAACCAGCAGAGTTAATGCCCAGCACCGATCCCGTTTTCTGATCAACGAGCGGTCCACCACTATTACCAGGAGCAATTGGCGCAGAAATTTGATAGAGATCCGAATACAAGTAGGAATCAATTTTGAAGGTTCTTCCTAGCCCGCTGACAATACCGGTAGTGACCGTATTTTGAAATCCGAGCGGACTGCCGACAGCAAGCACTTCGTCCCCGACTTCCGCTCTTTCTTTACGCTCTACCTGCAGCGGCTCCGTTCCAGCCAGTTCCTTCACACGAACAACCGCAATATCCGTTTCCGTGCTAATGCCAATGACTTTTCCGTCCAGCTCGCGCGCATCCGCTGTTTTAATTTTCACAGTATGGGAGCCAGCGACAACATGCGCATTCGTAATGAGATCCCCTTGCTTATTATAGAGGAAGCCTGAGCCTTGATCCCCGTTTTCATTTTCAATCATGACGACCAGCTTCTGCGTTTCAAAAATAATATCCTTAAGAGACTTCTGCTTCGTCTCATCAGCTACCGCAAGCAACGGCTTTCCCGTCAGCCTGTTTGGCACCTCTGAATGAATGGCTAACGCAGCAGCCAATCCTCCACATACAATGAGAGTAGAAGCGATGACGCTAATCCAAGCTCGTTTTCTCATCACATCTCCCCCCTTAATCCAAATACCAAGTCGCGTGATCAACGACGACGGTTGTATTCTCTACATAAACCCCATATACCGTACTATTAAAGGTGATTTTCTGGCCTGGATCAACATAATCCGGCGTCGCCTCTGCCTTGCCCTTGCCTACCTCTTTGCCGTCAGCATCGTAGACGATAAATTGAACGCTAATCGAATAAATAGGCCGTGTAGCCGCATTTTTCAGCTCGCCTACAATATTTAAATCTCCGAACTCATCGAGCGTCGATTCGATTTTAACTACCTCGACGGCTGCCGTCTGATTTTTTAGATCCTCTGCTGCAGCCTGCTGCATCGCTTGCTCTAATCTTCGCTGTTCCCTTTTCTCGTAATCTGCCTGTGCATCAGTTATCTTTTTGGCCAGTGACATAATCCGCTCATTATCCTTGGCAAAAAGCAGCGCTCGGTCCGTCAGTGCCAACGCGTCCGAATAGTTTTTTTTCTTAAGCAATGCTTCGGCATCCTTATAGCTTATATCGACGATTTTGGCGACAATTTGCTCTTTTACAGCTAGCGCCTCTTCACCGTCTAATTGATTCGCAATGTTAAGCCTTGACTCAAGCTCATCCACTGTATTCAGACCTGCCAGTTCTTCCGTCAGCCTCATGACACCAAGTTTAACGTTATAGTCGTCAAGCTGATGCTTAATCTTTATATAGATTGGCTCTTTATGACCCTTTAATTCACCGTTGATCCGCTCCAGTGTCTGTTCTGCCTCTTCAAGCTTCCGCTCCTCCAGCTGCTCCCCCGCTGCTGTAATTGACTGTGCCAGCTCTGCGACAACGGCAACGATCTCCGCATCCTTCTGCAGAGCGCCAAAGCCTGGACGCGCATCCGAGGCTTCCTGCAGCAGCTTCTGCGCCTTGTCATATTTCCCTGCTAGCGCCTCCGCCTTCGCCTCAACATGAAGCTTGATGACTCTATCATTTATTTCGGATTGATATATATAGTAACTAAATACGGAACCAGCGGTAACAAGTGCTAAAATGATAGGCATCAGCCATGCCAAAATAGAGCTCTTAGCTCTACGTCTCCGCGTATTTTTAGGCTTGCCCGGCTGCTGGCTTGTTGCGTCTATCTCTACAGAAGCCCGCTCCGATAAAAGCATAGATCGCTCAGTACTTAGAGCCGCTGCAGTTTCTTCTCCATCAGCAAGCAATCTGCCGCACTGGCTGCAATAAATGGCATCATCCGTCTGTTTTTTTTCACAATGATGGCAATACACTTCCGTTCATCCCCCAGCCCACGTTTCTCTCTAAACATATCTATCTATTCTATATCAAAAAGTAAATGATCTCCATTTTTTTATAGTGGGAAATGGAGCCATATTTAAAAAAAGCAGCCTATCATGGTCACAATACACTGTGAACAGATAGGCTGCTTATACTAATGCTCTTTATTTCACGCTATCATTGATGCTTTCGATCCATTTTTCGCTGCCGTCTTCCTTGCGCTCAGCTTTGTGTGAGATCGTTGCTTCCTGTACATCGCCAAAGCCCCAGTGGCTTTGCGGCATATCAGGGAACAATGGAGCCAGCCCCTGAAGCGGACCGCGATAAAGCATACGATTGATCATCGTAACTGCTTCAACACGAGTAATTTCTTTTTTCGGCTTAAAGCTTCCGTCCGGATAACCGGTCAAAAACTTGCCATTAAACAAAGCTTCAATCGTGTCTGCTGCCCAGTAGCCTGAAGTATCCTTAAAGTGGACTGTCGCAGGCGCACTCACTTCAAGCTTGAGGAACCTTGCCATAACCGCTGCAAGCTCTCCTCTTGTAACTGCCGCATCTGGACGGAAAGAGCCGTCTTCGTATCCGCTGAAGTAGCCGTTTAGCGTAACGCTTTGGATGTAGTTCGTCGCCCAGTGACCTTTGCGAATATCGTTAAATGAAAGCGGCTCTTCCACTTTCTCGTTTCCAGATAGTCTTGCAACAATTGCTGCAAGCTCCGCACGAGTCAATGAGCCTTCTGACTTGAATTCCTTATCCGGGTATCCAAGAATATAACGAGTATGAGTAAGCTCTCCGAAGCGATCTGAGAATACATTTACTTTTACTGATGATTGGACAGTAGCACTATTCCCGATAAATTCACCCGAAATATCAAATGCCGTATCTGCTGCTTTCATAAGCGGCCATTCGATGACCACTTTGAAGCTGCCGTTCTGTCCTCCTTGTACATTTGTTACTTTCCATACAATGGTGTTGTCTGTTACAATTCCGCCAGCTGCATCCACAACAGCTGCGCCCGCTGGAATCTTGACCTTGATTTCTCCTGCTGCCATTGGACTGCTGGAGTTGTTTTTGTAATCCACCGTTAGAGTCGACGTTGTTCCTTCTTTTACTTTGTTCTTGTCGACTGAAAGAGTAAGCGCAGGATTGACAGATGGAACATTTGCCTCAAAAGGCATCAACTCTAGATCATGTTTGACAATCTCCCATTCAACGGAGAGAACTGGGCTTTTATAATTATAGAACCCATTCTTCATTACACCAAGATAATAATCCGTTTCTGGATACACCATATAGGCATAGAAACCGTGTGCATCAGTCAGCTGTTCTGGACTCGCATTGTCATTTGGTTCAAAACCAACGAGAGCCGGCAAAACAACCTCCGTGTTAGGTATAATCCCTTTGCCTTTATTTCTTGCTGTGTCCGCGTAATAAAGGACAACGGACGCTCCTTCAATTACTGCTTTTGTAACCGAATTAGTAACCGTTCCATATGGATCGACAAGCGCCTCAGAAATATTCATTTCCCCTGAAGCCGTTACTTTGACCACAGCATGGCTGAAAATTATTTCCTTGCCAGGTTCGACTTCATATCTAATTTCCAACTCGTATTCTCCAATAGCAAGCCCATTCGCATTAAATACGCCTTGCGGGCTAAGTGCAAATGCTTTCGGAGCTCCGCCTTCGGAAATGTAGCTGCCATCCGCTTGTTTCAAATAAATACTAGTCTTAGCAAGCAGATCAGTATTGAACAAAGAAGACTTGCCATCTGGCTGCTTAAGCAGCACGATACCTGTTACCGTTTTCTCGGATTCAAAGTTTTCCTCGCCTGCTCCTGTTACTTCACCAACTTGAGCCGATTGCTTGTAGGTTACAGGTGTAGGAACGCCGCCAACATCAACCGTCTGCGTCACTTCCAGCTCATAAACGACATCGCCTTTCGGAACTACTACATAATAAGCTCCGCTAGCATCAGTAATAACTGTTTCATCAAAGTCTGTTCCTGGTGTGATCACGCCGTCGCCATCTAGATCAAGCGTTACGCGAACACTTGCGCCAGCAATCGGCGAATTCGTATCTCCCTTTGTAATAAACCCTTTAACTGCCGCAGGCAAGAAGGTAATAATGATCTCATCCTGTTCCTTCAAGCCACGCTCTTTGTTGTACACATTCGCTTGAATCGGAATCTGCTGCTCGTTGATGCCTGTAATTTGCTGTGATTTGTACGTAACCTTCGCTAACCCTTGTTCGTCAGTGACCGCCGTGTTTCCACCAACAAACGTCCCTTTACCTGCAGGAGCTTCAAAAATAACCGTTACACCTTTAATTGGAGTGCCATCTGCATTTGTTAGCAATGCTGATAACTCGGTTGTTGATTTGCCATCGCCCAAAATTTTCTCTGGACTTGCGGTTAACGCCAGTACTGCTTTAACCACTTCAAAGCTGTTATCCGCTAATTTTGTCTCTGAAGGCAATAAGCCTCCTTCATCGTCTAGCGCCTTAAATGTAACTTCGTATTTGCTTGCTGCTGTTAATTCAGGAAGTAAATACGTTGTATTTTCCCACTTCTTATAGCCGTCTGCTACGAAGGTATCCTGATTGACAAGCGTAAGCGGTACGATAATACCGTTCACATTCGCCGTAACGTTCTTAGCAAGCAAGGAACTAACGGCACTCAGCTTAAGCTGTTCGCCTGGAATGATTTTTAATACATCTACCTCGCCCTGCGCTTTGTCTCCGGCCCATCCATCGAGAGCTCTATGAATATTGATCGTCACCGTTGCAGGAGCTGAAACTTGATTATCTCCATCCGTTACAGTGTACGTAAAGCTATCTTGACCAGATATAAAATCCGAACCCGGTTTATAGATCCATGTATCACCTGATACATTATAATCGGCAGGCTCTAGCGTACCTTTGCCTGGATTGCTCTCTAAACCGTAAACTAGCTTCGTAACTGTCTCGCGATCTGAACCTTTAAAAACAATAATAATATCAGTTGCCCCTTCGGCAACATTTACAGTGATTGGTTCCGCAACCGGCTTGCCGTTGTAGCCAATAGTGATTGCAGCAGCCGCTTCTGCAAATTGTTTCCCATCGCTGCCCCTCCAACCAAATTCAACCGTGCTTCCTTCTGCTAATGAGGTTGAAGGCTGGAATTTAAGACTTTCCAAATCGCTTTTTGCAATGATTTCAGTACTGCCTGGCACCATATAGACAGACTCACCAACAGAAGGTGTGTACCAAAGCGTTCCGCTCTGATTGAAATTTGCTGGAACAATAATCGCAACTTCTTTCAGCAAATCGCCATCTGCATCTGTGTAACGAGGCGATTCCGTGAAATCCGTTGTTTTAAAAGCAATAATTTCACCAGAAAGTCCCGCTTTTATAATGTCGTCTACAACTGGCGGAGTATTAATAGTAATCGTAACCTTCTTGTTTTCCTTCGCATATTGCTTGCCGTCCGAGCCGTTCCAGTCGAATGTTACTGAACCCGTCACGCCTGCAGCAGGCACAAAGGTTAAACCATCTAAGTCACTTGCTTTAATGACAAAGCCGGCAGTCGTAATGTCATAAACTGGGCCATTGCCTATTTGAAAAACAAGCTTGCCTTTTGCAGGATCTGGGAGCGATACGAGCTTTACTCTGCTTAAGCTCTCACTGTTGGAATCGCTGTACGAATCCGTAAAGTCCTTAATTGCAAAAGGCACTGTGCCACCTTTCAATATCTCCTTATTAATCTGTTCTACCGTTGGAGCAGCATTCGCTTTAATAGTTACCGCAGCTGGCTGCTTCGCGTATTTCGATCCATTATAACCATTCCAATTAAATGCTGCCGTACCTGTGAATCCAGCATCAGCTGGAACAAAGGATAATGCATCCACTTCACCGATCGCAATTTCATCACCGGCTTCAACTGCCTTGCTGCCTAGGAACAAGGAGCCTTGTCCCACTGCTGGCAGAGTAACGATCTTCACAAGCTGAA
Source organism: Paenibacillus sp. NRS-1760 (assembly GCF_050467785.1). NCBI lineage: Bacteria > Bacillati > Bacillota > Bacilli > Caryophanales > Paenibacillaceae > Paenibacillus > Paenibacillus sp. NRS-1760. Next base: position 12,732 of record NZ_JBITPK010000038.1, on the reverse strand, counting down.
GTCCATTGTAATTAGCAGCACCGTTTGCTTTCGCATATTGGCTTCTAAACTCGTCAGCTGTAAAAGCAGTCGGCTCATATTGAAGACCGTCCTTCGCAATGTTGCTCACGACAGGGTCGTTCGTATAAGTAATGCTCACATTTGCTGGCGATAAAGAATACTGTTTGCCATCAAATCCATCCCAAGTGAAGGTAACTGTACTTTCTTCCGCCAAATTTGCAGCTGGAACGAAACGCAGCGTATTTAATTCCGTTAAAGAAATTTCTGTATTAGAAGATACTACGAAGTCCACCCCTTCGGATGTATAACGCAGCTTTCCGCTATTGGAAAAGTTGGCTGGCAGGTTAATACGTACTTTGGTCAATGCATCGCCATCCGCATCGCTATATGCATTCGCATTAGTGAAATCGGTAGCTTTCATTTGAACCGTATTGCCAGCTATAGCTGCAAAAGAAATGTTACTAACAATAGGCGCAGTATTAATCGCGATGGTCACTTGCTTATTATCCTTCGCATACTGAACGCCGTCTGAGCCATTCCACTCAAACGAAGCTGTACCGCTGGCATTGCTCGCAGGAACAAAGCTCAGCTTGCCCAAATCAGCTGCACTGATTTCATCGCCCACAGCCACAGCTACAGCAGAACCACCGTTTGTGATCATCAGCTTACCGGCAGTTGGCGCCGGCAATGAAACAATTTTCACCTTGCTTAAGTTTTCCTTCGGCAAAGTTGCATCCGTATACTGGCTTGTGAAATCTGAAGCTGTAAATGTCAGTGTTTCACCTTGATTAATAGCCTTATTCATATCTGTTACAACAGGAGCGGCATTTGCAGTAATCGTTACTGTTCCATCGATAGCCGCGTACTTGCTTCCATCATAGCCATTCCACTTAAATGAAGTCGTGCCCGTTAAACCTGCTGCATCTGGAACGAAGGTCAATTTAGCGACATCTGCCTTAGCAATTTCGTCATCTAATTTAACGTCCACTCCTGCAAGCTGGAGCTTGCCGCCGCTTGGAAGCGAAACGATTTTCACTTTTTCAAGCTTAGCTGCTTGCGCTTCACCTGTTACACGATAATATTTGCTGCTGAAGTCAGTTAGCGTAAAATTCGTTGGCTCGTATTGAGGTCCCGCTTTTGCAATATCTTTTACGGCAGGGTCAAACGTAGACATCGAATAAATATGCTGTGCTGTTCCAGGTTCATTCTTATCTGGCTGCTTGTCGAACAATATAATATTTACCGTGTATTCTTTGCTTGGATCTGCTCCAGGAGCATTAAGTACAATGTTGTCCCATTTCTGCTCGGTTCCTTGCTTGGAGCCGCTAAAGTACTTCTGCGACAAATCCAAGTTTTTCTCCCTAATCTCATTGCCGACTTTCGTTTTCTCAATAACGTTGACTTCCATATAGAAGTTTCCGTCTTTTTTAGGCAAGAAACCTGTATTTATCGTTACTTTGTCTTTCGTAACAGCAACAGCGGCTCCGGTAATTTCTCCGGTCTCTCTCACGCCGCCGTCAATGACAAGCTGACCCCAATCGATGGTCGTCACCCAACCGCTGTTGAAATTAGAAGTATTCATGAAATAATGATGTACGGAAATGCCAACATATAAATCCTGATTGGCGACGATACTATTCCATTGATCAGGTTTAATTTCCAGAACGGTCGTATTCCACACATCATTTTTTCCGGATAAAGCGCCCAAGTTAAATGCTTGAGGGAATTCCTTCTTGTATGTAGCAGACCCAAAATTTGCTGGCCATGGGGTTGTAGGTGCACCTAATGCAATATCTGCAGGGTTAGATGAGAAATATACACGGTCCCACTCGCCTGTACCGCTTTTGTTTGATTCATCGTATTCGTCTACATCAAGAGCCCGTATAAGCATATAAGCGCTTTTTGTAGGTTTGGCTTTAATGTCTTTAATTTTAAATTCGATCGGATAAAGAGCCGTACCGTTCCCCGTGCTGCTGTCTACATCGCCGTCAGCTGCACTGTTCGCAGCTCCGCCGCCCCAGTTATCCGTACCGGTAAAATAAGTCGCTCCTGTATCAAGTGCTGCAGCACTTGCTGCGTATGGAACAGGGAAAAGCTGAACGAGCAGCACCGCAAATGCCATAAATGCGGTAAATAACCGTTTTCGCCACAGTCTGCTGTTCATTCGACCTCTGTTCCTAGAACCTCTTGGTTCCATAGACCTACCATCTTCCATCATTCCCGTACTCTCCTTTACTAATAAGATCGTTTTCAAAAGTTGTCTACTTTCTTATGTCTCTTTTTTATAAGTCCGACGACCTATAATAACATTCGTTTCTGTACAAATTCTGTACATTTTCGACAAGAATAGTGGAAAAAGCTAGAAATTAATAAAAAAAACGACTCCCTCGCATAATTAAATGCTGGAGTCGTTTTTTTGGTATATATATGATTGAATAATAGCTACCTAAGCTTGCTCTTCTTTTATAACCTTAAGGCGTTTCATTACATCATTTGCGCCGCGTCCATAGTAGTCGTGCAGCAAATTATATTCCGCATACAGCTTCTCGTAAACTGCAACGTTTGCCGGAATCGGCTTGAACGTTTCTTCGCGTACACGAGCCATCTTCTGAGCCGCATCAACAATGCTGTCGAAACCGCCCTTTGCAGCACCAGCTGCTACTGCTCCAAACATCGCTGCACCAAGTGCAGGCGTTTGCTTGGATGCTGCGACCTTGATCTCGCGATTCGTTACATCTGCATAAATCTGCATGAGCAGCGCGTTCTTCTGCGGCAATCCGCCGCATGCGTACAATTCATTTACTTCAACCCCGTTGCTGTGGAACGCATCGACGATTTTGCGTGTGCCAAATGCCGTTGCTTCAAGAAGGGCGCGGTAAATTTCCCAAGGCTTCGTTAGCAAGGTGAGGCCTATAATGGTGCCTGTCAAATCCGTATCCACAAGTACCGAGCGGTTTCCATTCCACCAGTCAAGCGCCAGAACGCCGGATTCGCCAACGTTCAGCTCGCTGGCTTTACGAGTTAAATAAACATGTACATTTTCGCCAGCCTGCTCCGCCTCTTGAAGCACGTAGGCTGGAACAGATTCCTCAACGAACCATTCAAAAATATCGCCAACCGCTGATTGTCCCGCTTCGTAGCCAAAGTAACCCGGAATGATGCCGTCCTCAACGACACCGCACATTCCTTCCACTTCCTTCTCTTCCGTTCCGAGCAGCATGTGGCAAATTGATGTGCCCATCGCCATAACCAGCTTGCCTGGCGTAACGACGCCAACACCTGGCACCGCCGCATGCGCATCCACATTGCCAACCGCGATCGCCGTGCCTGGCGCAAGTCCGATGCGGGCAGCCATATCAGGAAGCAATTCTCCAGCCTTCGAGCCAAGCGGTACAACTTCGCCGCGCAGCTTCGTTTCTGTCAGGTTTTCTAAACGAGGATCAAGCGCTTTGAAAAAATCCTTGCTTGGGTAGCCCTCTTGCTTATGCCACATGCCTTTGTAGCCGGCCGTGCAGCTGTTGCGAACGATATTGCCGGTCAATTGGCCGATAACCCAATCCGTCGCTTCAACAAATTTATCTGCAGTTTCATAAATGTCCGGCGCCTCGTTCAAAATCTGCCATGCTTTGGCCATCATCCACTCCGATGATATTTTGCCTCCATAACGCGGCACCCACTTCTCACCGCGCTGCGCTGCCATTTCGTTGATAAGGTTAGCCTCATCTTGCGCAGCGTGATGCTTCCACAGCTTCACCCAGCTATGCGGATTATCCTTGTAGGCATCCTGCACACAAAGCGGCGCTCCCTCTTCATCAATAGGAAGCATTGTACATGCTGTAAAATCGATGCCTAAACCGATGACATCAGCAGCATGGATACCCGATTCCTTCATCACAGCAGGAACCGACAATTCCAACACTTCAATATAGTCAAGCGGATGCTGAAGCGCCCAGTCATGCTCAAGCTTAATGCCAGATACCGGAAGCTTCTCATCAATAACGTGGTGAGTATACGGCGTGACATGCTCCGCTACCTCGGCACCGTTAGATAGATCCACAAGAACAGCTCGGCCCGATTGCGTGCCGTAGTCTACACCAATTGCGTATTTTTTGCTCATTATCCGAATCCTCCTTATTTTTGGCCGTAGTAGGCGTTCGCTCCGTGCTTGCGTAAATAGTGTCGGTCCAATAAAGCTTGATCCATCGGCTGAACATTCGGGTTAAGCTGATACGTATGAAGAGCCATCTTCGCCACTTCCTCCAGCACAACCGCATTATGAACGGCGTTATGCGGGTCTTTGCCCCAGCAAAAAGGAGCGTGGCTGTTTACGAGCACCGAAGGCACTTGGTTTGGATCGATATGGTTTTTATGGAAGGTTTCAACGATGACATTGCCTGTTTCCAGCTCATATGCCCCGTTGATTTCCGCTTCTGTCATCGCACGTGTGCAAGGCACCTCGCCATAGAAATAGTCGCCATGCGTCGTGCCAAGCGATGGAATAGAGCGCCCTGCCTGTGCCCAGCTTGTCGCCCAAGGCGAATGGGTGTGTACAATTCCGCCTATCGAAGGAAACGCTTTGTAGAGCAGCACATGAGTAGCCGTGTCCGAGGAAGGTCGAAGATTTCCTTCAATTACATTGCCTTCCAAATCTACGACAACCATCTGCTCGGCTTTTAACTCCTCGTAAGGAACGCCGCTCGGCTTAATAACCGCATAACCAGACTCTCTATCTACACCGCTGACGTTGCCCCAAGTAAATGTAACTAATCCGTACTTTGGAAGATCCATATTCGCTTCCCAAACCGCATGCTTCAATGCTTCTAACATGACCACTTATCGCTCCCTTCAAGCTCACATTTCTATGCTGATCCGCATTCACTTATACGGACATCGCCATAGAATATCTTTGCTTTATTATAAGTTGTACGTACAAGTGTGTCACGTCTTTTTTATTCATCCATATAAAAAGCATTAACCGTTCAGCATCAGCTTAGCTTTGCGGCGGTCTAGTTGAATCACGTATAACGAGCTGCGGATCATATATTTTATCCTGCGTTTGTCGCCGCTGGTGCTGCTTATCCAGCATACTAAGCAGCAATTCGACCGCATCCGTGCCCATTTCTGTTTTTGGATGCGCAACGGTTGTCAGCTTCACTTCGGTAGCCGTAGCCAGATTCGCATCATCAAAACCGACAATCGAAAGATCCTCAGGCACCGTTAAGCCAGCCTGCCTCACAATATCAAGCATTTTTACAGCCAGCTCATCGTTATAGCAAATAATAGCGGTCGGCCGCTGATCCGGCTCACGCTGCAGCATCGCAAACAAGGCCTGCATCGGCTTGTCCTGCTTCTCCTCCGTCGTATAGCGCAGCAAATAATCCGGTGGAACCGTGAGCCCTTGCTCCCGATGAGCCCGTAAAAAACCGCGCATCCGGTGAACGCCTTGAAAGTCATCCGTCTTAAAAAATCCAGCGATTCGCGTATGGCCGAGCTTAATTAAATGCTCTGCGGCACGATAGCCGCCAAGCTCGTCATCCACGCGCAAGCATGGCGCATCCACGTCGCTGTATCGCTCATTGAGCATAATGTATGGAATTTTGAGCGCATCGAGCGCCAAAAAATAATTAAAGTTCGGGTTGCCCTCCGCGCTCTTCGTCGGCTCAATAATGAGCCCGGTCAGCGGCTCGCGCAGCATCGACTCCAGACTGTCCTTTTCTTTATCCTTTTCATTATCCGTGCTCGCCAGCAGAAGTCTTGCCCCTACAGCGCGCAAGCTCGATTCGACGCCTCTGACGATGGTTGGGAATATATAATCTGATATATGGGTCGTAATCATCCCGATCGTCATCCCTTGGGATGAGTTTTTCCGCTCCGGCGCAGATTGGTCCGACACAAACGTCCCTTTCCCTTGTACGCGGTAGAGCCAGCCCTCCTGCTCCAAATCACCGAGCGCTTGGCGCACCGTTTGCCGGCTCATCTCGAATTGCTTGCCGATCTCATTCTCCGATGGCAGCTTCTCGTGCGGCTTAAACTGTGCTGTGACGATCCAGGATATAATTTCCTGCTTTAATTGCATATATTTGGGCGTTTGCTGTTCCTTCACTTCACACCTCAACTCCGTTAGTTGTATTCCTGTAGTATATCATACGCTGAACTTGTACGTACATGATCTCAAGTTCTAACCATAGAACCGGCCAAAAGACAAAATAAAAAGCCGCTCATTGGCGGCCTTCATTTCTCATGGATTAGAACTGCGTTTCCTTCAGCCTCTCCAGCATATACTTTCTGACCTCATCGCCTAGATCCGCACGCTCTAATGCAAAATCAATCGTAGCTTGTACAAAACCAAGCTTGTCGCCTACATCATGTCTAATACCATCGAACCGATAAGCCATTAAAGAAGAGATATGATTTAATTGCTGTAAGCTGTCCGTCAGTTGAATTTCCCCAGCTTTGCCTGGCGTCGCTTTCTCAAGCAGCTCAAATATGACAGGATCAAGGACGTAGCGTCCAACAACCGCATAGTTGGACGGGGCTTGTCCTTGCGCCGGTTTTTCAATAATGTTGCGTACTCGCGCTACCTGCTTATCCCGCTCAATATCAACAATACCATATTTATGCGTCTGATCCCATGGCACCTCCATCACAGCTACAACAGATGACTGTTCCCTCTCGTACACATCCATCATTTGCCGTAAGCAAGGCGGATCAGCTTTCAAAATATCGTCGCCTAGCAATACCGCGAACGGCTCGTCCGCTATGAAGCGGCGTGCACAAAGCACTGCATGGCCAAGGCCTAGCGGCTCCTTCTGACGAACATAATAAATATCTGCCAGCTGTGATATTTTCCGCACCATCTCCAGCATTTCTTCGTTATGACGCGCTTCCAGCTCCATTTCGAGCTCGGCAGATTTGTCAAAATGGTCCTCGATCGCTCGTTTGTTGCGTCCGCTGACGATTACGATACTCTCGATGCCTGAATTTACAGCCTCTTCTACGATATATTGAATAGCAGGCTTATCGATAATAGGCAGCATTTCTTTCGGCTGCGCTTTCGTAGCCGGCAAAAACCTTGTCCCTAATCCCCCAGCAGGAATGATCGCTTTCCGAATCCGCTTCTCCACCCTAACATCTCCCCCAGCTCTTTGCTTTCTATGCAATCGCTCCTTTTATCATAACGGTTTCACCCTCGTTTTTCCATGTCCTCAATAGCTTCGTCCCATAACTAAGAAGCTGCACGTGCAAACGGGAGCTTAATCATAAAGCTTGCTCCAGTAAGCTGGTCCGCACTTGGATCAAGCGCAATGGTTCCGCCGTGAATATGAATGATGGTTTGTGCGATCGAAAGTCCAAGCCCGCTCCCGCCTTGGCTTCTATCCCTCGATAGATCACCCTTATAAAAACGCTCAAATATTCGCTCTCGATCCTCCTCATGAACGCCTATCCCGGTATCGGTAATCCGAACTACAATGGAGCCATTCTGTTCGGACAAAGACAAAAAGATTTTGCCGTCCTCTGGTGTAAATTTCATGCTATTGGCAAGCAAATTCATCCATACCTGATTAAGCTGATCACGATCAGCAGTAATCACCGTTTCCTCCATTAGCAGCTCGACCGTTTGCCTCTTGGCCATCCACTGCGGCTCGCAGGCAAGCACCACGTCTCTAAGCTGGCGATCCAGTCGATACGGCTGCGGGTGAAAAGGATGCTGCTGCGAGTCGAGCGATGCTAAATTAAGTAAATTTTCACTTAACCGAGAAAGCCGCATGCTCTCTTGCTTAATGATGCTAATATAACGCTCCCGCTCAGCTCCAGTAACCTCCTCGCTGCGCAGTGCTTCTGCGAAGCCGCCAATCGACGTAAGGGGAGACTGCATTTCGTGCGAGACATTGGATACAAAATCCTGACGCATCATTTCAAGCTGTGATAAGCTGAGCGCCATTTTGTTCATGCCCTGCGCAAGCTCACCGAGCTCATCGCCGCGTCTTGCGGGCAGCCGTACACTGAAATCCCCCTGTGACATTCGCGTCGCAGCGTTCGTCATCATTTTTAGCGGCCTCACTAAATAACGGGCTACGATTAGAATAAGTACGCTTCCGACGAGCAGCAGCGTAACAAGCAGCGTGACAGCCGTCCATAAGAAGTTGCTATTTTGCGGAAAACGATTTGGCTGAACGAACAATGCCCATCTTTCATTGCCGAATGACACAAGTTTCCCTAAAGCAGGCGGCGAAGGCGGGCTAACCTCCTCGCTAGTGTATACATCCAATCTGACAGAGCTGCCGCCGAATACTTTTCTTAGCTGCTCGAATGTAAGTCGCTCCATAATCAGCTCGCTTCGCTCGCCAGCCCTTACTAAATAGTTGGAGCTGCTAATAGCGACAATTGACTGCCCTTGCAAGCTTGAGACCTCTTCCAAAAATGCTTGCAAATCTGCCGGCTTCGAGACGGCATAAAGCTGTTCAATGCGAGCAATCGACTTCTCCAGCTGATTGGGCAGCTGACCCCTTGCATCCCTCTTGAACATTTGGTTTGTGAATAAAAAAGCGACCCCGATGCTAATCAAAACGATAACGAGAAATGTAGCTGTAATTCGAAAGTAAAGGCCGCGAATCATGACCATACCTCCAGTCGATACCCTAGTCCGCGAATCGTTACGATACGGAAACGATATTGCTCCTCGGGAAATCGATCTCGCAGCCTTTTGATATGTACATCAACCGTGCGCTCATCCCCCTCATAGTCCATCCCCCATATTTGTTCAATCAGATGATCACGGGCAAAGGTTTTGCCAGGATAGCTTGCCAGCTTGAATAGAAGCTCAAACTCCTTAGGCGGCAATGTTACCTTCTCGCCACCAGCTGACATATGAAAGTCCGTTCGATTCATGAGGACATCGCCGAACTCTACCGTCTGCGAAGCGGTAATCCGGTATCTTTTGAGCAGCGCCTTAACCCGGGCTATGAGCTCTGGCGGATCAAAGGGTTTGACCATATAATCATCCGCACCAAGCTCAAACCCCTTCACCTTCTGCGAGGTTTCCCCCTTGGCAGTCAGCATGAGCAGTGGAATATCATAGCTCGCTCGCAGTTCCGCGCAAAGCGCCCACCCGTCCATGCGGGGCATCATGACATCAATGATCGCAAGATCTGGTCGTACCACGTCCAGCTTCTCTAATGCGTCTATACCATCTATAGCTTCAATGACCTGACAGCCTTCTCTTTTTAGGAAAAGAGCTACCAGCTCGCGAATGTTTGGATCGTCGTCTGCAACTACGATTTTGGGCATTTTGTTCTTCCTCCAATTAGACTTATGTCGTTATGATTTCAGCATACATGACCAACATGAACGTTACATGAACGATATTGACTTTAAAGCTACATTATAATAATTTTAAAGTAGGATTTATTATTCAACGGAATTTTGAATGGAGGATATAGATGATGCATAAAACAATTATTATTGGTACAGGACCTGCCGGATTGACGGCTGCCATTTATTTGGCTCGCGCGAACATGGAGCCGCTCGTTATTGAAGGGTGGCAGCCAGGCGGCCAGCTTACAACAACAACAGAAGTAGAAAACTTCCCAGGTTTCCCTGATGGTATTTTGGGCAGCGAGCTAATGTCCAACATGCGTAAGCAAGCACAGCGTTTTGGTGCAAAATTCAAAACAGGCTCTGTAAAAAGCGTCGACTTCAGCAAACGTCCCTACACGCTTGACGTGGAAGGCATTGGCGAGTTGCAAGCCGAATCCATCATTATCTCTACAGGCGCTTCAGCCAAATACCTCGGCATTCCGGGTGAGCAAGAAAATATCGGTCGCGGCGTAAGCACATGTGCAACTTGTGATGGCTTCTTCTTCCGCGGCAAAAAAATTATTGTAGTAGGCGGCGGCGACTCCGCAATGGAAGAAGCCGTGTTCCTTACTCGCTTCGCTTCCGAAGTAAGAGTAGTTAACCGTCGCAATGAGCTGCGCGCATCAAAAATTATGCAGGATCGCGCTCGTGCGAATGACAAAATCGTATGGAGCCTAAACCGTACACCGCTTGAAGTTGCTGCAACAGGCATGGGCTTGCAAGGGTTGAAGGTGCGCAATAATGAAACGGGCGAGGAAGAATTGCTTGAAACAGACGGCGTATTTATTACGATCGGCCACACGCCTAATACTGGCTTCCTTGGCGGTCAAATCGACACCGATGAGCAAGGCTACATTATTGTGAAGCCGGGCACTTCCGAGACGAACATCCCAGGCGTATACGCTTGCGGCGATGTTCAAGACCGTAATTACCGCCAAGCGATTACCGCTGCTGGAAGCGGCTGTATGGCTGCTCTGGATTGCGAGCGCTACTTGGAATCGCTAGCGCATGAAGCGGTTAATGCATAATTTTTTTCAAAACTAGACTAGTACAATACGTGCAAATTATGTATAATAAAAGTGTTGAGATTTACAATAGAAAGGCAATGCTACCGCAACCATTTGTTCGCAATATGCTTCGCGTGAGCGGCGCCTGAACGTGTTATGGGAGAAGGTACAACCTCGGCTTATTATGAGCAGAGAGGTTGTGCCTTTTTTCGTGTTTCCATATCTTTTCTCACATCTTCCATGAAGGAGCGATAATTATGTTATTAGAAGCTGTTTATCACAGACCGAAGCAAAACTGGGCTTACGCCTACGACGGAAAGACACTGCACCTCCGCTTGCGTACCAAAAAAGACGATGTTGCTGTAGTTGAAGCAATCGTTGGCGACAAGTACGCGTGGGATCAAACGATTACAACGGTCCCTATGCATATTTTCACTTCGGATGCACGATTCGATTATTGGGAAACTTCCGTTATTCCTCCTTTTCGGAGGCTGCGTTATGCGTTCCGCTTAATAAGTGGAGATGAGGCGATTATTTTCTCGGATAAAGGTATCGAGCTTACACTTCCTGACAACTCAAATTCTTTTTTTGATTTCCCATATATTAATCCAATCGATGTATTTGAGCCGCCAGCTTGGGTGAAGGATGCTGTCTTTTATCAAATATTCCCTGAACGCTTCGCGAATGGCGATCCTTCGATCAATCCTGAAAATGTGCTGCCTTGGGGCGGCGAGCCTACGCCAAAAAACTTTTTTGGCGGTGACCTCCAGGGTGTAATTGATCACTTGGATCATATTTCAGCACTTGGCATTAATGCGGTATATTTCACTCCGCTGTTCGAAGCAACGACCAATCACAAGTATGATACACAAGACTACATGAAGGTTGATCCGCATTTTGGCACAAATGAGAAGTTGAAGGAATTGGTTGATGCTTGTCACGCACGCGGCATTCGTGTCTTGCTTGATGCGGTATTCAATCACTCAGGCAAAACCTTCCCTCCATTTGTCGATGCTCAGAAGAACGGACAGCAGTCAAAATATGCGGATTGGTTCTATGTTCGGGAATGGCCGCTGCAAGTGGTGGACGGCGTTCCGACGTACGAGACCTTCGCATTTGAGCCGCTTATGCCGAAGCTGAACACCGAGCATCCTGAGGTGAAGCAATATTTGTTCGAGGTAGCTCGCTACTGGATCGAGGAGATTGGAATCGACGGCTGGAGACTGGACGTTGCCAATGAGGTTGATCATCAGTTTTGGCGTGAGTTCCGTCAGACGGTAAAAGCAGTGAATAAAGACGCTTATATTTTGGGCGAGATTTGGCATGATTCGATGATGTGGCTGCAGGGTGATCAATTCGATGCGGTTATGAACTACCCTTTCACGAATGCGGTTCTTGATTTCTTTGCTTATCAAACGATTGATGCCTCTGACTTCGCTAATGCGATTGGAGCGCAGCTTGCAGCGTATCCACAGCAAGTAACAGAATCGGCTTTCAACCTGCTCGATAGCCATGATACGCCTCGTCTGCTTACGATCTGCGAGGATAATACGGATGCGATGAAGCTCTCTTCGCTCTTCCAGCTGACCTTCCCTGGAACCCCATGTATTTATTATGGCGATGAGGTAGGCATCAATGGCGCTGGCGATCCAGGCTGCCGCAAATGTATGGTGTGGGACCCAGAGGAGCAAAACCGTGAATTGCTCACGTTCTATACCGACGCAATCGGACTGCGCCACAAGTACAGCGCGCTTCGCAGCGCTGATATTCGCTTCGTGCACGTTGGCGCAGCAGATGGTACCTTGGTCTATGAGCGTCGTGAAGGAAGCCAACGGCTTCTTATCGCGATGAATGCTCGTGGCGAAGCGGCTGATCTGAGCTTCGAAATTGAAGCTCAGCCGACTGATTGCAACGCTGCTCCTCATCCTGTTGATTTTAGAGGCTTTGCGAAACCAGCAGCTGCAACTGCTGGAAGCGAGACTTCTGCATCCCCAGTGGCTGCCTCGATCGAAAATGCTAAGGCCGATGCAAGATCGATTGCAACAGCTGTCATCACCGATAACGGCTCATCGACATGGTCTGCATTGTTATCAAACACTAGCAAATATGCAGTAAGCTCTTCCGTTGCAAGCAGCAACGACGGTAAACTTCAACTCACATTGCCGGCTTACGGCTATGTGATTTTGGAGCAGTCTGCCGAGTAACCAATAACCTTATTTGCTTAGGGCAGTCCAATCGCGGACTGCCCCTTTTTTGGGTTGATTCACACCGTGCTTACAGCCTCTTTTTCAACCTTCCGCATACGCCGAATTCGCTCAATAAGCACCTATGTGTGCTTACAGACCAGTAACCACAGCTACTTTCTCGC
>NZ_JBITPK010000037.1:0-10337 GCF_050467785.1 Paenibacillus sp. NRS-1760 | reverse complement strand
CAACCGTCCTCGGATTTCAAACCCCACACAAGCTGGGTTTCTATTATCTTCTTAACGAATTTATCAAAGCGATTTTCAGAATCAATTTTCAGCCCCAAATTATGCGACATAACACACTCCTTTGTGGTGTTTAATTTAAGTACCACATATTCCATTATCCTGCCCGTTAGCGTAACTACGAAGGGCTGCCACGTGGCAGCCCTTTTAGTCTTCAACTATCGTTTCCCGTTAGTTTAATGAACCATGCTGAAATGATCCTTGTGCAATCTTCGAGTTAAGAACATGCAGTGACCGGTCATGTCGGCAGCCGCGTTTTTCCATTCTATCCCTCGACCCTATACCATAGTTCACAATATTCGTAGCCATCTACGCTTGTACCATACATCTCGAAGTTGCCGCCATCTAAAATCGTAAATGTTGATGTTTGCAGCCATTCCGAAAAAATCCGATTCTTCAAAGACCGCAAATCATACTTGCCGCTGCCATTCCCATCATGTAAAGTTGAAAATACTGCCCACGTAGATGGTGGAACATCAACAACTGTATAACCATTCACCTTGCTATCGACCGCTTTGTAACACCCAATCAGATAAGGGAACGTCGTATTGTTTGTGAATTTATAGGAATCGAATGAAAAGACAGCTCCAAGTTCCTTGCTGAAACTGCCTTCGTCTCTCCAATCCCCGCTAACCGACTGGCATAAACGGTCCAACTCACCATTACTGCTGATGGTTTGCCAAACATCGGGGATCGATATGCCCTCCTCATTGGCAATAGTGTCGTAATGATAGATATCCTCCAGCCCATAAACTTGAAAAGCATCCCGTTTTTCAATCCGATAATTCATTCCAACAACTCCCTTTAATATGATTTGAAAGGAGATGCGAGGAAAGGCTCTTAACTCACTTTCAGCATTTCGCGCTAATGTAGGCGTCATTCCATGTAGATTTTGAAATGCTCGTGAGAATGATTCAGGTGTTTCATATCTGTACTTCAAGGCAATATCCATCACAGTGTTTTTTCTGTTCTTTAAATCAAATGCAGCAAGCGTCAGCCTTCTGCGCCTGATATATTCGGACAATGGGACATCAAGTACAAATGAAAACATGCGTTGAAATTGGTAAACTGAACATAAGGCGATTTTAGCGATTTGGTCGTAATCAATATCTTGTTCTAAGTTGTCTTCGATATAGCTGACAGCTCGATTCATTCGCTCTAGCCAATCCACGGCAATCCCTCCTTTCGTAAGAAGCATATCATCCGGTAGTTTATGTCGCCTGACTTTCCGTGCAAGATAATATCAGGTGGTAATCATCCGTATACAGAAGTCCTGTTTCCTAAATTGATTCCAGTCTTTATTAGTTTGAAGCGTCTAGTAGTATTTTTCCACTCAATTTTCCCCTGTCAAAAGAAGAACTATAATCCCTGGCTTCAATTGAATGCGCCTTTCATAATTTTATTTTTGCGTATCTTTCAGCTAACAGTGTATTTACGAACTTAACGAAAACTATCAATTTTGAAGTATTCGCGAAGTTATTGAACAATCCTGCCCGTTAGTGTAATGAAGCAGCCAATCATTGTGGTCGGCTGCTTCCGTTTTTTTATAAAACAAACGTTCCCCGATAGCTTAAACCTCGGACCTATCAAATAAATACTTTATAATTGAATCTGCACATTCTACTGAGGAATTTATGTGTGTATTGACAGTACAATTGTATTGTATATCTTTGGCCATAATATTATTTTGCCACTCAGATTGGTCTTCGGTTCTATCTCCACGTTCAATATTTCTTTGGCGACAAATGTCTAAAGGACAAAAAACTTCGACAATATAGAAAGGATACCCCGCAAATATATCCTTAACTTTTTCATAATGCGGTTTTAATTCGGGTCTTTCAACCAAAATTCCGTCTATTAGTACATTCTTACCATGGTCAGAAAATAGTTTAGCAGTATGATACATCATAATAATTGCATCACTTAAATATTTCCAATAATCTTCACGGAGATAGTTATCGCCTATTGTATTCTCAAAAAGGTCATTTGCAACAACATAAAAAAATTCATCTGATTTTAACTGTATAGCATCTACTATAGATGTTTTCCCAGCACTAGTTACACCATTTAGAAATACGATTTTCCCTTTTTTCATCTTAATATGCCTCTCTTATTCATGATCATCAAAAAAGAATACTATGATGACGGTGATTTCCTGATTAGTATAATATTTGCACCAAAACGTGATGATGTAAAGAACTGTTATAATTAATCCTGCCCGTTATTTTAATAAAAGACATGCTCTTAACATGACTAAAAAATCAAAAAACCCGACCTCACGAGGTCGGATTTCTTCATGGTATTGGTGGAGGCGAGGGGAATGGATACCTCTTATATACAGAATATTTCCTCCATCATATGTAAGTATAAAAATAAGCTATCGTTACCCGTAAGTTTAAGGGAGAGCGATAAATAAGGGACCTAAAGTTACAGACCACTAATTGAAGTTATTCATCTGTCCTGGAATCCCCTTCCACTTCCATAGACATGTAAACGTCTATGAGATCCTCACTATCAACTTTAAAACCAAACCGTTCATAAAGATGTCTAGCAGAACTACCTTGTAAGACATTTAATGTTATACGTTTTCCTTTTACATCATTTTGTTCAAGCAGTTTTTTTAATACTTGACTGCCGATCCCTCTACCTTGGTAATTGGGATGAATATAAAAATGTTCCAGTAAATACCCTTCAAGTGTCGGTTTAAAAGCTATGCAGCCAACGAAAGAAGAATCTACCTCAATGATCCAAGTATGAATACAGTCGAATGCATTACGAAAGCGTTGACGTACCTTCTCTTCATCAAACCTTCCTAACCTAGTTAAATCATTCCGTAGTACAATTGCCCGTAGATTAGCAATTGTCTCAACATCGGAATTTTGGGATTGGCACAGAGTAATCTGTTTCATCTAATGAAAAACAACTCCTCATTCTTTTATTAAATCAGCAAAAGTATTTAACTACCACTAATAATCCTTTTAGACGTGTAATGATTTTAACATTAATCTAATCTGCCCGTTAGTTTAATAAAAGACTTGCTCATAACATGTCTAAAAATCAAAAAAACCGACCTAATGAGGTCGGTCTTTTCCATGGTGGGTATGGAGGCGAGGGGATTTGAACCCCTGTCCGAAAATCACGCCACATAGGCTTCTAAGGGGGTAGTCACAGTTCTGATGTCACTCGAGCAAACGCTCCAGACAATTTTGTTAGCATATCTAATGTTGAAAAATGGGTACTGCCACTTACACTTGTGTACTCTTCCCAGAATATGATTGTTTAGAAAAGAACCGAAAATGTAACGCATGCTTTAAAGGAGATGTGGTTCAATGAGATATTCCAGAAATTCGAAAAGGTTCTCCAGTCACACACGCCATTTCATTAAAAAACTAGGCTGCAAGCAAAACGAACAACTCCATTTTATTTTAGTCCATGACGCTAAAAACAAAAACAAGAGATTCAGTTCTTCATCTAATCACCCAGCGATGACACTCCATAAACCTCTAAATCTACTTGAAAGGCTTACTCCTCAAATTACACTCTTTTCCAAGAGAAATAAACTCATACATGTACTCAGCCAAAATAAAAGAGGCTATGCCGTATTTATGGAGATCAATTACCGAGAAACAAGGGCTAGTGATTTCAAAAAAGTCAGAGCACAGTTCATCGATGTAGATCTAAACAAGATATCAGTACATTTAGACACAAAAGAACAAGTCAAGCAGATGATTAAATCCATTCAATCCGACCCTGCAGAACTGCTTCAATCTATTACAGTTAAAAGAAATAAGCAAGGTCAATATCATTTATTGGCACTTCGAAAAAAACAGAGAGTAGCAAAATTGAAGAATGCGTTTATAAAAAAATTCAGGAGTCAAATTAAAGATTCGATGATAATCGAAACGAAAAACGGATATCACATCTATTGGGTCCTTCAAAGCGGATCCGTAAACAAATTCGTTCCTATACAAAAAGCATTGGCCAAAAAATTCAGTTCTGATCCCATGATAACAAATCTATCAAGAGTCATGCGTATACCTGGCTTTTACCATATGAAAAATCCTAAAAACCCCTTTATGGTAAAGATCAGACAATTGGGTAGGAAAAAACCTTTTTCCCAAGAGGAAATTATTCATTCACTCGCATTAGAGTCCTTGTAATCAACTTATATAAACCAATCAAGCTTAGAACAGTCGATAGCATATCTAAGATAGCAAAAACCCCGACTTCTTGCGGTCGGGGTTTACATGGTGGAGCCGAGGGGAATGGATACCTCTTATACAGAATATTTCCACCATCACATACATGTGAAAAAATAAACTATAGTTCCCCGTTAGCTGAACGCGGTATAGTTTGGCAACCATTCCATGCAAGCATCTACACGTAATTGCAGCTCATTATACAGCATCCCGGCATGGTAACCGTCACAAACGGCATGGTGGAATTGCCCTGATAATGGCAACAGTATTTTCTCGTCATACTGAAAATATTTCCCCATTGTAAAGATGGGTAGTAAATAGGTTCCCTCATTATAGATGTTCAGGTTAAATCCAGTGAAGCTAACCCAAGGAATGCTAGAAATGGGGAAAGTGCCCGGTGGTTCGTTTGTTTTAGCGGCAAATTGTTTAACACTTCCATACTTTTTCATATCATCAAGATAACGACTGTAGAAATCATTAAAATCTTCACTGTACAAAGTCCATATGCTTGAAAAGGTTTTATCATCATCATGGAAAATTGTAAAGCTAGGAGATAAACGATCCCAATAACCTAATGTCCCATCTGCATTAAAACATGTGCGAAATTCATCGTGGCGGTTTACCACCGTAGTTATCATGTGGATTAGTGCTGGATACAGCTTTATCCCCCGACTCTTAAGTTCTTTCAGCAGCCGAGAAATGTCGATATTTGCCGTCATGCTAAAAGTGCATCTGACATTGTTTAAATAATGCTCAAAATAGGGTTTTCTACTCCAGTTATCAATGACAATCGGATTGAATTTCATTTATTATAACCTCCTAAAATGATTACTTTTTTCGTTTTAGGAGGTTTGATCCACTGCTTTAACCATATCCTCATCACAATCCCAACAAATTATTTTTCTACTGCCAGTTTTGAGAGAACCTGATCCATTTCATCAAAATGTTCTTTATCGCTTGAAGCATAGATCAAATCAAAACTATCGTTATTTTTCAACACTGTTATTATGCTGTCATTGTCATTCCCATAAAACTCGATGCCAATCCAATGCCGAAAGGAAATACCTTTATTATTAAAATGTTCACGAATAAAATCCAAGTCTGTTTGTTCAATAGAATAGAACGATTCACAGCCATATTCAAGTGCGAATACGCTTTGCAAATAGGCCATCGCATGAAAAAAATCGGTCAATGTTTCAAAATCCTTTTGCCATACCTTTTCATCGTAACTCATATAAACAGGGGGATTGGACCTGGATAAATCCTTCTTATGAATTCCCCAAACACAGACACGTTGATTCTCGCAATAAAAAATTAAATATTCGCTATGTTTGAAATATTGGAGTTGCTCGGGTTTGATCAAATGATCTTGCGTATGATTCAGCCGCTCGTCTTTACCGAGTTCCAAATAATAATCAATTAACACCTGAGGCAATTCACCAAAATTATTTTTAATAATTTGTATCTCGCCATGACTAAACCCATTTCGTTTCGTAATATGAAACAGCTTTTTAATTATTGCAAAATCAGTCATCCGCATCACACCTTATCCTTTTACAATACTCCATATATCCTCTTATCTGCATTTCTTCGTACAATTCTTTAGTGAGAAATTTTTTCTTTCCTCTTAATCTCATTTCGCTGACTCACTAAGTATACGGCTTGTAAATCTCTTTTGTTGCGCTAACCTTCCCATTAGTTTAATAAAAGACGTGCCCTTAACATGACTAAAAAATTAAAAAACTCGAATGTTTTTAACTATAAGTACATGGACGTTATGAATATAAAAATGTTGCGGATAAGTGCCCATTGCGTTACTATATTTATATCGACAAATTTGCAGGTCTATACAAGGAGGTTCACGCACCCATGTGCCCTCGTACCAAAGAACAAAATGAGCTCATCCGCATGCAGCGCAAGGAACAGATCCTGGACGCCGCCGCGCGCACCTACTTCCACACGGGTGGCAGCTTTGATATTCGCGACGTCGCCCGCGAAGCCGAGCTCGGTTACGGCACGGTATACCATTATTACCCCAACCGGCATTTATTAATAGAAGATGTGCTCGGCAGCGGCTTCGAGCGATGCGAGCAAGCCCTGACAGAATGGGCAAACACCTGTGTCGACAGCCCGGATAATAGGCAGCTGTTGACTTATTGCAAGGCACTGCTCCGGCTGTGGCAGTCGGACGCCCGCACATATCTTGTCTACAAAATGGCGGCGGAACATTATACAGGCTTGCCTGCGAAGGATCAGCACCCCACAAAGAGACGATTCATGGAACGGCTGTATGTTCCGCTCCAATCGATCGCCCAGCGCGAAGACGACAGCGTCGACCATATGCTTGCCGTGCTGGTCGGCTGCTGTGGGCTGCACTACTATGCGGGCACTTCCGAGCTGGACGTCGATCGAATCGCCAAGCTCGCGATGCAAGCTATTACGAAGGAGTCCTGATACGAATATGGTCATTTTAAAAAGCAAACATGAAATCGAGGCCATCCGCAAGGCATGCCAAGTGGTGGCCGAATGCCATCGCACGATCGCCTCGCTCATCAAACCAGGAATCACAACGAACGAGATTGAGCGTATCTTCGAGGACATTATCTTGAAGCATGGCGCCAAGCCCTACACAAAGGGCTACAAGGGCTATCAATATGCGACCTGTGCATCTGTCAACGACGTGATCGCGCATGGCTTCCCTAGCGATAAGCCTCTTGAGGAGGGCGATATCGTGACGATCGACACGGTCGCAGAGCTCGACGGCTGGCTCGGCGATTCGGCCTGGAGCTATGCAGTCGGGAACATATCGCCTACGGCCGAGAAGCTGATGCGTGTCACGAAGGAATGCCTTGACATCGGCATCTCGCAGGCGCAGCCCGGCAATCGGCTCGGCGACGTGACGAGCGCCATCCAGCGGCATGCCGAATCGAACGGCTTCGGCGTCGTGCGCGACCTTCTCGCGCATGGCATTGGCCGGGATCTGCACGAGGAGCCGAACTATATGCATGTCGGCAAGCCCGGCAAAGGCCTCCGCATCAAGGAAGGCATGGTGTTCACGATCGAGCCAATGATCACCGAAGGCACCTACCACATGACAATCGATTCGGACAACTGGACCGCACGGACGCTGGACCGCAAGCTCGCCGCCCAATACGAGCATACGATTGCCATCACGGCTGAAGGTCCACAAATCTTGACCGCGCAATAGAATAGTTAGAGGTCGACCACGAGATGGTCAGCTTTTTTTAACGTATTCGGCATAGCATCTTTCTACTCAGATTCAAGCCGAAGCAGGATCGAGATGAGACTGCTAGCATTGCACAATCACATGCCAGTACGATGAATTCATCTCCGGCGAACCGTGTGAAAAAATCGAAAACGCCAACTGAATCGGACTATAACCGGGTCAGTTGACGCAGTGCAAGTTCTCCCACTTGACCGCCATTGGTGTCGTTAATCGAGCATTTCTGTCCTTTATTGCAACTGTGGTCCCATTGCGTTATTCTTCCCGTTAGCTTAATAAAAGGAGTGCTCTTAACAAAACTAAAAAATCAAAACCCGACCTCACGAGGTCGGGTTTCTTCATGGTATTGGTGGAGGCGAACCGTGGATGAGCAAATCCACAATTCGCCTCCGCGTGTTGCTTAGATTGTTTAATGACATGGTCTAGCACTAACACTCGACCCTATCGATCGTTGCGGGTTAACTATTATTGCTTAGCTTTAACTAATTGTATTAACCTTGTCAACGCGCTTGAGTAAATCGAGTCATGTCTATGCACAAACCATACATGCAAATCTCGGTACTCTTCAGGCAAGCGATGGGAAGCAATTATGCCCTTTTCTTCCGCCTTAGCAATCGATGATCGTGGTAGCATAGACACACCGAGCCCAGAAGAAACCCCATCTAGAATAACTGCTAATGTACCAAATTCCATAATCTGATATGTGGTCAGACCAGTTCCTCTCAGAAAACTCTCCGCTTTTGCCCGATGCGTACATCCAACGTCAAAGAACAACATCGGCTTCGTGAGCAACTCATACATGTCGCTTTTTCCCGGCTCAGAGATCAGCACCAACTCCTCTTCAAAAGCCGCGACATGTTCTATATCTGGATCGTCAACAGGACCATAGACGAACGCTCCATCAAGCTCGTAAGCCAACACCTTTTGTAAGAGAGCATGTGTCACACCCGTAGTGAGCGATAAATTAACATCCGGATATCGTGATTGATATTCGGCCAATAGAGGTGTCAGATGAATGACCGCAGTCGTTTCAATGGAACCTATCCGAAGAAGCCCTGCAGGTTGGTCCGAGTATTGTGTGGATTTCACAGCCTCATCCATCAGAGTCAGTATTTTATCCGCATAACCCAGCAAATTCTCGCCAGCCGGAGTTAGCGCCATCCCTCGATTGGATCGCCGAAAAAGGGGGATTTTCAACTGAGCCTCAAGATACTGAATTCTGGTCGTCACATTAGACTGTACATAGTTCAACATTTGCGCAGCCTTGGTTATGCTCCCCTCTCGAGCTACAGCTTGAAATATTCTTAAATCTCCGCTTTCCATTTCTATGTCACCTGCTTGGTATGATCATTTATGATACTCACATTCGGTTTTGTTCATTTTACTGTATGATTCCCTCTCTGTACAATTCAAAATAGATTCATCGAAATACGAATTACTGGAGGAGTTAGGATGAAAGCAATCGTACATGCTGGGATGAACGGCTTGAAGGGCTTAACATATGAAGACGTTATTGACAAACAGCCGGGCTTCGGCGAAGTAAAAGTAAGGCTGAAAGCTGCTGGGTTGAATCATCGAGACTTATTTCTCATGGCGGATCGAACAAATAAGGATGCTTCCCTAATTATAGGTTCTGACGGCGCGGGTAGAATTGAAGTGGTAGGTGAAGGCGTAACAAACCTTACAGTAGGTACCGATGTAATCATTAATCCATGTATCGGATGGGAGATCACCCAAAATGTCCCGAGTGTTCCAGCAATAGTGGGCGGTCCTTCGGATGGTACATTCGCCGAGTTTATCATCATCCCTGCACAAAATGCCGTCAGCAAACCAGCTTACTTGTCTTGGGAAG
The DNA here is from genome assembly GCF_050467785.1 of Paenibacillus sp. NRS-1760. Classification (NCBI taxonomy): domain Bacteria; kingdom Bacillati; phylum Bacillota; class Bacilli; order Caryophanales; family Paenibacillaceae; genus Paenibacillus; species Paenibacillus sp. NRS-1760. The sequence continues at coordinate 985 of NZ_JBITPK010000037.1, read as the reverse complement.
AAGCTGGGGTGTTGCCCTTGTCTGCCTTGACGGCCTATCGGGCTTTATTCACCAGAGGTCGCTTACAGCAAGGTGAACATATCCTTATTCCAGGTATTGGTGGCGGTGTGGCGACTTATGCCATGCTTATGGCTTCAGCGGCGGGTGCACGAGTCAGTGTCACATCACGCAGTGAAACAAAAAGGAAAGCTGCTCTTGCACATGGAGCAGATCATGCCTTTGACAGTCATAGTGATTGGAAGGAAAGTATGAAGGGAGAAACAGTAGATCTCATTCTTGACAGTATCGGGCCAGCGACGTTCCAACAGTACTTTGATATCATTAAGCCAAATGGCCGTATCGTTACGTTTGGAGCAAGCTCAGGAGATCGAATGGAAATAGCAGTACGATCCATATTTTACCCACAAATCAGTATCATCGGCACCTCAATGGGAAGCAGTGAAGAGTTTATTGCTATGCTTCAATTTATGGAACTCCACTCGATACGTCCTATCATTGATAGTGTGTATCCTTTACAAGACACCCTTCAAGCCTTTCAGCGAATGCAACAGGGGGAGCAATCTGGGAATATTGGAATAAGAATGGATTGAGACTTTGAAAATAGTAATCGCCGATCTAATCCTCATTACAAAAAAATGGACCTGAACTTCATCAACAGCTTCATCACATAAAACATATCGTGTGTGATATTCATTCCGGGAAATTGTTTACCAATACCTTGAATAAACGCTTCTTAGTTCAATCCCATAAAAGTCATGGCCTGTATCTCCACATTCGTCAGGGACAGCTTACTCTTCGTTTCTCTACAAACAGCAAAAATCCACAACCTCTTGCGGTTGTGGATTTACATGGTGGAGGCGAGGGGGATCGCCCCCCCTTTATATACAGAATTTTTTCTCAGTGCATTCTCGTGTTAGAAATATAGTACTGCTGCATAGCTCACTGAACTAATGTTCTCCGTTAGCGAAATGATTCAAAGTTCTTT
>NZ_JBITPK010000036.1:0-3219 GCF_050467785.1 Paenibacillus sp. NRS-1760 | reverse complement strand
ACCCACGTGTTACTCACCCGTCCGCCGCTAAGTATCAGAGGTGCAAGCACCTCATCAACTCCGCTCGACTTGCATGTATTAGGCACGCCGCCAGCGTTCGTCCTGAGCCAGGATCAAACTCTCCAAATTGGTGTTTGAAATGCTCATTACTTTTTTATCGCTTTTTTCTCTATCCCGAAGGATTTGCAAGGCAGTTATTACTCGTTGTTCAGTTTTCAAAGAGCAATCTTTTCTTTCGTTTGTCATGCTTGTTTTGCTTGCTGTCCGCGTGTGTCTCTCGGCCAGAAATAGAATATACCATGCATTCACCCATTAATGCAAGTCTTTTTTTGAAATTAATTTATAATAATCTTTATTTAAATATGTAAAACCCTTTCTATAGAGCTGTAATGCCTATGTTTACTACAATAAAGCATGTAAATACATGATTCCATCTTTAAAGAAGAAGAATAACATTAATTATAAATGGATATAGTTTACAGCGCAAATGAACAACTCTTTAACATTCTCAATCATAACTGCTCTCCATCGCTGGATAACATTATTTTCGACAATAGCATTCTTGGCTATACAACAATTCCACGTTAATTGTGAATAGAGTTTACTTACTTCAATAAACAGAATAATTACTCGAATGACAATTGTTCGTCCTCAACGTCCACTCTTATTACTTCCTTTACGGTTGTTCTTGCGTTATAAAAAAAACAGTTGACCTTCACGTTGCGTGAAGGTGTACGATGATGTTGTCAGGAGGTGAACACATGGAATACACCATACAAAAGCTAGGTCGATTAGCTGGAATTAGTACACGTGCGCTGCGTTATTACGATGAGATCGACATGCTTAAACCTGCACGGTTGAATTCTTCGGGCTATCGCATTTATGGGCAAGCGGAGGTTGATCGGCTGCAGCAGATTCTATTTTACAAAGAGCTTGGAATCGGATTAGAGGAAATCAAGGCCATCGTGACATCACCTTCCTTTGACGGTGAAAAGGCACTGCTGCAGCATCGACAAAAGCTTTTAGAGAAAAGAGTACAGCTAGATCAGCTTATCGCTAATGTCGACAAAACGTTAGCTCAAAAAGAAGGGAGAATAATAATGGAGAATAAAGAGAAATTCGAAGGTTTTAAGCAGCAGCTCCTTAATGAGAACGAGAAGAGCTTTGGTAAAGAGATTAGAGAAAAATACGGAAACAAGCAGGTGGATCTCTCTAACCAAATAATCAAAAACATGACTAAAGAACAGCACACTGAAATCGAAAAGTTAGGGGCCGAGGTCATAAGTGTGCTTGAGGAAGCTTTTGCAACTGGTGACCCCGCTGGTCAGTTAGCACAGAAAGCAGCCAATCTCCATCGACAATGGCTAAGTTTTTATTGGGGCTGCTATACCAAAGAAGCACATGCGGGTGTTGCTCAAATGTATGTAGATGATGAAAGGTTTACAGCCTATTATGACAAAAACCAGCCTGGTGCTGCTGTATTTCTAAGAGATGCCATTCTTATTTATACAAATATGGATACCTCGCTAAATCCATAAAGAAAGGTGTAGGAAGGCATTCGTTTGCCTAACTACACCTTCCTTGCTGTTAGTCGAATCTAACAACTCATTTCTTTATACAGAAACTTACTCTCCAACCTAGTCGAAAGCGATTTGCGGTTCCAATCGAAGCAGCTACCCTATTTCGTTGTAGGATATAACGGCACACTAAGTGCAAACTCACTTCCTACTCCCTTTGTGCTTTTAAGCGCAAGTTTGCCGCCAAGTAGATTGGTAAGCTGTATACAAATAGAAAGCCCTAATCCAGTTCCTTCATATTTCCGCTGAATCGTGCTGTCCTCTTGTGAAAATGTATCGAAGACTCGCTGCTGGTTGACCTCATCTATCCCAATACCGGTATCCTTTACAACAAATACAATGCACTCAGTAAGCTTATCCTTGTATACGTGCAAAGCGACATCGCCCTTATCCGTAAACTTAATAGCATTGTTTAATAGATTACGAATAATTTGGCTCAGCTTTTGCCCATCGGATACTAGCATTTGAGGAGCCTCTTCATCTATTAAAACTTCGAAGCTTAGCTGCCTCTTTTCAGCTAAATGGGCAAATTCATGGTATACCAGCTGCGTAACATCCTCGACGGACACTTCTCCCCAGTTGATATCCATTTTCCCTGCTTCCATCTTGGATAAGTCAAGGATGTCATTAATGATTCGCAGCAATTCGTTACTAGAGCTGTTTATCATATCTGCATACTCAAAATTCTCATCGTGTTCCTGGCTGGCCGTATTCTCACGAATGAGCTCTGAGAGGACAATGATACTATTAAGAGGTGTCCGAAGCTCATGGGACATATTAGAGAGGAAGTCCGACTTGTATTTGGATGACTTCATGATTTGTATCGCTTTGTCTTCAAGCTCCTTCGTTTGCTCCATTAAAAGCAAGTTATTGTCGCGCAGCTCGTCCGCTTGGAGCTGTTCCTTATAAAAATCATTAATAATAAATAAGAATAAGGCACCAAGCAAAATAGAAAGAGGCAGCGTAAAAGGCATAATCTGCTTCAAGTACAACTCACGAGACAGAGCGCCAAAGATCGCGATACCAGTTACCTGTACAATATTGATGGTGAGCAAAGAAATCGTTGCCTTCTTACGATAGCCCCATAACTGGCGTCGTTCGTAAAGCATAACGAGCCCCGCAGCGACGAGTCCCATAATAGCGATATTAATTGATCCCGTTAGTGAGCTTGGTGTTATTCCATTGACAAAAAATCTTGAAGCAGAGATACCAAGTCCAATAATAAAAACATGGCGCGGATCTCGGAACACTAGTGTTGCAAAAATAATAGGTACGCCGCGCAAATCGAATAAGGGCCCCTTACCTAATTCCACACCAACCATCATCGTCAGCCAGCCGGATAAAATAAAAGTGACAATCAACAGACTATTTTTCACATTGGAGGAAGCTCGGTTTAGAAAATTTTTATATAGGAGGTTAAAAAGGTAAGCACAAGTGATGAGAATGCTTATATTTGTAAAAAAGGTGACGGAAAAATTCATATATGTCCTCCCTTAGCTGTTTTTATTGTACACGAGGCTAACTCCTTTGACAAAAAAAATAGCTCAAAAACATCTCATTTGAGTATCATTTCCTACTTTTAAACAACAAAAAAAGCCTTGCTAAGCAAGACTTCTTTTGTCGTACTATGATGCGCGTAGAG
>NZ_JBITPK010000035.1:0-1774 GCF_050467785.1 Paenibacillus sp. NRS-1760 | reverse complement strand
CTAAACATTCCTGTTAAGGCTAAGAAATAGCCTTTGTCAAAAAAGGAGCGCCTCGGTATGATGGGTTTGTCGACAACACATCAAGGAGGCGCTCTTACTATGAAGTTTAAGCAATCAGACGCACAAAATCAACGGATTGAACAAATTACCACCTCGCATCTCGTCGTAGGAATTGACATGGCCAAAGAAACTCACGTGGCACAGTCCACAAATTTCCGAGGAATCGTCATTTCAAAACGACATCTCTCGTTTTCGAATTCTATCGAAGGTTTTGAAAAATTAAGCCGCTGGATGACGGAGTTACAGCAGAAACATCGATTAAAGAGGCTCATCATCGGCATGGAGCCAACCGGTCATTACTGGTTTAACCTAGCAAACTGGTTATCAGATAAGGGATTACACGTGGTTATGGTTAACCCTGCTACGACGAAGCGTAATAAAGAAAATCGAGATAACAGTCCATCAAAGAACGACCCCAAAGATGCACTTGTCATCGCAGATTCAGTAAGTCGGGGCTTTTACTATGAGTACACGCGTCAATCGCTTGTGTTTCAACGCTTACGGACCATAATGAGTGATCGCGAATTCTGGGTGTCGAACAGTGTACGCCTGCAGAATCGAATCATACGCTGGCTGGACATTCGCTTTCCTGAGTATCCATCCGTATTCAAAGATTGGACCTGTAAGCGATCATTGGCGACTCTCAAGACATTCCCTTGCCCACAGGATTTGGAGACGTATACTGTACAGGACATCATCAATGCTTGGCGAGTCCATATGCAGCGCGCTGGGGGTTCTACGGGGATTGAGAAGGCTGCACAGCTCATCGCTCACGCTAAATGCAGTGTCGGAGATCGAACCGCTGTAGAAGAATCGAAGGCAGATTTAAAAAGGCTCATTGAAGAATATGAACGAGTTAGCACCATGCTTGAACAGATTGAAAAGGACATCGAATCCCTTCTTTCTGAGATTCCAATGGCACAGCAACTTCGCACCATAAAAGGTCTCGGTAAGACCTTCACCGCGGCCATACTAGCAGGCACAGGAGATTTAAGCCAGTATGCGCATGGACGTCAGGTATTACGAAAAGCTGGCCTGAATTTGGCTGAAAGTACGTCAGGAAAGCGAAAAGGACGAATTGTTCTTTCGAAACGAGGAGACTCAGCCCTGCGAAAATATCTCTATCTCGCGACGGTTCAGCTCGTTTGGAACAACCCCGTATTCCGCCATCTGCATGAGCATAATGTGAAAGAAAAGAAAATGAAAAAGCAACAATCCATATTTAAGTTAATAGGAAAGCTGGCACGAATTCTAGTTGGTATTGTTCAACGGGGAGAAAAGTTCACGCCAGAGAAAACCGTTCTGAGTTGGACAGAAGCAGCTTAAGCTAAGCAGCATCACGTATATTGACTCATTCGCAGGATTTCAAAAAGAAAGCACGGAGGACCGAGTTCGTTCCCCAAAAGGGCTCTGACCCATCCGCTAAACGCTATCGGTCTCCACACCTTGGACAGGTATAACGAAGGAATGTAAGGGCATTGACCCGTTGAGATGTGGGAGGGTGAACCTCCAGGGAACATGTGGAGTATGCGTGCAGTAGAGTTAGCCTGGGGAATATTTCCTGAGTATTCCTCTATTTCCGCATGCCCAGCCCACCACCTCAACCGGCATCAACTGCGTTGCTTCCTGAGATGGACTCGATCCAAGGTGACGAAATCCTGCGAATGAGTGAGTATATGTGAGATAAACCCTTAAAACCGAGGGACGGGGAACG
>NZ_JBITPK010000034.1:0-1369 GCF_050467785.1 Paenibacillus sp. NRS-1760 | reverse complement strand
CTATATAGCCCCCTAATCCATTTGGACACTCCCACTCCTTTCAGCTACACTAAATTTATGGTGGGGGAATGACCAGTGAAAAGACGATTTAGATGCCCGGTTGAAGCGAAAAAGGAGCTTGTTGTAGAAGTGTTAGCTGGTTACCGTACGGAGGTTGTGGCCAGAAAACACGGTATGTCTCCTAAGACGCTTAGCTGTTGGGTTCGTCAATATCAGGATGAGGTGGGGGAACTTATGGCGAAAAGACATGACGATGAAGATAAACTAAAAAAGGATGCAGCCAAGCTGGAAGCCTTGCAGCTTAAATATGATCAAGCAATAAAACAGCTTGGAGAGAAAGAATTGGAACTAAGCATTCTCAGAGATTTGGTAAAAAAAAAGCACCCAGACTGGAGACAGCGTTAACATGGATTGAGCGAGGCTATCCCGTCCGAACGGTATTGCGCATCTGTGACCTACCTCGTTCAACGTATTACTACCGCCTTCAACATCCAGATCGATGTCATCCTAAAGGAAAAGGGCGTCCAATTCCGGGCTATTCCTATGATAAAAGTGGCAACGTCGTCTTGGATGCTCGCATTAAAGGCTGGCTTCGTGTTCTCATCAAAGGACCTAATGCTGCATTCGGCTACCGTAAACTAACCATCCTATTACGTCGAAAATACCAACTCGTCATTAATAAGAAGAAGATCTATCGACTATGCAAAGAGCTCCAAATCCTTGCTCCTCAGCGAGAGGCAGCGAATCCCGTACCGAAACGAATAGCCAATAACCGTGTAGTGGACGGCCCTAATCAACTATGGCAGCTGGATATTAAATACGGCTATGTAGCTGGTCAACGGCGACACTTCTATCTGGCAAGCATAATTGATGTATTTGACAGAGCCATCATCTCGTATCATCGAGGCAAAGCCTGTAATACGAACGACATAATAACGGTGGTACAAAAGGCGATTTTGAAGCGCGACATCAACGAGCAAGCACACAAATTGGTTGTCCGAACCGACAATGGTCCGCAGTTTATAAGCAAGGCTTTCTATACGTATTGTGAGCAAGCCCCGCTTGAGCACGAACGTATTCCGAACCGTTCACCTAACAAGAACGCCTACATCGAATCGTTTCACAGTATTTTGGAACGGGAATGTTACCAACGTCATTGCTTTGAGACCTACGAAGAGGCATTCAAGGAAGTAGATCGGTTTATCCGTTATTACAACCAAGTCCGTATTCATGGAAGTCTTCAGGATTGGTCGCCTTATGAATATTTACAGATGGTACTTTCTGAAAAACTAAAGCCTCAAAAAATTGCAGTATGATGCGACTGAATAAGAATGAGAGCGAATGTGTCCAAATTTAGGGGGTTAAACCG
>NZ_JBITPK010000032.1:0-47827 GCF_050467785.1 Paenibacillus sp. NRS-1760 | reverse complement strand
GCCTTAACAGGAATGTTTAGCGTAAGATTGTTTGGTTTGGTTACCTTACCCTTACATCAAGAGAAGGTACTTGCCAGGCAACTTGTACAAAATTATTATCTTAAGTGTTCTGGAATTCTTTCAGGTGAAAATTCATTACATCCGTTTCCGTCGCTGTTAGTTTCGTTAATTGCAGGTTCTTTATCTAATAATTATCGAAAATTCCTAAGTCAGTGGGTCTTCTCCAAACTTATCCCATAATAAAGGGAACCTTTCCTCTAGGTCTTCTTCCTCCCAATCAAATTCAATATCAATTGGTTCAAATTTATAACCTCGTGCTTCTAATTCATTTAAAAATTCTGTATAAATATCATCGTTATATTCAAACGATCCTGTTTTTTGATATGTGTACGCATCTGAAGCCGCTGATAAAATCTCTTCCAACTGAGGCGCAAATTCATCTTCTTCTAAATTATCTTCAGTGAAATATTCTGCTAGAAATTCAGGATTATTTACTCCCTGATTGAAAACTTCTTCTCCTCGAGAAATAAGCCAGCCTCTGAAGTAATCAAATCCATCGTCTGAACATCCTCCCATTATCACAAAAGCTGCGCCCCATAATGACGATGTATAAGATTGTTCCAACTTATTTCTAAACTCAATTTCGAATTCAATGACCTCTTCTGTTCTTTTCTTTACTAATTCTTGGGTTAACCATTCTACTTGTTCTGCACCGTTCTTTTTTGAATTATCTATCATTTTCCAAAAATATTTATTCGTCATAGGTACAGCTCTCCTTTGGTTTTTATTATTTTCATTGCGGGGATTTCTTTTATCGTGATATTCACGAAGTTCGTAAATACTCCATCCCGAAATGTATTCGAGAAGCGATTGAACTATCCTGCCCGTTAGCGGAATAGGATTCCGAAACATCATTGACAGACCCACGCTAATAAGGAATTTCGGTCACTTAGTTTATTCTGTCGGGAATGAGATAATGTTCTGGTCACCCGACATTTTTCGAAGACTTAGTGGGTGTGGGCTGAGTTGGCTTCTTTGGATAATTTTTTATTGGTCCAATTTTACGGTCGCTACCTGATAGAAGGAACTTGGTGTAATATTGATCGGCTTTCCATTTAGGTCTGTTATAGATGCATAATTGCATTTTCCGGCTATATATGTAAAAACTATCGTGCTTTGGTTGGATACCATACCTTGAAGGACAAGCAGAATTGGGCGGATTTGAAAGCTAAATTTACGGAGTTATGGTCAAGTGGTCATGGGGCTTCTTTTGACGAAGTCGTAACTCAAGCAAGATCTTTCGTCACGGCAATGAGCGAGGACTGAGAGGGAGATGAGATCGGAGGCGAGAATGTAAAATACTTCCTAGAACCATAACCTCAAGATGAAAGAGGCATCCGAATGGATTCGGATGCCTTTATTTGGAGTCTAGAAACCATATAGTAAACTTTTATTGGTCGGCTTCATCCTGCTTCTCGGCTTGGAATTCTTGAATGCTTTCTTTGCGCCGCTGATTCTTGGCTTCGATGATTCCTTTTTCATCGGCACTAATTTCATTTGCATGCTCATCCAAATAGCTTTCCGCTTCCTGCAAATTAGCTTGCGTGTTTTCAATATGCTGCTGCAGATGGATCTTATTATCTGCACGGTTATCGGGTTTAGCCATGTGATTCCCTCCATTTGGTGTTAATTACGAACCTTTTCATATTGGTCATTACTTACTTCCACTATTCAACGGAAATTTTTTTTATTTTGCATGTCATCGGTCTCCGATTTAGGTTTCATCGGCAACCATGTAGTAGATGCATATAAAAAGTAAAATCCACCATAATAGTCTAGTACACTTCATTAACGACTGGAGGAGATAACATGCTCGAAAACCTTGAAAGCAATTATGATTGTGCCAATGCTGGTGATGACTTGCATAAGCTTAAGCAGGAGCTCGATTCAATTCGGAATCGCCAAACAACAGAACAGGCAACACAAGATGATATCAATCGTCTTGAAAATCAAATCTCGTTCATTTTAAATAAATGCGATATTAACAGCTAGTCTTGACACGGCTTGATGTCGTTATCGGATGATAAGAACATATTTGCTTAAGAAGCCGCATTGTTGCGGCTTTTTTCATGCAGATTTTTGTTTTAAGTTTTTTGATGAATGTTTACTGTCCGGAGTCCTTTGCGCATAACTGCCCGTTAGCGTAATGAAGCAGCCGATCATTGTGGTCGGCTGCTTCCGTGTGTTTATTGAACTATCGTTCCCCGTTAGCCTAACGACGTTCTATATTCATTTCGTCTAACAATAATCTCGCTGTATATAAGATATTTGGCTTGTATGCATCTAGTTCTTTTATGCGTTCCTTTAACGCTTCTTGATTCCACAAATGATATTGCGCAGGTAAGGGTATATGAGCCAAATTGTGATAATGCTCTCCAAAATCTATTCCAATAAAGGTATGGCCTTGATGCCATAACCCATCCAGTTCAAGGCATCCAAGTATAATATTTATCTTCCCATTAAGCATGTCATTGAGGATCTGAACTACTCTGTTTTTTACTAGATCATCGCTCACTTCCACGCCCCCAATATTATTCCCAGTCATATACGAAGGCCTTCGCAATGAGGGGCATTATTATTGAACTATCGTTTCCCGTTAGCGGAATGACCTTTCTTAATCAGCGAGAGCACGTTTTATGATCGCTTTTGCTTCAGCAACCAACTTTTCATCTTTATAATCAATTGCCTGCATCATGATCAAAATGGGAATGTATATGGCTATCAATCGAGCTAATATCTTCGTTTCTTCATCGACATCCCCATATTCTTTGAAAAAGTCTGAACGCGCATCCGGAGGCAAAAAGCTATACGCGACATTTAAGTCGCAAGCAGGATGTCCGATATTGATATCTCCCCAGTCGATAATCCCTGAAATTATTCCATTCTCGTCTACCAGCATATTTTTAAAATGAAGGTCTCCATGGAGGAATACGTTTTTGGGTTTCACTTTTTCAGTTCCAAGCTGTTCCAAATAGTTCGATAATTCACGATACTCTTCTTCACTAAAATGAAGGGCAAGGTCGGAAATGAATTTATGCAACTTTTCTTTACGCATTGCAATATCAATCAAATTTCTATGGTCATGTTGAACTCCATTTTCTTGGGCAATTTGCACAGGGAATGCATGTAAGCTTTTTAAAAATTGCGCGAGCGTTGTTGCTGATACCGCACGTTGCTTGTCAGTTAATCCGATTGGAAACTCTCCTGATAAATAGGGGTAGCCTAGGAAAGGTGCAGGATAATTATAATCCCCTTCCCCAAAAAATAGCGGTAACGAATATGCAATGGAACAATAATCTTTAAGCTTAGGTAGTATCTTTCCTTCCATCCTTAAACGATTAATTGCAACTTCTCTTCTTGGAAAGCGAAATACATATTCGACCCCGACAAGAAAAACAGTGTTATCCCAGCCGTATCCTAGTTTTTGTACGCTTTGTGAAGCTAACTGCGGAAACTGACTGCTTATTAATTTATGAGCCAATTCTTCTGATACTTCCCATTCCGCATCCCATTGATTCGTACTTCCCATATCCATTTATCGACTCCCTCACGAAAATAGAAAATAGGCTCGACTAGCCTGTTCCATTTACAACATCATATCATTAATTTGTTCTTCTGTTCGAGAACAACCTTACCGTCTGTTCCTCTATCCTGCCCGTTAGCTTAATGAAGAAAAGAGCAGCTGCCGTAGCAAACTGCTCTTGTTGAACTATCGTTGCCCGTTACTTCAATAAAACAAATGGATCCTGTTAATTTAAGGTAAGAAAGAACCTTAGGGATGCTTACGGATTTATTGTGGCGGTTGAAAAACGTCAAACATATTTCCAAAAGGATCGTAAAACGTAAAGAAACTTCCATGTCCTTCAATAACGATAGGACTTACTTTCGTATCGAGTTGTAATAGAAAATTATGAAATCCTTTAATGTCCTTAACACGAAATCCGATTGTATAATGGTCTTGACCATTTGGCTGTAGTATCATCATTTGTCTTGACTAAAAATAAACTAGGACCCATAGAGAAATCTACAAAAGCAAGCTCATCGTTAAGTAGTCCTAGTTTTGCACCCAGTTTTCCACAATACCAATCAACTGCCTTTTCCAAATCGAAAACAGGGATCTCTGTGTACTGAATTCCTTCAATGTATACGTTATTAGCGGTCTGCAGATGTTGATTGTTCATACTTTGCATAGCTAGATCCTCTTTCCATTCTGAGGTTTTACCATATTATTCTACAATTAATTACATTATCCTGCCCGTTAGTTTAATCTAAAATCGGCATCAGCCTGAAGTTTCGTCACTGAAGAAAACCGTTTGAGATCCTGAATGGTTGAAATAATGAATTCTTGATTAAAATGAAATTCTCCAGCTAGATTCGAATTTATTTGCCCATTGGAAGTGTACCTTGAAGTTGATAATGAATATGTAACCACAAAGTCTCCTCTGCGATTGATTCGCTCAACTGATATTGTGAATTCATCTGGAGACATTGCTTGTAAACTGCATTTTTTTGAAACTTTCCCAATCTCAACATGATTAATAAATTGTATCAGTTCGTCTATTGAAAACCATACATCTACATTCCTACCTGAAAATTTGTTATCAATCACATCAATGGTACAGGATAAACTAGGAAGGCGATTATGTATATATTGCTCAAGTGTAAAAGTAATGTATGATTTTCTATCGTCAGAATATATCCTAAAGTCATAATCTGTTATAGGTTCAAACATCTTTAAACCTCCTATCTCTTACTTGCCTCGCTCTATGTCCCTGTTAAATCATCTCAATTATCCTATTTCAATTTTTTCATTCCGCTATCCTGCCCGTTAGCGTAATGACTTGACCTGTAACCCTGTGGTACGGTTCTCCGCACTGTCTGTAACGACAAGTTTTATAGCCATCCTTTGTGGAATGGCGCTTTCCTTGAAACATTGATCTAACGCTTTCGTTAGCGCATTATATTCTCAAGCATTTAGTCGTAATAAAGACTTTTCTTCTCCCCAATGTACTACTGTTAACCCACAATTATCGATATGTACTCTTTTCATATGTTCTTGATCTATTTTAAGTACAGAAATTAATACAGCGCATATGACTCCCCAGTGTGTCACCACACCAATATGCTTTCCGACGTGGTTTTTAGCGAGTTCGTTCAACATATCTTCAACACGGTTAGCCACATCGAGCAAACTTTCTCCGCCTGGATAAGGAGTGGAATACCAGTCTTTCTGGTCACGCTCCCACCACTCAGGATGTGCTTGATGCATTTCATCCCAAGTTAATCCTTCGCAAACTCCACCTTGCGCTTCTCGCAATCGATAATCGCTTTTTATTTTGCTAATCCCTAACTGATCAGCGAGAACTTCTGATGTCTGTAAAGCTCTTCGAAGATCTGAGCTATAAATTGAATCTAATTTAGTTTTATAAAGTTTTTTAACCAATATATGTGCTTGTTGTAATCCTAACTCATTAATGGGTACATCAAAGTGACCCATGAGCCTCTTTTCTTTATTCCAATCCGTTTCACCATGTCTCATAATATATAAAGTAATAGACATTTGAATCCCCCATTTGAATATAGTGTATACACACCTAAAATATCAGCATTTCAGAATATTCGAGAAAATCTTATATTCTCCTTTTTGATCGCTTTACTATGACTTATATATTCGATACTTTTCCACTAATCTGCCCGTTATTTTAATAAAAGACATGCTCTTAACATGACTAAAAAATCAAAAAACCCGACCTCACGAGGTCGGGTTTCTTCATGGTATTGGTGGAGGCGAGGGGATTTGAACCCCTGTCCGAAGATCACGCCACACAGGCTTCTACGGGTGTAGTCACAGTTTTGATGTCACCCAAGCAAACGCCCCGTAACCGGCTTTCGCTAAGGTCAGCCTGATTGTCTTCTTCAGCTCACCGCAGGCGGAGATGAGACAGCGTATTCCACTACTTGTTAGCCCCTAATCCAGTCACATGGACGATGCTGGGTAGAAGCACGCACACAGTTTCTTAGGCTGCGAAAGCGTAGTTTGTTTGTTGTTTGCCGTTTAATAGGCTTTAGCGTTGATGAAGCGGACGACTCCCCGCTACCCGCAACCCGCGCTCGTACAATCCCCGTCGAATCCATAAACGCCCCCAATTTTGCATAAACGGCTAGCTGCAGATTAACACTACTCCGAAGAGTAGATCCACACTAACGTTTAGCTCAATTGAAGCTTTAGGATTAAGGATCAGCATCTGACCAAGCAGGCTGTTCCGATTGTCTAGCACGAATGCACTTGCATTTATTGATTGTCTTGCCGTTGCTACTGTCTTAGTATACCACGAATCAGCTGCTTCCGTGCACAATTGTTATTGGCAATCATGGTCGCTTGCTGCCATGGAAATCTACACCTTAGTTAGAAACCTTCTGTTTCTCACGCAGCACACGCTGAATGTCACGCTGAGCATCACGTTTAGCTGCACTATCGCGCTTGTCGTATTGCTTTTTACCTTTACCGAGACCAATCAATAACTTCGCGTAACCATTGCGCACATAAATCTTCAAGGGTACAATAGCATAACCTTCTTGCTTGGATAAGCCTAGAAGCTTATGAATTTGCATCTTGTGCATCAACAGCTTGCGAGCACGCGTTGGATCGGTAGGGTTGTGAATATTCCCTTGCTCGAACGGACTAATGTGCATATTGTGTATGAAAATTTCGCCGTTACGAATGGTAGCAAATGCATCACTTATATTTGCACGACCCGTTCGCAGCGATTTAATTTCTGTACCCAAAAGCACCATGCCAGCTTCGAAAGTTTCCTCAATGAAATAGTCATGGGAAGCTTTCTTATTCTGGGCGAGCTGCTTGCCGTCACTCTTCTTACCCATGCTAGTCACCTCGACTTAATTAAGCTAAAATAATGGTTGCACGTATACTGGTGTTCATTGTAACAACTTTAACAAAGAAAATCAAGGCGGCTACGGAGCATCCCGCTCTGTCGCCCTGCCCAAAAAGGAGATTTCCCATGCTGCTTGAAATCATTGCTACAACTGCAGATGAAGCGGTTACAGCTGTAGTGCACGGTGCGGACCGTGTAGAGCTTATATCCGCCTTTGAAGAAGGTGGACTAACTCCACAAGAGGACGTTACGTTATCGGTGCTTGAGGCGCTTAAACGGCTCGAGCAAGCTAATCATACCCCTATAGCTAAAGTATATCCCGTACATGCGATGGTTAGGCCTCATAGCAATTCCTTTGTTTACGATAAGGCAGATCTTAGTGAAATGACTGCTCAAATGATCAGAATGCGTACATTAGGCGTTCATGCGTTCGTCTTAGGCACACTTCAGCTTGATGGAACTATTAATACGGATGCTTTAGAAAGTTTATTGGAAGCCGCTGGTGATCGTCCTGTTACCTTCCACCGAGCATTTGATGAGGTACCTGACCAAGAAGAGGCGTTAACCACACTCCTAAAATACCCTCAAATCAAATGGATACTTACCTCAGGCGGTAAACCGAGCGTTCTTGAAGCAACAGATCAAATTAATAGGTTGGTTAAACAAAGTATTGGACATACTGTTACCATACTCCCAGGAAGCGGTCTATCGGTTCCTTCATTGCCTGCCTTTATAAAATCTACCGGAGCACAAGCCGTTCATCTCGGAACTGGTGTTAGAACCGGTGGAACAGATTCTCCTATCGATGGAATGCTCGTTCGTCATGCCCGTCAATTACTTAATGAATTCCAATAAAGCAACAAAACAGAAGCTCATTTTATGCACAAAAAAACCGCCCTCAACCTAAAAGGTCAAAGGCGGTTTTATCAACGTTCGTAAGCTACTACAGCTTTACAACGTTTTCTGCTTGTGGTCCACGGTTGCCTTGAACAACGTTAAATTCTACGCGTTGTCCTTCTTCAAGAGTTTTGAAGCCTTCGCCAGTGATTGCGGAGAAATGTACGAATACATCGTTGCCGCCTTCAACTTCGATAAAGCCGAAACCTTTTTCTGCGTTAAACCATTTAACTGTACCTTGTTGCATGTGTAAAAACCTCCAAAAAAATAATATTAATATGCGCCTGGTTTGTCTTTAAACAAAAAATTCACACATTGGAAAGGGTTTCATGACTATAATGATACCCTTTTCAATATGTGAATTCAGGTTCATATTATCGATTGATTTGAGTGTACTATACCCAGAATTAAAATGCAAGTGACGAGCTTAAATATATTTTCCCAAATTGCCCAGATCGCGGCGACTTCCAATTATGCCATAGAACGGAAGTCGCCGCCCTTATTTATTTGCGATTTTTCCGGACAAAAGCAGCTGTGGCGTTACCGCCGCCTCCGCTTTTTTTCTTCCGCTTGCTCTTCACCGCATCGCCGCCGCTTCCTTCCACGCTCGGCAATTCCGCGCCTCGCTCACTACCGACCACGCCGCCCTGCGGCGTATGCCGCCGCTTCGCGCCGCCGCCACTTCCATCGTTCCGCCGCTGCCCGGCTCCACGACCATTTCCGCCTGGCCCGCCGCTATTGCGGATGGGCAGGCCCCACATATCCGTACGCGCATTGTTCACGCGCGATGAATCTCTACCGTTGCCCGGCGACAAATCCGCCTCTTGCCCCGGCCCACGCTCCGCCGGATTTCCACCGTCGTTCACGCCAGCTCCGGCTGCGCCTTCGCCGCCACGTCCGCGCCGCTTGCTGCCGCGCCCGCTATCAGGTGCATCGATGCGCCACGGATTGGCCTGCTCGACAATGCCAACCACGCTGCGATCGACGCCGCCGCCAAATCCGCCGCGTCCGCCTTTGCCTCCGCGACCTTTGCCGCGGCCGCCCTCGGCTGCACCGCCTTGACCTTTACCTCCCGCGTTTGCACCGCGATCCGTTTTACCACGATAACCTTCGGCTGCACCGCCTTGGCCTTTGCCAGCCACGCTTGCACCACGCTCGTTTTTGCCACGGTAAACTTCGCTTGCGCCACCTTGGCCCTTACCAGCACCGCTCGCTCCGCGCTCGCCTCTTCCGCGGTTGCCCTCACCTGCACCGCCTTGACCTTTGCCGCCGCGATTGCGATCACCGAAACCACCGCGTTTTTTTCCGCCGCGTTCGCCGCCGCCAAAACCACTGCTTGGAATGCCTTTATAGCCGCTGCGCGGCTTCATATCTACAAGCTCGAAATCAATCGTATGCTCCGTCATGCTCACCCGAGTAACGCGAATTTTAACTTCATCGCCAATTCGGTACACTTTGGACGTACGCTCGCCGACCAATATCATATGCTGCTCATGGAAGTTATAGTAATCATCAGACATGTCGCTCAAACGAATTAAACCTTCGACCGAATTGTCCAATTCGATAAACATGCCGAAGCTCGTTACGCTGCTAATAATGCCTTCGAACTCTTCGCCCACTTTATCAAGCATGAATTCACATTTTTTCAACTGCTCTGTGTCACGCTCTGCATCAACCGCTACACGCTCACGTTCTGAGGAATGCTGCGCAATTTCCGGCATCCTTGCCGTTAGCGACTCATGTCTTGCTTCCGTCAATTGGCCTTTGCCATCAAGCACCTCGCGAATGATACGGTGAATGACCAAGTCAGGATAGCGGCGAATTGGGGATGTAAAGTGTGAATAAAACTCAGCTGCAAGCCCAAAATGCCCCAAGCTCTCCGCATCGTATTTCGCCTGCTTCATCGAACGAAGCATCACTGTGGAAATAACGGTCGCTTCCTTCGTTCCGCGAATGTCCTCAAGCAGCGTTTGCAATGCTTTTGGATGAATGGAATTGCCTTTGCCCTTCACGACATAACCGAAGTTTGCTGCAAACTGAACGAAGTTAAGCAATTTCTCTTGTGACGGATCTTCATGAATCCGGTACAGGAACGGCACACGAAGCCAGTGAAAATGCTCGGCCACCGTTTCATTCGCCACGAGCATAAATTCCTCGATGATTTGCTCCGCTACCGAACGCTCGCGCTTCACAATATCAACCGCTTTGCCGTTCTCATCCACGATAACCTTAGACTCTTGGAAGTCGAAGTCAATCGCACCGCGCTTCATTCGTTTCGAACGAAGACGCATCGCTAGATCCTCCATCAAACCGAACATATCAAGCAAGCTGGCGTAACGCTCTTTCAGCTCGGTTTGCGGCTCTTCTTCCGTTGCAGTCAATATTTTTTTCACATTCGTATAGGTCATACGCTCTTTCGTGCGAATCACACTCGTAAACACATCATGACGTACACGCTTAAGCGTCGCCGCATCAAATTCCATTTCACATGAAAGCGTCAGACGATCAACCTGCGGGTTGAGCGAGCATATGCCATTCGACAAACGATGCGGCAGCATCGGAATAACGCGATCCACCAAATATACGCTGCAGCCTCTAAGGTATGCTTCTTGATCGAGCTCTGAATTTTCTTTTACGTAATAGCCGACATCGGCAATATGTACACCTAACAAATAATTGCCGTTCTCCAGACGCTTCACATGCACCGCATCATCTAGATCCTTTGCGTCCTCGCCATCTATCGTCACGATGACCTCATCGCGCAAATCTCGCCTGCCTTGCTGCACAATCTCATCGTCTGTAATGGAATCAGGTGCCGCTTCCGCTTCTCTCATCACTTCATCAGGAAAGCCCTCAGGAAGCTGATGCTTGCGAATAATCGACAGGATGTCGACGCCGGGATCATTTTTATGTCCCAAAATTTCGACAATTTCCCCTTCAGCTGCAGAACGCCCTTCTGGGTAGGTAACAATTTTAACGACAACCTTCTGTCCGGAGACAGCGCCTTGATAGCCGCCTTTTGGAATAAAGATATCCCGATTGATCCGTTTATCATCCGGCACGACAAAAGCATAAACCTCGTGATCCTCGAACGTTCCTACGATTTGCGTAACGGCACGTTCTACAATACGGACGACCTCGCCCTCCATCCGGCCTCCATGCTCACTTCTCGAAGTGACACGAACCAGAATGATGTCTCCATTCATTGCGCTCTTCAAATCATTGGCGTGCAAATACACATCTCCATGATCCTTCTCATCCGGGATTAGAAAACCGAAGCCCTTGGCATGCGATTGCAGCTTGCCGCGCAATAAGTTCATTCGTTCCGGCACACCGTAATGATCATTTGGCGTACGAATGATTTTGCCTTCATCCTCTAATTTGTTCAGCAGCTTAAGGAACTCCTTAAACTCCACTGCATCTACGATACCAAAATGTTTCTCAAGCTCTTGGTACGTCATCGGCTTATACGCCGTCTCTCTCATAAAATCAAGCAGTTCCTGCTCGTAATTAATCATTATTAGTTTTTCTCCTCATAAACCTGCCATATTGCTCTAGCGCCATTTGCAGCAGGTTGATAGATTATCATATAACTTGTAGTATACACGAAATGGATGCCCAGCATCCGTGAATATGATGAAAATACAAAAAAAGCGAGGAATATCCTCGCTTTCTGCGTGTGTGTTCGTTATTGTTTTACGAAGTAAGATACAACAAGCGCCAATATGAAGAAACCAGCTGCAAGAGCAACTGTCAAACGTTGCAAGAACAAATCCAAACCGCGCGCTTTCTGTTTTCCGAAAAGGTGCTCAGCGCCACCCGTAATCGCTCCGGACAAGCCTGCACTCTTACCTTTTTGCAACAATACGACAGCAATAAGGCCGACAGAAAATATAACAAGCACGATTTTCAATATGATATCCATTCAT
Source organism: Paenibacillus sp. NRS-1760 (assembly GCF_050467785.1). Taxonomy (NCBI): domain Bacteria; kingdom Bacillati; phylum Bacillota; class Bacilli; order Caryophanales; family Paenibacillaceae; genus Paenibacillus; species Paenibacillus sp. NRS-1760. Next base: position 36,048 of record NZ_JBITPK010000032.1, on the reverse strand, counting down.
TCCACCTCCAGCATAGGAGCTCCGTAGAAACACATAAATCGAGTGTACCATAGATGGGCACAAATTACAATAGGACAGGCCTTATTCTCGCTGTTCACGCAAAGCCATGCTCTTTCAAATAGTTAAAATTATTTGCTGCGCTATCAAGGGAGCTTGAGCTAAATTGCTCCTGCTCCACAAACATATACTTAACGCCTGCAGGCTCAAGCTCTTTTAACAGCTCATCATAACCTACCTCGCCTTTGCCGATTTCTGCATCCTTCCGCCCTTTCAAAAAGTCTTTCAAATGCACGCAAGGAACGCGTCCCTTATATTTCTTCAAATAATCAGCCGGTTTATAACCCGCAATATAAATCCAGCCCAGATCAAACTCCATCTGCAAGAGCTCCTCTGGAACATCCGACAAAATTTGATCGATAATAGGCTTCTTCTCCACCAGCTTAAATTCAAAATCATGATTATGGTAGCCGTATTGCATACCTGTTGCCTTCACCTGCTTTGCGCATTTTGTGAAAACATCAACTAAATATTGCACATTATCCTTTGTCGGAAGTTCAGGAAGCGGCGACCAAGGCGTAATAATATAAGTCACATCAAGCTCCATGGCATATTCAATTTGTCCTTCAAAATCAGACTCCATTTGCTTGGTATCGCTAAAATTCAAAGGTACATGAACGGAGGGGGCAATTAATCCGAGTCCATCCATCTTGCTTTTCAACTCTTTGGCCGGCATTTTGAAATACCCTGTGAATTCTACCGCTTTATAGCCGATTTTGGCTACCTTCTCCAGCGTGGACAAAAAATCGATCTCCGTTTGATCACGAAGAGAATACATTTGAATGCCTATAACAGGTTTCGCCAATCAAACACACCGCCTAATCGTTGATGCTTTACCCTCTTATTATGTCCTGCATGAGCGAAAAAAAAAGAAGGATATGCCTGATGAGGCATACCCTTCTATATAAGCCGCTAAATGCGTCTTATTTTACGTGTTTCAAGTTGTAGAAAGCTGATTTGCCAGCGTATTGAGCTGTCGAACCAAGTTGGTCCTCAATGCGAAGCAATTGGTTGTATTTCGCAACGCGGTCCGTACGGGAAGGAGCGCCTGTTTTGATTTGGCCAGCGTTTGTAGCTACAGCGATGTCAGCGATTGTGCTGTCTTCGCTCTCGCCTGAACGGTGAGAGATAACTGCTGTGTAACCAGCGCGTTTAGCCATTTCGATTGCATCAAAAGTTTCAGTAAGCGTACCGATTTGGTTAACTTTTACAAGGATAGAGTTACCTACGCCTTTGTCGATACCATCGGATAGACGCTCAGTGTTCGTAACGAACAGATCGTCACCAACGAGTTGAACTTTTTTGCCAAGCTTCTCAGTAAGCAATTTCCAACCATCCCAATCGTCTTCAGAACAGCCGTCTTCAATTGTAAGGATTGGGTATTTGTCAGCCCATGAAGCAAGTAGGTCAACGAACTCAGCAGGTGTAAATGATTTGCCTTCGCCTGCAAGCACGTATTTACCGTCTTTGAAGAACTCAGTGGAAGCAACGTCCATACCTAGGAATACGTCAACGCCTGGCTTGTAGCCTGCGCGCTCGATAGCCGAGATAATTGTTGTAATTGCTTCTTCGTTTGAACCAAGGTTAGGAGCAAAGCCGCCTTCGTCGCCAACAGCTGTGTTAAGGCCTTTATCATGCAATACTGCTTTTAGGTTGTGGAAAATTTCAGCGCCGATACGAAGCGCTTCTTTGAAGCTTTCAGCACCAACAGGAAGAACCATAAATTCTTGAACGTCGATGTTGTTGTCAGCGTGCTCACCGCCGTTGATGATGTTCATCATTGGAACTGGAAGCGTCTTAGCGTTGAATCCGCCAAGGTAAGTGTAAAGAGGTACATCAAGAGCGTCAGCAGCTGCGCGAGCTACTGCCATCGATACAGCTAGAATCGCGTTAGCGCCTAGCTTAGCTTTGTTTGGAGTACCATCAAGCTCGATCATTTTGCGGTCGATAGCTACTTGATCAAGAGCGTCAAGGCCAATGATTTCAGGAGCGATTTCAGTGTTAACATTTTCAACAGCTTTCAAAACGCCTTTACCAAGGTAACGGGATTTGTCGCCGTCACGAAGCTCAACAGCTTCGTATGCGCCAGTAGAAGCGCCGGATGGAACAATTGCACGGCCTTTGCCGCCAGACTCAAGAGAAACCTCTACTTCTACAGTTGGATTCCCGCGGGAATCAAGCACTTCGCGTGCGTATACATCAACGATAATTGACATGAGAGAAAACACTCCTTTTAAAGTATTATTTTTTGTTGATTAATGTGATGCCCGTCATTTCAGCTGGTTTAGCAAGCTCAAGCAGATCAAGAACCGTTGGTGCGATATCTGCAAGAATACCGCCGTCGCGAAGAGTCTCGCCTGCTTTCGTTACGATAAGCGGAACCGGGTTCGTTGTATGTGCCGTAAACGGACGGCCATTCTCGTCGAACACCATGTCAGCATTACCATGGTCAGCCGTGATGATGCAGACGCCGCCTTTGGCTAGTACTGCTTCCACTACTTTGCCAAGGCATTCATCCGTCGCTTCAACCGCTTTGATCGTAGGCTCCAGCATGCCGGAGTGGCCTACCATATCAGGGTTGGCGAAATTCAGAATGATTGCGTCATGCTTGTCAGATTCAATCTCGCGTACCGTGGACTCAGCTAGCTCATATGCGCTCATTTCCGGTTTGAGATCGTACGTTGCGACCTTAGGGGAATTAATAAGCACACGAGTTTCGCCAGGAAGCTCATGATCGCGTCCGCCGCTGAAGAAAAACGTAACGTGCGGATATTTTTCTGTTTCTGCAGTACGTAATTGAGTCTTGTTGTTTTGCACGAGCACTTCGCCAAGCGTATTATCAAGGTTCTTTGGTGAATACGCAACGAATCCACCAACGGTTTCACTGAATAGCGTCAAGCAGACGAAATACAGATTAACAGGGCGCTTCTCGCCACGGTCAAAGCCGCGGAAGTCCTCGTTCGTGAATACTTGCGACAATTGAATCGCACGGTCAGGACGGAAGTTGAAGAAAATCACTGCGTCCTCGGATTCAACAAGGCCAACTGGCTTGTTTTCACCGTCTACAATAACCGTTGGCATAACGAATTCATCATAAACCGATTTCTCGTAGGATTCAACTACCGCTTGAATCGGATCGAAATATTGAGGGCCCTCGCCATATACCATAGCGCGGTAGGATTTCTCCGTACGCTCCCAACGCTTGTCGCGGTCCATTGCATAGTAACGGCCTTGAACCGTCGCAATGCGGCCTACGCCAACCTCTTCGATTTTGGCTTGAAGACGCTCTAGATAGCCCTTTGCACTGTCCGGGGACACGTCGCGGCCATCAAGGAAAGCATGAATGTATACTTCTTCAAGCTCTTCCTTCTTCGCTAGATCGAGCAATGCGAACAAATGCTCAATGTGGCTATGAACGCCTCCATCCGACAGCAAGCCGTATAGATGAAGCTTTTTGCTATTTGTTTTTACATGGCGAACAGCACCAAGGATCGTCTCATTTTCGTAAAATTCACCATCGCGGATCGATTTACTAATACGAGTCAAATCCTGATAAACGATGCGGCCTGCGCCGATGTTCAAGTGGCCAACCTCGGAGTTGCCCATTTGACCCTCAGGAAGTCCAACCGCTTCGCCGCATGCCGTCAATGTCGTATGCGGATAAGTTGACCAGTAACGGTCATAGTTTGGTTTGTTTGCTTGTGCAACCGCGTTGCCCGTTACATCATCGCGCAAACCGAAGCCGTCGAGAATAATAAGCGCTACAGGTTTCGGAGCAGCCATATTACTTGGCCCCCTCGACCAGTGCAATGTAGGATGCAGGCTCCAAGCTCGCGCCCCCAACAAGTGCACCGTCAATATCAGCTTGACCCATGTACTCAGCTACGTTATTAGGCTTCACGCTGCCGCCGTATTGAATGCGAACCGCATCAGCAGTCGCTTGATCGTAAAGACCAGCAACAACGCTGCGGATATAACCGATAACATCTTGTGCATCCTCGGAAGTAGAAGATTTGCCAGTACCGATAGCCCAGATTGGCTCATAAGCGATAACAACTTCAGCTGCTTGTGCTGCAGATAGGCCTACAAAAGCTGCTTCTGTTTGCACTTTGCATACTTCTTTTGTTTGTCCAGCTTCGCGCTCTTCCAGCTTCTCGCCTACACAAACGATAGGAAGCAAGCCATTTTTAAAGGAAGCATGAACCTTCTTGTTTACGATCTCATCTGATTCCGCAAAATAAGCGCGGCGCTCGGAGTGACCGATAATTACGTATTTCACACCAAGATCCTTCAGCATAACGCCGCTGATTTCACCTGTGAATGCACCGTTGTCTTCAAAATGTACGTTTTGTGCTCCAATAGCAATCGACGTACCTTTCGCAGCTTCAACAAGTGCCGGAAGTGTTGTGTATGGCGCGCAGATCACGCTCTCTACACCTGCAACTTCAGCTTTACCTTTAATTTCGGAGAAAAATGTTACAGCCTCGGATACCGTTTTGAACATTTTCCAGTTACCTGCAATAATCGGTGTTCTGTTGCTCATGCGTAATCCTCCTCAAATCTATATAGTTGGGTAAATGTATTATTTATCGTTAAGGGCAACTACGCCTGGAAGCACTTTGCCTTCCATAAACTCTAGGGAAGCGCCGCCGCCTGTCGAGATGAAGTCCATTTTGTCAGCTAGGTGGAATTTCTCAGCTGCTGCTGCGGAATCGCCGCCGCCAATTACAGTATAGCCAGCTGTTTCTGCGCAAGCGCGAGCAACGGCTTGTGTACCATGGGAGAATGGCTCGATTTCGAATACGCCCATAGGTCCGTTCCATACAACCAACTTGGAGTTTTTGATTACATCAGCATAAAGCTCACGTGTTTTAGGACCGATGTCGATACCTTCCCAATCAGCAGGGATGCTGTCAACGTCAACGATTTGTGTGTTAGCGTTAGCGCTGAAATCGTCAGTTACAACGATATCAACTGGGATCAAGAAGTTTTTGCCTAGTTTTTTCGCTTTTTCCATGAACTCAAGAGCCAAATCAAGCTTGCTGTTGTCTACAAGCGATTTGCCGATTTCGTGGCCTTGTGCTTTAAAGAATGTATAAGACAAGCCGCCGCCAATGATGACATTGTCAGCAATTTCAAGCATTTTATCGATTACAGCGATTTTGTCTTTAACTTTCGAACCGCCAACGATTGCTGTGAAAGGACGCTCTGGGTTGTTAAGCGCTTTGCCTAGTACTTCAAGCTCTCTCTCCATAAGAAGGCCTGATACAGCTGGCAAAATGTGTGCAATGCCTTCTGTCGAAGCGTGAGCGCGGTGAGCAGCGCCAAATGCATCGTTTACGAACAGGTCAGCAAGTTTTGCAAAAGCTTTCGCTAGTTCTGGATCGTTTTTCTCTTCGCCTTCATAGAAACGTACGTTTTCAAGCAATAGCACATCACCGTTGTTTAGTGCAGCAACTTGCGCTTCGACAGCTTCACCAATAGCTTCGTTCGCTTTCGTTACTTGCTTGCCTAGCAGCTCAGATAGACGTGCTGCGGAAGCTGTGTGGCGAAGCTCTTCTACTACTTGACCGTTTGGACGTCCAAGATGACTTGCAAGAATAACTTTTGCGCCTTTTTCGATCAAAAAGTTGATTGTAGGAAGCGTTTCACGAATACGTTTGTCATCCGTAATTTTTCCATCTTCAAGCGGCACGTTAAAATCAACGCGAACAAATACTCGTTTACCAGCTAGTTCTGCAACATCACGTACACTTTTCTTATTCATCTATGAAGCCTCCCGAAAATGTGTTATGGAAAGGTATAGCGGTAGAATACAAAAAAAAGAAGGGCGTTCCTTCAAAGAAGAAACGCCCCCATGACTTACGACTCTAGAAGCCGCAAATCAAAAACCTTAGCTCCGCATGCGCGGAATGCTGCGGTCTTTAGTCCGTCTTCTTTGCTTACAGACCTTTGCTAGCAATGTAAGCAGCAAGATCAACTACGCGGTTCGAGTAGCCCCACTCGTTGTCGTACCATGAGATAACTTTAACCATGTTGCCTTCAACAACCATAGTCGAAAGACCATCGATTGTGGAAGAAGCAGGGTCGCTATTGTAGTCGCTTGATACAAGCGGCAATTCGTTGTAGTTCAAGATGCCTTTAAGAGGACCGTCAGCAGCTTCTTTCAATGCTGCGTTAACTTCTTCTACAGTAACGTTAACTTTAAGCTCAGCTACAAGGTCAGTTACAGATACGTTAGGCGTAGGAACGCGCATTGCCATACCGTTTAGTTTGCCTTTAAGCTCAGGAAGAACAAGTGCAACAGCTTTTGCTGCGCCAGTTGAAGAAGGAATGATGTTCTCAGCAGCTGCGCGAGCACGACGCAAGTCTTTGTGAGGAACGTCAAGAACGGATTGGTCATTTGTGTATGAGTGAATTGTAGTCATCATACCTTTAACGATTCCGAATTTGTCGTTCAATACTTTTGCGAAAGGTGCTAGGCAGTTCGTTGTGCAAGAAGCGTTGGAAATAATGGTGTGTGCCGCAGCGTCGTATTTATCTTCGTTAACGCCGATAACTACTGTAATATCTTCGTTCGTTGCAGGTGCGGAGATGATAACTTTTTTAGCGCCGCCTTGCAAGTGAAGCTCAGCTTTTTCTTTCGCTGTGAAAATACCAGTTGATTCAACTACGATTTCAACGCCTACTGAACCCCAAGGAAGGTCTGCAGGGTTGCGCTCTGCGAATACTTTGATTTCGCGGCCATTTACGATAAGCGCGCCTTCTTTAGCTTCAACAGTACCGTCAAGTTGACCGTGTGTTGTATCGTATTTCAGAAGATGTGCCAGTGTTGCAGTATCCGTAAGATCATTTACTGCCACGATTTGAACATCAGGGTTGTTCAGTGCTGCGCGGAATACGTTACGGCCGATGCGACCAAAACCATTAATACCAACTTTAACCATTTTTGTTTCCTCCTAAGCGTTTTTAAAAGATTTATGAATATATTTCAAGACATTTTGCAGGCATGCCTTAACAGCAATTTGCAAAGCGTCATGATTCCTTATTGCCTTTTTCTTGACTGTGCTTCTCTTGATCGATCAAAGCTACGATTTCGAGTGCTGCTGCCTCATCCGTTACGAGTACATCATTGTGTCCAAAGCGCATCACTGCCGCTATAGCCTCGCCTTTGCTCTTGCCGCCGGCTATACCTATAACAACTTCAGTTTTAACAATATCCTCGAGCCGTAACCCCACCGTTTGCATTTTGTGCACGACAGCGCCTTTTCGGTCAAAATAAAACCCGAATGACTCCGCCAAAGCACCCTCAGCTTCCATAGCATCAATAACTTCACGCTCTAGCCGCCTGCGTCTTGCCATAACCATAGCATCTCCGATACCATGTACAACGATGCGAGCACTGCGGATGACATCCACAATTTCTCGAATGTTCGGCTCCTGCATAATAGATGCAAAAGCTTCCTCTCCCAGATGATCCGGCACATGCAAAAGTCTATACTGCGCTCCTGTACGCTTAGCCATCATGGAAGCAATCGTATTCGCTTGGTAATCCAAGCTCTCCCCTAGACCGCCTCTAGCAGGTACGAACAAGTTCGTATTCAGCTGAGAAGAACTAATCAGTTGATTCGACAGCTGTGCAATCGTCGTTCCGCCTGTTACAGCTACAACGTCGTTGGGCTGCATTACCTTGATAAGCACCTGACATCCCGCACGACCAAGCTCTCGCTTTGTTTGGGCAGAGACTTCCGAATCGCCAGCAACTATAATGACCTGCGATAGGCCGTAGTGGCTGCGAATCGTTTCCTCCAGTTCGGATAGTCCGAACATTGTCTTGTAGAATGGCTCAAGCTGCTCTAAAAGAAGCTTGCCTGAATCGCTAATCCGCATGCCTCCCGAATGAATCTCGAGCAGCCCCTGCGTCTTTAGGAAATCGGTCTCTGCCCGAAGCATACGCTCCGTCATCGATAATACAGAAGCCAACGTTCGACGTCCGATTAAATCCGATACCATTACTTGATGCAAAATCGAATATCGTTTCTTCATGACCTCTAGCAGATCAGGCACAAGCTGCTGCTGCAGTTCAATGATCTGACGCATTTCTCATCCTTCACTCCATCGGCCTATAGCGTATTCGCTTCAAATACGTTGGACTCAATATGTCCCGCGGTATCATTTCAAGTCCCACCTTTAGTTTATCGGAAATAACCGATTGTAGCAATAGCCGATTATCAATTGGAAACGGTTTCCGACGCATTTTTAACAAATTTAATTTTTGAACATCGCTTGCTTTAAAATCTTTAATATCATATAATCATTTTTGCGACTATTTTCTTACAAAAGCAGATAGTAGCAACAGCAGTTTTTCCTTATGCGCCCGTGGTCCAATGGATATGACGCAGCCCTCCGAAGGCTGAGATCTAGGTTCGATTCCTTGCGGGCGCGCCATTACTTTTTATTATCGCAAGTTCAAACTCTATATTGATACACACGAACCGTTCCTATACGCTGGAACGTTTTTTTTATTTTAAGCAACGGTCAAGTAATTAATCTCCCGCTATAACATCCAACCTATGCCTCATGGAAAACACTCCAAATTGCGCTTGTTTATTTCATCCAATCCACTTCAAACCCATTTTTTTCGTATACGTAGCAAGGGAATTGCAGACCTGTTTGACTATCTTTGACTTTTGACTTTTCATCCGTTATTATGAGAATACGATTTAACCATTCATTGTTTTTTAGGAGGGGGCTTACGTTGGATATGAATTTCGTTCCTATGGTTATTGAGCAAAACAATCGGGGTGAGCGTGCGTATGACATTTACTCTCGCCTACTGAAAGATCGCATTATTTTTCTAGGATCAGGTGTAAATGACGTGGTGGCAAACTCCATCATCGCTCAATTGTTATTCCTGGCGGCAGACGACCCTGAGAAGGACATTTCTCTTTATATTAACAGCCCGGGCGGCTCAATTACGGCAGGCATGGCTATTTACGATACGATGCAATATATTAAACCTGATGTATCTACGATTTGTGTAGGTATGGCTGCTTCTATGGGTGCTTTCTTGCTTACTGCAGGTGCAATTGGCAAACGTTATGCGCTTCCGAACAGCGAAGTCATGATCCATCAGCCACTTGGCGGTGCAGAAGGTCAAGCAAGCGATATCGCCATTCGTGCGAAACGCATTATCGGCATGCGCGACAAGCTGAACGGTATTTTGGCAGAGCGCAGTGGACAATCGCTTGAACGTATCGAGAAAGATACAGACCGCGATTATTTCATGAGTGCAGCAGAAGCTAAAGAATATGGCTTGGTTGATAAAGTAATTGAGAAACTCGCATAATTCATTCCGCTAGGTAATAGGTTTGAACGCAAAAAAGAGCAAGTTCGGATTCATCCGAGCCTGCTCTTTTTTTATTGCAAACACATCCGTAAGATTATTGTACATTCCATATAAAAAAAGAGCTGCCGCCGCAAGCTCATAATGAACCTGCGTGACTTCTCTCCTTCTTCATTATTGGTTCTCCAGCTCTTCTTTGCTTACCAAAGCGACTAAAGCGTTTACAGCCTGTTCTGCGTCCGAACCCTCGGCACTAATGGATACTTCAGTGCCAGAACTGATAGCCAAACTCATAATACCCATTATGGATTTAGCATTTACTTTTTTGTCGTCTTTCTCTACAAATACTTCGGAGGAAAATTTGTTCGCTTCTTGTACGAATAATGCTGCTGGTCTTGCATGTAGTCCAGTCTTAAGACGAACAACAACCGGAAGCCTTGTCATGGAAACCATACCCCCTATATTTTTCTCAATCATTAGCATGCGGCAAAAGCTTATACGGCTCTGTTTGCCGTCTTCTGGCTGCAAAAGCTCGTTTCCGGACAAAGATAAGATGTGTAAGTATCAATGCTGCTTATTCTTATCTTTAAAAATTGCGTCATTTTAAATTATTATATCATTATACCAGCTGATGCACTAGGATAAAAGTTCAGACACCACGGATTTTTTCCGCAAGTGCGTCGATTTTGCGCAAACGATGGTTTACGCCTGACTTACTGACCTTTCCTCCGAGCATTTCGCCGACCTCTGTCAAATTCATATCCGGATGCTGAAGCCTTATCTCAGCTACTTCCTTCAGCTTATCAGGCAAGCTATCCAGTCCTACTTCACGTTGAAGCAGCTTAATGTTCTCGATCTGACGAACAGCTGCACCGATCGTTTTATTTAGATTGGCCGTTTCGCAGTTTACGATCCGGTTTACTGAATTGCGCATGTCGCGCATGATTCGAACATCTTCAAACTTGAACAGAGCTTGGTGCGCACCAATAATATTGAGGAGCTCGATTATTTTCTCGCCCTCTTTGATGTAGAAGATAAATCCCTTTTTTCGTTCAATGCATCTTGCGTTAAGATCAAATTTGTTCGCAAGGTCAACTAAAGACTCACAATGCTCTTGGTACATCGAAGAGATTTCCAAGTGATAAGATGAACCTTCTGGATTGTTAACCGATCCGCCAGCAAGAAACGCACCCCGTAGATAGGAGCGTTTGCAGCAAGGCTTGCGAATGATTTCCTTATCGATGCCTAAATTGAACATAAAACCTTCCGATACAATTTTGAGCTCGCTTAATATTTCCTGAACTCTAGCCGGTATACGGACGATATACACGTTGTTTTTTTTCAATCTCATCTTTTTACGGACAAGCAGTTCTACATGCACATCATAATGTTTTTTGAGCAGGGAATAAATCCTTCTGGCAATCGCGGCATTTTCCGTTGAGATGTCCAAAACGACTTTGCGGCTAGATACGCTAACCGAACCATTCATCCGTATGAGTGCAGATAGCTCCGCTATCTCACAGCAGCTGTCCGCTTCAATTAATGTCAGCTCTTTCTTTGTTTGGGCCGCAAATGACATTGTGTATCACCTCTTTCGTAACATCCAGTTCTCTACCAGCTTATAAATATGATGGCTTAAGCGTTCGGCATCATGCCGAAGAAAAGTGCGAAACAATACTAGCCGATCCGCAATGACTTCATAACCCTTTTGCGTAACTGCATCTAAATCCAAATGGACGGCCTTTGCGCCAAGCTCAGCATATCTGCTTTCGATTTGCGGCGGAATTTCGCCGTCATTTACAATGACATAATCGAATAGATGTTGACCGATATGAGCATGAATGGCATCAAGGTGATCGCCTACCGAATAATTATCAGTTTCCCCAGGCTGGGTCATAACATTACATACAAATAATTTTACTGCTTCTGATTCCACGATCGCAGTTGCCAGTTTAGGAACTAGCAAGTTTGGAATAATACTTGTATATAAGCTGCCCGGTCCAATCAATATAGCATCGGCCTGTTCGATGGCCTCGACCGCCTCTCGCAGCGGTTCGACATCGGCTGGTTCCAAAAATACTCGTTTAATGACCTTGCCAGCTTTCGGAATCATGGATTCCCCTGTGACAATGCTGCCATCAGCCATTTCCGCTTTAAGTACGATAGCCTGATTTGCTGCGGGCAGAACCCGTCCTCGAACAGCTAACACACGGCTCAGCTCACGAATCCCCGTTACAAAGTCGCCGGATATATCGGTCATTGCTGCCAGCATAAGATTGCCAAGGCTGTGGCCTGCAAGTCCCGGTACCGTTTTGAAACGATACTGAAGAACCTCAGTCAGCAGCGGCTCAGCATCCGCTAATGCCATAAGTACGTTCCGAATGTCACCCGGAGGCGGAATTTGCAGCTCATTGCGTAAAATGCCTGAGCTCCCGCCATCATCGGCAACCGTAACGATCGCGGTAATATCGAGCGGTTTCTCCTTAAGACCTCGCAGCATAACAGAGAGACCTGTACCGCCGCCAATTACGACGATTTTAGGCCGTCTCATTATCTTGTGTCTACTTTGCATTCTCTCACCTCGTCAATGCTTGTCACGTTCGGCATCGCGATGGCTGACACGCACACGTTCCGTATCACTGCTGCCGAGCATGCGTCCCAAATATTCTGCTATAGCAACGGAACGATGCTTACCGCCAGTACAGCCAATACCGATAACAACCTGACTTTTCCCTTCCTTACGATAAAGCGGAATAAGGAATTGCAACATATCCAGCAGCTTCGTTAGAAATTGCTGAGTTTCAGGCCATTTCATAACGTATTCATATACATCGGGATTTTGACCGGTATTTGGGCGCAGATGCTCGACATAATGCGGATTAGGCAAGAAACGAACATCATAGATCAAATCCGCATCGATAGGAATGCCATATTTAAAGCCAAAGGAAGTTACATTTATCGACAAGCTGTTTTGCTCTAGGTGTGTAAAATGAGAAATAATACGTTCTTTCAATTGTGCTGGTTTCAAAATACTCGTATCAATAACCTGTGATGCCCAGCCCTTTAAATCCTCAAGCAGGCGACGTTCGTTGCGAATGCCCTCAAGCGGCATGCCCTCAGGCGCCAGCGGATGACGACGTCGGCTTTCCTTATAGCGCTGAACCAAGACAGAATCAGTTGCATCCAAAAATAAGATTTCACAGCTAATCGTATAATGCTCCTTTATATAGGCCAACGACTCCGAAAGCGCCGTGAAAAATTCACGCCCGCGCAAATCGATAACAAGTGCAACGTTGCCGATTTTACCGTTCGACTGATCGATCAACTCTGCAAATTTAGGAATAAGAACGGGCGGCAGATTATCTACGCAGAAGAAACCGAGATCCTCCAGGCTTTGGACAGCAATGGTCTTGCCCGCGCCAGACATCCCGGTTATAATGACAAGCTTTGCTACTGCTGCTGTCGTTTCCATGAATAAACCTCCTAAAGACTTTGCGAATGCAAAGTCACTTCGTAAGGATACGCTTAAGGTTTGCTAGGGCAAACCTACTTCGTAAGGATATGCTTAAGGTTTGCTAAGGCAAACCTACTTCCTATGGATAAGCTAAGACTTTGCAGATGCAAAGTCTCTTCGTCATTTACAACTATGAAATTAACCTCTTAGAATAAGGCCAGCTGCGCCTACAACGCCAGCATTGTTGCCTAGTGTTGCCGCTACGATTTGCACATTTTCTTTCGCTTGATCCTGTGTATACTTGTCGAATACTTCACGAATTTGCTCGAATAAAAATTCTCCAGCCTTCGAAACGCCACCGCCAATGATGAAATATTGCGGATTCAATACAATAGCGATCATCGCCATTGATTTACCCAAATAATAAGCAGCACGGTTTACGATGCGAGTTGCTACTTCGTCTCCTGCTTTAGCCGCATCAAGAACATCCTTCGCCATAATATCCTCAACAAGTGAAAGCGATGTACGATCGCCGCGTTCAACCGCATCCTTTGCCATACGGATAATGCCTGTTGCAGAGGATACCGTTTCCAAGCAGCCAATTTTGCCGCAGCCGCATATAATAGCTTCAAGATCAGGCACGATAGCCATATGACCAAGCTCGCCAGCCATACCCATAGAACCTTCAACGATTTTACCATCTATAATTATTCCGCCGCCTACGCCTGTGCCGAGTGTGTAGCATACGCAGTGCGCGATGCCTTTGCCCGCTCCGCCCCAAGCTTCGCCTAGTGCAGCAACATTCGCATCATTATTAACTTTAACTGTCTTATTCAGCTCTTGCTCCAAATAAGCCTTAAGATTGACGTTCTCGATTTTTAAGTTTGGTGCAAATTTCACAATTCCGTTTGGAATATCTAGGAAACCAGCAATACCAACGCCTACCCCGTCAACTTGCTCCCAATCATAGTCCGATTCCACTACGATTTGTTGTGCATATTTCGCAATATTTTGAAGGATAGTGTCCGTTCCTTTACTCGCCTCCGTCGGCCCCTCGTACGTCTGGAGCAATTGCCCATCCGAATTACAAATACCTACTTTAATAGCAGTTCCGCCGACATCGACTCCAACGTAAATCTTCTCAGACATCACTAGTCCACCTCATCAATATGTTAATCTTCTCTTGTAACACTATAAGCGACCTTCATCCTCTGGTCAAGATAGAGGAATACTGGCAAATCAACCATTCTGGGCTTGGAAAAAACGCCTTCAGCATTTAATGAAAAAGCTATACCTTCAAGCATGTCGCTCTGCTGGTATAGCCCCTTCTTTATCTTATGTTGCAACTCGTCAAGTATTAAAGCGATTTGCTCCAGTCGTGCGTAATTGCACCCTCCAAATATCTTTCACAATCCAGCGCAGCCATACAACCGCTGCCTGCTGCTGTAATTGCTTGACGATATTTGCTGTCTTGAACATCTCCACAAGCGAACACGCCCGGTACGTTCGTTTCAGATGTACCTGGTTTCACAACAATGTAACCATGATCGTCTGTATCGATTTGGCCTGCTAGGAATTTCGTGTTTGGCGTATGGCCGATAGCGATAAAGATTCCGTCTGTATCGATAACATCCTCTTCACCTGTCTCATTGTCACGAACTTTAAGCCCAGTAACACCCATGCCCGTTGCTACAACCTCAACCGGTGTACGGTTTAAGCTCCAGCTGATTTTCTCGTTCTCACGAGCGCGATCCTGCATGATTTTTGATGCGCGAAGCTCATCACGACGGTTAACAAGCTCTACATTTGAAGCAAAACGAGTAAGGAAGTTTGCTTCCTCCATCGCAGAGTCGCCGCCGCCTACTACGATAATTTTTTTACCGCGGAAGAAGAAGCCATCGCAAGTTGCGCAAGTGCTTACGCCACGGCCAACGTTTTCTTTCTCGCCTGGAATGCCGAGGTATCTAGCCGATGCACCAGTAGAAATAATGATGCTCTCCCCAACAAGCTCGCCATGGCCTTCCACTTGAAGCTTGAATGGACGCTCTGACATATCCACGCTATTAACCCAACCCGTAATAAACTTGGCGCCAAAGCGCTCCGCTTGCTTACGCATGTTTTCCATCAGCTCAGGACCCATAATCCCTTCCGGGAAACCAGGGAAATTCTCAACCTCTGTTGTTGTCGTCAATTGACCGCCCGGTTCTGGACCTTCAATAATGAGTGGGCTCATGTTAGCGCGAGCCAAATAAATAGCTGCTGTAAGCCCCGCAGGACCAGTACCGATAATAATTGATTTGTACATAAGCTTCACCTCGTAAAAGTTTATTCGTCCTGTAATTCTTGCGTAAAGAAGACGGAACTCATCGACTTCATCTTTTCTTTGATGCCGCAAACTTCATCAATAATCTTGACGTTCTTGCTGACTGTCGCAATAGATGTACCGTATCTGGTGGAAACTTCGTGATAGGAGATAGCACGACGATGCATTTTTGCAGTCAAATATTCTAATGCGGCCGCCCAGCTCTCCGGCTTCGTAAGCTTCGGAGCATCTGGATATACTCGCGTCAAAAATTCCACCCATAAGGTCATCAAATCATGCTGCTGAACCAAATCATACTGCTTGCTCATGCGATCAAGAGCGATATCTGCAACAGCCTGCCATTTATCTTCCCATACAGGCAGACTTGAAGGGACCCTGTTCGGCTCAATGACCGTTTCTTTGCCTTCCAGCACCACATGTAAAGGCTCTTGTACGCCCATTGTCCGGAGTACAAAGATGGCAATCCGTTTCAGATAATCATCCTCTTCCTTCTCGAGCAAAAACGTCTGAAGAACATCCTTCACTTCGCTGTCGGCGATCATCCCTAGAGCCTGAATAACCTGCAGCTTCGTGTCCTGATCACCATGACGCAGCGCCCAGAAGAACGACGACCGTACTAAAGGATCACGCTTCAGATGATCGGGAATGCCATCGGAGGATTTCTCCCATAGCTTAAACTGCTCTTCGAACGGCAAATGATAGTGATAGCTGATGGCAGCCGTCTGCTGCCCGCTTCGTACTAGCTCAAGCTGCTCCATATAATAAAGAGGAATGCTTGATTTTGGATCAAGCTTGATTGTCTGCTTCCATAGGCGCTCTGCTTCCTGCAAACGTCCGATATTGCAAGCTGCAACAGCCGCGTAATGATACAGGCTTGGATCCTGAGTGAGCTCTGAGTCTTTGAGAAGTCTGGTGAAATGCTTATAAGCAGCACCATGCTCTCCTAAGATGCCCATTGTTGTTGCCAGTTTAAACACATGCTCTTGATGGAACGGTACCGTCTTCGCAAGCAGCTCAACAAGCGGCTTCAAGCTTTTTTCATCGTTCTTGTGCTGATAAAAAATAGCAAGGTTGCACAGCGCATGCAGGTTGCCCGCTTCAAGATCCAGCACTTCATGAATCGTATCCATCGCTTTATCGAACATGCCCATATAGTAATAGGCTAATGCCAAATTATTTCGAGCAGCTAAAAAATCTGGCTGTCCTTCGATAATTTTCTCCAAAATGCGCACAGCCTCAGTGAATTTACCTTCCTCCAGCAGCGTGCGCGCCAAATCATGCTCGACCATGCCTTCACGAGACTTAATGTTGGTTAGACGAGTAGGACGCTCCAGTTCAAAATGCAGTAGATCCATCATATCTTCCGCTTCATCCAGAAACTGTCCTTCGGAGTCCTCTTCCAAATATCGAATAAGCGAGCCCTCGGCTGCTTCATATTGTTCTAAATTAGCAAAATTGTTCGCCATATAGAAATGGCACTCCGTCATCGTCGGATCAAGCTCATCTACAATCCAACCGAGGATTTTATTCGATTCCTCATAGTTGCCCATTTCAGAAAGAATGCCGGCCATATTACAATGGTTTACCGGATTCTCCGGCTCGTATTCGACGGCGCGACGAAAATATTTAAGTGCCTTGTCATAATGGAGCCGATCAAGCGATCGAACCGCACGTTCGAAAAAAAACGTAGCGTCCCATTGAACCGGTATGACTTTCGTCTGTTGATCTACGGCAACTCGTTTCTTTTCTTTCACCCGCAAGGCACCTCCCGTTACTTCCGATTTTATACGATTATACCATAGCAATACCCCTGAGAACATGAAAGAATATGTGGGAAAATCGCGGATGGCAAATACACCACCCGCGATTTCCCACGGCATTACTATTCATTTCGTTAGTTCTGCATTCCTTTTGAACGTTTAGACACCATTGCTTTTGAACAATGTGCTAATGGAGCCGCCCTCCAAAATAATGCGTGTTGCTTCAGCTAGAAGCGGCGCAACGGAAAGCACTTTGAAGCGTTCAGGAGTCGATTCCGGCAAGCTGATTGAGTCTGTGACGATGACTTCTCTAATATTTGGATGATCCAAACGCTCAATGGCAGAGCCGGAGAATAACGGATGCGTAGCGCATACAAATACATCCTCAGCGCCGCGCTCCTTCAAGCTTTCCACAACGTTAACAATCGTAGATCCCGTATCGATGAGATCCTCGATAATAATCGGAGTTTGACCTTCGACATCACCGATAACATGTGTGATAACTGATTCATTATGCGCAGGGCGTTTCTTGATCATAATCGCAAACGATGTATCCAAGTAGTTCGCTAGCTTCTCAGCAGTTGAAGCACGTCCTGCATCCGGCGATACAACAACCGGGTTCTTGATGTTTTTCGACTTCAAATAATCGCTGATTAAATCTAGCGCAGTCATATGATCGACTGGAATGTTGAAGAAGCCTTGAATAGCTGGAGCATGTAGGTCGATTGTAATCACTCGGTTCGCTCCTACTGTCGTGAGCACATCCGCCAGCATTTTCGCTGAAATCGGCTCCCGAGGTGCTGCTTTGCGCTCCTGACGCGCATAACCGTAATAAGGCATGATGATGTTGACCGTTCTTGCGGAAGCACGCTTCGCCGCATCAATCATAACAAGCAATTCGACAAAATGCTCGTTGATTGGATGTGAGAATGATTGTACGAGAAATACATCGCAATTCCGAATCGTTTCCTCGTAATGCACGTAAATCTCTCCGCTTTTAAAACGGGACATCTTGATCGCACCTAGCGTCAGACCAAGCTCTGCACTAATTTTCTGAGCCAATACCGGATTAGACGAACCCGAAAAAATACGCACCTTGTCGCTTAACATGATACCCTCCTGAGCGTTAAAACCAATTAATTTGACGGAACAAGTACTCGTCTTTGCCGGATCATTCGACAAAGCTTATTTGATCATCTATATTATACATGGAATTTACGATATTTCAAAAATCAATCATCACTAATTTTCGACAATTAAATGTCGCAAGCTGCTTAAAGCCAACTTCTTTGAGTAAATCGTACGCTTGATCCAAATATTGGCCTAGTCTTTCAGGCTGGTGAGCATCCGAACCAACCGTCAGCGGAATGCCTAGTTCCAGTGCATATTCCAGCATTCTACGGCTCGGAAACATCTCTGCTGCAGGTGTGCGAAGGCCCGATGCGTTGAGCTCAATCGCAAGTCCATGCTTCTTGACTGCCTCTAGTGCAGCTTTCTCCAAATGGGTAACATTTTCCTCCGGCTGAAAGCCAAAACGCTTGATGACATCAATATGTCCAATGTAGTCATAGAACCCGCTTGCGGCTGCTTTGCCCACGGCTGCGTAGTACTGTTCGTATACAGCCATACGATTGCGGCCTTCCCAGCCTCCCGTTTGCCGGAAATCCGTGATGTCCCACTCCTCAAGAAAATGAACAGAGCCAATCACATAGTCCCAAGGGTACGCGCTCACGATCGCAGCGATCTGCTCCTCGCAGCCCTCGATATAATCGCCTTCAAGCCCAACACGTATGTCGATTTGTCCCTTATACTTTTCCTTAAGCGCAAGGCATTCCTCCACATAACGCGGAAGCTCATCCATCGGCATAGCCATTTCCGGATAATAAGTCGCAGGGTCAACATGGAGCAGAGGCATATGATCGGAAAGGCCGAGCTGCACGAGTCCGATCTCTATGCCCTTCTTTACATATTCCTCTAGCTCTCCGACGGCATGACCACAGCGAGCATGATGCGTATGGTAATCGATAAACATGTGCGTACCGGCCTTTCTGCTGTCATTTATCTTTCAGCTTCCATTATCTCATTTTATTTGTTGTTGGCTTGCCGTGACGATTGTTAATTTCGCTGATTACATCATCTAGCGGCAATCCGCGTTCACGAAGCAATACCATCAGGTGAAAAATAAGATCGCCAACCTCGCTGCGAAGCTCGTCGTTATCTTTATTTTTCGCTGCTATGATCACCTCGGATGCTTCTTCGCCAACTTTTTTCAAAATCTTATCTACACCTTTATCGAACAGGTATGAGGTGTAAGAGCCCTCAGGACGCTCTGCGTAACGCTCAGCAATCACGCTCTCTAACTGTCCAAGCGTAGCGAAGCGGTCTGCAGTGGATTGTCCCGCCTCTGAGGAAGCATCTGTGTTCCCGGCTACTTCAACCGAATTAAAGAAGCAGCTATAGCGTCCTGTGTGGCAAGCTGGACCTTTTTGCTCCACCTTAACGAGCAATGTATCACCGTCGCAATCATAAGCCAAAGAGACGATGCGCTGCGTATTGCCGCTTGTCGCTCCTTTGTTCCAAAGCTCATTACGCGAGCGGCTCCAATACCAAGTCACGCCGGATTCAACGGATAGCTGAAGTGATTCCTTATTCATATAAGCCATCATAAGCACTTCTTTGCTTTGCACATCTTGAACAATAGCTGGTACTAGCCCCGCATCGTCCCATTTAATTTTTGAGATAAGTTCATTATGATTATTTTCCGTCATCGTACCTCTACTCCCTTCAAGCGCAAGTCGTCCTTCACTTCACGAATCGTCATTTCTTTATAGTGAAAAATCGTTGCAGCTAGAGCCGCATCCGCATGTGCCATTTGGAATACATCGTTAAAATGCTCGACTCTACCCGCTCCGCCCGAAGCAATGACAGGAATGCCAAGCGAATCAGACACCGCCTGCGTAAGCTTGATGTCGAAGCCATCTTTGGTGCCATCGGCATCCATGCTGGTCAGCAAAATTTCACCCGCGCCTAGCTTCTCCACTTCACGTGCCCATTCGAGCGCCTTAATGCCAGTCGTTTTGCGTCCGCCGTGCGTGTAAACTTCCCATTCGCCCCACTCAGCATTAAACTTCGCATCAATCGCCACCACGATGCACTGTGATCCGAACTTGCGTGACCCTTCTTGAATAAGTGCCTTGTTTAAAACCGCAGCTGTATTTATGCCGATTTTGTCCGCGCCAGCGCGCAGCAGCCGCTTCATATCATCGACATGAGAAATGCCGCCGCCTACCGTAAACGGAATCGTAATTTCCCCAGCGGTCCGCTTGACGACTTCAATCATCGTCGCACGCCCTTCAACGGAAGCCGATATATCTAGAAATACAAGCTCATCTGCGCCCTCTTGGTCATAAGTGGCCGCCAGCTCGACTGGGTCTCCCGCATCGCGTAGGTTCACAAAATTAACACCCTTCACAACGCGGCCATCCTTCACGTCAAGACAAGGAATGATACGTTTCGCCAGCATATTGCACTCTCCTTTATGCCCGTAGTCGAGCTTAATTGTCTATCCGGTAACACTCGACATTACTTAGGATTACTTGGAATCACTTTGATAAAACTGCTTGGATTAAGGTAGAAGCATCCTTACCAAGCAGCGAGTCTTAAACGATTTAATTGTTTAAGTAATTAACTTGCTTGATTATCTATTAATGCTTTTTATGCTTCGTTAATTTTAGTTAGTGCAAGAAAGTTGCCCAGCAGCTGCATGCCAAGCTCTCCGCTTTTTTCGGGGTGAAATTGCATGCCATATACGTTTCCGCGACCAACAATTGCTGTTACCTGCTGATAATAGTCTGTTGTTGCGAGCAGGTCGGAACTTATCTCCGGCTTCGCATGGAACGAGTGTACGAAATAAACATGCCCTTCGGTCAACCCATTAAATAGGGGCGATTGCTCTTGAAGGAAATTCAGCTTGTTCCAGCCCATATGCGGAATCTTGTAATCACCTGTAAAACGGCTAACTTTGCCGGGAAGAAGATTCAATCCCTCATTCGTTCCATACTCATCACTTTCGGTGAAGAGAAGCTGCATGCCAAGGCAAATGCCGAGCAGCGGCTTACCAGAAGCTGCATACGCTTTAGTCACTTCATCCATCTTCGTTTCCCGCAGGTTTTGCATAGCATCGCCAAACGCACCAACGCCAGGAAGAATCGCTCCATCTGAAGCTGCAATCTTCTCGGGATCGTCTGTTATAACCGCCTCGTATCCAAGACGCTCAACCGCTTTGCTTACGCTGTGGAGGTTGCCCATCCCATAATCAATAATCGCGATCATCCTAGAGCACTCCTTTCGTTGAAGGCACTCCTTGTACGCGAGGATCAATGCTTGTTGCTTCATCAAGCGCTCGTCCAAGCGCTTTGAACACCGCTTCAATCATGTGGTGCGTGTTTTTGCCGTAATGTACGATTACATGAAGCGTGATGCGTGATTCAAGTGCAAGCTTCCACAAAAACTCATGAACAAGCTCTGTCGAGAAGCTGCCTACTTGTGTAGATGGGTATTCGGCACGGTATTCAAAGTGTGGGCGGTTGCTCACATCAATAATAACCTGAGCCAGCGCCTCATCCATTGGTACAAATACACTAGCATAACGCTTAATGCCGCGTTTGTCGCCAAGCGCTTCACGAAGCGTTTGACCGATGCAAATTCCGATATCCTCTACCGTATGGTGATCATCGATGTCGATGTCGCCGCGTGCTTCTAATTCCAGATTAAACTGGCCGTGCTTAATAAATAGATCCAGCATATGGTTAAAGAAAGGGACATCTGTATCAATCTTTGCTTCACCTGTTCCATCTACTGCAAAAGTAAGCTTAATATCCGTTTCATTGGTCTTGCGTGCCACCGATGCTTCACGTACACGATTTTCCGACACTTTCATTCCTTCTTCCTATATGATTATGTTTGTTTTCATCATCTCAAATGCCCTGCCGCATAAGGGAATTCCAGTACATGCCGCTAAAGAGCATAAGAGTTATTACCTAGGTAATAACTCTCCTATACTTAATTGTTTGCCTAACAAATTTATCTATTTACGTTAAAATGTTTACCCGCGTTCCTTCTCAAGACGAACCTCGATTGCACGAGCGTGCCCTTCAAGTCCTTCGTGACGAGCCAGCGTCATGATTTTATCGCCATTAGCCATCAACGCTTCTTTACTATAGTAAATCAGGCTCGATTTCTTCAAGAAATCATCAACGTTAACTGGCGATGAGAACCGTGCTGTGCCGTTTGTCGGAATGATGTGGTTTGGCCCAGCAAAATAATCCCCAACCGGCTCCGAGCTGTATGGCCCAAGGAAAATAGCGCCAGCGTTCTGAATGTAGCCGAGCAAACGCATCGGGTCAACCGTCAGCACCTCTAAGTGTTCAGGCGCGATCTGATTAATAACGTCGATACCCGCTTCAAGTGAATCGACCAGCAGCACAGCGCCATAGTTGTCGATGGAGCTGCGTGCAATGTCTTGGCGCGGCAGGGTGGACAGCTGACGCTCCACCTCCGCTGCGACAGCTTCCGCAAGCTGCTGCGATGGCGTTACAAGGATCGCCGATGACATCTCATCGTGCTCCGCCTGCGACAGCAAATCCGCGGCTACATACGCAGGATCAGCTGAATCGTCAGCAAGCACGACGATTTCACTTGGCCCGGCGATACTGTCGATATCGACGGCACCGAATACGGCGCGCTTCGCAAGCGCCACATAAATATTACCCGGTCCGCATATTTTATCGACCGGAGCAATCGTGGCCGTGCCGTACGCAAGCGCGGCTATGGCCTGTGCGCCGCCGACCCGGTACATCTCCTTGACGCCCGATTCCGCGGCGGCAACCAGAATATACGGGTCGATGCCTTCCTTGCCGCCAGTTGCCGGCGGCGTCACCATAACAATTTCCGGCACGCCAGCTACCTGCGCCGGTATAACATTCATCAGCACGGACGACGGATAAGCCGCCTTGCCTCCGGGCACGTATACGCCGACCCGCTTGAGCGGTCGCATAATTTGCCCGAGCAGCGTTCCGTCCTGCTGCAAATCCATCCACGAGGTACGCATTTGCTTCTCGTGGAATACCCGAATGTTCACGGCTGCTTCGCGAATAGCCGTGAGAAAGTCGGCGTCAACATGCTCATACGCCGCCTGTATTTCCTCCTGCGTCACACGCAGCGACGCAGCGTCGAGCTTAACGCGGTCATGCTGCTCCGTGTACCTCAGCAGTGCTGCATCCCCCTCAGACTTTACGTCTGCGACGATCTTCAAAGCAGACTCATTTTGCTCAGGTGTCCCATAATCCACCTCACGCTTCAAACCAAATTGCTCCGCTCGCATAATACGCATATCATCCACTCCTTCCAATACTCACAAGGCTAATTATCCGTCCAGTCCAGCATGCACTTCACTTATCATGCCTCGTCTATACATGAAATGCTGCAGGCCCTACTTGGCGTTTGCTCGTGCTTCAGTGACACTCGCCATGCATCTCCCGCTCTTGCTAGGCTCGCTTTATCCGATCATGCTTTCTTCATACTTTCCGCTCTCTTCCTACCCCCGCTTAGCCAGCGCTTCCTGCAAGCGATCACACAGTCCTTGAATCGCTTCATTCTTCATCCGGTAGCTTACTCGATTCGCGATTAAGCGGCTCGTAATACCGAAGATCGATTCCATCTCCACAAGCCCATTCTCACGAAGAGTTTGGCCGGTTTCCACCATATCAACGATACGGTCAGCTAACCCGATCATTGGCGCAAGCTCGATGGAGCCATTTAGCTTAATGACCTCCACCTGCTGCCCGAGCTCACGGAAATACGCCGAAGCCACATTCGGGTATTTGGTCGCTACACGCGGATTCATAGTCGGCTTCCAATCCGGCATGCCAATAACAGACATCCGGCATTTGGCAATGCCAAGATCAAGCAGCTCATAAACATCTTTATTTTCCTCCATGAGCACGTCTTTGCCCACGATCCCGATGTCCGCTACGCCGTATTCCACATAAGTCGGTACGTCAACAGGCTTTGCCATAATGAACTCCATCCCTACCTCTGGAAGCTCAATAATCAGCTTGCGCGTATCATCAAAGTCGCTAGGAATCGGAAGCCCCGCTTCTCGGAACAGCTTGGAAGCTACCTTATAAATGCGGCCCTTCGGCATCGCCACTTTCAAAATATCTTTTGTCGCTCCGCTCATGTGGCGCTGCCTCCTTTAATTCCATTTCCGTCAAATGTCAGCAATGCTGTGTAGGCTACGCCTTTATAAGTAAACGATTGCTGCTGTGCCTTATTTTTAATCTCATCAAGAAGCGCGTTATTCGCATCTACCCGCTCTGTTACAACGCTTGCACCCTGCCCGCGCAGTTCCTGTGCTTTAACAAGCGCTTCATTGCGTCCAGCTGTATCATAGATAACCAGTGTGCGTTCCGTTTCACTCTCAGCGCCATCGCCAAGCAGCTCCAGAATACGCGTCGTCTTGAGTGCAAATCCCGTTGCAGGAGCCGGTCTGCCGAACTGAGCCAGCAGGTTGTCATAACGGCCTCCACTTACAACCGGGAAGCCTAGATCAGCTGCATACCCTTCGAAAGTCATCCCTGTGTAATAGGAGAAGTCACCTATCATCGTCAGATCGATAAGCACATGCTCACAAACCCCGTACGCCTTCAGCACATCCCATATTTCGCACAAATGTTGAATGGACGCCCGCGCTTTATCATCTACATTCAGCTGCAGCGCTTGATTACAAATCTCTTGCCCGCCGCGTAGACGCAAAACGCCTTCCAGCTCTTGCTGAACAGATTCATCCACGGATAATCCACGAAGCTGCTCGCGGTAACCTACAAAATCGCGGCCTAACAAGCAGCTCTTCAACTGCTCCTGCGCTTCTGCACGACCTGGCAAGGATTGCTCCAGCAAGCCGTTTAGGAACCCAACATGCCCAATAGCGATCTTGAAACGTTCAACACCGGCAGCTTTAAGCGACGCGATTGCAAGAGCAACAACCTCTGCATCCGCTTCTGCAGAAGAATCACCAACTAGCTCTACGCCCGTTTGGAAAAATTCTGCCTCGCGGCCCGCCTCTTCCTCTATCGCCCGAAACACATTAGAGTGATACGACAGACGCTGCGGAAAATCCGCTTGCTTCAATAAGGATGACACCACACGAGCGATTGGCGACGTCATATCAGAGCGCAGCACCAGCGTTGTTCCACGATTGTTAAGCAGCTTGAATAACTTCTGATCGGATGTAGAGCTGGCTACACCTACTGTATCGTAATATTCCATTGTTGGAGTTATAATTTGTTCGTAGCCCCAGCCCTGCATGCAGGCAAGAACCTGACGTTCAATATGACGCAGCTTAGCCACTGCACTTGGCAAATAATCTTTAACGCCTATCGGCTTCTCAAATACTTTTGGTTTAGACATCCAATATCACCTTCGTTTACTTTAGTGGTTTAAAGCGATACCATGTTACCATGCTAACAAATTAAAGAGTTTAGTCGTAATATTAGCATGAAAAGCTTATTTACGTCAAGTTGAAATCGATCCGTTTTACGTCAAAAAAGAAAGCCTCGACCGGCTGCGAGACGAACTCGCACGGACGAAGCTTTCCATAGCCCATTAGTTTAAAATGTTGCGCACATTCTCATCAAATTCGCTTGGCACGACCATTTCGCTTCGTCTAATTTCCCGCATCGGATTGCCTCCTACAAATGCATAAGCAGGCACATCCTTATGGACAACTGATCCAGCAGCTACAATGGCATGATCACCGATTGTTACACCTGGCAATATCGTCGTATTTGCTCCTATCATAACATGAGAGCCTATCACGACGTCGCCGAGACGATACTCCTTGATCAAATATTCATGAGTTAGAATGGTTGTATTATATCCGATAATTGTATTATTGCCTACCGTTATACGCTCGGGAAAAAAGACATCGACCATGACCATAAGTGCAAAAGCGGTATGTTCTCCGACCTTCATGCCGAGCAAACGGCGGTAAATCCAATTTTTTAACGGAAGAATCGGACAATAGCGCGCTAGCTGGATGCAAATGAAATTACGAACCGATTTGAATCGGCTGACCGTTGAATATACTTGCCACAGCGCGTTTGGCCCTTCCACCGGATATCGTTCAACTTTACGCAAATGTTTCCCGCTCCATTCCGACAAAGGAATAGAGATCGCGCATGTCGTGAATGACATGATGGGCTCCGGCATCCTTAAGGATTTGCTCGCCTTTTAGCGACCAAGCGACACCAACTGCTATCGCACCTGCTGCAATCGCCGACTCGATATCCACTGTGCTGTCTCCAACCATAATGGTCGTTGCCGGATCTGCGCCGAGCAGTCCGATTGCTTTGCTCACTGGTTCTGGATGCGGCTTAGCATGAACAACATCATCAATCGTTACAATGGTATCCACGAAGTCGAACAGCCCAACGTATTTCAAGCCGCGTTCCGTTGTCAGACGCATTTTTGTCGTAACGACGCCAATTTGGATACCTTGCTTATGCATCCGCTCAATAACTTCTATGACGTAATCAAATGGTTTTACATATTCATCATGCAAACGCAGATTAACTTCGCGATACGCTGCCACAAGATGTGTTACTTCATCCAATCCCGAGAATAGCTTCATTTGATCCGTAAGCGGCTGCCCCATGCTTGGAATAATATGCTCTCTTCCGAATCCTTCTGGTGCTACGCCTTGTAAAGACTCTATGAACGAGCGGATGATAAGCTCATTGGTGTCGATAATCGTGCCGTCCAAATCGAACAGCATCGTTTTGATATTGCCCGTCATCGATAAACCTCCCTAAATTACATTTAACGCTTGCCAACCTCATCATCTCTTTTAGTGCCAGCAGGTTGGTCTTTACCCTTTTTCTCAGAATCTGATCCCACATTACGCTCTGGCTTGCTAGTCGTAATTGGATCAAGGTAATGAGCAGAGGCAAGTCCCGTCTTACGTCGTACGATAATAAGTACAACCGCACCAACGATTAAGAGCAGCGCCAGTACTTGTGAAATCCTTATGTTGCCGTACGCAGGATCCAAGTAGCCTTGTTTGAACAAAACCTCCATTGGAGTCCAGAGGCCATTAATAAACGATGCCAGCCACGATGGTCCTCTAAATGCAAGACTGTCCGTACGAAGCGCTTCAATAAAGAAACGGCCGATTGAATACCAGATAAAATAGCTGGCCATCAGCTCTCCTGCGCGCAAAAACTTTTGGCGGCGAAGGATGAACAATATAGCAATACCGACCAAGCTCCATACGGATTCATACAAGAAAGCCGGGTGACGGTATTCACCTTGAATAAGCATTTGATCCACGATAAACGATGGTAAATGAAGTGTATTGCGAAGGAAAGACTCGCTAACCACACCGCCATACGCCTCTTGGTTCATGAAGTTTCCCCAACGACCAATCATTTGACCTGCAAGCAGTCCAGGTACACAAATGTCTACCAAACGCCAGAAGTTATAACCTTTATAGCGGAAATAGAAGAACCCGCAAATAAAAGCTCCGATTATCGCACCATATATCGCGATACCGCCATTCCATATTTTGAACACATCTACAAAGTTGCCTTTATAATCTTCCCATTTGAACGCTACATAATAAATTCGCGCTCCAATAATGGCGGAAGGGACGCCCAGCAGCAGCAAATCCATGAAAAAATCCGGCTTAATTCCGAATCGTTTACCTTCTTGCACTGCGAGAAGCAGCCCCACTAATGCCGCCGTTCCCAAAATAATGCCATACCAATGCACTTCAATAGAGCCTAATGTGAAGGCAATTGGGTTTAATATCAATGTCTTCATTTAGTTATATCCCCTTTAGGTTCAATCGTATTCGTCCATATCGTCAGCGATCGTTTCCGTAAGCTTATTCGTAAACTGCAGCGCCGCATTGTAACCCATTCGTTTCAAGCGGAAATTCATTGCTGCCACCTCGATGATGACCGCTAAGTTACGACCGGGTCTTACTGGCACAGTTACGAGCGGAATGTCCGTCTCGATAATACGGGTCGTTTCTTCATCCAATCCAAGGCGATCATATTGCTTGTCCTGCTGCCAGTTTTCCAGCTTAATGACAAGGCCGATACGCTTCTGCGTCCGAACTGCCCCTGCGCCAAAAAGTGTCATTACATTAATAATACCCAGCCCTCTAATCTCTAGCAGGTGACGAATAAGCTCTGGCGCACTGCCGTGCAGCTGCGCATCGGAGGTTTGCATAATTTCTACTGCATCATCAGCGACAAGCCGGTGTCCGCGTTTGACAAGCTCTAGCGCCGTCTCGCTTTTACCGATGCCGCTTCCTCCAGTAATAAGCATTCCAACGCCGTATACGTCAACAAGAACGCCATGAATCGTTGCTGTCGGAGCTAGCTTTCTCTCCAAAAAGTCCGTAATTCTGCTGGACAAAATGGTTGTAGCCACATTGCTTCTGAGCAGCGGAATTTGTTTCTCATTACATTGATCTACAAGCTCTTGAGGCGCTTCCAGCCCTCTTGTCAAAATAATGCAAGGTGTATCCTCGTTGCATAAACGAACCATACGATCCTTGCGCTCTTCACCGTCCAGCATATTTAGGAACGAGATTTCCGTTCTTCCAAGCAGCTGTACGCGCTCACTTGGATGGTAGTGGAAATATCCAGCCATTTCGAGTCCAGGCCGATACAAATCATCTACTGTAATGGCGCGCTTCATTCCATCCTCGCCCGCAATAATCTCAAGCTGAAATTGTTTAACGAGCTCAGATACTTTCACTTTTTTCGGCATCGTAGGGCCTCCCTCATATGACAACTGCTATTGTGTATATGTATGATATTTTCCAATGTCTTCATCGTAAAGGAAAAAGGCGCTGAACGCAACGTTTCCTCCGCTGCTCAGCGCCTTCGACTTATTTTATCGGTATACTTATCGGTTTTAATACATAACCAGGGTACTGCTCAATACTGAATGTTAACGGCTGCTTGTAATCTGCTGCTGGAATTCGATAAACATAGGTCACTTTATCTTCATTTGAATTCCACTGCACCCCCCGATTATCTGAAATAGGGTAAGATTCACCAGCACCGTCCTTAAAGGTGCCGCCGTGCGGAAATAATGTATACCCCGGCTTCTTATCGATCTCATCCTGACTTAGCAAATCAAACTTCACTTCATACTCACCATTTAGCAGCTCTTTGCTGGCTAATAGAAGCCTATTATTCGGTGATGATAAAGTTTCTATTTTATCCGTATCCACTGTGATGCTTAAATTGTTTTCCGACAAGTACAAACCGTCCGCAATTAAAGTTAACTTTTTGGGCTTAACGAAATAACTGCTCTTAAAGTGAAGGGTAATTGATGTATTAGAATCGCCAAATGCAGAATTCGACTCATATCGCCTGCCTTTCTCATCAACAAGCGCTATATTTATAAAACCATTTGCGTGTTTGTCATTATTTGCATCTGCTTCGATTGTCACTGCTATTTGAAGCGGTGTTATGACAGCATTTTTCACCGTAAAACGTTGTCCTCCGACCTCAACCTTTTGCTCGATCGAGATTTCTTCACGCATCCCCTCGAATCTTTTATGCTCAATTGGAAAATCAACCTTTAGCCACTGACCGCCAAGCAATAGGCTGAATTGTAAGCTCTCCGGCATTTTAGAACCTTCGCCCATTAGTATATCTAAATATTGATGCACAGGAACGCTTGAATCCTCGGTATCATCATTCGGATAATGCGATGAACCAATGGAAGCGACCAAATCCTTACCATCACTCGTTTTTAATTTATACTCCAGAAATCCTGTATTGCCGTTAATTCCTGGTCCCTCTACCGTATACAGAATAGCCATACGCTGATCATCGGCTATAATACCATCAACCGTAAAAATGTAGCCGTTTTTCTCGTCCGAGAGCTTTATAGGCTGTATGAAATCATTTTCCATTGCTGTAATCAAGGACTTATCTCCCTGAATCAACTCAACAAACCCGCTGAAACCCGGAATTTCCTTCACAATAGAAGCAAACACAGGAGATACGCGAACGAACGCGGTTAGAAGTAGGATTACACTTAGCCCTGCAGCAATCATGCTCACACTCCATCTTTTTCTGTTTCTACGTATGGATCGCTTCCGCCCCTGCTCAATCCCACTTCGTATTGCTGCATCCAGCGCCAGCTCCGGCATCACAACAAGCTCCTGATTCACATGGTCAATGTCACTTCGCAGCGCCTGATTGGCTTGCCTGAACGGCGTCTCCTTGGCCTCGCTCATTTCGTATCTCCTCCTTCATATGTGCCATATCTGCTCTTAGTCCTTTTAATGCTTTGTTCAGCCATGTTCGAATGGTTCCATCAGGCTTCTCCAATAGCTCGGCAATTTCCGTAATCGTCATATCTCGATAATATTTGAGTGTTATCACCATACGATAGTTAACCGGAAGCAGTTGAATCTGCGCAGCCATATCAAGACGTGCTGCTGTCTCATCGTACTCTACTGTCTTTTCCCTCAAATCATATTGCTCGGCTATCGAATCGGTAGGACGCTCCCTCGTTTGCTTCTTCTTAGCATCCATACACACACGGATCAAAATACGAATGGCCCACGTTGTAAAAAATTTTGGCTCCCTTAATGTGTGCTTTTTCGTCCATATCCGGCAAACCGTTTCTTGTATAGCCTCTAATGCATCCGACTCATTTCGCATATATGAATAAGCAATCCCATACATTTGATGCTTATCTAGATCAATACGCTGCAGCAGCGCCGTTTCATCGCCCCGTATAGCCGCTTCAGCCCACTCATCCTTATTCATGCCTCTTCCCTCCTGCCCAGGCTGCCTCTCATTTCTTATACATTATTCCTGTTTTGTATTAGACAGCCGAAGCATGGAAACGGTTTTGTTTGACTCCTATTTATTTAATCGCAACAGTCAATTCGACAAAAACGCCCTCTATTTTTAAATAAAAAAAAGAACGATCGGATAATCCGACCGTTCTTCTTCCATACTATTTATTAAGCTTCGAAAATGTTAAGTTCTGTCGTTTTGTCGAACAAGTGTACTTTGTTCATGTCAAGCGCAAGCTTAACAGTTGTGCCATCACGTAGACCAGAGCGGCCATCAACACGAGCGATAACTGTGTCAGTGCCGATACCGTTCAGGTACAAGTACATCTCGTGACCAAGGTTCTCAGCAACCTCAACATTTGCGTTCACGATTGTTTGTGGGGATGCTTCCAAGAATACTGGCTCTTCGTGAAGATCCTCTGGACGAATGCCAAGAATCACTTCTTTGCCGATGTAACCTTTCGAGCGAAGCGATGCTGCTTTGCCTTCTGGAACAACTACATCAACGCCGCTTGCTTTGAAGCGAAGTGCGCCGCCTTGCTCTGTAAGCGAACCGCTGATAAAGTTCATCGATGGAGCGCCGATAAAGCCAGCTACGAAGATGTTAACCGGGTGGTTATACAGTTCTTCTGGTGAAGCTGTTTGTTGAATGAAACCGTCTTTCATAACAACGATACGGTCACCCATTGTCATTGCCTCGATTTGGTCATGCGTTACATAGATAGTTGTTGTTTCAAGACGTTTTGTAAGCTTGCTGATTTCCGCGCGCATTTGTCCACGAAGTTTCGCGTCCAAGTTGGAAAGCGGCTCATCCATCAAGAATACTTGTGGCTCACGAACGATTGCGCGTCCTAGAGCGACACGTTGACGTTGACCACCGGAAAGTGCTTTTGGTTTACGGTCAAGCAAATGCTCGATATCTAGAATTTTAGCAGCTTCACGAACACGTTTGTCGATGTCTGCTTTTTTGAATTTACGAAGTTTAAGGCCGAAAGCCATGTTTTGGTAAACGTTCATGTGCGGGTACAACGCGTAGGATTGGAATACCATCGCGATGTCGCGGTCTTTAGGAGCTACATCGTTCACAAGGCGGTCGCCAATGAACAATTTGCCTTCGGAAATTTCTTCAAGGCCTGCAATCATACGAAGAGTTGTCGATTTACCGCAACCAGATGGTCCGACCAATACGAGAAACTCTTTGTCTTTAATATCTAAGTTAACGTCAGTAACCGATGCTTTGTCAGTACCCGGGTATTTTTTGTAAATGCCTTCTAAACGTACGCCTGCCATGATAATTTTCCCCCTAGAAAGAAATTTCGTTATGCCTATATCTTATCCCACTGGGGAGCTTGTGACTATGCACATACTTTACAAAAAAACTAATTTCTTTTCGTAACTTTGTACAATAGTAATATAATTTTGACTAGTACGGCATCCCTAAATTGACGAACATCTAAACCAGTCTCTTGTTTAAGCTTGTCTAAACGATATAATAATGTATTTCTATGAATGTATAATTTCTTCGCTGTCTCACTAACGTTGCAATCAAGCGTAAAAAATGTTTCCAATGTACTCAGCATTTCTGATTCAACGAATAGATCCGCTCTTTTTAACGACTGCTCCAAATATCTCGCACGATGAACCTCCGGAATAGCATTCAACAAACGTTCCAACTGAAGCATCCACGGCAAATAAATATTCGTTCCTACATGGAATTTTCGGCCGAGATTAATCGTCTCCCGCAGCAGCATCGTCGTCTCAATCATACCTTTTGCTGGTGATGAAGGATGAGCGACTGCGATATGACATTCACCAATCCACTCACTGGCAAGCATCTCATGTAATCCAAGCCCAATCGAAGCTAGACTATCCTCAATCGTCTCTTCCTCCTGCTCATCGAAAGCATCGGAATCCTCATCTCTTAGCAAGGACATCGAACCCCATATGAGCCATTCTTGGCTCTTGAGCGGAATAAGCAAGACATCGTCGGACATAAATGAACGCAAAAGTTTTTCTAATTCAGAATAGGTTGCATGCTTCGTGCCAGACTGCTCTGTAACGAGTAAGAAAGGTATCATTTCATTAAATAAGCGACTGCCAACGGTTAAATGATCAGGTAAAGAATATGCGGGCTCATCAGATTCCAGCTGCTTCTGAATCCAATCTCCAAGCTTAAGCGCTTGCCTCTCTGATTCAGAGAGCGCCGCATTTTTTTTCTCCATTAAATGTCCGCGGTTAAGCTGCAAAGTCCAGCTTATCAATTCCTTCTCTGTTGCCTGAAGCGATGGACAATCAATTTCTAATAAATCCACTTCATATTCCGCAGATGAAATGACAATCCACGTTTTTTCGTCTTTTTCTACGCGTTGGCCTTCTATAGGAGAAGATCCTATATGATCGCCTAACCACACCACATCAGCATTGCTAATTAAATCGTTCCACTCCGCTATAGATTTCGAAACAGCATGTACCGGACAGTTCAAAATGTGCTTCAGTGGCTTCAACCAGTCTGTCGTGCTCATTTCTCTATCTCCAATCTCCACAAGCATTTGCGGCTGCGTGCTTCCTCCTATGGGAGGACACCTATTGCGATTAGCAGCTCCATATAAGCGGATTAATAAGTAAAAAAAGTTTATTCGCACCTTTATGTGGAATAACGCTTTTTCCCGTCATTGTACCACAAGAGCTTGCTTAATTCAGCCTATTACCAGTAAAAGAATGATTGACAAGAGCGCAAATAACGCAGCAATTAAATATAGAAACGAAACCGTTTGAACCTGGCTCAGTCCCCATTTCATCAAAAGATGATGCGTATGCAGCTTGTCCGCATGATGCAAGCCTTTACCGCTTATAAGCCTGCGTAGCATGACATAAGCCGTGTCAAATATAGGCAATCCAAGCGCCAGTAATGGAACTAGCAAGGTAATGAATGTTGCTTTCTTAAACGCTCCATCAACAGCAATTACAGCAAGCGTAAAGCCTAGGAAGGTCGCTCCTGCGTCACCCATAAAAATTCTAGCTGGATAAAAATTATGAACCAAAAAACCAAAGCATGCTCCGGCTACAATAATGGCAAGAATAGCGGTGCTTGGCTGACCTTTGACGAGTGCCACCGTCAATAGCGTAAGTGCTGATAGCGTACATACCCCTGAAGCCAGCCCATCTACGCCATCAATAAAGTTGATCATATTGATTAACGCGAAAACCCATAGCATCGTAGTCAACCACGACACCCAATCGGGAAATGAAATAAACAAATGTGTAAACGGATTGGTGATCCCCGCAATTTTGATGTGAAATAAGCTTGGGATTGACGCAGCACCCATATAGAGAATGACACGCGGCCATATCGGAAAATCTTTCCCTTTTGCCTTTGACGCATCATCAAGAAGTCCAATAATTACGAGCACGGTTCCACCCGTAACTATGGTCCAAGTGAGCGGAGTGAACCCGATAAAAATAAACATCGTAACGATGCAGCCAACAAAAATAGCCGCGCCACCCATGAGAGGGATCGGCTTGTTATGTATTTTTCTCTGATTAGGACGATCGACAAAACCAAGTCGCAGCGCAAATACACGAAGCGGTGGTACGCTTGCAAATACGATCGCGAAGCTAATTAAAACCGCTAATCCGTATACCATTGCAACTACCCCTTTTTCTATTTCATTCCTATATGTATACATTGTTCCCTTATATCGATAAAATACAAGAAACAAATCAAACCTGTTTGACCAAATAACATCTGCCATGGTACTATCTATTCAAAGTTTACTTATCGGATTAATGTAATTTTATTTCCTACTATTTATTTGAAAAAGAGGAGTGCACCCATGTCCAAGATTGTAATTATTTCAGGCAGTCCAAATGCTTCATCCCGATTAAATGGCATAACACAGTACGTAGAGCAACAATTGATAACAAAAAGTCTTTCGGTTGATACCATAACCGTGGTTTCTTTGCCAGCCGAAGACCTAATTCACGCTCGTTTTGGCAGCCCTGCTATTATAGAAGCCAATCAGCTTGTCGAGAATGCAGATGCTGTTATTATTGCAAGCCCAGTTTACAAAGCATCTTATACTGGCGTTCTAAAAACATTTCTAGATCTACTGCCGCAGAAAGGACTTGATGGTAAAATCATTGCTCCTCTGTTTATCGGTGGCACCATCGCTCATCTACTCTCTATTGACTATTCCCTCAAGCCGGTACTCGCATCCATGGGCGCGAAATTATATGTAAGCGGAGTGTACGCCGTTGATTCCCAAATCGAGCGTTCACAAGAGCCAAATGAAGCTCCAGTATTTGAATTAAATGATGAACTTAAACTTCGTCTAAACGAAACGGTAAACGAGCTTGCTTATGAATTGAATCTACGGAGTAAAAACTAAGATTCATTCATTATCTGGTTTTAACTATGCAAAAAAAGAGTTTGCTCATCTTAATGATGGGCAAACTCTTTTTTATTTCAATTATAATCAAACAAAAAAACCGTAGATCCTAAGATCTACGGTTGTATAGGTTTGTTTAGAAAAAAATGGTGAGCCATGTAGGATTCGAACCTACGACACCCTGATTAAAAGTCAGGTGCTCTACCAACTGAGCTAATGGCTCTTGCTGTAAAAGAAATGGTGGAGGATGATGGATTCGAACCACCGAACTCAGAGAGAGCAGATTTACAGTCTGCCGTGTTTAGCCACTTCACTAATCCTCCATACTATTACTTATTTCTCGTCGCAACGAAAAATAAAGTGGTGGCTCGGGACGGAATCGAACCGCCGACACGAGGATTTTCAGTCCTCTGCTCTACCGACTGAGCTACCGAGCCTTACTTTAAAGAAAAATGGCGGAGCTGACGGGATTCGAACCCGCGGTCTCCTGCGTGACAGGCAGGCATGTTGGGCCACTACACCACAGCTCCAAGTGGATCCGGTCATAAAACCGAATAAGTACATATGGTGGAGGATGACGGGATCGAACCGCCGACCCTCTGCTTGTAAGGCAGATGCTCTCCCAGCTGAGCTAATCCTCCAGATGTTACGATAAAAAAGGTAATGGTAGCGGCGAAGGGGATCGAACCCCCGACCTCACGGGTATGAACCGTACGCTCTAGCCAGCTGAGCTACACCGCCACGCTTGTCCCCCGAATAGTTGTCGATTGCAGCGTTCGGGGACGCTTGCAAAGTCAGAACATTACGCCCTGAAAACTGGATA
>NZ_JBITPK010000031.1:0-12356 GCF_050467785.1 Paenibacillus sp. NRS-1760 | reverse complement strand
GTGCAAAACGCACAATGAAGCAAGACTCCCACTCGCAGTGGGTTTTAGTGTTTCCATGGAGGATTAGCTCAGCTGGGAGAGCATCTGCCTTACAAGCAGAGGGTCGGCGGTTCGATCCCGTCATCCTCCACCATTACTTTTTTAACAGACCATTGTTCCTTGTGAACAATGTTTTTTTATTTTCAGAGAGCTTTTCACTGGAGATACGTTAATTTCATATGAACGAATTCAAAAGGGCTGCCCTCTATCCTGAGAAATGGATAGCAGGCAGCCCTATTTTGCTTACAAGGGGCGTAACTCAGCTGATCAGTTACAGGATTAAAGATTCATTGATGCCTACTGCTGTATTACAGCGTCCACCGCCGAGTATGGACCCTAGAAACAAGTAAGCTGGACCTACTTGTTCAAAAGCGCTACGGTTACTCCCACAGCCGAATGGAGACGGCATGAAACGAGTCCTACAACAGGGGTTAAAAGAAAAATTTTACAATATAATAATTTTCATTGAAATTACTTTAGCGCTAAACTATAATAGTTAAGTTCTAAAGTAAATATATAAGGAGTGGAACAAACAGATGAACCAAGCAGAAGGCATGAAAGTACGTTTTTGGCCAGTAATGACTGCTATTTTTATCGGGTCCTTTTTATGCGTATTGGCTTCGGCTACGATAAATTTGGCGCTCGAAATTTTGAAGGACCATTTTGATACGACTCTGGGCTCCGTTCAGTGGACGTTAACTGGCTTTATGCTCGCAATGGGAACTACAGCTCCAATTGCCGGTTATTTAGGGGAGAGATTCAGCTATAGACGACTATACTTATTCTCGTTAATTGGGTTTACCTTAACGTCAATATTGTGTGCATCGGCTTGGAGCGAAGGCTCACTCATTTTGTTCCGTGTACTGCAAGGGGCATTCAGTGGTTTAATTATACCGGCAACAATGTCGATCATTTATCAAATCATTCCAAAAGATAGACAGGCGATGGCAATCGCATTTTGGGGGCTATCTGCAATGCTGGCTCCTGCATTTGGACCTACAATCAGCGGTTGGATATTGGAGAACATGAATTGGCATTGGCTGTTTCTGATGAACGTGCCGATCGGTCTGATCGCAATCGGCTGCGTATATGCATACATTCCTTATTATCGGATGAACGTTCCGAAGAGCTTCGACTTGCTAGGTTTCCTAACGGTTATCATGAGCAGCTCATCCTTGCTGCTTGCACTGGGGCAAGGCCATAACTGGGGCTGGAGCTCATGGAAAATTGTTTCATTGTTCGTAATCGGCGGCATTTCACTGATACTATTTATATGGCGAGAGCTGCGGGCTGAAACGCCGCTGCTTAATCTACGCGTATTCAAAAATGGTCGTTTTACGCTTAATGCCATTATCGCTAATATTATAACAATCAGCTTGTATTCCGGAACATTGCTCACACCCGTATTTCTTCAAAGAATACAGCATGTATCCGCGATGGATACGGGCATGATTTTATTGCCGGCTTCACTGGCAATGGCTTTGCTTATGCCCGTTGTCGGCAAGCTGTACGGCATCATTGGTCCGCGCTGGCTGATGTCTAGCGGCATTGTGCTGCTGACAATCGGTACGCTGGCGTTAAGCTGGCTAAGTCTTGATGTCTCGCATGCCTACATCATCTGGTGGATGATCGTTCGTAACATCGGGATCGCACTTGTCGTAATGCCATCAAGCAACGCCGCAATGGAGCAAATTCCAGCGGAGCTGTCGGGGCATGCTTCTGCGATAACGAACTGGACGCGTAACGTGTTTGGCTCATTCGCGATTGCTATCTTTACAACGATGCTTGCATCAAGATCGATTACACATGCTACCGACTTCATGAAGGCTGGCGATGTTGATAAGCTGCACATTGAAATGATGTCCTTCACGATGAGCATTAACGATGTATATGTTGTTGCTACGTTGGTAGCAGTCGTCGCATTGCCGCTTAGTTTATTCGTGGGCAAGGCGAAGCGTAAGGATGACATCAAGGGCAACGTGGTAAAAGAAAAAACAATAACAAAACCAGTACCATCCCCAGTTTCTGCCAAATAATAAGTATTGCGTCGAAAGAGCTGTTATAAAAGCCCTTTCGACGTTTTTTTTATAAAATTGTTCTTTATTAAGAACCGACTCGGTGTTATATTATAAATGTTCACAGTATGAGACGGTACAATAATAGGATTATTTTATAGACACGGGGGTAAAGGCAATGATAAACAAAAGTAGCTTGAGCGGGGACACAATTCCTTATATGTTGCAAAAAAGAGCAGCAGATTATCCTCATGATGTGGCATACAGTTACCCAGCTGCTGATCAGCATTATACATGGCTAATGATTTGGGAAGAGGTGCGCTTGCTGGCGAAAAGCTTTATTCAACTAGGGGTCAAAAAAGGCGACTCCATTGTAATCATTATGCCTGGTAGGGCGGAAATGATTATTTCGATGTTTGCAGCGGCCTGCGTTGGCGCTATCATTGTTCCGCTTAATACATACTCTAAGAAACAAGAGCTTGAGCATTATTTAAAAGATTCTCGCCCTGCAGCCATCATTATGGGAGCTCAAGGACAGCATGTCCATTATCCAACGATCATGCAGGAAATAATAGTGGATTTGCATAAAGAGGGAGTAGATCGGAATTGGTTCCCGAAGCATATTTTTGTACTGGAGGAAGAGGGAAAAGCAAACGAGCTATTTCAGCCCTATTCAGATTTACGGCTGCTTGGAGCAGCTGTAGATGAACAGTCGTTTTTAACTGCCTGTGATATGAATGTCTCAAGTGATCCGCTTATTCTGCTTTATACATCGGGTACGCTGGGCCTTCCCAAAGGGGTATTGCGTTCCACGGCTTCCTTCTTATTAGCTGTTGAAAATGCGGGTAAACCTAAGAAAAGCATTGCCATGCTTATGAAAATCAGTGACCGCTTTACTCGTCATTTCTCGGTTATGAATTTATTGCCGCTTTATCATCTAGGAGGATTTGGTACATTATTTGCAAGCTTAAAAACATACAATATTAGAATGGTCATGCTCAGCCACTTTAATCCCATAAATGCTCTGTCAGCGGTGGAGAAGGAAAAGTGTAAAGTTCTTATAGGTACGCCATATATGATTCAGCAAATGGTACTTTCTCCAAAAAGAGAGGAGTACAATTTGAAATCACTGCTAGGGGTAGCATTTACTTCAGCAGCAGTTAACAATACGATATTGCAAAAAATAATGAAAGGCTTGAACCTCTACTTTTTTATGGTAAGCTATGGCTCTTCGGAAGCAGGTGCTGTCGCTAATGGGACTTGTTTCGTGAATCGGAGGCAAAATATTATTTTATATTTGCTTTATAAGCTGCTGAGGCACTTAAATCTTTTAAACGGGCTCATTCAATATAAGGAATTCGAAAAGGGGTCCTACAGCATTGGAGGAAGAGTGGATAAGGTTGTAGAGGTGAAAATATTAAATCCGGAGACGGGAGAGACGCTGCCGCCGCATGAGCATGGCGAGATTGCCATTCGAAGTCATCGGGTCATGCGTTACACGAGCGAGACTAACGATAGGGCTAGTATGACGGCAGATGGGTGGTATCGATCCGGAGATTTAGGATTTCTGGATGAACGGAAACATTTAACGATTACAGGCAGGCTTCACAGAACGATTATTAGAGGCGGAGAAAAAATTTCTCCGGTAGAAATTGAGAATGTGCTGCTGCGACATAAAGATGTGGAGGATGCATTCGTCATAGGTGTCCCGGATGAGCTTTATGGTGAGCAAGTTTGCGCTTGTATTGTAGCGAAGCAGGGAGCGACTCTAAGCGATAGTGTGCTGAAAAATGATTTAGCTCCATATTTATCGACGTTTAAGCTGCCGCGTTATTATGTATTTTTGCCTGTATTCCCTCTCTCACCGACGGGTAAAATTTCAGTGGCTGAAATTAAATCGTTGGTTCTGAATAGGACAGGGGAGCTGAGAAGAAATGCGTAAATACTATCCAGGGATAACGTTATTCAAGCTGGCGGGTTCCTTGCTTGTGCTTGTAGCGCATCTTATGCTTTTACGCTATATGGCTTTAATGCCGGGGCAAGCGATTGTCCAGTTTTCTGGTCTTGCTACAAGAATAGTTGTGCCATGCTTCTACGTTGTAGCAGGCTTTCTTGCCTATAAAGGCTGGAGCCATGCAGCAAACCCAAGGCTTTATATTCAAAAATATTTGCTGCGTATCGGAATCGTTTATTGCTTATTTTGTTGTCTGTTTGTTGCAGAGAGCATCGTTCCTAAGCTGATTAGCGACGGCTGGTCGGCAGGAAATCTCTTTATCCAAGCGAAGGTACTGTTTATCGCATTTTTTCTAAACGGACCATTCGTTCAATTTTGGTTTATCCCGCCGCTTGTGTTTGGTATATTAACTGCTTATTGGCTTATCCAAAAGCAATACAGTCGCCTTGCTCTTATATTGACGCTGACTGGATTTATTGGCATGCAGTTTGTTTCAGGAAGCTTAAAAACGTTATTCGGTATAACAGCTGAGAGCTTTCCCGCGATCGACCCTGCCTACATCGATTATTTGTATTTGTTTGCGACGAGATATATCGGCTTTGGCTTCACGTTCGTGGCTTTGGGCGTATTACTGGCAAAGTATGAGACTACGCTTATGCAAATAAAAGTAAAACCAATACTGATTTTTGCATTGGGATTAACGGTAGTGGAGACGCTTCTGCTGCTTCGATTTAGTGAATGGACAACAGATTATAAGCTTGCATTCAGTATGTTGCCGAATACACTGCTTCTTTTTTATGGAATGATTAAAATAGAGCTTCCAGCCGTTCAGACTTATCATAAAATAATCAGTTTGTTCAGCATCGTAACGTTTTTTGGTCATATTTTATTCATGCAGACCAATCTTTCTCTGCTAGGCTGGAGTGTTGACAGCATGAGTGTTTTGCAGGATTTCACACTGATGCTCATGACCTTATTGGAATGCATAGCTGTTACAATGCTGCTGCGTGCAAGCTCAAGAACGTTTTCGGCTCGGCAGACAAGAAATGTGGCATCCTAAGATTAGGGCGTTTTGACCACTCCGCTATAATTTAGCCCGTCATCCGTGTTTATTTCAATGTCGTGGCGACCCAGCTCTTTTTTGCCCGCGAGGGCTGTTACTGAAACCGTAGCTGATTGACTAAGAGAATGTTCTTCGCCCTCTTCAAGAGGAGTCCAGTATACAATGGTACCGGATGTGGTTTTCATGCTTCTTCCTTTTTGAATGACCTTGGAGTCTGAAGGGGACCAAAGAAGAAGATTTCCTGCTGTAACGGTAATTGCAATGATGTCTGCTTCATCTGCAACGATGCGAATTGGAAATCTGGGTACACTGCTCATTAGCGGACTATATTTTCCTAGCGGAAGCTGAGTTTCAGGTTTCATCTCAATCGATGTGCCATCTGCAGCATAGGCCGTAATAACGAAACCGCCAAATGCAGTTTTTTTGTTCTCATGCTGCAATAAGGATGCTCCAAGCACAACCAAAAAAACAATTATACAAGCAGCGGCCGATAGGGTTGCTGTTTTTTTTATGGATAACGTTTTGCGTTTTCTCGCTGACTGCTGCTGTACGTGGTGAAGCATCTGCTTCTTCAGCTCATCGCCAGCCTGAATTTCCTTCATTCCGCTTATGTATCTATTCATTAGCGACTCCTCCAATCATGCTCCCTTTTAACATTTCACGAGCGCGCTTAAGCTGTGTTCTTACTGTGCTCTCGTTTCTGTTCAATAACTGGGCTATTTCTGCGGTGCTGTAATCTTCAAAATAATAGAGGTAAATGACGATCCGGTATTTTTGATCCAGCTCTAAGACGCGGGCAACAACTTCTCTGTTGTCTGAATGCTGGATCGGAATAGATGCATCACGAATGGGAGAAAAGAATCTTTTCCATGAACTGCGCAGCATATCCTTGCATGCGTTGATCGTAACTCGAATAATCCACGCTTTCTCATGCTCGGCCAGCTCGAACGTCTTTTGCAGCTTAACAACTTTTATAAATACCTCTTGGCATACATCCTGAGCGTCTGCGTTGTTTTTAAGATAGGTGAAAGCAATACGCATTATCATATCCGCATAACGTTGAACAAGCTGGGTTAAATATTCATCTGAATACTCATTTGGCATGATCGTCGACTCCTTCACACCTAACACGATCAACCAAGGCAAAATGTTTCAAAACCATAAAAAAACCTGACCGCTGTCGGTCAGGTTTTTGTGAATAAAGTATTATTTAAAGAAACTGTTGAAGATCTTCACTACTGCATCCTGATCATGCGAGATGGACAGCATTACGTAGTTTCCGTTTCTAACAATTTTGTAGTTTTTTGCATCCTCATATTGATCCTGCAAATAAGTTTCAAACGTTTTTTGAATGTCTGCTGCGCGTGCCTCAAAAGCTTTAGCTACAGCATCGTAGCTTTTATCGGATTTCAACTTGACGATAGCGAGCTCAGTAGCTTTAACGTTCATCATCGCCTGCAAGTAGACGCCTTCAGTCACGAGACCATCAAAATCCGTTCCGAAAACATCCTTCAAACGCTCAGCTTCTACATTACCAAGCATCGGAAATTCAAGATCGGTCGTAATTTTAGTCGTGATATCCGAAACCTTAATGTCCGTAGAAGGCTTTACAGGAGGTTTAGTCGTTGCACTAGGTTTTTGTGTAGCACTCGGTTTTTGTGTTGGTTTGACTGTTGGTTTTTGCGTCGGTTTTTGTGTTGGCTTCGCTGTTGCAGCCGGTTTCTGTTCAGGTTTTGCACCTGATGGTTTTTCGGTCGGTTTTGTAGTAGCTGAAGGTTTTACGCCAGCTTCATTTTCCTTGCTTGTGTCATTTGCAGTTGGTTTTTCAGTTGCTGCAGGTTCAGTTGTTGCCTGATCACCAGCAGGTTCTTCCGTAGCAGGTGGAGCTTCGGTTTCCGTTGGAGCTTCTGTTGCAGGAGGTACGGTGGGCTGTTCTGTAACCGTTGTCTCATTTCCTGATGCATTTTTTGCCGGTTCTTTCCCGGCATCGCTGCAGCCTGCAGCGAGCATCGATACTGTGAGTGCGAGTACAGCCATTTTGGATAACGATTTCTTCATATGTAGCATGTATGTCTCTCCTTAAAAAATAAAAGTCGAACACTAGACGACAGTGTTCGACAAAAGGTTGCACATTTACTTGTTATTGGTGATCGAAACTACTGAATCTCTTCACTATTTGTATCGTCTGCCTCATCTTCTTCGGACGATTCTACAAGGCGGAAATCATCTGTTTTGCCGCCGTCCTCCCAGATTTCAACGAAGAGAGCATCGCAGTTGTCAAAGTCAGCTGCTTTCAGCGATAATGCTTTTTCCTCATCTGAGCCTACATACACATTTTCCAAACCATCCTCATTGAATGATTGAATAACATAAATTTTCATAAGGCAAACCTCCAGCATATTAATATTGTAGCAGTATACCATAAAAAGCCGGAGGTAAAACATACGTTCTTCTAACTCGTTTTGAAGCGATTCACGTTATGCTGCAAATCCTCCGCCATTTTTGCAAGTGCACTAGAGGAGGCGGATATCTCTTCGATAGAGGATAGCTGCTCCTGCGTAGAGGCGATAACCTGCTCTGTACCTGCCGCGGAGCTTTGGGTCACCTCGGAAATCATTTTCATTGAACCGGTAATTTCGTCAACTCCGGCGGTTAGCTGCTGCACAGCCGA
Organism: Paenibacillus sp. NRS-1760; assembly: GCF_050467785.1. Classification (NCBI taxonomy): domain Bacteria; kingdom Bacillati; phylum Bacillota; class Bacilli; order Caryophanales; family Paenibacillaceae; genus Paenibacillus; species Paenibacillus sp. NRS-1760. Next base: position 4,614 of record NZ_JBITPK010000031.1, on the reverse strand, counting down.
GGAAACCTTCACGGATTCATAAGCGACATCATTAACGGCATTTTGTATATATTCAAATGATTCTCCTGCTGTAGTAACAAGAGAAATACCTGACAACACTTCCTTGGTTACAGCTTCCATAGACTGAACAGCATTATGCATTTCAATCTGTATCGTAGAGATGAGCGACTCGATTTGCTTAGCTGATTGTGTCGATTGTACGGATAGCTTTCGCACCTCCGTTGCGACGACCTCAAAGCCGCGCCCATGCTCGCCAGCTCTTGCTGCCTCGATAGCGGCGTTCAGTGAGAGCAGATTGGTTTGTGTGGAGAGATCCGATATGACTCCAACAATTTGGTTGATTTCATTTGATTGTCCATTAAGCTCCGCAATAACCGAGGCAAGCCCATTGACCGTATCATTAATTGATCCCATTTGCGCAACGGCTGTTTTAATCGATTCGTTCCCAACAGCCGCCTTATCTGACGCTTCGGAAGCTTTGGAAGAGACTGTATGTGTATTCTCAGCAATTTGCTGAAATCCAATCGACATATCATTAATCGTCTGATAGCTTTCATTCACAAGCTTCACTTGCTGTTCAACGCCAGAGGCAACATCCTGTACAGTAACTGCGATTTGCTCCGTTGCAAGCGATGTTTGTTCAGCGCTTGCACTTAGTTCTTCTGAGGATGCGGCTACTTGCTCCGCATTGGAATCAACTTGTTTAATCAAAGCTCTAAGATTATCGGACATCGTGTTAAACGAACTCGCAAGCATACCCGTTTCATCTTTATTTTTTATAGTAATGGCTTTGCCTGTAAGATCCCCAGAAGCAATCTTCTCCGCAGCTTTTACGACTTGAATAATGGGTCTGGTGATGAGTCGGCCTATTAACAAAGCGATGGATATGCCAAGTACAAGAGCGATGATCCCGAGTGTAATGATGAAGCTGATGACTTCGTCCACTTGTTTGGATGCTTTCGCTGAGCTTATGTTCAGCTGCTCTTGTTGATAGGTTTCCATGTCCGTAAGAATTTTCTCAATCTTTGCTGTTATAGTGCGTCCCTGGTTCGCAAGAAGAGTGGTATACTCCTTCTCTTGATTCTCCTTTTTGAGACTGATAACCTTTTCAAGGAGCTGAAAATACTCATTTTCGATGAGATCGGCTTGCTTGAGCGAGTCAATCATTGAAGGAGTATAGAATGAAGATGCCAGCTGCTTACTGATGTTCATATAATTTTCATGAGCAGCAGTTATCCCGTTAAGTGACGTTTGATCACCAAGCATGGCGTAAACTCGTATGGCAACCTGCTCAGATTTTACAGCTATGACCATGTTCTTAATATGCAGCATTTTTTGTGTTCGATCTTCAATTAATTCTGTATATGTACGATTAAGCGATGTGAGCTGAGTTAAATTAATGCTCAAAATCATAGTTAATAATATAAGAATAGAAATAAATCCTCCGAGCAGTTTTTTGCTAATCGTTAGGTTTCTCATAGGTAACCTCCAGTAAAATTCTTGTTGAAGATGCAATGGGGTATTGGCAAGATGAGCAGGGTTACTGTTGAAATGATCGCCTCAGAAAGAATATGAACGGTAAAATCTAGTATGTTCTAGAAATTTGTAAGTTAGTATATCATATATATTTTCGACAATCTAGTTCGGTAGAACCATGTGAGTAATAGGTATATATATTCACAAAAGGCAAGTATATGACTTGTTCAATTTGAGAAATCAACTAGTCGCTTGAGTAAAGTTGCAAGCATACAGCACTCGTTATTTCTTTTCGTGCAAATATGATAAAATTGTATCAGTATCCGATTTATTGATATGGTTTTTCTGAAATATGGGGAGGGATAAAGTTGCAGCTGATTAATCAAGAAAAGGTGCAGCAGAGGATAGATAGCTTTAAAAATCAGGAACTTTTTATTCATCTTGAAATGACTACAGGTGCTTACGCTGCTCATCTCGACAGTTCAAAGCATCCAGCAGCCAATTTCCTTACGAATGTGGTGATTCGTTATTCTCACGGTTCGATTGCAGGGAGCGGGCCTTATCGGGTTGGCTTGAAAATGTCGCAAGGCTGGGTATACTCGGAGGGGCTTACCCACTGGGATGAGAACGAACCGGAGCGGCTGATTCTGGCAGGTCATGATGGGCAAGGAAAACTTGTCGTATCACTGCAATTAAGCAAGGAACCCTTCTGATGAGAGAGGAGATTAGAAATTCTGTGGGACAAAATAATATTTTAGTTATACTGCCGCATCCGGATGATGAGGCTTTCTCCGTTTCGGGGACACTGGCTAAGCATATCCAAGATGGAGCTCATGTGACCTATGCTTGCTTGACACTTGGGGAAATGGGCCGAAATATGGGAATACCTCCATTCGCCAATCGGGTCACTTTACCCGCTATACGCAAGCTTGAACTGGAGGAATCATGCCAAGCCATCGGCATACAAGATTTGAGAATGCTTGGTTTTCATGATAAAATGCTCGAATTTGAAGATCATGAGCAGTTGGATGGGCAAATAAAAGCTCTTATTCAGGAGCTGAATCCGTCGATTGTATACACTTTTTATCCAGGCTACAGCGTTCATCCCGACCACGATGCATGCGGGGCGTCCGTCATTAGGACAGTCGGCAGGCTGCCGCAAGCGGAGAGGCCAATCGTATATTGCGTAGCTTTTTCTAAAAACCATCAACAAGCGATTGGGAAACCTCAAATCGTGAATGATATTAAACCTTTTTTGCATCAAAAAATGGCTTCGATACAAGCACATCGTTCGCAGTTTCAAGCGGCCGAGTTAATGGGCAATAAAACCCTTCAGGATGCGGAAATACAAGAGCGCTTTGGAACGGAGCGTTTCTGGATTTATCCATTCGCCTAATAAATATTCATAAATAAGATAAGCAGCTCTAAGAAATTGTCCTTAGAGCTTTTTTTCTGTTGATCGGCAGAGAGTTCATCAAAGCATGAAAGAACTAGATAGTTTGAGTTACTCATCTATGCTAGAATGTGGATAAAAAACCAAGGTGGATCTAATGGAAAATCATTCGCTAATTATGGGCATTCCCATCCCTAAAATAACGATGGGTGAAACTGTCGATTTGATTGACGAAGTTATTAAAGAGAAAAAAACAGAGCTTTTCCACGTGGTGACGTTGAATCCAGAAATCAGTATGTCTTGTCAGCAAAATTTAGAGCTTCGTTCCATTATTAACGACGCGGCACACCTTACTGCTGATGGTGCAGGCATCGTCATGGTCTCTCGGTTTAAGGGGAATCCGCTGCCAGAACGTGTTACGGGATGCGATCTTCTGATCAATCTATTGGAGATGGGCAATAGGAAAAAGTGGTCGTTCTATCTGCTGGGCGCAAGTGAGATGACGAGTAAAAAGGCTTTAGAAGTGATCAATTTGAAATACCCAAACGTGTCTATTGTCGGAAGGCATCATGGTTTTTTTGAACCTAAGGATGACGCGAAAATTGTGAATGAAATTGCAAGCTTGAGTCCCGATGTTTTAGTCGTTGCCTTAGGTGCGCCTAAAGCCGAATTTTGGATTCATACGTTTAAAAATTGTCTAAACGCTAGGGTTGCTATAGGCGTTGGCGGGAGTCTGGATACAATTGCTGGAACCGTAAAGCGAGCGCCTGTAATATGGCAAAAGTTAAATTTGGAATGGCTTTATCGATTAATAAAGCAGCCTTCTAGATGGAAGAGGCAATTAATTTTACCTCGCTTTGCAATGAAAGCATTGTTATTCAAAGAAAGAAACTGATTATAATCATGGCTTAATCTACACCTACGGAGGAAGATTAATTGGATCACTTCATTCCGCATAAAATATTTACGGTTTGTTTAATTACGCATGGAAGAAAAGTATTGTTGATGAATCGTACACATGACGATTTCAGTGGATATATTGCACCTGGCGGCAGAGTAGGGTTTTTTGAAGCCTGAAAGATATATGATATTTAATTACATCACTTCTGAATTTGAAGGCGATCTTCTGGCTGATCATAAAGAAGGGAAAGCCGAATGGATACATATCAATGCGTTGGATTCGATCCCTATGCAAGATTCATATAGAAGGCGAATACCGCTCTTTTTTGACGATGGCGTATTTGAAATTCATACACGATGGAAAGAAGATCGACAATATGATGAGTATATCAAAAGAACATAAATTATTTGCCGTATTTTTTTGATCCAATTGGCATTCTAGTCACAAAATATTTTTTAATGAATTCCAACTGTTGACTTTTTGTGGATCTTAACGTACTATTAGGAAAATTATTCAAAACAATATAAATGCGTAGATGGAGAAAAGTAAATCAATACCTACTTACAGGGAGGAAGCGCCGAAGATTGAGAGCGTTTCTGGGAAAAGGGTTGGTTGAAGTTCACTCCGGAGCAGTCCCTTGAAACCAGTAACGGCAAGTAGAGGAGCACCGGTTAGTTAACCGTTATTAATTAAAGTGAGAACATTTCTGTTTTTGTTGCAGAGACGTTTTAATTTAGGGTGGTACCACGGCTTCTCGTCCCTTCGGATGAGGGGCTATTTGTATTTTCAGGGATATTAAATATTATGGCTCGGTAGCTCAGTTGGTAGAGCATAGGACTGAAAA
>NZ_JBITPK010000030.1:0-53952 GCF_050467785.1 Paenibacillus sp. NRS-1760 | reverse complement strand
AGAACTTCTTCTAAGTGAAAGGGTATATGGGGAGCCAGTAATTCATGAAGTTAAGAATACTAAAATAGAAGTAACAGAACAACTTGATGTCTGGACAAAAGCATTGGACAAAATACAAAGCGAAATTTCAATTCCAAGCTTCAATACATGGTTTAAGAGTACGAAGGCAGAGCACGTGGAAAGTACATATTTAATTTACAGTCCGAACAACTTTACTACGGAATGGTTATACCAAAGATACTCCAATTTCATTATGCAAATTCTCGAAGAAATTACTGGTGAATCCGACTTTAAAATCGAGTTTCGATCAATGGATAATTCTTCGACTAATTTTGAATCAAGTCTAATTCCAGGTAGAGCGAGTTTATGGTTAAGCTAACGGGAAACGATTGTTCAATACACTACGTTAGCTGGTCTAATGCTCAGCTGCCGTTTCTAATTGAAATAACGAGCAGGAATATAAAGAAATGGAAACGAGTACATAATTCAGCATCCAAAATAGGTTGATTAGCGTGATTTCAACAACCGAGGATTTTTGTAAGCATCATAAAACTAAAAGGAGTAGCTGTTACTATGAAAGATTTACATAATTTTGTTTCAGATTACACGAAAGATAAGAAACAATTACATCTTGCGATCGGGATTATTAGAGAGGGCGGTATTGAATACTTTTCGTTCAGTAATAATCAAAAGAGAAGTACGATTCCTCCTGAGCATATGTTGTTTGAAATCGGCTCCATAACCAAAGTTTTCACATCCATTCTCTTATTAGAAATGGAACGGGAAAAACTGCTTTCCTCGGATGACATGGTTGGTAAGTTTGTGCCAAACGTTAAAAACGATTATTTGAATAAGATTACCTTGAAAAGCCTTGCTACTCATACCTCTGGTTTACCTAGATTGGCAACAAACCACAATCTGGCTAAAAAAAGATCGAATCCTTATTCAATGTATACCGAGCAAGATTTAACTGCTTTTCTATCTAATGCTGACTACACGGATAGTATTGGTTCATTTGGATATTCCAATATCGGTGTGGGCTTACTGGGGAATATTCTATGCAAGGTGTCAGGAAGCAAGTATGACGAACTGTTGAAAAAATACATAACGAGCCCATTAAAGATGAATGAGACAGCCGTTACACTTGATTCAGAACAGAATAGAAGGTTTTTGAATGGACATGCTTCAACTGGGAAGAGAGTCCCTCACTGGGATCTTTCTATACATGAAGGAGCTGGGGGGATTAAGTCATCGGTTAACGATTTAAGTTTATTTGTCCAAGCCAATCTAAATGATGATAATCCAATAGCCTCTACACTGCAAAAAAGTCATATCCCTATATGGATCGGAAATTCAAACCGTTATTTTGGCTGGGGTGAGGATAAACTTCTAGATAAAGGTATCCTCTGGCATAACGGGGGTTCAGCTGGTTTTAACAGTTATCTAGCTTTCAACAAGGAACTCCGTGTAGGAATTGTATTGCTATCCAATTATTCTTTTTTCTCGAATTCTCTTATGGATTATTATGTTGCTCAATTAATAAAATGGATTACTAAAAAAGAGCCTTCTCAAGGAACTATGATAGACGTTACAGGGTTAAAAATATTTGAAGCCATCCTAAGTAGTGAAAAGTCATGAACTAACGGAGAACGTTAGTTGAAATAGCCGCGGCAGTCTAAGACTTTATTTATCTGGTCTTGGTTCGCCGCTGCTTTTGTTATGGGGTTAGTCTAAAACTTATTTTTTAAAAGCTGACGATCCTTCAATTCAAAAATTGCGTTAATTCAATGACTCCAGTCTAATACTTTATTTTCACCGAACATTAATTAGATTCGTTAAAACGCAAGAAGCGTAGTTTTCTATGGAATAAGCTCAATACAGTTCGTTAGAGAATAAACCAACCCCTAATGTCTTACACGAAATCGTTTATTATGCGCGAATCTATCACAATAGTGACCATATAAATCAAAAAAAGAGAATTCCACCCCTTATTAACATAAAAATCCCCTTTCTTTCATAGGTGCAATCCAACTACTATAGGTATGAGTTCGAATGGTAAAAAGTATCATTTTTTTGATATTAGTATCAAATTAGTAAGGATGACCACGCTCTTTGATATCAAAATAAGCTAAACCTTTACAGCATTTTCCCACACCTCTTTCATTGCGCAGCTCTTTTCTAGTAAATGATTTCATTGCTAATCTACATGCTTGTCAGTCTCCCCAACAAGTTAACCCACATGTTATTTTAACTCGAATATTCAACCCGTATAAGCTTATACCTTCAACCAAAACTACTTAGTCGAATGCATTCAGAAGTTATTAACAAACTATTGTTAACGCTTTCATGTTAATGGAGCGATTTCTTCGTCTTTTTTATTTTAAAATTTGTAATAAATACAAATAAAAGTAACTTTAAGGTTGTGTTAAAGCACTATTATTTATCGGTATGTTAACCAAATTCACTATTCTATGAGGAGTGTGTTATTTATGTTTAGAGAAATTCACAAATCCAAAATTCACCGTGCGGTCGTTACGGAAGCAAATTTGAATTATGTAGGCAGCATCACGATTGATCAAGATATTTTAGACGCATCCAATATTTTAGAGAACGAGAAAGTACAAGTTGTAAATATCAATAACGGCGCACGGTTGGAGACGTATGCGATCACTGGCCCAAGAGGCTCAGGCATGGTTTGTCTAAATGGAGCGGCTGCGCGAATGGTTCAGCCAGGAGATCTCGTTATTATTATCTCCTACGCTATGATGGAAGATCATGAAGCGAGGGTGTACAAGCCCGATGTGGTCATTATGGATGAGAATAATCGGATTGTGACGGACAAGTATCAAGAGCTGCACTCTACAACGGTATAATGCCACAGACAAAAAGTAGGGGGAGCTATATGAATATCATTCGAAATCTCTCAGAGGTACTCATTGCAAGCGGAACGAGCGGTGCGGGCATTACGTTCTGCGAGGCGGGTAAGGATCGATTCGTGTCGTATGGGCAACTACGCAAGGCAGCGGGAGCAGTACTAGGTCAGCTGCAGGAAAGAGGGCTTGGCAAAGGGCAGCATGTTGTGCTGCAGACCGAAGATAATGAACGATTTCTTGTTATGTTTTGGGCCTGCCTATTGGGCGGAATGATCCCCGTTCCACTTACAGCGGGACGAACTGACGAAGGAAGGAAGAAGCTTCTTCAAGTAAGCAGCCAACTTGGAAATCCGTATTTGCTGTGCGAGCCAGAAATATGGGAATCTGTTGCAGCTTATTGTCTCAAGAATGAAGAGCATGCCGCAGGACAGCTATTACAAAAAAGCATGCTGCCGATCAAGAATGTTTTGGATGAAGCAGCTGCTATAGATCGCCAAGGAACAGTCTATGCGGCAAACGAGGATGATGTTGCATTTATCCAATTCACCTCTGGTTCTACAGGTGATCCTAAAGGTGTTGTTTTGACACATGGCAACTTACTTTCGAATATGCGGGCGATATTGGAGGGCGCTCAGTCGACCGAGGCTGATTCCTCTTTAAGCTGGCTCCCGCTTACGCATGATATGGGTTTGATTGGATTTCATCTAACTCCAATGCTTGGGCTTATGAATCAATGGCAGATGCCGACCTCGACATTCGTGCTTCATCCGATGAAGTGGATGGAGCTCACGCATCAGCATCGCATTACCTGTCTATCATCACCTAACTTTGGTTATGTTCACTTTCTACAGCATTTTAAACCTGAGAATGCCGCCGGATGGGACCTTAGCTCGGTAAGGCTTATCTTTAACGGAGCGGAACCAATATCCGCGAGCAATTGCCGTGAGTTTCTCGCACAGATGAAGCCTTATGGGCTTAGAGAACAATGTATATTTCCCGTCTATGGACTAGCGGAAGCAAGTTTGGCCGTTACATTTCCGCATGTGGAGGAGAGGTTGAATACCTTATATGTAAGCCGAAAAGGCTTGAATATCGGGGATGTTGTTCAGGATGCTCCAGCAGATGATCCCAATAAAATAGAAATCGTTGAGCTTGGGTTCCCTGTATCCGAATGCGAGCTTAAAATTTGCGACGAGTCTGGCCGGGAAACGCCAGATCGGTATGTTGGACTCCTCCATATTAAAGGGAGGAATGTCACCAAGGGTTATTTTAACCGCCCTGATGTGAACGCCGTCATTCTATCGACAGACGGATGGCTGAATACCGGTGATCTTGGATTTATGCAAGACGGCAGATTGTATGTGACTGGCCGCATGAAGGATATTATTTTCGTCAATGGACAGAACATATACCCGCATGATTTGGAAATGCTGGCAAGCGAAATTAAGGGAGCAGAAATAGGCAAAGTCGCTGTCAGTGCGATTCAGAATGAAGTAACAAAGCAGGATGAGATCGCCGTATTTATTCAATATCGAGGCAAGCTTAACGGTTTTGTGCCGCTGAGGCAAAGCGTGCAGCGATTGCTTAATCGAAAAACTGGACTCCAAGTGGAGCTCATTGTTCCAGTGAGGCGTATTCCGAAAACGACCTCTGGGAAAATTCAGCGTTACACTCTTGCTGAGAGTATGCAGAGCGGACAATTCTCTTCAGTCATTTCGGAATTGGAGTCGCTGGCAGCGATTATGGAAGAAACAGCTCCCGAGTCGGCTGCTGCAGCTCCTGAAACGGATGCCGAACAGCGCATATTGTCTATTTGGAAAAAAGTGCTGAAGACAGACCGCATTGGAATAGATGATCATTTTTTGGAGCATGGCGGTAATTCACTGCGCGCAGCTTATGTAGCTGCCCAGCTGCAGTCGGAGTTTGGCATAAATGTATCTCTGAGCGAGTTGTTTCAGCATCATACTGTTCGGTTACTGGCCGCTTATGTCGCTGAAGTGACTGCTGGGGACGATCAAAGAAATGATAGAAATGGCCAGTGCGAAGTAATCTCAAATGGAGGCACGAGGGATTGGTATCCCGCTACGTCTGCTCAGAAGAGATTATTTATTGTTGAGGAAATGAATTCAGGTCTCCTTCGTTATCATCTTCCGCAGCGCATAAGCATTGATGGGGAGCTTGACCTCAGTAAGTTTCAACAGGTGTGGGAGTCTTTGATCAACAGGCATTCTTCACTACGTACATCATTTGTTATGGACAATGATATCGTGGTCGGTCGCATTGCAGATTCAGTAAAGCTGCCCATTGTTTGTACAGACGGCCGCGGCTGGTCAGAGAGTGATATGCAGCACAAAATAAGTGCATTTCTGCAGCCCTATGAGCTGTCTAAGGCGCCGTTGTTCCGAATGGAGTTAATCACACTTGGTCATAACCGACATCTGATGTTATTTGATATGCATCATCTCATTACGGATGGCACGTCGATGGGGATATTAATCGGGCAATTTGTTGCGATGTATGAAGGGGCTGTGTTGCCTCCAATATCTTTTCAATACAGCGATATTGCTGATTGGGAGAAAAGGTTCAGGGCAGAAGATAGGCGCATGATAAGGCAGAGAGAGTATTGGCGGCAAATCTTCAAGGAGGGAGCGGGGGAGATCGACATCCCGGCAGATTATCGGCGTCCGCTCACTCCTAGCTACAAGGGAGCTATTGAAAAATTTGTACTCGATGCAACACTTACAGCTAAGCTGGAGCAATTAGCTTTCCAAACAGGCGGTACGTTGTATACCGTTTTAACTTCTGTTTACTTTATGCTGCTGAGCAAGTATACCGGAGCAGTTGATATGGTGATCGGTACTGCGTCGGCAGGGAGAACCAGGCCAGAGATGGAAGGTATCGTGGGCCTGTTCGTCAATATGGTGCCGCTGCGACTTCGGGCTGGCAAGGAGCTTTCGATCCTTCAATGCTTTGAAGAGATCAATAAACAAATATTGTTATCGCTAGACCATCAGGACGTCCCTTACGAAGAAATTGTAGAGCTGGCAGAGGCAAAACAAGAACATGGCCGTAATCCATTGTTCAGCACTGTATTTACGTTGCACAACATGGAAATTCCACAGTTTAATACAGCGAATGTCACGTTCAAGCCTGAGCCGATAGGGACAGGTACATCTAAATTTGATATGACCTGGGAATGTGTAGCTTCGGAGGAAGGCATTACAGTATCTATTGAATATTCCCTCGACTTGTACAGTCAGGAAACAGTAAGAGGATTTGCTCGACATTATAAAACATTGGCTCATGCAGCAGTACAATCCCCTGAGACGACTGTTGAGCTGCTTCCTATGTTAGACGAGGATGAATGCCAGCTTATTTTGGCAACTAGCGAGTCGAGTCGAGCACCTTACCCTAACGATACTTCGCTGTACCGGCTGTTTGAGAGGCAGGTGGCTCATACACCGCAGCTCCCGGCTATAGTTATGGATGAGGCGAGCCTCACTTACACAGAGCTGAATGAAATGGCAAATGCTCTGGCTAGATGGCTCATATATCGAGGAGTAGTTCCGCATTCACGTGTGGCGCTGCTTCTTCATCGATCCTTTAATATGCCAGTTGCGATACTTGCTGTGTTGAAGACCGGCTCCGCTTATGTGCCAATCGACCCGAGTTATCCTATCGACAGGATTGAGTTTATGCTTGGAGACGCTGATATTTCTACAATGATAGTAGATACCCAGACAAGCCATATAGGCGGCAAGCTTGCTCAAGCTGGGAATAGGCCAGTAGATAAGATTGACATGGATGCTATGAGGAACGAGTGGAGACAGGCAGAAGGACATAATTTGAACGTGGATGTAACAGGGGACGACGCAGCTTATGTGATGTACACCTCTGGTTCCACAGGACGGCCAAAAGGAATTTTAACTACGCACCGAAACGTCATTCGCATTGCTCGGGATACTGACTATATCCGAATCACGAATGAGGATGCGCTGCTGCAGTTATCGAATTATGCGTTTGACGGGTCGACGTTTGATTTTTATGGGGCACTTTTGAACGGCGCAAAGCTCGTCCTTGTGAATGAAAACGATTTGCTTGATATCCATCAGCTTATTTTATTGATGAAGAAACAAAGGGTTACTATATTTTTTGCGACTACAGCTTTGTTTAATGCATTCGTTGACTCTGGACTGAAGGACTTGCCTTCCCTTCGTCATCTATTGTTTGGCGGTGAACGCGCATCAGCCTCGCATATTAGAAGAGCTTATCAGACCGTCGGTTCAGGCGTGCTGCTTCATGTGTACGGTCCAACAGAGTCTACTGTTTTCGCTACTTGTTATCCGATTGACTCGCTAGAGCAGGACAATGCTGCAATTCCAATAGGCAAGCCTGTCGCACATTCAGAAGCACTTGTATTGGACGAAAATGGTGCCTTGCTCCCAGCACTTGTGCCTGGGGAGTTATGTATTGCCGGCGATGGTTTAACACAAGGTTACTTGAACCTGCCGGAGCTTACTGCAAATAAATTTGTTCCCCATCCTTTTAAGGAGGGAACCAAGCTTTACAGGACAGGGGATTTGGTTAGGCGGCTGCCTGACGGTAATCTAGAGTTTTTGGATCGGCTCGACACCCAGGTGAAGCTGCGTGGATTTCGCATAGAACTGGGGGAAATTGAGAGCAAACTACTAGAGTGTGAGGACGTTAGGGAAGCGGTAGTTATGCTGAAATACCGCAGCGGCGATCCGCAGCTTGTTGCTTACATCGTAGCGAATGGTGAACTCTTCATAGATCGGCTGCAAGCAGAGCTGGGAGCACAGCTGCCGCAATTTATGATTCCGGCAGTCTTCGTGCGGGTGGAGAAGCTCCCGCTCACTTCTAACGGCAAGATTAACAAAAACGCATTGCCTGAGCCTGACTTTTCCAAACTGAGCATCGGAATGGCAGCAGCCTATGTCCCCCCTGCAACCCAAACCGAAATTCAGCTTGCAGCCATTTGGGAAATGATTTTGAAGGTAGAGGCTGTAGGCGTTAATGATCACTTCCTCGCACATGGCGGTCACTCTTTGAAGGCTGCAGCGCTTGTAACGGAAATCTACAAGCAATATCATGTCCGAATGCCGATCAAGGAAGTTTTTCTACGTTCAACAGTTAGAGAGCAAGCAGAATGGATTGACAACGCAGATATAGAGGCATATGAACCCATAAAACCGATAAACATTTCTCAATCTTACCCGTTAAGTCCATCCCAGCAGCGTATTTTTCTCATTGAAGAAATTGCAAACGCGGGTATAGCCTATCATATCCCGCTAGCGCTGCGCTTAACTTGCCATGTTCAGCGAACGGATATGGAACGGGCCATAAAAGATCTTATTGCTCTGCATGAGCCGCTTCGTACATCATTTCAGTTTATTGACGGTGAGGCGCGTCAAATTATACATGAGCATGCTTCGTTCGAGCTTCAAGAGATAAGCGATACAACAATTGATTTGGAGCAACAGTTCTGCGAATTTGCTAAGCCGTTGCCGCTTTCACAAGCACCGCTCCTTGACGCACGGCTGCTCAGCAGCGCATGCGGAGAAACTTATTTGCTTCTAAATATCCATCATATTATTGCGGATGGCATTTCGGTGAGTCTGCTTATTGAAGAGCTAGTCAAACGACTAGACGGAAAGCGCTTGGAAGAGCCGCATATTCAGTACAAGGATTATGCGGTATGGAGAGCAGGCCAAGGGAATACGGAACGCATGCGCAAGAGCATCCGATATTGGGAGACTGAGTTAAGCGATCCACCTCCGAGCCTCGACATGCCGCTTGACTTCCCGCGTGGGGAACGGCAATTGCTTGAGGGGGAGACGCTTGGATTCCATGTATCTTCAGAGCTAACAATTCGGCTTCAATCTATATCCGATATGCTCAATATCAGCTTAAATAGTCTGTTGTTTGCTTCCTACGCTCTGCTTCTTCAAAAGTATACAAGTGGAAATGACTTGATTATTGGGGCGCTAGCGGCAGGAAGATTACATCCCGAAACGACTAATATGATTGGTATGTTCAATAATTTTCTTCCAATTCGCCTTAAAATAGGCGATGGCATGAAATTTGATCAATTTGCGAAGGTGTCACATGATCATATGCTTGCAGCACTCGAACATCAAGATGTGAGCTTTGACCAGATGCTTGAAGCTGCGCAAATGACGATGGATCCCTCACGGAACCCGCTGTTTGATACGATGATGATTTTGCACAACCAGATCGGAAATGATCTGGAAGTGAAGGGTCACACTGTAGGGGTACAGCCTATACGCGCAGGTAAAAACATGACATCTAAATTGGATTTTAAACTTGATCTTTATTCTCATGGTGACGGAGGCCTTCGAGCAGAGCTAGAGTTCAATACGCGATTATTTCATAAAGCAACGATGATGAGGCTGGCGGACCATTGGCTCAATGTACTGAAACAAGTGACGGATGAGCCAGGTATGAGATGCTCTTCCCTCAGCTTAATTATGGAGAAGGAAGCGCAAATGCTTCTTCAAGAATGGAATGATACAGCAAGGCCGTATCCTAGTGGCGAAACCATCCATGGCTGTTTTGAGGCACAGGTGCGCAAGACGCCTGATGCTCCAGCTATTCGATCGAACGAGGGCATGTTTACTTACCGTGAGCTTGATGAACGCGCAAATCGACTCGCTCTGCTGCTCCGTCAGAAAGGTGTTGGAGCTGACACAATCGTCCCGATTGTTGCAGAGCGCTCTTTTGAAATGATGGCAGCGATTTTAGGCATTCTAAAAGCCGGGGGCGCTTACTTGCCTATCGATCCGCATTTTCCAGAGGAGCGTATTGGGTACATTCTTGAAGATAGCGGAGCCAATATATTATGTTCCCAGCACAAATGGATGAACCAACTGCCGTTTAATGGTGAAATTATAGATATAGATGCTGTTGAAGACAAGGGTTCCCATGATGCTGAGAAATGGCTATGGGAGCCTGCAGTGAACGCGCATCATTTGGCATATGTCATCTATACATCAGGTTCTACTGGAAAACCAAAGGGAGTTATGATCGAGCATGCTGCGGTCATCAACCGTATACATTGGATGCAAGATCAATATCCACTTGACGCGCAAGATGTCATTCTTCAGAAGACACCCATAACATTTGATGTTTCGGTGTGGGAGCTGTTCTGGTGGAGTTTTGCAGGGGCATCTGTTTACTTGCTGGAACCGCGGGGGGAGCGGGAGCCGCAGGTCATGATGAAAGTCATCCGTGAGCAAGCGGTGACAGTTATGCATTTTGTCCCGTCCATGCTGGGTGTATATCTTCAGTATGCATCGGAAGTTAAGGCGGACAAGCCTTTCGGAGGTTTGCGTTACGTATTTGCAAGCGGAGAAGCGTTGAAGCCTGCACAGGTGGAAGGGTTCTACAGCCAGCATTCTGCAGGCAGCGAAAGTCCGCGACTCATAAATTTATACGGACCGACTGAAGCGACCGTGGATGTCAGCGCATATGATTGCGCGAACTATAAGCAAGGATCTGTTCCAATTGGCTCGCCGATTCAAAATATTCGGCTGTACGTTGTGGATGAGCAGCGGCGGCTGCAGCCGATTGGAATTCCGGGCGAGCTCTGCATCGCTGGAGTGGGACTCGCTAGAGGTTATTTGAACCGTCAAGAATTGACTGCGGAAAAATTTGTACCCGATCCTTTTTTTGCTGGGGAACGCATGTACTTGACCGGAGATCGCGCGCGCTGGCTTGCTGACGGTCATATCGAGTATTTGGGTCGATTCGATCATCAAGTGAAGATTAGAGGATTTCGAATGGAATGTGGAGAGATTGAGTATGCGCTGATGCAGCTGGAGGAGGTTTCCGATGCGCTCGTCATGACCGTGAAGGATCGGACGGGAGAGCCAGCCTTATGTGCATATGTGGTTTCTTCTTTTGAGCTCAATGAACGTGAGTTGAAGGAGAGGCTGAGGGGGAAGCTTCCGGAATATATGATTCCTTCCCTTTTTGCCTGCCTGCATACCTTTCCTCTAAATGCTAGCGGGAAGATAGACCGCAGTCGCCTTCCACAGCCGACGTTTGCTGATTCTATTGGCGGCGCCGATCCCCGCAGCGAGACGGAGCTCCGACTGGCAGAGCTATGGAAGAGCATACTTGGTGTTCACATCGTACGCACCGACGATCATTTTTTCCAGCTTGGCGGACATTCGCTGCGCGCAGCGCAGTTAACGGGTGCAGTGGAGCGGCAGTTAGAGGTCACATTTACACTAAAGGATGTGTTCGCTTACCCGGTCCTAGAAGAGATGGCAGCGTTCATTGATAGATCGACGAAAAGGACTGCAGCATCTATCACAAGGGCCGAGCAGAGGGATGTTTATCCATTGTCGCTTGCCCAGAACCGACTATTCGTTTTGCATCATATGAAGCCTTCCAGTACAGCCTACAATTTGCCGCTCGCACTCAGTATGCGTGGTGAACTGAACGTTGAGAGATTGCAAGAGGCGCTGCAGCGGCTCATTGATCGTCATGAGCCGCTCAGAACAAGCTTTGAATGGCGCGATGGTGCCCCCGTGCAGCGCATTCATGAGCGAGTAATGGTGCGAGCTGATGTAACAAAAACGGATCACGTGGATGGGTTGAGCAGCATGCAGAAATTCGTTCAGCCCTTCGATTTGAGCATTGCTCCGCTGCTGCGCGCTTCGCTTATTACGAATGGCGCGCAAGAGCATTTGCTGCTGCTTGATATGCATCATATCGTTTCTGACGGTATTTCAATGACAGTGCTGGCGCATGATTTCACCAAGCTTTATGAAGGCGGCACGTTGCTGCCGCTTGAAGTCCAGTACAAGGACGTAGCTGTATGGCAGCAGGGTTTTATGAAGAGCCGAGAGCGGGATAGGCAAGAGCAGTACTGGCGAGAGGAGCTGGCGGGAACGCTGCCGCTTCTGGATTTGCGAGTGGACAAGCCAAGGCCAGCCGAACAAAGCTTTAAGGGGAGCAAAATCATTCATGCGCTGCCTCTCTCGTTAATGTCCGAAGTAGAGTCATTGGCAGCAACGGCTGGCATGACTAGTTTTCCAATATGGCTTGCTTGTTTTCACGTGCTGATTCATAAGCTGACGAGGCAAGAGGATATTATCTCGGGTACACCGATTGGAGGAAGATCCCATCCAGAGACAGCCCCGCTTGTTGGGATGTTTGTCAATACCGTTGCTATCCGGAGCCAGCCATCGGGCGAGCACAGCTTTCTTCATTTTGCCCGACAGATCAAGGAGAAGGTGCTTGGTGCGATGCATAATGGGATGCTGCCATTCGAGCATTGTGTAACCGCACTTGATGTGAAGCGAGACCTGAGTCGAAATCCAATCTTTGACGTCATGTTCGTTATGCAAAATATGGATGTGCCGGCAATGAAAGCTGATGTGCTGCAATTAAAGACGCAGCCGCTGGAGCACGCTGTATCCAAGCTGGACCTGACGTTTGAGCTTGCAATGCATGAGGATGGTGCAGACCTTACAGTAGAATATGCAACGGATCTATTCGAACAACAAACAATCAACCGAATGATTAGCTACTATATTCGAATTGTGGAGCAAATTACGAAAGATACGCATATCTCTTTAAACCAGATAAGCTTGCTGACTTCGGATGAAGAAGCCATTCAACTTGTTCAATTTAATGAAACGGCTACCGCTTACCCAAGCCATATGACCGTTGAGTCTTACTTGGAAGCACAAGCTGAGTGGATACCGCATGCCACTGCCCTGATCTATGAGACGGGGAAAATGTCCTATAGTGAATTGAATGGGAAGGCTAATCGGCTGGCAAGAGCTCTGAGAAAGCACGGGGTGAAGCATGAGGATACTGTAGCCGTCATCATGGAGCGTTCTGTAGACATGATCATTGCGATTTACGGCATATTGAAGGCAGGAGCGGCGTATGTCCCGATCTCACCTGGGCTTCCTGAAGAGCGAGTTCGATATATGCTGGATGACTCGGGAGCAAGGATTGTTTTGACTCGGGGCTTAGACGGGCAGATCGGCAACATGTCGCTAGACTCTGAACGATTGAACATAGAGGAAGCGCTGCAGCATGAGCAAAATGATGGACCGTTAGAAAAAATCCATCGATCGCGCAGCTTAGCGTATGTGTTGTACACCTCAGGGTCAACAGGACAGCCGAAAGGGGTAATGATTGAGCACCATTCCGTAGTGAATCGCCTTACGTGGATGCAAAACAGATACATACTTGATATGCATGATGTGATTCTGCAAAAAACGCCATTCACGTTTGATGTGTCGGTATGGGAGTTGTTCTTATGGAGCTTCTCAGGCGCTAAGCTATGCTTGCTTGCACCAGGCGGAGAAAAGGACCCTGGGGCGATATATGATGCCATTAATAAGCATGCGGTGACTACGCTGCATTTTGTACCTTCTATGCTTCATCTGTTTTTGGATTACCCGGGCCTTGTTAATGATAGTAAAAAGCTTGAGAGCTTACGTTATGTTTTTGCCAGTGGAGAAGCGCTTACGGTCAATCAAGTAGAGAGATTCAGAGAGCGAATCGGAGAACCTAATGCTGCGAAGCTCATTAATCTGTATGGTCCAACGGAAGCGACGGTCGACGTGTCCTATTACGAGTGTATAGGAGAGCAAAGTTTAACGAGCGTGCCTATTGGCAAACCTATCGACAACATTTCCTTATATGTGGTCAATGATGTTATGCAGGTTCAACCGGTAGGCGTGGCGGGAGAGCTGTGTATTGCGGGAGCTGGCTTGGCGCGAGGGTATTGGAAACGTCCTCATTTGACCTCGGAAAAGTTTGTGATAAATCCATTCGCAGCTAACGAGCTCATGTATCGTACAGGCGATCTTGCGAGGTGGCTGCCTGATGGCAGCATCGAATTTCTGGGACGAATGGATCACCAGGTGAAAATTAGGGGGTACCGGATTGAATGCGGGGAGATCGAGCATGCGCTTACGGGTCATCCAGACGTAAGGGAAGCCGTTGTCATGAAGCGTGACGGGGCTGCGGCGGAAAGCGCTTTTCTATGCGCGTATGTCGTAACGAGTGATGCAGTCACTACTTCACAATTACGTTATCATTTGGCTAAAACATTACCCGATTATATGGTTCCGACTGTCTACGTGGAACTGGATCATATGCCGCTTTCTCCAAATGGCAAAGTAGATCGCAAGTCATTGCCAGCACCAGACGAGCGGTTGGATGCAGGGGTGCGTTATGTGGAGGCAGCAAGCGAAACGGAGAAAACCATTTCTATTGTGTGGGGAGAAGTGCTAGGCCGAACCGCTATTGGGGCGCATCATAATTTCTTTGATGTTGGGGGAGAGTCGCTGCTGCTTGTCCGTACCCACCAGCGATTGGAAGAGCTGTACCCAGGTTTACTCAAGGTGACGGATCTATTTAATTATCCGACAATTGCCGCGCTTGCGGAATATATTGATTCCCAAAGCAATCTTTCTCGCACTTGGCATTATGCTGGAATTGCTGCAGGCGAGGACTGCTTCAATAACACATACGCTGCGCAGCGGAATGGTTCGTACCAATTCACCCTTGAGGACGACTTAATTGAGGGACTGGCGGAAATGGCATATTCGCAGTCCGTGCCCATTACAACCGTTGCTCTAGCAATCTATCTGCTCTTCTGGAAGCAGCAGTCAGGCGCTAATGACTTGGTTATGCCAGTTGCAACATCAAGGGGACGGCTCACACCTTTAGAGCTTGACTTTAGTACGGTGCTGGAGTTTAGCGAACTAATCCGAGCAGCCGACTCTTTATTTGATGATACGAAAATTTCCTACGATTGGAATCAAGTGGAGAGAGAGCTTGGGAGCCATAATAGTTCCCGCATAACGCCTTTGTTTGTAGATCGCTCACGCACAGGCTTCATTCCCGAAAATCAACTCATGCACCTCTTCGATATCATTCTGACGTTAGACAGCGGTAGGGGAGCAACAGGTAAAGGGATGAGCGGCTTATGGGAATTTAATGCACGTCGATTAAAGAAAGAAAAGGTTAAGGCATGGGCTCAGGGCTATATTAAACTGCTCAGAATGGCCGTTCATCAATTTCAGCAGACTTCTAATGCTAGAGCTGGCGGCAAGCAGTAAGGACAACCCCATATGCAAAGGAGCATTACGTTGAAAAAGATCTTGTTTATGCTCGGGAATATCGCATGGTATTTAGGTATCTTCTACGCTTTGCTTTATCTGCTGCGATCAACCTATCAGTATGAAGCTACACTCGGCCTTGCTAAGTTTATGGATCGTAACCCGGCGATGTTCATGGCGGTATTATTTACCTCCATTTTGCTCATCTATATGCTTGTTTTCCGTTTGAAGAGAAGCATATGGAAAGAGCAGAAGCAAACCTTGTTTCAAGTTAGCGGATTCAAGAGAATCGGGGGCAAAGATGCCGGGTTGATGCTGGCTATGGGAGCAGCCGGATGCCTGTTTAGCATTGGTCTAATTGAAATTGATGTCATTGCTCAGCACTTTCCATCGATCCCCTTTCTCGTAGATGATCTCATTAGGGGAGATTCCATTTTATTCGTTATTTTAGGTGCGGGGCTTATTGCCCCCATCTATGAAGAAATTTTGTTTAGAGGATTAATTTACGGACAATTGCGTCAAGTGATGCCGATGTATGCTGCGCTTATTTTGCAAGCATTGGTTTACGCCTATTTTCAGCCAAGCCTCAGCCTGTCATTCATTGGTTTTGGTTCTGGACTCATCTACGCGATATTGTATATCCGAATAGGGAGCCTGTGGGCGCCAATTATTGTACAAACCTCAGCCATGAGTCTTATTTTTATAACAAAATATGTTGGATGGCATGAAGCGATTAACGAAATAGGAGAACCAACGTTGTATGTTTTAACGGCTGGAAGCCTGCTCTTTCTCGTAGGAGGAACGGCATATATTTGGCGCAGAGGGCTCGAAAAAGGTGCAAGTTCAGTACAAGCAGACCCGATTACGGTTGGAAGAGGGCGATAAGATGAGAAATTGGACTGTATCGATAGGGCGTGTTCTACTAGTCATCGGTTTGTATTTCGCCTGGTTTCTTACCGTTACCAAGTTGTTCTTTGCTTATATCTACCCGTTAAGTCCTTGGTTTGAACAAAATACGCTTACTGTCATCATATTAAATGACATTATTGGTTTTCCGCTTATGTACTTTGCAATAAAGCTAATATTTAAACAAAACCTATTCAAGGAAGCCCGATTTCAAAAGATGGATGGCAGCGCTATTTCCTTGTCGCTATGGGTGGGTTTGGGTGCGGGGTTGTTCACTGTGGCTTTCTCGCAATTGCCTGCGATCCAGTCTGATCAGTTCAAATTCCAAGAGTTGTTCGAATATTTGAATCGGGCAGAATGGTATGTTTTCCTCGTTTTTCTATTGCTAGGCAACGTATACAAGGAAACGTTATTCAGAGGTTTGCTGCTGAACAGTTTTAGAGGCGTTCTGCCTGTCGCCGTTGCGATTTTTCTGCAAGGGTTATTATATGGCGTTCTATTCTTCTTTGGCGATATTCCGCTTTCCTTGTATGGGTTTCTTGGCGCTATCATTTTTGCCCTCCTGTACGTATGGTTTGATTCCATCTGGGCGCCGATTGCCGCGCAGGTGGCTTGCCAAGGAGTTCAATATTTGCTCTGGCATCTAGGCCCGAAGAGTGATGATATATTCATATTGTCAGCCGTAATGGCAGTTGCAGGTGCCATGATTGCCGTTGGCTTATATTTGGGCAATCGGCGCTTGCGCAAGCCATTCAGTCACGAAGAGGTCATTCACACATGAGAACTTTAACTGTGATTAGTAAGGTTCTACTCTATTTAGCTATTTATATCTGCGTAGTTTTATTCACGAATTGGGCGTTGAACCATTGGATTCAAGATGCTGAGTTTAGTGCTTGGCTTAGCAAAAATCCAGCGAGCTCTCTTATCGCAGCGAATACGATTGTGATCGCCATTTATGTGCCGCTGCTTCGCTGGCAAAACATTCGAATGCAAGACCTCGGCTTCGTTCGCCCACAATCAGCAGCGATGGCTGCTGGGACAGGAATTTGGCTTGGTCTGTTCATCGCGGTGTTCACACAGCTTGGTTGGATCGCTGAGAATTTTCCGGAAATTGCGAATTTGGTTCAATTTGTAGCTGGTGGAGGGAATTTCTTCGTATTTGTATTGAGCAGCTTATTGCTAGGTTCTTTGCTCGAGGAATTGTTATTCCGGGGGATGCTGATCCATGTTTTCCGCCAACGATTCTCCTGTGCATGGTCTGTGCTGCTGCAAGCTTTGTTGTTTGGAACTGTATTTATGAGCGTAACCATTGGTGCTTTCGCTGCTCTTGGAGCGATTATTTATGGTGTAATTCGCGTGACTACAGGATCGATATGGTCATCTTTGCTCGCGCATGTGTTCAGTACAGCAACCTTGTATGTCGTCTCTCATTTCATGAAGGATTCCTCTCCCGAAACTTTTCTTATTCTGTCGTTCATAAGCGGATTAGCGATTATTGTGCATTTGTATATTTTGCTGCGTAGACAATCGGAAGATTTGAAGCGGCACAATAAAAGTATATCGAGTTAAATCAATGATTTATGGTAGTGATCACATTGCCACTGCAAACAACCGCAAAAGAGGAGTGTGCAGCATGTTCCAGTTGGATTTGTTGGAACCAAATCGCAATGAAAATGAAGGAGACGCAGGTCGTGACGCGGTGCTGGAAACCGCAAGCCAAGAAATTGCGATCATCGGCATTTCTGCCAAGCTTCCGAAGTCAGCCACACACCGAGAGTTTTGGGATATGCTGCAAAATGGAGTGGACGGTGTACGCTCCTTCCCGCAGTCGAGGCGGCAGGAGTTGGAACCGTATCTTCGTCGCTTGAGCGCATTGTATGAAACCATTTCAATATTTGATGGTGCCTATTTGGAGGATATCTCCTCTTTCGATTATTCCTTTTTTCGATTGTCTCCGATGGAAGCTTCACTAATGAGTCCGAACCAGCGCATGTTTCTGCAGACCGCATGGAGCGCATTGGAGGATGGCGGGTATGGGGGCGAAGCGCTCCATGGCTCACGAACAGGTGTATTTATCGGTCATAACGCTGATGCGCTGCATGATTATAAACGTATTATTGAAACGGTAAATCCAGAAGCGCTCGCAATGGCAGCGCCAGGCAATTTAAGTTCAATGATCGCAAGCCGCATCTCTTATCTCTTGAATTTGAAAGGGCCGGCACTTAATGTCGACACCGCTTGCTCATCCTCTCTTGTGGCCGTCCATTTAGCATGTCAGTCCATTCGCAGCGGTGAATGCGATGCAGCTATCGCTGGAAGTGTGAAGCTCAATCTGCTTCCGATCGATATGGGCATTCGGCTTGGGATCGAGTCAAGCGACAACCGTGCAAAGCCGTTTGATGACCGCTCAGACGGGACGGGTATCGGGGATGGTGTAGTCGCATTGCTGCTTAAACCGCTCGCAAAGGCGCTGCAGGATGGGGATCATATTTATGCACTCATTAAAGGGAGCGCTATGAATCAGGATGGCAGCTCCGTAGGCATCACTGCGCCTAACGCCTTGGCGCAGGAGGATGTTATTGTCCGTGCTTGGCAGGATGCAGCCATTGATCCCGAAACGATCATGTATTTGGAAGCGCATGGTACAGGCACCACATTGGGAGATCCTATTGAAATTGACGGCATTACGAGAGCATTCAGACGTTTCACTGACAAGAGGCAGTTCTGTGCGATTGGCTCGGTCAAAAGCAATATCGGACATCTCGATCATGCTGCTGGTATTACGGGGCTGCTGAAGGCAGTTCTTTCCCTTTGCAATAAACAGATTCCACCTACGCTGCATTATCGTTTCCCCAATCGCAAAATATCGTTTGTTGATTCTCCAGTGTATGTCAACGACAAGCTGTCGCATTGGAATAACGAGCTTGGTGCGCGTAGATGCGGTATTAGCGCATTTGGTATGAGCGGAACCAACTGCCATGTTGTGCTGGAAGAAGCACCTTCAATGTCAATGAATGATAGCGTTATGTTGGACGAGGAACCGCATGCAGCTTATGGGGAAAGGAAAAATGAAATTTTTTGCCTATCCGCCCAAAACGAATCGGCTCTTAAGCGATCCATTATTAATTATCGTGCATGGTTTGCCGATCAGGAACAGCACGAGTGGCGCTTATCGGACATCTGCTATAGCGCGGCGATAGGTCGCGGACATTATCAATATCGTTTTGCGATCGTCGCCAAAAATGAAGTTGAGCTTAGAAATAGGCTGGATGCCTTAGATGTTGAGCGGTTGCAAAACACGATGATGCCGAATATTTATTACGGCGATTCAAATGCAGTGCATACGGGAGGGAATGACGAGCGAAAGCAAAAAGAGCTCTTAGAGCAGGTTGTCCGCAGTAATCGGGGCAACGATGATGCAAGTACACAGTTAGCTCAGTTATATGCAGCTGGTGCTAAAGTAGATTGGAAGGAGCTTTATCGTGATGAGAGACGCAGAAGGGTACCGCTGCCTGTATATTCTTTTGATCCCTATCCGTGTTGGGTAGAGGAAGATGATCGCAGTGTTAATATAGCACCTCTGACAGAGATCAAGCATGAATCGGCAGTTAACCACGTGAGGCTTGGCAGTGAAGGTGCCGTCTCGGAATCGGAGCAAAGTGTCGCTAATGTATGGGGGGAACTGCTCGGTTATCGTGAGCTCAGCAATGATGCTAACTTCTATGAACTGGGCGGTGATTCGATCATTGCGCTGCGAATCGTTAATTCACTTAGTCAAAGCTGGGGGATTCGACTAGAAGTGCAGCATTTGTTAGGACATCCTACACTTAGCGAGTTTGCTGGAGTTGTGGAAGAGCGGCGATTGAGGAGCGGTTCGCCAGAAACGGAAAAAGTAATTCATATGCCCCTGGTGGCGGAGCGGGAGTATTATACAATCTCTTCGTCGCAAAAGCGCATGTATTTGCAGCAAGCTGCCTCGCCTAGTGATAGAAGCTATAATTTGCCGGAGCTTTTACATATAGAAGGGGAAATTGATGCAAGCAGATTGGAGACGTCTATTCATTCATTGGTAAAAAGGCATGAGATGTTAAGAACGTCATTTGCCATAGTAGACGGTGAAATTTGTCAATTTGTCCATACTGATGTTCACTTTTCCCTTCAGCGGCTTCAGGCATCAGAAGAAACGGTGATTGAAACGCTGCATAGCTTGTTTACATCATTTGACCTGAGTCATGCACCGCTGCTTCGCGCTGCTTTATTGACCCTCAACCCTGAGCGGCATGTGTTGTATTTGGATATGCATCATATTGCTTCGGATGGCTTCTCAGCAGGTATTTTGCTCAAAGAGCTTATGATGCTTTACCGAGGAGAGAGTCTTGAGCCGTTAACCTTGCGGTATATAGACTACGCAGCGTGGCAGAGAGAGGAACTGCAATCGGAGCGGATTGAGCGACAGAGAAGTTACTGGATGAAGCAGTGCCAAGGGGAGTGGCCTGTACTGGAGCTTCCGACTGACTTTCCTCGCCCTCTGATAAAGAGCAATCGCGGCGAAACATTTGATATATATGTGGACAACGAATTATCGGATAATTTGCGAAAGCTGGCAAAATCAACGGAATCTACGTTATTTATGGTGCTTTTATCCGTCTATTATACCCTCCTTGCAAAGTATTCTGGCGGGGAAGATATTGCTGTAGGCACACCGATTGCGGGGAGAGTCAACCGTGAAGCTGAAACTCTGGTAGGGATGTTCGTCGGAACACTTGTATTGCGCGGGTATCCCGTGGCAAACAAACCGTTTGCCCAGTTTTTGGAAGAGATAAAAGCAGCATCAACAGAGGCTTATGAAAATTCGGATTTTCCATTTGAAGAGCTAGCGTCCATGGTGGATCGGCGAGACAGCAGCCGCAATCCGTTATTCGATACGATGTTTATTATGCAAAATTTGAACATTCCCAACTACTCGAGTAAAGAATTGGCCTATCGGCACGAGAGGTTCCCGCATGGGACGGCGAAATACGATCTGATGGTTCAAGCCGTGGAGCAAAATGACGGCACCCTGCGATTGGTAGTCGAATATGGCAAGGACTTGTTCCGCGAAGAGACCGTAAGGTCGATGATGAGGCATTACGTTACGTTGCTAAGTTATGTAACGGACTATCCAGACCATACATTAGGCGAGTGTGAAATGTTGTCCCCTCAAGATTACAACAAGTTGCTGACGGAATTTGGCAGTCGTGCGGCTGCTTTCCCTAGCGCTCGCTGTATCCACAGCAGCTTTGAAGAACAGGCAAGGCGGGTTCCTGGAAGAGTCGCCGTTCAGTGCAGAGGGGAGTCATTAACGTACGAACAATTGAATGGGCGAGCAAATGCGCTGGCGCGCAAGCTTGTTCGCTGCGGTGTTGGCCCTAACAGCATTGTCGGTGTGATGGCTGAACGTTCGATTTCAATGGTGACAGGAATGCTTGCGATTATGAAGGCTGGCGGTGCATACCTGCCAATCGACCTTCAATATCCGCAGGAGAGAATTAGCTATATGCTTGCTGACAGCGGAGCAAGTTTGCTCTTAGTAGACGATTCGGTTCATAGAAATGCGTATCCATCCGTTCAGGAAGTTCGATTAACGGATGAAACGATATATGACGGGGATAAAAGCAATGTGGACGTATCCATTTCAGCAGATGATCTTATGTATGTCATCTATACTTCGGGATCTACTGGGCAGCCGAAGGGGGTTATGGTTCCGCATCGCAGCTTCTATAACTTCAGCCATTCGTTGAAGCTGTTTTATGACGGAAATTTTGATGAAAGAGACCGCTGCTTAAGCCTTACCAATATTTCGTTTGATGTGAGCGTTTGCGAGCTGTTTATGCCTTTTATGTTTGGCGCGTCCCTTGTCCTTTATCCAAATCCCAAGCTGCTTGATCCTAGAGAGCTAGCTAAAGTAATAGTAGAAGAGCAGATAACTTTTGCATATATTCCGCCGACGCTGCTTCGGGATGTGGCGCAAGCGTTGGAACAATCGAGGATGACGATCTCCTTGGACAAGCTGCTTGTTGGCGTTGAACCTATAAAAGATACAACGCTTGCGCTTTTTGTTCAATTAAATCCGAATATACGAATGGTTAACGGGTATGGTCCGACTGAGGCAACGATCTGCTCCAATATGTATGTGTATAAATCAGCTGCTGCCAGCGGAGTTAATGTACCAATTGGCGGGCCGATGCATGGCGTCGCTGTTCATATTTTAAATTTTGGAGACAAGCCTGCACCGGTGGGAACGGCTGGGGAGCTATGCATCTCTGGCAGCGGCCTTGCTGCTGGGTATGTTAATAAACCGGAATTGACCGCGGAACGGTTTGTTGAACACCCGCTGCAGCCTGGCACCATTATGTACCGTACCGGTGATTTAGCTAAGTGGCTGCCAGACGGAAATGCGGTGTATTTAGGCCGGATGGATGATCAAATCAAGCTGAGAGGCATTCGGATTGAGCTAGGAGAAATTGGTGCGCAGCTTCAAAGACATGAGGCGGTAGATGAAGCGGTTATCATCGCACATGAGGATCAAGCAGGCGATAAAAAACTTTGCGCATACATGGTTGTAAATCAAACAATCGGAGCTCAGGATTTAAAGATCTTTTTGAAAAGTAAAATGCCAGACTATATGATCCCTTCGTTTTTTATGGAGATCGATGCGATACCGTTAACACCTAATGGCAAAGTGGATCGCAAGGCGCTCCCAGAACCTGTTTTACAGCAACGAGTCGTGGCTGAGCTTACCCTGCCGCGAACCTCGCTCGAGACAGAGGTCGCTGAAATATGGAGAGATGTGCTCGGCATTGAGCAAATTAGTATGTATGATGATTTCTTTGAGTTGGGTGGACATTCCCTGAAGGCTGCGGTATTGGTAAGCCGGATTCAAGCTAAATTCCATGTTGAAATGCCGCTAAGCGTCGTATTTGAGCGACTGTCTGTTGCGAGTATGGCTGAGTGGCTGGCAGGGGGAACGCGGTTAAATTCTGAGCTAGGCATCGCAGGAGCTATCATTCCACTGCAAGCAAATCGGGATCATTATCCAATGTCTCCTGCACAGAGACGCCAATATATGATCGAGCTCATTGCCGGACAATCGACGATGTATCATATTCCGTTTGTGCTTCACATTCACGGTAATTTGGAAAAAAAGAAACTGGAAGCCGCGTTTACTGCTCTAATTACGAGACATGAGAGCCTGCGAACATCATTCCACTATGTGGGTGAAGAGTTCTGTCAGCGAATTCATCCTGCAGAGCCATTTCAGCTAACGGAAATGGTTATAAAAGGCGAGCAGGCTGAACTATGGCAGCGCGCGTCATCTGCAATCGGAGCAGATATGAGGATCAATGAATTAATGGCCCAATTTACAGATCCATTTGACCTCGGAAGCGGTTCACTGCTAAGAATCGGTCTTGCTGAATTGGCAGAAAACCGTCACTTGTTATTGCTGAACATCCATCATATTGTGACGGATGGGATATCGATGAGCGTGCTCATAAAAGAGTTGATCGATTTATACAACGGGCAGGCATTGCCAGAGCTGACGGTGCAATATCGAGATTATGCAGTCTGGCAGCTGGAACGATTAAGCGGTGACTATTACTCGAAGCTGAGGCGTTATTGGCTGGGCATGTTCTCGGACGAACTCCCGGTGCTTGATCTGCCTGCAGACAAGCAGCGTCCGGCGGTTCAGCGTTTTGAGGGCCGAAGGTATGCTTTTCAGCTAAACGAGGAGCTGGCATATCGGGCGCGGCAATTGGCAAGGGAACGAGGGACGACGTTATATACGCTGCTGCTTAGCGCTTATACGGTTCTCCTTGGGAAGTATAGCGGACAAGAGGATATTATCGTGGGTACTCCCGTAGCCGGACGCAATCACATTGATGTAGAATGGCTAATCGGCATGTTCGTCAATACGGTCGCCATTCGTTGCCGCCCGCAATTCGGAATGACGATTGGCAGTTACATTACTGAAATGCACGGGAATGTGCTGCAAGCGCTGGAGCATCAGGAATTTCCGTTCGAGGATCTTGTAAATCAGCTTGATATGGAACAGGATTTAAGTCGCAATCCCCTATTTAATACGATGTTTATTTTGCAAAATATGGAGCAGCCAGCAAGGCAAGCGGGGGATTTGATCTTTGAGCCGCAGCCGTACGAAACTGGGTTCAGCAAGTTCGATTTGTCGCTGGAAGCAGTGGAGACGGGGAAGGGGATCACATGCTGCCTTGAGTATGCTACCTCCTTATTTCATGAGAGTACGATCGAGAGAATGGCCGCGCATTTCTGCACAATCGTTAAGGAGATGACATCAAGCGAAGGGTCCAGAAGGACAATTGGTGAGCTGGAATTATTGAATGAGGCAGAGCAATTGCAGCTTTCTTCGCTGTTAACAAGCGCTGATGATAAAGCGGAACAGAAGGGTAATGTCATCGGAGAAAAGGTAAGAGATGCGCTGCTCGATGAAACGAAAGAACTGGAAGAGATGACAGCAAATCATGCTCATTTCTCTGCATCCACCGAAGAACATCCCTGCTGGATGAGCATCATGGCGGAAATAGAGCGGCAAGCGGCAGAAACTCCGCATTCCGCTGCGATTTTATTTGGTTTGGAGACGCTCTCGTATTTCGAATTAAATGAGCAAGCGAATCGTCTTGCCCATACGCTTCGCAGCCGCGGGGTAGGACCGGAGCGAATTGTAGCATTGATGGCAGACCGATCACCTCTGTTATTGATAGGCATTCTTGGCATTTTGAAAGCAGGAGGGGCTTATGTCGCTATTGATCCGGCATACCCTGCTGAGCGTATCCAGTGGATGCTGGAGGATTGCGGCGATCAATGGCTTCTGACAGAAAGGAAATATGCCGGGTTTGTCATGAACGCTTCAGAAGAATGGTATTTGGATGATGCAGATCTGTATAGCTCGGAACGAAGAAATCTGGAGATCGTAAGCCGTCCGGAGCATCTGGCGTATGTACTGTATACTTCTGGCTCAACGGGCAGGCCGAAGGGTGCAATGATCGAGCATCGCGGACTGGCAAGCTTTGTGAGTTCATTCGGTGAGCGAATTCCATTCGAAGCAGGCCAAAGCATATTGGCAATGGCGACCGTATCCTTCGATATTTTCATTGTAGAGAGCCTGCTCCCATTAACAATGGGGATGAAAATGGTGCTGTGCAATGAAGAGGAACGGGGTGATGCTCATCTGCTGCAGGAGCTTATAAGTAAGCATCGGGTAGAAGTGCTGCAAATTACGCCATCGCGTTTCAAGTGGTGGATGGCGCAGGTGAGCCAAAGCCAGGTTTGGAAATCCTTAAGCGTAGTCATGATTGGAGCGGAGCCGTTGACGATGGATCTGCTGGAGAGACTTCGTTCGGTGACGAATGCACGTATCTTCAATCTCTATGGACCAACGGAAACAACGGTATGGACATCGGTGTGCGAAGTGACTAGCGGTGATAACATTACGATTGGCAAGCCTATTTCGGGAGCAGCAATGGTTGTGCTAAATCCAGCACTGCAGCTGCAGCCGACAGGTGTAATTGGTGAAATCTGCATCTTAGGAGCAGGCGTTGGACGGGGGTATCTTTGCCATCCAGAATGGGATCATGGAGTATTCATCACGAGTCCGTTTAATGCAGGTGAGAGGATGTACCGCACGGGTGATCTTGGCCGAAGGCTGGCAAACGGTGAATTTGTATACGCAGGCCGCCGCGATCATCAGGTAAAAATACGAGGACATCGCATTGAAACCGGTGAGGTGGAGCAGCAGCTGCTGCTGCATGAGCATGTGAAGGAAGCGGTTGTCATCGCATTTCAGGAAGAGGAGGGCGAGCATGCGCTTTGCGCGTATGTTGTACCCGCTTCTGACTCTAGTTGTAACAACAATATTAACGAACACAACCTCTCCGACATGATTTCGGAGCTGCAGACCCATCTCAGCAGCAAACTGCCTGCCTATATGATTCCAGCTTATGTGATGCTGCTAGATGCAATACCGCTCACACCAACCGGAAAGCTGCATCGAAAGGCGCTGCCGAAACCTCATAAGGTTGCGCTGCGTGAGCGCCAGTACTTAAGACCAAGAAACGAGACGGAACATAAGCTTGCCGAGCTGTGGAAAGATTTGCTGAAATCGGACGATATTGGCGTGATGGATAGCTTTTTCGAGCTTGGCGGCCATTCGCTCAAGGCTGCAGCGCTGGTAAGCCGAATCCACGAGCAGTTTGGTGTACATGTGCCGCTGAGGGAGCTGTTTTTAAATCCAAAGCTAGGGTCCCTTGCTGAAGTAATTGAAAGTAAACATCTGCAAACATATGAATCGATTCCGCGCCAGATGGATCAGGAGCATTATCCGATGTCGCATGCGCAGAGAAGACAATACTTGCTGGGGCTGCTAACAGGAGAATCAACGATGTACCATGTTCCGTTTGCACTGCGAATTCGGGGCAATCTGGACGCTTCGAGACTTGAAGCTGCGTTTACATCATTGGTCGCTAGGCATGAAAGTTTACGAACTTCGTTTCATTATATTCATGAACAATTCAGGCAGCGTGTCCTCCCAGCGACGGTATTTCATTTCGAGGATGGTGTAGAGGAACTAGTACCAGCTGGCAAGTGGTTGGGAACTTCTGGTGATGATGTAAGCGCTGAATCCGAATGGCTGAATGAGCTTACTACAAAGTTTATAAGACCATTTGATTTGGAAAGCGGGCCGCTGCTAAGGGCAGGTCTACTTCAGCTGGAAGAAGAGCATTACTTGCTGCTGCTGGATATCCATCATATTGTGACTGATGGCGTTTCGATGAGTGTGCTGGTAAAGGAATTAACGGCATTATACGGCGGAAATGAACTGCCAGAGCTGCGGGTGCAATATAGGGATTATGCGGTCTGGCAGGAAGGACAGCTAGGCGGTGAACCATTCGAGGCGCATGAGCGTTACTGGTTGAAGAAGTTTGAAGGCGAGCTGCCGCTGCTGGAATTGCCAACAGATAGGAAACGCCCGATCGTTCAAACTTTCAAGGGGCGAAAACATGTCTTCCATCTGAACGGAGAGCTTGCACAGCGAGCGCGGCGTTTGGCGGTAGAGCAAGGTGTGACACTATATTCAGTGCTGCTGAGTGCTTATGCTTTTATGCTTGGGAAGTACAGTGGACAAGAGGATATTATTATTGGCACGCCAGTAGCTGGACGTAATCATGCTGATGTGGAGGGACTCATCGGCATGTTCGTCAATACAGCAGCCATTCGTTGTCGACCACAGCTCGAACGTACGGTTAGCAGCTACATTGTCGAATTGCACGAGGATGTGCTGCAGGCGCTGGAGCATCAGGAGTATCCGTTCGAGAAGCTGGTGGAGCGGCTAAACCTCGTTCAGGACAAGAGCCGAAATCCGTTGTTCGATACGATGTTTATTTTGCAAAATATGGAGCACTCAGCATTGAAAACGGGCGGTTTGAGCTTCGAGCCGCAGCCGTTTGAACACGGTGTCAGCAAGTTTGATTTGACACTTGAAGCTGTAGAGCGCGGGGAAGGCATTGCCTTCAGCTTGGAGTATGCAACGGATCTGTTTCATGAGGAAACGGTCATCAGGATGGCGCACCACTATTGCACGATTATTAAAGCAATGACATCGAGCGAAAATCGATGGCGAACTCTTGGTGAACTAGAGCTGTTAAACGATGAAGAAAAGCTGGAGCTGCTTGCGGAATTGGATAGCATGACGCGGATGAAGAGCAGTGGTGCTGATGTCAGAGGGGCTGTAGCACCAGAAGATGCACCCGCTAAAATGCCGCTGAGTATGCAGGGCCAAGATTTATCTTTACCAGGCGTCCCGTTCAAATGGCGATCCGTCACCGAAGAGATAGAGCGGCAGGCAGCAAAAACTCCAGATGCGGTTGCAGTCCATTTTGAATCGGAGCAGATGACCTATCGCGAACTAAATGATAGATCCAACCAGCTGGCACATACGCTTCACAGCCGCGGGGTGGCACCAGAGCGAATCGTAGCGCTGATGGCAGATCGTTCACCCCTGTTGATGATCGGCATTCTTGGCATTTTGAAAGCGGGTGGCGCTTATGTTGCTATTGATCCGGCATACCCTGCTGAGCGTATCCAGTGGATGCTGGAGGATTGCGGCGATCAATGGCTTCTGACAGAAAAGAAATATGCAGGGTTTGTCATGAACGATTCAGAAGAATGGTATTTGGATGATGCGGATCTGTATAGCTCGGAACGAGGGAATCTGGAAAATGTAAGCCTTCCCGAGCATCTGGCGTATGTACTGTATACTTCCGGCTCAACGGGCAGGCCGAAGGGAGCAATGATCGAGCATCGCGGACTGGCAAGCTTCGTGAGCGCATTCCGTGAGCGAATTCCATTCGAAGCAGGCCAAAGCCTATTGGCAATGGCGACCGTATCATTCGATATTTTCATCGTAGAGAGTCTGCTCCCATTAACAATGGGAATGAAAATGGTGCTGTGCAATGAAGAGGAACGAGGCGATGCTCACCTGCTGCAGGAGCTTATAAAGAAGCATCGGGTAGAGGTGCTGCAAATTACGCCATCACGCTTCAAGTGGTGGATGGCGCAGGTGAGCCAAAGCGAGGTTTGGAAATCCTTAAGCGTAGTCATGATTGGCGCGGAGCCGTTGACGATGGATCTGCTGGGGAGACTGCGCGCGGTGACGAGTGCGCGTATTTTCAATCTCTATGGCCCAACGGAAACAACAGTATGGACATCGGTGTGCGAGGTAACTAGCGGTGAAGTGATTACGATTGGCACACCTATTGCAAGGGCAGCAATGGTCGTACTGAGTCCCGAGCTGCAGCTGCAGCCAACAGGTGTGATTGGTGAAATTTGCATCGGAGGAGCAGGCGTTGGTCGGGGTTATCTTCGGCATCCGGAATGGGATCAGGGAGTATTTATTACGAGCCCGTTTGGTACAGGTGAGAGGATGTACCGCACGGGTGATCTTGGCAGAAGGCTGGCGAATGGTGAATTTGTATACGCAGGCCGCCGCGATCATCAGGTGAAAATACGAGGACATCGCATTGAAACCGGTGAGGTGGAGCAGCAGCTGCTGCAGCATGAACGTGTGAAGGAAGCGGTGGTCATCGCGTTTCAAGAGCCTGAGGGTGAGCCTGTTCTCTGCGCTTATGTTGTCCTGCAAAAGGCTGATGACGCTGATCTGCCCAATATGACCTCGTACGCGGAACATTATGTTGCAGCAGCTTTCGAGAGTACCCATATGGGAGAACCCCTTTGGTTAGAGAACGTAGGCGGGCATTCTCTCGGAGCAACCGAGGAGCTCATCCAATATCTAAGAGGCAAGATGCCTGCTTATATGATTCCAACCTATGTGATGCTGCAGGATGAAATACCGATGACGCCAACAGGCAAGATAAATCGCAAGGCACTGCCAAGACCGCAGCAGACAGAACGGAAGGTACGACATTACCGGGAGCCAAGCACGCAGACGGAGCGCAAGCTGGTTATGCTCTGGCAGGAGCTGCTATTGACGGAAAACATCGGAGCGACAGACAGCTTCTTCGAGTTAGGTGGACATTCGTTAAAGGCGGCAACATTGGTCAGTCGGATAGGCTTACAATTTGGTGTGCGCGTGCCACTGAGAGAATTGTTTCAGAATCCGACACTAGAGTCACTCGCTCTAGTAATTGAAGGTCAAAGCCAGCAAACGTATGAATCGATTCCGCGTCAGATGGACAGGGCATATTTCCCGATGTCGCGCGCTCAAAGAAGGCAATATGTTTTATCTCTGCTATCTGGAGAAGCAACGATGTATAATGTCCCATTTGCACTGCATATCCGTGGGAAGCTGGATGCGAAGAAGCTGGAGCAGGCGTTCACCTCTTTAATCATGAGGCATGAGAGCTTAAGGACGTCTTTCCATTATGAGGATGGACAATTCAGACAACGAATTCATCCATCAGCGGCATTTAAGCTGGAGGGCAATGCATGGGCACGAATGACTGCCAAGCGTTTGTTGTCAGAAGCGGGAATGGATGAAACCATCACTAGATTAATGTCGCGGTTCATACGTCCCTTTGATCTTAGCAGTTGCTTATTGCTGCGGGCAGCTCTTGTTCCGCTAAGCTCCAGCTCTCACTTGCTGCTGCTTGATATGCATCATATTGTTACGGATGGTGTATCGGTCAGTGTGCTTCTGAAAGAATTGATCGAATTGTACTCCGGAAATGAGCTTGCAGAGCTGCGGGTGCAGTATAGAGACTATGCCGTATGGCAGGAAGCTCAATTAAATGGTCCAGGGTACGAGGCGCATGAGCGCCACTGGCTGGATATGTTCTCAGGCGAACTGCCGATACTGGAGCTCCAGGCGGATAATCCGCGACCAGCGATGCAGAGCTTCGAGGGGCGCAGATATAGTTTTAAGTTTAATGAGGAGCTTACGAGAAGAGCGCAGCACATGGCAAGAGAGCTGGGGACAACATTGTATACGGTACTGCTTGGTGCTTATGCGCTTTTGCTTGGCAAGTACAGCGGCCAAGATGACATTATTATTGGCACGCCGACAGCGGGACGTGACCATGTTGATCTTGAGGGCCAAATCGGCATATTCGTTAATACAGTTGCGATTCGATGCCGACCACAGCCTGAAAGAACACTCGGTGGTTACATCACCGATGTTCATAATGACGTACTGCAAGCGCTGGAGCATCAGGAGTATCCGTTTGAGGATTTGGTGAAGCGATTGGCGCTTGGGAAAAATCAGAGTCGAAATCCTTTGTTCGACACGATGTTCATTTTGCAAAATATGGATCGTTCTGTCATGCAAGGAGGCGATTTAACCTTTGAGCTTCAGCCGTTCGAGCCGGGAGTTAGTAAATTCGATTTGACTCTGGAGGTTGTGGAGAGCAATGGAGAAATGATTTGCAGCTTGGAGTATGCCACAGCATTGTTTCACTCAGATACGATTACGCGCATGGCTCAGCATTATTGTGCAACCGTAGAGGAAATGACGGCTGCGGCCAGCCCTCTAATGAAACTAAGCGATCTATTGCTGCAAGATGGTCCGAAATAAGATCGTTCTCGGTGGTATTTCCTTCGTGCAGTACCGCCGAGAAACGATTAAATGATACGAGTTTGGATCTATTAAGGAGGATAAGCGGATGAAAGTTACGTTGGACAGACAACCATTTAATGAATTCTGGGCGAACTGTATGCTCAATCAAGCCTATTCAATCGCTGTTTCTGCTCATCCCAGCTATCGATATGCTGCATATTTGAACATTCATCGATATTATCCTTGGTCTGCAGCGACAGACCAGCAATTTCGATATCCGACGATTGATACGCTATATTATCTCGACGATTGGACCAGATTCCCATTAACCGGTGTTATGAAGTGGATTGAGCCGGGGCACTTCCGCGATAAGGAAATGTTTATAGATGAAATAAAAGAGGTGCTTGACGGTGGGCGCAATTTAAGTGTGAATGTCGATTTGTTTTATTGGCTGCCGGGAAGCATGGCTTGGAAAAAGTTTCATTGGTACCATTATTCGCTGTTTAATGGTTACGATAATGAACGCTCGTCCTTCTATGTCATTGACGATACGCTTGCTGGCTACAGTGAACATGAGGTTCCTGAGGATCGGCTCAGAAAAGCATTCAAAAATTCAGAATACAATATCAACAAAAACTATAATGGCCCAGCCTATTATATTTACAATCTTCATCCAACGATTAAGCCGTATGAATTGAACTTATCGGAAGTTGTTGACAATGCGGAGCGGCTTACGCGGGAGCTTGATGATTTCTCTATGGAGGGAATGTGGCAAGTAGATTCAAGCCCGGATAAATATAGCGCTCATATTACGTATGCACTCATTGGAATCAACATTATATGCAACCGGCATATTGCAAACGAAGGTCTTATTCGAACGCTGCGAGAGCAGAAGCAAATAAATGTGGCATTATACGAATCCCTTAAGGAGCAATTGGAAATGATCTGTGACGGCTGGAATGCAATCAAGCAATCTTTTGTTACGCATAAATTTCAGCGAGATAGAGAGATAGCTCTAGCAGAAAAACTATTTGCAATGGAAAAAACATTTTGGCGTACGCTGGCTAGTGGTGTTTAACAAAATCAAATCGCTTCCTAACAAGGTGGTCGTTCCTAATTATGGATAGTATACCGTTGCTTTGTTTGCCTTACGCGGGGGGTTCGGCTCAGGTCTATAAGAAATGGTCGCGGCAGCTAGATCCTTCTATTCAATTGATTCCGATTGAATTAGCTGGGAGAGGAAGCCGGATGAGTGAGCCGCTCTACGAGGATATTCATGAGGCAGTTAAGGATGTATTGCATTTAATCCGTGACTATGCACAAAATCAGTATGCTTTATTCGGCCACAGCATGGGATGCTTGATCGCTTATGAATTAATTCATAGCATTCATGCAGCAGGATTGACGCTCCCATCCGTAGTTTTTATGTCAGGGTATGGGGCGCCTCATTCCAGCCATGTGAACCGGGAAATATACAAGCTTCCCGATAAAGCTTTTATCGAAGAAGTATTAAGCCTTGGCGGAACATCTGCTGAGCTGTTTGAGCATATGGAGCTGCGAGAAGTATTTATGCCCATATTGCGAGCTGACTTTAAGCTGGTTGGCACGTACAAGCCAGAGGTTAAGCCGCCGCTCCCTCTTCATCTCATTGTTATGAATGGCTCTGAGGACAGCAGCCTATACGGGACTTCAGAAGATTGGCAGTCACAAACGACGGAGACCTGTAAAATCGTCAACTTCGAAGGAGGCCATTTTTTCATACATGAACGGGAACAACAAGTCGTTTCGCTCCTAAATGATACGCTCCTGAGGACATTGACTGGCAAAGGAATCATCCATTCATAACAGAGAGGAGCAAAAAATATGGATAAGGTATTCATAGACGCTGGCCAGAGAAATCAATATTTGTGGCGAGAGGATGGAGGGTTTCCCTCAGACTTGCTTAGCAGAGCAGCGGAGTATAGTTCTATGGAGCAGTGTATCCATTTACCCAAAGAGCTCACAGAAATGCTGCTTCGATATGCTGAACATTCCAATCAGCGATTGTATAGCGTACTGCTTACTGCGGTTTATATCATGCTTTATAAATATAAAGGGGATGACCGATTAACGATCGGCATTCCGTCTCAGGGATTCGGAAGTCATATGGACGGGACATGGATTCCGCTTCAAATCAGGGTAGATGAGCAAAATATGATTCAGTCATTGCTAAAGCAATTAGACGGAGCTCTAAATGAATTCGAGGACAGTAATAAGGGACATATTTTGGAACTAGAAACGATGGATTCCGCCAGAACAAGCAGCTTCAATTCAGGACAGGCTGTAGCCGTAACCTTGGAAAATAGTTATGGGAAACCGAGCGCTGATGGGGTTGGTTTGCTCTTTTCGTACAGTGTCTTGGAGTCAGAATCACCCGCTATAACGCTTACTATGACATATAATAGCTCTGCTTACAGCACGACAATGATGAAAAATCTAGCTAATCATGTTCATCGGGCAGCGGAGCTGTTAGTTCGAGGCGACGACATTCTCATTAGAGATGCAGCCATATTGGATGAAGATGAAGTTCAAGCATTAATAAAATCACTTTGTATTGGTTCATGCTCATCCACTGAACATAAGCCTTTGCATAGAGAGGGAATAGCTGGTGAATTAAGCATAACCCTGCATCAGCTATTCGAGAAGCAGGCTCAATCTCGCCCCCATGAGACGGCACTTATTTGCGGCGAGGAGTCGTTTACTTACGGCACGCTGAATCAGCGGGCACGCGAACTTGCTAGTAGACTGCGCAGAGAAGGCGTGCGTTCAGGAATTGTGGTTGGACTGATGGTGGAGCGAACGGTCGAGCTGGTAGTTGGCATCATCGGCATTTGGAAGGCTGGAGGCGCCTATTTGCCCATTGATTTGGAATACCCAGAGGATCGCATTCATTATATGCTGGAGGATACTAAGGCTCCGGTTTTGTTAACGCAGTACGATTACCTCTCAAAAGCTTCTCAATATGAAGGCAATATTGTTTGTATCGATGAGAGAGACGAGCAGTGCGCTGCTGGCAGGGAAGAGAAGAATTCACACATACTCTCAAGCAGCATGGAGCAGGACAATTCCTCTCAAAATCTAGCTTATGTGATCTATACATCAGGTTCAACAGGCAGACCAAAAGGTGTAATGATTCAGCATGAGAGTGCGATACGGTTCATAGAAGGAATGGCAGAGCAAGTAGAATATGTACCAGGAAAAACGATTGTTGCTTTAGCAAGCGCTGCGTTCGATGTATCTATACATGACTTAATTATGCCACTTCTTTATGGGATGAAGGTCGTTCTAGCATCACAAGCGGAGCGCAGAGACCCAGACCTGCTGGATCGTCTCATCGTCAATCATGATGTTGAGATGATGGTAACTACCCCGATGAGACTGCAAATGCTGCTGGCTGGCAAAGAAGAGAGACCATGCTTGCGCTATTTAAAAGATTTGATCATTGGCGGGGAGCCGTTTATTCCAACCCTATGGAATCGGCTGAAGCCTTATCCACAGCTTCGAATATACAATGTTTACGGGCCGACAGAAACGACGGTATGGTCAACCATACAGCGGATAGAGGATAATCATCCCGGAATAGGCAAACCGCTTGCTGGAGTGCGAACGTACATTTTGGATAAGGCGGGACGTCTTCAGCCTCCAGGCGTTGCTGGTGAACTTTGTATAGCGGGGACAAGATTGGCCCAAGGTTACTTTGGGAAGCCGGAGCTTACGGAGGAACAGTTCGTTAGCGACCCTTTTTATCCCGGTGAGAGAATGTATAGAACAGGAGATCTTGCACGCTACTTAAACGACGGAAACCTCGAATTTCTCGGGCGCAGTGACTTTCAAGTGAAAATCCGCGGACATCGCGTCGAGCTGGAGGAAGTTGGAATGATGCTCGCACGGCACGAGGACGTTACTGAATCGGCGGTGCTGCTGGAAGAGGAGCAGTCTAATGGCGGATTGTTATGTGCTTATTATGCAGCGGAGTCTGAATTGTCGACATTAGAGCTTCGCAGCTTTATGGCAAGTCGAGTGCCTGAATATATGGTTCCGCAGCGTTACATTTGGCTTGCAGCATTGCCATTGAATAATAATGGAAAGATTGATCGCAAGGCGCTGCCAAAGCAGAGTGAAGTGGCTCGTTTGCGGGATAATGCTGCATTTGCTCTGCAGCTGCTTGAGCTGGATACCGATACGGAGCGGAAAGTAGCGGCTCTTTGGCAAGAGGTGCTGCATACAGTCGATTTTGCCGCTGAAGACAACTTCTTCGAGGTAGGAGGCAACTCCATTCTGCTTGTTGCTTTACATCACAACTTGGAGCAGCACTACCCTTCTCGTGTATCCGTTGCTGATTTGTTCGGACATGCGACACTCCGCGGAATGGCTGCGCTAATGGATGCACCATTCAGTGAAGAAGGAGATATGGATGGATTAGCAGGGCTGAAAGGTTTAACTTTCCCTAATCGCATCATAAGCAGAGAAACGGGTATAGATCATGCAGCCATTCCCCGTTCATGCAAGCTGGATGAAGCGCTGCTCGGGAAATTGATGCAGCTATCAGAAGACATTGGATCAGATATCGTCGATATATTGCTTGTCCTTTATATGTACGTGCTATCCGATATTACGATGTCCGATGAAGTTACAGTCATCGTCAAAGATGGTGTAGGAGATCGGATGGTGCCTGTGTCGCTGAATATGTCCCACTATATGACGGTTGTGGAAATGATCCCTGAAGTAGTTAATCAACGGGAAAGCGGCGACTATTATACCTTTTCCTCGCTTGCGACAGCAGCTGGTTTCCGTACATTGGACAATGGAATCATACCATGGTTCTCTTCAACCGACTTGAGAGGAATGGAGTCCTATATGCCGCTAATCGGCTTTGCTCTTCAGCTTGAGTTTAGTGAAGACGAGTTAAACATCCGATGTCTATATGATGCTCTTTCATGGGACATAGCAAGTGTGGATGAATTGCTCTCTCTGTATCTAGCATCTCTCAAGGTTGTACTCGCAGAATTAGAAGAGGGAGCTGAAAGCGTATGGTAGGCGGCACATTGCTGTTTCCCGGTCAGGGCTCACAGTATGTTGGCATGGGCAAGGATTTGTATAGAAAATATGAGCTCGCCAAAGAGACCTTTCATGAAGCGAGTGAAGCGATAAACATGGATCTCACAAAACTTATGTTTGAGGGCAGCATGGAGGAATTGACAAGGACGGAATATGCACAGCCAGCTATATTAACTGTAGGGATAGCAATGTACAAAATATACCGAGACCTGCTGGGGAAGGCTCCGCAATTTTTAGCCGGTCATAGCCTTGGAGAAATTACCGCCTTGACTTGTGCAGGGGGTATTCCATTCGACAGCGCTGTCCGTATCGTTCATCGTCGCGGTGAACTCATGCGAGATGCGGACGATGCTGGTAGTGGTGCAATGGCGGCGGTAATATCGCTTAGCGCAGCTGAAGTTGCAGAGATCTGCAAGCACGCTAGTTCCTCGTTTCAGGGTGGAGCTGAAATTGTTGTAGTGTCTAATATTAATTCAGATGATCAGGTTGTCATTTCTGGACATAAAGGAGTATTGAACGAAGCGGTGCAGCGTATCTCCAAGCGGGGAGGCGTTGTCATCCCGCTTCATGTGAGCGCGCCGTTCCACAGTCCTCTTATGGCACCAGCAGCGCAGCTATTTGCAGAGGAGCTTAAAGGACTGAAGCTTGGAACACTCCAGCATCCGGTTGTTTCAAGTGTGACTGCAAGATTATATCGGAGTGCGGATGAGATTCCAGCAGTACTGACAGAGCAGATTACCGCACCCGTACAATGGACAGCGGTTATCCGTTTTTTGCTGGAGAACGGGGTTTCGGAAGCGGTTGAGATGGGCCCCCAATCGATATTGAAGAAACTAGCCAACAATAGTACTACCCTTAGGGTGCTTTCTTTCGACCATGAACCGGATAGGGAACAGCTCCTTGGGAAGGGCCGGGATGAGGGGCAAGACTATTCGTTAGATTTTATTATTCAATGTTTGACTATCGTTACGTGCATGCGTAATCGGAACAGAGATTTAGAGCAGTATGAGCAAGGTGTAGTTGTACCTTACCGCGAGGTTCAGACGATGTTGAATGAGCTTCAGCTTTCTCGTGGCAGGGCAGAGTGGAAGCATTTGGTTAAGGCTTATGAGATGCTGATCTCTGCGTTCCATACGAAGCTTGTTCCAGAGAACGAACAGCAGGATCGATTGGAACAATTGCTTCAAGACAACGGCCTTAAGGATAAATTAGGGAGTCGATTTTTAGCTTCTAATAGAAGTTAAAGGATGTAAAAGGGAAGTCAACCATGCCAAGGAGGACTTTACGATGATTAGCAGCTTGGACGGGCCGATATATGAGTCCCCTCAATATCTATTGCAGCAATTAATACGGTTCAATACAACGAATCCGCCAGGCAATGAGCGAGATTGTATTTATTTTATTCGTGATCTTCTTCTTGAATCGGGAATCAGTGATACGATCATTATTGCTCAAGAAGAGCATAGACCTAATTTAATTGCACGATTAAAGGGGTGCGGAGATGCACCCCCTTTTCTCATGTACGGGCATGTTGACGTTGTAGGTGTAGAGAAGCAAGCATGGACCCGCGATCCATTCGGTGGTGAGATTAGCGATGGTTACGTATGGGGGAGAGGAAGCCTAGATATGAAAGGCGGTGTAGCGATGATGCTTGCCGCCTTTCTAAAAGCTCACGCAGAGAAAACAGTATTACAGGGCGATATGATTTTGGCTATTGTAAGTGATGAAGAAGCAGGCGGGGATTTAGGAGCCTCCTACTTAGTTAAACATCATTCTTATCTTTTTGCTGGCGTGAACTATGCGATAGGGGAGTTTGGGGGCTTCTCCTTTCAAGTAAGCGGCCAAAAATTTTATCCGATTATGGTGGCAGAGAAACAAATTTGTTTCCTTAGAGCTACGGTTAGAGGAGGAGGCGGGCATGGTTCGCTTGGCCAAAATGAAGGAAGCATGGCGCAGCTTGCCTATATGCTGGGAGCGTTAAATAAGGTTAAACTGCCGATTCATGTCACGCCCGCAGCGTCGTATATGATTCAATCCATGGCATCGGCATTGCCCCTATTGCCGAGGTTATTATTGAAAGGGCTGCTTCGGCCACGCCTGAGCAATCTCATGCTGAGGATAATGGGTGACAAGGGAAAGCTGTTTCAACCGCTGCTTCGCAATACAATAAGTGCTACGGTTGTGCATGGTGGCGAAAAAATCAATGTGCATCCAAGTGAAATCATTGTGGAGATGGATGGGAGGCTGCTGCCCGGTTTTACTCCAGAGCAGTTCATTGCCGAGCTGTACGATCATGCCATACAACATCAAATAACGTTAGAAGTGATTCGCCATGACCCTTGTCCAGAAAACCCGGAAATGGAATTGTTTGAATTGCTGTCAGATGTGCTGAAGAAAGCCGATGAAGCTGCAGTGCCTATTCCGATGCTGCTGCCGGGTGGAACAGATGCGAGACATTTTTCAACATTAGGTATTCAAACGTATGGTTTTTTGCCTATGACGCTCCCAGAGGACATGAATTTCTCGGAGTTGATCCATGCAGCAGATGAGCGTGTGCCTGTTGAGGCTATTCGTTTTGGGGCAAAAGCTATTCATGAAGTGATGGCGCGTTATGGAAATTCGAGGTTATGATAGATTCAGACGAGTGCTTTTAGGATTAGTTGAGGGGGAAAGGAGCAGCAAACTGTGCAGGCTGAGATCATGGTTTTGAAAATACCGCAAAACATCACGTCGAATGACTACCGGCAATTGTTAAGTCTCGTATCAGAAGAGAAGCGTTTAAAAATAAGTCGATTGCGACAGCAATGTGATGTTTATCGGACGTTATTTGGTGAAGTGCTTGTACGTGCTGCAATTGTGCGAAACCTAGACCTATCCAATCAAGCAATTCAGTTTACTTCCAATTCATATGGTAAGCCGTCACTTATCGGCTGCGAAGATTTTCACTTTAATATTTCGCATGCTGGAGAATGGGCTGCCTTATTTATAAGCTCTTCCCCGGTAGGCATTGATGTGGAACAAATAGGTGAAATAGATGAAAGTATAGCAAAATCTTATTTTTCGAAAATGGAATATGAACGGTTGTTTTGTTTGAGAGGGGAGGAGCGAACCGCTTATTTCTATGAGCTTTGGACGCTGAAGGAAAGTTACATAAAAGCAAAAGGTAAAGGGTTGTCCATACCGCTGGATTCCTTCTCAATACATATTAGTGAGGATAGCTTCATCGCTTTAACTCCGAGAACGGAAGCTTATTTTTTCAAACAATATGAACTGAACCGAAGCTATAAGCTGGCGGCTTGTACTACTGCTCCAAAGGGATTCCCTAATCAGCTGCAGCATTGGAGCATGGAGGATTTAATACACCTCTTTTTCTAATTGTAATACATTGCGTTTGTACCATTCATGTGAAACGACATGACGCGTAATAAGCGGAAAGCCTTTCTGTACCGAAAGGTGTACTTGGCTTATCGCGCGTCTTTTGTGTTTATACTATAATCAAAGATACATGTGAATGGAAGAAAACGGATGTATGGAGGTTGTTGGATTGACATTAACGTTGATTGGTAAAATTAGTGGCATAAGCAGGTACCCGATTAAGTCATTTGCAGGAGAGGAACTGGATACCTGTAAAATCGATAGATACGGATTAATGGGAGACCGTTGTTACGCTTTTTATGATGAAACAAAGGAAGGCTGGGATAGCTTCTTTACTGCAAGAGAAATCCCGGCAATGCTCGCATACAAAGCGAAGCTGGTTGATGAACGCACGAGCGCAGAGCATCCCAAAGTAGAAATAACTTCTCCAGAGGGTCAGACCTTCAGCTGGGACGAGGAGCTGTTAGCCGAAATGC
Organism: Paenibacillus sp. NRS-1760; assembly: GCF_050467785.1. Classification (NCBI taxonomy): domain Bacteria; kingdom Bacillati; phylum Bacillota; class Bacilli; order Caryophanales; family Paenibacillaceae; genus Paenibacillus; species Paenibacillus sp. NRS-1760. Next base: position 14,009 of record NZ_JBITPK010000030.1, on the reverse strand, counting down.
AGAAGCACTCCAAGAAGAAGATGCGGATGCGCAGCTATCAGGCACAAAGCCCTGATCTTAAAGCGGTGGATGAAGGCAGTATCCTCATCATCACCGATAGGAGTTTGCAAAAGCTCGAAGCGATATGGGGAAAACAGCTGGACGCACGGCGCTTTAGAGCAAATATACTCATTACAGTAGAGGAAGGCGCTTTTGGAGAAAAAGAGTGGATAGGCAGACGAATAACGGTAGGCGGTGCTGAATTGCAAGTGGATAAATATTGTGATCGCTGCTCCATGGTTACGCTTGATCCAGATTCGCTAGCACGTGATGCTTCCTTATTGAAAAAAATTAACACAGAGATGAATTTAAACTTCGGGGTGTATGCTTCTGTAAAAAAGACAGGAGACATTGAAATAGGCGAAAAGGTATTTCTAATGGATTGAAAAAGATCGCTGCCCGAATGCCACTGTGGCAAGGGGGCACGATCTTTTTTTTAACTAGAATGCTTATAGTCGTTTACGTTTATAGAAGACGATGAATGCACAGGAGAGAAGCAGGATCACGATGGCGATTCCAGCCGTCGCGGCTTCTTTAGGACTGCCTTGTGCCTGAGTTTGCTGCGTGCCAGGGCCGCCGAAGCCGCCTCCCATGCCGCCACCCATATCGTTTGGTCTTTGGCCGCCAAACCCGCCTTGCATGCCGCCTTGCTGATTAGGCATTTGTCCATCTGGAGGCGTCATGCCCCCATCGCCCTGAGGGACTTGCCCGTCAGGAGCAGCGGTACCTGCATTGCCTTGAGTGCTCTGCGTAGTAGGGGAGGTAGTGTTATCAACTACTTGCTGAACGACGCCATCTGCCACAGCACCTTGCGGACTCAGCTCTTTGTTCGCTGTAATACCGGCATTTTGCTGCCCGGCTCCTGCATTAACAGCAGCTTTGCTGTTTCCGGTGTTGCCCTGAGCGTTGCCCTGCTGACCGTTTGGCCGATTGCCGCCGAATCCGCCACCACCGCCCATGCCACCACCGCCACCCATCCCGCCGCCGCTGCCAGATCCGTCGCCTGCAGCAGGAATAGTGCCGGCGAGCTGCTGTGCAATGGTACTGGTTTGCTGCGAATTAAAGGAAACAACCTGAGCAACGCCTTGCTCATATTGCTCATACGTGTAGAAGGAGGAAGGGTCTGCCTTTACATAATCCGAGATCATAGCTTTAATTACATCGACCCTTTCCTGAAACTTATCTGTTGCCAAATATCCTTCTAGCATGCTTGTAACGATTTCGTGATATTTATCTTTATAGGCATCCACTTTAAGCAGCTTGTCAATAAGCGGCCGATCGGCTATCGCGCCGGTAGTTGGCTCATCAATGAGCACGCTGGAGCCGCCGAAACCGCCAAAGGACATATTGTAATCCCAAGGCAAAATGCTGAAAATACCATCATCCTCATACAAATAATAATTATGTTTTTTCTCAGAGAGGTAGCTGTCAAAGTTGCCGGCTACTGCGTTTAAGGCAATGAACTTAAGCGCTTCATCAACGTCCAGCACACTCTCGTAATTTGCGCCATTGTTCAGTTCATCCAGCATATCGAGCAAGATATCATCATTTGATTTGTCGGACTTCAAATCGAGTCCCGTATAGGCATCGATCGTTTCAAGCCAGTTGAGCTCGCTGCCGTTTCCGCCGTTTGCTTTGTAAAGCGCGCCATATGCATTGCCAAAATTACGTTCAAGATAGGCATCGCCAATCTGCTCGACAGCCAAATAAAAGCCCCAAAGCTCGCCATTGACGTAAACATTGACATAAGAATATTTTGGCGTTGGAAGTCCCATTTGCTCAGCAAGCTCATACGATAGAAACTCTCGCATATAAGAGGCATCGCTGTAGTTGTTATTTAAATTAATTTTGCTTATTCCTTGCAAGGTTTGATTAACATACTCATCGAATGAAATTTTAAAGCTGTACCGATCGGAATCGGTCATTCTTACGACACTGTTCAAGCTGAGATTGCCCTTCGTTCGAATGGCTACGTTATCGAACTTCTGACCGTTATATTCGACCGAGGCTTCTTTATATTCCTCCGCGCTGGCGTTGTCCAGCATATTTTGGAACGCATCCTCGTCGATCGTAATTTTTACATCTACGATTTTATCTTTAGGAAAAACCGTTTCATCTAGCTTTTGCTCATCCGCTGATTTCTCATCTGTACCCGTTGACGCACCCGAGCTGCTGAGACTGAAGGATGTACCGCCTGCGGCACATCCAGCGAGTAAAGTAATCAGGAGAATGGAGCAAAAGCATAATAAGATTACACGCGCTTTCGCTTTCATGAAAACACCTCCCGATAATTAGGATACATAGTCCCCGCTATAGCTAATAAGTACGGCGTTACGAACGCCAGCCAGCTCCGTCAGTTGGTTAACGAAACGTCCGGTTTCGTCGCGAAGGCGAATTTCCAGCGTCATTTCAATATTGCCCTGCGTCACTGTTTTTTGCTTCACGTTATAACGCTTAACGAGCGTGCCGACTTGCTTGTGAACAAGCTGCTCGGTAGCATCACTGTCGCAGTTAACAACAAGCAGGTAAGGTGTTTCCACCGATCCGCCCTTAACGAAGAAGAACAGAATAAGACCAACCACAACCGAACCAATTACCGCTAGTGTAAAGAAGCCCGCGCCTGTAACGATACCTGCAACGGCAGCCCAGAATAAGAAAATTAAATCGGTTGGATCTTTAATTGGAGTACGGAAACGGACGATGGACAGAGCGCCAACCATACCAAGCGACAGCACGAGATTGGAGTTAATCGCGATAATGACAACTGCTGTAATCATGGTCATGCCGATCAGCGAAACGTTAAAGCTTTTTGAATAAAGCACGCCGCTAAATATTCGTTTATAAAGCAAGTAAATAAAGAAGCCAAGTAAAAAAGCGACGCCCAGCGTAATCAATATTTTCGAAAGGCTGATATCAGAAGCAAAGTTATCCAGTACTGAATTTTTTAAAAGATCGGCAAAATTTGTTGTCGTCTCCGTTGCAGCCGCGGCAGTTGTATTGGTTTCCATTTTAATAATCCTCCCATGTGTTGAACTTCAAATGTTTTCGGCAGATGACATATTTTGAAGCGGATTGCCGGTTTAGTCCTTCAAGCTGCAAAGCGATTCGAATAAAAGCTGGAATGTATTCGTCATATTTCACCTCAAGAATGATTAAATCATTGTCGAGTGCGCGTACGGGCTCAACCTTTTCATCAAAAATATTAACGGCATGAAGTCCTGTGCGCAGCTCCTTGTCGAACGTAATGCGTACGTTGCCGTTAGCGTAAACATATGGCTCACGGACATAATCGACGATGACCTTCGGACGCAGCAAATGATGCTTCATTTCATTGTGAATTTCGTTCAAAAGCGGCTTGTCCGGCCCTCTAAGGACGTCGTAATCGCCATCCATAAGCTTGTCGTACATTTCCCTCGTTAGCGGTTCCTTCACCTTTGCGATGTAGTCCTTGAATTTAATCTTTTTCTCAAAATGAATGACATGGTCTTGGCCATTGTATATGCGGATACGATATTTGACCCGATCACGAATGCCGCCAAGCTTCTCATGCAAAGCTTTGTTGTTTATATCATCAAAATATAAGCTTCTAATATGGTACTCGCCTGACGGACCGACATGTTTGTCTTGTTCCATCAGATCCTTTAGCCGCTGGCGAATAATAAAGTATTGATGATAGTTAATGAAAAATTTCAATTCATGGCGATAGTTTAGGTTCTTGTTCATCTCACACCTCATTTCATGTTCAGCGCCCCTCGCTGCTTACAAATGTTATTCTACGGGCCTTTACTTATTCTTAACTTAAGGCTGGCTGAAAGATTGCTGAATGCGCCGTGCAACAGCTTTTTGTTAAGATATAATTAAAATTAGATAGAGAAGAAGGAGTGTGACTAGGATAAAAATCCGAAAAGACATGATGATACTGCTCATATGCTGCGCCTTATTAGTTGTTGGAGCCATTGGCATGGAATGGTTAAAGGCCAATAAGTCGGTGAAGCCAGCCGCGATTGTGACCACGTTCAAGGGCGATCCAAAAACTAGCCGCGCCTTCACTTGGCATAGTACGAATGTACACTCCGATTCAATTGTTCAGATCATTGAAGGAGCCGTCCCTAGCGATTGGGAAGAGGCTCTTGTAATGACCTTTAAGGGTACGACATCATCGATTGACATAGGTGAGGATACTTTGCGCGGTGTTCATAAAGCAGAAGCTACCGGCCTTAAGCCGGGAACCACATACACGTACCGAGTAGGCAGCGGAGAAAAAGAGGCATGGAGCGATGCTGCACAATTTAGGACGGAGGCTGAAGCAAGCGATGCTTTTACTTTCATAAACGTAACGGATTCGCAAGGCGTGACGGAGCAGGATTTTGAGCTATGGGGAAATACGCTGGATCAGGCGTTTAACGTTTTTCCGGCGTCTGCCTTTATCGTCCATAATGGTGATCTGACAGAAGAGCCCACCGATGAGCAAGCCTGGATCGAGCTTTTCGCAAAAGCAGGCAAGTGGGTAACACAGGTTCCATTTATGCCAGTTACGGGCAACCATGATGAAGTGGATGGAGATGCCAAGCGATTTGTTTCTCATTTCAACTTACCTGCGAGTGGCGCGAAGGGATCGAATGCGGGAACGACATACTCGTTTGATTATGGTTCTGTTCATTTTGTTATTTTAAATTCGGAATCGAATATAAAGGAGCAAACCAGCTGGCTGAAAAAAGATTTGGAGAGCACGGATCAGCCATGGAAAATCGTTGCTCTGCATCAAGGGCCTTATGGAGGCAATACGAACAAGAAGGTAAAGGATTGGACAACGCTATTTGACGAATTTGAGGTTGATTTGGTGCTGCAGGGTCATAATCATGAGTACTCCAGATCCTATCCGCTTCGTGATGGTCAAATCACAGGCGACGGTGATCAAGCGGTCCAAAACCGAGAGGGCACTGTATATGTGGTAACCAATACTGCAGGGCAAAAATTCAATGAGAAAAAGGAAAATAAGTTTTATCATAAGGTTCATTTTCAGAATGAGAAGCAAATGTTTGCAGGGATTACGGTAAACGGCGACAATCTAACTTATCAAGCCTATGACGTGGAAGGTGCAAAGCTGGATGAGTTTGTGCTTCAGCACGGAGCAGCAGATTCAAAAATGAAGTGACATTACAAAAAGCCGATTTCTTTGCAAGCTAAGAAATTCGGCATTTTTCATTTAAATAATGTTTTTAGTTTTTGTTTGATCCCATTTATTATTTTTTGTCCGGTATTTACTTTATGAAGTGCAATGTCCCACAGCAGGACATCTCGATCGGATGTATGATTAACAATTTTTATAGTAAGCTCCTTTGCTCCATTCAAAGGGATTTGAAAAAACTCGGAAGGAAGCTCTTCCTGTCCATCGAAACTCCATCCAAACGAATGGATTACGGTTCCGTCTGCGCTAAAAATGAGATCGATATTTCCATTGCCGGCACTTTGAATTAAGTCTTTTGATATCGCGAGATTACCTGCTATCATGTGATATTTGCCGTCTAAAAGATAGGTAAACTCATTTGTTCGTGTATTGTTTCGGCTGTAAATATTTAGTTTCGGCTCAACGTTCTCTTGGGCTGCGGGGAAGCTGGAGAGGCTTTTATCCCAAAGAACAGTTCCAGCCTTTAATGGCAGTTTATCTAAAGTGATAACCTCGCTGCTTGCTTTATCTAGATAATTATTAATGCCTCCAATACTGCCGATGACACCAATCGCAAGTACAATTGCTGTTATTATAATTTTGCAGAAGCCTTTAAATGTATCACGCTCATGTCGAACAAACCTTTGTGCGTAGTAGCCTACTGCAGCACCTAACGTATTAATAATAATATCGTTGATATCAAAGGAGCCTAAACGGGAAAGCATCTGCAGCGTCTCAAGCATAGTAATCGATACAATAAATAGCAGTATAAAACCCAAAAAACGAGAACGAAACAGAAGCGGGATCATGATTCCGAAAGGTATAAATGCTGCAAAGTTACCGAACTCAAAAAGCGAAAATGAAAACTCTCTCTGCATAGGGAGGAATAAATGAATCTTCTCGGGTATTAGATTATATCGCAAGCCGCTGTCATGAATAGAAGCAGCTCTGTTGAATCCGACATATAAGAAATAGAAGATTAGTACGGTATATAAAACCAACAGTAAAATAGTCATTTTTCGCAGCTTTCCTTGATACATCGTTACATCCTTTCTTGTCTGAGTGCGGCTATTAACAGAATAATTGCTTTACGTGTTATTCTATAGAATAAACATGAAAACTTTTTTAAGCATCTCTTATTTTTTCCTGAAGATTACTTTTATCCAAGACGATATTCTGATATTATCGGTGTAACTTTTTAAATGTATTTAATAAGTATAGCAATCAGAGGTGGTGATCATCATAAATGAACTATTTGCAACTCCAAAAGAATGGAAGAAAGTTATTTTACGCAGCATTCGAGCGGCTCTTCTGGAGCATGGGAGTGCCACGAAGGTTGAGCTAAGTCAGAAACTAGGAGTAAGCTTCCCTACCATTAGTAAGTTTCTCACGCAAATGGAAAAGGACGGGGAACTCATTTTAGTTGGTCTCGATCATTCAAGTGGCGGGAGAAGAGCAAACAGATACGCATACAATCCCGAGTTCATGCTCGGTTTGGCTATATTTTTAGAGAAAACAGAAACTAACTATACCATTTTTAATTGTTTAGGCGAAGAGAAAGAACAAGGCAGTACTTCAAGTGTGCTATTGGATGATGCTTTGAGCTTATCTCATTTACTTGAAAGCATTATTGAAAAGCATCCCAAAATCAGCTCTGTAGCTATAGGTGTGCCGGGTTCAGTCAATAATGGCCGAATTATTTTCATCCCAAGCTATGAACAGTTTCATGATTTTGATTTAAAAGGATATTTTGAGGAGCGTTTATCCATACCTGTCGTTGTAGAGAATGATATGAATGCGGCTGTCCTTGGGTACTACGACAACCGAAACAATAAAGACAAGGGTTCCTTGGTCTACTTGTATTTGGGTCAAAACGGTCCTGGTGCCGGCATTATGATTAATGGTGATGTCGTGCGAGGCAGTACGTTTTTCTCAGGAGAAATATCCTTCGTTCCTCAGTATGATGACCGAAATTTTGTACAAGCCCTCAATAACGAGGATGGAACAGAAACTGCATTGGTTCATGATGAGAAAAAGATTGATGCGATTAGTCGGTTGGTAGCCTCATTTACAGCTACAATAAACCCGCACACGATTATTTTTTCCAATGATGAAATAAATAAACAAATAACCGACCAAATAACATTAAGAAGCGCAGCCTATATTCCTAAAGAGCATTTGCCAGAGCTTACTGTGAGCGACTGGAAACAAGATTATTTGTATGGATTACAGAAGCTTGGTTTAGGCCTAATGATTTCAGGAACAAAAAAGTAATCGAATGTAGTGACCAGACAAACCGTATTTCTGCTTACAATTGAAACAACAAACAGGAGTGGTACCAAATGAAGACAGAAAAAGAGAAAATGCTGAATGGTGAGCTTTATAATGCAGCCGATGCTGTGCTGATTGCGGATAGAATGAACGCTCGCAGACTAACGAGGTTATTCAATCAAACATTGGAGACAGAGGATAACAAAAGAACTGAGCTGCTAAAGGAATTGTTCGGATCCACAGGCAAAAGTCTATATGTCGAGCCCACTTTCCGTTGTGATTACGGCTACAACATTCATGTTGGAGAAAACTTTTATGCTAATTTTGATAGTGTACTATTGGACGTTTGCGAAATTCGAATTGGCAACAATTGTTTTCTTGCACCAGGAGTTCATATCTACACAGCAACTCACCCCTTGAATGCAAAGGAGAGAATATCTGGCGTTGAATACGGAAAACCGGTAACGATTGGCCATAATGTATGGATAGGCGGGAGAGCCGTTATAAACCCTGGCGTGAACATCGGCAATAATGTCGTTGTTGCTTCCGGTGCTGTCGTTACAAAGGATGTGCCAGATAACGTAGTTGTAGGTGGAAATCCCGCCAAGATTATAAAGCAGATTGAAGAGTAATGAAACGTAATTGAAATTTTTTATTAAACAAAATCGCGGGCTTATGCTTGTTTAAGGTGCCGAGCTTGAGAAAATAATATCGTCGACCATCCATGTATTTTGAATTTGTTTAAGGATGATTCTACGCTCGACAATCATACCTCCAGCATTTAAGGGGGATTCATATTGATTAATAGATCCTTCCTTTCCTTCGGAATGACTGTATGCTGTACCTGTGAATGGAACGTTGAATTCTAGTCCATTTTGTTTGATGATTTTATTAATGAATATGCCAGTAAAATTGGATTTAAAATGGGCTCTAATTTGTGAATAGGAAGATAGATTAGTCGCTTCGTTCGCTTTTTGGATAAGCGTATTGATATGTCCTTGCGGGATCGTAGACAAGTTAAAAGTAGACTCTGTAGTAATTCTAACTTGTTTGTCGCCTAAAGAAACGTCGGCTGATCTACGTTCGGCATTCCAACTAATGGTGCCGCCTAAGGTTTGTGAGATAAAGCGAATGGGGACGTATGTAACCCCTTTGGTTATTTGAGCAGGAACATCAATCGTGATTTCAGTACCATTCTGCATCACTTTATTTGAATTAATTTTGAGCATAACTTCGGTTTTTCCGTTAAGAATGGTTACCGTTTTGGACAGTTGGTTCCAATTAACCTCAGCCCCTAACCCTGCAGCAACATAGCGTACTGGAACTAAAGTGCGTCCCTGAACCACTTTTCCTTCTATTACGAATGGCTGATTTGCTGCTTCAGCATGAATGTGATTAACTGAAAATATGCTGGCAGACAACATAAGAGATAATAATGCAATAGTAGTTTTTTTCATCTGAAAGCCCTCCATATCATGTATATCGTAATAGACGTCTCTACAAAGGATTAGTTGCTTAGATAACCTAAGCAATTTAATCCTTTTTTCATTTTTATTTTGGCAGGATGGGTGTAAACTGAAAGGAAAGATTGCTATACAGATATGAAAGTGTGGATAGGAGGCTGGACAGCTTTATGCAGGTGAAAATCGAAAAGGATCGGTTCGTTCGCAATGAGCGCGAAGCGGAAATCGCGGCGACAGCGGATCAGCTGGCGAGCAAGTTTGCAGGAAGATCAGCTAAGCATGATAGGGAAGGCTCTTTTCCACATGACAACTTTGCCGATATGCGGGAGTGCGGTTATTTGAAGCTTACTGTGCCGAAGCAATATGGCGGGGATGAAGCGTCATTGTATGAATTTGTACTAGCGCAGGATCATTTGGCCCGCGGTGACGGTTCAACGGCGCTCGCCGCGGGCTGGCATCTGGGGCAGGTAATGCAAATGCGGATAAGCCGTCCATGGCCCGAAGCTTTATACGCCAGCTTTTGCAAAGAGGTTGTAAGCAAAGGCGCCACAATAAATCATTATGCAAGCGAGCGAGCAACTGGAAGCCCAAGCAGAGGCGGCAAGCCGGAAACTACAGCGATAAGAACGGCTGGAGGTTTCCTTATTAACGGGCGCAAGACCTATAGCACGCTTAGTCCTGATGTGTCTTATTTCACCATATCTGCATGGATGGAAGAAGAAAATCGTGCAAGCGAGTTTTTAATTCCAATGGGTGCAGGCATAAGTATTGAGGAAACATGGGATACGCTCGGCATGCGGGCAACAGGGAGCCATGACCTCCTGTTGAATCAAGTATTCGTGCCAGACAGCGGTACGCTTGAAGGCGCAGAAATTAATCGTAAAGGCGGGACGGCCTTCGATGGCGGAACGCTGCTTCATATTCCTGCCTGTTATATCGGCATTGCACATGCGGCACGTGATTTTGCAATTCACTTTGCCCAAAACTATCGGCCTAACAGTTTGCCAGGCCCGATATCCGAACTGCCAACGATCCAGCGGCAAATTGGCGAAATGGAAGCGGAGCTGATAACGGCTCGCACCTTACTATACAGCATCGCCGATCGCTGGGACCGGGAACCGGAGGGACGGAGCGGATTAAAGCCAGAGCTGGGCCTCGCTAAATATGTGGCGACCAATTCAGCCGTTCGTATCGTTGATCTTGCCATGAGAATAGTGGGGGGAAGCAGCTTGTCTCGCACGCTTCCGCTGGAGCGGATGTACCGCGATGTTCGCGCAGGCTTGCATAATCCGCCGATGGATGACATTACTTTAAACGGATTAGCTCAGCGGGCATTAGCAGAGATGCAGTCTGCGGAATAAATAATAAATCATGAAGAAGAGGCAGTCTCAAAAGTAGAAAATCTACTATTGAGACTGCCTCTTCCTGTTTTTTTCTAAGTTAATCTTGCATATCAACCGGCTGGAGCGGGGTGGTTGGGAGCAAAATGCGGAAGGTTGTTCCTGCTCCGGGCAAGCTGTCTACTGTAATTGTACCTCTATGAGCATCTACAATCGATTTCGTAATGGCAAGCCCGAGACCTGCGCCGCCCTTCTTTCGCGTTCTGGATGATTCGTTTCGATAAAAGCGCTCAAACAAATGCGGCAGATGCACGGCCTCAATCCCTATTCCATTGTCGGCAACGAGTATTTCAGCTTGATTATTGTACGAAGCAAGCGTGATGCTGATCACGCCTGTCTCCGAATCGGTATGCTGCACCGCGTTGAAAAATAAATTGAGCACCACCTGTTTCAGCTTATCCGCATGGAACTGACCGCTCACATGAGGAGTGAGAAGCAGCTCTACTGTGCGATTGCCAGCAATCAATTGTAATTGAGGTTCCATCTCGAGCAGAAGCGCATCCAGCTTTGTTTCGGCCAGCTGCAGCTGCGGGTCTTGATCAAGCTTCGCCAGCACGAGTAAATCCTCGACCAGCTTGTTGATACGATTGGATTCAAGAATCATGCTGTTAAGCGCGCGCGAGAGTTGATCCGGATTCGAGGCCGCTCCGCGCAGCAGCACTTCTAGAAATCCGTGAATCGAAGTAAGCGGTGTACGCAGCTCATGGGAGGCGTCCGCTACGAAACGCCGCATTTTTTCAGTTGTTTTCCGTTCCGCCTCGAAGGAATGATCGAGTCGCTCAAGCATCCCATTAAACGCATCGGATAAACGATCGATTTCCTCTTGTCCTTGGCTGGCGGGAATTCGTTTCGTTAAGCTGCCTGCATCGGTTTGCTGCGCTGCCACAACGACGCGAGATAAAGGGCGAAGCGTACGCTGAAGCAGCGGCAAATAAAGCGCGAGCCCTGCTGCAAGTGCAAGGACAGATAAGCCAACGAATATGGCAAGCTGTGTCATGAGCAGCTGCTTGAGTGAATCAGTTTCGGTGCTTACTTGAATGAGGCCTTCGGCTCTGCCTGGCGGTCCAGCCATACGATAGACGACTAGCTGCTCGATGCCTTCAGCATTGTTCAGGATTTTATAGCCGATTTGCTTATGCGCTTTAAGCTGAATTCTAATCTGCTCATATTCGTCCGTTGATAGAAGCGGGGCGTTAAGGTTATTATCCTTCGATACGTCGGCCGTGACACCGTTTGGATCAATAAGGACGATAGACAAGCCCGGTTGATAGAACATGGGCGAGTCGCGTCGATCTCGCTGCGGCCGTTCAGCCGAATTAGCAGGATCACCCTGATTGCTCGTTTCAGGGCGATTATTCGTATCTTTCCCATCCATAAACCAATCCATGGGCATCGACATGATTTGAGCATTTAAGGCATCGGCTTTATTTTGAAAAATAAAGTCCTTCATAATGAAGTATTGTAGCACGCCAATTAACAGAAACAAAGCCGCTAGTATAAGCAGCGACCGATATAATAACTGATATTTTAGTGAACGTGGAGCAAAGAAACGAGTGACGTCGGACCTTTTAATAAGCGTCATGGCAGATCCATCCGATAGCCGGCCCCGCGGAGTGTTCGAATGAGGCGATGCTCCTTGTCGTCCAATTTGTCGCGAAGCGAGCGGATATACACCTCGACAATATTTTCTTCTCCACCGAATTGATATCCCCATACCTTATCTAAAATGAGCGATTTACTAAGCACGACACCATGATTTAGAATGATAAACCTTAGCAGCTCATATTCGGTAGGAGACAGTTCAAGAACCTGTTCCATATAAATGAGTTCTTTGCGGCGGTCATCGAGCCGGAACGGTCCATACACAGCTTCACCAAGCAAATTAGGAAACTGATTCCGCAGTCTTGCACCTATGCGGGCAAGCAGCTCGCTGAAGCTGAAGGGCTTCACCAAATAGTCGTCAGCTCCAAGGGTTAAGCCTTTGACACGATCCTCAATCTCATCTTTTGCTGTCAGCATAATAATAGCGATATTTTCGCCGGTAGCCCTTAATGCCTCGCATACTTCAAATCCGTTCAGCCCGGGCATCATCACATCGAGGATGACGACATGGGGCTGAAAGGTACTCGCTTCCTGCAAAGCGGATTCCCCGTCATAGGCGAATCGAATATCAAATCCTTCGTTGATGAGCCCAAGCTCCAGAAATTGCACGATATTTGGTTCATCATCCACAAGCAATATTTTAATCCCTTTGAAGGACACCATTTCAAATTCCCCTTTCGCAGCTTACCCCTCTATTATCTGTCTTTTTAGAAAAAGATGCATCTGTTTACTCGTTCTTTCAGCAAACTTTCAGCCACATACGAAACCGATTGATGGGTTTAGTTTACAGGTTCTATTTTGCAAAAAATGAGGTAACCTTTATATTTATAAAGCATCATATTTTTGCTCAAATTATTAGAGGAAGATGAGTCGCTGGTCATACAATCAGGCAAGCCTATCGGCATTATGAGAACACTATGAGATTTTTTAATTGATAGCTAGAATGCATTACGACGGCAATCTGGCGGGGAAGTTTATTTTGACAGCCGGTCTCGGGGGAATGGGCGGTGCACAGCCAAATCATTGGCAAAATAACGCTTGAGCAATTAAAGCTGCAGAACGGCAGGTGAGAGGAATGATTGACTATTTAACCCGCCATTATGATGATTTGTTAACCTCGTTGCTGGAGCATATTTATATCACCTTTGTTTCGTTATTTATTGCACTTGTTATTACGCTGCCATTAGGTTATTGGCTGTCGAAGCATCGGTGAATTTCCGTTCCTATTTTGTCCGTACTCGGCATTATCTATGCGATTCCAAGCCTCGGAATGTTCGCTTTGCTTATTCCGCTAGTTGGCCTCGGCAGCAAGCCGGCGATTATCGCATTAGTTGTTTATAGTCAGCTGATTTTGGTGCGATATGTCATTTCAGGCTTTCAATCGATTGAACCTTCGATTATTGAAGTGATTTGGCATAAGTATTTTCAAATAAGATGAAGAAGAGTAGCGGAGCGCAAATAAGCGATCCGCTTTTTTTATGGATTCAATGTGGAATGAAATTAAATATTTGGGGATAGTAAGGGGGGAGTTAAATTCAAGAATCAAAAGGATGGTGTATTTTGCATGCAACAACATAAAAAGGCAATTGGATTGGATGAACAACGCAATAAGATTGGGAGGTTTGCTGCAAGGTACATAGGCGCAGCGTTGCTCGCGATCACATTGATGTTCAGTATGCCTCATACTGGTCAAGCGATTGGCAAAAATGCTAAGGGTCCAGATGTCTATGTTATTCAAGGCATGCTGAAATCCCTGGGCAGCTATTCTGGTAAAATTGACGGTCGTTATGGGCCTTCTACAGTGCGCGGCGTAAAATATTATCAAAAAACACATGGCTTGCCTACAACAGGCGCCGTAGATGCTAAAACGCTACAATCGATTTCTTATTCTTATTCGGAGAAGAAAGCAGCAACGAAGGCAAAAACGCAAGCAAAATGGAAAGGTAAAGCAAAATCACTCGGCAACGGTAAAGGCGCTGGCAATGGAGCTGGTGGCGGTGCAGGTGGCGGTGCAGGCGGCGGTGCAGGCGGCGGAGCTGGTGGCGGTGCAGGCGGCGGAGCTGGTGG
>NZ_JBITPK010000029.1:0-25090 GCF_050467785.1 Paenibacillus sp. NRS-1760 | reverse complement strand
AGTTATTTTTAGTTTTCTACAAAGTAACATGTTTTATGGTGGCAGGAGTGATGGGATTGGAAAATATAGCTTACGTGAATCTCGTTTATCTGAAAGAGTTGATATCGCATGAGGTAGTTGGATTAGTGATCAAACATTGCTAAAGATAAGGCAGGGTGAGATTGGTGTTTCTAACTGAATTGCTTTCAATGAGAGGATTGGATCTTTCCAAATCGATAAAGTTAGTTCGGCATCAAGATCCGAATTATGATACCAAATATCTATATAAACGAGGTATGCTCGATTTTTATCAAAGCATTCAAAGCAACGATGTATTTGGGAATTGCGAGTATCTCATATCGTTTTTGGGTTATGAGCAGTCGAAAGCAATCTACATTGGGGCTTATCGAGTAATTAGTAAATCAACATTTAATAGATCAGTGACAAAAGTTCCTCCTGAGTATCCATATATGGAGATTTTAGAGCAACCATTATTTCATTATGAAGTGGAGAAGATGGATCTATTAAACGATCTGGTTGATCGGCTGGTTATTGATTGGGGAGCCTCGACGAGGGCTTGGTATCAATGGCTAAAAAAAGACAATCCGAAGCGAGTGGTTGAAATACTCCCTGCTGGATATGTTAAGGAATTCCCTGGGTTTGAAGATGTAATCTTAACTTTTGACGAGCTTAAAACGATTGTTAATAGTCCTGATCCAAATAGAATATGGCATACCATGCTTTCTTCCGTTGCGGGGGTGTATTTAATAACTGATATGACCGATGGAAGTCAGTATGTTGGATCGGCATCAGGGAAACTGGGCATTATGGGGCGTTGGAGAAGCTATGCTGAAACGAAACATGGAGGGAATATCAAACTGGTGACATTATTACAGAGAGAGCCAGAGCGTTACAAAAATTTTCAATACTCGATTTTACGAACACTACCTAAATCGTTAACTCAAACTGAAGTTATTGGTTTTGAACAGAAATACAAGCAGAAGCTCGGGTCAAGGGCATTTGGTTTGAACGGGAATTAAATTACTGCTTATTAAGTAGCTAAGGAGACGAGGGAATGGGAAGTGAAGTTATAAAAAAATTCATTGTTGAACACGAGGATATTTTACAAAACTCGATTTTAACATGTGCTGACCTAATTATGCTAAAAGACAAGTTTTATTGTAATTATATGAAGAAGCCGAGAATTACAGAAGCCCTAATACTTAGATGGCTTCATCATCGATTAGGAATGAATCCTAATGTATACATAAATGAAGTAACTAACAACGGGATAATACTTAGGTCAGAAAAAAAATATGAAGCAGGTATTGGAAGACAAACTTTAGATATCTCTATATTATCTAATTTGGAATTGATAATGGGAATTTCAATTAAGGTTAGTACCTCTACATCTGCATACTTAGATGGAGCAGATTTTTTTAACCCTATATTGGAGAGGTATAGCAGTTATTATGTTAAAAGTATGGAAGACTATCAATATAGGAGAATACACAAAAAACGAATTGGTGTTCCAACGCTGTTGCAGGATATGGCGAGAATTGAAAATATACAACAAGCACAAAAGAAAAGATTCAATTCATTGACGATCGTATTTGCAAAAAAGAAACAGAAGGATGAATTTTGGATTACAGAGTTTGAGAAGGACTTCAACCATAAGTATTTGTTTCTTGCAGATACGCCTGATTTACCTTTAAGAGAAGCATTTGAAGTATCATTTCCATCTCAAATAAAAAAACGTGTCTTTTCTGAATTTATCTAAATTTAATCAGCAATTGAGAATAGGATCAATTGAACAGCATAAATCTGCTATTACTGTTTAGGCATACATTTAAGTCTCCAGCTCCACCTACAAAGACTGCATTGATCACTTAAAGTTTACCACTAAGCCAACGAATGTCAGGTATCCACAACTGATTTTTCTCGGCTTTTTCTCACTCTTTTCCCCAGAACCTGTCTTTTCCTCGATCTATTTCCCAGACTTTTCCTCGCATCCTCGACATCAAGAATGCCGCACCACGTCTGCATTCTCAAGCTTTTTCTCAGGTGTTTCCTCAACGTATTTATCGATTCAATCTCTTCCTAAGCCCAGCTCTTTCCCTATGGTCTTCCCTGATTTCACGTCAAACTTATTTTGCTATTTGACTCTGATTTTGCTCGATTTTTTGTGTTTTGCACGTTCATTTTGTTGGTTTCAGTGGCAAACTTATTTTGCTCTTGGGAATTGGGAAAAGGGAGGAGGAATTGCTGGGAAGCCTTGTGGGGCGTGGGGTGAGGGAGGGTGAAGGTAGAGGGGAGAGAGTGACAAACTTATCTGCATGGGACATAGTAGAGACGACGAAAAAAGAGAAAATTTTTCTCTTTTTCTACTAAGAAAAGGAAATAGGGAAAACCGAATTTGAACCCAATTAACCTGGCAGACAAATCTCAATCGAAATGCAGTGTAACTTTACTTATTCATAGATATACATAAGTTACTTGACATTTTATATGAAAAGGTAAATAATATATTTATCAGATGGTATAGAGGTGGAGGCTGATTATGAAGAGTTATTTAGCGGAATGTATGCTTACAGCTGAGCAGAGATCTATAATTGTAAGAGGGGTACAGGAAGGGAAAAACGAACATCAAAACATAAAAAGTCTACTAAGGAAATTCACTACGAATACATATGATCCTCGATTGCAGTATGATTGCGTTAATACTCATGTAGAGGAATTAGTCCTTAGCAATCCTCATACACAGATGAGAGTTTTAAAGAAGAAGGCTGGGTTTCATCCATATATCGTCATCCAGGATACAATAAGAAACATTTTTATTCTTGTTGCAAAACTACCCAAGAACAAATATATCTACAATCCGAGTGGTTATCGAGGCGATTTTGCCTCTTCGAATTTTGACCGCCTTTTGGAGATGGGAGCATCCAAAGAAGACCTGCTCGGTGATCTCACATATCAAACATCAATGGCGTTAGGTATTGAAAACCAGCCTTTTGGGATTATTGTTAGCTATGACAGAGATAGTGACATTATTTTTGAGGGTGCTTTAAAACCCGATCAAGAGGACTGGATTTACAAAGAAGATATTACTGATTCAATTATTGCTCATACGGTGGATGTCGTACCTGTAAACGTCTATAAATCGTCAGACATAGAGCCGAAACTTAAAGTACCTAACACAGACAGTGAAATTGTTATTAAACTAAAAAGCAACGCTACATTATAGAAGGATAACTCTTGATTAGGGGTAATAAAAATGAAAGTAAGGGAAGAACAACAATTTAATCCCAAAAGATTAAGGGAGGCTCGATTAGTAAGAGGGTTGTCAATAAGTAATCTTGCTGATGAAATTGGGGTATCGAAACAAGCGATATCCCAGTTTGAGTTAGGTGAGCACACGCCGAAGCCTGAGACAGTAATGGCTTTAATCAATACATTGAAATTTCCAAAAAGTTTTTTCTACCGTGAGTTCAAGGAGCAATACGTTGGAAATACATTTTTTCGTGCGAATGCAACGGCAACAAAAAAGAGCAAGGAAATACAATTTAATAAATCGCTGTTATGTGGATATATTTTTGAGTATGTTTCAGAGTATATTGAGTTCCCCGATTTGAACCTGCCAGATACATCGCACAATATTAATTTGGAATGGGATAACGATTCTATTGAAAGTTTGGCTAAACAAGTACGAGCATATTGGGAAATTGATGATAAGCCAATCACTAATATCGTACATTTGTTAGAGAGAAATGGAATAATGGTCTTTTCTGTTGATACGGATAGTGAAAAAGTGGATGCATTTTGTCAACACCGCAAAGGTAGACCGTTTATTTTTCTTGGCAACGATAAGCAGTCAGCATTCCGAAGGCAATTTGATGGTGCTCATGAATTAGGGCATGTCTTAATGCACAAATATATTCATAATCAAGATGTGCTAAGTCGAGATGAGTTTAAGAATATGGAGAGTCAAGCGAATAGGTTTGCTTCAGCATTGTTAATGCCAGCAGAGGCTTTTGCTAAAACGATAAACTCAGTATCTTTGCTTCATTTCGTAGACTTGAAAAAATATTGGAATGTTTCTATTGCCGCTATGTTATACAGATGTTTAGATTTAAAGCTAATTGATGAGAGTAAATATACCTCACTTGTTAAACAAATGTCCATGAAAAAGATGAGGACAAAAGAGCCACTCGATGATGTCTTTCCTCTACAGGAACCTGTAGTCTTTAGGAAGAGCATTTTAATGCTATTGAAAAACAAAATTAAAAATGAATTGCAGTTAATTCAAGAGATGTCCGTACCTCAAGAGTATATAGAAATGCTCTGTAATCTTGACCAAGGCACATTAAATCATAAAGAACCTGAGCCTACCATTAGGTTAATTAAGGGATAAATAATACTGAATAGAAGCTCCAGTTCAAAACTGAACGGAGCTTTTTACATAATATGAAAGCGGGAGAATAAATGACGGAACGTCACATGGCAAAATTTGAGGATATATGTGATGAAAGTTTACTTGTTTTTGATACGAGTAGTATGCTTCGAATTTAAGAATGGCAACTTGATAAGGCTATTGAATTCAAAGATGTTTTGAAGTTTAAAATGGATAATATCTGGATCCCCCATCAGGTTAATTTAGAATTTGGAAAACCTGTTGGCTGGGTGGAGGCTGATAATAAGTATGTCAAAATACTTGAAAGGTTAGATAGCCAGCAAATAAAATGGGGAAAAGTTCTAAAAATGATTGAGAGATGGGAAAGCAATGGCTTTGAAGAAGCGTTTAAGCTGAAAGTATTGGAAATGGAGACATCGGGGGTCACTCCCGATAAATTGCTTGAGCTTAAACAAATTGCAGATAGACTTCATCATGAACACAGGCTTGTTGTACCAATCGATACGATATTTGAAGAATTGTTTTCAAATATAGGCGAATCATTCTTGGATACTGAGGAGCAACTAATAAAAAAGGAATTCGAGGCCACGCCGCTTGCTCCAGGTTATGGATAGAGATAAAGGTAATGCAAACTCTCATGGCGACTTCTTTTTTTGGAAACAAATGCAAAGAAAATCTATCGAGACGTCTCATGATATCATCTTCATTACTTTGGATTTAAAAGAAGATTGGTTCAGTGACAAAGATCAACAATTGCCTCGTGAAGATTTACTTAAAGAGTTTAATGATATAACGCAAAATCGAATTATTATTATCTCTTTGACTTCTTTTTTAGAGGAATGCTCTGTTTATTTGAATGAGGATATACGAGAATTAGTGGCTTATTCATCCATCCAAGATGAAGTAAGAGAGTTTTTTGATCATTGGTTCCCAGACCAGCTTCTTGACAAAATTAACGAGTACTTGGCAGAAGATGATACGATTAAAGATAAAATGGAGTCAGTGTTAGAGGTATGTATTGACACTGTTTCTTTTGAAGGTGTTACCTAACAACGGTTTAATATTGATAACCATGAGATAATTGAGGATGAAGATAGCTATATGGTTTTTCATTCCTTTGTTGACAGGATTCAGATAGAGTAGCTTTTAAAAAAGAAGCCGAGAGTGTTGACATTACTGATATTGATTTTATGAGAGCAACCAGTGACACTAATAATAAAAGTGAATATATAGACTTTGAGGATGAAGAAGATTCAGATGATTCGGATGATTCGGATGACTACAACTCTTATGAGAATACGAGACGTAATATAGGCGGAGAAGAATACTTTTAACGCTTTCTGAGTCTCCATTCCCTCTTCAATATTTACTGGGGATTGTTATGGGGTATGTAATTAACGAAGTGGGGGACACATGTGGATAATGAAATATGCATAAACTGTGGAAAAAGAGAAGTTAGATTCACTTGTAAAATAATTGGTAAGGGATTATGTCAGTATTGCTGTGATAAATTCCAACTACATGAAATTACTGAAGACTGGCATACTTCCCTTTCTCAAGGGTCAGGTAGTGAGTTGACTTATAGTCAGTGGATAGATCTTAACAAAACGAAATGTTTAGAGTGTGAGGGACTTTTAAGGGGTGAGGATGAAGAGATACATACTCACCCAGAGTCGGGATTCGGTTTCGCATTATACCAATCCCCTTCTTATAAAGGGAAAAAAGTGTTTTCAGGAGTTGGATCGCTTCTTTTTGCAAAGAGGCAAAGAATGATAGAAATGATTGGATGTACTGAAGTGGAAGACTACTTTTATTTAGGAGAGAGTTACTTTCGAAATGGTGAATTCGGAAAAGCACTTGAACAATTTGAAAAAGTAAAAGATGAAATCGATGATCCTCTGCTTTTCTTATTCTTAGGAAAAACCTATTTCTACTTGGGTAGCTTGTCATTAGCAGAAAGCTATTTGAAAAAAGCAATCAATCATAATGAGAATTATGCAGAAGCACATCGCAGATTAGGAGATTTATATAGAGAACAAAAGAGATATGTAAAAAGCATTGGTTGTTATGAGGATGCTATTGATGTTAATTATAGGGATCCTGATTTTATTGATAATTTTTCTGCATACAGTTACTTCGGGATGGCTTTGTCGTATTCTAAGCTGGGACTTCAAAGTGAGGTAATTGAAACTATAACTACCTTTTTAGATTATGAAGGGTTAGACGGAGAATCGATTATTGAAAGATGGGGGCATTTTACAACGGGGAATGTGATTGATGAGTCAATTGAGGGTGAAAAGTACCATTTCACAGTTGCTTGTGAACTGTTGACAGTTGCCTATCTGGAAGCAGACGATCATACCAATGCCGAGAGGTACCTAAATTATGCTCTTCAGTTGGAACCTAATAATTCCGATATTGCTCGACTTGAAGGAATACTGATAGGTCGAAAATATAATGGGGAAAAAATGCTTGAGTATAAACAATTACTCGAAGATATAAAGAGTACAACGGAGAATAAAATATTCCCGCAAATCATGACAAATTTACAAGAAGTAAAAGATTATACACTCCCAAGAGTATGGGCAACTTTGAAAGGTTCGTCTCCTTTCGATCAAGTAAGGATCGTAAGCAATGATTTAGAAGAAACTGTAGATACGTTTCTATTAAAAACGGTTTTCTTTGTTTGTAAAGAGCTACATGAGTTTTCCCCCAATATCACACCTTCTCCTGAAAAACCCGCTGAAGAGGATCGCTATACGGAATTGTTTAAATTTTTTCTAAACCAAAGACTTCATTTTCTTGGTTGGAATGTTGAAACACAGTCCAGGGGAGGTTACACAAAGGAAGTAGCAAGTGATCGTGGTGGTATTGGTGAGAGAGATTTAGTCTTTAGATGTAGCCAAGGAAGTACATTGGCAATAGGAGAGGCGTTAATTTTAAAAGGTGCTAATCAATCTGCGATTAAGACACATGTAGAAAAAATCTTTGGTTATGATACTACAAGTTCAAATTATCATTTCGTCATTAATTGGGGATTTTCTGATGACCCAAATAAAGTTTGGAAGGAGTATAAGAAAGCTGTCGTTGAGCGTGATGAAGGTGCATTCGCAGTAATCAAGCATGGATCTATTGAGGAATTGTATTCAAAGATAAATGGTCAGGGGATTCGCAGTTTTTATACTTTAAATGAAACAGATGATTCGGACAGAACCGCAAAAGTCATTCATATGTATATTGACATTAAGAACCAATTAAAGCGAAGTATAGCCTCGTCTTCAAGGAAACATTGATTCTGGTTGGTTATAAGTGATCTTTTCACTAAGAAGCCTCATTCCCTAATATGTGCAATGCAAAGATAGTCCTTTGCCAGCAAATTAAACTCGTATTGAGCAGTTAATAAACGCGGCAAGAGTCGAGCAGATGCCAGGATTATTTCCTGACACTTGCTCGGCTTTTCTTTTTTAGAGCAGGGGGCAGGAATTAAGGGAAATGCAGGATAATGCAGGTTTCTTCTCGAATCATATCGCAGAGGCTTTTATCAGGCGTTTTGGGGTTTCTCAGGCGGTGGAATGTCGGTATAACTACATTCAAAATGATTAGGACTGTGGAGCAAACGACAGGGAGTGATTGCATGCAGTTGATAAGAAGAATAACTGACAGTGATTTTATTGGTGATGCTTCTGAATTCATGGAAACCATTACGCGTTATGCCTCAAGGGGTGTATTAGTTGATGACAGGTTTTATGTTGCTATGATGTACATGTCAAAAATTAACCTTTATAAGTTGCCTGGCGGGGGAATTGATGAAGGCGAAGAGATCAGAGATGCGTTTCTACGTGAAATAAAGGAAGAGACAGGCTATGAAGCTGAGATTATATATGAATTGGGTTACGTCGAGGAGCATAAGAACAAAAATAATTTTATGCAACATTCCTACTGTTTTGTAGCAAAAGCGCACAGCCGCGTAAGTAACGGGATGCTTACTGAAAGTGAAGCAGAGATTGGAATGATAGTTGAATGGATGACATTCGAAAAAGCGTTAGAAGCAATGAACAGCTCGGAAATAAATTGTAATGATTATTCAACCAAATTTATGATTGTACGGGAAAAGGCTATTCTTGAAAAAGCGGTTGAAGTATTAGCGAACCTAAATGGACGAGGGATTTTTGAAGAATGTAAGGGAGCGGATGAAAATGACAAAGGTTGAGAAGACCTACCAACAGGTAAAAGAGTAAGTTTCAAAAGAGCAGGCATATGACCTTGCCGAAAGATGCTGAATGACCTTGATCCAGATAAAGTTGCCGAGATTACTGGGCTTCCATTTTTGAAGCAGTCAACAACCTAAAACAGAATCAGTAATACCGAAGAAGTCGAGGGTTAATTCCAAGGCTTCTTTTTATTTGGTTAGCTCATTTTGGAAATGGTATTTCAGACGAAGATCGATATCGTTGGAATTTCAAAAGACGAGGCGAAAGTCGTCGCTTATGAGGCAAAACAACTTTCGGAATACAATAAACCTATATATAGGGATAAAAAGTTCTTCTATCGGTTTTAAGCATACCATCTTCGGAAGAAAGTTGCTTATTCATCAAAGGGTTAACCTGATAGTAGAGAAGTCTAATTTTGACGATGATTTTAGTGATGGAATATATGCGGTGCAAGTCCGAAGTGCCTGCCGCAATACAGTATACGCAGAATTGCGCAGTACATGGAGAAAAATAGGATAGAAGGTCCGATAGGTGAAGATGAGTTGAAACAATTTAGGATCGAGCCGAGAGGGTTTATTTGTAGGGAAGTGAAGACGGTAGAAGAAGCAACTCATTGGTTTCCTGCATTTGAAAATCCTTACGAGGACTGTGAAGTGACACCGTATCAGTTGTATCGTATTTTTCATGATCGGTATGATGATGAATTCCTCATCATGGATGACCACAATAATTTCTCACTCATTCATCTCTGGCACATTGGGAGGTACGTTGTCCTCGAGGAGACATGGAAGTAGTAAGAATAGGAATAATGAAAATAGGGAGAGGAGTGATGAGTATGGTTAACTATTATAATCATCAGCAAACCGTAGCAAGCGCTTTGATTCAGTATATGAGGCAGAAGGGATATTCAAGGCTAACGTTCTCAAGATTAACTGGAATTCCTCGAACAGCGATTGATTCACTAATATTAAGAGGTGGGGAAAATATAGATAAATCGGCATATAACGCTCATATTTTACAAATCAATCAGAGATTTAATTTCACGGAAGAGGATCTCTTGGAAGTAACGCCCAAGCCCAATTTGTCCCCACCTCCACCTGCTCAAACAGAAAGAAGTGCGCTGGCCCAAGAGGCACTGGACGGATTAGAGCAGATTTTGGATGTATTTTCGATGTATAATAAAAAGTGAATGAGAATTGGAAGTTACATTTGAGAAGTCCATATGTAGCGATAAACTTTCAGTACGATAAACTTCTTTTTATTTGGCTCTGTTATCCTTAATTGTTGATTTCCGTGCAAAATAACAACCGCTTAATTATTCGGCGGTTAAAATGGGAGAGAAAAACTATGGGTGAAAGATTTCCTAATGTTGATTGGCATTGTGACCGTTGCAATGCATATTTAAATGGTCAGTCGGGATTTGATGATCATAAATATATTTGGAAATGTACAGAATGTGGACATAAAAATAGCATTTCAGCATCCAATGTGTATGAATCTGAAGAAGATTACAGAAATAAATAGCGCGGATGTTTAAATGGGAAGATACAGACACCCGCAATCAGTTCATCCAGAACTACAAAGACGCTCATTTTGAGGAACGGATGCGGGTCGAGTTTGAAAGCTAATTAGTAAATCGCAAAAAAAACACAGCGTATAATAGAGGGACAAGCAATTCTGGCTCTCTAAATAAATCATGATAAATTCAAGCTAAAAGTAGAGGGGGGAAAGAACAATGGAGAGTTCATTAAAGGAAAGATTGATGACATGGGCTGAGAAGAACCCAATACCAACAACGATCATTGCTTTAGCTGGTATTGGTAGTTTTACATTTCTTGCAATGAAAAGTCCTAAACAAGTCAGTATTGAAGTAGGAACTATTAAAGTTCAGTGTTAGGTCCCGCAGAATTAGGATAACATAGACGAACATTTTGAGGAACGTATGTGAGGCGAATTTGAATGACGCGGATCTCAGCCGCACAAGTTAACGGTACAACGAATAGAGGACCATGTTGCTTGCCTGCGACGTGGTCTTTTTTTGCAGGATTCTTCAGCCTTCTCATTAAAAATAGGCTTTGTTAAACCATGATATTAAGATTAGAATAATTTGAACAAATATTCTATAATATGGGTAGTATTACTTGTTCGGAGATGACTTACCATGGGTTAAAAAGGAACTGAAGAAGCTTGCTGAAACATTGGACGATACCAATAAGCGAGAGCTTATCCATGGTTTAATATCAACATTAAAATTTAACATAGCCTTTTATTTAAAGCGATGTCGATTGGGAATATGCAAGATCAGTCTATAATCCAGCGTTGCTACAACGCTCTCATAGTATTCAGAGCTGAAAGAAGCCAAGAAATCAGGCCTTGATCTGATTTATTTCGGCTTTTTTTTGCTTTCTTTTTAATTTAAAATTATTCTTTAAAGTTACTATTGAAGTTACTTATAAAGTATTATAAAGTGGAAGTAGACAATGTAAAGGAGAGATGATCAATGGATGATCAACAAAAGATAGAGTTGATGAAGCAGATGATTGCGGAAAAAACAAAGGAAAGAGAAATATTAAAAAATCAATTGGATAGTATCCAATTGGAAATGAAACAGGTGGATATTTCAATTAATGCATTTCAAAATGAACTGGTCAAGCTGACTGGCGAGAAAATTATATTGAAGCAATTGCCTATAAGGGGAGCAGAAATTGGAGAAGCGGCAATAGAAGCACTTAGGCGTTTAGGTGGAACAGCTCATTATAATAGTGTTAAAGAGGAAATAGAAAAATTCCATTTCATAAATGGGGCAAATGAAAAGAGCAAGGCAGATTCGGTTTGGAATCAATTAAATAAAAGCGATATGGTAGAAAAAATTGGTCGAGGCGAATTCCGTTTGAAAGTTAGTGATTAGAATCCGTACTTAGAAGTGAATGGGGGAACATAAATGTCAATACCCAAAAATATTAATAGAGAGCACATCGTTAAAGCAATTCGTTATATTGATGAGCATGGAGTGCCATCTAAAAATGAGTCAACGAAGTATAATCTGCATTTTAATAATAAAACTTACCCACCAAAATATGTTGTTTCAAAAGCAAACATCTATGCAAATGGCAGAGAGCTTGATGTCTCAGACTTCAGCGGTGGGGTTGAGACAAACAGCGTGTTGCAAGGCTTGGGATTTGAGATCATCCAATTGTACGATGAAGTTCCTCCGTTAGAGCCGAAGCTACGAGCAAGGGAATATGAAAGCTATTCGGATGCAGTTCGTGATCGAATTGTTTTTGATTACTTATTTAACTCACAGACGCATCGATGGCTGGATGAGCATATAATCGGACTAAATGCTGATGAGAGTCGTGGATATCAAGCGATGGGCATTTTACATTATATCGGACTTCGAGACAAGCATAAAGGGATCTTTAAGGGGAGCACTGTGTTAACAGCATTGGATCAATTGCGTAATTCTAAATATGATTTTTCTGTGGTTACTGCTTCATTGGAGCGGACAGCAGGGGATTTCAATAGTACGAGTAAGAAAACTGTAGATGCAGAATTCGAAAAAAAGGAATATGAAGAAGGAAAGGAACTACTGAGATTACATAAGGTTCGTGAGCGTGATCCAAAGCTCATAAAAGATGCGAAGAAGCGATTTAAGAAGTCGCACGGGGAGTTGTTCTGCGAAGCGTGTGGAATCAACTTCGAAAAGGTGTACGGAGAGCGGGGAAAAGATTTTATCGAAGGTCATCATAAAAAGCCAGTTTCCGAGATGAAGGAAGGGGAAACAACCAAAGTCGAGGATATCGGAATGCTTTGCTCCAACTGTCACCGCATGATTCATCGAATTCCAATGATTAGTATCGAGGAGTTGAAGAAAAGTCTCAGGATATGTTGGATGGGGATCTCATAGGGCTAAGTTCTGAATGATAAGTTTTTGAATTCTGACTCAGTTCTATTCAACACGTATTCAGTATTTGAAGACCTATTAATTCGATTTTTATCATTGTTGGGGGCGACTTGATGGCTAAGCATGGAGATGGTTTAGGTTATGAAATAGTTAAAGCAGTAATAAACGGAGAGATTATCGAGCCAATTACCTTTCAAAAAGTGAAAGGTTTTTGTAACAAAAATGGGATTCTGGCGAGTGAAAATCATATGAAAGTTATTCTTTCGAATGCTACAGAGAATACACATAGCCCAACTTATAAAAGATACTTTGAGCGTGTTGGAAAAGGCGAGTACAGAATACTCCCTGAGTACAGGAGACAACCAAAGTATTACTGGTTGAATATTGATTCTGGAGGGTATAATTGGACGTTTTCAAATGTAAAGGTTGGCAGTAGCCAGATTTACTCGAACTTAAACCCTAATGGAAGTAAACGAAAGAACGAGACTTGCTTCAAGAACATTCAAATTGGAGATTATGTAATTGCATATGAAACTGGAAAAACTAAAGCGATAACAGCGACCTGTCGAGTTGTTGATAAATATGAGAAGGACAATGTAATCAAAGTTAACTTTCAAAAAAACAGAGATTTTGAATCCTTTTTAAGTTTAAACACTTTGATAACAACGAAGGCTTTAAGTGATTGTAAAGTGATTCAGAATCATATGGGAACTTTATTAGAAATTGAAGCCAATCATTTTAACATTATTTTGCAATTGCTTGATGAAATGAATAATCAGGATTATGATGAGAAACTTAATCGAGCAGTCCAGAAATCTATGGCAGACAGAAGCGAGGAGAGAAAAAGACGATTAGAAAGTAGGACTGAACTTATTCCTGAAATGTATGAGACAACAACAAGGGTGTTCAAGCGTAATCCCGATGTAATTGCAGAGGTCCTCGTTAGAGCCAATGGAGTTTGCGAAAAATGTAAACGTCCAGCTCCGTTTATGAGGGCTTATGATGGAACTCCTTATCTGGAAGTTCATCATGAAATTAGATTAGCAGATGGAGGCGAGGACACCGTTGATAATGCAATTGCCGTTTGTCCAAATTGCCACAGAGAACTGCATTTTGGATTCTTACCAGGAACAGATGGTGGTAACTAATTGATTAGATGTCAAAATTGGATATAGAACGATCTCTTTGCCGACAACAAAGCTCAGATAGTCTATCTGATTGTTGATCGGCTTCTTTATATGTAGGGGTGCGTAACAAATTCATAAGAGTTATGAACATGTTACCGAATATGTGTGAGGATGTTCATAACTTGTTCATAACATATATGAGGATGTATGAACATGTTTCATACAATGTGTGATAAGTTCTTATTTACTTTTGATGCTGATTTGTGTTAAAATAATTATTTTAATTTTGATATTGACTTTTCTCGGATATTAACGATAAACTTACCATCAAAATAGGGTGGTGAGAGGCTAATGACTATCGCAATCAGCATTGTAATGAGAGACCTGCTAAATCAGGTAAATACGGCAAATTATGATTTTGTCGTTATAGATACTCCCAGTACGTCTTCCAATGAATTATTTAACCTATCCTTGTCTATCCCCGATTTCGCAGTCATGACGTACTCTCCTAACAAACTCCAACCAATTAAAAGCTGGCTTAATAAAATCAAGCATGTTCAAGAAATATTTAACCCCGAATTAAGGGTTGGTGGCATTTTAAGGACACGATTTAACGATATTGAGGATTCGCATATATTTTACAGCCGAGAAGTGTATAGGCGGTATCCTGAATACTACTGGAACAGTATTTTTCTTAATTCTCCTCTCTTTTTAAATATTGATTCCTATTCTATTCAGAAACCACAAGTAACAAAGGCCTTTAAGCCTGTCTATGATGAGCTAATTCTCCGACTTTTGAAACGTGGAAATGGAAGTGAGTTATGGTAAAAGTAAATAGAAAAAAACCTCAGAAAAATACCAAGTACGACATGAATACTACGTTAATCGGGAGAGATCAACTTGAAATATCAAAAATGGCGTTAGAGCTTTTATGGAACCCTGACGAAAGTTGCACTTGTTTAAAGTGGAAGAGGAAAGAACAAGGCACGAAAAATAACTTATCTCTCTGACAAATCAGGAATTGGATGAGATGAATTGGATAAATAAGATAGGTTGATCCAGTGTTAGTGTGCCAACTACTCTAATAATGCTTCATGCCCAATCTTACAAACTAATTGGGCATACATTTGCAATTACAGCATGGGTTGTCGCACGGCATCAACAACATGAAAACCATGCTTCTCGCAAGCGAGAAGAGGCTTCTACGCTCTGTGCGTATGAGCCTTTTTTTGCATTCTTCCAAAAAACGTTATAAAGCCATAACTAAACAACTATAATGCAATCATCAACTGGATGAGGGGCTTCGAAAATCGGCATATGCATAAGTTTGCCTGTTCCTGCGGAAATCGGCGCACTAAGCATCTGCACGCTTCCGTTGTGCTCGGCTATCGCCGACCGTTCGTCCTACGGCACTCACTGCAAAACGGTCGCCGATTTTCTCGCCCCTTGGGGAAAGCCGTTGCCCCATTTGCAATGGGACAAGTGTTTCTGCGAAACACGAACAGCATTGTCTCATCTAAAGATGAGTCAACAAAGCATGTTGCCGCGTAAATTCTCCGCGACAACCGTCTCTCCGAGTCGCAAATGCCACAGTGACCATCTTTGATGGTCACTAAAATAATGCCGCCACGAACAAATCATTCATAGAGCAAAAGGAGGTGCCATCCATGGCAAGACGAAGCAAACCACTCGTCACCCAATTCTTTAACCGAGACCGACTCGTATTTACCGCACTCTATAAGGTCGGACATGTGTCTTACGATCAATTACAAACATGTGGATTAGCCGATAGACGTATCCAAAACCTTGTGCGAGATGGTCTTGTCGAAAAGGTTGCGTACAAGAGGAAAGGGAAAAGCGAGTATTGTTTTAAGCTTAGTAAGCTTGGACGTGAAACTGCCGCCCGCCTGTGGGGATTGAGTTATGCATACCATGCTCAAAGCCCCATACACGATTTGGGAATTGCAGAAAAATATTTTAGCTTATCAGAAGAGTTACGTGAAAAATGGAAGTCGGAAACGCAGATTCGCAAAGAATTTGAAGATCGAATTGCTGATATGCGGAAAGAAGGCAACGAGGTGGAAGCGAAGCTGTATCAAGATATGCTCAAAGAGAAACTAATATCCATGCCAGATGGCTTATATAACAATACTGAAGGCATCGAGGTAGGGGTTGAAATCATCACTAATTCGTATGGAATCGAAGAAATGAGATCTAAAGAAACATTCGTTAGCATTATTGGTTGCCAATACGAAACAATCAGAGTTTGAAGGGAGGGAATTTATAATATGACTATATTAAATGCTAACAAACAAACAGTTTGCGAGAAATATCGACTATATCTTGAGATTGTCTACCGTTTCGGGAACAAAGTCATAATGATGAAACAGTTATACCGATACGCAGAAGTGCTGGGAATAGTAAAAAGCTTCTCGGCGTTTTACAGCACAATAACAGAACTTGTAGATGCCGATATTCTAAGAAAAGAGTCGTTTGACGCTTTCGGCAAGAAGACTCAACTTCAAATGCTTGTGATGCGAAAATATGGCATCCGATTTTTGGAGGGTAAGCCTTCCAGCTACAGTGTTGCATCGGTCAAGAAAGCTCAGGGGAATGAAAGGATTCTGGTAGGCATTTTCAAAAACCAATATATCCTCAATAAAATCATTCCTCGTATCAAAAAGGAGGGTACGAGGGTAACGCTTGGAGCAATAAATGATCTGTTGGAACGCGACCACAGTACAATTTTGCACAACAAAAATCAAGGACTTTCCTTTCTGGAAAAAATGCAAAATGAAGCAACTCTCCAAGAGTATTTGGATATGTTATCGGTCGAGCAAGATATCGAGAAAATGCAGAAAATCAAGCAGAGAATGGGAGAGGGATTGAGGAAAGGATCGGAAGCATCGGAAGGTAAGGGGCGAGGAAGGCTTCGTTTACCTGAAGCGTCCTCAGTGGATTGCGTTGAGAAAGTCGCTAAGAGAAGCCAGGATTTAGGCAAGGAGGAGAAGATCGACAATTACACCCTTGATACAATGCTCTCGTTCAATGCATATATCGCGCAGATTAAGACTGAGAAGGGTCAAGTTAAAATTACATTACTAATTTTCGACATTTTCAATAGATCAAACATTTATAAGATAGCCACGCACATCGCTTGCATGTACCATATGTTCACTCGCTATTTTAATGATCAGGTTGAGCTGAAGGTCGGCGTCGTATCCATTGACGAGTTCGGTTCCAAGCATTTAAAATCACAGGCTGAATCGGCAACTATCGACTTTGTTTCAAAAGAGCGCAGAGATACGCGGCTACCTCATATTTTGAGTAAATGGCATGTTGATCAAATGATGCAAGAACAAATCGATGTAAGATTTATACATTATGACATCACGGATCAGTTCCTCGATGGCATTAAGCACGCAAATCTTATCAGACGCTAATTTTTATCGGATGGTATTACCATCCATTACAAAATTCATAAGTACAAGTCTCGAAGAGAACTTCCCTCGAAAGAGGAGTACGGTAATAGCTTTAGTCTTTCAGTTGATGGACAACAAATTAATACAGACAATAAAGGAAATGAGAAGGGGGAGCGGAATCGGCATTCAGCCAATTTCCGATCCCCTTTTATTAAATATGACTATCAAGATTTTTGAAGAGATACCGTCATCCAAGCTCCGTTTCCAAATTGAAATTTGATATCCGATGGACTAAACCCTCTGGCTTCTAAGCCTTTTTCGATGAATGTCATAATATCGTTTAAAGAATCTGATTCAAATTTAACTTCCATCGTAATTTCAACATCCTCGTGGGAGTAATCATGATGATTAACAATCCGTTCTCCTAACAGGTTTAAGACAGCTTGTACAAAACTATGATTACTTATATCCGTTTCTCCTTTATCATTCATACTTTTTAGTATAAAGAACCCTTCTTTTAGTTCTTCTCCATGACCAGTACCGTTACCATGGTCAATCATTTTGAATAGTGTCCATCTAACTCCACTTTCTGTATAATCCCAGGTCCGAATGGTGTATTCTGCTCCTTCTTGTCTAATCCAGATACGATCCAAATCAAAGTCTTCAATTTCGAAGTTGTTATCGCCAAAAACCTCAAGTACAAGGTTTTCTACTTCCTGTGGGATTTCCGTTTTATTTGATTTCCAATTGCTTAAATCGACCACCTTATTCATCTATGATTCCTCCTGTCTTATACTTTTGTCTTATTAAACGTCGAACACGGACATGAGTTGCACCTGTTGAGAAATTTTTAAAAATCCGATTTAAAGTTAGAGGGTTTTAGGCAGTGAAGCTTAACCATTTCTCTTTCTTTTGATCGCATAATGCCATCCCCTTATTTTTATTTCAAGCTGATATATAATAGTTACAATGAGTCATGCTGATTCAACGGAGGGGAAATGGAAGAGGAAGGAAATGAATGGAGTGTAAAAGATCCGTGAAAAGGTGCAGATGTGCAGTCAATGCACAATGTCAGGAGAAGGATATATCTTGGACAGAGTCTTCCGATTAGATACGAGGACGAGATGTTGTATGGTGTAATTTCACGATATTCAATTCGTAGTGGTAATACCAGCCATCGAGCAACATTAATCGACGTATTTGGATCCAGCAATTATACTGTCAGTTTGGAATTACAGCCTGGAATCCGACGAATTATTTCAAACTTACCTATGGGAACGACGCTAACAGAAGAGCAGTTCATTTTTCAAAATACGATGTTTTTGTTTTATACCGCATTTAAAGGTGAGGAGCAAAGTCGCTGGATTTGGGATGAGATGCTTTCTGAACATGGGAAAGATCTATATAATGCAACAGGTCAATCGACATCTCCAATAAAAATGGCAACTCATTTTCAATACTGCATTCAATGTAATAGGAACTCACTTGAGAAGCACGGTGAAATGTATTGGAGGAGGCTATTTCAAATACCAGGTGTGAAAATATGTGTGGAACATGGGGTTTGGCTGAGTCAAAGTG
The DNA here is from genome assembly GCF_050467785.1 of Paenibacillus sp. NRS-1760. NCBI lineage: Bacteria > Bacillati > Bacillota > Bacilli > Caryophanales > Paenibacillaceae > Paenibacillus > Paenibacillus sp. NRS-1760. The sequence continues at coordinate 6,458 of NZ_JBITPK010000029.1, read as the reverse complement.
AAGTTCCCATGCGTGGTATTACAAAACATACTTTAACAGTGCCAACGCAAGAAAATTGCTCTGAAATCATAGTAGAGGAAGTCTCGGATACAAAAATGCTGGCCCAATATCGTTGCATTGTAAACGATGTTGAAAAGATACTTAATTGTGAATATCCAAGTCGCCCACTCGAATGGTTTTATCGCTGTTACAAAAATCAACTCACTAGTAAAGGTTATGTCTCTATAAAAGGAAGGGTTGATCAGAAACGTGTTAGAGAGGATTTCGTTGATTATTTTGGAGTCGAACTACTGGATATTCTTCAGAGTTCAGTGGTAGGGAATCATAATTGGCTGAAGAGTATCTTTCAGAAACATAGAAAAGGCAAAGAATTTCACCCAATAAGACATCTTCTCGTCATACATTTTCTTGGGCTGTCGATTGAAGATGTATTTTATGCTGACGAATCGAAATTTCCATTTAAACCTGAAGTGTTAGCAGATCAGCCGAAGAGAAAAATATTGAAGAAAACAATGACTCCAAAATACAGAGAACAGGCAAAGAAGGAAAGGAGAGTGTCATGGACGGAAATGAGAAGCCAGCATCCGCAGTTGGGTAGATTAGAACTTCGAAAGCTCAACTCAAGAGTATATGCATGGCTTTATTTATATGATCGGGAATTTCTAATGGAGCACATGCCTGATAGGCTACCTGCAAAGTCAGTGACCATCCGTTACGATTGGCAGAAGAGAGATGAAGAGACTCTTCAAAAAGTCAGATTAATTGTTGGACAGTTACTACGTGTTGAGGGAAAGTCACATCGGATAACTATTGCAAGAATTCACGAGGCGTTAGAGGAACAGTGCTTATATGCAGAACATCTTAGTAAAATGCCTTCTACGAAGGAGTATCTGTCACAAGTATTAGAGAGTACAGAAAAATTTAGAGAACGAAGCATTTTATGGGCAATTCAAGAACTGAAAAAAACAAATGAACCACTTATTTTGAATCGTATTAAAATCAAGGCAGGTGTAGGAGGAGTAAATAGTATTTTGCTTAAATATCCAGAATTGCTTCAATGAAAATAAATGGAGGGGACGATTTTTCTCTAACACCGCAAGGTGCTGGTCTACTACAATATATATCGAAATAGTTGGTAAACCTCACAACTTTTCATCTGAAATTGTTTGGAGACATTCCAGGTTGCAGTGGAACATTTATTTGAGTTTGCATCGGTTATTTTAAATGGATAAAGGCTTATGGAGAACAATCTTCATAAGCCTTTAGTTTGGGGTTACAAGTATTCCGAAAAGGATCGTTTTCAGAATAATTTCACATGGGTAAGGGGAGATAGACCTAAGGACCTTGTAACTATACTTTTCTTACCAAATGAAGGAAGAGACCCTTTTTTTGTCGAATAGGTAAAATTAAGAAATAGTACAGGTTAAATTGTATGAGGCAAAGTGAACATTTGTAATACTTGTAAGACCAACAGATAATTTAGAACACTTTTTTAGTTTAGAAATACTATAGTGCAGATGTGTAATTTGTTTTAGAACACAGGAGGGTAAGCATGAGAACTTACAATTTTACTGAACTCGATTGGGAAGCCTTTGAGAGGCTTTGTATAGCTACTTTACAACTAACAAGGAATATGAAAGTACAGTCATTTTCGGGAGCCGTTGACGGCGGGCGTGATGGTTATTATGAAGAAGTAATGGGAAATGACGAAATGGGTAACTTACTCAAAGAAAAATTTGTTTTTCAAATTAAACATACTAAAGACGAAAAGAAAAGTATTACATACTCGCTTGTAGAAAAAGAGATCGATAAGATTAAGAAAATGGTAGCAAATAATCAGATTAATTCCTATACCTTAATAACAAATTATAATTTAACGGCTGATAATGAAAAAAAAATAAAAAGAAATATTGAGAAAGAAGTAGGTAAGGTATCGGTCGAAATTTACGGAAAAAAATGGTTAGATGATATGATAAATTTACATACAGAACTTAGAAGATATGTCCCAAGATTTTATTATAACGGTGTATTTTCAATAATTCTTGATGAAAAAATTACAGAACAATCTAAGGCTTTGTTACAAAGTAAGAGTTGGAGATATAACATTATTAACTTTGTTGAGACACCTACCTTTTTCGAAGCACTCAAGAAAATCGAAGAGGATAAATTTATATTTTTAAAGGGAGAATCAATGTCAGGAAAATCTGCAATGGCACAATATCTATGCTATGAATTGTTAATGCGGCATCCTGAGTACCAATTGATTAAGAAAAATTTAAGGGAGTTTGAACAGCAATTTGATCCGAATGATTGTAAACGAATTTATTACATTGATGATGTATTTGGAATCCACTCCATTAATAAAAGTTTCATTGATTCATTAGGTGAAGATACCTTCTCGTTTGTCCAGATAGCAATTGAGAAGGGAGCATTTTTTATTTTTACAAGTAGAGACAATATATTAATTGAAGCAAAGAACACTTCATCCATTGCTCGTTTAGCAAGACTTTACCCTGATATTTTCAATGATTCAAATATTGTACAGCTAACTAAATTTAACAACGAACAACGTAAAAAAATATTATACAACCATATTAAATATGGTGATTTGCCTAAAGCAACAAAAAGCCAAATGAAACCCTATTTAAATGAAATATCGATGCATTCTGATTTTAAACCAGAATTAGCGAGGAGGTTAGGAAGTTCTATATTTAACAAGAATGTAGGTACATCTCAAAATGCTTTGGACAATTTCTTTAAACACCATAATACATATTTGCAAGACATATTCATAGAACTCGATAAAGAGCGTAAGGCGGCAGTTGTTTTTGCATTATTACATGAAAATTATAATGAATCCGAAATAAACACTAAAGAAATTAGTGAAACTATATTGCATAAATTTAAGATTAATGATCAAGATACACTAATAGAGGCTTTGAATAAAATAGATGGGAGCTTTGTAAGAAAAGAAGTGATTAATGATAGAATTGTATGGCTTCCTCACCACCCAAGCATGAGAGAAGCATTATTGCCTCTCTTAAAAGATAAAATTGAGATATTTATTGCATTAGCGGACTTTGATATTCTAACCAGTGAAACTTCTTGTTTAACACCAGAAGGTGTCTTCATTTCAGATGATTACTGGAAGAGATTCACTGATAAATTATTCGGATCATTTTGGGAGACTCAAAAAGAAATAAAATCAATTGATGACTATTACATTTTTAAAAAAGATGAACTTGCTCATTTTCTTGCTTATAACGTTAGTGAGAGCTATTTGTTATGGCTCCATAAAGAAAAACCAGACATTAATTGGAGTGAATATACACATAGCTCTTATGATCAACTCTCGATCGTCCCTTCATTTGATTTAGCATATAAATTAGAATGTCTCGGGTTACTTTCGGATGAAATAAAAGCAAATGTGATTGCTCGCATATTTGATATAGCAACTCGAAATTTTGATATTACATTCTTGAAAGAAGGCAGTGTTAAAAATTTATTAGGAGAAGATAATTTTGATGTTTTACTGAAAGAGTACAGTGATAATGGTTTGGAGAAGGCAGAAGACTTGATTAATCAAATTATAGAAGACGCTGAGAAATTAATTGATTATGAAAATGATTTAAACACATATATAGAACAAGTTTTCATAGATCTTGAATTATTGGAAAATAAATTAATTGAAAATGGGTTGCTCGATGATAATTGGGAAACTGAACTTGATAAGTTAATAGAGGAGACAGAATCGAAAAAGTCCGAGTCAGAAGAAGAACATCAAGAGAAATTCGAAGATATTATGGATGTTTTCGATGATGCTTTTTATGAAATGAAAGGTGAAACTGATCCTAAAAAGTCCGTTGAAATTTTCATGAATACACTAAATAAAATTGAAGATATGTATGACCTTGAATATAAGCAAATCATGTCTCTGTTAATTGAGGAATCAAAACATAGAGAAAGCTCAGAGTTGCCTTATTTACTAAAAGTCTTAAACCAAAATAGTATTGATTTCTTTAATGATGTAGATGAATAATATTAAATATAAAAATTCATTGCACAATCAAATGTAATTTTAATTTTGCATTATAGATGGAAATTCTAACTGTTGTAAAATAAACAAACCTGTTGATTTATGAAGGGATTGCAAATATGGATATTACAGAAGAGGATATTAAGAAGCTACTTCAAGATGCGATTAACAAGTTAAGTAAGCTTTTTGATCAAATAAGTATTGAATTCGAAGAAACTGAAGAAGATATTATTCAAATAAGCGATTTTGATAGTCTATTACATGATATAGATGAACTTATTTACTTTTCACAGAATAATAGGGAATCTAATTGGAGCATAATTATCAAGTTGAGAGATACATTAAATAAAGAAGTTCAAGGAGACACTGAAGAGAAGCTGTTGACATGTAGAAAACTTACCGCTGAGTTTTTGTTAAATTTATATTTTATAATAGCAGGGATAGATGATGAGGAAAAACACATCAATTCATTGGTGAATATGTGGAATATAATAACCGAGGTTACGCACAAGCAGTATAGTGAAAAACAGGATTTATATTACAAGAATACTTTGATTGTTGAACAACATAGAAAATTTGAGGAAATGACCGACTTATTGCAAACTGAATTAATAGCTTTTGATATCAATCTATTTTATTGCGAAAAACTAATTCATTTTATTGATAATGAACTATCTCAAAACCAATTGGTATTTCACATGAATTTGCACTTCATTCAACAATTCATCAATAACTCGTTTTTTGTAATGATTCTTACTTCCACAAAACTATTCTCAACTGCAAAACAAGATAAAAACTTTGGTTTTGATTTTTTAAAAAACTTTATTAATCAGTCATGTAAAAGAAGTGATGAACAGATAGTGCAATCCTTGCGTAAAGTTAGTGGTGGGGAAGTCAGAGGTTTAATTAATGATGGAAAAGTATTGTGCAAAGAAATAGAAAACATACGAAACTACTACTTAGCACATTATGATATTATGAAAATCGAGCAAATCAGGAAAATACAATTAGATTTGAAGTTGTTTAATGAGATCTATAATGTTTCCGTTAAAATATTTGAGATATTGTCTTTAAAAAGATTTCATAGGCTTGATACTGCGTATTCCAATCTAATAAAGTTTCAAGGATTTGAAAAAATTGTGTGCCAAAACTACCTTTTAAGAGGCAATGGTTTATCAGATGTTGACATCTATTTGAATCATCTGAGAAAAAATCATCTTATTCCAAAGAGTGAATAGCATAAATAATTCGTTGAGTCATATTCATATCGCCCTACCCAAGAGCCTGTTAAATCTTCCATTTAAAAACTCGACAGTAGTTAGTAAGAATTTACTAAGATGATGCTTAGTGTTGTTTTTTTGAAACTATGAGGATGGGATAACAAGAATTTTCGTATGAAAGGTGATTGAATGCGATACCTACTAAATCATTTACAGTTAGTCTACTCACCTATTTCAAATCAAGAAGGTGATTGGTTGTGGCAGGATGAGGAAGTTCGAGAAATGGTTAAGAGCTCTAAAATATACATGATTGGACATAGACAAGAACTCTTTTTTGAGGTTGTAAATTTCATTCCTGCGGCTGGAGGACTTTTAGTATTTCAATTGAAAATGGGAGAAGTAGTCAGTCCTTTGATAACTTATAATATCCGTACTGAATTAGAGCATCTATTAAAAGATGATGATGAAATTGACCTTGAAATTGGTCCCAAGTTAATTAGATTTACTCTAAACGGTTCTGAAAATGTAATAAAGTGGTTTACTCCAGACTTTTTCCTCTTTTTATACTGGAGGAAGCAGATAGAAGTAAATGTCTATGGTGATTTTGATCTAAGACAGTTTACAAATTTTGAGCTTTACTATGTTGGCATTTCTAAAAAAGGCGATAGCTTTTCTCGATTATTTGAACAAGCCCATCACGGAAGACTTAAAATATTGACTAATGCTCAGACAAAAAAATATGGTTCTCGACTTACTGACGAGCTTACAATTTTTATGTTTGATATAGACAAGATAAATATAAACATATTTAATACAGAGGATGATTTGAAACAAGATATGAATTACGTAACCGATGCAGAAGCAGTGATTGCTGATGCAGAAAAAGCATTTATTAAATTACTCAAAACGGAATACAACGAAGTAACATATCAAAATTTTCCTCAGAGCACCGATGGGTTATATAATGAGGGGCTCACGAGATATGGTTACAGTATACAAGAAAACATAACTTTCTATACTGATAGTATAGAATTTAAAGGGGATTTCGACTTGCGAGCTATTAATGACTTTATTTTAGTTGAAGGAGATTCGGCTAAAGTAGTGAAAGTTTCTGATAACCAAAACTGAAGGTTAACTATCTAAGCGATTGGTGTTAACATTCAATATGAATAGCTTCCTTTTAACAAATAAATAATTCCTGT
>NZ_JBITPK010000028.1:0-45429 GCF_050467785.1 Paenibacillus sp. NRS-1760 | reverse complement strand
AAGAGCAATCTTTTCTTTCGTGTCAACCGCGTATTTCGTATCGGCGACTTTTATAATATATCACGTTTGCCTATCTCTTTGCAAGTACTTTTTTTCGTTTTTCGACATTTTTTTTAAAATGTCGTTTTCGCGATTATGTATCCTGTAAAAGCGGCGAGTACTAATATATCATCTGATACTAATATAAGTCAAGCATGTTTTCCACTTTTTATTTTAAATAAAAGAAGCGCATGCCTGCCTCTATAAACATAGGCCATGACATGCGCTTCTACTATTATAAACGGTTGAATCATTAGCTTGTTTTCACGTTGTTCATATATCGAAGTTCAAGCGCACCTATATCTCCTGCTTCATTCATAACAGCAACCTCACGAATGTACTCCCGCTTCACAAGCTTTTGGAGAACAAGTGACAAATCACCATGCAATATATTTAATGTAGAGTGTGATTGCAGCTCCGCAATACTCCAAGGCTCTTCGCGACTGCCAAGTATATTAAATAATAACGCGCAGCTTGTTTTCATTTTGCTCATTACGGAAAACTCGCAGCCAAGCATAACTAATTGTACTCGTTGCTCCAATGTTTCTGGGCTTACCGTTAGCTCCTCGTAGAGCTTATATATTCCTGGGTGAACTCGCTTCAGCTGTTTCCACACGGTTAGCTCAGGATGCCTTCCTTCTTCTATAAGAACGATATGAGCCCAATGATGCAACGCTGTCAGCACATGACTGTATGCATCCAACAAATTACCATCCAATAGATCCTGCTTTGCTTGTAAATACGTTCTTAAGAAACCCGTAAATTCAGCAAACTGCTTTTGCTCCCGCATTGAAGCAGGAAACTGAAGCAGACGTTCACGAACACTGCTCAGATAGCCGTCGCGATCCACCAAGATCTCCCCCCGAACTAGCCACTCGATAATATTGCGGTTTTCGCCACCAGACAACCATTCACTCAATCCATTCGAATCAATGGTTCGAATCAATACCCGTTGACCCTCGATTTGGACATGCTCCGTATCATTCCGCTCAATCTCTTCGTTCATTACAACAAGTACTAATGAATCTAATCCATCAGCTAAAGGATTATAAGGATATGGGTTTTCAATAACAGCCAAACCGATTAAATGAGGTTCATCTCGATAGCTGTCCGAGAAGTACGCTTTTATATGTTCCACTGGTTCCTCCATATAGCTAATCACATTTTATTACGCTATAATAATATTCTACAGTTTTATTCTTTTTCGACAGGTTGGAGGCACATTCCTGCTTACTAACTCAGAAACTGTTTCAAAATCATAAGTCATTGGTCATAGGAAGGGTATGAATACATGAATAAGTTCTTTTTCAAGTCAGCCAAAATCAACGAATTCCGTCTATGGGGACTCGTTTTCACCCTTGTTGGCATGGGAGTCATGATACTCGGAACAGCCGGCATTGTTTTTTTGGGACAAGCAGGCAAAATCATTGCTGCTATCTTCATGGTAATCGGCATGATCTCCTTGTTAATCAGCGTAGCCGTTTATTTCTGGGCTGGCATGATGTCAACAAGTGCCACAATGCTTCAATGTCCAGAATGCTCGCGTCCAACCAAGATGCTTGGAAAAACAGATCGTTGTATGTATTGCAAAACGATACTTACGCTTGATCCTGCACAAGCAACAACTACTCCTTCTGAACAGCAAGTTTAACCTATAGTGAATATACGGTTGATTCTTTCTTAGGAAACAACCTTTATTCTACTAAGAAGGTAAAAAGCTAAGAAAACCAACTTTTGATCGCAGCATTACATAAATAAGAAACGCCTCCTCCATGTCTTCACATGTGAGGAGGCGTTTCTTATTTAACATTTATAAATGAATTATGGCCTAATCTTGAGAGAATCGTCGATCGATTTCCAAATAGCTTCCGTTTGGAACGCACGCTGCCATGTTGCTACACCCGCTAAATCATATTTACGTGCAAGCGCTACTCGAGCTTTAATGGATACTTCATCCTCAATCCATATTCGCATCAAATTTCCGTCTTCCGTATATTCCACGTAATTCTGACCTGCTTTTGCATCAAACACCGGCTTAAGTTTCTTAGTCGTAATAATCTCATTAACCTTCTTCATGCCTACTGCCTTTGAGGAAACGTCTATTTTACCGTCTTCCCCTTTTTTCTCAGTCCATATCCGGGTATACAGAGGCATGCTTAAAATAATTTTACTTGCTGGTACGGCATCCTCCTGCATGATACGAACAAGAGAACTCTCTGTCCAAGGCAGCGATGCTACCGAACCTGATTTTGGACTCGCAGCCCAATGCTCATCGTAAGCCATGACCATCATATAATCTACAACATTGCCAAGCGCTGCACGATCAAGAAACAGCGACCACATCTCACTATTCGACTTGGGCGTTACATCCACGGAGACAACCAAGCCCTGCTCATGTAAAAGCGGAGTCAGCTCCCGAACAAATTGTACAAAATTAGCTTTATCCGACGTGTGTACATTTTCAAAATCTAAATTAATCCCTTGCAATCCATATACTTGAGCAAAGCCGATCAGCTGCTGTATCATCGAGAATCGCGTTTCCACTGACGCTAATGCCTTTGTCGTTCGATCAGGCTCGAAGCTATTGCTGAACAGCGCCCAAATCTGCATCCCTTGCTGATGTGCCCATTTCACATATGCGGGATCAGCCTTGCCTTTTATTGTTCCTTTGTCGTCGGCAAGTTCAAACCAGGTAGGACTAACGACATTTACTCCCTGCATCGGCGCTATTTTGGCAGTATCGATTTTCCGTTGATAAACAGCTTCCCATGTCATATTAATTTTGTTGCCGAGCACCTTCCACGCAATAAATGGAGGCTCTGCCGCCTGCTCGGGCATTTTTTCAATAGAAGTAAGCTTCACATCTTTTTTATTCATAAAACCGATGATGCCTTCGCTGTTTTGGACAAGCAGCCAACCTTCCTGCTCTTTCCAAATTCTTATTGACTGTGATTGAGGAACTTTTTGAACAAAAGGCGCTCGAATAGTCGCTTCGGTTCGAATAGCTGCCCCTTTCTCAGGAGTAGCCTCAGCAAGCTGAACCATGTCTCCTGCATTCAGCAGTGTTACTGTGCCTGTCTCTTTTACGAATTCTACTTTCAGCCCATATAACTCCTCCAAAGGTTCTGCAGGAATATAGACCGTATCATTAGACGTTTCTGCAGTAATCGTTAGATCATATGGCTTTTGGTTGATAGTCGCCGTTAAAGAATCCGTCTTAAGGTGAAGTACCTTATTGGCAGTTGTCAAGATGATTGAACCTGAATCAGGCTCATATCTTATAGGCTTGTCCGCTCCTAATACCTGCTCCAGCACCGAAAGCGGCAGCTTGACTTCATCATTTTCGATAATAGCTCCTTGCTCCGCTTCAACGCCTTGAATAAATATAGGATGCTCTGTCTTATAATTTGGATCTACCTTTTCATTGTTAGGAATAAAGCGCATATATCCATACCAACAAAAGACAGCTATTACTCCTAACAAAAACAACAATATTATGCTCCGAACACCTCGGTTGCCTTTTCGGCGTGGCGCTCGGTTGTACATCGTTTCCAAGTCATCACTCTCCTGTAATGTTAACTTCAAAATTCTATTCGACTATTAAAAAACGTGCAGATTAGCGTTGTATCGCTTCCCGGCACGTTCTTGTAGGCATAACGCCAATTATTTCGCTGATTTAGTGTTGCAAGTCGAGCAAACACCGTAAATTTCCATCCGATGTCCTTCAACCACAAAACCTGTTACACGTGACGCTGCACGTTCTACCTCAAGCAGCGGTGGATAATTAAAATCGACGATTGAACCGCAATTTTTGCAAATGGCATGGTAATGATCGGATAAATCCGAATCAAACCGGCTTGAATCATCGCCATAAGTCAGCTCACGCACTAATCCAGCTTCTACAAATAAACGCAGATTGTTATATATGGTAGCTACGCTCATGCTCGGGTAAACTGGTGAGAGCGCTTTATAAATTTCATCTGCAGTCGGATGCGACATCGAGTCCATCAAGTAGCTTAATATGGCGTGACGTTGCGGGGTCATTCGGACGCCATTCATCTTCAGTTGCTCAAGTGCTAAGTTAACGCTGGCTCCCATTCCCCTCACGCCCTTCCTTAAAGTTATTAAAGCTATTGTACGTTCTTATTTAAGAGTTTGTCAATGAAAGCGCCTTTTTAGGATAGTCCAAATTGCTTAATTGCAATGCTGTTCGTAGCATTAATCTGAATCCTGAAAGTGCCGTCGCCTATAGTGCCTCTTATCGTTTTCTTACTTACTTCAAGCGGCAAATCGGACACAATATTACCGAAAGTTACCGATCCATAAATCGTAAAATGAGCATCCCCCGGTATTGCAAGCTTTACCTCTCCGACGGAGCTATCGAGATCCCAATCTCCGCTAACTTCAGCACTGCTTAGTTCAATGTTCCCATTCAGCGTATCCGCTTTAACAGAACCGCCTGCACCGTCCATTTTGATTTTCCCGTTTTTTGTTTCTGCTTCAATGTTTCCATCAATCTGCTTGATCTCCAAACTGCCATTGAGTGTATTCGCATAAAGCTTACCTTCAATAGAATCTGCAGTAACCGTACCATTTTTTGTTTCAAGACTGGTATCACCGGTTATGCTTTTCACATTAATTCCGCCATTATTACCTTTGACGGAGATAGGACCTTTAATGTTGCTTACTGAAACAATTCCGCTATTGCTTCGGAGCTCAAGGCCGCCTGGCAGCGTCAAATTCATGACTTCAATTGAACCATTGCCTGATTCAACTTTCATCTTTAATACAGGCTTCTGTTCCTCAGCATTCTGAGGCGGTTGTTCAGATTGACCATTTAAACCTACATCTGTATCCGTAGGCTTTTCAGTTGCGGACTGATCGTTCAAATCAATATCAGATGCTCCCGCATCAACTTCTTCGCCAATCGTATCAATACTTTCCGAACCCAAGGATAACGGTGTTTCTGTAGGCTGCTGATTAACCTCAACCTGATCAGACAAAGACATTGGTACGGTAATGATCATATTCATTCTCGGTTTTCTGCTTCCGTTAGCGCCATAGGTTTGACCCTTCGCCTCCAACGTTACTTCAGCGCCTGGATTAATTTTGACGGTTGATTGCTCTGCGATCGCATCAGCCTCCGTTTTGCCTGGCACATCAACCCATACAGCAGTCAAAAGCTCTATTTCCTGTACGTCACCCGATCGAATGGTTACTTGCCCATTGGGATTAACAACACGAATGAGAGAAATCGCTTCATCTAAAGGAACCTTAATGATGGTCTTCTCATAATGAAATCCTTTCTCTTCTCCAAATTCTGCTGCCCCGTTCAAATCAACATTAAATTGATCCAGCCAACGATAAGGAATATCCGCGTATTGGGTCACAACGTAAGCGGTCAACGAAATCGCAACAGCAATCATCGCGCCTCCAACATCAAATCGAAGCTTTTTTTCTATGTCTTTAAACTTTATGCTGTATAGAATGATTTCTAAACCTAACAATATAAAAATAACCGGCCACCATTGACCAAGCAATGAAATATCATTCCGTCCTTGAATTTGATCCCAGAGAAGCAATCCTCCCACGACCAATACCAGTGCCGCTGCTGTAAAGCGTCCGAGCTTAAACATAGTAACTCTTCCTTTCCTTGAACGTGACAGCAGCAATATTGAAGCGATTATAATAATCGGGCCAACACATAACTCCGCTAGTTCATTCATCCAGGGTAAAATCGCTTGTGGAGGCTTCACTAAAATAAGCATGACGCTTCCCGCCGCTAAAAGTAAAATACCATGTGTGCGATTCAGTGCAACGGGGTTGTTATTATCGGCATCCGCGCTTTGCAAGGAATCAAACACGCTAATAAAATAAAAAATAGGAAGCATAATACCTAAATAAACGATCAACAGCAAATGTCTGCCGCCATCTGAATCGGCTAACCTTACAATCGCCGTCAAATCCAGCCAAAAGGCCGCAATTAACAGTAAGCCTTTCGGATGCTGTCCAGTATACATATGTCCTGCTCCTGGCATAGCAAATGCGAATAATACGGTGAGAAGCCTATTTTTTATTCGTTTTATTCTGAGCTGACCCAACGTACACCCTCCAAGTGCTTTATATTATCGAGGAGCACTAACAATGCTTCTGATTTAGGCAGTGTAATATACACCTGCAGCAAAATCTGCTCGCCTTCCTCTTCACCCTCGCATTCTTCCAGCAGCATTTTTCTCATGATGATTTTCCGATCAGTCAGTAGGCTATTTAATTCAAGCATGGCTTGAGATAAATTATTAGCTTTTATTTTGAGCAAGTGCTCTTTCTTTGCACTAATATACCTTTTTTCCAGCTTATTAAACGCCCATAATGTTACAAGAACCATGATCGTTGCGGTAGCTGATGCAAAATAAAAGCCTGCTCCGACTGCTAATCCAATTGCAGAAACGACCCATAGGGACGCCGCTGTCGTTAAACCAGTTATTGATTTTCCGGTAAATAAAATAGTACCTGCACCTAGAAATCCAATGCCTGTAATAACTGCGGCTGCAAGTCGCGCTGGGTCAACCCGTACGTTAGGCTCGTCGACAAATGCTGAGAAACCGTACATGGATAGCAGCATCAACAAGCAAGAACCTAAACAAACTAGAATATTCGTTCGAAGTCCAGCAGCATGATTCGACTGTTCTCGCTCGAAGCCAATAAGTCCGCCCAATAGCAAGGCAAGCAGCAGCCTTAATAAAATATGAAGTTCACTAATATACCAAGGATTATGAAGTGTACTTAGCAGCATAAACAATCCCGACCTTTCTATATTCGCTATTGTAACATAATTGTATGCAGCGTATGGAGCTTACAGGTCTTCTGTCCAGAGTGATGTTCAAAAAGAAAGACACGGTTCATCATGTTGATGAACCGCGTCTTTTTGCGTGCAACTGCTTTTATTTCAAGCGCTCTACAAGCAGCTTATTCACGAGTGCGGGATTTGCTTTCCCTCTTGATTCCTTCATAACCTGACCAACAAGGAAGCCAATTGCTTTATCTTTACCTGCTCTGTAATCTTCAACAGATTGCGGATTTGCTTCAACGATCTGGTTAACGATGGCTTGAATAGCGCCTTCGTCACTGATTTGAACGAGACCTTGTTCCTCTACAATCTGCTGTGGCAGCTTGCCTGAATCCAGCATCGCTTTAAATACCGTTTTGGCAATTTTACCGTTGATTGTGCCTTTCTCAAGCAAACCAATCATTTCACCTAGGCCTTGTCCAGTAATCTTCACATCGGTAATTTCTTGACCGTTGGCATTCAAATAACCAAGCAAATCACCCATGATCCAGTTTGATACGGATTTGGCATCCTTCGTGTAAGAAAGGCTCTCCTCGAAGAAATCAGCAAGCTTCTTAGATGAAGTAATGACTTCAGCATCATAGGAAGGCAAGCTGTAATCAGCCGTATATCTCGCTTTGCGCGCATCAGGCAATTCTGGAATTGTCGCACGAATGCTTTGCTTCCAGTCTTCACTAATATGAAGCTGTACTAGATCCGGGTCCGGGAAGTAGCGGTAATCATGTGCTTCTTCTTTGCCGCGCATAGAGAAGGACTTACCAAGTGCATCGTCAAAACGACGAGTCTCCTGAATGACCTCACCACCGCTGTCGAGAATTTCCGCTTGGCGGAACTGCTCATACTCAAGGCCGCGCTGAACGCCGCGGAAGGAGTTCATGTTCTTAAGCTCCGCACGTGTACCAAATTCCTTTTGTCCGTATGGACGAAGGCTTATGTTTGCATCACAGCGCAAGCTGCCCTCTTCCATCTTCACATCAGAAACATCGCAATACTGCATGATGGCTTTGATTTTCTCGAGGTATGCTTTCGCTTCCTCAGGTGTACGAATATCAGGCTCTGATACGATCTCAATTAGCGGCGTACCTACACGGTTGAAATCGACAAGTGATGCATAACCGCCATCGACGTGAGTCAATTTGCCTGCATCCTCTTCAAGGTGCAGCCTTGTGATCCCAATTCGTTTGGTCTCGCCACCCACTTCAATATCAATCCAGCCATGTTCACCGATCGGTTGATCAAATTGCGAAATCTGATACGCTTTTGGCGAATCGGGGTAAAAATAGTTTTTACGGTCAAACTTGCTGATATCTGCAATTTGACAGTTCAAAGCCATTGCCGCTTTCATTGCATATTCAACGGCTTGGCGATTCAATACCGGCAAAACGCCGGGATGTCCAAGGCATACTGGACAGGTATGGGTATTCGGCGGCGCGCCGAAAGCCGTAGAGCAGCCGCAAAAGATTTTACTGTTCGTATGCAGCTCCACATGGACTTCCAGCCCGACAACCGTCTCGTATTTGTTCGGTTCAGACATTCGTATCGATCCCTTCGTAAACGTATATAGGTCCGCTTATAGCTGCGGACGTTGTTTATGATGCTCTGTATGCTGCTCGAACGCATGAGCGGCGCGCAGCACCGTCGATTCGTCGAACGCTTTCCCGATAATTTGCAAGCCAATCGGCAAGCCATCTGCCGTTCCACAAGGAACGCTAATGGCAGGAACGCCAGCCAAGCTTACCGGTATCGTACAGATATCGTTTAAATACATCGTTAATGGATCTCCAACTTGCTCTCCGATTCGGAACGCAGGTGTCGGAGCCGTAGGTCCGATGATGAGATCATATTGGCTGAACACTTGGTCAAAGTCCTGCTTGATAAGTGTACGTACCTTCTGAGCTTTCAAATAATATGCGTCATAATAGCCAGAGCTTAGAGCATATGTTCCAAGCATAATCCGGCGTTTTACTTCAGCGCCAAATCCTTCGCTGCGGGATTTCTTATACAAATCAATGAGATTTGCAGGATCTTCCGCACGTACACCGTAACGTACGCCGTCGAAACGAGCTAGATTTGACGATGCTTCCGAGGAAGCAAGCAAATAGTAAGTAGCGATTGCATACTCCGTATGCGGAAGTGAAACCTCTTCCCATGTCGCGCCCAGTGATTCGTATACTGCCAGCGCTTTAAGTACCGCTTCTTTCACACGCGGATCAATACCAGCTCCTAGGTATTCTTTAGGCACACCGATACGCAGACCTTTTACATCACCTGTAAGAGCTGCTGTGTAATCTGGAATATCCACATTCGCTGATGTAGAGTCGCTTGTGTCGTAACCAGCAATGGCTTGCAGCACAAATGCGGAATCTTCAACATTTTTGGTAAGCGGACCGATTTGGTCCAAAGAAGATGCAAAAGCAACAAGTCCAAAGCGTGATACTAGGCCATATGTTGGTTTGAGGCCAACGATACCGCAATAAGCAGCTGGCTGACGAATCGAGCCGCCAGTGTCGGAGCCAAGCGAGAAATAAACTTGTCCAGCAGCAACTGCAGCTGCCGATCCGCCGCTTGAGCCGCCTGGAACATAATCCGTATTCCATGGATTGCGAGTTGGATAGAAGCTGGAGTTCTCGTTGGAACCGCCCATTGCAAATTCATCCATGTTCAGCTTGCCAATCGTTACCGACTGAGCTGCTTTCAGCTTGCGAACAACAGTGGCATCATAGATAGGATTGTAATTGCTTAAGAACTGACTCGCACAAGTGGTCAGTAGACCTTCCGTCACAATATTATCCTTAACACCCGCCGGCAATCCAAACAATAAACCTTGGTCGCCGCCTTCTTGCAATTGCTTGTCCAGCTCGGAAGCCTGCAAGCGTGCATTCTCTTCATTTAATGTAATAAAAGCCTTAATAGCAGGCTCAGTTTCCGCAATTCTCGCAAATGATGCGCTAACCAGCTCAGAAACAGACAGTTCCTTATTGTTAAGCTTGTTATGTACATCCTGCAGGCGCAAATCAAACAGTGCCAACAGTAGTTCCTCCCTTCAAATTAAACCCATTCGTATTATTCAAGCACCGCAGGTACTTTAAATTGTCCATCTTCTTCATCAGGCGCATTCAGCAAAACCTTCTCGATCGGCAGCGACGGGCGTTTCTCATCCGCGCGCGTTACATTCGTTATAGGGAGCACATGGCTGGTTGGCTCAACATTTTCCGTGTCCAAGCCTTCTAGCTTTTCCGCATATTTCAAAATCGCATTGAGCTGCTCCGTAAACTGATCCTTCTCCGAATCGGATAGCTCTAACCGCGCAAGTCTTGCTACATGGTCTACATCCTTAGGTGAAATGCTCATCAGGTATTCTTCCTTTCCTATTCCTGTAATCATTCTTCCTATTATATCGCACATACAGGGAGAACATCAATGTAAACGGCAAATCACTTCTTAATTTCCACATAAAAGGAACTGGATCTAAAGCAGAAGAGTTGGGCGTAAAAGCAATCGTTTATCAAACAAACAAAAGCAGCCCACTCTCACAACTTAAGCTGTTGTGAGGCAGGCTGCTTTTTAGTTTTAGAGAATCAGGTTCTTACTGAAATGCTCTAGATGACCGTTAGCATTATTGCTCTTTAATCTCATGGTCGATGCTCGCAGTCTGAATATCTTCATACGCCCAGTGCTTCTGCGAAACGTCACTCCATTGTTGATCTGCTCCTGCTAGAGGAGATCTGCCCTGCTGTCTATTGAATATGACAACAGCCTCTGCTCTCGTAAGAACGCGGTTTGGCGCAAATGTACCATCCTTATATCCGTTGAAAATTCCTGCTGCAGTCCCCTGATCAATGGCCGTTTGTGCCCAGTGCCCATTAATGTCAGAGAAACTTTTGCCGCCGGTTTCAATATGCTCCATCAATCGATTAATAATAACAGCCATTTCCGCACGAGTGATCGTCTGATTTGGTTTGAAGCTGCCATCTGGATAACCAACCATTAAACCCAATTCGGTTATAATTGCAATGTATTTTGCAGCCCAATGCTCAGCATCAACGCCCGTGCTGCTCACGGAAGATAATTCAGCTTCCTTGCCCAGTATGCGAACAAGTATCGCTGCCATTTCAGCACGTGTAATCCCCTTCTCTGGTTTAAAGCTTCCGTCCTGATGACCAATAATATAAGCTTTGACTTCTTTGTGTTCTGGAACTTCAACCGGATCAGGCTTATCAGGCTTTGGAGTCACGTTGCCACCCGAGTTGTTGCCTGAATAACTGGATCTCGTTGGATCCAACGGATAATAATCATCCTTATCGTTGATTCCATCTTTGTCGGTGTCAGGATCTTTTGGATTCGTTCCAATTGCTTTTTCATGCTCATCCGTCAAACTGTCGTTGTCGTCGTCTGGATCAGTCGAATCTGGAATGCCATCTCCGTCTGTGTCAAGCTCACCGTTGACTGTACCCGGCTTAGCCGCATCTGTTGGGAATGGATCATCTTTATCATTGATTCCATCCTTGTCGGTGTCTGGATCTTTTGGATTTGTACCTAGTTTAATTTCTTGCTCGTCCGTCAAACCGTCGTTGTCATCGTCTGGATCAGTCGAATCTGGAATGCCATCTCCGTCTGTATCCAGCTCACCGTTTACTGTACCCGGCTTAGCCGCATCTGTTGGGAATGGATCATCTTTATCATTGATTCCATCCTTGTCGGTGTCTGGATCTTTTGGATTTGTACCTAGTTTAATTTCTTGCTCGTCCGTCAAACCGTCGTTGTCGTCGTCTGGATCAGTCGAATCTGGAATACCATCTCCGTCTGTATCCAGCTCACCGTTTACTGTACCCGGCTTAGCTGCATCCGTTGGGAATGGATCATCTTTATCATTGATTCCATCCTTGTCGGTGTCTGGATCTTTTGGATTTGTACCTAGTTTAAGTTCTTGCTCATCCGTCAAACCGTCGTTATCGTCGTCTGGATCAGTCGAATCTGGAATGCCATCTCCGTCTGTGTCAAGCTCACCGTTGACTGTACCCGGCTTAGCTGCATCCGTTGGAAATGGATCGTCCTTATCGTTGATTCCATCCTTGTCGGTGTCTGGATCTTTTGGATTTGTACCTATTTTCGCTTCTTGCTCATCCGATAAACCGTCGTTGTCATCATCTGGATCAATGGAGTCTGGAATACCATCTCCGTCTGTATCCAGTTCCAAATCTGGCTCCGTGGTAAAGGTCCATACTAATTTATCAGAAATACCCGCATAGCTGTTTCCGTCTTTATCCTTCAAAGCTCCAGCTGCAATTAGGACGTAATATTCTGTACCTGGCTCCAAATATTCGACCTTAGGCCCATTGCCAGGTTGCGGGAGGATTGGAGGATTAATCGTTACCGTATTTCCCGATATCTCGACTCCCATTTCTCCGAAATTCACTTTGTGCACAACGCTATTGTCAGATTTCTTTCTAATTTCAAAGCTCTTGCCGTTTACTCCCTGAACATTTGTGCTGAACGTCAGCTTTAGAGCCGTGCTCTGAGATACACCATTTGCCCCTCCGGCAGGTGAGTATGCTATAACCTTCAGATCATTTTTTTCTGGTGCAGCACCTGTAGTAAAATTCCAAGTTGTCTTGTCTGCAATACCTGCGTATTGTGCACTGCTGGTCGTGCTTTTCAGTGCTCCCGCTTCTATTTGAACATAGTAAGCAGTATTGTATTCCAAATAATTCCCTGGAGCATCCGGTACCATTAGGTAAGGATTTATCTTTACTTTATTACCCGATACACTTACATCGCTTATGCTGCTAATTTCAAAAGTATGAGCAATGCTGTCATCAGATTGCTTCTTGATAAAAATCTTTTTACCCGGAATCACTTGTACATTCTCGCTAAAAGTTAGCAACAAATCGGAGTTAGTAGCCACCGCTGAAGCATCATCAATAGGAGATAATGTCGTAACAGTTAGTGGCGAAACACTCTTTGCTGTCTTGAAGCTCCAGATCGTCTTTCCTGTAATGCCCTTAAATGTATTGCCAGCCTTGTCCTTAAAGGCTCCATCATCAATCAGAACGTAATAGCCCGTATCGTTAGCTAAACTAGTTGACAATTTAATGGTCGCCTTAGTTCCTGCTAGTGTCAATTTTGCAGTATCGTTAGCTGCAATGGTTTCAACAACACTATCATCACTTGCTTTGCGGATGCTAATATTTTTGCCTGCCATCGCTTCCACGATCTCGCTGAAAGTGAGCTGTAAGCTCGCATCAACCGCCACATCAAGCGCATTATTCGCTGGTGTATATCCAGTAGCTGTCGGCGCTGTTGTGTCTGGTGCAGCTTCTGTTTTGAAGAACCATATCTTCCCCGGCTCACCCATATACATGACGTTTTCGTTCATCAACTGAATGAATTGGAACATGCCGTCAAAATCATTATTGTATATGTCCTGAAACGCACCTTTATCCATGAGGATATAATAATAGGTATTGTTTTTCATGTTTTTCGTTGGATTAATGGTAACTTTGTTCCCAGAAATCGTTATTTTGCTCGTATCTGATGAAGTTATTTCTTCAAGTAAAATTGGAGCACTTGGATTTGTTCCATCCGGTGTGGCTCTGCCCGGTTCAAAAATCTTTATTTTCTTGCCTGTTCCAGCCTTCACATTTTCGTTGAACGTTAATGTCATGTCCGCACTGATGGAAACATCCACAGCTGCTTTCGCGGGTACAAATGTTGTCGCCACCGGGCCGGTTGTATCTGCTGCCTTACCCGTTTTAAAATGCCATGATTCGGTATAAGTATCCTGTACTTGACCATCATGGATTTCAACATCAGCGGATAATCCAGCATAGCCGTTCCCTGCAATATCCGTAAAAGCAGATCGTTCAATCTTCACAAAATAATTCGTCTGATATTCCAGATCCGCTGCTGGATTAATCGTTGCTACATTATCCAAGACTGTTACCTTTGTCGAATCACCTGCATCAATTGTTTCTACTAACGTTGCATCGCTTATTAAGATCGGGTAATCTGGTCCGTTAATCATTGATAATTCCCGAGGTTTCCAAAGCGTTATCTTTTTACCCGTCAGTGCCTTTACTTTTTCATCAAACGTTAATTTAAGATTAGCATCCACACCAACATTTTGTGCACCCTTAACTGGAGTTAGTGCTGTCACAACAGGAGCTTGATTATCAGCTGGCTCGGATGGTTCAGACGGTTCAGCATCCAATGCAACAGCAACAGGAATCATAAAGGTTCCGACCATAAAAGGTCCCACACTGAGCTCAATTGTTTTGTCGACCGTATTTGTCGTTGTATTAATAACACTCATATTGCTCGAGCCATAATTGATCGTGTACGCTTGAAGACCATCTTTGGAAACGCCGATGACGTAAGGGTTAGCATCAACATTTATGGTAGCATCCACTTTAAGGGTTGCCGCATTGATTACTGACACAGAGTCATTATAGCCATGTGCTGCAAATATCTTACTGCCATCAGGACTAACTTCTGTTGCAGTTGTCATGCTGCCAACCGGTATATCCGCTTCGTGGGTTTTTGAATTCGTATCAATTATATTTACGAAATTAGTTACTAAGTTAGCCACATAAATCTTTGTACCCGAGGGATTAACCGAGAGTCCGTAAAGTTCCCCCTCAATGGTAATTTCCTTCACAACTGTTTCGCTTATTATATCAATAATCGTGAGTTTTCCGGTTCTACTAGTAACATAAAGATCATTCCCAACCAATGCCATCGCAATAGGCGTAGCTACGGATATTTTTTTTTCCTCAACGAGTGAGGCTGTATTTATAACTGAAATCGAGCTTCCTGAGTCATTTGCCACATAGGCTTTACTTCCATCCTTATTAAAGGCAACGCCATGAGGCTGAACTCCAACCGGTATGGTCGCGATTACCTCATCCTTCGCCGGATCAATAACCGAGACCGTATTGCTTGCTCTGTTGGTTATGAACACCTGCTTCTGATTGGGGTTGATCGCAGCGCTGTTCGGTTGATTTCCTACCGTGATTTTAGCCTTTTCTACAGTCAGATCCGATAGATTAACAACATCGACAGTACCATTGTTAAAGCTTGTAATATACGCTTTTTTAAATACAGAAACTTCTCCAGCTCCAGCCGCATTTACCTTTCTCCCATCCTCAATAAACAATGACGAGCATAGGTTGACCATCAGCGCGAATAGAATCATACTGATTATCTTCTTGGACCTTACTAAACTAAGCATATTTTTGACCTCTCTCCCACCGTGTGATTGGCTATTACCATGTTTGGAAGAATCTTATCAATTAGAACTCAACAAAATCTCACAATTCGTCACAACATGTCGAAAAAACAAAAAAGAACAGAGGACATTCCTCTGCTCTAATGGTTTATAACTATATTTTTAATGAATCTAGAACGTAGATAACCTACTCTTCATATCCAAAGACGGCTCTATTCCAAGCTCTTCGCGGCAAGCCCTCTCATATTTCGTATATAGTCGAAGCATCTTCTCTCTGTTCCCTTGTCTCTCATAAATATCGATCATAAGCTGATTCATCTCTTCATGAAGCGGATAAACAGCCAAATATTTGTCGAGGCGATGCTCCGCTTGATTCCAGTCATTCGATAATAAATCATCTTCGACTAGCTTTTTGGTCATCGTGGAGTATTGTTTAAAATAAGCTTCCTCCAGTGGTATTTTCCATAGATAGGTTTTCCCATCCAACAGCGGCCCTTGATACAGCGCACATAAATACTCCATTTGCTCCCTATCCAGCTTCCCCTCGGCAAAAGAGACATTTGAGCGTTGGAACGCTAGCGCATCATACATTTGGTTTCCTGTTTCCATCATATAACCATCATTCATTTTACGAATGCTCATGCCGAGTTCATTTTCTTTCAATATTTTCTTCATAAGATAAATTGTATTGTATAAATTGGAAGAGCTTCTCTCCTCCGGCATATCCGGCCACAACAAATCCATTACCTGCCATTTGCTAATATTGCGTCCCGAATGACACAGAAAATAGGCAAACAGCTCCTCAGCCCTGCGTGTCCGAAAATGTACAGGAACCCCTTCCGAATTGCGAACCTCGAACCCACCAAAACATTGGATCATCGATAAATCCTTTTGAGGGATGACCATTGTAGTTACGCGCTGCCGATTAACTAAACGTTCTGTCACCCGTTCAATTGTTGAAGGTGTTACTGGCTTTAAAATATAATCAATCGCTTCTACTCCAAACGCGTCCAGAGCATAGTTCTTGTAAGCAGTTGTAAAAACAATTTCTGTCTGTATCGTTAACGCCCGTACTTTCCGTGCAAGCTCAAGCCCATTCATCTTAGGCATCTCCACATCTATGAAAGCTACGTCGGGCTTAATGTCTTCCATCTTCTCTAGTGCTTCAATAGGATTAGTGAAAGCTCCCACAATGGTGTAATTAGTATTCCGTCCTAAAATAACCTTCATCAATTCCAATATCGGCTTCTCATCTTCTATAATGACAGCCCGAAACATAATCTTCCCCCCTTTAATCCTTCATCCAAAATATCGTCCAAGTGTTGCGTCATGATTATTCACCCTACGATACCATAAGGCAAATACATCGTTATCTTTGTTCCACTCCCTTGCTCTGAATGAACGGTGAATGCAGCACCAGAAATGGCCTCTAGCCGCTTTCGAATATTAGCGATAGCAATGCCCCCATCCCGCTTCTCTCCGCTCGTTATTTGACTAAGCAGAATATCCGACATTCCAACACCATCGTCCTCAACGGTTACTTGTATATAGCCATGTCCTTCATTAATCTTTAATGAAACAGTGCCCTCTCCCTCTTTATCAAACAACCCGTGACGGATCGCATTCTCAACAAAGGGCTGTATGCATAAAGAAGGAATCTCTACATCTTGAAGACCTTCATCTACATGAGAGATAAAAGTAAACCGCTCTCCAAACCTAGCCTTTTCGATCTCAACATAGGCATGAATCAATTCAAGCTCACGGTCTAGAGGAACGACTAAATTAGATCGATCCGTATCCAAAATGTAGCGAATATATTGACTAAGCATAGACAATAAATAGGCTGCTTTTTCTCCATCTGTATAACAGAAGGAAATAACGCTGCTTAACGCGTTGAACAAAAAATGAGGCTTAATTTGAGCCTGATGAAAAGCCAGCTCATTTTGAATGGCCTCCTGAATGGAGGTTTTCATTGCAATCAATGTTTGGATTCTAGCAAGCAGCGTCTCACCATCAAATGGCTTCGTTATATAGTCATTAGCACCTGCCCTGAAACCTAACGCAATATCTGCAGGTGTGTCCTTAACAGTCGCGAAGAGAATGGGCAAATCTAGAATAGAATAGCGGCCTCGCAGTGTACGGCATAGCTCAATACCAGAAGTACCCGGCATCATGACATCTAAAATAACAAGGTCCACATGAGGATGCACGTCCATCTTGAACATCGCTTCTTTAGCCGAAAATGCTGTAATCACATTGTATCGATGCTGCTTTAATATATGCAATAAGCTATAAATATTGGAGGCCTCGTCATCCACTATTAAAATGGTATGATCATGATAGCCTATAACGTCGAGCGAGGCGTGATCAGCTGTCACTCGCTGCACCATTTCATTTTCTGAGGATGCCGAAGCTTCCCGATAGCCTTGAATGTCTAAAGCCCTGGGCAGTGTAAAGAGCATACGAGTTCCTTCACCGATCTCGGACCAATCCACTCGAATTTCGCCGTCCATTCGCTCAACCAGCTTGCGGCTAATGTACAGACCAACGCCCATTCCCATATAACCATCCGTCGGAAGCGTATCTTCCAGCTGCTCAAAATATTCGAAAACCTTCAAAAATTTATTGCTTGGAATTCCTTTTCCCGTATCCTCAACAGTGATAGCTACCCTATTGTCCAACAACCTCGAATTAACCCTTATCCAGCCGTTCTCTGTATGCCTAATTGCGTTATAAATCAGATTATAGAGCACCTGTCTAAGTCTGCTTTCGTCTGCAACTACCCATATATCCACTTCCACCTGATTGTCTAATCGCACCGACTTCCCAGCTAGCTCGAATTGCAGCACATCAAATACGATCTGGACGGCTACTCGCAAATCCACCACTGTCATATGCAGCCTTAATTCTCCATGCTTCAAGCGGCTTACATCAATTAAGTCATGAATTAACATAGACAGTTTAGTGGAAGTATCCTTGATTAACCAAAGATTTTGTTTTTGCTTTGGCTGCAAATTATGATCCTCATCCTCAAGCAAATGAGACGTCATGTTCATAATACCGTGCAGAGGTGTTTTGATTTCATGAGAGGTACTCATCAAAAACTCATCCTTCAGTTGATTGGAAACGAGCAATTGACGGGAGAGTATTTCAGTTTTCTCATAGGCATTCGAGAATCTTACAGCGAGCAAAATATTTATAATGACAATAAATCCGATAATACCGAATGTTCCCACTAAATTAGTGTCTACGGCGTTCGTCGAGTAGAGACCATCGTATATGAGAAAAACCATCAAAGAAACGCCGCTACCAATGAACAGAAGCCATTCTTTCCCTTCAGACGAAGTACTCTCACTGCGTATGTAAAATACAGCCATTTTCAAAATGATATACGACACCAACAGCCCTAAATAATATAAAGTTAAACCTTTTACATTTATGTGAATGCTGTACGGCAGCAGCAAAACAGCAGCAATATAAAGGATAAATGGCGTTTGAAACAGCTTTAAGTTTCTCGGCGACAATAACCTTGCATCAAATGAACAAAAAAATATAATAATGACCATAGCACTTAAAACTTGGCTCAAATCAAGCAGCTTATAAGTGATGTCGAATGGAATGTTAGGAAGCAGCTGTTGAAATATTTTCTCACCATTCAGTGAACGCTCTAAAGACAAGATTAGCAGGTACAATCCGCTAAGCAAGTAAGCTTTATTCCTCCGTCCAAGATAATAAAAGATAAGATGATACGCCCCGAACATACCCATAATCAAAACAAGTCCAATTCCTATACCTAGCTGTCTGCCATTCATCTTGCTAATATCGTAATCCAATCCAAAAGAAATCGAATTAACGATCCCCCCGGTGACAAACACATAATTGGATACCTGAATAACAAGCTCAACTTCCCTCGTTTCTGTTTGAAAAAAAGCGCTAGAAGGCGTATTTCCAGGTATATTCAATTTTTTGCTCGAGGATGGTTGTCCACTTTCGCTTTCCAATTTGCCATTAATAAATAACCGATGAGCCATTCGGATACTTCTTGTTTTCAGACCCAAACCTTCCTTTTCATCTTGGAGAAGAACCTTTAGTCGATATGTCCCAAAGCCTTTTCGAGCCATACCTCCTTCAGCGTTTTTCCCTGTCCAAGTAGCAGGTACAGATAAATAAGAAATTCCCGAATTGTTTTGGTGAAAATCGGCAGGCGTAAGCAGCTGTCCTTCGTAAAATTCCCATTCACCATCAAGAAAAACCGGGCCATCCTGCTCAAGGCTCCAATTAGACAAATCCAGCACTCCCCGCTTTGCTTGCGGCAAGTCTCGGTTAGATTGCGTTAATGCCTGCAGGCTGGCTGTAAATACAATTGTAATTAGTAGAAATACTGCTATTTTGATCAATCTTTTAACGCTCTCTATGTGCAATGCAGCAGCCCCTTCCACGGTTCATAACATTTCGTCCATTTTATCACCACAAGCTCACATAAATCTCTATAATTCTAGGCACAAAAAAAAGACTGTTCCGCGGTCACCAAAGTGACTTGCAGGACAGTCCAAAGCTCAAGCTATTCTTTTAAATCCAAGCCTTTAAATTAACCTGACGAATAAAGTCCGCTGGGCTAAGCGTCTCCGTAGCCGTACTCTCTGGCTCCGCTTCCGTTTCTTCTTCGCCGTTCATAATTCGTTTAAACAATTCTTCATTATGTGTAGCAAGAGCAAAATCAATTAAAGCCTCACGTTCAATGCGGTCAACCTCATCTTGAATGAGTACCTCTTCAAGTTCTACATCTTCATCAGGAATAAGGAAATTACGATTCGCAGAGGGTACTCTGAGCACGTAATCAAATACATTATCCGCATTGCGGTCGTAAGCTATAATATAACCATGTTCCCCGATGGGCAGGTTTTGTTCATATTGGTCAGCCACAATGACGACCTTTGTGCCTAGCTGTAGCATCGTCCTCAACTCCTGTTTCTTCGCCGCTGATTCTTTCACTACTATCCTACTAAAAAATGATAGCGGTGTCCAATCGAAGAGAGTTGATAGACGGAATAATTACATTATTCAACAGCTGAACTTTTGCGAAGAACCGTTGCTGATAAGCTAATAGACGCTGCAATACATAATATCGTAATTATAATCGACCACCCGAATCGACTATTATTTTCTATACCTGATACCGCGGCTTGATAGGCAAAACCGCTTAATGCGCCTGGACTCCACCCCAGTGCCTTAGGAAACAGCCCCGTCAAAATGGATAAAATGACAGCTCCCCCTAATGCCGAGAACGCCGCAGCCGCCGGACTCCGAAGCAGCGAGCTGAAAAGGAGAGTAATCGTTGCTACAAAGGTGAGCCACAAACCGTAGATAAGCAAGCTGTTAAACACCTTATCCATTGGAGCATCGCCGATCAACAAGTCTGTATAATACCAAGAAGCAAGATATCCCGCTATAAATGAGCCCCAGGTAAGCAAAACGATAGCTGTCCATTTGGAGCAGATGTAGGATAATACTGAAATCGGCTTTACAAGAATAAGTGATGCTGAGCCGTTGATACGCTCACCAGACACCGTCCCCATACAAACGAGCACGAGAACAAGAACCCCTAGTGTGCCAAATTGCTGCAGTGTTTGTGCAAGAACCTCAGTACCGAGCGGCGTAGGAATTTCGATAACCGTTCCCTCCGGCAAACTTCCTGCCTTCTCCAATATGACCGGCATGAAATAGGTTGATACCGGCTGCATAATACCGAGCAATATAAATACTAATGGCACCCATAGAAGCTTAAAGCTTCGCATAAGTTCGAGAAGCTCCTTTTGAACCATAACCATGTATCGAGTAAAGCTTGAAGTTCCAGCTGATGGAACAGTAACTGTCTGTAAACGACTCATTTCTTTTGTACTCATGCAGTCACCACCCTCATAAATAAATCCTCCAATGATGAATGACCAATCTCCAATTTGCTTACCTTAACTTGTTCTCTCGTCAATTCTTCAAGCAAACTCCGTCTAGCTGCATCCACTTCGTTTACAGTAAATCGTGCAATTCCATTGTGCAATTGAACATCTTGAAAGAGACTAGTTTTGCTGCTATTCGTAAGGGCTGGGTGGATACGCTCTACATAAGAAGATAACCAGCGTTCTGAATTTTCATCACGTTCAATCTGAAGCTCAATGATCGGTTTGCGATGCTCATTGCGAATCTTCTCAATCGCTCCTTGCAGCGCAACTTTCCCATTCCGAATAATAATGACATCATCACACAGTTCCTCGGCATCATGCAGAACATGAGTCGAGAAAAGCACCGTCGTCTCCCGCTTCAGCTCACGCAGCAATTCAAGCACCTCTCTGCGTCCAATCGGATCAAGCGCTGAAACCGGCTCATCCATAACAAGCAGCTTAGGCTGATGGACAAGCGCTTGAGCCAGACCTAAGCGCTGCTTCATCCCTCCGGAATAGGAGCCTATTCTCCGCTTCGCAGCAGAGGAAATCCCGACACGCTCGAGCAACTCTTTGGCTCGTTTTTTGGCCTCTGCAGCGCTGAGACCGCATAATCTACCTGCATATATCACATATTCCATTCCAGTCATCCAATTATAGAACGACGGTGATTGCGGCAAGTATCCAATCAATTCACGATGATTGCCTGCTTGAGCAGATCCCATAAAATCCATTTGTCCTGCCGTCTGCTTAAGCAGCCCTGTAATCATCTTAATTGTTGTCGTTTTCCCTGCTCCGTTCGGTCCTAGAAGGGCAACACAGTGGCCTGTAGCAATCGAAAAATCGATTCCAGCTACTGCATCAACTGTACCGAACGTTTTTGTGAGTCCCTTCACCTGAAGCAATGCGCTCATCTTTCATTCCTCCTTCCAGCAATAAAGAAGGCGATCGGGCCAAAAATATTTACAAATATAATAATTAAAACCCACATCAGCTTAGGACCGCGTGTACTCTCCGCCTTAGCGCACAATACCAATGCAATCACCATTAAGATCAATTGAATAACGATTATTGGTGCAATGATAGGTAATATATCCGATAATTCGATTTGATTATTCATTATAAAGCCCCCCTAGTTCGATTTAAAAATGATCAAGCTATTCTTTTCCTTTTCCACGGCGACGTGGAAACCATCCGCTCCGCACAAAAATAAAATAAAAGAGAAGCGGCATCGGCGCCTGAATCAAACCCCATAACCCCCAAAACCAAGGCATACTGTCCCTTTTACGAGCATCGATGAATAGCCACGTTGATTGTGCGATCAAGACAAAGATAAGCAAAATCCATCCCCAAATCGGTATGATCTTCAGCTCTTCCATGTTCGCACCTTCCTTCGACCAAACGTTATGCCAACAAAACCTATGCTTCCAACGGCAATGACCACTTGAAGCACAGCGAACCATACCAAGTTACGATCCAACATCCACATCATCATTCCAAAAATTAAACAAGCTAACAGCCAAAAAATCAAAAGATCCTTCCATAGCTTTCTTTTCATTTGCTGCTTATGCGCATCCACCATGTCCTCGAATCTTTGCAGCTCTGGAACATGCGGTGCATGAATAGCATCAAATCGATTTAATGTCTCTTGCAGTTGATCATCGAACCACTTCTGATCCTCTGTTTCCTCTTTAAGCTTCTTCATGCTCCGTTAGCTCCTTCCGCAGCTGCTTTAACCCATTATGCAGCCTTGATTTTACTGTCCCTACTGGGATATCCAGCATCGAGGAGATTTCCTCTTGTGAGTAGCCGTAATAATATTTTAACAATACCGGTATTCGAGTATCGCTATTCAGATCACCTAATGCTTGAAGCGCCTCGGGCCATTCATCTCCTCGCTGCAAAGTATTGTAGCGAATGGACCTGAGCGACTGCTCCTCTTGCACCCAATGCTTTTCAAGCTCGTTTCGCCGAATTCGATCAACAACGAGCCTCGATGCTATCGTTATAAGCCAAGTAGAAAATTTGGCTTTATTCTGAAAGGTCGCTATTTTTTCAATCGCTTTCAGCATCGTTTCCTGTGTGACATCCTCCGCACGTGTTTTGTTCATCGTTACTTTAAGTGCGTATTGATACAGAAATGAATAATTTTGTCGCAGCAGTTCCGAGAGCGCTCGCGAATCGCCGCGAACTGCTTGCTTAATTAGCTTCGTCTCGTCATGCACGAGCGCGCAACCTCCTCTTTTTCATTCACTTGTAGCTTAGACGGTTCACTATCACATTTCGTTCATTTGCTTTTAAATTTATTTTTTTAAAATAAAACAACTGCGGAAATACTAGCTCTTCCGCAGCTGTTGAATGGAAACCATATTCTATTGTTTGTTATGACTGCGGCTGTACCAATTCCATACAGGCTGCAAGTCCGCACGATCGAGTGATTTCACACGATATTCGTAAGGGCTGCCCAGAACCCGAACCGCTATTGCAAACAGATTTTTTTTCTGCTGCCAAATGGAGCGGCTTACTCTCATCGTTACAATTTGCGGGCGCCTAACCATATAAGTAGATCGTGATAAAAAACGATTGCGAAGCGTTAACTGGCCTTCTCCCAAATGAACCCCCGCAGCGTTATAGCAGCTTTTTCTCCACAAAATAACTAGCGGCAACAGTATTAGCGACCATAACCCATCTGCTTTAAATAATACGATCAATGCGGTACATAAAAGCAGAGTAATCAATAATTCGATTCTAACGTAATAAATGAAAGCACGTTTTGGCGCACCGATCAGCTTAGCTCTCGAAGGAATGTTCATTTGAGGAACAAATTCATCGAGTACTTTTTGAATATCGGAAAACTTCAGAAAAGGATGCAGCATAAGCTGTTCCTTTTTGTCAGATGATACGATTTGAAGCTGGATTTCCGCATAACCAATCGCCTGCCGGAGCGGTCCTTCGTTGACGATAACCGCCTGAACCTTCTTCGGGTCAAAAACAAACGATTTTTTCTCAAGTAAACCATAAGAAACTGCAATTTGCCTGCCATCTCTTTTAATGGAGAAGCCGCTATACTTCAGCACGTACAAAACAATAGACAGAAGCCATGCCAGCACAATTCCAATAACGACAACAATTACGATGAGTATGTAGCTTGGCATTAAACTAGTTGAATCTTCGACAACCGTTTCAAAAAAGTGATCCGGGAGAAGCTGATTGATAATATCATCTGCAAAAGAAAACAAACCCGCCAAAAACGCCGCTACGAGACCAAAATTAGTCGATGTCGCAGCTGCTTGAAGAAGCTGCGCAGCCGATAACGTTATCTCCGATTTTTTGGTGCTGGCCTCGACAGTCGGAGCTTGCGGTGTAAGCGGCTTATTGTTTATTTTTACAACAACCTGCTCATCAGCCTGTTCATTGACCGCGATATGTTCAGCAGCCAGATCAGTCGGTACAACGATCGACGATGCTTGTTTTCTAAGCATATACTGGATGTCATTTGCTTCTTTTATAGAGAGTGCCGGCAATATCCCATCTGCCTTCTTATTGCCGCCAGGCGTCTCGATCTTCACTTGAGCAACCCCGAGTATCCGCTGTATAAGCGGCTGTTCGACGTTAACGGAGTGGATACGTGTATAGTAGATCGTTTTCTCATCCCTGAACAGCAAGCCTTTTCGAATGATAATACGATCCTCTTCCAGCCAGAAACCGAAACGCTTCCATTCAAAAAAACTAAAGACTAATAATACGACAGATAACACGGCTGCCCCGGTATACCAGTACCAATTCAAATTAGTCCAACTGGTGCCTTTCAATACGCCGATCAAAATAACAGGAATAAAACCTTTAATCGTGTTCAGCAGTCCGAACAATATATAAATTGGATGAAGCGTACGGCGATCATTCATCCTGATCATCCACCTTAGCCAAAATTCCAATTTTACGTTTCAACTGCTCTGCTTCCGATTGCTTCAAACCACTAATTCGGTGGGTTGTAGCAGCTGTAACTATCGATACGCTTGCCAGATCATACTTCCGCATCAGAGGACCGCTCTCAAGCTCGACATGCTGTACGCGTACCATCGGAACAAGAACATTGCTCAAAAAGATAAGACCTGATTGAATTTCAAGCTCATCGTCAAATAGCTCATATGAAAATCGCGTATACTTCATTTCTGGAATAACCCAAGTGAACATAATAAAAGAGATGGCAAAAATGGATAATGCGATCCATCCTGGTATTAGCGTCCAATCCCAAATCGTTGCACAAGAAAAATAGGCGATGATTAAAGCGAGAAAAATACCGTTCGTAATTAGCTCACTAATGCGATAAACCGTAATATAATCACGATGAAGCCGATTCGTTAACTTTCGATTCATTTCTATCGTTTCCCCCTCTATTTGTTAAGGCAAAATTATGAGCTCCGCCTTGGAACGAGTCAGCGCCCTAGCGCCTTGCTCCGTAATTAAATAGCTATTCTCAATACCGACCACGCCTTCTCCCGGAAACGTGAATTTCGGTTCAACTGCGATAACCATGCCGGGCTGCAGAGGCATTTGAAAACCTTTTGCCAGTACAGGCCACTCATCGATTTCAAGCCCAATGCCATGCCCTAGAAACTTGGCTTGATCCGCACCATAACCCATAAAATGATCCGTTAGCTTAGCCGCTGCACAGCTCTCAAGCGCAGCCTCGTAAAGCCTTGCGCAAGGCGTGCCAGGAATCATAAGTTTCTCAGAATCAGCAATTACTGACTCCGACACCTTGTAGGCATGGTGAAGGGTTTCTGAAAGCTTCCCTATTACGGCTGTACGTGTCTGATCGATAACATATCCATCTACACAGCAGCCAATATCAATTAAAATAGGTTCATTGCGTTTGATGATCGATCTGCTTACGCTTTGCGGCGATGCCCCGCCAAGACCAAGTCCGCCCGCAGGTCCGTCAAAATACGATGGTACCGCTGCTGCAGCTCCCGAAATAACCATACCGGTCGTTATCTCTTGGTTATAGCCGCGCATGCGCATCAAACCAATATGTCCGCGAATGCGAAGCTCATATTCAACACGCGCCATCCATTCAAGCTCGCTGATTCCTTCCTTAAGGTCATTCAGCGCCTCGCTTAATGCTTGTGCCACTACTTCGGCAGCTGCCTCGATTCGGCTTACTTCCCATGGAGATTTAATCATTCGCAATCTCCGAATGTGAGCTGAGCCATCCATCAGCTCGCAACGTCCCGATGTGCCAAGCAGCTCCGTCAGCTTGATGTAAAGCTGCGCTGGGAGCACATCTAGATCGGCGGCTATCCGCAGCTCCTCTCCTTTGTTAAACAAATACGCATAATTCTTTGCCAGCGTTTCTCCAAAAACACGAAAAGCACCGAGCTCCTCTACCTGAATGACCGTCTCCAGCTTAGCGCGTTGAACGCTGCGACGTACATAAAAGGTAGGTTCCCCAATGCTTGGAATAAATAAATAACCCGTTTGCATAGATCCGCAAAAATAATATAGATCTACATTTTGAGTAATAAGAAAACCATTAATACTTTCTGCTTTCATAACGTCCTGCAATCGCTCTATTCGTTGTTTGATAAGCTCAGCAGGAACATCTGCTTTAATATCCATCACTTCGTTAATCAACTCCTATTTATTTCCCTCCTCTTATTACACCAATTTTCCAAATTTTCGTCAACCTGCTACCAGCTCCGCCGCCCCCTTAATATCCCATTCAATAGCATCCATCACTTGAAACGCTCGCGGATATACGATATGTATAATCAACACAACTCCTGGACGATTAAGCGTTACCTCATAATCAAAGGTTTCATTTCGATAAAGGTATGGAAAGGTTTTTTCATCATTTACGATCTCAAATACGAGCACCTCAACTCGCTCTTTCAGAAATGATTCCGGCAGCGGCATGCCTTGTTCATCCAGCCTTAAATTTTCCCGTAAATATAAAGTAGCTGCCGCTGCCGCTTCACCCGGAGATAATCGAAGCACGCCATTGCCAAGCGCCGCTGGATCAATCTGTTGTGCAGCTGCATGCGCAGCTCGATTAATCGCTCGCTTGCTTTGGAACAAGGTGCGCATCGCAAGCTCCTCTTCAACCTGAAGCAAATGAATCGATATCCAGACCGTCATCATCAACACGATAAGCAATAGCTTGTACATCGATTCATTCACCTCTTTCCCTTATGGCAAATATTCACTCATTTTCATTCCAAATGCCCGCATTCGCTCGCCTGGCAGCGGAGGTGCCAGACCAATTAATCGATCTATTTCAAATAAATCCTCATACGGGTAGCTAAGTGTCAACGAAATGCCGGTCCCTCTTACAACAGGGGCGCTAGGGTTTGAAGCTGCGACACCGCTCGTTGTGGCTAGTTTATATTCGATCTTGTCAGCCTGCATGCCAAAGCGAGCCATACGCTGCCTAGACTGCTCTTGCATTTCCTCGCTAATGTAGCCGTAGGTACCGCTCGCCCCTATTTCCAGTAAATAATCAACCTCCTGCTGCAAAACAGCTTGTCTAACAATGAGAACATGCTTATAAATGGGTGAAAACATAAGCCAGCATAAAAGCCCCGCAAACAAAACGAAAACCAATATTTGCTTCATGGGCTCATTTCCCTAATATGGCTGCTTATCGAGCTGCCTGCCCCGTCGATTTGCTTCTTCATTCCCTTATCACCATCAGCAACTGCTTGATAGCAAATAATTACGGCAACAAGCAGCAGCATTGATACAAGTATTGAGCGCAATAATGGAACACCTCCGCTCTACTTTATAAATTTATGCAGCTGAGCTTAAGGAAGCAGAGCGTCAATTTTTGTATTGGCTGCTGTTCCTTGCGATTCGATCTGACTGCTAGTTCCAGTCTTGTCCTCAGCTATGATTGAGTTAAACAAAACGATAACAACAACAAGCATCATGACTGTCATCAAAATATTACGCATGCTACCACCTCCTTTCCAAAATAAACGATTAATGATTAGCCTAGCGATTCAAACAGCTTCTGTCCTTCTCTCACCCATGGATATATAAACACTTGAAAGGTATACAAGATGGGGATTCCCGCGATGACAAACAAAAAATAAGAGGTTGATTCCTTACGGCTTTCTTTAGCCAGCTCCAGCTTCTCTTTATAATCCTCTATACGTACACGCAGCAATTCGTAATATTGCGGACTCTCATGGAGTCGAAGCGCATCAATCGTTTCTACAAAGCTCAAAGCTTCTTCCGTTCCGAGCCTTTGCTTAAACCGTTGAAGCGCGCCGCCCGCATCGTGATACCATTCAGCCAGAAGCCGTTCAAGATCGTAGCGCATCGCTCTCGTAAATGGTACACATCTTAGAAGCTTCGCATGGACATGCAGAGAGGAATCGGATAAATAAAGAAGCTGCCTGCTAATAATGAATATTTCTTTCGTAATTTGCAGGGTGCGCACCTTGCGAATAGAACGCAGCCATATTAGGTCGACATATAAAACAAGCATCACAATGAGTAAGCCTGGACCCGCATACGACATGGGGATATAGGCGTTTATACGCTCATACCATGCAGCAGCCAAAATAATCATCCCGCTTACACCAATTAATAACGATCGCCTTGCAAAAACATACCAAGCTGTATCGATGGTTACACCACAGCCTGCGAGCAGCAGCTCACGCTCTATAAACGATTGGTGCTGTCTTGAAATAAGCAAAAGCCGCAGCCACTTATCAGGTGCTTGCCTCGTTCGCCACCCGAATACAGCGAGGTGCTTCCATCTCGATGGCCGCTCCGGCCACAACTGCAAAAGCATATAAATCGCAGCCGCGCCGCCTATGCACTGACTTATTAACAGCGCTAACCGTATTGATACTCCTGTCCATTCAGGCATTTACTGCCTCCTTTCACATCTTTTTGCGTGAAAGCCACAAACCCATAAGGAACGATGCAAAGATGAGCACCATTGCATTTAGCAGCATATCTCTTCCCATCGGGTCAACGATGTAGTAATAATAAGAGTTATCTTTGTTGTATCTGAGATTAATGCCTACAAATAAAGCTAGGAACAATATTGGCGTGAAGTTAGCTACACGAATCTCTAGCAATCGATTTCGTTCCTGCTCGCCCGCTCTTCTTGCCTTGCGCATATCGGTTAAAAGCTCTTTTAAGCTATCTGTTATAGGAGCTCCCTCAACAAGCGCCACTCGCAAAATATGAACGAAATAATCCGCCCACAAATGGCCGAGTGAAACGGAGAGCAGCCTCAGGCTCGCTTCATCATCGCCTCGAACCGATAAATTACGATACAGCTGTTCAAAAACAAGCTGCATCGGTCCAAGCAGCCTTCTCTCCTCCACCGTGCGCTGCAGGGCAACCCTGACATGCCGCTCACCTGTTACGAGATAACATTGATAAAAAAGCTCCACCGCAGGTAAAAAATCCATCTGCGTCTGCATTCTACGGTGTACCAGCAGTGCTCTTAATATTGTATAAGGGAAAAACCCTAGCAACGCGCCGAACAACAAGGTTCCTTTGACGCTTTGAAAAAATATGCCCCCAGAAGCAATCCCCGCAAGCAGCAGCAATCCTGATCCACAAGCAAAGGAAGCAGGCGTTATTTTCAATCGGAGCGTCTCGATCAGTTCATTCAAATGATCATGCAGCCAGCTATATCGTCTGAACCCTTCAGCCAGCTTCTTGCGCCAGCCGTTATTTGCCCGGTAAGCCAGCTTGCTTCTGAGCTGCTGCTCAGCCGACCACAGCTTGAACAGGTGATACAAAGCGATAAACATTAAGCAAAATAACAAACATGCCGCTGCTGCTGTGGAAAGTTTATTCATCGTTGTGCCCCCCCTGTGATTAGCCTGCTAGCCGACCTCACAGTTGGCTCCATTGGAAATCGCCAATCATTCAGTAGCTCATCAAATCTTGCCCAGTCTCGAACGATTGTCTGCCCATTCTCCCAGCATAGCTCTCCTATCCGACTAACGACTCGCCGTCCGCCCAAGTAACTCATTTCAATGCCGATTTCGGTTACATACTGTGTAATTCGTTTTGCGAGCCGTTCAGCGTTCATGCCTCTTCCATCGAGCATGCACATATCGGTTATCGCCTCTGGCACATCCTCCAGCCTGTTCGCATGAACGGTCGTCATGCTTCCGGTATGTCCACGTGTGCAAGCACGGACATAAATATTCGCATCCATGTCGCGAATTTCGGCGTGGATAATGCGCTGCGGCGATTGCCTGAGCGCGAGCTTAAAAGCTTGATCAGAGCGATGATAGGAATCCTCTTCATCCGTCATATATTCCACAACGTTTTTATTTGGAAAATCACGCCCCAGCATCATCTCAAATCGACTCTCAATCGTAATGATTCGTTCTTCATCAGGCAGCTCAGCAATTAAAGCTTTCATTAAATTGGTTTTTCCTGAGTTCGTTGGTCCAATAATGACCATATTGAATCGTGCAGCTAAGATGGCTTTAAGCAAGCTCTCTACTCGCGCATTAATCGTCTGGTATTCCTGTTTACTTAATGTCTCAAGGCTGAAGCTTCGTACCGTGTAGAATCGAATTGTTAAGGTCGGGTTTGCCGTGAAGCCAAAACCTGTCATCGTAACACGCGATCCATCTCGCAGCATCACCTCTGCCCATCGTTTACGCGGATTGATGCGGTCATTATTGTAGAGCACTAAATTTTGCTGGATGCGCTCCACCTCTCGAATGTCGTTAAAGCGGTAGCATGATGCATTTGTAACCCCATTCTTTACCGTAAAAATCCTCTCGCCAACGACTTGTATTTCCTCCAAGCCTTCCTTGTCAGCAAGCACCAGCTCCAAAACATTCAATCCTATCACTTCCGCAAATAACGCCTCTGCGAGCGATTGAAACGAATGCTGCATATTAGCTGCTCCATGTATTCGAAGCCTAATTAAACGATCCGTGATAACCGCAAGAATTTGCTCACGCTCCTGCGCATAGCCAAGCACTGCACGATTCAATGTCTCGCTGTATTGCCTGCGCTCTTCCTCGCCAAGCCCGTGCGGGGCGCTTAAATAAGTTCGAATATCATCGGCAAGCTTGCCCATTTCCTCTTGTGCGTCCGATGGTAAATAAGAACCAACTGCATCATGCTCACGTTTTTCTTTCTCTGATTGCATTTGAGCTGCGAATTGGGAAGGCGAAAATCGATTTTGCCCCGCTGTCACGAACTCGTACCATTGCGATGCGCTAACAGTTTGCGATACCAAGGCTGTACTGTAACAGAAGTGCTCATACTGCGTATATTATGCCTCTTCATCATCGCTTTGGCGGGCTCCAGCATAACCTGCTTGCCCTCCGTATCTACCTTTAGCCACTGTGCATACGTTCCACTATCCAACTGACTAAAAACTGGCTCGCTTAATTGAAGCTGGCCAAGTGCCTTTGTTCCCAGCTCTTTGCAAATATGCTTCATCTGATAACCTCCGTTTCTCCATGGACCGTTGATAATGACCGAATCGTATTGTTCAGGTGTGACTTCAAATAAAGGCGATACTTGTCCTATCCAGCGTCTTCCATCCTCTTGAAAATGCGATAATGCAGGAGTTGTAACGAGTATGCGCGAGCCCGCGCTGCGGATAGAGCAAATAGTCGCTGCGTTGTCCCAATAGGCACCCACATCCATAATGACAAATGCAAAGGTTTGTTCCGCAATCGAAAGCAAATGCTCCGCTTCTTCTGGGGTGAAATATTCGGCCTGATCTCTCATGAGATTGCCGAACAGCACCTGCAAATTCGGCTGACCTGGCACTGAATATACAGCCCTGCGAAGCTTATCCGGCGTCAACGTATAGGAACGAAGCTCTGGACGAAGCTTATCCAGCGTTACAAGCGGCTCGTCTACACCGATATACCGATGAATCTTCGCACTTTTGAGATTAAGGCATAAGTAGCCGATTGGCTTGCCGCATGCTTCCGCCATACGATATGCGGTTGCAAACGCCGCGGTTGTCGTTCCGATATTGGGAGTCGTGCCAATAAATACTGCAAGAGGCGCTGGCGTTCCATTCACAATTACTCAGCCTCCTCTCCAGCAACCATATCAAGCGATGTCGGACTATAAGCGACAACTAGCTTCAAAGAGCCTCCCTTGCATAAGCTGTCGAGCTTAAGCCATTGTTCCTCCGACAAATTTAAATTCAAATAATCAATCATTCCGTTAGCTTCCCGCCTAGACGCATACATTTGCTCTTTATTTCCCTCAGCCAGCGAAAATAAATTCGGGTTCTCAATATTATCTATTTCGACGTTGCCAGATGTCTTGACCGAGGCTACAGTAACTGCCTCAGAGAAAATCCTCATCGATGGAGACGCATCACCTGATGCGTATAGAAGCACCTTATCACCTGCTCTGATCCCATTCGAAATCGAGCGTATATACTCCTTCGGAATTTGAAATGTCGACTCGCTTCTTCTAGGCTGCAAATAATAATCATCGACCTTCCAGATCAAGAGCGGCTCCCCTTTGCCAAGGGGGATCATCGTTTCCTTCCCAGCAGCCTGCTCCAGCTTCAATACCATGTCGGAGACATATGCGGATTGCGGAACCAGTTTATACTCTAAATCACTTTCCTTAAGCCGCTCGCCAGCCCCAATAAATCGTTTGGGTACGAGAACAGCTACCGTCTCCTCCCCCTGGATTTGAATTCGTTGCAGCTCATACATGCCATACACGAGGCTTGCCGACAACACCGCAGCTGTTAAACTAATGATTGCATTTCGTCTCTTTTTCATCCCCATTCCTCTCTGAGCACAAAAAAAGAACGCAGCAGCAGCCAACTAAGGCGTACTACGTGCGTTCTTCGCATAATAAAGCTCATATATAGGTTTGCAATAAGTAATTGAATTCATAATAGCAAATTGAACTTTCATTTGTCTATCATTATTTTTCCAAGTTCAACAACATTCAGTAAAAGTCGACAAAAAAAGCCATTCAGCAGAAGGGAAATCCCCTTCCTATGCCAAATAGCCCTCTCACTCATTAAAAATCAATTAATCCAACGCTGATTAACAAAGCATCATCAACTTTACGCATCGTTTCGTCATCCAAATGCGTAATCTTATCCGTTAATCTTTGCTTGTCGATCGTCCGAATTTGTTCAAGCAATACGACGGAATCACGATCAAACCCATGAGCGGCTGCATCCATTTCAACATGGGTAGGCAGCTTTGCCTTTTGAATTTGAGCTGTGATTGCAGCCACAATTACCGTTGGACTAAAACGGTTTCCAATATCATTTTGAATGACCAAGACGGGGCGAACACCACCCTGTTCCGATCCGACGACAGGCGATAAATCCGCAAAAAAGACATCTCCACGTTTTACAATCAACCTCTACACCCCGCTAACGAGACGGCCTAACGTATGATCTGCTTCTTCCTCCGCTTGAAAAGCTTCCGAGGCCATGTTCAGGTTTATTTTCGCCATTTCCATATACCCGCGCTGCATGGATTCTCGAATTTGACGTTTTTTGCGCTCCACCAAATACAGTTTCATGGCTTGCCGAATAAATTCGCTGCGGTTGGAGTTTTCCTTGGCTACAATCCCGTCAACCTCCTCCAGCAAGTGATCTGGCAGGCTAATCATGATTCTTTTGGTATTTTGTACATTGGCCACCGAACTCGCACCCCCAAAACTTTTCCATAACCTTAATACACATTATGACAATATATTGCCGTCGCTATACTTCAACATATCTATGATAGCCGTATATCAAATATGCTGTATGTTTTCATGTATAGCCATTATAGATGATCTGCCTTACTACATTCGAGATATTTGGCGAAAATCCTCTTCATTTACGAAAAATTGTAAGATGAAACAATTACCAATTCGAATGATGTCTAAGTTAGGGGGTTTTGCACAGCTATTATTTGGTTACCTCTGACATATACGCGAGGTACTCGTGTAGCAAGCATGCAGATTAATTCATAATTTAACGTTCCTAGCTGCTCAGCTACTTCCTCCACTGTAATAGCCTCATTGCCCTGGCGTCCAATGAGCACAACCTCTTCACCTGGCTCAATTGGCAACGCTCCCGCATCAGAAGCTGCATCAAGCGCTATCATACATTGATCCATACATATCGTACCTCGGATTGGTACTTTTACACCTCGTACAAGTCCGTGGGCTTTACCCGTTAGCATGCGACTAAAGCCGTCTGCATATCCAATCGGAAGTGTTCCGATGATTTCTTCGCTTTTTGAAAAATAACGAGTGCCATAGCTGATTCCCCAGCCGGCAGGTACTTTTTTGACCATAACCACTTCTGTTTTCAGCGTCAAGACCGGCTTCAGCTCCACTCGCTGCTGATTAACTTCTTCAGAAGGATAAAGACCAAACATACTAATTCCTAATCTTAGCATACCATCCGCAAATTGCGGAGTGTCAATGCCTGCAGCGCTGTTTGCCGCATGAATAATCGGTATAGGCAATCCATTCTGCTGGACATAATCTGCCACTTCTCGAAATCGCTCGTATTGCATGATCGTATAGCTCTTATCCGCTTCATCCGCACGCGCATAATGCGTAAACAACCCTTCAACTTCAACTTGAGGTATCTGCAACGCCTTTTCAATAAAAGATATCGCAGCGTCTTTCCCGATTATGCCGAGCCGTCCCATTCCGGAATCGATCTTGATGTGAACTTTAAGCTTTCGTCCACTTATGTCAGGCGGCAGCTTTGCAGATGCTTCCATGATGTCATCCCTGAACAGGCTTATTGTAATATCATTGCTTCTAGCGACAGACAAGGCATCCGCAGCCACGAATCCAAGTACAAGAATCGGGGTTAGGATGCCTGCCTTGCGCAATTGCAATGCTTCATCAAGAAAAGCGACTCCTAAATAGTCCACGCCAAAGCGCTCTGCTTCCCTTGCTATTTCTACCGCACCATGTCCGTAAGCGTTAGCCTTAACGGAGGCCATTAGCTTGCAGTCCTGTGGCATGGCATTGCGAAAAGCTTGTAAATTATGTCGTAATGCATCAAGTGATAATTCAACCCTAGTCGGGCGATAAAACGAATCCAAGTCTTTCACCTTCTCCTCATCTTTCAGCCACAACAGTCCGAGCAGCAAACATCAATAGCAATAATGTTAAACCTTGCTGCTAAGACTGTCAATGAAACGAACCTCGGAATTGGCTAGTACGTCTTGGAAATTCGCTCTTTTCCCCGCTTTATTTCCCGATTTCTCCCTGTACCGACTGTGCGACCTTAAGCATTTCCGACTCAGGCAGATTTGCACTGGTAAGCCGGAACTGATGACCCTGGTAAGTCCAGGTGAGCGTCTGTTGTTCATCACCGCTGAGCTGACCCCACGTAAAGCCTAGATCGACCATCACCCCATCTACTAGGGAGGCTGCT
The DNA here is from genome assembly GCF_050467785.1 of Paenibacillus sp. NRS-1760. NCBI lineage: Bacteria > Bacillati > Bacillota > Bacilli > Caryophanales > Paenibacillaceae > Paenibacillus > Paenibacillus sp. NRS-1760. Next base: position 9,985 of record NZ_JBITPK010000028.1, on the reverse strand, counting down.
TGATCTTTTGGCTCCGTCTGAATCAACGTATAGCTATAATCGCCAGTGTAACGAAGCATCAGACCAGGATTACCGCCAAACTTAATATCGACTAATTCTGGCTCGCCCACACCATCTGGAATGTACGAAGGTTCCATTGCTGTGAAATTAGTGGCTTCAGGAGTAGTACCCGTTGCAGCTCCATCATCTTCATTTTCCGCAGCATTGCCGCTATTATTCGTTTCATTATTACCGTCTACTGCACTGTCAGTTCCTGACTTATTCCCGTCTTTGTCCACTTTATTGCCTGGGGTTCCTGCTTCTACTTCAGTATTCGTATTTGTTCCCTTGTTGCTGGGTTGCTCCGGCGTAGTCATCGTTGGCTCTTCCGTCGCTTGATTAGTAGGAGCAGCATTCATGTTTGCTTCTGTCTCAAATACAGCTTTATCAAATTTTGGACCAAAATCAAATTTGTCAAATTTCACTTCAACCATTACCGTTGCATTCGTATCGCTGACCTCAACCTGAACCGGCTTGTAGTCTGCTTTATTAAGCCAAATCTTTTGACGAGACAATGAACCATTGTTGTAATTAGCCATGACATCAAACACATAAGCATCTTGATCAATTACAAATTGCCGCGAGTTATCAACTAGGATGCTTTGAATGAGCGTTTGATATAAATATACTTGCCCTTGGTTTTGCGGCCAATCGCTTTGGAAGCGGAATACTTTATTCAGCTTCGGTGTGAGAACGAATACGCCGTCGTCATTGCGAAGCACGATTTGTGTAATGTCCTTCTCTTCATTTGTCAGCTTGATCCGATAAAATTGCGGCTTTTGATAGGAAACCTCCACCTTGTATTCGAGTGGCTGCTGTCCCGTTCGCAGCGTCATCGTCCCGCTTCCTTGATAGCTCTCCATACTGTTTACTACCTTGTCGAGCTCCTTAACCACGGACTCGGCGTCCTTCGTTCCGCAAGCCGCTAATACTAATGAAAAAATTAATAATATTGCCGCGGTCCATGTCATGCGACGCATGTAATCATCCCCTCTGCACATTGTTTTTTACTGGCTGATAACATGTCTATGAGGGGACTTGACCAATTATGCGGACTAGTTTGACAAGCAGGGGCTTGGATCAAAATATATGGCTATCTCAGCTCATTTTGACGCGATAGTTTAGTGAGCACATCCCGATTAGCAGCGGCATCGCGGCATCTAAGCGCATAAATACACTTAGTCCGCCAACTGCTTTTCAAAACTGCTCAAATAGATGCACTTCTGCACCTATATACTTCATTTCCATCATATTTATTGTAAACAGGTGCACTTCTGCGCTTATTTACACTCCATGATCGGTTCACGCACATTCTAATCACACTACCAACACTCTGCCTATACAATTTACATACGGTCCAATCGCACTCCTTACACACACTTCACAAAAGCACGCTCTCTCACGTAACTGGCCGCCGTTTCCAACAAATTTCAAGAATGTAACATTGGCTAGTTTAGTGACCACACACCTGTTAGCAACAGCATCGCGACATCTAAGCGCATAAATACACCTAATCAGCCAACTACTTTTCAAAACTGCTCAAATAGATGCACTTCTGCACCTATTTGTGTAATTTCCACCTCATTTATTAAAACAAGTGCACTTCTGCGCTTATTTACACTCCACGATCGGTTCACGCACACTCTAATCACAATACCAACACACTCTGCCTATACAATTCACATACAGTCCAATCGCACTCCTTACACACTTCACAAATGCGCGCCCACACATGCAGTCGCCACACCCTACTAGATCCAAGGATTCAAAACTAACTAGTTTAGTGAAAACACTCCGATTAGCAACAGCATCGCGGTATCTAAGCGTCTAAGTGCATAAATACACTTATTCCACCAGCTACTTTTCATAACTGCTCAAATAGATGCACTTGTGCACCTATTCTCGTCATTTCCAGCTCTTTTGTTAAAAACAAGTGCACTTCTGCGCTTATTTACACTCCACGATTGGTTCACGCACACTCTAATCACACGACCTTCACAATTCATATACAGTTCATTCGCACTCCAACACGCTTTTCGAAAGCGTATTTAGACAGCTAAAGTATAGTAGAGGGGTTCCAGGGGTTCCGAAGGTTCCGAAGGTTCCGAAGGTTCCGAAGGTTCCGGTTTTTTTGTGGTTTCGGGGGTTCGGGGGTTCGGGGTGTTCTGAGGGCTTTGAGGGCTTTGAGGGCTTTGAGGGCTTTGAGGGCTTTGAGGGCTTTGAGGGCTTTGAGGGGCTGCTACAGGGGCTACAGAATCCCTGGGTTCCCTGATTCCGTCTCTTGCTTATCGGCTGCCAGAATCTCATCTAACGGGTCGAGCGGCGTTTGTTTACACGTCAACTACTTAAACAAGCAGCCATGCATCAGAATAGAAAAATAGCGATACAGGAATAACTCCCTATATCGCTATTTTTTCAAATTCAAATACTACTTCTTAGGATAGCCTGATCTGTAATGCAGAGAACTCCACTAGTCCTCTAAAAACTTTAAATCTATTTCAAATAGTCGAACAATCTGCTCAATACAATCGCTGCTTCCGCTCTAGTCAGCTCTTTGTTGGCTTTGAGCGTTTGATCCGGCATGCCTTTCAACAAGCCTGCTTGGATACAAATAGCCAGCGCATTTCTGGACCAAGCGGCTGCTTGATTTTCGTCTTTAAAGCTCGCTAAAATGGCTTCTTCAGAAGTCGCAAGAGTCGGCAGCTTACCTTTCATTTGCAGCACTCGCGTGATAATGACAGCCATTTCCTCACGGGTAAGGGAACGGTCGGGCTCGAATCGTTTGCCTCCTGTTCCTTGCAGCAATCCGGCTTCCGATGCAGCCGATATCACATTGTTGTACCACTTGTCCCCACGCACATCTTCAAACGATTGAGGAGTGCTTGCTTGGAGATTGAATCCCCGAGTGAACATAGCCGCGATTTCAGCGCGAGTAATGGACGCATTAGGGTTAAACTTGTTCTCTGATACGCCTGTTAGAATGCCTTTGGCTGCAAGAGCTTCAATCTCTTTTCTAGCCCAATGGCTGGCTGTATCCTGGAAAGTCACTTTAGTTCCCGCTCCCGGATCTGTGCCTGTGCCTGGACCAGTGCCCGTTCCCGGATTTGTTCCTGTTCCAGGATTCGTCCCTGTTCCTGGATCTGTACCCGGCCCGCTGTTGTCCGCCTGCACTTGCACCGTAGCGATCGCTTTAAGCGTCGTACCTGCAACCGTGCCTTCTACCTGAAAAGTACCAGTTTGCGCATAATCGGAAGCTTTGATCGCATTCCAGACGACCAAAAGATCTTTAACCGATTTGTCACTGTAAACAGCTCTCACAGTCTGAGGCAGCACTGGCGCCGTTCCAACCGTCGTGGTTACCGAAACTGCCTGCAAGCTTACAATAGCGATGACATGAGTCTCCAGCTCACTCACAGCCTTCTCCAAAGCTGTCCTCGCCGATTCAATCTTTTCTATTGTTGCTTCAGCATTGCTGCTCACTTCAATAGCGCTTTGTAGAGCCGCCGCAACAGTCGCCCATGTCACAGGAGTATACTCCGCTTCTTTAAGCGCTTGTGCATCTTTAATTGCTTGCAGCAGGAGCTCCTTGGCGTAATCAACGCCTGTAGTTTTGATATAGAAATCATCCAATATGAAAGCATAATCGGAAGTCGCGTTACCTGCGCCTTTGGCAATCATTTTAAACACGACCTGATAATCGTCTTGTGCTCCAGTGGTGAAGGTTTGGCTATAGCGGATGTAGCCATCCTCTGCCTTAATCCCCGAATTAGGCTTGTTTTGCAGCGTTTCCTTCAACACCGCAGCGCCGTTCGAACGAGACAACACGCTGACCTCGTAGGTAACTCCATTTTCCATCGTATAAGCAAAGCCCAGCTCATACGTCTTATTCGCTTTTAATTTAATGTCGGACTCATTTGATTTGATCAGTCTGCCCACGTCAGTTTCATTCAGCTTTAATGAATTCTGACCATTCAATACCCAAGTCATGACAGGACCGATTTTTTGGTCAGCTGCCTGAACAATCGGATTGTTGTCATGCGGGTTGCTCTGATCCGATGCAATATGAATCATTCGACTGCCGCCTCCATACTCGAAAGGCCCCCAGCCCTCATACACATTCTCAAAATCTTCCTTCACGACATAACCAGCTTGTTCAGCACCGCTTCCCGACGTCAGATGCTTCCAAATTCGGACATCATCGAATAGCACAGTGCCAGCTCCAGCATCTGCGATTAACTTGATTGTTGCCGTTGTCGTGCCTTCTGGCACCTTAAATTTCACATTCATTCTCTGCCAAGTTGTGTCCACATATTTAAATGAGCTTTGATGTGAACCGTCCAAGCCTGTTACATAATTGCTGTACGTTTTGCCGTTCATGGTTACCTGTAAAGAGGATTTTCTTCCTTTAGCGGTTTGAGTCCATACACCAACCGTATACTCTCCTCCCGGAATCAATCCAGTGATTTGCTGAGACAACTCACCAGCACGGCTTCCAATTTCCGCATAGCGGTTCCAGTTGGACCTTACCATCTCTTTTGTCGTGTCGTATCCAACATCGCCTTGAACGACCTTAATGGAAGCATTGGCCGTATCATTAACAGACCATGATCCTTCAACATTAAATTTCTCCGAATTGAAAGCAAAGTCCTTAATCAGGCTGCCTTCTCCCCATTCACCCGCAGAAGGAATCAGGTTTAAAGCATCTGCTGTTGCAGGGTAAAGAACATAAGGCGTATTTTTGCTTGCCTTCGCAATCGTTAGCGATCCATCCACCGCAGCAATCGTATCTACAAGTACCTTGCCTTGCTGCGTTAATTCATACATGTTAAACGATGCAACGTCTTTAAAATCATTTGTCAGTTGCCAAGTCGTCGTATTACCGGTCGTATTCCAGTGGTACAATTTAGCTCCTTCGTTTATGCCTAGAGGCTGGTTGGTCTTCACATCCCACAGCCACGGGATCAAGGAGTCTGCTTCGCTCGTATGACGCTCGGCTGTATCCGTCGTTGTTCCGGTATCTTTCCAAGAAGAGATGACTTTCCCGTCTTTGGAAAGCTCAATCTTGTTGCTTGCTTTATTTCGTTTGGATACAACATTTTGTTCAAAGGTCACTTGATCCGTCTCATATTTCATGACGCCATAATGCTGCATAAATTTTGTCGGAAGCACTTCATTGAAAAACACGGTTACACCCTGTTGAATATCTGGCTTCGAATCCCCCCAAGTCGCTACGACCGGGATTTTCTGGCCTTTAAACAGCGCGTTGCCGACGAAAATATCGAGGTCATTTTTAACCAATCGGTAAAGAATGCTTTTGTTCCCTTGGTTCGGATAACCCAAATCCGTTCCCCAATGGACAAATACCGATCCTGGCTCAATCGGCCCCGCAAATTCAGTTCCTACTTTCAACCCCAAGCCATTTGCATACTGCAGCAATTTATAAGCGTTGTAATCGTTGCCTGTGTATACATCGATATAATAAAAATCCAAAGCTGGGTCATTCGGGTTTGCTGGATCTTTGGTGAGATTGTACAAGTTTGTAAATCGTGACTTCAGATCACCACTCAAAACATCCTTTGTCTGATCTACATAGTAGCTCGTATCGATCCAATCCCAACCTTTTGCTAGCCGATCCTGTTTATATCCGTTTGGCGTAGCGCCTGTCAGATTGGAATAGTTCAGCTCGTTTGCATCAAGATGGTATTCTGTGGCGTTTAAATGAACGCCGACGCGAAGATTATATTTGGCCCCTTCGTCAATCAAGTAGTTAAAATCGGCTAATCCGCCCTGTCTCACCCCAATGTTGGAGTAAGAAGGAATATCATCGTCATGCCCTTCCGCCTGATAACCTTTTTCCAAAATCATTTGACCAAAGCCGTCGGAATAATTGTACAGCACTTTACCGGTGTCCAAAGCGTTCAGGAACGGATCATTTGCCTGACTAGCGAAGTTGAACGCAATGTACATCATATTGTTTTTCATGTCTTCGGCGCCGAACGGCTGCACGTATATTTCTTTACGATAAGCCACAGCCGCATCCTGCCAGTCTACCTTCCCATCGGAATTGCGATCCTCGGTAAGAACAACGTTATACCACGGCAGTGCTTCCTTTTCATTGCTCTGGGTATGACGATAAGTCCACGATCCTGGTTTTACGGTAAGCTTGTTTACAAGGGACTTTTTCTCGGCGTTAACGAGTATCTTATTTCCGCCGCTCATCACGTTATTTTCCATAGACGCGCCCAATCCTTCTACGCTCACCATCGTCATCGTTGCGCCGAATGAACCGGTTTGATTCATTTTGGACATGTCATCAACCAGCTCTTCCGAAATCCCGTGCCACTTGCCGTCAGACTTGTTCCAAGCATACGTCGCGCCTTTCATTGAGCTATCCACATAGAAGAGTGAACTGTTCAACTCGAGAGATCTGACAACAAAATCACTTTTTTCTTGAATTTCGCTCACTTCGAATCGAACAACGTTATTTTCTTTTGCTTCTATGAAAGCCTTAATCACCACGCCAATTTCGTCAAAAGCCATCGTATAGGCATATTTGCTTTCGCCAACCTTTTCCGAAACCGTCTGAGCTGTATACTCCGTATTGTTAATTTGTAATGTATTGGTTTGCTCGTCTGCTGCTTTCATCGTCTTATTGCCGACCTGATAAGAAAAAATACTCGGAAAACCCTTATTCAGCGTCACAGTCAAATCGTCTTTGGTGATCGAATAAAGCTCCGCCGCAAGTTGGAGCCTTGGCATGGATTCCTGTTCAACCACTTTGAGATTGGCAATCGTCATTTCTTTGGCGCTATACCAGGAACGCACTCCAAATTTCCCAGCCCCTGAGGTCACCGTATTATCCGTAACCGCGCCCATATCCGTTCTGTTGCCATCAGCATCAGTAATAGCGAAAGTAACTGTGTTACCGATCAGATTCAATTCGATTTTATACACAGTATCCGCCGCCATGGAATACGCAGTAGGGAAGTTGGAATCGTTGCCGTTTGCAGAAAGCTTCCAAGTTCCATTGATGTCATGAACGATAGATACGTAGCGGTTATCGTCATATCCTCTCAAAATAAATCCATAGCGCCCTCCGTCTGTCCCAGCGCCTACACTCGTCTTGAAATCAAAGGTCACTTTCTGATCGACAACGTCTGGACTGTTATTATCGGTAACGAGAGATACGCCGGGCAGCCTTAATTTAACGCTTCCTTCGCCGCTTTCCAGCACGGCCGGACTGCTCGAATCCATCGCGCTCCAGTTAGGCGTTGCGAAGTCAGGCTCATAAATTCTGATTTCTTCTGCGGTCATCGCATCCATCTCAACTTGCATCACTTCATTTCCGGAATTATAAATTCCAAATGCTCCCGGGGTGAAGTTTTTCGTTTGGACAGTGCCCGCCAAAATGCCATTCACATAAAGATTCAACTCATTTTCGATCAACCGCACCCGCAAAATAAAATCTTTGCCAGGAACAATTTCAACGTTGTCTCCGATAGCTATTTTCTCTCCACCGTTAGGTTGATACAACCATTTTCCTTGACCATCGTAATAAATGGCTGCATTGCCGATTTTAACTCCTGCGGACGAAGCATTTGTCCTCATCTTGACCTGGTATACGCCGTTTTTCACAGGTACGATATCTTCATTTATCGCAACCGATCCCGAAGCGATACTGCCCTTCAAATAACCATCAACGACTTGACTGCCGCCGAATCCTGTCCAGTTCATACTTGAAGCTGTTTCATAATATTGTTCATAATACATCTTGCCTGCGACAGGGGAAGTATCCATTTGGATAAATTCCTCCGTGAACAAAATGTTGTCCACATACAAGTCGCCTTGCCCGTATACCCCGAATGAACCTTCTCCGAATTGTTGTCCGGACGGTAAATTCGCAGTCAACTTAGCTCCATTTATACTTAGTGTGACCGAAGAGTCGCTATATTGTAATCCGACCTTATTCCAACTCATAAGTAATGGACTCGATGAAATAGCGTCACTTGCTACAAAAGGAATAGTGCTGCCATCCTTCTCCAAAATCCAGTGTTCATTCGCAAATTTCACCAAATAGCTGCTGCCTATAGCAAAACCAATCGCATCAGTCGTAGGTTTTACATCCAGCATATAAGTTGCACTCTGCAGGAGAGGTGCGTCGTTATTCAATACGGTGCCCGTGATGCCGGACAACTTCAAAAAGCGATTGCTGCCTTCTTTGATGATGGATGAAGAGCCGCTGCTCCACCCTCCCGTAATGCCATCCTGAAAGTTGTTGCTGTATTGCACCAATTCCTTTGGAGTAATCATTTGATTCGTATACTGCAGGTTGTCGATGTACAGCTCTACTGTGCTTCTGATTCGAAGTCCAAACAAGCCAGCCGCATCTGTAAATTCAGCAAATGTAATATCGCCAACTAGCTTTTTGTTCATATAGACCGTAATTGTTTTTCCATTAAAATTGAACAATAGATTGTTCCATTTCCCCTGAATCGGATAAGGAATATTTAAATTGCTGCCCCAACCTGAGCTGGATTCAGGCAACCAGCGATTTGGATCGACTCCGATTTCGCTAAAGATGCTTGCTGTCTCATTCATTCTGAAGCCAAATGCAAAACCTTGGCCGCTAGAAAGCTTAACAGGATTGACTAGCTTAAAGTCCAATGAAAGCGTACCCGATTGTAGCTGCGGGGAATCCAAATCTGCTCCGCGTTCTTTAGCGCCTTTTTTTAGCGATAATACCTTGTTGCCTGTAATGTCTGTTACCACTTGAGCGTTAAGTCCGGACCAACGCGGTGTGTACGCCGGGTCTTCGTAATTTTGTACATAGTTGATGATATCTGACGGTTTTTCGATTTGGCCAACGCCTTGAATGTTAATATCCTTCAAAACGACTTGTCCTGTCGCAAAACGTTTATACAAGGCCACCTGACCTATTGCTGCCTTCAGATTTAATAAATTTGTTTCCTTGTTGTAATAGGTAACGCCATCAACGATAACCAATAGCTTGTTTCCGTTATAACCAATCTTGATCCGGTAATCGGTATCCATTTTCAACTCAGGTCCTTCAAAAGATTCCCACGCGCCAGAACCATCAGGGCTTTGAATGACCCAAGTCGTACCCGCATCATAACGAATAGACAATCCTTGGGTAGAATTATAGGCACCGATTACAAACCCGATATTGCCTTGCGTCCCGCTGGTGTAACGCAGCATTGCATCGATTGTGCCGGCGGACAGCCATGGTCCTTTATCCCAAGCAGCAATAGCGATATTTTTTTCTAACGAATTCATATCTACTGTAAGCCCATTGTTAACCGATGTAGTCCCGTTTCCTTTCATAAAAGTCATCAATTCGGGCTGCATGGACTGATAGTTGTTGCTGTAGGAAACGACGCTTTGTCCATCTGGCACATTGCTCGTGATCTCATTCAGAAATACTGTAAAATCGTTCTCCCTCACTGTAATTTCTGCGGAAGCCTTGAGGGGAGTGCCTTGAACGGTGCCTTCTACTTTAAAAGCTCCCGCCTCAGCATATTGCGAGGGATCAATTTCGTCCCAGCTTACCTGAACTTGTCCAACGGATTCATCGCTAAATACAGCTTGTACCTCCAGCGGAAGAATCGGCGGGTTCCCTATTGTTGTGTTCATCTCGATAGAGGGAATGCTCGCTATCGTTTTTACTTCAACGACTTCCTCTGCATAGGATACCGCACTTGGCCATACAGCCAGTTGACTCAAAATTGCGAAACAAATCATCCAAACATACAATTTGAAAACCGTGCTTTTTTTCCTCTTAATCATCTTTCACCCATCCTCCATGGTAATCTGATCCTAATCGGATTTTATTAGCATAGAACAGATGAAAGCGCTTAAGAATGATCATTTTTGTTAGAAGTCTGATCTTTTTTGAAAAAAGTCTGTATGGGGTGGGGTGGGGTGGGGT
>NZ_JBITPK010000027.1:0-33604 GCF_050467785.1 Paenibacillus sp. NRS-1760 | reverse complement strand
GCAATCTTTTCTTTCGTTTGTCTTGCTTGTTTTGCTTGCTGTCCGCGTGTGTCTCTCGGCCAGAAATAGAATATACCATGTACTCGTCTAGTAATGCAAGTGTTTTTTAAAAATAGTTTATAAACTTTAAATATAACGAGATTTATGTTCTATAGTCTTACTCTTCTTCTAATTAGGATGCTTCCATTATTCATACCACGCAAGCACCTTCCTTCATTAGAGAAAGGTGCTTGCGTACAGCTGTTGCAGCCTAGCACTTAATAGATAAGAACAAATTGAACGTCTGCTCATAACCATTCAAATTAAATATCAAACAACCTGCCTCCAGCAGCTTCATATAAACGAGAATACATTTTTAATGCATAGGTATCTGTCATTCCAGCAATGTAATCGCAAACCAATCTGGCATTCATCCGATCATCAGCTGCATGCCAGCTTAGCTTTTTATCTTCTGGAAGCAGGTTTGGATCATTGAACATCGCATCGAAGAGCTTTTCAATTATTTTGCCGCCGCGCCATTCAAAGGTTTGAACCTTCTGTGAGAAGATCACATGCGTTTCGACCAGCTTCTTCAAATCCTCCAGCAGCTCCATAGCATCCTCAGTAATTACTGCCTTATAGCGCAACCGGCTGGAGGAGAATGCAGGCTGGGTCTCAACAACCGTAATCTCATGTATGAATCCAGAAACCAAATCAGCGAAAAAACGCTTCGTCTGTTTACGCCGCTCCCCGCTGTTCTCCATAAAAACCCGTAAAGACTCTGCAATTCTAGCGGATGAAATATGCTTATGCTTATTTGCTACCTCACATAGATCATCTATTTTGATCATATTAAGCTTGAAGGCATCTTCTAAATCATAGGTTGCGTAAGCAATATCGTCTGCGAGCTCAATAATAGAGCATTCAAACGTTTTATTTAAAGTCTTCTTATGTTTACCAGCCTGCAAGTCGGAAACTTGCATGAAATAAGCCTTCTCTTCAGGCGAAAAGCTCTCAATCACCCACTGAAATACATGCTCGTCCTCTTCAAAAACACTGCATTTAGGCGGTTTGCCCGTGATCTCGGGATTATTAACTTGCTTCATGCTGGCTGGGTATTTCAAAATGGACAATAAAACAGCTCTTGTTAAATCAAGGCCCGTTTCCATGTCCCCATCGCTATTCGTATTCGTCAAAAGCCTGAACGTATGCGCATTCCCCTCAAAGTTAAGCTCGAATGCGCTCATGCATTTATTCAATGCACGTTCGCCTTGGTGCCCGAATGGTGGGTGCCCCAAATCATGAGCTAAAGCAGCTGCCTCAATTAGAGAAATATCTATTTTACTCTCCGTCTCTTTAAAAATATTGCTTTTTTCATTTAAGGTTGTGGCAATTCCTCTTGCAATTTGAGATACTTCAAGGGAATGTGTAAGCCGTGTTCGGTGAAAATCTCCTTCGCTTATCCCAATCACTTGAGTCTTGGACTGTAAGCGACGGAAAGCTGCTGAATGAATGATTCTGCCAAAATCACGTTCAAAGTCATCCCGAACTGAAATTCTTTGCTTCGCATTTTCTATATTAATATGCCTTTGAATATCCGTATCATTATAAAATGAATTTGAAGAATGTTTATAGAGAATCATAGGCTCGCTCCCAGCTCCTTGTCATTTAGAAACATTTTAACAATATATGGTCTTTATTAGAAGAGATCGCTGAACAATTCATAAAGGAGAGCTTTCGTTTGGGAAAAATATTCGCATTTTATGGCCCTTCCGCTTCAGGTAAATCCGAAATCCAGAAAGAGCTGACCCTTAGCGGCTTTCAAAAAATTATTACTTCAACAACCAGACTCCCGAGGCCGAATGAGTCAGACGGGATTCATTATATTTTTATGGAAACGAGCCAGTTTGAAAATCACATTCGTGCAGATGCCTTTATTGAATGGACACGATACAACGAGCATTATTACGGTACACTAAAATCCAGCATTGAAGAAGTATTCGATCAAAATAGGAATGCCCATATTGTAATGGACCTTGCTGGCGTACTCGCTTTAAAGAAGCGGTATGATCATGTGATTGCGATCTATGTAGGTGCGGATGTTGAATCCATTAAAAGAAGATTGGCAATAAGAGGCGGAATGCCTGAGGAAATCGCCAAAAGGGTGCAACGCGCGGAGGAAATTGAACTAAAGAGCGAGTATATGCAGCATGCTGATGTGATCATATGGAACCATGATGACACCCGCTTTAATGATACAATGACGCAGGTCAGAGAGATCATAGCCGCTCATGGTTCATTTTGAGACCATCCAAAAAAAAAAATCAAAAGCTCAACCGCGCTTAGTATGCGTGGATGAGCTTTTTGATAACTTTATTTAAATAAATGCAAAAGCAGCGCTTTTTGAACATGCATCCTGTTCTCGGCTTGCTGATAGATGATGGAACGCTCCGACTCCACTAAATCCTCCTCTATCTCGAAGCCCGGATGGATAGGCATGTCATGCATAAGATAAGGCAAGTGTCCCGCAAGATTGCTTCTGTTCAACTGATAAGGCAGCATCTTCTCCATTCTTCGCTTCTTCTCATCTTGATAGTGGTCTTCATAAAAAAACTCCATATCGATCCAAGTGTCCGTATATACAAAATCAGATCTGGCTGCCGCACTAGGCAAATCAATAACCTTTTCAACAAATCCACTTTGAAAAGCCTTTTGCATAAGCTCCTCATCCCAAGATGGCTTGTTAATGATCGGAGTAACTAGCAGTAGCTTGATTCCCACTGCCATACACCCTGCGACCAAAGAATTGGCGACATTGTTATGAATGCCAACGTACGTAAGCGTTATTCCCGTAAAAGTACCTGCGACCTCATAGATGGTCATCAAGTCCGCAAGAGCCTGGCAAGGATGATATTTGTCGCAGCAGCCATTAATGACAGGGACCTTGGAGTACTTGGCAAGCTCGAGCAAATCGTCATGTTTCTTCAGTCTCGCCATAATCACATCGCAGTTTCGTGAAGCATACTGCGCTTCATACTGGATAGGAGAAATGCTGAAGTTGCTGGCATCCCAATCCATAACGACTGAGTACCCGCCCATTTGGTTAATTCCAGATTGAAACGATAGATTCGTACGAGTAGAAGTTTTCTGAAAAAGCATGAGAAGACCTTTTCGCTCTGCTGCGTGGTAATAGGCCTCTGGGCTGTTCTTTATCTCGATTCCTTGCCTGATGATGGAGTGAATGGTGTCCGCGTCGTACTCTCTTAGTGATAATAAATGAGTCATGATTTCACCTCTAATGAATATTTATACGATATAATGTATTTATATTCAATTTAAGGTGAAGGATAGATTTTGTCAACTAAAGGAAAAACAGACTATTCTTCGAGTAGAATTAATTACGTTAGCGGCGAAACTAAATCATAAGAAAAAACACCCTATCTAGCCATACATGATAAATGGCTTTGACAGGGTGCTTTCTAGTAATTGCGATATTCTACATCATGGGTTGAATAAATTATTTCATCACTCTTGATACGATCCTGTAAACCAGATTTCCCAGCCTGTAGTAATCCTTGAATTCCGTAAGTACCTTCGTACAAGTCTGACCGATCATCGTCTTAAGAATAGCGACACCAATTTCAAAGCGATAAACATCCCATACCGCATCAAGAGCATCGAGGACGTTATATCCAGAAAGAGCTGTCATAATGACGGAGTCCTTATAGTCTACTCTCTCTGTGTTTCGCATTAGCTTAGTCGCCTCACCTATCCTTACTCTATCGCCCCGAAGAGTCGTCAATGTAATGATAATGGCAATTTCATTATTGCTGAGCAGCATGCGTTCCGCACTGGACAGATCATCGTAAAAAGCTTGCTGCTCACGTGTCGATATTTCCTTAATAATCAGATACGTCTCATCCAAGTTGTTGTTATTAGCCATCCGTATGGCATCGCTAAGCTCTACGAGAGTGATCAGCCCAGAATCAAGCATACCCTTGGCTATCTCCTTAAGCGACCAGTGACCCAGCTCAAGCAAATTGTAAGGAACCCATTGTACGTGGGCGTTTACCGCCAGCAGCGCTCTAGTAAGCTCAGCAATTTCCTTGAATCCTCCGTCGTACAAGAACTTGGAAATATAATAAAGACTGTAGCCACTGCTGTGCAAAGCCTTCGAGAGGTCGGTGGAAGGAATACCTAACTGTCTCAAAATAGAAATCGTGTCGTTATCCCAATTAAAGGTGTATCTTAAGTATTCACCGACAGCGTATCCGTTTTTATGCAGCCAATATAGTTTATTTTCGAGCGTCCGCTCTTTCATGTACCGAAGCGCCTCTTCTGCGTTATAACCATACTCCTTCAGAAGTGTAAAGATCGAATCTTCTCGCGCATCGTACCGATTCAGCGTGTTCAAAATTTCTCTACCGTCATAACCGCGATTTTTCATTTCCTTCGCAATATCGACCATAGAAACGCTCGATAAAGTCATCTTGACGGTTGTGAATACGCGATATGCATAGCTGGTACTGTTTACGTACCCATTCTGCCTCAGAACGTCAATGATGTCTCCCGCTTTTGAATACCCCAGCTTGACGAACAGCGCCGATTGCTCCTCGATTGTTGTTGCCGTCCCTCTGCCAGCCGTGAAGAACATATAGAAAGCACGGATAATGCTGGCACGATCAAAACCAAGCGTCAATAACGTGTCGATCAAATATCCGGAACGATCAGGACCAAGCAGATTTTGCCGTTCAAGCTCGGTAGCAATCCCGGCGGCGTCCGTCCCTTTCGACTTCATACGGGCAAGGTAAGCAATTAACGGGTTGCCGCCGAATACTTCACCTGCGGCCATCCGAACCTGCTCCTGCGGAATCAAAGTTTCCGGAATAGTTTCCATTATCGTGGCTGCATCCATTTGAAATAACAGCTTCATAGCGAGTACGATATCGGCGACAGTGAATTTGGCTTTCATAAACCGCACAACATTGAGTGGTACAAATGCGGTCGTTGCCGGGAAAATATCTTCCAATACCCTTAGATTTGTGTTGGTATAATAGACTCCCACTATAGCAAGCCCTACCACTTCCGCCGGATAATAGGGAGAAAGCAATTCAGTAACTGCACCTGAGTCTAGTTTATAGTCAAACCTGAGGTATTGGACAATTTCCTTAATTTCATAGCCGGCATCCCGCAAGAACACAACCGCTCCTTGTGGCGTCGCAACACCTTTCAGCTTAAGGACATCCTTGATAATGCTCACCGGAGCAAAAGCCTCTCCGTACACTTTATTAAGCGTTGATTGAATGGCTGCTTCTTGATAAACGGCAAGTCCCTGAAGAATCACAAGCGACTCTTCTCTCGTCTTGCCATATTGCTCCTTGCTCGCCTTAACGATGTCCTCCATGCGGTAGCCTGCATGCAAGAGCTGATCCGCCATAGCTTCAGCTGATGTTGCTCCACCTGCTTTGATTACTTCGATTAAAGCGCCGTTCACCGCTTGTCCGTACACTGCATTTACACTGCTCAGAATGACGTTCAGCTCGAACAGCTGACTGCCAATTAGCAATGCTGCGGTTTCGCCGGCTGTCTTGCCGTAAAAGCCTTTAACCACGCGTACGATATCTATCATCGGAACGCCTGAATTCCACAAGTAAGGAATGGCCGCTGTTTCGTCCGTGATTCCCCCTTCTTCTAGATACTGCAGCGCCGTAGACTCTGATGACTGCCCATAAACGGCAGCTACCGTTACTTCAATAACCTTTTCGTTGTCCACTTGGAGAGCGGTTAGAACCGTTAACGTTTTGTCTGCTGCAAATCCAAAATAATCCTTAGCTGCGCCCACAATATCATGAAGCGTATAGCCCATGCCTCTGAGGAGCGGAACAGCATCCTCCAGCGTATTGATTCTGCTCTTCTTAAGCAGGCTGGATAAGCTTTCCTCGATCGGTTTTCCGTAAACTTCAAAGACAGTTGCTACTAGCTCATTAAATGAATATCCATTTGTTTCGGAGAGAATAGCTAGTGTCTCACCTGCTGTCATATGGTAATAATCCTTGGCAATTCGGATAATATCTCGCAAGCTATAGCTAAGCTTAAGCTGTGGAATTGCATCCGCCAACCTTCCGATGCCCAGATCGATCATGGCCTGAATCGTAACCTGCTCTAACGCTAAACCGTAAACAGCAGAAACTTCCGCCAAAATCCGGCTCTCCTCATCGACTGCACCATCCATTAAGGCTTGTACCACTTTAGAGGAATCGAGAATGTAATAATCCTTCCCTACCTGAATCATATCCCGGAGGCTGAATCTCATCTTTGTCAGATAAGGGATTGCATCCTTCAATGTCACCAGATGCTGAGCCTCTAAAGAGTCAACAATGCTTGCGTTTTGTGAGCTGCCGTAAACATTCGATATAGCAGAAAGCACGTCGCTCTGGCGATACCGGCCAGTATCCAGCAGTGCTTGAAGAGCTGCACCCGATGAAATACCGTAACCATCCTTTGCCATCTTCACGATCGATACTAAGCTGAATTGCGCCTTATAAGCAAGTTCAATTCCACTGGCAAAGGATACTGGTCCTTCTGCTGCCTGCCGCTGATACATCGTTAACTCAACGGATTGATTAAAAGCTGAAGCTACTGCCTGGATGAGCACATTGCTTGACGACAAGTATACCGCTGACAAGCGAAGCGCGATCACCCCAGCCGATTGGCCAAAATGGTTTTTGCCAACGCTCACGATATCTTTAATCGGGAAACCTGTGACGTATAGATAATTAACCGCTTCATCAAAGGTCGTGATCCCTTGCTGCTCCAACGCGCCTGCAACTGTTTCATCAAGTCCTTGACCATATAAGGATGCAAGGCCAAGCAGAATATCGTCGATGTCGTTAGGATATTCTTTTGCCAGCAAATATGAAGCTTCGCTCGAAGTAAGCTGATAATAATCTTTCAGGCTGTGAGCAACAACGGATAAGGAATAACCGCTCATTCTAAGAAATGCAATACCATCCTTAGGCTCCTTGCTGGACGAAGCGTCAAGCAGACCAGCAATCGTCACTTGCTCTTGTCCGTACAAAGACTGCAGAATCGCTATGGTCGATTTCATATTACCCATTCTTCGGGTGTGGATGAGAAGTCCTTCCATTACTTCTTCTTTCGAATATCCACCCTTAATCAGTGCCGGCCCAACCTTGCCTGAGTCAAAATAAGACGGATACAGCGCCCCCAGCGTATTGATGACAGAAATGGCCGTTGCGCCTTGCTCCTTCAGCACTTTGATCCAAATCGTCATAGGGTCTCCGCCATAAGCAGCAGCGATGGCAGTACCTACTTCCTCTGACGAATAGCTGGCAAGCAGAAGCGCAGACGCCTCTGACGATGGCAAGCCGTATTCCGTTCTAAGCACTAATGCAATATCCCTTACCGAGTATGGAGCAAGGCGTGTGATGACTTGCCCTATCGTTAGCGGTTCGGTCCGTTGGTTCAGATAGGCGGCAACCTCACTAGCTGCTATGCCTTGTTTGCTGAAAGCCCCAATCCATTCCGTCCAGCCCCGCGCTTCAAATGCCTGTGCAATTTCCGTGAATTTATACCCCGAGTCTTTTAGCGCTGCGGTCAAATACGGCAATCCTTTCGCACGTACTCCGCCAGTAGGATAAAGATTAATTGTTCCTTCAATAATGTCATCCAGCGTATAGAAGCTAGAGAGGCTCATTGCCACTGTCGCTTCCTGTATTGACGTTCCCGGGAACAAATATTGCGAGTCCTTTACAACCGTTGATACACTGCAAGGACATTTAAAATAATCAAATGCAGTAGTCCTTTCAAGCTCTACCCATTGCTGCAGCGTCAAGCCTAGCTGAGCTTTTAGAGCTTGTCCAATGGCTAGCTTCTCCCAGCTTTTGATGCTTGTGAGCGAACGGGCCAAAGTAGTGGCATCCATACTTACCGTTTCATCACTTGCAAAAGTCGTTCGAAGCGCATGTAATACATCTCCAGCCTCGAAGCGGTCATAGCTGCGGAAGATAACTTCCACCGCATCCTCCATTGTGAAGGACGCGCCTCTGCGAATGACGGCATTTCGAATTGTGCTTAATCCTTGCGCGGTAGACATACCCGACTGCCTCAGCAGCGTCAGAGCTTCCGAACGGCTGCTGGCCATTCGATTATTCAGAATATAAGCCGTAAGTTCCGCAGGCTCATAACCAGCGCGAATTAATGACAACAGCATCGTCTTTCTTTGGTCGCCCTTCACCCCCGGATACAGCACGCTGATGGTCGTAGCGATATCAGCCCCGAAGCTTTCTCGAAGCAATCCCGCCTTGCTTTCCATGTCATAACCATGATCCGTAAACCCTCTCATAGCCTCACTTAGTCCAGCCGCTTCTGAACCCCATGCGCCGAGTACGGCGCTAGCAATTTCACCGATCCCGTATGATCCGCTTTTCATAGCGCCAACAATAACGGCTGCACCATCGCCGGAGGCTTGAATACCTTTGGCGACCTGGGCAGCAGCAATACCTGCCGCCAGCATAGCTGAAGCTGTTTGTTGCTTATCGAAGGTGCTTTTTAAGATAACATAAGCTTGTCCTGTCTCAATGCCTGCTCCCAAGTAAGTCAGAACAGCCTCGTTGACGTCGCTGAACGAATATAGATCTCGCAGCGCAATTCCTATATTGTTAGCAGGATAACCAGCACTGCCAAGCAGTTTCGCATTATCTACGCTAGATGCGGCATAAGCCTCTTTAATGACAACTGCGGATTCTGCTGCCGTGAATTTCGCGGCAGCCAAAGCTTCGATGGTGCTCTCGTTCGTTAAGCCGTAAACGGATTGAACAGCATCCCTAATCTCGCTAATACTGTACTTGCCTAGCTTCAATGCCACAGCGGCGTTTCCGCCAGTTTCCGCATAGGTATAACGCAGAACATAGGCGGATGAAGCGGTTGTTACTCCGGCTAGCTTAAACGACGCCATTATATCTCGAGGCTGATAGCCAAGATTACGAAGCGGCAGTGCAATGTCTTCAGCTTCATAGCCAGCTGTCACAAAATCCGGTATCAAATTGACATAGTTGGAAATATAGCCAGACGCGCTTAAAGCCTGGAACAAGGTAGGCGCATCAGTATCTATTTCGTATAATAGGCGGATGAATGCACTCCAATCCAAACCATATTCTTTCTTGACCGCTTTTGCGTAGTTCGCTGGGGTAAATCCAGCTTGCCGTAGCAGTCTTAAAGACTCTAACGCAGACTTGCCATAATCAACCCGCAGTACATGCACAGGGTAAACGGCATCGTACTGGGTGGAATGGCTTTGCAGGAAACCATCCAGCGTAGCGACATTAGCTACCTGGAATTCTCCAAAAGTGGCCAAATACGTCTGATTAACTGCCTTGACCCGGTTGATGCCGCTATAAGCGACGGCTATCGTCGATGTCGAACTGATAACCGCCCCGCTGCTGCTCCAAGTCAACTCGATTTTCGTTGCATCGGAGGTCAGCCTTGTCATAACCCCGCTTTGCCATTGGTTGTTAATTTTCACAGAAAACGTTGACCCCGAATTAACAGCAGCCAGCGGCTTATCAAAGGTCAGGGTAATGGCTTTTCCGTTTTCACTCGATACGGCATCGATCAGCTCGGGAGGTGTGCTCACGTTGCTGATGATCGTATCCCCTCCAAAGTCATGCCCGTCCTTGCTCAGACGAAGCTTAAACTCCTTGTTATATCCGATATATTCATTAATAAAATAGGTTTGCCCAAAGTCCGGCGTTGAAACAGAGGTTGGGCGATACCAGACTGCGCTGCCATTGTGCATTTCGATATTCAAATTTTCTATCGGAGCACTAAGGAGCAGATTAAATCCATTTTCATTCACTCGAACAAGCGTCGCAGAGATAACAATCGGCACGTAAACGGCATTTAATTTTTCCTGCCCAGCAAAGATATAGCCTTGCTTGCTAAAAGCTGCGGTGTACGTTTGCCCTTCAACCACATTCGCTTTAATTAAAAACGACCCTGTCTCTACACCCGCTGTCACTCCAGTGACTGTGACCTCTGTCCCATCTTTAGACAAGAGCTTCACATCTTCCGGCTGCAGATCTTTTGGACCCGCTCCAACGAAAGTGATCGTCAAGCCGTTTCTAGTCGCAGCTAAACTTTTCGGATATTCCGTCATCGGAATATAAACATCCAGCGGTCCTTCCACCACACGATCCGGTATTTGAGCAATCAGCTTGTAATTCACACCTGCTGACAGCGGAGTAATGATGTTGTAGATTCGTCCTGCATCTGGCGCATCTGGGTTGTTCCCATTCGGATTTACAAGCTGGAATCCAATTCCTCGTCCCTGGTCATCAAGCAGTGTAAGCCATGTGCCATCCATATTACGGACTGCTTTGCTTAATTCTAATGTGAAAGCGTTAGTTGTAATATGGCTTGCTGTCATGCGGATAGGCACCTGCGCTTCCGGTATAGGCGCAGCTGGAACAAGAACCGGAAGTCCGCTGCTGAATGCGTAGCCGCTCTTCGTTAAAGTCAGACTGTAAGCCGCTCCCTCTTCGAGTGAGGCATGTACCGCATATTCGATACCAGCGTTCTCGGCTGTAATAGAGGCGATGGCAATCGCAGCACCTTGACTATTACGCAAGCTAAAGTCACTTGCACGCAAGCCCGGAATAGCCGAATCAAGCAACACGTTAAACCCATCCTTACTGACACTTGATAGAGTTGGATTTACTGGTACTGGCACATAAGCGTTCAATGCCGCTCCAAAATCATATCCTGCTGCTGTTATGATCAGCTTGTACGTTTTCCCGCCTTCAAGCGCTGCGGATAATGTGTACGTTCTTCCACCGTTATTTGTTGTTGCAGCTTTTATAATTACCGACTTGCCCTCGGCATCCTTTAGCGCGAAGCTGCTCGCAGACAGTCCGCTTAGTCCCGGTGCAACAAAGACGACAAGTCCCGACTCGGCAGCGCCTTCCACTGTCACCGAAACCGCGCTTGGCAGCAAAGCCGACAACGCTTGTCCAAAATCATACCCGCTCTTGCTTAGCGCAAAAGAGTAAGTTTTGCCTCCTTTATAAGAGGCTTTAATCCGATAGGTTAGTCCGTCATCCTCCGTAATGACCGAAGCTGCAGTAAGCCGATTGCCCTCCTCGTCTGTGATAGCCACATGGCTTACATCCAAATCCGGTACAGCAGGGCTAAGACCAATGACAATTTCCGAAGCTCCTGAACTTAACACTGCAGCATTTGCAATGATTGGAACGTCAACCACAACTCCGCTTCCGAAATCATACCCGGCTTTGGCAGCGGTGATTGTGTACTGCTCCGCTCCCCAAAACTCAGCTTCAATTAGGTAGCTATTACCCCCATCACTCGTGGTTGCGGAGGTAATTGCCTTTGTACCGCCCTCCACGCGTTTAAGCTGGAAGTCACTTATTCGCAAATGAGGAACCGGCTGATCTAAATGCAATATAAAAGCTCGATTGTTCCCACTAATCATCCCGCCAAAACGAACGCCTACAGAGCGAATGGAGAAAGCTAGCGGATCACCATAGTCGTAACCCATTTTTGAGATGAACACCGAATAGACCTTATCAGGAACGATTGCGATGCCTAGCTCATACGAATAACCTCCATCGTTTGACACGTTCGTGCGAATCGCAACGTTGACCCCGTTCTCATCCACTATATGAATATCCGAAGTATTTAACATCGTTTGTTCCTTAAAATGCAACGTGACTCTCGAAGCCGTTGCTTGTACGGCCGAAATGGATCTCGAGTTTAGTGTAATCTTGTCGAGCGTAGAAAACATGTAGCCCTCTTTTTCAACACTAGCGGTATAGGTGATTCCTCCTTTTAAAGGAACCGTAACCGTATAGCTGGCTCCGTCATCACTCGTATGAATGGATTCAATTGCCACTGAATTTCCGTTATTGTCTTTAACCATCACGTCTGCGGCTTGAAGATTCGGAACCGACGGGAAGAAATAGATGGTGAATCCCTGCTGCGACTGGCGTAACAGTATCGCATCGGCACGAACCTTCAGCCCAACGGTCAGCGGATTTCCAAAGTCATATCCCGGATAAGTAATGACCAAGCTATATGTCTCGGATACATTAAAATCGCCAATGAGAGAATAGGATGCGCCTCCTTCGTAATGAAGCGTAAATCCGATTGGCCGGCCTTTGCTGTCTGTCAGCTTAAAGCTGTCCCCAGTCAAATCTGAAATAAGCGGGTAGACATCAACATAAATCTTCGTTGCAGTCGTACCTCTCAATTGAAGTGAGCCTAGTACGGGAATATCCACCGTGATCGGCGACGCTAGCGTAAATTCACTTCGGCTTAGCTCAAGTGAATATTTTGCACCAGTCGCAGCTCTGATCGCCACCAGATAAGTTAAACCCTGATCTTTTGTTGATAAAGAGTATTCCGAGTTTGGAATTTGCTGACCGTCTGGTCTTCGCAAAATAATGTCGGCAGGCTTCAAATCAGCAATCTTTTCACTGAAGCTGAGTTTGAAGCTATCTTTCTTCATCTCGGATACAGAAGCGGTAATGAGCTTGGTAAACACAAAGGATACTGGCTCGTAACGCTGATAAGTCAAGTCCGGCTTTACCTGAACGATATAAGATTTACTAGGAATCAGCGCTGCTTCCAATACATAGCTGCTTCCGAAATCCGTTGTGTTCGCCGAAGCTACGTTTATCGTTTCCCCTTGAGCTCCCCGAATAAAGAAATTTTTCTTCCCAAGTCCAATAACTGGAATGTCAAAATGCACGGTAACACCCGAAGCAGAAAATCCGGCAACGGTGGCTTCGGAAGGCACGGTAAAGGCTAGGTGGCTGAACGAATAACCATCCACCTCAATATCAAAGGCGTATGTTTGTCCGCGTGTCAAAGCAAACGTACCGCCAAAAGACATCTCAAAGCTCATTCCATCGGCAGACATGACGAGCGTTTTTGGGTGATAGCGTTTGCCCTGTTCATCTTTCACCGCAAGACCCTGCCCGTACTCTATTTGCCTTAGAGGAGTAGAGAAAGTAACCGCTACTGCTCCGTCTTTGGAGACGTCAGTAATAACTCCGGTGACCAATTGATTGACGTGAAACGTCGCCGGCCCGTCAAACTTCACGTAATCCTTGCGGAAGGCGATCGTATAGTCTCGACCACTGATCAGATTTGCACTGACATGATAGGATAATCCTCCATCGGCGGTTGTCAGCGCCATTCCGCCAACCCCATTGCCCTGATTATCTGTTAATTGAATATGAGCAGGCAATAATCCAGGAACTGCTTGCTCAAATGCCAGATCAAAGCCATTCATGGCTGTATTGCTGATGGTCGCTTTCCCCGCGTCGATCGTTTCTCCCGCTACAAATTCGATCCCCTGCGCCGGAAGATGACTAGGAAGACTTAGGTTATAGCTGCCGCCAAGCAAGTCTGCCTTCAGCCTGTAGGTAAGACCGCCATCCATTGTCACAGCGTCTTGTATCGTTACCCGCTCTCCTGTACCCTTGCGAGTCAGAAGAAATTGACCTGGTATTAACCCCGCAATAGCATAGCTAAGCTTAACCCGAAGTCCCGTATCGACAATCTGATCCGCCGAAATGGTAGTAACGACCGGAACATGAATGTTATAAATCGTCTGATCCATTGTCGCACTGACCTTCAGCACGTAATCACCAGGAGTCAGATCAGCAGCAATTCGGTAACTCCAACCGCCGTCGCTTGTCACTGCAGAGCGGAGTTTTATGGTGCTTCCGTCGGCCCGCTTGAGAACAAAGCCGTTGACTGTATCAATAGAAGCAGGAGGATTAAGAACAAAGGTGAATCCTGTATAGGAAATGTCAGTAATCGTGTTCTTCTCCGCGAGCGTAACCGATTTCGGTAAACCAAAGTCGAAGCCCTCACGTACAACGCTAATAAAATATGGTTTTCCTCTCACTCCGTTATAAGAGACAACATAAAATCTTTGCTGAGGGTCCCACACGACATTCGTTATGGCCACCGCGTTCCCGAGCGCATCCATGACCTTGAAATTATTGGCGGTCAAACCCGCTATATTCGGGTTAAGCCCAACCATGACATTATTCGGACCAACGCCTATATACCATGGGTTAATCGTTGTTCGAACAACGTTTACACTGTTTCCGAAGTCGTAACCCTCACTGCTTATTTTTAGTCTTATGGGTTGATACTGCATGGCCGCCGATTTAACGAAATAACTGCTGCCATTATCCAGAGTCGATACACTGTCTATTGCAATTTGATCACCGTTTGTATCCGCTAGAGAAAACGCTGCTGCGGTTAATCCCGGAACAGGTACGCTGAAGTGCACGATAATCCCTGCATTGGACGGATCAAACGCCGTTTGTTTCGATACGGCTATCTTCTCTGGAACGATAAGCGTACCGATCGTATAGCGGTCATCATCCACATCAATTCTATACCGATAGCTCCCAGCAGCCATTAAATCGGTTGATAGGATAGCCGAATGCCCATCCACGTTCGTTTGGACAGAAGTGACAGCAAGCGATTTGCCGTTTCCATCCTCTATTGTAATCAAGGCCTTAGCCAAATCGACCGTGTCGTTTGGGAAATTCAACTGAAAGCCTTGACGATTGACCCACTCTACAGTTGATAGAATTGGGGAAGGTTCTACCTTTAAGACAATTTCGCTGCCAAAAGCATAACCTTCTTTATTGAGCAATAAGGTATACGTCTCGCCTTTCGTTAGGGAGGAATACACTTCATACTCTTTGCCAATAGATACCGCGCTTAGCATATTAATGCCTATGTCCGCTCCAGCAGCATTCTTTAAAATAAAGCTTAGCGCATCGATAGCTGGGACGGTACGATCGAGCTCCAGTATGAAGCCGGATGTCGAGATGTGGCTAACGGCCGCATGGACAGCAATACTGCTGGGCGGGGCAACCGCAACGATAAGCGCCGCGCCAAAGCTGTATCCAGCTTTCCGTATCGTTAGTAAGTATGTCTCGCCTTCGGCCATCTCCGCTTTGACAGCATAAGTTCTGCCGTCATCATCAGTTGTGACCTCCGTCACTCCAATCTCAGTGCCTGGATCGTTTAACGCTAATGTCAAATGATCCTCTGTCAGCCCCGCGACAGGAGTATCCAGTTTAATTGTGAAACCAGCTGTACTTGCGCCGGATATTGAGGCCACTACAGATACAACCTCTGGATCAGTAATCGGTACGAATATCGATACTGCGCTGCCGAAATAGTATCCTTCCTTGGCAACCGTAAGCGAATAGGTTTCACCCTCGGCAAGTGACGCTGAGAAATCATAAGCACTGCTTCCCGTCCGCTCGGTTACGGAATCTATTGCGACACTTTCGCTGCCGTGCTTGAGTGTAAACTCAGCTTGCGTCAATCCAACAACCGACGGACTCAGCAGCAACGAGAACCCCGTTTTGCTGGACCCATATACGGATGCTGCAACCGAAATGGCAGGCTGCTCAGTCTTTGGAACTTGAAATAAAATCTCAGTCCCGAACTGAAACCCAGTTTTAGCAATCGTCAACTTATAAGACTCACCATCTGTGAGAGCTGCTGTAATAAAGTAAGAGCTGCCCCCATTAAGCGTAGAAGCTGATGCAACAGTAATGTTACCGTTCGCAGCGTTTTTCAGTGTCAGATGTGCTGCGGTGAGCCCTGGTACTGGCGCGCTAAACGCAAGTCTGAACCCTGTCGCTGCTGCTTGACCCGCAGTCGCGGTTACTGTTACATCAACCGGATCCGTTGGTCTTGGCGTTTCTGTTGGTTTGGGTGTATCGGTTGGTTTAGGTGTATTAGTTGGGCTCGTTGGCCCGCCCGGCGAACCAATTCCCCCGGATGCTCCACCTCCAATTAAACCACCTTTCTCGGTTACTTCTTTTTGAGCTGGCTCCTTCTCAAAAACAACGCCTAGAGAATCGACAATTGCTTTCTCAATCGTTCCTTTGCCTTTCACATTCGCTGGCCCATGCAGTTCCATGCTGCTAACGCTGACGCCTTCTGCAAGTGAAATGGTTGATGTCTTAACCTGCTCACTAACGGTTAATTTTTCTACAGATCCCGAAGCAATGGTTAACTGCACATCGCTCTTAACCTCGACTAGCTTAAACTTGCCGGACAAAATAACTTCGCCGGAAGAGGAGATCGTAATGCCCTCTATCCCGCTGCCTTCAGATATCGGAGATTCAATATTCGCCTCCGATTGCACATCCAGCTGTCTTATAATCGTTGTTCCACCGATGACAACCCTAACTCGTCCATCTGCTTTGTCGACGACGACAGCTGCTAGCTGCGAGTCATCAATATGTACGCTGTTCTGCCCGCCGCCGTTTACAAACGTGCTTCCAAGCACTTTCACACCTTTGAGAAACACATCTCCTTCGCCGACTTCTTTCCCAATAGTGAGATTTCCCTTAATCGTCACATTACGAAGAGTTGTGCCTGGAGCCTGAATGGTCAAATCGCCAGCGACTTCAAAGTTCCCTTGCGCCTTGCCCCATGTGCCCCCTGTTTCAAGAACCTTTGCGCTAACGGTTATTCCCTCTGCTGACCTAGTTGATTGTTTCAGCACTCTATCGAGCATCATAACGGCTTCCGCCCTTGTCATCGGCTGAACCGGCCGAAGCGTGCCGTCCGCAAGCCCGCTAATGTAGCCCGCTTCAACAATGGCTTCCAATGCATCGCGTCCGTAACCAGGAATGCTAGCCCCATCCTTAAACTCGCTGAGCAGGCTAGCCCCGTCTTTGCCTATTACCGGCACAAGGCGCGAAAGCACAACAGCTGCTTCTATTCGGCTTAGCTTCTGCTCTGGCCGAAATGTTCCATTGCCATAGCCTTCGATATACCCTGCTTCCGCGGCTGCATGCACTTGCACAGCATACCAAGCGGTCGGAGCGACGTCCGTGAACTGCTTAGTCCCCGCTCCTTTGAACGCGAATAGCCGGTTGACCAGCGTTACGTATTCAATCCGGCTTAGAGCTTGATTTGGCCTGAAGGTTCCGTCCTGAAAACCCTCAATTAAACCTTGGCCTGCCCACTCCCTGACGGTCTTCTCCGCCCAGTGGCCCGCTAGATCTGAGAATGCAGCGGGCACTTTGGCCGGAATTGCAGATGCCGCGAAGGCTTGCCCGCTCGCATTGCCTATGCCGGGAGCTACCAGACCGACAACTAGGCTAGCAATCATCATCCACTTGAGCAGCAGGCTCCTTAACATTCTAACTTTTTGTTTCCTCACAATGATTTCCCCTTCCATCTTCACCAATTGGCTTAAGAGCTTACTCTGTATTTGATAGAGCCCAAGTTCGGCAACGTTAACAGCACTTAAGCTTAAGTCTAATAGGCTGCGATGAAAGAATAATAAAAGATTTTCGCGTAAAACGACAAAAACCGCGCAGCATCAAGGCTTCGCGGTTTTTGCAACCTGTTCAAAATATTTATTTTCCTACTTCGGAAAGTCCGCTGATAAGAGAATCATACAGCATAAGCAGCTCTTGGGATGGACGAATGCCCAGTTCCCGCTTTAGAAGCCTCACATAGTCGGTGTATTGTGCGGTTAACCCTTTCTTATCCCCGTCCAGTCCATGCTTCTTCATCAGCAGCTCGACCACCGATTCTTCAAGCGGATTACGGGCATGCAGCTTCAGAAGAAGCTTCGACGCCGCAGCCGTGTTCGACAGGGTGAGCAGCGTCTCTGCTGCATTTTTGACAAAAGATGCATACCGCTCTGACAGCCGATCTGTCTCATGAATCGCCCATACGTAAGCTTTGCTGCCGAACAAATCACCCGTATAGAGCCTTTCAACGATAAGTGCTTCTTCCACGTTGCCTGCGTCGATACTTCCCAGATTTTCCGTTTGGCGCTCAAATTCAACATAGTCAATAACTGCATCGTCCAGTTCCAGCGCATAACCGTCATTCTCAGAACGAATAGCTTCCCGGAGCCCTATCGGCTCCAATGATTTACGCAGCTGGTACACGGTTGTATTTAAATATTTTTCGGCATTCACGCTCGCCATACCCGCGAATATATCTGCAACAAGGCGCGAGCGCGAAATTCGTCTACCCCGATTCAGCAGCAAATAGGCGAAGAGTTCAGCACTCTTGCTGGAAATCCACTTTACGCGTCCTGATTCATTACGTACAAAAAAGTCGCCCAGCGTGGCAACGCTGACACGGCTCATACCCCGAATCGCAGTATCTGCTTGCTGCAGCGGTTGAACGATTTTTCTGCTCTCCAGTACCCGGTTAATCGTCCGCTCCAGCCGCTCCTGAGTTACCGGCTTCACCAAATAATCAAGCACGGACAACTCATAAGCTTCTAGCGCATAATCCTTATGCGATGTGACAAACACGATTTGCGTCTTACAACCTGCTTCGTCCAGCCTTGCGGCGAATGTAAGTCCACTATCACCGGGCATAGAGATATCCACGAACGCCAGCTCGACGTCGGGATTTTCACTCAGAAATGCAGCCGCAGCATCCGTATTTACAAACGTTCCCGTCACCTGAAGCTCAGCATATTTCACGAGCATCTTCCGCATGATCAAATGCATGACGGGCTCATCGTCAATCAATATGACTTTCATCAGCTATCACCGCCGTTCCTTCACTTTCCGCCGTTCCTTCACTTTCCAACGTTCCGCCGCGACTCGATGAGCCGGACAATGTGAAAAAGAATGTTGTACCTACGCCAGGCAAGCTATCGAACCTAAGACTTCCGCCATGCATGCGAAGAAATTCTCGGGTTAATACGAGACCAAACCTCATCTCTCCACCATCTTCTCCACTGGCAAATCCGGGCTCCTTGAAAAACAGTTCATCATGATGCAGCAGCTGTGCTGTCTCCTCGTCTATCCCGCTCCCATTATCGCGTACAGTCACCGTCACCTGGTCCCGTTCGATAGATGCATTTATCGCAATTTCCCCGCCAATGTCCGTGTACTTAATCGCATTTGAAAGCAAATTTCGGAAAATGAGATCGAGCATTTCTTTATCCGCATTCACTGTCAGCCTCTCGTCGATATGCTCTGAGATACTGATGTTCTTCATGCCAGCCCTTGCTCCGGCTAACGAGATGGCTTGGCGAACGACCTGCTGCAAATTCCACGTGAGCGGTCGAAACGCTACTTCCCCATTTTGACTGCGATACCAGTCGAGCAAATTATCGACGAGATAATAGGTACCGCGCACTTGCCTCCTAATCTCTTGAAACACTTCAGCATTCGCGATGTCAGTGTCGCTCGGCTCATCGCCCAGCAGCTCGGTCAAGCTGACAAGCAGCGCGATCGGATCACGGATATCGTGAGCCATTACGGTGAACAGCTTGTCCTTGAAGGCGTTCAGCCGAGACAATCGTTCAGACTTCTCGCGCAGCCTCTCCTCGTTCTCCTTCAGCTCCGTAATATCGCTGAGCATCAGCATTTTTCCAATAGGGGTCATACCTGTATCATAAATATAAGATAAGCTGCAAATATAATACCTTTGCCGATCGCTTTGCAAGCGCTGAAGCGAAAACCGATCATCTCGGAATTCCGTTGCGGCAATTCGCTCGAGCAGCTCTGGGCAGTCTGGCAGCAAGTCCTTGATGAACGCAGGAAAACTTTTTGCCGAGCCAAGCTCAGGAAACACTTCTTCTGCCGCGCGATTGTGGTTCACAATCTGATCCTCATAGTCGAGCAGGACAACACCGTCACGAATCGTATCGAACATTTTAGCATATGCAAGCGGTGTTAGACGAAGCAACCTAAACCGGAAAATGCCCCAAGCATAAACAACGCCCGACACAGCGAAACCAAGCGGCGTGAAATCAATAACTTTGCTGAACATGTAGGCGATATTAAACAGCATAGGAGCGGCCGCGCCCAAAATAAGGACGACAATCTGTGTCCGCACGATAGGCAATGCCCGCAAATACATGGGAATAAACAACAAAATGCCGAGAAGCAGAATTGTATAATTGTAGATCGCGTGTACGGAATACCACGATCCCTTCACCGTATTGTACAAGGGAACCGTCTTGATCGTGTTCAAGATGTATTCTTTGTAAATAAGATGATGCCAATCGTTAGTGAGATGAAGGAGAAAAGTCGCAGTCGGGACGAGAAACAGCAATATCGCAAGCTGCTTCCGGTAGCGGGGCGCAAGTCCTGTGAACTGGATAACGAGCAGCAGCCAAAATGCAGAGACAAAGGGGATGCCGATGTACTCGACCTGTAGAGAAAACTTCACACCCCTTAAGCTGTCGCTAAAAATCTCAAAGGTGTAGCCGAGTGCGTAAAAAGACGCCGTTGTCATCATGTAAATCATGGTCCTTGCCATCTGCAAATGACGTTTCCGGTAGGAGAGGAACGCCACGAACAGCATCACAGCGGTCGCAAAGCATAGCAATATTGACATCCATTGTCTTGTGTCCATGACGATGCCTCCCTTTTTTTCGATTCGTCTATCATTCGACAAAGTTCCTCAAATTCCTTGTGAAGCTTAAACCAACCCTCTTGAAGCCCATATCAGCAAAAATAATACCTAAATACGGCCGCCCGTTACTGCAATAACCTCGGGCAGCCAAATATAGCCGCAGCAACGCAATAAGCACATATATGTGCTTACAGCCAGCAAACCTAGCATTTTCACACGTTGTAAGAACCAATGCGTGCTTACAGCTCCATTTTCCACCTCGATCAGACGCCGAAGCAACGCAATAAGCGCATATATGTGCTTATAGCTAGCAAACCTAGCCGTTTCACACGCTGTAAGAACCAATACGTGCTTACAGCTCCATTTCCCACCTCGATCAGACGCCGAAGCAACGCAATAAGCGCATATATGTGCTTATAGCTAGCAAACCTAGCCGTTTCACACGCTGTAAGAACCAATACGTGCTTACAGCTCCATTTCCCACCAGCATTAGACGCCGCTGCAACGAAAAAAGCATTATATATGTGCTTATAGCTAGCAAACCCAGCCGTCTCACACGCTGTAAGAACCAATGCGTGCTTACAGCTCCATTTTCCACCTTGATCAATGGACTAAATTCGCTTAGCCACCATTTGCTTAAGCGAGCATCAACGGACCAAAAAAGAAAGATGGCGTCATAGAAATAAATTTCTGTGACGCCACCTTTTCATTTATCATTCGAGCTATCTCTCCAGCGATTTTATCTCTTTTTGGACAACCTAAATCTATTATGGAATCAGTCTTTCACTTCATCCCATCTTCTTTATAGCATGCTCCTGCTTCAGCCGCTGCTGCTGCACTTCGTCCAAATAAAGCGTAAACTTGGAATCCCCGCTGTAGGAGATGTGCAGCCAGTCCAATGCGCGTGTCATCGCAATATAAAACAGCGATACTTCCCGCTCCTCCACTTCTTCCAATGAGAAAGGCATGTTCTCGGCATTTACGATGAAGACCGCTCGGAAATCAAGCCCCTTCACACTGTCAATGTCCGATACATTAATCGCATCGCCGGCTATATTTGATTCCTGGTTCAAATCGGCATTTTCTGTGATCCAATAAACGGGAAAGCCTTGTCCCTTAAGCGCCCTCTTGATCATATCCGTGAAGGAGGAGTAGTAATTGTCCTTTACTCGGTATAAGATGACCATCTCTGAATAAGCAATCTTATGATGGTCATGCAAGGATCGCATTTGTTCAATGACAGTCTTCATCTCTTCCTGAAAGCTCCCGCGACGCGCCAATATTGGCTCAGGTCCGCTTCTCCGTGTACTCTGAGGAGGTATAATTTCTACCCCTTTCGACAATCCGTACTGAACCTTGTTCTGAAACAGAGAATGCCGTTGATAGAAATCCCAAGCAAACTGCGCGATTTGAGCCGTGTTGCGATAATTAACGGAGAGAATGCGCGAACGTCCGCGAAAATCAAGCCCCGTGTCCTGCAGCAAGCTCGATTTCCGTTTAAAGAACGATTGTGCCCGGTCCTCAACCAGCAGCAAATTTTGTGTCGCGGGATTAAGCAAATAACTTAGAAGCTTAAGCCATTCTGGCTGAAAATCTTGACCCTCATCAATAAGGATTGCTTCATAGGTAGGTAAAATAGCTTCCTTCTTCTCCAGCTTGCCAATAAGCTTAGCGACATCCGTATCTCTTACGTTCAGCACTGCTCGCAGCCACTCATGAAAATTATAGACCTCGACGTTTTGGTCGCGAGGCTTGCCTTCCTTTTGCTCCGCTAGTCTAATCCAGTCAAGCAAATCCTCCGGCTCCTCCATCTTCCGGTCAATCATTTGCCGAAGGCTTCGGGATAAGGCAATGCTGCTGCAGAGGACAAGAATCTTCCATTCTGGATGATGATTGGCCAAATGTTTGGCTCGGCTGGCGAGGACAAGCGTCTTCCCGCTCCCCGCCACGCCGCGGATAAGCCGATGGCGATCCCCAAGCTGCTCTGCCATATTTTCCTGATGCAGATCCATACCCTTAATATTGTGATGCGACAGGACGAACTGCTCCTGCTGCTTCTGATTTGCAGGCTGCAGAAATTCCGCGCTGATCCGCGCCTCAGGTATGAGGTGATTACGAATCTGCCTGATCTCCTCTTGCGATAAAATGTAGCTGCTGCGCTTGCGTGCCGTAAACATGCCATGGATCTTCTCAATGAGGGCATCGGCTGTAAATCCAGCATCCTCAGGGTCGATCTCGTCGCGGCAAAGCACAAATTGCTCTGCAATGACATCGTACAAACCATTTTCTATAAAATCCTTCTGCTTCAGCCGTGTAAAAGCCGTTCCGAAGCCGTTCGGAAATTTGAGCTGCCCTTGAAATTTGCCTTTCTGTTCAATGAGGTTGTCATCATTTCTTAGCTCGCCCGCCACTTGCCGCAAGCTCTCCCTTGCTTCTTGATAAGGGTTCATTACAGCTTCGATCTGACCTCCAGATGCATGCAAACGCCACTCGTCACGATCAACTTCGAATAGAGCAGACCTCGTATAGTCCTTCACTTCAAGAACGACCAATCCCAGATCTGGGCCTATGATTACGAAGCTAGGGCGATTCCCCCCAATTTCCGGTTCAAAATAAACCGCATAATCGCTCGGCAGATAATCCTTCAGCGTACGAAACAATAACCGCTCCCCAGCAGTCGCACTCGTCCGGATAACCTCTGGGATCATATAAGCCATTCTCTTTCACCTCGAATTCGATTTTTTCTGTTGTTTTTAGTATAAACCATCTTTAAGCGTTTGGCAGGAGAAAATGGGGAGAAGATTATTATGACAACTGGAAGATTTTCATGGTACGATATTCCTAATAAGTAAACGAATGATCAAATCCAACCATTTGCGTTCGTTTTTGATAGGGGAGAAACGATGTCCAGAAATCCATCTGTATTTTTTTTGGCAGTATTTTTGCTTGTCGGTATTATTGGTATGTTTGCGCTTCATAAAACTATCATGCTAATTGGATTTTCAGGTTTTATATTATTCACGCTTACTGCCGCTAATCGGAAAAGTAAAAATTACTATCAATTATTGATAAATCTTGAAAAACAAATTAAAGATATGGTGCCAGGCATAAAAGATTTTAAGCTTTCTCAAGAATTTATGTCGGTTGATAAAGAAAGCTACATTGCATTAGATGAAACAAATAAAAAAATATGTATAATTTATAATCAGGAGACTAATACTGAGCCTTTATTAAGCAAGAATGAATACAATTACAAATGCGAGATTTTTCTCTATAAAGATATTTTACAGTCAACCATTCTTCATGACAGTGTTACAGTAACCTCTTCCTCACGAACGGACATCATTGGCAGAGCTTTGCTTGGCAAATTTATTGCTGGAAGTACTGGAGCTATTATTGGCGGCCTAAGCGCTTCAAGAACCACTCTTGATCTAATCAAGAAAGTTCATCTTCTTGTCGTTGTTAATAATATGTCAAAACCATTCCATCGCATTACGTTTGAGAATTTCCCAAAAGGCATTACTAAAGACAATATAATGTTCAAATCCGTTGATAATGAAATTACGCATTGGCATACTATGTTGAGTTTTTTAATTAAGCAAGTGGATGAAACGGAAAAGCCGACTAACGCTAATCAAATTTCAGTTGCAGATGAATTATTAAAACTTTCCTCCTTGTTGCGAGATAATCTTATAACGGAAGATGAATTTAAGCAGCAGAAAATAAAGCTATTAGGATAGAAGCACGTTTAATCGTTGCTGCTATTAGCACAGAAAATCCCCTGAATTGTTCAGAATACGGGGGATTTTCTTTTTAGCTAGCTCTCCTCCACCTCCATAAGGTATATACGCTCCTTAAAGCTTCCGCGCTTTTCAGCCTTCTCCGCACGAACTTGCTCCAGCTTCCCAATCGTTACGTCGTGGAATTCAGCAAGCGCATGAAGCAGCTCCATAATATCCGCTAGCTCCTCTATTGATTCCGTTTTAGAATCTGCTTCAAGGTATTCATTCGTCTCTTCTACCAGCTTCGTACGCAGCTCTTTCAGATACTCTTCGTTCTCAAGTATTCTCGTAGTGAACGTTTTGCCTTGCTGCTTTATGATTTCTGGAATCCGATCGCGGACTAATTTATTATAAATGGGCATAACTTGCCTCCTTGTCATATTAACTTTCTTAGCCTGCTTGGCTATAAAGCTTCCTAAAATAATTATACAAGAAAAAACGGCGACCATAATGGGTCGCCGTTCTTCTTTTTTGAGCGAACAACATCATTTAAAAGCTTTCCGTTTAAACAAAAGGTATATAAAGAACGGAGCGCCTATACCTGCGGTAAAGACGCCGGCTGGTATATCAAGCGGTTGGAAAAGCGTTCTCCCCGCCAGATCAGCCAATAGCAATATCATCGCACCCAGAAGAGCGGATACTGGGATTACTAGTTTATAAGAATGGCCGATAAGCTTTCTAGCCATATGTGGCGCCAATAATCCTAAAAAGGAAATAGTCCCAGCAATTCCGACCGCTGCCCCTGCAAGCGCTACGCTATAGAACAGCAGAATCATACGGCTTAATTGAAGTCGGCTGCCTAATCCGATGGCCGTTGCTTCACCTAAGGATTGTACGTTTAGCTCTTTTGCATAGAGAATGGATAAAGGAATGAAGATGGCGACCCAAGGCCACAACACCTCAATATACTTCCAACTCGTCCCGTAGATGCTTCCGGTCATCCAGTTCAGCACTTGCGCAGCCAAATAGGCCGGTCCGCTAATAAGCAGAAATATCGTAAGCGCCCCCATAGCAGTCGATATGCCAATACCAATAAGTACGAGCCTGAACGGTGAAACCCCATTTTTCCAAGCTAGCGCATAGTTTAGAGCAGCAATAACGAAGGCCCCCGCGACAGCTATAAAAGGAATCCAGTGAACACTGTATCCTGTGAATAGGGTCATAAAAGCTACAACCGCAACAGACGCCCCTCCGGTCACCCCCAGCAAATCTGGTGATGCAAGCGGATTCCGTATCACGCCTTGAAGCACAGCACCTGCAACCGCTAAGGCAGCGCCGACTAAAACGGCTGCCACAATTCGCGGCATACGGAACTGCATAATAATTAAGTCGCTGCCCTCTTTATTTTTACCCAGCAGTGAAAGGAAGATTTCCTTAATAGGGATGCTTACACCTCCAATGGATAAACAAAGAATAGACAAAGCAATCAGTGCGATGCTTAATATTGCGAGTATTAAGATAGATTTCCCTATTCCTTTATGCATGTTTACTCCTTCTCGCCACATAAATCAAGAAAGGAACACCAATAAGCGCAGTAGCGACACCTACAGGCACCTCCTTGGGCATAAGGATAAACCGTGAAGCAATATCAGCAAATACGAGGAGAATTGCTCCAACCAGCCCACAATAGGGCAATAGCCAGCGATAATCATTTCCAAATATGTATCTGCAAAGATGAGGCACAATTAATCCAATGAACGCAATGGGCCCTGCCACCGCAACCGAGCTTCCTGCTAGAAGTACAACAGCAAGGACAGATACAACCCGTATAAGCATCATTCGCTGACCAAGGCCTTTGGCACTATCATCACCCAAAGCCATGACGTTTAAAGAGCCTGCCAATAGCAGCGCTAAGACCCATCCTAGAAGCATATAAGGAAATACGATAGTTAGATGAGTTAATTGTCTCCCAGATACAGAACCGACCATCCAAAACAATGCAGAATCAAGAGATTCTTTATTTATCAGCATAATGCCAGAGGATAGGGAGGAAGCAAATGCAGCTACAGAAGCCCCGGCCAACGTAAGCTTAATTGGCTCAAAACCGCTTCTACCCTGCATTCCCAGTGTAAAAACAAGCAAAGAAGTAGTGGCTGCGCCTGCTAAAGCAATCCAAACCATTCCGTTCATGGTTAGAGACGAGCCTAGCATAGCCAAGCTGACAACAATAAATAGAACAGCACCTGAATTGATGCCGAATATAGATGGAGAAGCTAACGGATTTTTGGTTAACACTTGCATGATTGCACCCGCAATAGCAAGACTCGCCCCTACTGCTGCCGCAATTAATGCTCGAGGAACTCGCGTATTTCTAATAATTAGATGTGCATCCGAACCATCAAATTGCGTATAGGCACGCCATAAATCTTTTAATTCGAATAGATGGATGCCATATAGAATACTAACGAGCATACCGATGAGCAGCAACACTGCGCCTGCCACCAGGCTCACCAGCTTTTTTTTGCGGCTATGGAGCCTTAATGCCATGTTAACTTCACCCCTTTCATCAAAAATAAGCTGACGTCTGATAGTCACGACGTCAGCTTGCTGACTAACAGTGCTAAGCTAATTTACATCAAAATAGGCAACAATCTCATCTAGCAATAAATTTGCAGCCTTGTAGCCTCCAGCAGAATTCCAAATCGCTTCATCTACTTTTATTACCTTGTTGTTTTGCACGACATTTAGTTTTTTGAATAACGGATCATTCATCCACTCCTCTACCACCTTGGATGCATCTGTCTTCCCTGCTGCCTCCGTGACGAAGTAGAATAATACGTCTCCATCCATGCTTGGAATCGTTTCTTTGGACATCACTTCAATAAATGAATCCTTATCCTGCGACTCAGGCCGTGCAAATCCTAAATCATTTAAGAGTACGCCCGAGAAGGTTTGCTTCTGATAGATTCGTACCTGGGAAGCGGAGAAGCGTGCAACCGAAATTTTCGTATCCGCTTTGCTGCCTAGCTTCGCTTTCACTTCAGCAACACGCTTGTCGAAGTCAGCCATCGCCTTTTCGCCCTCTTCCGTCTTACCCACGGCTTCCATATATAGCTTAAAGTTGATTTTCCAATCTCCAACCAAGTCCTCTGCGAATACGGTCGGCGCGATTTGGCTTAGCTGATCATATATTTTTTCCTGTCTCACCTTATTCCCGATTATTAGATCTGGCTTCAGGCTCGCGATCATTTCAATATTCGGCTGAAGTTCATCGCCTACAACGGTAACGTCCTGCATCTCATCTTTGATATGGTCGTACCAAGGGTCGCCAATCCAAGATTGCACCGCGCCGATCGGTTTAATGCCAACGGCAAGAAGCGCTTCCGTACCTTCGTTCGTAAGTATAACAACACGCTCAGGCGCGCCAGTTATCGTTACTTCCCCCATCGCATGTTTTACTACGCGGGTAACATTTGCTGGTGTGGAGTCGGTTGCAGCTGCTTCAGACACATTAGCGGTTGGTGCAGACGACCCTCCATTTGTTGAACTCGTATTTGACGTACCCGCAGAGCAGGCGCTGAGAAATAAAACAAAGCAAAGCAATAATGATGCAGCCATTGGTGTTCTTGATCCTCTATACATTTTGAATATTCCCACTTTCTTGTATTGATAATGATTTTCATAACCATTACCACTATAACGCCTGATTCTACGTGGGACAATTGTATATCTTGAACGATCCACAGGATTATTTTGAACCTTTGCTTTAAATTGACCAAGCGACATGCCTACATGTTTTTTGAACATGCGATTGAAATAACTGTCATCTGAGAAACCTACGCTCTCGGCTATTTCTTGCAGCGTTGCATCTGTATTTTGCAAAAGCTCCTTCGCTTTGTCGATTCGAACAGCAATCAAATACTCAATGGGACTTTTACCTGTCGCATGCTTGAATTTCCTTGATAAGTAACTGACGCTGCAATCCAGCAGCTCTGCAAGCTCGTCCAATG
The DNA here is from genome assembly GCF_050467785.1 of Paenibacillus sp. NRS-1760. Classification (NCBI taxonomy): domain Bacteria; kingdom Bacillati; phylum Bacillota; class Bacilli; order Caryophanales; family Paenibacillaceae; genus Paenibacillus; species Paenibacillus sp. NRS-1760. The sequence continues at coordinate 5,454 of NZ_JBITPK010000027.1, read as the reverse complement.
TTACTCGGTCTGAAGAGTGCTCATGAATATAACGTACCACTTGTGACACGAGGTCCACCTTTTGGGTCTTCACGTTTTGACTGCTCATTTGACTTAAAAGCTCATAGGCAAATTGATAGAATAGCATTTTTATATGTAATTTCTCCAACAATTCTGGCTCACGCCATTCCTTGCTCATTAGCTCAACACTATGATATAAGGGGATCGGATAATGAGGTACAAAGCTATATTGCAGTTGGAATGGGTTATCCGTCTCCATTAGCTTCATTAAAGGTTGGCGAGAAGGCAAAGCGAGAATAGCTTTATAAAAAATCATATAATATTCAAAAGCATCATGAGCGGTAATATCAAGGCACATCCCTTTGCCGCCATGCAAAACATGAAATCGATTCACCATGTGCATCGTTCCATCCGACCACATCTGCGCACTGCCGCGAATCGCATAAAAAAAAGCGCTGGTTGGCAAGCGATACGATCGCAGCTCCTCGCCTGGTTCCATGACCGTATGCCGTATATCCATCACTTTGATCGAAGCATGATTCCATAACATAAGGTGATCACTCATTTTCATCGTGTCGGATCACTCCCTTCTCCCTGTGAAAGCATTACATATAAACATTCATTCATTATTATTATAAATGATAACGATTATCATTTGCAATGTCTGACAGCGTAAATAATGACATTATTTTCAGCAAAGAATCTACTATTGGCTCCAATTTGCGTTTATTTTACTTTTCGCCGTATATGATGCATCAATGGCATAACATTTCTACATATTCAACAGACCATACGTATCGCGCAGTATTCTAGCAAATTTTGTTCCAATATGTATTTTCTTCATATATACTATTCTTCTTAAGCTATTGCGGACAGGAAGAGAAACGGAGAGGAAAAAGTATCATGTCTAAGAAAAGTATCGTTAATCCATTCACTCTGCTCTCACGTCAATTTCAATCCGATCGAACGGAATATAGCAAAATATTTTATTTATTCGGATATCTGTTTTTCATCGTCGCTGCTTCTACTATCAGTCGAACAGCTGCAGACACTTTATTTCTCAGCAGATACGACGCATCCGTCTTATCTTATATGTATTTGCCCCAAGCAGCCACCCTTCTCTTAACCGGATTTATATACCAAAAGCTATGCGGACGCTTCCGCACCGATCAACTCGTTGTTAGAGTTATAATCATTGCTTCTATGCTCGCACTTCTTTCGCGACTTGCTGTCGGGATTGGCTTTAGCTGGATTTTTCCCGTCATCTACGTCGGATATGATGTACTAAACTTTTTGATGATCGTCTGCTTCTGGCAGTTTGCGACCTCCATTATGGATCAGCGCAAAGCGAAACGCATGATTGGTTTTGTAGGAAGCGGTGGACTTGTTGGCGGTATTTTGAGCGGCTTTGGTCTAAAGCTGCTGGTACAGCCGTTAGGAACCGAAAATTTAATCTTCATCTATGCTGCTGCACAGCTGCTTTGCCTGCTATTTGTCCTTAAGCTTCTGCGAGGAGTGCCAAATCCTGCCGAGTTTTTCGCGATTAAATCTACTGTTAAAAAATTATCTAAAGCACAAACGCGAGCCGTTGAAGAGAAACATGGCTTATTCCAAAGCGTGCCTCATCTTAAATATGTGGCGATTATGGCCGGTACGCTCACAATCTCCTTGACGCTTGTTGATTATCAATTCAAAGTTATTCTTCGCGGCACCTTGCAAAATGAAGAGCTCGCCAGCTTTATGGGCAGCTTTTATGGATTTGCGGGATTGCTTGCACTATTTGTTCAATTATTCATTTCCGGCAAAATGATAACCCGCTACGGTGTCATGACTGCCATTCTTGTTTTTCCGATCGTCTTGTTTACAGGAAGCTTCGCTCTCCTCATCATGCCTGTGCTTGCCATTGCAACTGCAGTTAAAGCAAGCGATAAGGTGCTTGGCGATACGATATACTCCTCCGTAAGTCAGCTCATCATGTTTCCCATTGCTCCCGAATGGCGCGGCAGAGCCAAAGGTTTCCTCGATGGCATCGTACGAAATGGCGCCAAAGGGATCGCGGCAATCAGTCTCATTGTGCTTTCGCAATGGTTCGCGATTGAGCAATTCAGTTATTTTATTCTTGCGTTGATTGGCTGCTGTATCGTTGCGGCGATAAAAATTAAGAAAAACTATTTAAGCATGCTTTTATCAACCCTGCAATCGAAAAGCATGGACCTGCAAGATGAGCCGGATTTCGTAGATCCAGCAAGCATTCAAATTTTAGCGTCAGCGCTGCATAGGCACGACAAGCAGCAGGCTTTATATGCTTTTGCAATTCTTAGCGGCATACAAGAATTTGATATGAATGAGCAGATCACGCCTCTGCTACAGCATCCCGTTCAGGAGCTGCAGATCGAAGCGTTAAAATACCTTCAATTAAGCACGCCTGCCCTTGGTGAAAGGAAGCTTGAAGCCCATCTTTCTTCATCATCAGTTACCATTCGCGCTCATGCCATCCTTGCCTTATCTGCCTATGCGCTGGAAGAGCAATTAGATCGCATTACTGCCTATCTGCATGATGAGGATGTTCATATACGAGCAGCAGCTATCGTCGGACTAATTAAATATTACGGCATAGAAGGCATGTTCCAAGCCGTCGGCGTATTAAAGGAGCTGCTCAAAAATGGGCAGGAAGAAGAGCGTATTGCTATGGCAGGCCTGTTCGGACAAATTGGGATTGCCAGCTTTTACAAACCGTTGATCCCGATGTTCGAGGACTCCTCCCATCTCGTTCGTATACGGGCATTGGAGTCTGCTTCCATATTGCGAGTACCCGAGCTGGTTCGGTTCATTATTCCGCTTCTTGATGATAGCAAGGTCAGGCTTCAAGCTACTGCTGCATTAACAAGCTATGATGAGGCCATCATCATTCCTATACTTGAAAGCCGTATGACTGCGAAAGAGCTTAACCTTCATTTGCCGCGCGTATTAGAGGAAATTGGAACACAAGCTGCACTTGATGCCTTATTGAGGCATTATCTGCTCTTTTCCAGCGAGCTTAGGGAGAAAACACTTGAGTCTGCAACTCGGATTCATGCTGGAACCAATCAGGTTGACAAAAAACATGCTGAGCATTTGATCGATCAGGAGATTTCCTATTATTTTAAATGGGTGGAGCAACTTGCACTTATCGGTAATACAAATCGTATGAGTGATCTAGCTGAGGCGATTGAACAGATGCGAGTTCGTCATGTAAAAAGGATTTTTCAACTGCTGGCCTTTCTTTATGACTCAAGGTCCATTCACGCTGTGTATGCCAATTGGCAGGATGGCAATGCTAGGCAGCAGGCTAATGCCATTGAGGTAATTGACCAGCTGCTTAAAGGGAAATTGCGGACTGACATGACAAAAATCATTTCATCGTCTTCCACTCCCGGAGAAGAAGCTCCCTCAGAATTGCATGTTAAAGAATCAATACAGTGGTTTTATGATCAAAGCGATCCTTGGATTAATCTAAATATTGATTATTTAACACAATCAGACGATAAGCTTGAGCAGGATTCACTTATGAAACAAATTCATTTGCTCAAACGTGTAGCGTTGTTCGCTGGTTTAACTGGTCGTGACTTCTTCAACATCGCGATGCGCCTGCAAAAGGTATGGATAAGAAAAGGAGTCGAAATCGTTCGCGAAGGAGAAGCTGGTGACTCTCTCTATCTTATTGAACAAGGCCATACAGGAATTTATATCCATGGCCACAAAATTAATGAGCTCAGCGCTTACGATTATTTTGGCGAGATAAGCGTCATCACACAAAGAGTTCGCTCTGCAACCGTTATAGCGGAAGAGGATGTCTTCCTATATGAGCTGACTTCGAGTGCATTTTACGAAATGATTTTTGATCGAACCGAAATTGCTATGGAGCTGATGAAGCAGTTGTCACTTCGATTGCGCAACACCAATGATAAGGTTTCAAAAGCCGTTCTGGATGCTGCAATAGAAGAAGCCGCTGTCGAGGATCATACTCTTGCGTCAATTGAAGCTGAGGACCGAAACGAGACGATTATTAGGCGTATTCTTGTGCTGCAGAAGATTAGCCTTTTTGCCCACTGCTCACAAGAAGACTTTATAAAGCTGGCTAGAATGGTGGAAGAATCCGTGTATGAGCCCGGTGAGAGAATTTGTGGCATTGGTGAGGATGGTGACACCATGTACGGAATTATTGAGGGGAAAGTGCAAGTGCATAAGGGATCTGAGCAGCTTGCAGCACTCGAGGTCGGACAATGTTTTGGTGAGATGGCCATCATTGACGGACAGCCGCGTTCAGCAGATTGTACAGCCATTAGCCGCACCATCCTGCTGGAGCTGACGAGAGAGCAGGTATTTTCTTTTTGCTTCCAAAAGATTCATGTTTTGAAAGGCTTAATGCGCGTGTTGGTTGAGAGAACGCAGGATACAGAGCGGTTGGTCTGAGTTTATTTTCCAAAAAAAACGATAAGAATACTAGACCAAAGTCGAGCACGCTATCCAGTCTTTGGATCAATGCTTAAGTAGAATGATCCCTCTATACTGAAGGAAGTGTTGGTATGAGAGGGGTTTAAATATGCAAAAACAAAGTGCCGTAAAAGCTTGGGCCATGCTTCTAATGTCTCTTCCGAAAGGAATCATAGCATTTGTAATAGCTGTTACAGGTTTATCAGTAAGCTTGCCGCTGATCATCTTATGGGTTGGATTGCCCATGTTGTGGGCGACACTTGTTGCGTGTCGCTGGATGATGGTCAAGGAACAACAATCTACTCTAGCTTGGTATCGAGGTAATTCCCAATCGCTTCACCGGGTCGACGATCAACTATCACTTAGCTGGGAAGGCTCTCGGTCATTGGTTCGTCTTCTTGGAATAGGTCAAACCTACCAAGGTATTCTGTACAGCCTATTGCAGCTTCCGATTGGTATTACCGGGTTTACATTAGGCATTGTCCTGCCAGTTACCGCCTATGCAGTCATGCTTTCCCCTTTTGCCTATAAGGTGAGTGCGGACTTCTTCAACTTCGATTTATTTCAGTCCACCTGGACCTTCTTTCCTTTTTACGCAGAGATTACTTCTGCACAGCGCTCTTGGATAGCTGGCGGGATCGGCTTAGTGCTCGTATTTGTGCAACCGATGTTATTGCGAGCGCTCGGACGCATGTATGCCGCATATGTTCAGATGATTTCGAAGTCCATTTAGCCACTACGTTACACCATACAAACTAACCCAGCACCTTTATTAGCACATTATCACGATGGCAATGGGGATGCTGGGCATCCTTATTTGCACCTAACGGACATAGGATCCGTTATTTCCAACAAGCACAACCTCAAAAACATTGCTGGGCATCCTTAGGCTTACATCTAACGGACATAGGTTCCGTTATTTCCAATAATTACGTCTAATCTGGATTTTAACGGACATAGCGGTTTAACCCCCTAAATTTG
>NZ_JBITPK010000026.1:0-62384 GCF_050467785.1 Paenibacillus sp. NRS-1760 | reverse complement strand
TCCAGTAGACAGCAGCATAAAGGCTTCAGCAAGCCTACCTTTCGTATCCAGTTTTCAGGGCGCAACTTGATTACCTGATTATAAACAAATGATCTTACATAAGATTTATGTTTATGCTTAGGGCCTTTAGCTCAGCTGGTTAGAGCGCACCCCTGATAAGGGTGAGGTCGGTGGTTCGAGTCCACTAAGGCCCACCATATTTTCCCTGATAGCTCAGTTGGTAGAGCACTCGACTGTTAATCGAGTTGTCACAGGTTCGAGTCCTGTTCGGGGAGCCAAGTTTGGAGAGATACCCAAGTGGCTCAAGGGGACCCTCTGCTAAGGGGTTAGACTGCGTAAGTGGTGCGAGGGTTCGAATCCCTCTCTCTCCGTTCCAATTTTTCTAGGCCCGTTGGTCAAGTGGTTAAGACACCTCCCTTTCACGGAGGTAACAGGGGTTCGAGTCCCCTACGGGTCACCATAATTTTTCTTTCAAAATGACGCGGGGTGGAGCAGCCCGGTAGCTCGTCGGGCTCATAACCCGAAGGCCGCAGGTTCAAATCCTGCCCCCGCAACCAAAACACCTTTAAACGGTGAAAAAAATCCATATGCCGTTGTAGCTCAACTGGTAGAGCAACTGACTTGTAATCAGTAGGTTGGGGGTTCAAGTCCTCTCGACGGCACCATTTTTTCTTTAGATGCTCCTTGGTTGTTGCCAGGCAAGCATCAAAACCACCTGCAAAGGTAGACATAACCGTTACGCCGTTGTAGCTCAACTGGTAGAGCAACTGACTTGTAATCAGTAGGTTGGGGGTTCAAGTCCTCTCGACGGCACCATTTTTCTTAAGATGCCTCTTGGTTATGCCAAGGAAGCATCAAAAACCACCAGCATTGGTGGACATAATCGATGTGCCGTTGTAGCTCAACTGGTAGAGCAACTGACTTGTAATCAGTAGGTTGGGGGTTCAAGTCCTCTCGACGGCACCATCTTTTCTCGGGACGTAGCTCAGCTTGGTAGAGCACCTGGTTTGGGACCAGGGGGTCGCATGTTCAAATCGTGTCGTCCCGACCATCTTTTAACAGAATGATTGACAACATAAACCGCTATTTTCAAAGTCTACAGGACTTATGGAAATAGCGGTTTTTTTATGTGTTTATGGGGAAATATAAACGCAATATGCGGATGAAGTGCAATCACTTCATTGAATAAGGAGGCTTTACTGTTGAAGCAAAGGGTTAGAGTCGCTGTCATGCTTATTGCGATCTTATGGGGCTTAATAAGTCCAGCAGCTGCATATGGGCAGCCAGGGGTATTCCACTTCGGGTTTAAGAAAAGCGTGGAGGGGCGTCTGCCTTCGATCGATGAGGAGGGCTTTAAAGAAATCGTAACGAAGCACGGGGCTTTGTTTCTAGGGGATACAACGCAAAAGGAGCTATATCTTACTTTCGATAACGGTTACGAGAATGGCTATACACCGCGTATTCTTGATGTATTAAAAGATAAACAAGTACCAGCGGTCTTTTTTGTAACGGGACATTATGTCAAAGATCAGCCGGAACTTTTAAAGCGGATGGTGCTGGAGGGGCATATTGTAGGCAACCATTCTTGGAGTCACCCGGATATGTCGACCCTCTCAGAATCAAGCATCAAAACGGAGCTCGATAAGGTCAAGGAGCATGTAGAAACGCTGACAGGCCAGAAGGAAATGAAGTATCTGAGGCCACCAAGAGGCATATTCAGCGAACGGATGCTTGCCGCTAGCAAACAATTCGGCTATACGAATGTATTTTGGTCAGTGGCGTACAAGGACTGGGATGTGAATGCGCAAAGAGGATCACAATATGCGTATAACGAGGTTGTTAAGCAGCTCCATCCCGGAGCGATCATCCTGCTGCATTCTGTTTCCAAAGACAACACCGAGGCGCTCGGCAGAATTATAGACGAGGCTCGCCGGCAAGGATATCTGTTCAAAAGCTTAGATCAGATGGGCATTGATTTAAATATCTAGTAAATTGTTTGCAAAAGCCTTAACCTCATTACAGGGGTTGAGGTTTTTTTGTTATACTTAACCATTTTACATTGAAATAGCAATGCATAAACCTTTAAAATTCTGCCTCATCCCTTACTTTGCCGCATGTTTAGCTATTTTAACTTCCATTATAATAAAGAAGAGTGTACCTAAGCCCATGTTTGTGTTTACAGAGGAGCTATAGTTCCGCCGAGTTGGCAACAATAGAAGTAAGGAATGCAATCATTGGAAACTTTGAAAACGTGGTAATATAGAGTAGGATATCCGTACAAATAGAAAATGCCGCCTAGTCAAATAGAGCTTGAGCATAGGGTAAGGGGTTTACATATGAGTAAAATGACATTGCTGCGCGAGCCGAAACAGCGGAAACTGTTGTTTAGCGCGGGGCTTAGCTGGCTTTTTGATGCGATGGAGGTCGGAATGATCTCCTTTATCGTAGCTGCTTTGGCAGTAGAATGGCAGCTAGGTTCACAACAAGTTGGGTTACTGATGGCAATTAATTCGACCGGTATGGCAGTTGGAGCCGCTGTGTCCGGTTTGATGGCCGATCGATACGGACGCAGGGCGATCCTGCTCTGGACACTGCTGATCTTCTCCATTGCGAGTGGTATGTCCGCTCTGGCAACGAGCTTTATCGTCTTATGCGCGCTGCGTTTCATAGCCGGATTCGGGCTTGGCGGGGAGCTGCCAGTTGCGTCGACGCTTGTATCGGAATCTGTGCCTGCCAAGGAGCGGGGCCGGGCAGTCGTCCTATTGGAGAGCTTCTGGGCGATCGGGTGGATTGCTGCGGCTTTGATTGCCTACTTCATCATTCCCGATTACGGATGGAGGATGGCGTTTGCGCTCGGTGCTGTTCCTGCACTTTTTGCCCTATATTTGAGAAGAGCCATTAAAGACTCGCCCAGCTTCAATGCGCAGCAGAGCCGCAAGCTGAGTCTAAGCGACAGAATGAAATCCATATGGTCCTTGCGCTACCGTAAAACGACAGTAACATTGTGGATCTTATGGTTTACAGTCGTATTTTCCTATTACGGCATGTTCCTCTGGCTGCCTTCCGTCATGGTGCTCAAGGGCTTTGATTTGGTGAAAAGCTTTCAATATGTTCTGATTATGACACTCGCCCAGCTGCCAGGTTATTTCACTGCTGCTTATTTTATCGAGAAATTTGGGCGTAAATTTGTGCTAGTGGTTTATTTGCTGCTAACCGCGGGCAGCGCCCTTTGGTTCGGTAGCGCAGAGACAGAAGGAGTACTGCTGGCTGCGGGCATTTGTCTCTCATTCTTTAATCTTGGAGCGTGGGGAGGGATGTACGCCTATACGCCGGAGCTGTATCCAGCCGCAGTTCGTGGAACTGGCGTCGGCTTTGCCGCCTCATTCGGCCGGGTCGGGGGTATCATTGGGCCCTATCTTGTTGGGATGCTTGTTGCTAAACAAGTCGCGATTCCATCTATTTTTATGATCTTTTTTGTAACGATTGTCATAGGCGCGCTAACGGTTTTATTCTTTGGCAAAGAAACGAAAGGGATCGATCCAGATAATGAGGACTCAGATTCTGCTCTTACAAGTTGAATGGATGTTTATTCAAAAATGCTCAAAAGCCGTCCAGAATGGGTTGAACCCATCGGGACGGCTTTTTTCTGTGGTTTTATTAGGCACCGGTCACTTGCTTGGAGAAAAAGGTTTTAAGCGCTTTGTACACTTCGCCTTTCTCCTTAATTACCGAATACATAAATTTTTTGTGGTTGATGTGTTTGTAGGCGGACATTAGAGTACTGCTTCGATTGTATTGGTTGACCTCTCCGTATCCGAACATATTGCTTCTTTCCATCAGCTGACCGATTAGCTTCACACAGCGTTCGTTATCTGAAGTTAGGTTGTCGCCATCAGAGAAGTGGAACGGGTATATGTTCCAATTGGGAGTCGGGTACCGGCTATCGATGATGTCGATCGCTTTCTGATAAGCGGACGAACAGATGGTGCCGCCGCTTTCCCCACGATTGAAAAATTCCTCCTCAGTAACTTCCTTTGCTTCCGTATGATGCGCGATAAACACAATTTCCACATGCTCATATTTGCGCCGTAAGAAGCGTGTCATCCAGAAGAAAAAGCTGCGCGCGCAATATTTCTCGAACGAGCCCATGCTTCCCGATGTGTCCATGAGGGCAAGAATGACCGCGTTGGATTGGGGTTTGATAACTTCATTCCATGTTTTGTAACGAAGATCGTCAGGTGAAATGCCGCCAATGCCGGATTTGCCCGCATTGGCGTTGCGGCGCAGATTTTCGATTAATGTTCGCTTCTTGTCAATATTGGACATAATGCCTTTTTTCCGAATATCGTGAAAAACGATTTCGGTAGTTTGCAGCTGATCCTTTTGCTTTTGCTCCAGATTAGGAAGCTCCAGCTCCTCAAACAGCATATCCTCCAATTGATCGATACTTATCTCAGTATCAACAACGTCTTCTCCGGGCTGATCGCCTGCATCCTGACCCTTGCCGGGCCCCTTAGCTGCTTGTGGATCGACGCCGAGCACATCCCCAACCTGAGAGTCACCATCGCCTTGTCCGACGTGCTGCTTCTTGTTGTAGTTGTATATAAAGTGGGACTCGTCGAGACTTTTAATAGGGACCTTGATCGTTCGCCTGCCATCGGACAATACGATGCTTTCATCGGAAACCAGATCGGGAAGATTTTGCTTAATGGCTTCGTGCACCTTCTCCTGATGTCGCGCTTGATCCTCATAACCTTTGCGGTGGAGCGACCAATCTTCCCTTGAAACAATAAATAGCGGCTCTGACTCCATTTCCCTCACCTCATTCCATTATGTTAACGCTGCAGAATGAAAAAAAGCCTTACATGCTCATCGCTTATTTCTTGTCTGTTACTCAATATATTCAAGAGCAGAGCGGTTATGTGAGGGAAAATGAACAGGGATCACATGAATTTATCCCCATAAACAGCTTCTAGAAGTTTAAATCCGCTTTAAAATAGGTATCTTTTCCGAGCATCCTGTCTTGCTTTACGATGTTATTTTTGAGTCATGGCAGCAATCTTAGAAACAATTTGGAAGAAGCAGCGAAGAAGCCGCATACGCTAGTCTATAAGGATCGTTGATGGTCTCATCCACGGTTCATTCTATTATAGAAGCGGCAGCCGCGAAGGAGGAATGGCAGGCATGGGCGTGAATGAGGCAGCAATGAATGAAGAAGACAAAGCAGCTTTGTTAGAGAAGGATCGGAACTATTTATGGCATCATATTTCTCCTCATAATGAGAATCCAATGGTTATCGTATCGGGAGAAGGAAGCTGGCTAACGGATATGGATGGGAATCGCTATTTCGACGGCATGTCCGGGATGTGGTGCGTCAATGTCGGTCATGGCCGGGTTGAAATCGCTGAAGCGGCTGCGGAACAGATGAAGACAGTAGCTTATGCGACTCTCATTCAATCTCATATTCCGGCAATTGAGCTGGCTGCGAAGCTGAATGAATGGCTCATTGGCGATTATCGATTTTTTTTCTCCAACTCAGGTTCAGATGCCAATGAAGTCGCCTTCAAAATCGGCCGCCAGTATCATCATCAACGCGGGAAGGGCTCTAAGTACAAATACATTTCACGCCACCGCGCCTATCACGGCAATTCTATGGGGGCACTTAGCGCCACAGGGCAAGCGCAGCGCAAGCTGAAATACGAGCCGCTAGGTGTGGGATTTTCCCATGTGCCTCCGCCCTATTGCTATCGTTGTCCTTTCGGGCAAACGAAAGGCTCCTGCAAAATGCAATGCGCTCAAGCCTATGAGGATGCCATCCTATGGGAGGGTGCAGATTCGGTCGCTGGCATTATCGTTGAGCCAGTTATTACCGGAGGTGGAATGATTGTGCCGCCTGATCCCTATTTAGCTCGGCTGCGAAAGATCTGCGATAAGCACGATGTCCTGCTCATTGTTGATGAGGTCATTTGCGGCTTCGGCCGCTCAGGAGAGAAATTTGGGCATCAGAACTTTGGGGTAAGGCCGGATATAGTGACGATGGCGAAAGGGCTGACAAGCGCATATTCTCCATTATCTGCAACGGCAGTGTCCGCCGAAATGTATGAAAGCTTCAAAGAAAGCGGAGCAGACAATCACTTCCGTCATGTGAATACCTTCGGAGGCAATCCTGTATCCTGCGCGGTGGCGCTAAAAAATATAGAAATTATAGAACGTGAAAATTTAGTCAGCCGTTCTGCATATATAGGCAAAGAGCTGTTTAGCCGAATCAAGCCGCTTGAATCACATCAGTACGTAGGCGAGCTTCGAATTTTTGGTTCGGCTATCGGTATCGAGCTGGTGGAGGATAAACGAACAAAGGAGCCGGCATCTGCTGCTAGAGTTGCTGCTATTATTGCGGAGTGCAAGCAAAAAGGACTGCTCATTAGCAAAAATGGCGATACAGTGCCGGGGTTTATGAATATTTTGACGCTGAGCCCGCCTTTGTCGACTACGGATGATGAGATTGTATTTATAGCCGAAACGCTGCTTCAGGTTTTCGGTGTCTGAGGGAGGCGGATAAAAGAGTGGAGAAAGAACTCAGCATTAATGCGAAGCGGCTGCACAGGCGTATTGATGAGCTCGCTCAGATTGGCAAAATTGGTGATACAGGCGTTTGCAGGCTGGCGCTGTCGAAGGAGGATTTGGCAGGTGTAGAGCTGGTGCGGAGTTGGATGCTTGAAGCGGGGATGAAGGCGCGGATTGATCCGTTCGGCAATTTAATCGGTGTTCTAGAGGGAGCTGACTCGGCAGCACCGGTACTTATGCTCGGCTCCCATATTGATTCGCAGCCGTACGGCGGGCGATTCGATGGCGTGATTGGCGTATTAGGGGCAATTGAAGCCGTTCAAACGATGGTTGAAAAAGGCTTTAAACCAACAAGAAATATTGAAGTTGTCGCTTTTTGTGATGAAGAAGGCTGCCGGTTTAACAAAGGGTTGTTTGGCGCAAGAGGAATGACCGGGAAGCTTGAGGAGGGGGAGCTTGATCGGACGGATAAAAATGGTGTGACTCGCAGGGAGGCGTTGATCGCGTTTGGATGTGATCCTGCTGCGTTTGAAGGTTATGTCTTTGATGAAGGGCGGATAGCTGCTTTTCTGGAGCTGCATATTGAACAAGGTCCAGTGCTGGAGTCGCTCCATGAACCGATTGGAATCGTCAGCGGCATATCCGGCCCTGTCTGGTGGACGGTAGAAATGACAGGTTTCGCAGGACATGCGGGTTCCGTGCCAATGTCTATGCGCCAGGATGCATTGGTCGGCAGCGCTAAGGTTATCATCGCACTCCACGAATTAGCTAGCGCTGAACCTGGCGCACCGACTGTAGGAACGGTTGGTTCGCTGTCAGTATTTCCGGACTCGCGCAACATTATTGCTGAGAAAGTAAGCTTCACCGTTGATTTCCGTGATATTGATCAGAGTAGAAGGAACAGGCTGGAGGAACAGCTTCTTGCAAGGATAGATGCTGTTTGTTTAGAGCATGGCTTGACGTACACGATTCGTGAGGATACGAGGAGTGCTCCGCGTTACTGCGCGCCTGAGCTTAGGGAGCTTATGCACGAAGAAGCGGCGAAAATAGGGCTTGCCCCGCCCGTTCTGATGAGCGGCCCGTTCCATGATTCGCTAACGATGTCCTATGTTTGCAACTACGGAATGATATTTGTTCGCTGCAAGGACGGGATTAGTCATAATCCGAAGGAGTATTCATCACCGGAAGATATCGAACTCGGTGTAGAGCTTCTCTACCGAACAGCGCACAGATTAAGTGACTAAAAGTGAACGATTATAAGGAGGAGATGGGCATGGGCGCGATAGGAAAGGCGGTGTTTATACCTGTCGAATCACTGCGGCGAAACTTTGCAGAGGTGAAGGCAGGCATGCGGCCAAAGGAAGCTATAGAGGAATCGAACCGTTGTTTGTACTGTTACGATGCTCCGTGCATAAAAGCGTGCCCGACGGGCATTAACATCCCTTCTTTTATCAAAAAAATTGCTTCCGGCAATATGAAGGGATCTGCTCGCGTCATTATGGATGCCAACCCGGTTGGAGCGACCTGCGCCAGAGTGTGTCCGACTGAGGAGCTGTGCGAGGGCGCATGCGTAATGAACGAATCCTCAAAGCCGATTATGATCGGCAGCCTGCAGCGCTATGCTACGGATTGGGCGATAAAAAATAATCAACAGCTGTTCGAAGCTGGTCAAAGCAACGGCAAATCGGTGGCAATTATAGGCGGCGGACCAGCAGGTCTGTCTGCTGCGCGCGAGCTTGCGAGATTTGGCTTCGCTGTTACGATATTCGAAGCGAAGGAACAAGCGGGCGGTCTTGATACATATGGCATCGTTTCGTTTCGTTTGCCGCAGAGCATCGCTCTGTGGGAGGTTGAACAGGTGAAGAAGCTGGGCGTTGATATTCGGACGAATACAGCAATTGGTTCTGACGTTGCCACAGATTCGCTGCTTGCGCAGTATGATGCGGTTTTACTTGCGATAGGAATGTCGAAGGTGCCTTATCTTAACATCGAGGGCGAACAATTAACCGGTGTGTATGACGCCATTGATTTTGTAGAAGCGACCAAAACGGAGCTTACAAATGACTTTGCTGGTAAACGTGTAGCGGTAATCGGTGCGGGCAATACAGCGGTTGATGCGGCTACCTGCTCGGTGAGGCTCGGGGCTTCGAAGGTGAAGATGGTATACCGCAGGACGAGAGAGGAAATGACCGCCTACGATTTTGAATTCGAATTCGCGAAGCAAGATGGCGTGGAGTTTGAATGGTTAAGCGCTCCAAGCCGGATTATCGGAGATGTTGACGGAAATGTCGAGGCGCTTGAATGCATGAGGATGCAGCTTGAAGAGGATGAACAAGGGGGAAGAAAGAGGGTGACGCCCGTAGAAGGCTCCACTTTCCTGCTTGATGTTGATGTCGTAATTAAGGCGATTGGTCAGACACGTCACTTGCCGCTTATTGAGCATCTTGGCTTGAATCATAAACGGGGGATTGTGATGGTGAATACGGAAACCTATCAGACCTCTAATCCCAAAATTTACGCTGCTGGCGACGTTATTTTCGGTGAAGGCCAAGGTGATGCGATGGTGGTTGCCGCTGCACAGCAAGGCAAGCTGGCAGCTTATTCGATTTACAAAACGCTAGTTGCAGGGAGGGAAAATGATGGCTGATCTGCGCATTCAATTAGCAGGCATAGCTTCTCCGAATCCTTTTTGGCTTGCATCAGCGCCGCCAACGAACACCGGCTATCAGGTTCAGCGAGCATTTGAAGCGGGCTGGGGCGGAGCGGTATGGAAGACGCTGGGCGATCCAATTATTAATACATCCTCGCGATTTGCAGCTATTCATTTCAATGGACAACGAGTAGCAGGATTCAACAACATTGAGCTGATTTCGGATCGCCCGCTTGAAGTGAACTTAAAGGAAATATACGAGACAAAGAAGCGATTTCCGGAGCATGCGCTTGTCGTTTCATTGATGGTGGAGCCTAAACGCGAGAAATGGCATGAAATTGTAAAAAAAGTAGAGGCTGTCGGTGTGGATGGATTGGAATTGAACTTCGGATGTCCCCATGGCATGGCGGAGCGGGGGATGGGCGCTGCTTCTGGTCAGCAGCCGGATCTGGTTGAAATGCAGACAATGTGGGTCAAGGAGGCGGCGAGGACGCCAGTCATAGTCAAGCTTACGCCGAATATTACGGACATTACCGCGACAGCGAAAGCAGCCGTTCGCGGAGGAGCGGATGCGATCTCGCTGATCAATACCATTAATTCACTAGCTGGAGTTGATATCGATACATGGAATACGATTCCGCATGTTGGCGGAAAAGGCGCGCATGGGGGCTACTGCGGGCCTGCTGTTAAGCCGATTGCGCTTAATATGGTTGCGGAATGTGCCCGAAATCCTTTAGTTGGCGTACCCATTTCCGGGATAGGTGGAATATCGAGCTGGCGGGATGCGGTTGAGTTTATTTTGATGGGCTCAACTGGCGTTCAAGTATGTACAGCTGCCATGCATCATGGCTTTAGCATCGTAGAGGATATGATCGATGGTATAAACAATTATTTGGATGAAAAGGGTTTGAAATCAGTCAATGAGCTAATAGGCAAATCGGTAGAGCGCTATTCGGATTGGGGAGATCTTGATCTTAATTACGCGGTCGTTGCACGAATTGAACAGGATACTTGCATCGTTTGCAATAAATGCCATATCGCTTGCGAGGATACTTCGCATCAGTGTATTGAGCGGCATATAGACGATACTGGCGCAGCATACCTGAAGGTTCGCGAGGAAGATTGTGTAGGCTGCAACCTTTGTTCTATTGTTTGCCCGGTTGAAGGTGCGATTGAGATGGTAGAGGTTCCCTCGACGGAGCCAGCTCTAAGCTGGAATCAACGGCAAGCGGCAATTGCGTCACTAGGAAAAAGCAATGATTCTGACGATGGCGATAAGAAGGAGGCTGTATAGGATGACGGTGAAGCTCATAAAAAATGGGGTTATTGTAACGGCAGCCGACACGTATAAAGCTGATGTGCTGATTAAGGAAGGCATCATCGCCAAAATCGGCATTGACCTCGAGTCGGAAGCGGATGAGATTATCGATGCAACAGGCAAATACGTATTTCCAGGCGGCATTGATCCTCATACCCATCTTGATATGCCGTTTGGCGGCACGGTTACGGCGGATGATTTTGAGACAGGCACAAAAGCTGCAGCTTTCGGAGGAACTACAACGATTGTTGATTTCTGCTTGACGACGAAAGGGAAACCACTTAAGGAATCCATTGCGGCATGGCATCAAAAAGCAGACAGAAAAGCCGTTATCGATTATGGCTTTCACCTCATGATTAGTGAAATAAACGATGCAGTGCTTGCCGAGCTTCCATCGATTATTAAAGAAGAGGGCATTACCTCGTTGAAGGTGTTTATGGCTTACAAAAACGTGTTTCAAGCGGATGACGGCACGTTGTTTCGGACGATGCTCGCAGCCAAGGAGCATGGAGCGATGGTAATGGTGCATGCTGAGAATGGCGATGTCATCGATTTTCTCATTCGTAAAGCGTTGGAGGAAGGCAACACCGATCCTATTTATCATGCGCTTACGAGACCGTCGATTATTGAAGGAGAGGCAACTGGACGGGCAGCAAAACTAGCCGAGCTTGCTGGAGCGAGACTGTATGTTGTGCATGTGACATGCGCCGAAGCAGTCCAGCAAATCGCAGAGGCGCGCAATCAAGGCGTGGACGTGTGGGGCGAAACCTGTCCGCAATATTTGGTGCTCGATCAGTCGCAGCTGGAGAAGCCGGATTTTCAAGGGGCAAAATACGTATGGTCGCCGCCTCTTCGTGAAGCGCACCATCAAGAGGTGCTTTGGAATGCACTGAAGAGCGGCCAGCTGCAAACGCTGGGTTCGGATCACTGCTCTTTTAATTTTGACGGGCAGAAGGATTTGGGGCGGGGGGATTTCAGTAAAATTCCAAATGGCGGCCCCGTTATAGAGGATCGATTCTCGCTCTTTTATTCGGAGGGCGTTCATCAAGGGAGTATTACGCTTAATCAATTCGTAGACATTGTATCGACGCGCAGCGCCAAGCTGTTTGGTCTTTTTCCCCAGAAGGGGACGATTGCAGTTGGCAGTGATGCGGATATCGTCATCTTTGATCCGCTAGCAGAGCGTATTCTCTCAGCTGAAACACATCATATGAACGTTGATTATAACCCGTTTGAAGGATTGAAGGTGACAGGTTTGCCCGTTAGCGTGCTATCACGCGGTGAATTTGTTATTCAAGATTGTCAATTTGTTGGCTCTATTGGAGCTGGACGATACGTGAAGCGGACTCCTTACAAGGCGGCTAATCGATAGCTGCTTGTCGCATCGCTGCCTCGGAACATGAGGGATAAAGGGAAGCTATAGCGCCAAAGGAGGAAGAAATATGTCCACCTATGAGCAATACGTCGAGGAGAAAAACAAGATTGATGCGTACTTGAATCAGGAGTATGTCATTACTGGCGTGCGTGAAGGGCTGAGCGGCGATTGGCTGGAGCTTAAGCATCCCGGAGGTGATGAAGCTTCGCTGCTGATTGAGACAGCGGATGCTCGCAAATATTTTGTTAATATGCTGCTTAAACAAGATGCTAGAGAACAAAAAGACGCGCAGTAAATATTTGAGCGTCGTTTTCCAAAAGGAGATAGCTGCTTGAGTACGACAAAGGATAAAAGGTTTGTTCCCAACTATAATTAATAAACATAGGAGCTGATAGGATGGCTATAGAACCTATTTCCCTACAGGATTCGCTTAAATTGCGTAATTTTATAAATGGTGTTTGGGTGGAGTCTGTAAATGGACGAACAGATAAAGTGATAAATCCAGCTACAGGGGCAGTAATCGCATACGTCCCTTTATCCGTTCAAGAGGATGTTGAAGCTGCTGTGCATGCTGCGGAGCAGGCTTATCCAGCATGGAGCAAAACCCCTGTTCCACGCAGGGCGAGGGTGCTGTTTCGTTACTGGCAGCTTCTGCAGGAGCATGCGGAGGAGCTGGCGGAGATTATAACGATGGAGAACGGAAAAAGCTACAAAGAAGCGGTCGGAGAAGTGCAGCGCGGCATCGAAAATGTGGAGTTTGCGGCAGGAGCGCCGACGCATATGATGGGAGCAACGCTTGCAAACATTGCAACGGACATAGATTCGGAGCTGTTCCGAGTGCCGCTTGGTGTAGTGGGAGGCATCACGCCATTTAATTTTCCGATGATGGTACCCTGCTGGATGTTCCCGCTTGCCATCGCGCTTGGCAACACTTTTGTGCTCAAGCCATCAGAACGTACGCCGCTTACCGTTAACAAGCTTGCGGAGCTATTACGGGAAGCGGGATTGCCGGATGGTGTACTTAATGTGGTGCATGGCGCTCACGATGTTGTAAATGCATTGACGAGCAGTCCCAGTGTAAAGGCCATTTCATTTGTCGGCTCGCAGCCTGTTGCCAAATACGTATATGAACGAGCTGCGTATAACGGCAAAAGAGTTCAAGCGCTTGCCGGCGCCAAAAACATCCATATTGTAATGCCAGACGCGCATATCGATAAAACGGTTGAGAACATCATTGCCTCCTCCTTTGGCAGTGCTGGTGAGCGATGCATGGCTTGCTCTGCTGTTGTTGCAGTCGGTGATGGGAGCAGCTTTATGAAGGCGCTGCAAGCTGCAGCGGAAGCAATGATCATCGGTTCGGGAATGCGCGATGACGTCACCTTAACGCCAGTCATACGCGATGAGCATCGCAAGCGCATCGAAAAGTATATTGCGAGCGGGATTGCTGAGGGGGCTGCGCTTCTGCTTGATGGCAGGCTTGCAGCGGAGCGCAGCGGCGAAGGATACTTTCTTGGACCGACGATTTTTGACCAAGTGAAACCAGAAATGAAGATTGCCACAGAGGAAATATTTGGTCCAGTATTATCTGTCTTGCGCGCGGAAGATTTAAATGAGGCGCTTACTATAGTGAATAGTTCTAGATTTGGTAATTCAGCAGTCATTTATACGGAAAATGCTAAGGCGGTTCGTCAATTCCGCGAGGAAGCGGAAGCCGGTATGCTGGGCGTTAATGTAGGCGTACCTGCACCAATGGCTTTTTTTCCGTTTTCGGGATGGAAGGACTCTTTCTACGGAGATTTGCATGCCAATGGAAAGGACGGAGTGGAATTTTATACGAAGAAAAAAATGATGACATCGAGATATTTTTGAAAAGGCTGCCTGGAATAAAAATGCCCCCGCAGGGTGCTGAGCTTCAGCACTGGCAGGGGCATTTCTATTTACAATACAGCATTCCTATTTCTAAGCATGCGATAAAGAATGATCGAAGTGACCGAGCAGGCAAGCGCACATGCCCCGATGAATAGATAACCGCCTTGCAGACCTGCAACGAGGCTGGCATGCGAGTTTTCAGTTCCGGCAAACAGCTGCTTCGTCCATTCTGTAATGGCGCCGATAGCGAGGTTGCCGATGACACTCGCTATACCCATTAAGGTTACGGTAAAGGTAATAGCGGTATCAGCGTTGTTCGGGTAACGTTTGGCAAGCAGGGCCATGACGGTTGGATAGATTGGGGCGATACCAACTCCTGCGAGTGCAAACAAAAAGGCACCTGGTTCACCGATGATAATGGCTGCAACTGAGCATAACCCAGAAAAAGCAGATAGTAAAATGAGCGATCTCGTGTAGCCAATTTTGTCAGTGACGGGACCGAGAACGAGCCTTGCGAGCATAAAGCAGAAGAAAAAGGCAGATAGCATTTTAGCCGACGCATCACCGCTCCAACCGTAAGCCTTCTCCAAAAAGTTAACGAGCCAACCGCCAACAGCAAGCTCCGATATTACTCCGAAAGATAGCACGACTACAATGAGCCAAGCGATCTTGTCACGAGCAAATTCCTTTAAAGAGATTCGATCCTCGTGTTTTTGCTCATCACCGGCATATTTTGCGAAAAGTCCTGGAAGCATGGGCAAAATCGAGAGCGCGAGCATAAGCATGTACATTCCCCGCCAGCCTAGCGCAGAACCAAATACTTGAACACCCATCAGCGAAGCAGCAATGATCGGAGCAAAGGTTGAGCTGAGCCCATAAAAAAAGTGTGCGAGGTTCATCATTGTGCCCGTGTTTTTGATGAAAATTCGAGCGGCAAGGATGGCTAGCGCGATTTCAAGCATCCCATTTCCGACATACATGAGGAAATAAGCAGATGAAAGTGAGGTGTAATTGGCTGCAAAATAGATGCAAACACCCGATACCGCCATAGAGCCAAATGTGAGCACCAAGGTGAGCTTCATGCCTGCTTTGCGGGTAAGCCACCCGGTAAAGCTGCATGCAAGCAAATAGCCAAGGGAGTTAAATGCTAACAAAATTCCGACTTGCAGCTCGTCAAGCTTCAACTCACTCTGCATTCTAGGAAGAGCAGGCCCTTTAATATTTTCAGAGAAGCCAAAGATGAGGAAACCTCCGAATACGACAGTAAGCAGCAGTATGTAGTTTTTGGATAAAGTAGATGTGAAACGAGACAATTTGGTAGTCCTCCATCGTTGTCATTATAATAGGAGTAGAGTTTGATAAACGTATGCCGTGTCTAACTTTATCGTGTATTTATGCGATGTGCAATAGATAGCGGAAAGCAATTTCAGCTTTACTATGCGGCATGATGAATCGGATGTTAAAATAAATGATAGACCAATAACGTGTTAAGATAGATAGAAATGCAAGGAAGGGATGTTTGTGACGAATGAAGCTATTTCATACTGCGGACTGGCATTTGGGCAAGCTCGTTCAAGGCGTATATATGACAGAGGATCAGCGTTATGTTCTGATGCAGCTGCTGCAAGCAATCGAAATCGAACGGCCGGATGCGGTCATTATTGCTGGCGATCTCTATGATCGGGCTGTGCCGCCTACGGAAGCGGTAGAATTGCTTGATGAGCTGCTCAGCCGAATCGTAATCGAATTAGGTACGCCAGTGCTTGCAATATCAGGGAATCACGACAGTCCAGACCGTATTAATTTTGGTACAAAAATGATGGAAAATCGCGGTTTATATTTGGCGGGACAGCTTCGCAAAACGCTCGGACCAGTCGTGCTAAATGATGAATTCGGCGAGGTTCACTTCCATCTTGTTCCGTACGCAGATCCGGCGCAAGTACGCTACGAGTTTGGCGATGAATCGATAAAAACGCATGACGATGCGATGCGGGCAGTTACAGCAAACATTGCTGAGTCTATGAATCCAGAAGCTCGGCATGTGTTTGTCGGGCATGCTTTTGTTACGGCAACCGGAGAGCCGGAGCTTAATACAAGCGACTCCGAGCGGCCATTGTCTGTTGGCGGAGCTGAACATGTGAGTGCGGCTTATTTTGAAAAATTTAATTATACAGCGCTTGGACATTTGCATCAGGCCCATTTCGTTCGCAATCACAAGATAAGGTATGCGGGTTCCCCGCTTAAATATTCGATTTCTGAGGAAAACCACGCGAAGGGTTATTTCGTCATTGAGCTTAAGGAAGCGGGTGAAGTAGAGATTGAGAAGCGCGAGCTGCTTCCGCTTCGCAACATGCGCCGTATAACTGCTACTATCGAAGAGATAACGAAGCATGAAATAAACGAGGATTATGTTTTTGTTACTCTTTTGAATGATAATCCCGTATTGTTTCCAATGGAGAAGGTGCGTGCGGTTTATCCGAATGCGCTTCATGTGGAACGCAGGCCATTATTTTCAGGCAGCCATTCGAGCGATGGCAGCAGGTTGGACGCTGGAGTGGCAAAAGGACGGCGTGAGGCTGATCCAATCGAACTGTTTGCAGCTTTTTATCAAGAAGTAAAGCAGCAACCACTCTCGGAAGCGAAAAAACAGTTGTTTGCGAATACGTATGCAGAGCTGCTGCGTGAGGAAGGAGGTATGCTATGAGGCCAATCAAATTAACAATGACAGCTTTCGGCTCCTATCGAGACACGGAAACGATTGATTTCAGCATGCTGGAGGATCGACGCCTGTTTGTTATTTCAGGCAATACAGGCGCAGGGAAAACGTCAATTTTTGATGCGATTTGTTTTGCTATCTATGGAACGGCTAGTGGAGAGGATCGAGCTGATCCCCGTATGCTTCGCAGTCATTTTGCTGCAGAAGAAATACACACCGCGGTTCATTTCGATTTCGCTATCGGTCGCAGAAGCTACTTGGTCCTTAGGCAGATGCCTCATCGCAAGGGCGGGAACAAAAGTGAAACAGGTGGTAAATGCGAGCTGTACGAGACGACTAGCGGGGAACCTATTCCAGCTGTAGACCGCTTTATTTTGTCAGACGTGAATGCTAAGCTGGAGCAGATTATTGGCCTCACCAAGGAGCAATTCAGTCAGATTGTCATGCTTCCACAAGGAGAATTTCGAAAGCTGCTGACTTCCGATACGGATAATAAGGAAGAGATTTTGCGCCGAATTTTTCGGACAGAGCTGTATGAGCGTTTGGAAAATCGTTTTCAGCAAAAAAACCGTGCGCTGCAGGATCACCTGAAAGAAGCAAAAGCGACTCTTAATGCTTATATGAAGCAAGTGCAAGAGGCGCTGCCAGAGCGAGAAAATAGTAAGCTTGTTGAAACCTTTAAGCAGGAAATATATAGTGCGACGCAAGTGACGGACGCTTTGGCGCTGGAGTTCGATTTTTATAAGAAGCTTGCAGGAGATGCGGAAGAGCAAAAGGAGCTGCTTGGAGGAAGGCTAGAAGCGGCTGAAGTGCAGCTGAGGGTTGCGATGACGCTTAATAGCAAGTACGAGGAGCATGCGAGGAAGCGGACGCAGCTTGAGCAGCTGGATGGTCAGAAGCCGGAATATGGCTTGAAGGAGCAGCGGCTGGCGCTTGCTGAAAAAGCAGCCCATTTGGCTCCTTATCAGGAGCATGCTGAACGAACCGCTGCTGATGTGAAGTTGAAGCGGGAACAATTTGCTACGAGGCAAGCGGAGCTGGAAACCACGGAGCGCGATTTTAAGCTTGTAGTTGAGCGGTTTGCAGTAGAAGAGCAGCGCGGCGAGGAACGGCGTGAAGCGGAACGTGAGCTTAGCAAATTGCTAGAGATGGCTCCAATCGTAAGAACGCTCGCTAGTCAGCAGCAAGCGATCGACAAGCTCGTACTTGCGGAGAAGGCTTGTACAACTAAGCTTGAGGCAATGGATGCAGAGCTTATAAAGCTGCGAGAAGCGAAGCTCGCTGCAAATGCACAAGTGAAGGAAACAGAGCTTGAAACGGCAGAGCTGACAGATAAGCTGGATCAGCTGCGTCTTATTGAGCAGCAGGGGAAACAATTAAAGCGAGTAGTTGACGTCGAGAAAGAAATGACGAGAATCGCTCTATTAGAGAAAGAATTCGCTCAAACTCTCAGCAAAGCAAAAGACAACCACGATCAGCTTGAGGCTGCATGGCTTGAGGGGCAAGCGTCACTGCTGGCTGCCCATCTGCATGAGGGCATGCCTTGTCCTGTGTGCGGCAGTGAGGAGCATCCAGCAAAGTCAGTCATCCATTCAGAGATTCCTTCTCGTGAACGGCTGCAAGAGGCAAAATTACAATTAGCCGCAGTGGAGCGGGAATGGCTTGAAGCGCGAGCACAAGCAGCTGCAGCACAAGCAACACGCGAGGATGGTGCTAAAGAGCTGGCGGAATTTGGATTGAAAGCCGTCATGCTGGAGGAGCAACGAACGCAGCTGCTGCAGCTTTGGCGCGGCCTTAAGGAAGAAACGGACAAGCTTCTATTGAAAGTGAAGCAGCTTCCTGAGCTCAAGCAGTTGATCGAACGTCAGGAGCAGCAGCTCGAGAAGCAACAGCTTAGTAAGGAACAACTACAGCAGGAGCAGCAGCGCTTAATCGTTGAGCGAACGTCACAGCAATCGGCGCTGCAGCAGGAGCTGGGCCGCATCCCAGAAACACTGCGTACTCCTGAGAAGCTGACTGAAAAACTAAATGAGCAGCAGGTAGTTTATGACCGAATGTCAGCAGCTTGGAAGTCTGTTCAAGAGCAGCAGCAAAAAATGACAGCGAAGCTGGCCGAACAGAAAGCATATGCCGTGCAATCCGAGCAGCAGCAGCAAGAATCTGAAAAAAACAGGCAGCTAGCAGATCAGCGATTGCTGGATGAGCTCGTGAAAGCGGGTTTTGACACGGTTCAGCAATATCGAGCAGCAGCTTTGCCTGACCCAGCTAGAGAACAGTTGAAAAAAGAAATTGCCGCATACCAAGCAGCCGTTGCTTCACTTATGCAGCAGCTGGTTGAACTGCAAAGCGAGCTTGCAGGCAAACCTAGAGTGGATCTGTCGCAGCTTCAGGAGCAGCTTGCTGCTTTGAAGCAGCAGCAGGAAAAACTATTTGCCGCCGTACAAACGGCAATACGGACCGGTCAAGTTGCTGAGCGACTTGCCATTTCAATTGGAAAAGCCAATGATTATGTGAGCGAGCTAGAGGCTAAGCTTGAAGAGGTCATGGATGTATTCCAGATGTTGAAAGGGGATAATGCGCTCAAGGTATCGTTCGAGCGCTATATTCTAATCGAGTTTTTGGAGCAGATTCTCTTTGCTGCCAATTCGCGTTTGCATGATTTATCGAATGGGCAATTTATGTTGCAAAGAAGTGACCGCCTTGAAACTCGAGGCAAGCAAAGCGGACTAGGCCTCGATGTCTATGATGCGTATACGGGTCAGAATCGTGACGTGAAAACTTTGTCCGGCGGTGAGAAGTTTAACGCCTCGTTATGCCTTGCACTTGGAATGACGGATGTTATTCAATCCCACATGGGCGGCGTGACAATTGAAATGATGTTCATTGATGAGGGCTTTGGTTCACTGGATGAGGAATCGCTTCAGAAAGCTATTACAGCGCTTGTTGATTTGCAGAAATCTGGGAGAATGATCGGTGTTATATCTCACGTTCAGGAGCTTAAGGATGCATTTCCGGCTTGCCTTGAGGTTAATAAGACGAAGGAAGGTTTTAGTCGGACGAAATTAACGGTGAGATAAGCGGCATAAATAAGAAAAGCCTGCTTCGAGCGCTCCATTGAGGCTGAGACAGACTTTTTACAGCTGGCCGAAATTTAATTAGGCAACCGATGAAGCAATAGAAGCAGAGCCTACAAAAAATAAGGCAATACCGCCTACAAATACGACAACGTTAAGTACAATGCCAATAACGCCAAACGTTTTACGACGCTTGCTTGAGACGGCACCGATAATGGCTAATATAAGACCTACAAGGGAGAGTAGCCCTGCTCCAAAAATACAAACGATGGTAAGCATCATAGAAACAAGAACTTCTTGACCAAGGGCTTCGATTGAAGCTTGAAAAGCTGCTCTATCAGAAGGGTCTGCTATAATGATGTCTGTATTTGCGATCTGATCAGCGAATGAGAAGCCTGAGACGATTGCAATAATAAGCAATACGGCTGAGAGCAGCCCAATGATGAAGGATGTAATGCCAATTCCTGAATGTTTCTTAGGACCTTCATAGATGGTTTGGTCATTTGAGAAAACGGGTCTTGAACCATAAGGCTCATTGCTGGAAGATGGATTAGCATTGTTATTGGTTTCATTTTCCATTTATATCAGCTCCTTTACTAATTACGGTAAAATTATACACAAATACGAGAGGATTGAAAACAAATGTTTCCAAAATATTTTGCAATCGGAGCAATAAACGCGGCTTTAGCCATTGCTTTAGGCGCATTCGGAGCACATGGATTAGAAAAACAATTGAGTGATCATTATTTAGAGGTTTTTGAAACAGGAGTTCGTTATCACATGTACAGCGCACTCGGTTTAATGCTAATTTCCTTGTTCGCAAAACAAATGGGGACGAGCAAGCTTGCTTTAAATGGCGGTCGATTAATTCTAACAGGAATGATCATTTTTAGCGGCAGTTTGTACGTATTATCGCTTACGAGCTTTAGCAAGCTTGGCATGATTACACCTATTGGCGGCGTTGCGATTATTGCTGGCTGGATATGTATTATTACCGCAGCACTTAAGAAAGAAAGTAATTAGTTAGAAATAAATAATGAATTGACGACATATTACTCTGTATTACAACAAATAAACAAGCTGCTTTAGTAAATATTTCTATACCAGAGCGCGTACATCGTTTATAATAAAGCGAACACTGACTTGACTCGAAATAGAGGAAGGACGTTTGTGCGTGACGAAACGGATAGATGGTTTTCCTGATAGAAAGCGGCAACTCCTCAAGCAATCATTGAATGGATCGTTGGTTGTTAGCTGTTTGCTGGCAGCACTCGGGTTGGTCTGGATTATCGTATCATTTACATTAATTTCTAACACGATGTACAAATGGACCGCTTTGGCCATCGCTGCATCGTTAATCGTAACTGCAGTAATTGTTTATATAAAGCGAAATGTGACGTTTAGCTTCCAAAATTATCATACGGCAATTGTAGAGACCTTGCTTCGTTCAGAAGCCGTTCCGCTGGCGATATTGGATAAAAACGGGATTGTCATGGAGTTGAACGAAGCGTCTGGCCGTACACTTGGCTATGACCGAACCGAGCTTCTCGGAGAAACGATTTTGCGATTAGTCGAGCCAGGCAGCCGGCAATTGCTGCAAGAAACATTTGAGCATGCTTTGCTTGGAGAAACGAAACAGATCAATATTAACATTACGCATGGTTCAGGCTTTCCGCTCGAGCTTCAAGTTGTTTGCTCACCTATGATACAGATGGATGAAGTCATCGGAACGGTAGTAATAAGCCAGGATTTAAGCGATCGCAAACGTAATCTTGAACGAATTCGCTATATGGCTTATCACGATGATATGACCGGATTGCCGAATCGCACTTTGTTTCAAATGAAACTGACGGAGACGTTGACAAGGGCGAAGGAAGAAGAACGTATCGTTGGTATTTGTTATTTGGATTTAGATCGCTTCAAGCTGGTCAATGCATCCTTTGGACGCGAATTTGGTGATATTCTTCTCATGCAAGTTGCAGAAAGACTAAATCGAGATCTTGATGACAATGATTTTGCAGCGCGTATGGAAGGCGATGAATTTGCTTTATTATTTTGCAATTTACGATCGGAGAAGCATTTGCTTGAGCTGTGCAGAAATCTCCTCAGGTCGATTGAAGAGCCCTATGAGCTGAGCGGCTTCCCGTTACATATTACAGCGAGTATTGGTTTGGTTACAAACCGCAACGCGGATGATGATAGTTATTCGCTTATCAAGAAAGCAGATATGGCGCTTGTCAAAGTGAAGGAAAGCGGGAAAAATGATTGCCTGCTTTATTCGGAGGACTGGAGCAATTCGTCATTGGAGCGACTTACGCTGCAGCATGAGATGTACCGCGCTATTCAGCGCGAAGAATTCATTTTGCATTATCAACCGCAATATGATTTGAGCTCAGGTACTATGGTTGGCGTAGAGGCGCTAGTAAGATGGAATCATCCGATTAAAGGCATGATACCGCCAGGGAACTTTATACCGTTAGCTGAAGAGAGCGGCATGATTGTCCAAATAGGCGATTGGGTACTGGAAGAGGCCTGCCGTCAAAACAAAGCATGGCAAGATGCTGGATTGCCACTAATGCCGGTATCCGTCAATTTATCGATTAGGCAATTTGTTCAAACGGATCTCGCAGGCAAGGTAGCGGCAGTACTTGAGAAAACAGGCCTCGATCCAAAATACTTGGATCTGGAAATCACGGAGTCGATGACGATGGATGTGAGCCATGTGTCTCGCTGTTTGCTCGACTTAACGGCATTAGGCGTTAATATTAGCGTTGATGATTTTGGCACAGGCTATAGTTCATTCCATTATTTGAAAAACTTCCCGATTGATCGGTTGAAAATTGACCGTTCCTTCGTACGTGATATTCAGCAGGACCCGAGTGATGCAGAAATCGTTGCTGCAATTATTGCAATGGCTCATAACCTGAATATTCAGGTTATCGCAGAAGGCGTGGAGACTGAAGGGCAAATGGAGTTTCTTCGCAAGCATAAATGCGATGAAATGCAGGGCTTCTTTTGGAGTCCGCCTGTATCAAGTGACAACATTGAACAAATGTTATCTCCGGGTTATGCATAAAAAAACCGTTCTATGGCTGATAAACAGTCATTGGAACGGTTTTTCTATTTCATGCGTGGATTAGTAAGAAAAGTCTTCAATTTCGTTCATTCGAAACGTATACACTTGCTTCTCGTCGACATGATAAACGGTAATAATATTTTCCGACTCATCCATATTAATGATTCGGCAAGGAATGCTGAGCGTAATACCTAAGCCTTTATTAATGAGGAGCCGGATTAAGGTATTGTTTTTCATGAGTGCTCTTATTTTGTCGTAATAGCTTAAAGCTTCCAGAGCATCTGCTGCTGGCTTGTCAGCCTTCTTAGCGTCTTTTGTTTTCTCAGGAATGGTGGTTGAAGTTCCGTTAGGCTGTATGCTGTCAGCATCTTTAGTTAGGTTAGGCGGCAAAGGAATTTCTCGTGTGGAGCTTGTATTGTTCTTGCGATGTTCGATTTGCTCTCCAAGTTGGATGCCAGATAATATACGGAAATCAACAAAGTCAGAACCATTTAGCGAATGAAGCAATTGCTCAAGCGCTGCAGCGTTGTTTTTCCCTTCTACAAGCACCTCAATATTAAAAATAAAGGATGCTCGGTCTTGTGAAGAGTTATGTTTTTCCATAGGACCTCCGGACGATTCGATATAGTACTAATATACCACTAAATCGATTTTTCATGTAGTAGTGAGCAGCGATAACTCGAGTGATGCAAGAAAATGTATCCGCATTCAAATGGATAGATACAGGAATTAGATTAAATCTGTGCTATACGGTATAAAGACCTAACTAGTTATAATAAAGTTATGGCTGATCTATTTTAGCATATATTATTATTTCTTTGAAACATTAAACGAAAGTTGTGATGTAAAGATTAAATGCAGAATAAATGTAAAATTTTATAAAAATAAAAAAATGGATTGTTGGTCTCGATATATTATATGGTCTTTGTATGGGAAGGGTTAGACAGGTTAAAAGTAGTGAAAAAGCTAGAGTCACTTTGCCTTATTGAAGGTAGAAGTGGCTCTATTTTTAGGTATGCTCCAAATGACTATTATTTGGAAGATAAGGCTTGAGTACAATCAATAACTGAGGAAAATTCATTTACTATTAATAGAGTCTGCCGATAGAGGGGGAGAATATTCTCTGTTTCTGGGAGAATTTTTATTTTAAACGATTTGTTTTATATAGATTAATGATAGGGAAATTGGGATTGAATATTTTCATCGATTCTAATTTTTAATGATATATGTATTCAAGATTGTTGTACAAAGGATGGGGCTAATGGATATGTATTGTGGCAGCTCAAAACTTAACAGATCGCAATGTTCAAGTAGCAATTGTTCATGCTCCGGTTCATTAAGCTGCGACGGATCGCGTAAGAAGGGGATTACTGGCGCGACGGGGGCGACAGGTGTAACGGGAGTGACGGGTGCAACAGGAGCAACAGGCACGACAGGAGCGACGGGGGTAGGAGTAACGGGTGCAACTGGAGCAACCGGAGCTACAGGTGCGACGGGAGTAGGAGAGACGGGTGCAACGGGTGCAACGGGAGCAACCGGTGCTACAGGAGCTACGGGAGTAGGAGTAACGGGTGCAACGGGAGCAACCGGAGCTACAGGTGCGACGGGAGTAGGAGAGACGGGTGCAACGGGAGCAACCGGTGCGACAGGAGCTACGGGAGTAGGAGTAACGGGTGCAACTGGGGCAACGGGCACGACAGGAGCTACGGGAGTAGGAGTGACCGGAGCAACCGGTGCAACGGGCACGCAGGGAGCTACGGGAGTAGGAGCAACCGGTGCAACGGGCACGACAGGAGCTACGGGAGTAGGAGTGACCGGAGCAACTGGAGCAACGGGCACGACAGGAGCTACGGGAGTAGGAGTGACCGGAGCAACCGGAGCAACGGGCACGACAGGAGCTACGGGAGTAGGAGTAACCGGAGCAACAGGGGCTACAGGTACCACAGGAGCAACCGGAGCTACTGGCCCGAACTTTGCTGCTGAAGGGTTTTCGGCATATTTGTCTACTCTTACTTTATCAGCAACGGGTCAGCTTATTAACTGGTCTGTAGCGAATCCTTATTATGGAAATGCGAATTTCAATGCCACAACTGGCAATTACACGATACCGGTCACTGGTAGATATTCTATTTTAGCAACAGTAAATTATATAACGACTGCAGCAATTGGCGTAAGCCTCGGAGCTGGAATAAACCCTTTCTTTATAGTTCAAAGAACATCGCCTACTACAACAAGTTTGGTTACGGGATTATTACCTATTTTGAATGTTAATATTGCGTTGCTTCTAACATTGAGAGCTGTACTTGGTAATGGAACAGTAACTTTGGCAGGTGAGGTTACGCTCTCCGCTGGAGATGTTATTGGGCTTTACTACAATGCGAACGGTCTGACAATATCACTTAATATAGGTGGCGGTTCTACGAATGGTGTGGTTTGGTCCATGCACGAGCTTACGTAATAATCAATCATACATTTCGATAATGGAGGTCAAATCTACTAGGCATATGACCTCTTTTGGAATAAATTCAGATAATGTATAACCATGTGCCGGAAAGATACATTTAATATAAGTATGAACAGGAATATGTGTTTTTTGAAAGAGGGGGGAATATGCTGAAAAGGAGATACTGTTCAAGGAAAAAGCCCTTATTTGAATCAATGAATGTTCTCATGGTGAAACCCTCTTTTATACAAATAAATAAACAAAAATCAAAATATATAATAAAGAAAAAATGCTGTAAAAAAAGAGCCCGAAGGAAGAGATGTTTCCCGATACTTCCGTGCCCTCCTAAGCGATGTCACAGACCAAGTCCGAGACCATGTCCAAGGCCGTGTCCTAGACCTTGCCCGGATCCACCTTGTGTTGATCCTGCGACTATGCTGGTCGAAAAAGAATGCTGTGGAAATATATTACTCCAGGGTAATCTAACGGGACTTCAAATATGGGAGACAGATATTGAAGCAAAAGTTAAGGCGGCGCAAATTACTATATACTCGAGTCCATCGAGCACAGATCCTTTGGAAGTAGAAATTGTTGGTACAGAAACTAAACTAATGATTGTACCACCTGGTAATACGGTTAATTTTATTGGTGAAGGCATTAAGTCCGTAAAAGTTTCTGCAAAAGGCAATGAATTACTTTATATTGAGGGGAAATATGTAATTTCAACTACGATTGCTCTGCATTCGAACCCTATTCCATTAAATGAACAATAATAAAGGGTGGTTCTTCAATAAATGAAGAACCATCCTTTATTATTGAGCTATAAGATTAAAGACTATAACGGACAGTAATACAAAACTCCCCTTGTGCTGCTGCCGTCGTAGTTAAGGAAATGGTATTAAATCGTGCTACCGTAAATGATGCACTGCCTCCAACAGGAATAACTATGGTTTGAATAGCTGCTACGATTCCTGTTCTGAAGAAGTTTACTGTTAATGGTGCTGTACCAGTTTCATATTTAACATATCCTGTACCATTGATGGTTTGTGATATATTGTCCGAATAAATGATTTGGGTCCCAGCTGCAGCTAATTGCCAATTCGAGCACACTTTATCTTGCACAATGACTTTGTCTGAGCAACAACTAAGTGTAGAATTTGTTTCACACATATTCCTTTATCCCTCCACTCGTTTATTTTATTGGACAGGGTAACGGGTAGTTATGCAGAACTCCCCTTGATAGGTACCTGGTGAAGCTGCTGGAAGCGTTATTTGAATGGCACTGAAGCGCCTATACGTAAAAGCAAGACTCGTTCCGGGAGAGAGTGTAAATGGAGCAGCATTGATTGGAGTTCCCGTGCTGTCGAGAAAATTAAATGTAATATCATCTGGACCTATGTCGTATTGCAAATACCCGGTACCGACAATATTTTGATTAATATTATTTGTGAATACGACAACTAGGACGTCAGCAGCGACAACGGTGCCACTCCAGGGTGTACATACTTTATCTTGCACAAAGTTTTTATCAGCACAACACGTTAAAGCAGTTGCAGAATTATTACAACCCATACCTAAATCCCTCCTATTTATAATTTCTAACTATTTAATGCAGGCATTAACCTGCTCGCTTGGACATCTGCCTGAGGTAGGAAATATCTTTTAAACAAGAAGTTATTCGTTATTGCAATTTCTATAGGTAATAGAATCAGAAAAGGATGCTTACTCGTTTTAGGAGGAGCAAATGAATAAACACTTCGCCTTTATTGATATTTATTAGTTCTTTACGAAGTAGGACACTGGTATGATCTCCAATCTAAGTATATACATAGAGGTCTTACTGGCGAAACAAATGACGATGATAGGCAGCGTGTTGCTGCGATTTGGGATGGAGAATGGCATGACATAGAATTGCTGGATAAGTCTGATGCGGAATTGAAGGAATATCTGACAGAAGTAATTGATGATTACAATGTATACACAGGTGGAAAAATCAATGGAAATTTGATTAAACATGCGATAACAGAGGCTAAGAAGATTAAAGAAGAACTAAATTTTAATGAAATACGTTTAAATGGAATAATTAAAATGAAAAATAATAAAATCTAGTCTGTATAGCCATGCGACTCCCAACATGCAACAAGAGCTGGCAGTGCAGATTGATTGACTTATAAATTTGTGACCGCATTTGTGATTTCACCCCTCAACCACTGCATAAATAAGCAAACATCCAACACTGCAAACTTACTTTTGCATATACTGATGTTGCAGTGCATTGCCTTTTACATTATGTAAAAGAAGGGGGTGGATCCTATATGATGCGGATGGTTCCTTTCACACTGGAGAATGGAGAAACCGTACTTGGCGTTGAAGTGAAGCTGCCCAAAACAACTTTGCTCGCTATCATGACGGACAAAGGATATATTATGTGCGGTGCGCTTGATGTTTCTCTGCTTAATGAGCGACTCAAAGACCGGGAAATTATAGCTGGCAGAGCTGTCGGAGTAAAAACGTTGGAAGAGTTGATGGAAGCCCCTTTGGAATCCGTTACTTTAACAGCAGAGACAAAGGGTGTTGTAGTAGGCATGAAAGGCTCGGAAGCGCTCCAATTGATGCTTTAACAAAAAGAAAACAAAGAGCCCCAATCAAGCTGTACGCGTAAATGCCGCGAACAACGGATTAGGGCTTTTATTATCTAGTGATTATTCAAAAAGTTTGCGAAGATTAACATCGTATGGCGCTTGGACGATGCCTTTTTCAGTAATAATGGCAGTTACATATTCATTAGGCGTTACGTCGAAGGCCGGATTGTATACTTTAATGCCCTGAGGAGCAGTACGTTTGCCGAAGCCTTCTGTAATTTCTTCCGCGTTGCGTTCTTCAATTGGAATTTCAGAACCAGTCGGCGTATTCAAATCAATTGTGGAAAGAGGACTTGCTACATAAAAAGGAATGCCGTGAGCTTTAGCGAGTACAGCTACGCTGTACGTTCCGATTTTGTTAGCTACATCACCATTTGCAGCAACGCGGTCAGTACCTACGATAACCGCATCTACCCAGCCCTTAGCCATAATCATACCCGCCATGTTGTCGCAAATAAGCGTCACATCGACGCCTGCCTGCTGCAATTCAAATGCTGTTAACCGAGCGCCTTGAAGGACAGGACGCGTCTCGTCAGCATATACACGCAGTGTAATACCGCGTTCCAAGGCTAAGTAGAAGGGTGCAAGAGCTGTGCCGTATTTAGCCGTAGCCAAGCCGCCAGCATTACAGTGTGTCAAAACGCCCATATCATCTTTAAACAATGATAGTGCATGTTCACCGATCATTCTGTTTGTTTCTTCATCTTCGCTTTGAATCGCGATTGCTTCCGTTAGCAAAGCGGCTTTGCTTTCCTCAAGCGACAAGCCTTTCTCGATGTAAGAAGCGGCAGCTGCTTTCATGCGATCAAGTGCCCAGAACAAGTTAACAGCGGTTGGTCTTGAAGTCGCGAGATATTCTGCTTGCTTGACGACTTGCGCGAGCCATGCCTCAGTGGTTTGCTCATCTCGGCTGCCTAGAACGACGCCGTAAGCTGCTGAAATGCCGATGGCTGGAGCTCCGCGTACTTTTAAGTGACGAATCGCTTCCCATACATCTTCTGCTGTCGTTAAAGGCAAATAAACGATTTCTTCTGGCAAAAGCCGTTGGTCAAGTAAATCAAGCCTGTCTTCGGTCCAGATAACCGATTGCAAGCCAGCATAATTATTTGTTGTCATGGTGTCATTTCCTCTCTGTGTTCAATCATTTATTTGCAAGTGATAAGGCAACGTCAATAATTTCCTCAATGGATTGCGTATTGCGGTTGTTGCGAATCAGCGATGTTCCAATAGCAAGAGCGAGGCGCTGAGCTTTCTCTTTAGCAGCTGCATCAGGGATACGATCTACATCGATTACATGAGACAAACCGACGATTCGGCGTACGATTTTACAGCCTGCAAAACCAACAGCGTCCTGCAGCAAACGATTCATATAGTAATCTTGGTAGCCTGGTGTTGAAGAAGCAATACGATCGAGACCATGCTCATCCCATAATGCACGGAATTTTTGATCGAATAGGTTCCACACATCACGCACCGAATCGGTCAAATAACGACGGAAGTCATTTCTCGTTTCACTATCCGTGCTCCAATGCTCTTGCCCTGCAAAGTTGAGAAGCAAATTCGCAATAACAGCACCGATATCAAAGCCGATAGGGCCATAATAAGCGAATTCAGGATCGATGACCTTTGTAGATTCAGGCGTTACGAAAACACTGCCCGTATGAAGATCGCCATGCAACAGCGCTTGTGCATTTGTTAAAAATTTGTCTCGTAGAATCGCTACTTCAAAATGAAGCTGTGAATCCTGCCAAAGCGTCTCAGCAGCATCCTGAATAGCTGGATCAAAGCTGTTGTTAGGCGAATTCGTATAAGGATCGTCGAATATGAGATCCTCTGTTATTTTACATAACTCAGGATTAATAAAAGCTTTTACGCGCTGCTTCTTTTCCTGCTGGTTCATGCCAAGATCAGAGGTGAAAAATAAAGTCCGCGCCATAAATGTTGAAATATCGTCCGCGAATTTAGGATAACGTGTTCCGCCAATCAACCCTTGACGCATGATAATATGATCGCTGAGATCTTCCATAATGGTGAGATAGAGCTCAGGGTCATATTTATAAACGTTTGGAACAAGTCCAGGAGCAAGCTCGCCTTCCAAAATAAGCTTATCACTTTCAATACGTGCACGATCGAGTGTAAGCGGCCAAGACTCACCAACAACTTTAGCATAAGGAAGCGC
This sequence comes from Paenibacillus sp. NRS-1760, assembly GCF_050467785.1. Lineage (NCBI taxonomy): Bacteria > Bacillati > Bacillota > Bacilli > Caryophanales > Paenibacillaceae > Paenibacillus > Paenibacillus sp. NRS-1760. Next base: position 32,478 of record NZ_JBITPK010000026.1, on the reverse strand, counting down.
CTGTTTCATAATAAGGCTCTTGCCGCTGCTAGAATCAACGATGTGGAAAACCAAGTTTAAATTACCGTCTCCAATTTCTCGGCTGGTTAAACTTGCCCCCTTTGGGAAATAACCGTCAAGCGAAAGAGCTATTTGAATGGCTTCTTTTTCTGTTAATGGATGATATGCAGACACGGCTGTCCACCTCCGGTTTATAGTAGTTGGGCAGCAATGCCCAGTATTCATCTCAACATAGTATAATGTATATTATTTCGCCTTGGAATACCCTCATTTGATATAATGTTATCAATTATAGACAAGTTGGATGGAGGAAGTATAGTGACTGCAAAAAAAGAACAACAGCCGATCGCTTTGAAAGAGTGGGCTGTCAGTGTAAAAGCGCTCGCAGAGGGGCAGCAAATTATTGTTATGCGTAAAGGCGGAATCATTGAAGAAACAAGAGATTTTCAGCTTATTAGCCCTAGCTTTTATTTAATGCCTGCTTACGAGCACCAGAAGAAACATCTTTTAAAGGAGCAATATGTTGACGGTTTGGATGAAACGTTAGCGAATTGGTCGATAGACATGGAAACGATTAAGCTAGAAGCTTACGCTGAGGTCGTTGAAGATATTGAAGTAACGGATCAAGAAACACTCGATCGTTTACGCGATTTGCATATATGGACAGATACGTTTGCAGAGGAAAGATTGCGCTGGAAAAAAAACAAGCCGCTGCATGTTTTATTGCTTCGAGTTTACCAATTGGAGACGCCTTTGGAAATTTCGATGAGGCCTGCTTATAATGGATGCAAATCTTGGGTAAGAATGGAAAATGAAATACCATCTCCAAAGATGCTGCCTGTACTGGATGAAAAAACCTTTCTGTTTGAAGTTCAAAAAATTAAAAATGCATTGGCATAAAAGATTTATTTTGATCAAAGGATCTTACGAGGAAAACCCATCTAATTGCCGATTAAAGGTGAAATAGGAGAAATATAAGCCGAAATCAACTTTTAGCTTTTCGTTTTATATCTACAATAAAAAGACATTATCAATGAATCAAAGACATCTCACATTGATTTATAACAAAAACTATATTAAAATGATTATTGAGAATCATTGAGAATCACTCTATAATAGAAAGTCTATTATTTATAGAAGTGACTGAGCGAATTAAACCAACCTTGGAGGGATCAGCATATTATGTCTACTCATTTTGTCATTGATGGTCTGAAAGCGGCTATCGACGGAAAAGAGATTTTGAAAGGTATTAACCTAGAAATTAAAGGTGGAGAAATTCACGCGATCATGGGCCCGAACGGTACCGGTAAATCTACACTGGCATCCGCTTTGATGGGACATCCTAAATATGAAGTAACAGAAGGAACGGCAGTACTAGATGGCGCTGACATCCTTGAAATGGGTGTTGACGAGCGCGCACTTGCTGGTTTGTTTCTTGCAATGCAATATCCAAGTGAAATTCCAGGCGTAACGAACTCTGACTTTCTACGCAGTGCGCTAAATGCACGTCTTGGCGAAGGCAATGAAATCTCGTTGATCAAGTTCATTCGCAAAATGGAAAGCAAAATGAAAGAGCTTGAAATGAATGCTGAATTCGCTCACCGTTACCTTAACGAAGGTTTCTCAGGCGGCGAGAAAAAACGTAACGAAATTTTGCAAATGATGCTTCTTGATCCAAAAATCGTTGTTCTTGATGAGATCGATTCGGGTCTTGACATAGATGCACTTCGTATCGTATCACAAGGCGTAAATGCTATGCGTTCGGAAGATCGCGGTTTCCTTATCATTACTCACTATCAGCGTTTGCTTAACTATATTACTCCAGACTATGTACATGTTATGATGCAAGGCCGTATCGTTAAATCGGGTGGTCCTGAGCTGGCTGAGCGTTTGGAAAACGAAGGTTATGATTGGGTAAAAGAAGAGCTTGGAATCGAAGATGAAACGGTCGGTCAGGCTTAAGCAGAGAAGGGGGCAAAACGGATGAGTACACAACTATCAACGCAGGCCAACCGTCAAGCTGCTGAAGCGCTGGCACGTAGTAAAGGCGAGCCGAACTGGCTTGTTGAACTGCGCGGAGAAGCGGCAGACCTTGCCGGAACACTCGGATGGCCTAAGCCGGAGAAGGTTCGTATTGAAAGGTGGAATTTGACAGCACTAGGAAACTACGAGCAACCGACAACGGTTGGAGCAATTAGCGAACTTCCACAAGCTGTTCGTGAATTGATCACAGAAGGAACTGAAAATTTGCTTGTTCAACGTAATTCCGGCATCGTATGGAATCAGTTTTCAAACGAATTGGCTAGCAAAGGCGTTATTTTCACAGATTTGGAGACGGCATGCAAAGAGCATGGCGACCTCGTTCAAAAATATTTGTTCCAAGCAGTAGCGAAGGACGAAGATAAGCTTACAGCACTTCATGCAGCACTTTGGAACGGCGGCGTATTCGTTTACGTTCCCAAAGATGTTGAAGTTGAGCTGCCGCTTCAAGCGATTTTCTACAATGATAATGCTGAAGCGACATTTGCTCCGCATATCTTGATCGTAGCGGACAATAATAGCCGAGTGACATATGTGGATTGTGTTGTATCCGAACCGGGAGCAAGCAGTGCTCCTTTCGTACATCCATCTGTTGTTGAAGTGTTCGTGAAGCCAGGCGCTCATGTTCGTTTCAGCTCCATCCATCATATGGCTGAGACGGGCGTGGATATGTCAATCCGTCGTTCGGTCATTGAAAATGACGGCCAAATGGAATGGATTATCGGTGATTTGAATGACGGAAATACGTTGTCAGACACGAAATCCATGTTGAAGGGCACAGGCTCTACTTCTGATGCAAAAGTAATCAGCGTAGGCAAAAACGCTCAACAAAACAGCTTGACTACGCAAGCCGTTCACTTCGGCAAAAGCTCTGACAGCAACATGGTAACACGTGCAGTAATGAAGGATTCCGCTTCAGCGATCATTAACGGAATTACAAAAATCGAGAAGGGTGCGACGAAAGCGAACGGTGTACAAACCGAGAAGGTGCTCATGTTGAGCCCTAAAGCGCGCGGCGATGCCAATCCGATTTTGCTTATAGATGAAGATGATGTAACAGCAGGCCACGCAGCAAGCGTGGGGCAAGTAAACCCTGAGCAGGTATATTACCTAATGTCTCGCGGTATATCTAAGCAAGACGCTGAACGTCTAATTATTTACGGCTTTTTGGCTCCAGTCGTATCGGAAATTCCAGTCGAGGCGGTACGCGATCAGCTTCAGCGTTTGCTCGAAAGGAAGCTAGAGGGATGAACATAAATGCGATTCGGGAGCAGTTCCCGATATTGCATCAAGAAATAAACGGGCACCCGCTCGTTTATCTGGACAGCGCGGCATCTTCGCAGAAGCCGCGCTCCGTCATTGATGCGGTTAATCGGTACTATGAGCTGGATAACGCGAACGTTCATCGCGGTGTGCATACACTTGGTTCCAGGGCGACTGATGCCTATGAGGGAGCGCGCGAGAAGGTAGCGAAGTTTCTGAATGCGGGAGCACCGGAGCAAATTATTTTCACACGCGGTACTACAACAGCATTAAACTTGGTTGCTTCAAGCTATGCACGCAGTGTATGCGGTGAAGGTGATGAAATTGTCATCACACCGATGGAGCATCACAGTAATTTAATTCCGTGGCAGCAGGCTGCTAAGGCCACTGGCGCAACGTTGAAATATATCCCGATGCAGCCCGATGGTACCATTTCTCTTGAGGACATTGAGAAAACGATCACTCCACAGACGAAGGTGGTTTCCATCACTTACGTCTCAAACGTGCTCGGTCTCATAAATCCGATTAAAGAAATTACCCAAATTGCGCATCGTAACGGTGCCATTATGGTCGTGGATGGCGCTCAGAGCACACCGCATATGAAGATCGATCTCCAAGATTTGGATGTTGATTTTTATGCTTTTTCTGGTCATAAAATGTGTGGTCCTACCGGCATCGGCGCATTATATGGCAAGAAGGCACTGCTTAACAAGATGGAGCCGATTGAGTATGGCGGCGAGATGATTGATTTTGTTGATCTTTATGAGTCTACGTGGAAAGAGATTCCGTACCGCTTTGAAGGCGGCACTCCCATTATTGCGGGTGCGGTTGGACTCGGTGCTGCAATTGACTTCCTACAAGAAATTGGACTAGATGAAATTGATCAGCATGAGAGACGTTTAGCCACATATGCTTACGAGAAGCTATCTTCGTTGGAAGGCATCACATTGTACGGTCCGAAGCAAAATCGTGTAGGACTCATCACATTCAACTTGGATGATGTACATCCGCATGATGTTGCGACCGTGCTTGATTCCAAAGGCATTGCGATTCGTGCAGGCCATCACTGCTGCCAGCCGCTAATGCGTTGGCTGAATGTATCGGCAACGGCAAGAGCAAGCTTTTATTTATATAATACTGAAGATGAAATTGACCGCTTAGCCGATGCCTTACTACAAACAAAGGAGTTCTTCGGTCATGCAATTGGATGATTTATATCGCAGAGTCATTATGGATCATTATAAAAACCCTCGAAATCGCGGTACCTTGGATGAAGAATCAGTTACCATCAACCTGAATAACCCTACCTGTGGCGATCGTATTTCGCTGCAGCTGCAGGTCGTAGACGGCCAAGTTGCCAATGCGAAGTTCAGTGGTGAAGGCTGTTCGATCAGCATGAGCTCTGCATCGATGATGACAGAGGCGATAAAAGGAAAAACATTTGATGAGGCGCTTGCCATGGCTGAGAAATTCTCAGCTCTAATGAAAGGCGAACCGGTTGAATTTGATGAATATGAAGAATTGGATGCACTTTCTGGTGTAAACAAATTTCCTGCAAGAATTAAGTGTGCGACACTAGCGTGGAACGCCTTACGCAAAGGGATCGAGCAGCAAGAATCACATTAAACTAGATTTATGAGGAGCGTGAATGACCATGGCTAAATCAATGCCGGAAATGGAAGATTATAAGTATGGTTTCCGTGACGAGCACAAAGCCGTATTCGAATCAGGCAAAGGTTTAACGGAAGAAATCGTGCGTACGATTTCGGATATTAAAGGTGAGCCGGAGTGGATGCTGGATTTCCGCTTGAAATCACTTGAGCAATTTTTCAAAATGCCAATGCCTAAATGGGGCGGCAACATGGATGAGCTTGATTTTGACGACATCCAATATTATGTTCGTGCTTCAGACAAGCAAGGGAAAACATGGGAGGAAGTTCCTTCCGAAATTAAAGAAACATTCGACAAGCTGGGTATTCCAGAAGCTGAGCAAAAGTTTCTAGCCGGCGTATCGGCTCAATATGAGTCCGAGGTCGTTTATCACAGCATGCAAGAGGATCTTGAGAAGCAAGGCGTTATCTTCACAGATACAGATACTGCTCTTCGTGAGTATCCTGAGCTTATGAAAGAATATTTCGGAACGATTATTCCTCCGAATGACAATAAATTTGCTGCTTTGAACAGTGCGGTATGGTCAGGCGGAAGCTTTATCTACGTACCAAAAGGCGTAAAATGCGAAGTGCCTTTGCAGGCATACTTCCGTATTAACTCCGAGAACATGGGTCAATTTGAGCGTACGCTTATTATTGCCGATGAAGACAGCTCTGTTCACTATGTTGAAGGCTGTACAGCTCCAGTCTACAGCACAAACTCTTTGCACAGTGCGGTAGTTGAAATCTTGGTTAAGAAAAATGCACGCGTTCGTTACACAACGATCCAAAACTGGGCACCGAATATCTACAACCTTGTTACAAAACGTGCGGTAGCTGATGAGAATGCAACGATGGAATGGGTAGATGGCAACATCGGCTCCAAGCTGACGATGAAGTACCCAGCTGTTGTCCTTCGCGGTCGCGGCGCAAAAGGTATGGTATTGTCCATTGCCGTTGCCGGCAAAGGCCAGCATCAGGATGCAGGGGCCAAAATGACTCACCTTGCACCAGACACGAGCTCGACAATTATTTCTAAATCAATTAGTAAACACGGCGGTAAAGTAACATACCGTGGTCTTGCATCCTTCGGACGCAACTCCGACGGCGCGAAAGCTAATATCAAATGTGATACGCTTATTCTCGATAACGAATCAACGTCAGATACGATTCCTTATAACGAGATCTTGAACGATAACATCACACTTGAGCATGAAGCAACAGTGTCGAAGGTTTCTGAGGATCAACTGTTCTACCTCATGAGCCGTGGTCTGAGCGAAGCGGAAGCAACGCAAATGATCGTAATGGGTTTCATCGAGCCGTTCACGAAAGAACTGCCGATGGAATATGCGGTAGAGATGAACCGTTTGATCAAGTTCGAGATGGAAGGTTCTATCGGTTAACGATAAACTCAACAGGAAAAAGGGGGCTGTCCCAAAGTAGAATTTTCTACTTTAGGGCAGCCCCTTTTCAATGTGCATTTTCATCGTCTATTTTTCTTTTAGGAGCTTTACTGCTTTCTCGAAGTAGCTGCCAAGCTTAGGGGGTTCTTCCATGTTGCCTTAATACCATCCAAAATCCATTCCTTATCTGGACGGATCGGAGTCAAAAGCAGCTGCTGATTGTATAATTCTTCTTCGATTAGATTTAAATAAAGGGAAGATGCCACAACTTCTGGCTCAATAATTTGAACGGTAATTGCAAATCGAATCGGTGGCAACGAGTCCAGCTGCATATTGCCTGCTCTTACTGCAATAGGCTGACTAATAATTAGCTTCAAATAAACATCTTTGTCTATTTCATACCACGCTAGCTCGTGCTTTTGTTCTGCTTTCTCGATCCATTCATCCATCGTATTTTTCTCTTGTTTAGTCCAATTTGTTGCGATTAAAACACGATAAGAATCATTTTGATTGATTACTTTTTTGTCCATTACAAGTCCTTCGACCACTTTCTCTGGCTCTGACCAAGATAGTATTTCTCGAATCTTAATCGTGTCAGAAGGAGATAGTCTGAACATCGTATGCGAGTCATCTAAATTAGCAATTGAATCTGTATTATCATCACCGATCAAAAGATAATATTCCGAGCTGCCGATTATTACTTTATAAGTTGGAGCTGCCATTTTCACGATACCTTTTAATGGTTCAGCTTCTTCAAAAGCTTTTTTAAATACATCTACAAGGTCGGCTTCCGTTATGGTCTGATAGATGGTTTCAATAGCTGCCTTGCTGCCATCAGCATTTTTGAGGTTATAAATGACAACTTTTTCGCTGATACGATTTGGCTGTTGGCTCGGCTCATTACTTGCTAGCTCGCTTGGTTGAACAATTGGTGTATTGCTAATTGCTTCGGATTTGCATCCGGTCATCATTAAAGCGGTAATGATTATTGCTAAAATGCTTCTCACTCTATCACCTCTAGTCTTAATTTGCATATTTGGTATCATTTACAATAACAACGATAAAATCATTGTATAAGTTGCGAACGTGGTTGATAAGAATAAGCGGCAGCATAAAAAAAACCCGCAATCGCAGATATGATCTGCAATTCGGGTTGTTTTTGAAACATTTAAATATAAACCTGCTGGATTTCATACTCACGCTCAATGGCCATATCGATGAATTCTTCACCAATTTGAATAAGCGGGCGGAAAAACTCGGTAGGGTGAGTCATGACAATAATTCCACTTTCTCCACCTACAAGCTCGATTCTTTTGCCTATGAAATTAGGCATCATATGTTTAATAAAGGTGTGGGTTGTATAGGGATCAAGCTCTTTGAAGCTCAGCTGATAAAGCTCCTTAAGCACAAAAAGCAAATCACGCTTCTGTTGATACACGCGCTGGGAAATCATCGCACTGTAAATATCGACTACAGCAATGATTTTGGATACGGGATGAATCTCATCACCCTTCAGACCTTGAGGATATCCAGTGCCATCATTTCGCTCATGATGTTGAAGTGCTCCAATGGCTACAAATGGTTCATCCAGAGAGTCTAAAATAATTTCATGTCCGTACAAGGTGTGTCTCTTCACTTCTTCGTACTCTTCATCAGTCAGCTTCCCAGGCTTATTTAAAATGCTCTCTTCAATTCGGCATTTTCCGATATCATGGAGGAAGCCGGCATTGCCGATTCGAACAGCTTCTTCATTGGAGTATCCAACCCAAGTAGCGAGATAATAGGACAACATGCCGACCTGCACGGAATGCTGATACGTATAATCGTCTTTAGAATTGAGTAATAGCAGCATAGATACAACATCACGTTCCATTTGGAGGTTGCTCAGTAGAGGCTGGAAGATGGACGTTACTTCCTCGACATCAACTTTCCCTTGCTGATTCGCTTTCGTGAATAATCCCTCAAAGCTTTTGACAGCGTTTTCGTAAAGGGGCTGAACGGTAGGAAGCCACTTGGGATTTATAGTAGATTCAAGTGTACGACCTTCCGTTTCTTCGCTTACTCTTTCATCTATATCAATATAGTCCATTTGATGTTGAAATAATCTTGATATATCTTGGTTATTGAGTACTGTTCCTTTGGAGAGTACATGAAGTCCGTAATTGTTGAAAGTGTCATTGCTTAAACGGTCTCCATTAATTAATTCTGTAACATGAACTCTCATCGAGACACCTCATTGGTAGTAGTAGAAAAGATATACCTACAATAGTAGCAATGATTGATCGGATTGGCAATATGAGGGTATTATAATAGCGACTAATTACCTAATAATTCAGCATAAAGCGACCTTGCTTTTGATAATTGATCTGTGCCTTGGACGATGGCTCGGCCATCCTGGAACAGGACTAAGGTCAAATCAGCCTCAAGTTCAATTCGCAGTAAAAAACGATTGCGAGTTATTGTGCCAACCGGCTTTAAGCGTTCAGCTAACTCTTCCAAGTTCAGTAGAGCATCTTGACTCGGTGTAATTTGCACAGAATGGCGACCGCATAGAGCAGCAGCTGATCCCGACATTTGATCTTCCAAAAATGCGAACTGCCTATTTCCGCAGCAGTCGCAATGGCTTCGCTTCGATTTGGCCACAGAAATAGGAAGCCAAGCATGATTCCATAGGTCAACTTGAAATAAGGTGCCGTGTAGTGCGTTCTTGTTGCCTGAGAGCAGCTTAATGGCTTCCGTAGCTTGAAGAGAGCCGATAATGTCAACGACTGGAGAGATGACACCTGCCGTTTCACAAGTATCGGTCGTACCAGGCGGAGGCGGTTCATTGAACAAGCATCGGTAGCAGGGGGATTCGCCTGGTATAATCGTCATCGTCATGCCGGATGCGCCGACGGCTCCGCCATAAATCCAAGGAATGCTGTACTTCACGCTATAATCATTAATTAAATATCGAACAGAGAAGTTATCACTGCCATCAACAATAAGATCAACATCAGTGAGTAATTCCTCCGCATTCATTGCCGTTAAATCAGCAACTATCGGATCAATGAAGACAGAGCTGTTCATGGCGCGCAAATGTGCAGCAGCGGCCTCTGCTTTGGGAAGCAGCGATAATACATCTTCTTCGGTATACAGCATTTGCCGCTGTAAATTACTCCATTCAATAATGTCCCGGTCTATAATACGCACATATCCAACGCCGGATCTGACCAAATGCTGGGCGATGACAGAACCAAGCGCACCCATGCCAACGACCGCAGCGCGACTGCCGGCAAGCAGCTGTTGTCCTTTCTCTCCAACGGGAGAGAAGCGGACTTGTCTCGCATAACGAGCTGATCCCACGCCCGATATTTCAGGTGCAGCGTTATTTTGTGTGATTGGATTGTTCATTTTTGCTAATCTCCTTAAAAGCATCGTGAAGCCATATTCGACTCGCCTAGTTGTAAATTTAAAAGTCCTTTAATTGTTCAGTAGGATTCCACGGACCAAGCTGATGCCCTTTCCATTCTGATCCGTCTTCCCAAATTTCTTTCTTCCATATAGGAACGATTTGTTTAAGACGTTCAATGGCATAGCGGCTCGCCTCGTAACAGCTGTCACGGTGGGGGGATGACACCGCGATAACGACGCTTGTCTCAGCGAGGCCAACTACGCCAATTCTATGGCTGATGGCACATAAGGCGCCTTGCCAGCGCTCGGCAATTTCATTGCCGATTTGCTGCATCGTTGCAACGGCCATCGGTGCATACGCTTCATATTCAAGCCGTACCGTACGCTGACCATGTGTCCATTCACGCGTTGTTCCTACAAATGCAATAGAGGCACCATTTTCCGGTACGATAACTTTTGCAAGCACAGCATCGGAGCTAATGACATCGTTTGTTACGATATAGCGCTCTATAGGCTCCTTGGCAAGCTCTTGTTTCTCTTCTCCTCCGGATACTGGCGGAAGCAGGGCTAGCTCGTCAGAGGCGTGTATGATCGTATCCTCGGCGGCGTAAACGTGGTTGCATGCGATAAAAGCTATCTGTATTAATGCTTGATGATCTGGGTATTCATCAGAAATGGCGGCCTTCAGATCGGATACGCTCATTTTCTCCAAATCAGATTGCAGCTGTATGGAAGGGACCCCAATTCGTTCGGGAAGCCCTGCAAATAATTTAATAATCCAGTCATATTTCATGGTATAAAACCTCTCATCGTATAGGCTTGAAGCTGTTTATAGAATATCATAATTCAAGAAAAAATGTTATGCTTATACTCGTACAGAAAGGGAGTGAAGGTCATGCCGACATTGACGGATCGTTTTGGACGGGTACACGATTACTTACGTATTTCAGTAACGGATCGTTGTAATTTGCGATGCTTGTATTGCATGCCAGAGGAAGGAATGGAATTCACAGAATCAGAAAATTTACTTTCCTATGATCAAATTGTCGAGGTAGTTGAAGCGGGTGCGGCGCTTGGCATTACGAAGCTGCGCATTACCGGAGGCGAGCCGCTTATAAGGCCGGGTCTCGATGGTTTAATTAAAAGATTATCTGCCATAGCTGGCATTAAAGATATAGCATTAACGACGAATGGTGTTTTTCTAGCCAAACAAGCGGAAGCGCTTCGAGCAGCAGGCTTGAATCGTGTCAATATTAGTTTAGATACGCTGGACTCCACAAGATTTCGCTTTATTGCAAGAAGCGGGGAATTAAAACGTGTGATGGAAGGAATCGAAGCGGCAGCAGCAGTAGGCTTCGACCCTATTAAGCTGAATTGCGTGCTTCTTAAAGAAGTAAATGAGGATGAAATTGCCGCATTTTTAAAACTCGCCTACGAGCAGCCGATGCATGTTAGATTTATTGAATATATGCCAATCGGCCATGCGGATGAAAATTGGAAAAAGCATTATTTGCCGCTTTCGCGTGTACTGGAAGTAGCAGAGCAAGAGGGCTATACGATTAGCCGCGGACCAAACGTGCATGGAAACGGTCCTTCAGAGGATTGGCAAATGAAGGGCGGCCGCGGCTCCTTCGGGCTTATTCATCCTATCAGCGATCACTTCTGCAGCAATTGCAATCGGCTGCGCTTAACAGCGGATGGGTCCATTAAGCCTTGCTTATATTGGGTAGATGAGCTGAATGTAAGAGAAGCATTAGGGCATCCAGAGGAAATGCAGCAATTGCTGCTGAAATCGATGGACATTAAGCCGGAAAATCATGAAATGGCGGCTAAGCTGGCTGACAGCGCACAAACTCATATTCCTACCGAACGGCGGATGTCGCAGATTGGAGGCTGACGAGCAACTGATGCATGAGATCAAGATTGAACATTTTGAGATAGGAATGTCCGTTACGACCCCAGAGGAGATGGCAAAACTTTCGGGCGCAAGCTTCCTTATTGCAGGCAGAGTGCCGGATGCTGAAGGTGAAGCATTTGACTTATATCAATGGTACGCTGCATGGATGAGGGACAATAATTCTGAGAATGCTGCAGCGTCCAAGACGCCATCTTATTTAATTGTAGAAGCGGCGGATTCTTTCGAGGCTACTATTCCATGGGAGCAGCTTGAGCAGGCGGCTGTGCTTTACCGGATTAATGGCTTGCCTTTGCAGAAGGCAGGCCCTATCCGCCTTTATGTGCCCAACGGCAGCAGCAAATGCTTAAATGTGAAAAGCATCGTTAAACTCAAAATTGGACACGATGAGCCAAATACGCAGGTTGAAGCAGCATATGGTTTTAAGCATACATTTTCGATGAATGATTTGCGTAATAACAAGTAGACTGGTTTTGTGTCGATGAGTACAGGCATTAAGGAGGCGTGCATGAATTTGACGGACAGTTTTCGTACAAGGGTAGTGCTTCTTCATAGCAATGATATACATAGTCGTCTGGAGCATGCCGCCAAGATCGCTTCATTTATCACAGAGGAAAGACGAAGCTGGGGCAATGAGCGAGTGCTTGCGGTAGACTGCGGAGACCATATGGATCGCATGCGAGTGGAGACTGAAGGCAGCGATGGGATTGTTAATGTAGAGCTTTTAAATCAAGCTGGTTATGAAGTAATAACACTTGGCAATAATGAAGGACTTACTTATTCTTCTCAGACGATTTCGGAGGCGTATACCGATCGCGCTCAGTTTGCTGTCGTTTGTGCCAATATGCACGAGGCCGCTACAGGTGAGCAGCCTGATTGGCTGCTGCCAAGCACTATCATTGATAAAAATGAACTTCGAATCGGTATCATAGGCGTCACAGCGGCCTTTTCTGACTTTTATTTCTTGCTAGGCTGGCAAGTATCTGATCCATTCGCGGCGGTGCAAGAACAGGCGGCAAAGCTGAGAGATAAGGTAGATGTGCTGGTAGTGATGTCCCATATTGGGATTACCTTCGATAAGCAAATGGCGGAGAAGCTTGAGGGCATCGATCTTATTTTGGGAGCACATACCCATCATTTATTAGAAGAGCCAATTGTTATCGGTGATACGACGATTTGTGCAGCCGGGAAATTCGGCGAGTATATCGGGCGAGTAGAAATCGGAATGGATGACGTTTCCTCGCGCCCAATGTTCCGCGCAACCTGCGTTCCTACGGCCGCAATGGAAGAGCATCCCGAAGCTGCCGCCATCATCGGCAGCTACCTAAAGGCGGGACAGCAGCGCCTAAGCCGGGTTATCGCCCGGCTTTCTGCACCGCTGCCCGCCAGAGCCGAGCGGGAATCACCGCTCGGCAACCTGCTGGCCGCTGGCTTGCGCCGCTGGACCGATGCCGAGATCGGCATCGTCAACGCTGGACAGCTGCTCGGCGGCCTCGCGCAAGGGGACGTGACAGCGGGCGAATTGCACGCCCTCTGTCCGTCGCCGATTAATCCGTGCCTCATGCTCATCGCAGGCACGGATATAAGGACAGCGCTGGAGCAAGCGCTGCTGCCCGAATTTATCCATAAGCCGATCAAGGGATACGGCTTTCGCGGTGAAGTGCTGGGAACGCTTGCCATAGATGGCTTGTCCGTTACCTACGATTCGAACAGAATGCCGATGGATAGACTCATACAGGTAACGGTTAATGGAGAAACGCTGGATGATGAACGACTGTATAAGCTCGGAACGATCGATATGTTCAGTTTCAAGGCGGGTTACGAGTCGCTCGCCAACGCGGTGCAAGTGAACTATTTCTTGCCCGAATTCATTCGAGACGTGATCGAAGCGCAGCTGCAAAATTCGTCTGAATTGGCGGAATGTTGTCAGCTAAGATGGGAAAATACCTCGATTTGACAAAGAAGATGAAAAATATCGACAATTCATGTCGAAAATATAGTATAAAATGGTTGCGATTTTCCCGTATATCCCGTACATTAACATTACGAACGATTTTTTCCGATGTAATAGTTAGCCGACTTTTAATGGGGAAGGATCGAGAAAATGCGGTTGTTGCCAATAGCGAAATGCAGGCCGGGTATGAAGCTGGCCAAAAAAATATTTTCTCAAGAGGGTATCGTTCTTCTTGGCGAAAATATGGAACTGACAGAGAGACTTATATCCCGCTTGGATCAATGCGGAATTCAATATGTTTATATAACAGATCCGAAGACGGATGATATTGTGCTGCCTTCTTTAATTAGAGAGGAAACGATGCAAATCGCGCTGAAGGAAATTCGAACGAATTTCCGCGAAATGATGGATCGTCCTAAACGCAAAAAAGGCGTAACCTACCCCTATATTGCACAGCCATTTAAAAATATGATGAATATGATTATCGATGACCTCTCCGGTCATCAGGATGCCATGATCATGTTAATGGACATGAGCTCTGTTGATCATTATTTGTTCCAGCATTCTTTAAACGTCTGCGTTTATACGACCCTGCTCGGTATGTCGAACGGCTATTCCAAGGATGAGCTTACGACGCTTGGCATGGGCGCTCTTCTTCACGATATCGGCAAGACGCAGATTGCGATCGATGTGTTAAGAAAACCAGGCTCCCTCTCCAAAGAAGAGTTCGAAGCGATGAAGCAGCATGCGAGAATCGGTTACGAGCTGCTCAAGGATGAGCCTAACCTGCCGCTGCTTGTTGCCCACTGTGCATTCCAGCATCATGAGCGAATTGACGGAAGCGGTTATCCGCGCGGAATCAAAGGCAATGAAATTCATGATTATGCAAAGTGGATCGGGTTGGTCGATTCGTATGACGCCATGACAACAAATCGCGTCTACAGTGCTCCAATGCTTCCACATCACGCGATTGAGCGGCTTTATGCCGGTACGGGAACGTTATACGAGCAGCGAATGCTGCAGCTGTTCCGCGATAAGGTTGCTATTTACCCGATTGGAATAACAGTTAAGCTGCAAACAGGAGAGTCGGGTATCGTAGCAGATCTTAATCATTCTTACCCGCATCGACCTATTATTCGTATTCTATATAATGAAGCGGGCGAGGAATTGAAATCGCCTTACGAGATCGATTTGTCGAAGCAGCTCACGATGATGATCGTCAGCGTGAACGATGACGCGAGCGAAGTGCAGTTTGCCTCAGGCATTTAACGAAAGACAGATTGGGAGCCGCTTAGGGCTCCTTTTTGCTTCTTTTTTTGCCGTTTTATTTGCTTCCTTTGCAGTCGCGCATTACAATAACTAAAGAATGATTCATTCCAGAAAATAAGTCAGGTGCTGAAGAAAAATGAACACAATACAATTTCAACAATCAAGAACACCGTTATCCACACTTTCGCCAACGAATGATCCGTGGGATCCCATTCGTTCGTTGCAGCAATATGGAAGACATCGCTTAACAAGCGTCGAAATGACCGTTTCCAACCTATGCAATATGCGATGCGAGCATTGCGCAGTTGGAGATACACTTGTAATGACAGAACCCTCCAAGCTGCCGCTTAAGCAGATGCTGGATCGACTGGATGAAGTAGAGCATCTCGAAACGATAAGCATTACAGGCGGGGAGCCATCCTTCTCCGACCGAACGGTTCGTGATTATATGGTGCCGTTGCTTCAATACGCCCGCAGCCGCGGCATTCGCTCCCAAATCAATTCGAACGTGACGCTGCCTTACAGCCGTTATGAGCAGCTAGCTCCTTATCTAGATGTCATGCACATTTCGTTTAACTACACGTCTCCGGAAGATTTTCACCAAATTGGATTTGCGAAAGCCAATCACCATGTATCGCTCGAAGCCGCGACCAAGCTTTATGAACGAATGATCGAAAACACGCGTCGCCTTAGCGAGACAGGTGTACTCGTTTCTGCGGAGTCTATGATCAATTACAAAACGTATAACAAAATTGATGAGATTCATCAGCTGATTGTGGATATGGGATGTCAGAGGCATGAGGTGCATCCGATGTATCCTAGCTCCTTTGCGAAGGATTTACCGGTTCTCTCACGCGAGCAAATGCTGGAAGCTATTGAACGCTTGCTGAAAGCGCGCGACCAATCCGTTTGGATGCTGTTCGGCACACTTCCCTTTTATCCATGCAGTGACAGCAAATCAGAACGTGAACTGCTGCGAAGATTAGCGAATGAGCCAAATGTAACGGTACGCAACGATCCTGACGGCCGCAATCGGCTGAACGTAAATTTGTTTACAGGCGATGTATTTGTAACCGACTTTTCTGATGTGCCCGCTTTTGGCAACATCGGTTCGTCCAAATTGGAGGATTTATTTGATAAATGGCTGGACCATTCCCTTGCGCAAAGTGTGAATTGTCACTGCCCGGTCGCTTCATGCTGCGGACCTAACCTCCTTGTTAAGGATATGTACTATAAAGATGTTAATTTCCATGAGCGCAGCGCAGTGCTGGATTAGTATGAAAGAGCTGGTTTAAGAGTGGCGTAAAGTGCATATAAAAGAATAGAGAGGAGGAGAAGCTGTGTCTATTAAGACAATCGTATTTATCGCTTTAGGGTTATTGCTGCTCTATCTGTTTTTTACGGTAGGTGCTCCTTTCTTGCTTGCGCTTGTTGTAGCTATTTTTCTTGAGCCGCTTAATCAGCTGTTTATGAAAAAATTCCGAATGAATCGGCTGGTGGCAGCTACAATATCAAGCAGCCTCTTTACGGTTATTCTGATCGGACTAATCGCGCTGCTTGGCGTGAAAGTGGTAGCCGAATTAATAGCCTTTTTCAAAAAAGTGCCCCAATACTTCGAAAATGCCAATGGGATGGTAGACGATCTCATGTTTCAGGCACAATCGTTATATCAAAACTTCCCTCCTGACGCCATTGAAACGTTAGAGAAATGGCTAATGGAGCTAACGAGTACATTAACGAAAATGGTAGGTACGTTATCGAACACCGTTATCGCTTTCGCTTCAAGCATCCCGGGCATGTTCATCTTCTTTATCGTTTTCTTGGTAGCGGTATACATGATGAGCTTTAGTCTAAATACGATGAAGGCAACGGTGCTTTCATTATTTGAAGAAAAATCGCAGCCACAGGTCAATGATGTGCTGAACAATCTCAAAAAGTCGATTTTTGGTTTCTTGCGTTCGCAGTTTATTTTGAGTGCACTCACCTACATCATTTCGTTGATCGGTTTGCTCATACTTAATGTCAAATATCCGCTTGCTATCGCGCTGCTTATTATCATTGTTGATATTATGCCGATTCTTGGAACAGGTTCTGTACTTGTGCCATGGGGAAGTTATTTGCTGCTGACGGGCAATGTTTTTGTAGGGGTAGGGCTAATTATTCTATTTCTAGTTATTACCGTATTCCGCCGCATCGTAGAGCCTAAAATTCTCGGAGATTCTGTAGGGATCGGCTCATTGTCAGCGCTTGTAAGTTTATATGTCGGCTTCAAGCTCGTCGGTGTTATCGGTGTATTCATCGGACCGCTTGTCGTGATCATCTATATGGCAGCTCGAAGAGCTGGACTGTTCCAAATGAAATTCAAGCTATAGCCTTGGAAAAGCCGTGCCAAAGCCGTTGCTAGATACGTATGATACTGCAAAAAAAGCAGATCATGCAGGAGGCATACGAATAGATGGCACCCATTAAAGTTGCAATTGTAACACCAGGCTCCTTCCCGATTCCTTCATCAGGGAGCAGCTCGGTTGAGCGAGTGGTAGAGAAATTTGCCCCGCTGCTTAAGCCTTACGCGGAACCTCGTATATTTGGAAGACTGAGCAAGCGATTGCCTCGTCAAGGACAATTTAACGGTGTTGTATGTGAACGGTTTGCAGCGGGCAATAAGCAGCGATATATTCAAGAGGTAGGGCGTGCGGTTCACCGTTTTTCTCCTCACGTCATCGACGTCGAGAATCGTCCCCAATTTGTTCTGACGATGAAGCGATTGAATCCAGGCAAACGAGTCTGGCTTTATTTGCATTCCTCCACCTTCATTTCACCCTCCTATATTTCTTCTGCAAACTTGCATAAGTGCTTGCAGGCAGCAGATAGAATCATCGTAAATAGCGAGTTTCTAAGGCGAATTGTAGTGTCGAAAGCGCCAGAGGTCGCTTCGAAGCTGCGAGTCATTTATCCTGGGGTAGATACGGGCAGGTTCCCTTCACAATATTCCTCCGAAGGAGCCGCTAAACGGGAGAGTTTAAGGCAAAAGAGAGGATTGAATGGTAAAAAAGTGGTGCTTTTTATGGGGAGGCTTATTCCGCTTAAGGGCGTTCATCATCTTCTCAATATCGTGCCGCAGCTTGCCAAAAGCCATCCGGAGCTCGTCGTTATCATCGTAGGGAGCCCATTTTATGGCTCGCATCGCAAAACGGCTTATGCTCGCAAGCTTGAACAGCTTGGACGCAAATGTCCGGGTCATGTTCGTTTTGTGCCCTACGTGCCGCATTCGGAAGTGCCCAGCTGGATGCTCGTTGCCGATGTAGCGGTCGTTCCATCTGGACAGAGGGAGGCATTTGGGCTCGTTAATGTCGAGGCGATGTCCTGCGGCGTTCCGGTAGTCGCAACACGTGCAGGCGGAATGAAAGAAATTATCCGTAATGGCGAAACGGGCTATTTGGTCAATCAGCTTCATATCGAGCGAGAGCTGCGAGAAAAGCTGCATCTGCTGCTTCGCGATAAACAGCTCAGGCAGAAGCTGGGGCGCCGCAGCCGCGAGCGTGTGGAGCAGACATTTACATGGCGTCACACCGCTGATCGATGGGTAAGGCTGCTGAAGGAAAGCGGACTGTAGCAGGCTGTGTTTTTCCGCGGTTTGGAAAATAGAGGGTTGACACCCTTCTTTACTAAACGGTATAGTCAAACAAGGAAATCCACTAGGGGCGCCGTAATGGCTGAGATAAAGCGAATCGCTTTGGTCCCTTTGAACCTGATCTGGGTTATGCCAGCGTAGGAAAGTGGGATTGTGCGTTTATGCTTTGCGCGTGAAAGCTCTGCCGGAATCTGCTGAAGCCTCAGCTTATGCGGCAAGACTTTATCTGCTTAAGGGGAACCCTTGCAAGATAACACTCGCATGACGACACTCTTCGACCGCTCCTTTGCTGGAGCGGTTTTTTTGTTTGGCGCCAGTGAATCGATAAAGCTTTGTGGCCGCCATGCACGCTCCAGCAATTGCAGCTCTTGTAGCAGCCTAGCTACTTGTATAGCAGCGGTGTTTTAAACTTTCTCATATGCTTGCGTATGCCTCCAGGAGGAATTCTATTATTCCATTAGGAGGTTTTTGTTATGTCTATTTTTTCTACTCCGCTTCCGGGCAGCCGCAAGGTGTACGTCGAGGGCTCAAAGGGAAACATCCGTGTTCCGATGAGAGAAATTGCACTTGAAGCTAGTACTGGCAGAAATGGTGAAGAGCTGCCGAATGAACCTGTAAGAGTTTATGATGCAAGCGGTCCTTATACCGATGAAACGTATGAGGCAGATGTTCGGCGTGGTTTGCCCGGTATTCGCAGCGAATGGATTTTGCAGCGTGGTGATGTAGAGCCCTATGAGGGCAGGGAAATCAAACCTGAGGATAATGGATTTATTTCGGCTGAAAAAGCAGAGCAGCGAGGCGCTGAACGATTCCCGGGGTTAACGAGGAAACCGCTTCGTGCCAAAACAGGGCAAAATGTTACGCAGCTTCATTACGCCCGCAAAGG
Organism: Paenibacillus sp. NRS-1760; assembly: GCF_050467785.1. Lineage (NCBI taxonomy): Bacteria > Bacillati > Bacillota > Bacilli > Caryophanales > Paenibacillaceae > Paenibacillus > Paenibacillus sp. NRS-1760. The sequence goes on along the minus strand of NZ_JBITPK010000026.1, from coordinate 13,075 downwards.
GATCATTACTTCTGAGATGGAATACATCGCTATTCGCGAAGGGATGAGTGCAGAGTTTGTGCGCAGCGAAATCGCGGCCGGCCGTGCCATTATTCCAACGAACATCAACCATCCAGAAAGTGAGCCGATGATTATTGGGCGGCAGTTTCACGTTAAAATCAATGCTAATATCGGCAACTCTGCTGTAGCATCTTCGATTGAAGAGGAAGTGGAGAAGATGACTTGGGCGACGCGCTGGGGAGCCGATACGATTATGGATTTGTCCACGGGGAAAAACATCCATACGACGCGGGAGTGGATCGTGCGGAATTCACCAGTTCCAGTTGGCACAGTGCCCATTTATCAGGCGCTGGAGAAAGTGAACGGCAAAGCAGAAGACCTTTGCTGGGAAGTATTCCGCGATACGCTTATTGAACAAGCCGAGCAGGGCGTTGATTATTTTACGATTCATGCTGGTGTGCTGCTGCGCTATATACCACTCACGGCAAAGCGCGTTACGGGCATTGTCTCGCGAGGCGGATCAATTATGGCAGCTTGGTGCCTGGCACATCATAAGGAGAATTTCCTATATACGCATTTTGAAGACATTTGTGAAATTATGAAAGCATACGACGTATCATTCTCGCTCGGTGACGGCCTGAGACCCGGTTCTATAGCAGATGCCAATGACGCTGCTCAGTTTGCTGAGCTGGATACGCTTGGTGAGCTAACGAAGATTGCATGGAAACATGATGTACAAGTGATGATTGAAGGCCCTGGCCATGTGCCTATGCATTTGATCAAAGAAAATATGGATCGTCAGCTGGAAGTATGCGATGAAGCGCCTTTCTATACATTAGGACCGCTAACGACCGATATCGCGCCAGGCTATGATCATATTACTTCGGCAATTGGAGCTGCGATGATTGGATGGTTCGGCACGGCGATGCTTTGTTATGTAACACCGAAGGAGCACCTTGGGCTCCCGAATAAGGAGGATGTGAAGGAAGGCGTTATTACTTACAAAATCGCAGCGCATGCGGCTGACTTGGCGAAAGGGCACCAGGGAGCGAAGCTGCGTGATGATGCATTGTCCAAAGCGCGATTCGAGTTTCGTTGGCGTGATCAATTCCATCTGTCGCTTGATCCAGAGCGTGCGATGGCTTACCACGATGAGACGCTTCCGGCAGATGCAGCTAAATCTGCTCATTTCTGCTCCATGTGCGGGCCGAAATTTTGCAGCATGCGAATCACTAAAGATATAAGAGAGTATGCCGCGCAAAACGATATGGAAACAACGGAAGCCATTGAAGCGGGAATGAAGGAAAAATCAGATGCATTCAAGGCGGCAGGGAGCAAGATTTATGGTTGATTCTGTTCTTGATGCTTTTGCAGATCGTTATTCGAGGCAAACGAGATTTGCTTTGATTGGAGAGGCAGGCCAGCGGAAGCTGGCCGATGCCTCGGTGCTTATCGTCGGTGTAGGCGCATTAGGAGCTTCGCTTGCGCAGCATATGGTAAGAGCCGGTGTCGGGGAAGTTAGGCTGGTAGACAGGGATTTTGTTGAGCCGAGCAACTTGCAGCGCCAAATGCTTTTTGACGAGGCGGACGCGCTGGCTGTGATGCCCAAAGCAGTGGCAGCTGCCAGTCGGCTTCGCCAAATTAACAGCAGTGTAAACATTATGGCGACAGTAGCGGATGTGAATGCACAGAACATCGGGTTTCTAGCCGGAGGCGTTCATCTCGTCCTTGATGGGACGGATAATGCAGCGACAAGGCTGCTGGTCAGCGACCAATGCTTTAGTCAGCGAATCCCATTTGTTTATGGCGGTGTGGCTGGGGCGCAGGGCATGCAGGCAACATTAGTTCCTGGAGATACATCTTGCTTGCGCTGCTTAATCGGAGCAGATGATATGGAGCAGGAGGCAGATACTTGCGATACGGTGGGCGTACTCGCTCCAGCGGTGGAATGGATTGCATCTATACAAGCAGCTGAGGCGATAAAATGGCTCACTGGCAATGAATCGGCGCTGCGTAAAACGTGGTTGAGCATTGATTTATGGTCATTTCGAATGCGGGAATCGGAGCTGCCGACGTTCAGGGCCGAGTGTCCATACTGTGGCCAAACGGCTGTTGGAGCAATAGACGACAAGCGTTGTTTTGAAGCTGATAGAGCAGAAGACAATCAAATAAGCTCTACCGTATTATGCGGTAGGGATACGGTGCAGGTGACGTTAGGCAAGCCGTTTGATTTAAAAGAGGTAGAGCAAGCTTTGAGAGCGCTTGGCTGCACGCTCACCGTGAATCGGTATTTAGTGAAAGCGATGATCTCAAGCGGAGAGCAGCTGATTCTCTTCCCAGATGGACGGGTGCTTGTGCAAGGCACAGCGGATGCGGAGAATGCAATTAATCTCGTTAAAACGTTTTTATGAAATGGAAACAAATGATTTGTTTGATGAAAGGTTGTGTTTGAGAATGAGTAGACAAGGCTGGCGGAACTTCAAGCTCTACGCCATTACAGCGAAATCTAATCACCCTGGCAGATCAGTCGTTGAAGTGATGGAGCAGGCGCTGATTGGCGGAGCTCAAATGGTTCAGCTTCGCAACAAAACAGGGACGAGGGATGAGGTGCTTGAAGAGGCCAAAGCCCTTCGAATACTAACGCGAAAATATGAAGTGCCTCTTATCATTAATGATTATCCTGATCTTGTTCTTGAGACGGATGCTGACGGTGTTCATTTAGGTCAGGATGATATGCCAATTGCCAAAGCAAGAGAATGGCTTGGAGTTGACCGCATAATTGGCATATCCACGCATAACCTGCAGCAAGCGCTGGCTGCTGAACAGGAGGGAGCCGATTATATCGGCGTTGGGCCAGTGTACCCTACCGAAACAAAGCCGGGCCGTACGGCTGTTACTACGAGTTATGTCAAGGAAGCAGCGCATCATATTTCCATACCGTTCGTGGCTATTGGCGGCATCACACTTGATAATGTTGATGCCGTGCTAGCGTCAGGGGCAACACGGATATGCGCAGTTTCAGCCATTGTTGGCCATAATGATCCGGCTGGTGTTTGTCAGGCTTTCTTAAAGAAAATTGATGCACACCGTTCTGAATATGTTCATCCATTTAAGACAGTGAAGATAAATGGCCGTGAGGAGCAGACTAGCGCTAAAACAGTGGAAGAACTGGTCATCCAGCTTGGACAACAACATAAAAAGCTCATTATTGAGCTTAACGGTATGATCGTACAACGTGCAAGGTGGGCTGAAACTGAATTACTTGGCGGAAGTTCCATCGAACTTGTACATTTTGTCGGAGGGGGCTGAACATTTTGGGAAATTGGAATCATGAAGATGTCCTTCTTATTGGAGGCCATGCGCTGCGGTCGCGCTTTTTGTTCGGTACGGGGCGATTTCCAAGTCCTGCTGTACTGCAGCAGGCGCTTGAAGCGTCGGGTTCGGAGGTTATTACGTTCGCGGTTAGAAGGGTTAATCTAGAGAGTGTAGAGGATGATTCGGTACTTCAACACTTTGAAGATAGACAAATGCAATATTTGCCGAATACATCTGGTGCGAGAACAGCGGAGGAGGCTGTTCGAATTGCGCGTCTGGCGAGAGAAGCTGGGCTTGGCAACTGGATTAAGGTTGAAATCAGCGGAGACCATCGAACACTTTTGCCTGACCCTATAGAAACGCTGCGTGCTACGGAGCAGCTTGCGAACGAGGGTTTTATCGTTCTTCCTTATACATCTGATGACCCAATTCTATGCCGGAAATTAGAGGAAGCAGGAGCTTCAGCAATTATGCCTGGAGGATCGCCAATTGGATCCGGGCTCGGATTGCTCAATCCCTATAACCTCGGACTTATTGCGGAGCAGTCGAGCGTTCCAGTCATCATCGATGCGGGTATTGGATCGGCAAAGGACGCTGCGGAAGCGATGGAGCTAGGCGCGGACGGCATTTTGGCTAATACGCCTATCGCTAAGGCACAGGATCCGATTATGATGGCTCGCGCTTTTCGATTAGCGATTGAAGCAGGGCGGCTGGCATGGCTGGCTGGCCGCATACCGAAAAAACGTTATGCATCCGCAAGCAGTGATTGGGCAGGCTCATTATTTGAAACAGGAGTTAGCGCAGGAGGGGAACAATAATGCCCCAATCGGTAATTATACTTGGAGGCGGCATTATTGGTTTGTCTTGTGCCTTCGAGTCGGCGCGTAGAGGCATGAACGTAACACTCATTGAGCCAAGCGCACTCGGAGGGCAAGCATCCGGTGCAGCAGCAGGCATGCTTGCTCCATTTTCAGAAAATACGGAGCAGCCCGATCATTTTTTTCAGCTGTGCCTAAACAGTCACCGCAGCTACCCGGCGTGGATTAAAGCGATCGAGGAACAATCCGGCATGTCGACGGAGTGGGTGCAGAGCGGCAGCATTAACGTTTTTATGCATGAAGCAGACGTCTTGCCCATACAATCCAGATTGCAGTGGCAAAATGAATGGGGAGCCGAAGCTCAGCTTATTGATGCAGCTCAGCTTAGGAAGCTGGAGCCGATGCTTGCTCATTCGGCAATTGCGGGCGTATTTACGCCAAAGGAGAGCCATGTGTACGCGCCAAAGCTTGTTGCAGCGCTTGAAGAAGCTTGCCGGAGGTTAGGTGTCGTCATCCTATCCCATGCGGGTAAAATTGAAGAGGTTGCAGTTCAACAGAGCGGGGGAGCGTCTGTCCGAGCAGAAACGATGATAAAGAAGGTTCATGCCGATCGGCTAGTCGTCTGCGCGGGCGCTTGGTCAGGTGAATATGAAAGATGGTTCGGACTTTCTGTTCCGATCCATCCCATTCGGGGACAAATCTGTTCTTATGAGCATCAAGAAACTGAAGTTCGCCATATGGTCTTCTCCAGCCAAGCCTATTGGGTCGGAAAAAGAAATGCTCGGCTCGTATGCGGTGCTTCTGAAGATGTTGCGGGCTTTGAGACGAGTGTGACAGAACGAGGCATCGGCCGCTTAATTCGCAGCAGCAATCAGCTTTTTCCATTTCTTAAAGGAAAAGAAACCGCGCATCGGTGGGCAGGCTTGCGTCCCGCAACGCGAGATGGAATGCCAATGCTTGGGCAAGTAGAGGGAATGCCAGCCGTTATTATGGCCGCAGGTCATTATCGCAACGGTATTTTGCTAAGTCCAATCACAGCTCATATTGTTGCTGATCTATTGGAAGAAAAGCAGGGAGAACCGTCGATCAGCAGATTCTCTCCTAACCGCTTTACGACTATTGCTATGAGAGGAAGACTTTCTACTTGATAGGAAGCCGCATGAAGACAGCACGAAAGATCTAAATTATTGCATTGAAAACATATGAAAAATCTGCTATATTGAAAACGAGAATCGTTATCAGTTGAGCGGGTTTTTTTATGTCTGGAAACAGACTTCCTTTATGAAGCATTTTTTATCAACCAAAGTATACATACAGAAGGGTAGTTTTCAAATGTCTTCTCTATCAAACAAGAAAGCGCTGGCAGGCACAAAGCTGCGCACACGGCCGCTAGTGGCTACAATTATTTTATTCGGCGGGTTTGCAGCACTCTTATTATCGCTCGCATTATCTATCTCTGTGGGTGCAGCAGATATCAGTCTCTCTACGGTGTGGGATGGCGTATTTCATTTCAATGAGGAAAACATTCAGCATCAAATTATTAAAGAGCTTCGTATGCCGCGTGCGTTAGCCGCTGCTTTGGTGGGAGCAGCTTTCGCTGTCGCAGGTTCTGTTATGCAAGGCATGACTAGAAACCCATTAGCAGACTCAAGCTTGCTCGGAATTAACGCAGGAGCAGGTTTTATGTTGGCGCTTTGCTTCGCTTTTTTCCCTTCAATATCTTATCTTGGTCTTATGTTTGTGTGCTTTGCGGGTGCAGCAGTTGCAATGGGACTCGTATACGGAATCGGCTCATTAGCAAAAGGCGGCTTAACACCTGTGCGGCTTACACTGGCTGGTGCGGCTGTAGGAGCATTGCTGCTTGCTATAACAGAAGGCATAGCGATATATTATAAAATCGGTCAGGATTTGGCTTTTTGGTATGCTGGCGGGGTAGCCGGAACGAAATGGCTGCAAATTCAAATTGTATGGCCATGGGTCGTTGGCGGACTGCTTGGCGCCATTGTGTTATCGCGATCCATTACGCTGTTAAGCTTAGGCGATGATGTTGCTGCAGGTCTTGGACAACGAACTGGCCTAGTAAAAGCAGCAGGCGTCATTATTGTCTTACTGCTGGCAGGTACCGCTGTTTCAGCAGTCGGCTCTATCGGTTTTGTAGGGTTGATTATACCTCATATCTCACGATTCCTAGTTGGCGTCGACTACAGATGGATCATTCCATGCTCGGCGGTTTTGGGAAGTTTGCTTATGGTGCTGGCGGATATTGGCGGGCGATTGATTAATCCGCCTCAGGAAGTGGCTATCGGTATTATAATCGCGGTTATAGGCGTTCCGTTCTTCCTCTATCTTGTAACAAGAATGAAGGGAGAATAAGCATGAATACTTATTTTATTACCGAAACCGAACAGCGTAGAAGAAAACGCGCAGTCCTCGTAATGACCGTGCTTAGCGTACTTATTATTTTGTCTGTTATCATTAGTATGAACACTGGTTTTATTCGCTTAGCGCCGCTTGATGTATTCAAAACGTTATTGGGATCAGGAACAGCTAAGCAGGAGCTAATTCTATTTGATTTCCGCTTGCCGCGGATTGTCATCTCTATATTAATTGGCGCAGGTTTTGCAGTATCGGGCTGTATTATACAAGGATTATCGCGCAACCCGCTTTCTGATCCAGGGCTGCTGGGTATAAACGCGGGCGCAGGGCTTGCAGTTATATTGTTTATTTCTTTTTATCCGACAACGGAAAAGGGCTCTATTTTTTTGATGCCGTTTCTTGCATTAATCGGTGCATCATTTACCGCATTGCTTATTTTTGTACTTTCGTATAAGAGACATCGAGGGTTATTGCCAACTCGGATGATATTGGTAGGTATCGCTGTAGCGGCGGGTATTAGCGCAGCGATGCAGCTTTTGATTTTGCGTCTTACGCCTGAGAAATATCAGTTTTTTGCTGTATGGATGGCGGGGAGCATTTGGGGAACGAACTGGAAGTATGTGCTTGCACTGCTCCCATGGTTAATCGTTATTTTTCCAATCGTGCAATATAAGTCGAAAGCCTTGAATGCTTTAAATTTAGGCGATCAATTGGCAGTTGGACTTGGAGCTCAAGTGAACAAGGAGCGGGCATTGCTGCTTGCTGCAGCGGTGGGCCTGGCTGGTTCTTGCGTTGCTGTCGGCGGGGGCATCGGATTTGTCGGACTCATAGCGCCTCACTTGGCAAGAAGACTTGTCGGTCCGCAGCATCAGGTATTATTGCCAGCTTCAGCATTTGTAGGCGCGCTGCTCGTTATTGTGGCGGATACACTTGCCAGATGGGCATTCCAGCCAAACGAAATTCCAACAGGCATTGTTGTTGCTGTTATTGGAGCACCTTATTTCTTGTATTTATTGTCCAGATCGAAATAGTTAAAAAAGTTGAAACAGAAACCGCGGAGAGCAGCATGCTCCCGCGGTTTTTTGTTTGTTAAAAGCCGCATATGTACATTTGTCTGTACTCCTTGTAGCCAGCCCATGGGTACCTGCATATATTACCTATGACATTTCAGGTGGAAGAAGGAGAGGACTATGACAAAAAACAGAAAAGGGAAAAGCCCGAAGGGGCGAAAGCCGCTTTTTTATGTTGATAATCCGAATGCTTCCGAGTTAAAGTGGCTAGATGATTTGAACAGGAAGAAGGCCGCTGTTGCACAAGCACATGCAGCTAAAACGTTGATTAAAAAAGAGGAAGAAGAGAAGGAGAAGGAGAAGGAGAAGGCGAACATTAACGCACTCGCTCTCATTCTCGAGAATCCATTAGAGCAGATGGATTCGGAAGTTGTCACGATGGAGGACGCTGAGGAGATTGAACAGTTAGAACAGCTTATTCAACTGGAATTAGAGGAGCAAGCAGAACAGCTGGAGCAAGTGCTGCAGCTGGGACTGTTGGAACAAGAAGAGCAGCAGGAACAAGCGGGGCAAGTAGAACTGTTGGAGCAAGGGGAACAGCTGGAACAATCGGAACAGCAAGAACAATTGGAACAATCGCAAAAAGAAGAGCAGCAGGAGCAATTAGAACATTTGGATATGCTGGAGCAGCTGCAGCAGATTGAAGAGCAAGAGCGTCTCGCTGTCGAAGAGCTTGCCGAGCAGATTGATCAGTTAAGCTTGGAAGAAAAGTTTGAGAAACTTGATGAGAAATTGGCGCCGGAAGGTCCTCCAGCTTTTATATACACGGATGATTTGGTGGACTTTTCGGTTACATCAGAGAAAATTGCACCTGGGTCGATCGACAGCAGCAAGCTGGCAGCTGGCAGCGTGCAGGCAAGCACGATTGCCGATTATTCCATTCACACCATTCATTTAGCTGACGGCACAATCAACTCCGCTAAAATTGCAAAAGAATCGATTATGGGCGAGCATTTGGTAAACCACTCGATTACTGGAAACAAAATTTTGGATTATTCAATTTCTGGAAATAAACTTCAAGACGGCAGCATCTCGTCGGAGAAGCTTGCAGATCGTACGATCAGTATGGACAAAATTGCAGAAGGGTCAATCGAGTCCAGGCATTTGAAGTCATTGCTCATTACAACAGACCTGCTTGCCGATCAAGCCATTACTGGCGATAAAATTAAAAGCGGTACGATTGGGCCGGAAAATTTGGCTAATGAGGCCATTGACAACTCAAAGCTTTCTGAAGGAGCAGTAACACACTCCAAGCTTCGTGACTCAGCAGTTACGAGTGAGAAGATAGCAGCAGAAGCGATTGAAGCGGAGCATTTGAAGCCTGGATTGCTGCTATCTGAGCATGTCGCAGTTGGTATTATTCAGGGAAAGCATTTGGCCCTCGGAGATATAGCCGCGGAACATCTAGCAGAAGGGGCAATCGGAACAAGGGAGCTGCAAGCAAAAGCGGTAAAAGCAGAACAATTAGCGGACGAATCGGTATCTTCGTCTCATCTTCAAGCAGCGGCCGTTCTGAGCTCCCACATCGGAACAGGGCAAATAACAAGTGAGCACATCGGGGATCAGTCCATTAACTCTAGGAAGCTTGCGGATCAATCGGTATCCACCATTAAAATTGTTGATCATTCAATAACGATCTCTAAGCTTTCTGATCAATCCGTTAATGCTCAGAAGCTCGCGAATGACTCCGTTCACAGCCGTCATTTGGGCACCGGGAGCATTACATCCGACAAAATTGCCGATGGGCAAATATTGCAGGCGCATCTGACAACAGATGCAGTAAATATGAAGCATATTGCAGCAAATGCAATTAAACGGGATCATTTGCAGAGCGGGATTGTTAATGAAGATAAAATCGCGCCTTTATCCATTCGTGTTGGCCATATTGGTATGGAGGCTGTTGGTACTACTCAATTAGCGGATGCTTCAATTACGCGAAGCAAGTTGGCTGATGGTGCTGTTGATAGTAAAGTCATAGCAAACTTTGCTATTGAATCCCGACATCTTCAGGATGAATCGGTAACGTTTCAGAAGCTAGCCCCTGAAGTGTTAAGGTCGTATCATTTTACTAAGGGTGCCGTAACGGGTGAAGCGATTTCTTCAGAAGCAGTGAACGGCATGCATTTAAAATCCGAGATCATTGAAGGACGCCATCTCGCAAAGGATGCTGTAGATAACAAAAAGCTGCAAGACGGTTCAGTTACGAGCAGCAAGCTAACGAAAGGCGCTGTTACGGATCAAGCTATTGCTTCAGGTGCAGTTTTTTCGCATCATTTGGCAGATCATACTGTAAATTCATTAAAGCTTTCCCCTGAATCGGTTACGACCGATAAGCTGGCTGATTTAAGCGTCTCGACTGGCAAGCTCGCAGACGGAAGCGTATCGAGTGTCAAGATTGCGTCTCAAGCTATTATGCCAGGGCATCTCGGAGCCAATTTGATTGCTTCCCACCACCTACAAGCAGAATCGATTCGCTCGACCCATATTGAAGCTCATGCAATTGGAGCTGAACATTTGGCTGATCAATCGATCGGAAATGAGCACCTTCAAGATGGTGTCATTACATCTGCTAAACTAGCTTACGGCGCTGTGCAATCAAAGCAGATAGCAAATGAAGCGGTGCTTAGCCGTCATTTGGGAAATGCATCCGTGCTTGGAATCCATTTGGGAGAAGGGGCGGTTCATGCCGCGCATTTGGCGGATGATTCGATTACGATTGAAAAGCTGACAGCAAACAGTATTGGACCAGCGCAATTGCAAAACGATTCCGTAGGTGCTGATGTCATAAGCAAAGGTGCTGTAGGTACGGATCATATCGCACCAGGAGCTATTACGTCGGGTAAAATAGCGGAATTGTCGATTGGCGCGAAGCAGCTTAAGCCAGAGTCGGTAAATGCAACGCATTTAACAATAAATAGTGTAAACGAACATGCATTGCAGGATGAGTCGGTGACGAGTGCAAAGCTGGCTCAAGATGCCGTCTCAAGCGAGCATGTACAGCTCGAATCACTTGCCGGCAAACATTTGAAATCCGATTCGATTCAAGGCTATCACGTTCGCAAGGGCACGATTACACTAGCTCATTTGGCTAATGATGTGCTTGTGTTTGATCGAATTGCTGACAACAGTATTTTGGGCAGAAAGCTTAAGGAAGGCTCTATCGATAGTAAGTTGTTGTCAGTCGACAGTGTGGGGACTGAGCAGCTGGCAGACGGAAGCGTGACGACGTCGAAGCTGAAGCTAGGTAGCGTAGGAAAGGATCAGTTGTCGGACGGAAGCGTAACGACATCGAAGCTGGTACTAGGCAGTGTAGGTTCGGAGCAGCTGGCGAATGAAAGTGTGACGACGACGAAGTTAGTACTAGGCAGCGTAGGCACGAAGCAGTTGGCGGACGGCAGTGTGACGACATCGAAGCTGGAACTAGGCAGTGTGGGTACGGGGCAGTTGGCGGACGGAAGTGTAACGTCGTCGAAGCTGGAGCTAGGCAGCATAAGCTCGGCGCAGTTGTCAGATGGTAGTGTGACCAAATCGAAGCTGGAGCTGCGCAGTGTAGGTACGGAGCAGTTATCGGATCGCAGCGTGTCGACATCGAAGCTGGTACTTGGCAGCGTGGGTACGGATCAGTTGACGGATGGCAGTGTAACGGCATCGAAGCTTGAGTTAGGCAGTGTAGGTACGGAGCAGTTGGCAGACGGTAGTATAACAAAATCGAAGCTGGTACTAGGCAGCGTAGGCTCGGATCAGTTGTCGGATGGCAGTGTGACGACGAATAAGTTGGTACGTGGCAGCGTGGGTACGGATCAGTTGATGGATAGCAGTGTGACGACATCGAAGCTGGTACTTGGCAGCGTGAGTACGGATCAGTTGTCGGATGGCAGTGTGACGACGACTAAGTTGGTACAGGGCAGTGTAGGTACGGATCAGTTGTCGGATGGCAGTGTGACGAAATCCAAGCTGGAGCTACGCAGCGTAGGTACGGATCAGTTGTCGGATGGCAGTGTGACGAAATCGAAGCTGGAGCTGCGCAGTGTAGGTACGGATCAGTTGGCGGATAGCAGTGTAACAAAATCAAAGCTGGTGCTAGGCAGTGTAGGCTCGGATCAGTTGTCGGATGGCAGTGTGACGAAATCGAAGCTGGAGCTGTGCAGTGTAGGTACAGAGCAGTTGGCGGACGGCAGTGTAACAAAATCGAAGCTGGTACTAGGCAGTGTAGGGCCGGAACAGTTGTCGGATGGCAGTGTGACTACGACGAAGCTGGTGCTTGGCAGCGTGGGTACGGAACAGTTGTCGGATGGCAGTGTGACGACCTCGAAGCTTGAACTAGGCAGCGTAGGTACGGATCAGTTGTCAGATGAAAGTGTAACTACAACAAAGATTGCGTTAGAGAGCATAGGCTCGGAGCAGTTAATGGATGGAAGCGTGACTGCATGGAAACTAGCGTTTGGCAGCGTTGGATCAGAACAGCTGACGGACGGAAGCGTGACAACGACGAAGTTGGCGTTAGGCAGCGTAGGTTCGGATCAGCTGACGGACGGAAGCGTGACAACGACGAAGCTGGCATTTGGCAGTGTTAATTCGGAACAGCTGACGGAAGGCAGTGTAACGACATCGAAGCTGGCGTATGAAAGCATAGGTTCGGAGCAACTAGCTGATGGCAGTGTGACAACATCGAAACTGTCGCATGGAAGCATTGGTTTAGAACAACTAATGGATAGAAGTGTGACATCATCGAAACTTGCGTATGGAAGCGTTGGTTCAGAACAACTGACGGATAGAAGTGTGACATCAGCGAAGCTTACGTATGGAAGCGTTGGATCAGAACAGCTGACTGACGAAAGTGTGACAACAGAGAAACTGGCGTTAGGCAGCATAGGTTCGAATCAGCTGATGGACGGAAGTGTGACATCATCGAAGCTGGCATTTGGCAGTGTAAATTCGGAACAGCTGACTGATGGAAGTGTGACGACATCGAAGCTTGCGTATGGAAGCGTAGATTCAGAACAGCTGATGGGCGGAAGTGTAACATCATCAAAATTGGCATATGACAGTGTAGGTTCAGAGCACTTGATAGACAGAAGCGTGACGACGACCAAGCTAGCTTTTGACAGCGTAGGTTTGGAACAGCTGATGGACGGAAGCGTGACATCCGCGAAGCTGGCGAATGGAAGCATTGGTTCAGAACAACTGACGGATAGAAGTGTGATATCCACAAAGCTTGCGTATGGAAGCGTAGGTTCAGAACAACTGACGGATAGAAGTGTGACATCAGCGAAGCTTACACATGGAAGCGTAAGTTCAGAACAGTTGGCAGACGGAAGTGTGACGACATCGAAGCTGGCTTATGGCAGTGTAGATTCAGAACAGCTGATGGGAGGAAGCGTAACTTCATCGAAACTGGCGTATGATAGCATAGGTTCAGAGCACTTATTGGACGGAAGCGTGACGACAACGAAGTTAGCGTTTGGCAGCGTAGGATCGGAGCAGCTGACGGACGGA
>NZ_JBITPK010000025.1:0-29901 GCF_050467785.1 Paenibacillus sp. NRS-1760 | reverse complement strand
TCCAGTAGACAGCAGCTAAAAAGGCTTCAGCAAGCCTAATCTTTCGTATCCAGTTTTCAGCGTGCAACACGCTACGTTTGGTGGCGATGGCGGAGGTGAACCACGCGTTCCCATACCGAACACGACCGTTAAGCCCTTCAGCGCCGATGGTACTTAGACCGCAGGGTCTTGGGAGAGTAGGACGTCGCCAAGCACGAAAGACCTATCGCATGTGATGCGATAGGTTTTTTTGTTGTTTATGCGGTATGATAGGGTTATATCAAATTTGGAGGTGCTTCGAATTGGAAACGCGTATCGTTATTAAGCATACCGGTGTAGAGCAATTTGACGAGAGTATGGCTTTATCTCAATTTGCATTTCAATATGAACGTTCTGCTGCAGAACTTGAACAAACGAAAGAGCAGTATGAGAGTGAGCCTACTGTAAGGTACGGAGCGTATGTCGATAATCAGTTGGCTGCGCAAGCTGCAGTGCTAAGGCTGAAAACATATATCGGAGGCAAGGTTTTTGATATGGGAGGTGTTGCAGGTGTTGCGACATGGCCAGAGTACAGGAGGCAGGGGCTAGTTGCTCAAATACTTGTTCAATCACTGTTAGAGATGAAGGAGAACGGTCAAACAGTTTCTTTTCTTCATCCTTTTTCATTCAGCTTTTACCGTAAATTTGGATGGGAAACCTACACTGAACATAAAACCTATACGATTAAGACGGACATGCTTCCAGCAAGAATAGCATACGAAGGTAGATTTGAGCGCATTACAGGAAACTATGGTTTGCTGAACGATGTCTATCAAGCCTATGCATCTCAATTTAATGGCTCATTGGTGCGTGACGACTTCTGGTGGAAGTATCGGATTAACAGAAGAAAGCCAGGACAAACTGCACTGTATTACGATAAGAGCGGAGCAGCACAAGGCTACGTCATTTATGAAGTTAAAAACAGCCGGTTAACGGTTCATGAGTTTGTTCATTTAAATGAGCCTGCTAGAGCTGCGATATGGTCATTTCTTGCACAGCATGATTCAATGATCGAAGAGCTGACGATAAAAATGCCATCTAACGATCGCCTTCCCTACTTGCTGAGCAATCCGAGAATAAAACAGGAAATCACACCTTATTTTATGGCTCGAATTGTGGATGCGGAAGCTTTTGTGAGCCAATATGATTTTAAGGCAGCAGATCATGCTGATGACATTCCTATTCAACTGATCGACGCTCAAGCTCCATGGAATAATGGTCATTTTTTGCTTCATATCGATGCGTCTGGGAAAGCTTCACTTCGTCGTAAGGACGATAGTGAAAAAATAGATGAGGCAATTAAACTGGATATTGGTTCCTTTACGAGTGTGCTATTTGGGTATATTCAGTTAGAGCAATTAGCCCAATTCGCACGCATAGAAGGAGATATAGGATTGGTTAAACGCTTACAATCTCGTATTCCCGAACGAACTACGTATTTACCTGACTTTTTCTAAAGAAATAGCATGTTTTGAGACTTCCAAATCGAGTATAAAACAGGATGAACAAAGGTATTCATCAGCCTTGACAGCCTATACCCCCTCTGCTAATATTGCTAATAATATATGTGAGACGTACTTAAAATAAGGGAGGAACATACTCGTGTGGGAAACGAAATTCGCCAAAGAAGGGCTAACGTTTGACGACGTCCTGCTTATTCCGCGCAAATCAGAAGTGCTGCCTAGGGAAGTTGACATCTCGATTCGATTAAGCGAGGACATTAAGCTAAACATTCCGCTCATTAGCGCTGGTATGGACACCGTTACAGAAGCCGCATTGGCGATTGCAATTGCGCGTGAGGGTGGTATCGGCATTATCCATAAGAACATGTCGATTACACAGCAAGCGGAGGAAGTTGACCGTGTAAAACGTTCGGAGAGCGGTGTAATTACAAATCCGTTTTCGCTTACGCCTGATCACCATGTTTACGACGCAGAAGAATTGATGGGAAAATACCGCATCTCAGGCGTACCGATTGTTGATCAAGATAAGAAGCTTGTAGGTATTTTGACCAACCGTGATTTGCGTTTCGTGCATGATTATTCAATTAAGATAAATGAAGTTATGACTCGTAACAACCTTGTAACGGCACCTGTTGGCACAACGCTGCAGGAAGCGGAAGGCCTTCTTCAAAAGCACAAGATTGAGAAGCTGCCGCTGATTGATGAGTCCAATACACTTAAAGGTCTTATTACGATTAAAGATATTGAGAAAGCAATCCAATTCCCTAATGCGGCGAAGGATAAGCATGGTCGCTTGCTTTGCGGAGCAGCGGTTGGTATTTCGAAGGATACAATGGATCGTGCAGAAGCATTGGTTCAATCAGGAATTGATGTTCTTGTTGTAGATTCGGCACATGGTCACCACATTAATATTTTGGATGCAGTTCGTAAGCTTCGTGCTACTTACCCAGACCTTACTATTATTGCAGGTAACGTTGCTACTGGCGATGCTACCCGTGATCTTATCGAAGCAGGCGCTTCCGTAGTTAAAGTAGGGATTGGTCCTGGATCGATCTGTACAACTCGCGTTATCGCTGGTATCGGTGTTCCACAAATTACAGCGATTTATGATTGCGCGTCAGTTGCTCGTGAATACAATATTCCTGTTATTGCAGACGGCGGTATTAAGTACTCCGGTGACATTACGAAAGCAATCGCATCTGGAGCAAGCGCGATTATGATCGGAAGCTTGTTCGCAGGTACAGCTGAAAGCCCTGGCGAAACTGAAATTTTCCAAGGACGCAGCTTTAAAGTCTACCGTGGTATGGGCTCCCTTGGCGCTATGAAGGAAGGAAGCAAGGATCGTTACTTCCAAGAGAACGAGAACAAGCTTGTTCCGGAAGGTATCGAAGGACGCGTTCCTTACAAAGGGCCGCTTGCTGACACTGTGCATCAATTGCTCGGCGGCTTGCGTTCAGGTATGGGCTATTGCGGTACAGCTTCTTTGGACGAGCTTAAGAACGATACACAATTCGTTCGCATTACAGGCTCTGGTCTTCGTGAAAGCCATCCGCATGATGTGCAAATTACGAAGGAAGCTCCTAACTACTCCCTATAGGTTATACTTTCTAGATCCAATAATAACAGACAAGGTAAGGCGACAGAGTCGCTCGCCCTTGTCTGTTTTTTTTATGAAGGATTACTCATTCTTATTAGGGCTTGAAGAGGTTTAATTGTTAGGCTTCGATATGTTACAATTAACAACGGACAAACCAAGTGGGAAAAGGGGAGACGACGTTGAAGGAAAAGGTAAGGCCGGTTCGAATAAAGACGGTCATCGCTGCAAGTTTGGCGGTTTGGATGGTAATGCTGTCGCTTGGTTCTGCGGTAGCAATGGCGAATGGATATCAAGGAAGAGAAAGTACGAAAAACGATTTAGGTTTACAAGTGAAAGCTGCTATTCTAATTGATGCGGATTCAGGACAAGTTTTGTATGAAGTTAATTCAGAGGAGCCGCTCCCTGCAGCAAGTATGACGAAGTTAATGACGGAATATATCGTTCTTGAGGAAATTACGAATGAACGCCTGTCCTGGGATGAGGTTATTACCACTAGTGCGGAAGCGGCCTCAACGCCATCGGATGGATCATCTGTATTTTTAGCTCAAGGAGATCAACATACGGTTAGAGATTTGTACAAAGCAATGGCAGTTGGTTCTGCGAATGATGCAACGATTGCATTAGCATCGCAAATAGCTGGAAGTGAGCAAGGGTTTGTTAAGAAGATGAATGAGGTAGCTGCGGAGTTGGGTCTTAAAACAGCTATTTTTACAAGTGCGACTGGTCTATCGGAGACAACTGTTATTTCTGCGACGGACATGGCAAGGCTAGCACAAATTATTTTGAGCAAGCACCCTGAATTTTTGGATTATTCTAAGCTACAGGAATATAAATTCCGTGAACGCGACAAGGATCCAATCATTAACATTAACTGGATGCTCGGCACCAACGTGAATCAAAAGGGCCTTAAGCACTTAGCTTATGAAGGCGTTGACGGCATGAAAACTGGCTTCATTAATGCTGCTGGCTATAACTTCACGGGTACTGTAAAAAGAGGCGAGCAGCGCTTTATTAGCGTCGTTATGGATACTTCTACAAAGTCTGCTCGTTTTAATGAAACGGCTAAGATGTACAACTACGGTTTCAGCACTTTTGAGAAAAAGACGGTGCTTGCGCCAAAATCTGTGGTAGAAACAGCGAAAACGGTTAAGATTAAAAAGGGTAAAAAGAAAACCTTGCCGATCGTAACGGAAAAAGATATTACGTTTATGGTTAAGAAGGGCGTAGAGCCTAAAATCGAGGTTGTATCTAGCGACGTGAAGTCAGAAGCTGAGCTGGTAGCTCCGATTCCAGCAGGCACGGTTGTAGGTACAGTAACTTACAAGTACACGGATGCCGAAACGAAACAAGAGCTCAAAAAAACGGTTAACCTCGTTACAACGGAGGATGGAACGAAAGCAGGCTGGTTCCGCTTGATGTTCCGTGGAATTGGAGATTTTTTCTCAGGTTTATTTAATGGAATCGTCAATTTGTTCTAATCCGAGTAGAAAACAGGGGAATAAAGCAAATCAAGGCTTGTCGATTATTCTTGCATCCTGTAAAATCAATGGTTAGAACAACTGCGGTAATATACAAATTAATGGATGAAAATAGGAGGATTTTAGCATGGAAACAGGTACATCGCGCGTAAAACGCGGCATGGCAGAAATGCAAAAAGGCGGCGTCATTATGGACGTTATGAGCGCCGAGCAAGCGAAAGTAGCAGAAGCAGCAGGAGCAACAGCGGTAATGGCGCTTGAGCGCGTCCCTTCCGAAATTCGTGCAGCAGGCGGAGTAGCTCGTATGGCTGATCCGACAATTGTAGAAGAAGTAATGAAAGTTGTATCGATTCCAGTTATGGCAAAGGCTCGTATCGGGCATTATGTAGAAGCAAAAGTGCTCGAATCCATGGGCGTTGACTATATCGATGAGAGTGAAGTACTTACACCAGCAGATGAAGTATTCCACATCAGCAAGCATGAGTTTACGATTCCATTCGTATGCGGAGCAAAAGATCTTGGAGAAGCGTTGCGCCGTATTCAAGAGGGAGCGGCAATGCTTCGTACGAAAGGTGAGCCGGGAACAGGTAATATCGTAGAGGCTGTTCGTCACCTTCGCTTGATCAATGGACAAATTCGAAAAATTCAAGGTTTGTCGAAGGACGAGCTTTATCATGAAGCTAAGGTTCTTGGCGTAGCTTATGACTTGCTTCTTAACGTACATGAAACAGGTAAGCTTCCTGTCGTGAACTTCGCAGCAGGCGGAGTAGCTACTCCATCCGATGCAGCTTTGATGATGCATCTTGGAGCAGACGGCGTATTCGTAGGTTCTGGTATTTTCACATCAGAAAACCCAGAGAAATTCGCTCGTGCAATCGTTGAAGCAACGACACATTATCAAGATTATAAGCTAATTGCTGAAGTGTCGAAAAACTTGGGAGCAGCTATGAAGGGAATCGAAATTTCCAAGCTTAACTCCTCCGAGCGTATGCAAGACCGCGGTATCTAATAGTTGTAATATGCAGGTGCCGGCTTAGCGCGAATAGTGCTGCCGGCTCTTGCCCGTAAAGGAAGGCGAGTAGAGCGATGAAGATAGGCGTACTAGCGCTTCAAGGCGCAGTGGCAGAGCATATACGAAGCTTAGAAGCGGCGGGCGCAGAGGCGGTCGCCGTTAAGCGGGTTGAGCAGCTTGAAGAGCTGCAAGGGCTTGTTATTCCAGGCGGCGAAAGCACGACGATCGGCAAGCTGATGCGCAATTATGGCTTCATGGAAGCTATTAAGGATTTCTCTGCACAAGGCAAGCCATTGTTCGGCACTTGTGCTGGTCTTATCGTTTTGGCTGATGAAATAGAAGGCCAAGAGGATGCGCATTTGCGCCTTATGGATATGACCGTTGCAAGAAACGCATTCGGGCGTCAACAAGAAAGCTTTGAGACGGATTTGGATGTCAAAGGCATTGACGAACCGGTTCGCGCTGTATTTATCCGAGCTCCATTAATCAAAAAAGTTGGAGCAGGCGTAGACGTATTGTCTACATACCGAGATGAAATTGTAACAGCAAGACAGGGACATCTTCTAGCTGTATCGTATCATCCGGAGCTAACGGACGATTATAGGCTGCATGCATACTTCGTTGAAATGGTGAAGGAAGCAGCTGCAAGCAAGGAATAAACGTTTACAATAATAAAATTACTCCCTTCAGAGAGGGGCTTTTGGATCGTGCTGGATGTAAAATTGTTAAGAAATGAATTTGAGAAGGTTGAGAAAGCGCTGCTTGATCGCGGAGCTTCCCTTGATCTTATTGCTAATTTTCCTGCGCTCGACACTAGGCGCCGTGATCTTATTCAAGAGACGGAGCAGCTGAAGAGCAGACGCAATACGGTTTCGCAGGATGTAGCTAAACTCAAACGCACAGGCGGCGACGCAGAATCGCTTATCCTTGAGATGAGAGAGGTTGGCGACCGCATTAAAGAGCTTGACGATGAACTTCGTGAGCTGGATGTACAAGTGATTGAGCTGACTCAAGCGATTCCGAACATTCCTAGCGATAGCGTGCCAGTCGGCAAGTCGGAGGAAGATAATGTAGAGCTGCGCAAAAATGGCGAGGTTCCAACCTTTGATTTTGAGCCCAAGCCACATTGGGAGCTTGCGCAATCACTCGGCATATTGGATTTCGAGCGTGCAGCGAAGGTAACGGGATCACGTTTCACATTCTACCGCGGCCTCGGAGCTCGTCTTGAGCGTGCGCTTATCAGCTTTATGATGGATCTTCACAGCGATAAGCACGGATATGAGGAAGTATTGCCTCCTTATATTGTTAATCGTGACAGCTTGATCGGTACTGGTCAGCTTCCGAAGTTTGAAGAGGATTTATTCAAAATTTCGGATTCGGATTATTTCCTCATTCCGACTGCAGAGGTACCAGTTACGAACCTGCACCGCGAAGAGATTTTGCCGATTGAAGAGCTTCCGAAATATTTTGTAGCTTACAGCTCGTGCTTCCGTTCAGAAGCAGGTTCTGCTGGGCGCGATACACGTGGTTTGATTCGTCAGCATCAGTTCAACAAGGTTGAATTGATCAAATTGACGAAACCGGAGGATTCATACGAAGAGCTGGAGAAAATGACCGCTAACGCGGAGAAGGTTTTGCAGCTACTAGGACTTCCTTACCGCGTTCTAACGCTTTGTACGGGAGATATGGGCTTCACAGCGGCTAAAACATATGACCTTGAAGTGTGGCTGCCAAGTGCAGGCACGTATCGTGAAATTTCGTCCTGCTCAAATGTAGAGGACTTCCAAGCTCGCCGTGCGGGTATTCGTTTCCGCAGAGATACGAAGAGCAAGCCGGAATTCGTTCATACACTGAATGGTTCGGGACTTGCTGTAGGTCGTACTTTTGCGGCAATCATCGAGAACTTCCAGCAAGCGGACGGTTCTGTGACGATTCCAGAAATACTGCGTCCGTATATGGGCGGCATTAGTTCGATCGATTCAACAAAGCTTTAAAAAAATTTTTTTGCCACATGGTCAAAATACACTTGCATTTTTATTTTGACCTGTGGTATTATATTTCTTGTGACAAATGAACGATGGAGAGATACCGAAGCGGTCATAACGGGGCAGTCTTGAAAACTGTTAGGGCGCAAGCCCACGTGGGTTCGAGTCCCACTCTCTCCTCCATATTTTTAAAAATGTACATGACAAGCCCAGACGCTAAGCGTTTGGGCTTTTTTTTCATTCTATCCCCTCGTATAAAATAATGCCGCATTTCGCATGTTATACGATGTGGAGGTGCTTCATTTAATGGGTAAATCAGATGAACTGCAAATGAATCAAGAAAACTTGGCAGATGCTTGGCGTCAAACCTTGCCAGAGACGCTAAAAGACGCTGACCGCAGCAGAGTGCTGCCTGATGAGTCAGATTCCAAAGCGCTGCGCGTAACGATCGATACAGCCGGACATCAAATGTATTCGTTTGATTTTAAAGTTACTTATGTAGATAGCCGTGAAGTGAAGGTTGAGCTTATCGATGTGGAGAAAGACAAGGTATCCATCGATGAGCGTGGAGACATCATTCAAGAGCTGATCCAAAATTACACTAGACATCTGCATGAATGTGCTCAAGCGCTCCAACGCTTGACGCATGCTTAGAGGAGAGAGCTGCATATGACGAAGGCACAAGGAACGGCTGATAAAAACTTATCTAATGTGGTAGAAGCTTTGGAGGTTGAGGCGGTTAACAGCCATCAAGCTCAACAATTGCAGCAGGATAAGAACGATCGAAGCAATCAGGATGACATGAACCATGATCATTTAACAGATTTAGAACATCAAAAAAATTAACGCTTCCCTCGAAGCCGATGAGATCTAAATAGGAGGAATCCAAATGTCGAAGCCAGATAGCATTCCGGTGCCGGAAAGCAATCCGCAAAATAATCGGAAGCGTAATGACGGAGGCGGGCAGCAAGAGCCGCTTTCTGGATCTAAGAAAACAAAGCAGCGTAATCATGTGGATCATCATAACCCGCAAGGATAGATAAATGTGCTGTTAAAAGCTAGTTCAAACGTCCCGTTTCAGTACGCTGAAACGGGATTTTTTGGATATAACTTCTAAATGAAGTTATTTTAGTATAGAATGGAGGTGCTCACAAAAAGATAGGGAGGAACATACTACATGAAGAATGTTCAAAAAATAGCGGTTCTTATGTTAGCCGTTATTTTGGTTGTTATCGCAGGCTGCAGCTCGGCAAAACCACCGAAGGAAGCTTTGCAGGCGGCTATGACGAAAATTAATGAAGCGGACTCATATGCAGTAAAAATGTCATTTGGCTTGGATGAATTGGAAGTTCCACAAACGGCAACTTTGGAAGGCAACGCAGCTGCTACAGCAGCAATCGTAGGCATGATTAAAGATGCAACCATTACAGTTGATGCTGTATATAAGAAAAAACCGATGCGTACCGATATGAATATGCAAATCGTAGTCCCAGGCGACATGGAGATGAAGTTAACGGTACCCATGATTATGACTGAGGAAGCGCTGTATGTGAAAATACCGCAAGTTCCGATGCTGCCATTGCCGGAGACGATTACAAGTAAATTTATTAAAATTGATCTAAATGAGCTTGCTGAGAAAGAAGGCACGGCTAAGCTGGATCTTGCTGCACAACAAAAGTTAGGCAAGGAACTCGGAGAAGTAATGCTTAAGCATTTTGACGAGAAAACATACTTCAGCCAGCCTAAGGCTGAGGCAGCTGGCCTGCCTGCTGATATGAAAGCAGATCAAATCATCGCCTTTGAGATTAATGAAAGCAACTATCCAAAAACAGTAGAAACCATCGTTAACCAAGTGCTGCCTGAGGTGCTAAATGTATTGCTTGCTAATGAAGCATCATTAAAGACTCTTCAGCTTGATAAGGCGGACATCGAGAAGATGAAGTCGGATCTTGAGACGAATAAAGCAGAGATTCTAACCACATTTAAAAATGATGTTAAAGTGAATACTCTGAAAGTAACGGGAGCCATCACAGATGGGTATCTTGCTTACCAATCGGGTAAGGTAAGCATTGAAGGCTCTGACAAAGAGAGCGGACAGAAGATGAAGCTTGGCCTTCATTATGATGTTACTTACTCCGAGATTAATAAAGATGCGAAGTTCGAAGGTGAAATTCCGACGGATGCGATTACACTGGACGAACTGACACAGATGTTCCAATTGCCAGTTGGTATGTAATAGATTGAAAATGAAGCAGCTCCTGAGTGTCAGGAGCTGCTTTTTTAGTGAAGCGGGTGTTCTTACAAAGCGACAACCATCGATTTTTTTAGAAGCTCTTTCATCATTTGAGCAGCTTTTACTTTAACATTCAAGCAAGCGGAAATTTCAAGCTGATAATTGCCACTCAGCAGCTCGCTGCGCAGTTGTTCGGCTGTTTCGCAAACGTTATCTACATGATTAACAACGCTGCCGAACTGCAGAGGCTGATGTGAGTCGCTTCCTGCAATGACCTTTAAGCCAAGATGATCTGCGAACTGTCGAACCTGATCAGCCATGCCGAAACCATATTGGAATAAATCTTTTGCATTTATATCAAGCGCATCGAGGCGCCTGAGTGTGTCAGCATCATGGTGAGTGAGCGGCGTGCTTTCTCTCATGGGATGAGCACCAATTCGAAGCAAGGGATAGCCGTCGGTGCGGTTCATCAGCTCTTCTAAAGTAATAAAGTTATCTTTTGCGGTATGGGGTTCAAGCTGCTGCCTCAGATCACGAATATGGCTGCGGTTTCCAATGATTAGAATATGGCCTTTATTCGCTACATCAACCTCCATGCCAGAGAAAACCTTCAAGCCCTCCACGATATAATAATCACCTTTATATTCAAAATGATGATCCAGCTGATCCATCATGTCGGCAAAGTGAAGCGTGTTAAAATGCTCGGTCAACGCCACCGCGTGCAGACCGTTTTCTTTGGCTTCGCGAGCCATGGAAAGGAAGTAGTCGAGTGAAAAATGTGTTTTCTTTGACAGTTTGCCATGTGTATGCAAATCGATGCTCATCATTAGTGTGTTATCTCCATTCAATTATGTAGTTTTAAAAGGAAATGAATTGTCCAAAAGCAACCAGCCCGATCATATAGAACAGGGAGCAGCTTAAGAAAATAAAATCATGCGGTCGAACCTGCATATGCGCAAGCTTA
This sequence comes from Paenibacillus sp. NRS-1760, assembly GCF_050467785.1. NCBI lineage: Bacteria > Bacillati > Bacillota > Bacilli > Caryophanales > Paenibacillaceae > Paenibacillus > Paenibacillus sp. NRS-1760. The sequence continues at coordinate 19,151 of NZ_JBITPK010000025.1, read as the reverse complement.
AGCTTCTTCGTCTCAGGGCTGACAAGCGAATAGGTAAAGCCGCGCACCTCCAATGCTTCGACCGTCGTTCTCGTTCGCTTAGCTGTATTCAGAATGAGCGGATAAAAGGCATAAACGCTAATCTTCGCCATGTATATAATTGAACGCCAGTGAAGAAAACCCTTATTGCGGGGAGCGCGGCCGCGCAATCGGAATGAGTGAATAAGGTTATGGTACTCCTCAATTAGAATCGGAAGCATCCTATAGCCGTAGGACACACCAAAGCTGAATTGTCCAGGCATCCCCATACTAAGCAGGGCGTCACTCAGCTTCTCGGGATCCATGCTGGAGAACACGGCAATGCTGGCCAGCGAGATGATTAGTATTTTTAATGTTAAGGTCAATAACGGCCATACGCCCGCTAGACTTCCTCCGAAGAAGATGGAACCGAAAAAAATATAACTAATCTCACTTACCAGGCCGACGCCCATAATAAGTAGAACAAGTGGACTTACCTTTGAAGATAAAGTAAGGACAAGCATTGGAATAAGCAAGCCAAGCAGAATGGCTTTATTATGAAAGAACCAAGGCGCTATGGCGAAAAAAGAATACCAAATCAGGAGGATACGCGGATCAAAGCGCGACAGAAAGGTCGATTGTCTGCCGAAAGCGGTACGCATCAGCTCAATTTTAATTTGTTCTACGCTCAGCTTGTCGAGCATGCTTTGTTTAATTGCTTCCAACCGTAATCTCCTCCTGCTCAAATGGGTTTGACGGATTTATATTTTTGATAAGCCGCGTGGTGAATTCATTGACAGATAGGCAAGGCGGCTCGAAACCCAGTCTTTGACTAAGCAAAGCGATTTGCGGCGCAATGAGACCTGCTTGTTTGAGAATGGCAACATGGTTGAATAACGAGCGTTCATCTGTATCAAGTGCGACGCAGCCATCGTGCATAACGATAACGCGGTTTGCCCATTCGGCAACCAGCTGCATATCATGTGTCGCTATGATGGTCGTTTTTACATGATCCTGTAGCTGCGCCAGCATTTCAGTCATTTCACGGCGGCTCGCTGCATCAAGGCTGGCTGTCGGTTCATCCAGCAGCATGACAGTGGGACGCATGGCGAGTCCGATCGCTAATGTCGCTCTGCGCTGCTGTCCGCCGCTGAGCAGTCTGCCATCTCGATCTTGCAGGGCGGTTAGCCGCAGCCTCTCCAGAATTTCATCAACAAAAGGGTGATAATCAGCAATTCCGCGGGCTTTTAGAAAATATTCAACATCCTTGCGGACGGAATCTTCAATAAACATCTCCTCTGGATTTTGATAAATATAGGAGACAAAATCAGACAGCAGTTCAGGTGAAGATTGCTTCGTAATATGCCCGCATACGGTTAAGTGTCCTTCTGTAGGGCGCCGAATGCCCGAAAGGAGCTTGAGCAGCGTTGATTTTCCAGCGCCATTATTGCCGACAAGAGCAATACGATCGCCTTCATAAAAGCTGATGCTCATGTTCCGAATGACGGGATGCATCGTTCTTGCAATTGTTTTGTAGCTATAGGAGACATTGGCAAACGTAGCAAGGGGCTGCTTAGTATGTTCATTATTAGAAATAAGCTTATCCGTAAGGTCAGCTGAAAGCGTGAATGACGGTTTAAGCATCTTCTCAAAATAAGCGACTGCTTCATCGATGGTGATCGGGTATTGTGATGAAGACCGACTACTTGCTTTTCCTGTAGCAGCTTCCAATTCACAAACAGCAAGCGTAACCTGCGGCGGTAATATATGCAGTTCAGCAAGCTCATCAACCGCAGATAACGCCTCATGGACAGGCTTCACCCAGCGTATTGTGCCGCTATCCATAAGTACGACCCTATTGCAATAGTCTGCAATAAACTCGGTATGGTGCTCAATGACGATGATTGTTTTGCCATGCTTTTCATTCAGCAGCTTAAGTTTGTCGTAGATGAGTCTAGCATGAAAGGGATCTAGCTGCGCGACAGGCTCATCGATAATAATAATTTCTGGATCGAGGGATAAAGCGCCAGCCAGCGCCGTAAGATGCTTTTGTCCACCGCTTAACTGCCAAATCCACTGATCCTTCAAATGATCAATGCCAAGCATGGACAAAGCTCGAAGTCCGCGTTCACGGTAATCGCTAAAGCCATAATTAAGTGGAGCAAAGCAGGCTTCGTCATAGACGGTCGGCCGAACGAGCTGGTTCTCAAAATCCTGAAACACATAAGCGACTTTGCGTGACAAAGAGGATACCGTTTCCTCGGCAGCTATTAGCCCTGCAACTTCAATGGAGCCGTCTAAATCGCCAACATAATAGTTTGGAATTAGGCCGTTTAAACATTTGCAAAGCGTTGACTTGCCACTGCCATTCGTTCCTGCTATAGCGATGAACTCGCCGGGTTGGACAAGAAGCTGAATGTTATGGAGTGCCTTGTGTTCCGCTCCTGGATATTGAAATTGAATGTCCTGCAGCTTAATGATGGGAGCCGCCTGCTGGTTGGTTTGGAAGGATGAAGGTCTCAAAGCTTAACATCCTCCGTCTTGCGCGCAGATTTGGATTTGGCACGAAATGCTGCAATGAGTGTCAACATGAGCACTAATGCGGCTGCAGCAGCACTAATCCAGATGAATCCACTGCCATATTGCTCAATAAATTCTGGCTCCCATACAGCAAAGTTAATATCAGACTCAGACAAAAATTCTGCAACGATCCCAATAAAAACAAATATAATAGCGGTAATGAGCAGCCGCGGTGTTATTAGCTGTCCGAATGATATAGAAACTCTGCTGTCGCGTGGTTTTATGCCGAGAAGCGGTTCGATTTTTCCATATAGACGCGGTACGAGAAATAAAGTAGGCAGCAGGGAGAAAAAGATGCCGGTTATGAGCATGGCGTTAAGGAAACCTACGCCTTCGATAAGCAATATGCTTTCGGGAATGCCTGGAACAGCTTCGAGCTCTTCAATCCCAAACCAAACCTTGCTGATGTCGACAATCGCTCCAAGCATCTGGTCAATACCTACTGCAACGAACGAAGCGAGTGCGAGTTGTTTACGATTTCGTGGATCGCTTACGAGCAGGCCAGCTATGTACATGGCAATCGTAAATTCTATGAATTTTTCCAATTCTCCGAGTCCGCCGAATTGTCCAAGCAGCAGTTCCCCGAATATAACCTCGCCGAAGGATGCGCCAAGTGCAGCATAAAGCGGATTAAATAGAATACAGAGCGTTAATGGGATAAAAGCGAAGTATTCGACCTTCAGCTCAATGGGACCAAGCTTTAGCTCAGGAATAAGCTCGGAGAACATGTTGGAAATACCGTACAAGGACATCGATAAAATGAATACCATAAGCTTCTGCGATTGCGTTAGCTCATAACGGCGCTTAGGCGCTGTAACCATTGTGATTCCTCCTAATTTGTTTTTGAGGCGGAATGCGTCTCGAATGCCTCGATTCAAAACGAATTCTTCTACAATATAGAGATCGAATGTTATCAGATCATCAACAAATTATTTCGATTACGTAAAATAAATTACATAAAAATAAAAATGAAATAAAATTATCATTTTTTGATCAAAAGGTGATATACTTCGTTTAGAAAATATGCTGCTATGTTGGTACATGCAGGAGGAATCAAAGATGACGGCTTTTCATTTGGATATGGACTTGGATAATATGTCAAAAAGCCACCAATCCATTGCTAATTACGTGGTGGGCGCACTGCAGCAGATTCCTTATTGTACAGAGGAAGATATTGCGATGGCTGTAGGTGTCAGTACGGCGACGGTATCGCGGTTTTGGCGGACGATTGGGTTTGCTAACTTGAAGGCATTTAAGAAAACGCTGCTGCAAAGCGAGCATGCGACGCCTGCCCATAAGATGAAGAAAATATTGAATAAGGTAGATCATGAAGAGGCTGATATTGTAAGTGAAATGCTGGAGATTGCAGCAGCTAATGTAGAGGTTACTTCAAAGCGTGTAGACCGTGAGCAGTTTCATCAAGCGGTGGAGGCCATTCATAAGGCTAGAAAAGTGTATGTATTTGGAACGGGAGCAACAGCTAGCTTGATCGAGCTCATCCGATTTCGTCTGAATCGGATAAATGTGCAAATCGAAGGTATGGCGGGGAGTGGCAGCGAGCTGCTTGAAACGCTTGTTCATGCTGATTCCAGCGATGTGCTGCTTATGTTCGGCTTTGTCAGGCGCTCACCTGAATTAACGGTGCTGCTTGAGCATGCCAAAGAGGCAGGCTACACTACAATACTGATTACGGATCTGCTCGTATCCGATATGCTGGAGCAGAGCGATCTCGTGCTGCAGGTTGATCGGGGGGAACTGGAGGGCTTTCATTCGATGGCAGCGCCAGTTGCGCTTCTTGATGCATTGTCAGTAGCTGTTACAAAGCGGCGCGGGCAGCAGGCGTTTGACCAATTGGACCGCTTGCATGTGATGAGGAAAAAATATAGCTCGCAGCTTCCTAAATAATAGAACCGCCGGAACGTTTTGCGTCCCGGCGGTTCTATGTTTTATTTGAAGAAACGAATGGTTAGAGGATAGCGATAGCCATTGCCCTCTGAAGCACGCATAGACCCGATGATAGTAAATGCAATCCAGAAAATAAACAATAGCGGTGTAGTAATAAATCCGATGAGAACAAAAATGAGCAAACCGGAAATAATGGAATAAATCATATTGCTGATCTGAAAATTGAGTGATTCCTTGCCATGCATATCCACATAGCTGGATTGATCCTTCTTCAGAAGCCAAATGATGAGTGGTCCAAGAATGTTGCCGAGCGGAATAATTACACCGCTAAAAGCAAGCAGATGGCAAAGCATGCCGTACGTTTTTTCTTCCTTATGAAGTCCGAAAGATTGATTCATTGTGTATTGCCTCCCTTAAATTGAAAACCGCCGATTAATGTGACTTATGTACTTATACGTTAACGCAGCGATAAGATATGCATAAATATATCACCGATTAGCTATTATGGGAATCCATTCCTAAAATGATGTTGTAATCGGTGATGGTCAACTATATACTTATACATAGATAATCGATGCATAGAAATGCGATACATAAACAGGAGGGCGTTATGAAAATTAATAAAGAGCTTATGAAAGGCAGTACCGTTATTCTTATTTTGACACTGCTTGACCGTAAGGAAATGTATGGCTATGAAATGACCAAAGAAATTGAAAAAAGCTCTAGCGGTGTGTTTACTTTTAAAGAAGGGACGCTATATCCTATCTTACATACGCTTGAGGTGGAGCAGCTGGTTGAGTCGTACTGGAATGAAGAAGGCAGCCGCAAACGGAAATATTATCGCATCACAGCGCGTGGAAGAGGGCAGCTAGAGGAGAAGAAGCAGGAGTGGACGTTGTTTCGGACGACGGTAGACCGCGTAATCGGGGAGGGCCATGCATGAATAACAAGCCTGTTCAGTATGAATCGATTCAGCAATACTTAGTGCAGGTTTGCAGACATGTAAAAGCAAGAGATGTGCATCGTGACATCAAGGTTGAAATGCAGAACCATCTGGACGAGCTGGTGGAGGATAAGCTAAACGAAGGGTTATCAGAGGAAGAGGCGGTTCGTGCTGCTCTAGTCCAGATGGGTGATCCCGATCAGATTGGCAAGCAGCTTCATGCAGCACATAAGCCGGTTATGGAATGGGGATTAGCCGCACTTGTAGCGATATTGGTCGGTATTGGCCTGCTTGCTATGTATGCAATGGAATTCGCTTATAGTGATCAAAATATGTATAGCGGGTTTCAATTTTTTCTTAAGAAGGCAGTTTTCACAGCGATAGGCATCGTGTTCATCATTGGCATTTATTTTTTGGACTATCGAAAATGGGAAAAGTATTCGTGGTACATGTATAGCGGAACAATTTTTCTGATGGTAGCCTGCATTCTTTATGGAGTCGAAATCAATGGTTCGAAAAGCTGGATCGCAATCGGGTCTTTTACCTTTGATGTATATGGCACATCTCCTTATTTATTTATGATTGCTTTTGCAGGGACGCTGCTTGTTAAGCATAAGGAGAAGCAGGGACTATTCAGAAATTCACTTTACTTCGGAAAAATGGCGCTTTTATATGCGATCGTGCCTGCTATACTGTATAGCAAGGCAAACTCCTATCTTAATTTTATTATATATTTATTTGGACTGGCCGTATTAATGCTGTTTGTTGCAAAAACGTATAAGCTGTTTATAACCATCGTGAGTTCAATCATAACTGCAGGAGCAGTGCTTATTATAAAAATAAATGATCCAGTTCGCTATAAATTCATATGGGAACGATACACCGCATTTCTAAATCCTACTGCTTCCCCTGATGATAAAAACTATTATCTCCAGAAATCCTTGGAATCTATTCGATTGGGAGGGATGTGGGGACAAGGATTTGGCGTTGAGAACCGAATGTTTCGCTATATTTATAGCGAAATGGTCTTTACTTATTTGATCTACAGTCTTGGTTTGGTTTTTGGTATAGCTATAGTGCTGCTAGCCTTATTACTGATTGTTAAAGTGATTGGTATGGCAAAAACACTCAAGGATGTATATGCTAGAGGCTTGGTCGTTGGCTCATTTTCAATTATTGGTTTTCATTTCGTCTGGAACATTTTGATGTCGTTTGGGCTGCTGCCTATTAATAGCATGACGATGCCTTTCATATCGTATGGCGGTACAAATGGCATTATCGAATTAATGGTCATGGGATTGCTGCTAAGCGTCAATCGGAGAAAAAATATGATCAGCTTACTAAATCGCGAGCCATCAAGATAAAAGGGCTATCCTATTGTAGAATATCTACAGTAGGATAGCTCTTTTGATTAGAAGCTGCCTGGAGCAGGAGGACGGGTAGGGTAATTTTGCTGATTGTTTTTGGAAACACCAATGAACAGGAATAGGGCTGTAGTAAGATGCATGATCATGCCGAGAATAGGTATCCATGCTAATACAGATGTAATGATCCCCAAAATACTGCCTACGACTGGCTTATTATGCTGCGAGCAAAGAACAAGCGTTACGATATGAAGAATGAGCGTTGCAAATAATAGCGTGTATCCTGATAACATGACTAGGGTGCCACCCAGCAAGGGGATTCCTAAGATGCCTTCAATAATAGCAGTGACTAGTAAAAGTGTACCTGCAGCTTTCATTTTATTTTCCTCCTATTTCTATATTTGAATTATTCTATGGGGCAGTTTGTTTTCTGTTTATCTTTGTACGCAGCGAAAACGATCCGGGTTACATGCTTTCAAGTAAAAAGGCAGCTATCCATTGGAGAGCAGCAGGTTTTCAAAGAAAACAGCCCTGCCGAACGATACGGCAAGGCTTATATCATTATACGATGCTTGCTTATTTCAGAAACTTGCCGATAATTCCACCAAGCCCACTGTTGCTGTCATGTCCTCCTTGGCTGCCGCCAAAGGTGTTGTTGAATGCGCTGCTTTGCGTTTGCGGTTGGTAACGGTTGTCATCCATACCGAATTTCACGCCGCTCTCACGTTCAAATGGCTGTATAATAACAACCTGATTAGGGTCACTGAATTCGTACATATAAGATTCCCCGGAGGTTTGGCCGATAAGCGTTTTCCAGTTGACATCGATCTTCACACTTGGGGAAGGACCTGTCCAAGCAACGATGGCATCAGGATCTACACGGCAAGGGCCTTGCAAAACCAGTGGATTACCTTTGGTCTTTACAGCAACTTGTGCACCCTGTCCGTTGTAAGTAAGTTTGGATGTAAACAAGCCGCGCTGGGAGAGGACACCCGTTCCAATGATGGTAACGCCATAATGACAAGTGTCCGTAAATGCGAGCAGATCTTCACTCTCAACACTTACGCTTTGCCATGGTCCGCCTTGCTCTAAATTAATGATTGTAACATGAGAGTTCTCATCCGCGAGATATACGATGCCTTGTCCTTCGACTTCCATAATCTCTAAGTTTTCTCCCGTTACTTTACGCATACCATGGTTGATCACTTGTCCGATAACATTTCCGGAATTCGTTCCTAACAACCGCTTAGAATATTTGAATTTCTTGTTATAGGCTTGATCAGCAACCATCGATCCTTTTTTGGCAAAAAACTGGCCTTGTCCTTCTGCTTTCAAAAATAATTCCCGTTCGACCTGGAATTGAAACGGCATGCGGGGTAACCTCCATATAATATATAAAATGAAATTATAGCTGCTTCATTAACAAGTAAGCTGTTACATTGCCCCGTAATGCGCACATATGCCCGCTAGATCAAGCGACAAGCCTGTTCCAACAGCATTAAATTTCCATTCATTGCCGTGGCGATATACTTCGCCAGCTAGGATGGAGATTGAGGTGGAATAGTCCTCGGATAGATCAAATCGGCAGATCTCGGCTCCGTTTGCTTGGTTCACGACACGGATATATGCATTGGAAACTTGTCCAAAGTTTTGGTTTTTGCGAATAGCTTCATCAATTGTAACGGTAAATACGATTTTTTGGATATCCAAAGCTACTCTGGATAATTGAATTTCAACCGTCTCATCGTCACCGCTGCCTTGTCCGTCACGGTTATCACCCTTATAGCGTGTTGATCCATCGGGGCTCACGAGATTGTTGTAGAAAACGATATGACTAGTGGAAGAAACCGTGTTTGTCTGATTTAGCATAAATACCTCTGCATCTAGGTCATAGCTCTGGCCTTGCAGGTTATTTGTGTCCCATCCAAGTCCGATTTTCAATAAATCAAGCCCTGCATTATTTTTGGTCAAATCCAGCTTCTGTCCTTTGGTAAGGATAAGCCCACCATTAGGACTGGCCTGAGGAGCGGGAGCTGCGCCAAAAGCGTTATTTGTTGATCCGCCCTGAATACCCCCTTGTTGGATACCGCCTTGCTGAATACCGCCCTGTTGAATGCCGCCTTGGCCTCCAAGAATGTTGGATGGTCTTCCTGGCGGATTTAAATTAATTCCCATATGAACTGCCTCCTCAATGCATAATAAAAAGCTGTTTTTTCGACAATAATTTTGGTTAAAACTGTATGTTTTGTAGAACGATATGAAACTATTTGTAGTATAGCAGATTGGAATGGAAGATTATAGCGTTGTATGACGAAATTACGAGTAAAGAAAAGAGCCTCACTTCAATAGTGAGACTTCTTAAGAAGCTTTAAGAGGATCGTCTGTTTTTTTGATCATCGAGGGATGCTTATTTAGTGAAAATCTCAGCACTATAGGTTGAAATACACTTATTTATCTCATTACGTATGTAGGCATGCGAATAAGCAATCTGGTCTTCAAAACCGCGGCAATTATAGCAATAGCTGATCTGTTCAGCAGTGTTTTTATACATGCACAGAGTAATGCTTTTCTGAAGGAGCTGCTGTGTATTTGTTGTTAAATCTGTTTTCATTTTTGCAATCATAATGTCTGCTGCCCTAGTAAAAATAGATCGTAAAGTTCGCGCTTTTCTCTCAAGCTCGCGTCTATTTCGTTCAACAATAACGAGAGCTAGAGGAAGGATAATAGCTTTGTGAAGAAGCTGTATCTCATCGTGAGCAGGTGGATGGTACAGGTATGAATTGTTTACTTTGGACAACGGCATGGCCATTTGTAAATCACCTCATGCACATTATATGCGAACAAACGTTCCGTAGTCAATGTATCGTGATCAGGTGTCTTATAAAAATTATTCGACACTAGTCTAATTGGTGCGGTGTAGATGAAAACAAAAAAAGCTTATTGCTGGCATTAGCAATAAGCTTTATATATTCGTGAAAGAAATGGCGCGCCCGAGAGGGCTCGAACCTCCCACCTAACGTTTAGGAAACGTTTGCTCTATCCGGATGAGCTACGGACGCGCAGCAACATTGATTATAGCATGGGTGCTTTAGGTGAAGCAAGATTAACCATTTTAGTGTAAGACTATTGTATTTTTTTGTCGAATAACTGCGCTTTTATTGTGGAAACAAGAGGATAAAAAGCTTGTAAAGGCGAATAGAGGTAAGGATAACGAGTTTGATCGGCTGGAGGATTGTTCGAATGCTTGAATTCCAAAATGAACCGCAATCGTTTCGATTGGATTTGTCGCCTGAACAAATGCTTAAGGTGATTTTTGAATATACAGCTAAAATAGCGAATGAAAAGAAGCTGGATGCTGTCCTTATCTTAATGGCCAATATGGGTAGAGAGATGGTCGTTGCAGATCGGTGCACCGTCTGGTTGATTGATGCTGCTCGCAATGAGCTTTTTACAGCGGTAGCTCACGGGGCTTGCGAGATACGGATTCCTTACGGCAGCGGGCTGGTAGGAAGTGCTGTAAGCACGGGACAATCTATTTTTATAGATGACGCCTATGAAGATCCAAGGCATAACCCGGATAACGACTTAAAGACCGGTTATCGGACGAAATCGATTATGACGATCCCTTTTCACAATAATCAAGGAGAAGTAATCGGTGCCTATCAAGCCATAAACAAATTAACAGAGAAGCAGATATTCTCGGTGAAAGATATGGAATACTTATCGCTTGCTGCATCTTACTCAGGCAAGTCGCTTGAGTCCATCATGCTGTATGAGGAAATAATAGAGACGCAAAAAGAGATTATTTTGGCAATGGGAAAAATCGGTGAAGGTCGCTCGCAAGAAACGGGCAATCATGTAAAACGGGTTGCTCAATATTCATATGTTTTGGCAAAAGGACTAGGCATGAGTGATTCTGAAGCAGACATGCTGCGCAGCGCATCTCCAATGCATGATATCGGCAAAGTAGCTATTCCGGATGCTGTGTTGAAAAAACCAGGAAAGCTAACGGCAGAAGAGTATGAGCAGATTAAGGAGCATGCCATTATCGGTTACCGATTATTGCACAACTCCAAGAGACCGCTGCTGCAGGCTGCGGCGATCGTGGCTTGGCAGCATCATGAAAAGTGGGACGGTACCGGATATCCGCAAGGACTAAAGGGTGAGGCTATTCATCTGTATGGGCGAATTACTGCGCTGGCAGATGTATTTGATGCTTTAAGCAGCGCAAGGATGTATAAAGAGGCTTGGGGGATGGATCGCATTTTGGGACTGATCAAAGAAGAACGGGGACGGCATTTTGACCCTCAGGTGGTAGATGCTTTTTTTGAACAGCTGCCGCTTCTTTTGGAAATAAGAGATCGTGATGCTGATTGGCTTGAGAAGGAATAGAAGCTGTTTGCAGACCTTGTTGGGGTGAGCCCACATAGCCACAAAGCTAAGAAATTAATACACCCCCAAAACGAAAAAAAGCTATTTTTCTTAAATAAAGGATAGCTTTTTTCGTATTGGGGTAGTCCCCATCACATTAGCAGATTGGCTAACGTTCCTTGAGACTCCGACATGCAAAAAGGAATACCATTCTATTTGTATGAAGCCCGGTAAAGACGGCGAATCTTCGGTCCAGAAGCTGCGGAGGGAATTTACGGATTGTAACGGTGAAGAGGGGATGTCTTGGAAGTAGGTTCTTCTACTTTTAAGTCATTCCCTCTTTTTTTATTCCTGGTTTTTCTTGCGGTGGTAGTGCTGATTTACTTTGACGCGATTCCCGCACTTGTCCATGCTGCACCAGCGGCGCTGCTGATTGCGGCTGCTATCGTAGAAGAACAGGATGCAGGCATGATTCTCACACTTCTTGAGATTAGCCAGTTTGAATGTCGTGAAGAAGAGGCAGGCTTCTTCCAGGAACAAGGCGGGCAGCTGCGTGATCTCGTAGTTTCTGACAGTGGTGAATGGACGTTCCTGATCGCCTGCCTCGATTTGATAATAACTGCGGTAACGCGCCAACTCTTGATTGAGAAAAGTGACGATCGAGGCCGGAATGGATTGTTCCTGAATGATTTGGGTAAATGCCTGTTCAATCCGGCTGCGGATGATCAGGATCTTTTGAATGATGGTGTCCTGCTCGTCAGGGGTAAGCTCCTCTCGATCACTTATCACCCATTTACGTCTGTCGGCCTGCTCCAGCCAGCTCATCAGATGACCCCAAGACTCGATGAGCTCTGTCCGGATTCCTTTGACATTCTTGCGGGTGTTCACAAAATCAGTTGTAAAGTGATTGCCTACAAAAACAAATGCGGGCTTATCTATGGTTGATTCAACTCCTTCTCTGTGCTCCTGTTTTAATTCTAACCGCTAAATTAGCTATTTACAAGTTATATAATATCGTATATTGTAATGCCTGTAATATATTTTTGGTGGTTAGGGGATGGGGGAATGAGATTGGGACACATTGGTTTGAATGTATCGGAAATAGGGAGATCGGTTCGATTCTATACGGAGGTATTCGGCTTTACACTGCGGAATCTATCGGAGGAACCCGGAAGAAAATTCGCACTGCTAGGCGATGATCAGAAGAATCTGGTCACCTTATGGCAGCAAAGCGAAGGAAGCTTCTCCCCACGGCTGCCGGGTCTGCATCATCTGGCCTTTGAAGTGGATTCGGTTGATACCATTAAAGGATATGAGGAAAAATTGAGAGCGAATGGAGTTCCCTTCATCTATGATGGGATGGTTGCTCATACGGAGGGCGGAGACTCCGGCGGGATCTTCTTCGAAGACCCGGACGGGATCCGGTTGGAGATTTATGCGCTGCAGGGTGTGGGCTGCCACGCGCACACGGCGACGGAAGGGAAAGCTTGCGGTTTCTTCTGATGCACTATCATCCGGGCGAAATTCAGGTTCAGGAACGGGCGGGTGTAAGGGACATCGCAGCACGCAAAAATAACATTTACAGTGAGATTCCGCTAGCGGCGAAGACGTTCCTCGAAAGCCAGCCTTTTCTGATACTTGGCGCAGTAGATGACGATGGGGCAGTTTGGGCTTCTGTATGGTGCGGAACCCCCGGATTCATCAAGGTAGAAGACTCTCATCATGCCATTATTAACGGTCTTCCTGATTCCCAGGACCCCATCTCACTCTGCCTGTACCCCTCCAATCCGATCGCAGCCATTGCAGTCGACTTCGCCACCCGGCGCCGCATGCGCTTGAATGGCCGAATTGGGGAGATCCAACCGAACGGGTTTCAAGTTAGGGCAGAGCAAGTCTACTCCAACTGTCCGAAGTACATCCAAGCGCGTGAATGGACCCTAAGAGAAGGACCGAGCGTTGAACCGGTAGCTCAGGCACTGGAGACGCTCTCTGAAGAAGTGGTGACCCTGGTGAATAAAGCAGATACCTTCTTCATTGCAACTCAACATCTTCAGTATGGTACGGATGTATCCCACCGCGGGGGTATGCCGGGATTCGTAAGAGCCGAGGATGACCGGACTTTGGTGTTTCCGGATTACAGAGGCAATGCGATGTTTAATACGCTTGGGAATGCAGTCTGTTACCCGCAGGCAGGGCTGTTATTCATGGATTTTGACTCGGGCAGCATTGTTCAATTGACGGGAACGGTCGAGATTCTATGGGATGTGACTCCATTCGCCCACTGGTTCCAGGGTGCCCAGCGGATCATCCGATTTCATCTGGAACGGGGAATTATTACGAGTCATGCGATGTCTCTAAGCTGGAGAACCGTGCAGTACTCCCCTGCTAATCCGATCGTAGTTGTGGAGTCCTAGTTGATCGGCATGAACTTCCACACTCAATTCTGCAGCGTCGCCTTACCTTCCACGCTTATCTTTTCCTTGTTCCTCTAAATAGTTCAAATCAAGTAACCGATCCGTTAGGTCTACACCAATCCTACCAGCCAAGTGATCATAGCAAGTCCGAGCATGACGCAAAGTATTAAGTTCATCAGATTCGCGGAGTGAACTTACGGATTTGGGTGGTGAAATAGCCAGGGGCAAGTGCTACCTCAGGGCTGACAAGCCGAAAGTACTTATGCCGACCGTAAGAATCATGAATCAGCAGGCCTCCTTCTACCATCTTGGATAGATGTGAAGAGGAAGTCTGTGGAGAAATTCGGGCAGCATGCGCTAAATAAGAAGCGGGGGATAGCGTTTCCTCCAAGCAAAGCAATTAGCATCGCAAGACGTGACGGATCACCAATTAGATTAGCTGCCTGTACGATATTCGGCCTCGATTTTGTACTCATTTCAGTCTATTCTCCTTACATGTTTGGTTCGATGACCACCGAAGTATTCTCATGCTACCATAACCTTACAAAATGTAGAAAGAGGAGAATATCATGAACCGTTATGTATTTGGACTGCTAGTTGTGCTTGCCACCTCGCTCATGGGCACTTCATTTGCGGTTGGAAAGATCGGTTTATCCTATATCTCGCCCTTGCTGCTTGTGGGGATTCGATTTACGCTTGCGGGATTCATCATGGTCTTATTTGTCAGGATGAAACGGCTGCCTATATCCTATCAGGATGGGTCTAAATTGTTCGTAATAGGACTATTTCAGACGACGGGAGTTATGGGATGTATCTTCCTGAGCATGCGTACCCTTCCGTCGGGGGAGACCTCTATACTGACCTTTGTTAATCCGCTCCTGGTCGTAATTTTGGGGAGATGGTTCTTCGGCTTGAAATACCGAATATCCCAGTGGCTTGGGGTATGTATAGGATGTGCAGGGGTATTCTTATCCCTAGGATCCCATTTGCAATTAACAACGGGTACCTGGTTGGGGCTGGGAGCTGCGCTTTCGTGGGCTGTAGCCACTATTTTGGTGAAAAAATGGGGGACGCAATTCAATACATGGGTGATGTCGGCTTATCAAATGTTATTCGGCGGTCTCCTTCTGTTATTGCTGAGTGCCGTTATGGAAACGCCGCAGCTTACGATCAATCTAACTTCTGTGTCGGTTGTATTGTACTTGGCCATTATGGGTTCCATTGTGCAATTTGCAGCATGGTATTACTTGCTAAGTCATGGCGATCCTGGGAAAACAAGCGCCTATCTGTTCTTAGCCCCGTTCTTTGGTGTACTCTCGGGGTTCATCATCCATAACGAGACTATACATACGTATGTTTATTTAGGGGGATTTTGCATTGGCATCGGAATATTTCTTGTGAACTGGACTGCATTCGGCAAAAAGCATTCGCATGAATAGGAAGGATAAAGCGAGTTGAATAACCAGAGAGCAGACTTCGTGGCAGCTGCTCCTGTTCGAAGGAAATTAAGTTGTAGATTGAATATAAAGTGAGACAATCATGGTTAAAACCGGCATGCAGCCTATTCTTAGTCCCGCCGCTCACGTTATAGTGTAATTTTTCCATTCCGAAGAGGGGAGGTATTTGAATGACTGAACAAACAATAGCAAGCAGATTAGAAGTGTTAGGAATCGTTTTACCAAGTGCAAGCGAACCAGCGGCTAATTATGCAAACTTCGTAAAAGTAAACGGATTATTGTTCGTATCAGGTAAAGGGCCCACTGGAAACCCGAAAGGTAAGTTAGGTCAGGACTATACTACAGAAGAAGGTTATCAGTTTGCACGACAAACTGGGATTGAAATTTTAGCTGTACTGAAATCAGCTTTAAACTCGCTGGATCATGTGAAAAGGGTGGTTAAAATTCAGGGTTTTGTTAATGCCGACGCTAAGTTTGAAGAACATCATAAAGTGTTAAATGGTTGTACTGATCTTATGCTGGACGTGTTCGGAGATAAGGGCATTCATGCACGTTCAGTGTTTGGAGCTGTTTCCGTTAGAGACAATCTTCCAATCATAATTGACTCAATATTTGAAGTTGATGAATAGAAAGGTGTTTTAAGACGGGAGTTCAATAAACCGCCTTTTCAGTTAAGGCGGTTTTCTTATGGTAAAATATCAATATTAGAATTTAACAAAGCCATGAAAATAGAAGAATTCCTCACTTGATTCCAACATGAAAATCCTCCACTTGATGGGCATGTGGCCGTGCCCCATGCCTATCAAGTGGAGGAAAATACTACCTCCCCGAAACAAAAAACGTTATTTTTTCAGTAGACCAACTAATGAAAGGATAGCATTTTATGATACATCTTGGTATTTCAGATGATCTTCATTTGTTTTCACAGGAACTGGAACGACATTTATCTCCTCTTGCACTCACCCAACTAGCCAAAGAAGCAGGATTCGTCACACGAACCAGTAAATATCGTGCACAAGATTTAGTCGCCTTGTGTGTATGGGTAAGTCAACGAATAGCTACGACTTCTCTCAATCAGCTTTGCAGTACATTAGAAGCAACAACAGGGATTCTCATGAGTCCCGAAGGACTGAATCAGCGTTTTAACGCAGCTGCTGTGCGTTTACTGCAGCGGATCGTTTCGCTTTTACTCAAGCAAACACGCTATACGTCCGGAACGATACCAAGCGAGTATTCTGGCTATTTTTCCCGCATTCGAATTCTCGATTCTACGACCTTTCAGCTCCCGGACAGCTTCGCTGCGTCTTATAAGGGTACAGGCGTATGTAGTCATACCGCTGGCGTTAAAATCCAACTGGAATATGATCTGCAGAGTGGGTAGTTCATTCATCTGCATACGAGTCACGGAAAGGAAAATGACAAAACCTACGGTTCCGCATGTTTACAGGACATTCAACAGAAGGATGTATTCATTCGGGACTTAGGATATTTCTGCTTAGAAGATTTACATGGAGAAAAAGAAAGGGATTACGTACTCCGAACGCAGCAAGAAACTCAGTGCGTTGAACTTTTATATAACAAATATTCCAATGGAATGGGTACCTGGGATACACCTGCATGACCTGTATTCCTTACGCTGGCAAATTGAGATTCTCTTTAAAACATGGAAATCATTCTTCCAGATCCACCACTGTAAAGAGATCAAACTTGAACGCTTGCAATGTCATCTTTATGGTCAGTTGATCGGTATCTTGCTTTGTTCCTCAACGATGTTTCAGATGCGGCAACTTCTATGGCGGAAGAAAAGAGAGCTCAGTGAATACAAAGCCTTTTATATGATCAAGGATTACTTGCCCGTCCTGCATCAAGCCATACAAAAGAATGCCCAAGCCATATCGAAAAACCTGTCTCGTCTGTTTCTTCTGTTAGAAAAAAACGGGCGAAAGTCCCACGCTATGAGAAAAAAACAGTCTTTGATATCTTAGGTGTTGTTTACGAGTATGCCACGTCTACCAAGAATGTTGCATAGTTAACGTTTTAAAAACAGCCTCGTCGTTTAGGCTTAATTTGGCATGTTTATTTTTAAGGAAACAATACGACTACTTATAAAAATAGGAGAATGCCTCACTTGAATCCAAACTGAAGGTTCTCAGCTTGATGGGCATGGGGTGAGCCCAAAGAGGTCTTTTTTTAAAAAAAATCGGAGTCGTCCAAGCCTTGATTTAATAAATATAGGGCGCTTGCTTGTACTTTGCTTGAAAGGCTAGGTATTTACCGTGTTCGAAAATCATTTTGGACATAGACTGATTTAGTTATTATAAACACTTTATAAGCTAGAGCGGATTACAAGCTATATAGCGGAGGGTGATAAAACGTCTATGAACAAAAGGCTTCAAGGGCAGAAAATAAATGAAGCGATTTACAAATTGGAATCAGCGAGAAATTTAATTAAAACGAAACACTTAAAACACGCTGAGCAGCAAATACATGAAGCAGTCGCTTCAATGGGCAGCATTGTTCATAAAAAACGGAAGAAAAATGCAAAATCTGATCTTAATGGAGGTGTATAGAGTTGGCGCATAAACGGTCGAAATGCTTAAGAAAACTAAACTTAGCGATTGTTGAGCTGCGGAAGGCCAGAAGGCTTACACGTAGAGATAAAGTTAGAAGAGCTAAAGTTGATGTGAAGGACTCTATCATAATCCTCAATAGTGCTTTGAAATGCCTGGGCGGCCATTCTTCAAAACCGAGTAAAAGAGTAAAAAGGTGCGTAAGGGGGCCAAGAGGGTATAGAGGGTCGAAGGGAGATAGAGGAGCTCGAGGTTTTAGAGGTCAAAGAGGTTTTCGTGGAGTGGATGGAGATACAGGTGCAAAAGGAGCAACCGGGGCAACGGGAGCTGCGGGCAGTCTTGGGGCGGTAGGCGCGGTTGGACCATCAGGTGCACAAGGCGCTGCCGGTCCTAGCGGCGGCACGGGTGCCACGGGTGCCACGGGAGCTACAGGAGCAGGCTTAAATGGTATTATTGCATTTAATCCACTCGCAGCACCTGGCTATCAAGCAGGCCAAGTGGTTACCTTTAATGGGAGCGCGTATGTTGTAAATACGTCTTCTCCAGTAGGAACACCCGGTGTTTCGCCAGGCTATACGCTGCTTGCAGCAAGCGGAGTAACTGGTGCTACAGGAGCGGGAGTAGCAGGTGCAACCGGTCCGACAGGAGCAACGGGAGTAGGTCTAGACGGCGTCGTGACTTATGATCCACTCGCAGTAACAGGGTATCCAGTAGGTCAGGTCGTAACGTTTAACGGAAGCACCTATGTGGTGAATACGGCGACGCCAACAGGCACACCAGGTACTTCGCCAGATTATACGCTGCTTGCAGCGAGTGGTGCTACAGGTGGGACGGGTGCAACAGGAGCGGGATTAACAGGAGCAACAGGAATAACGGGGTCTACCGGTGCAACAGGAGTAGGTCTAGGCGGAGCAGTAGTATTTGATTCACTCGCAGCGACGGGATATCCTCTTGGTCAAGTCGTGACGTTTAACGGAAGCACTTATATCGTAAATACAGTTCCGCCAACAGGCACACCGGGAACTTCGCCAGATTATACACTGCTTGCGGCGAGTGGAACTAAAGGTGCAACTGGCGCGATTGGAGCAGGAGTAACGGGTGCAACGGGAACAGATGGAGCAACGGGTGTAACAGGTTCCTCAGGAGCAACTGGAGCTGTCGGTGCAACAGGAGTAGGAGTAACAGGTGCGACAGGAACGCCGGGATCTACCGGAGCTACAGGAGTCGGACTAAGCGGAATCGTGGTATTTGATCCACTCGCAGCGCCAGGCTATCCATTAGGTCAGGTCGTAACGTTTAATGGAAGCACGTATATCGTAAACACGGCACCGCCAACAGGCACACCGGGAACATCGCCGGATTACACGCTGCTTGCGGCGAGTGGTGCTACAGGAGCAACGGGTGCTACGGGAGCAGGAGAAACAGGTGCAACGGGAACAGATGGAGCAACGGGTGTAACAGGCTCCACAGGAGCGACTGGAGCCGTCGGTGCAACAGGAGTAGGAGTAACAGGTGCGACAGGAACGCCGGGAACGCCGGGATCTACCGGA
>NZ_JBITPK010000024.1:0-101235 GCF_050467785.1 Paenibacillus sp. NRS-1760 | reverse complement strand
ATGGATTAGGGGGCTATATAGGAATTTCCTGCTAATGGGGCAAAAAGCCATTTATTTATCGAATTAACGGGAGGTTTTCCTTTAAGCACTAACAAAAAATTCAATCCATAAATAATACATTTTGCTGTGGCTTTTTCTATCTCCCTGGTGTCTAATAAACGTGAAGACAGGGGGAGGTTCACTTGATGTCAGGGGCCCACGACAAATTCGAGGACATTTTCACGCTATATTACGATAGAATTAGAAGACTTCTCTCGCTGAAGGTCGACATTCAGACTGCAGAGGATTTAACACAGCTAACATTTATGAAGGCTATGGAGCACATCAATAGTTTTCGTGGTGATTCTAGTCTATTCACTTGGATATGCCATATTGCGAACAACAATTTAAAAAATGAATTCCGTAGAAAAGATCGTAATTGCGAAACCTATGTAGACTTAAACCACTTAGAAAATCGTTTTATATCTTTTGAATTCACCAAAAATGTAGAGATACGAATCGATATCACCTTAGCTTTAGAACAATTAAGCGAGATTGATCGTGAAATCATTTCGCTCCATTATGATGTCGGCTGCACTTTGAAAGAGGTGTCCGAGATTACTCAGATGAAATTAAGCGCAGTCAAAAATCGCCTGTACAGAGCTTTAGAAAAGTTAAGAAAAGAATTGCACAATGACGAGGAGGTTCGAAGCTTTATGTCTGTAATCGACTATATTACTGTTATTAGTAAAAATGAGCTTAAGGGTGCATCCGAGCAGGATAGCAAGGTGTATCAAGATATCATCAATCATCTGAAAACCAGCGTTGATCGTATTTGTACGCAATTAAGACATCAACCTTCAAAAAAAATATCAATAGAAATTTATCCAGATCTTCAATCCTTCCACCATGCGGTTGGTGAGCCAGATGCGCCCAATTGGTTTATGGGTGTAATTGAGAATAATACGATAAAAATTGCTTCTCCGCTCCATCCAGGTCCAGAACATACGTATCAATCCATTCTTAAATCAACACTCCATCTCTATACGATTTGGTTGGTGACAGATATTAACCCTGCCGCTCCAAAATGGTTATACCAAGGACTAGGCGGATACGAAGCTGGTCTCATGACAAAGGAATACATCGATTCTTCAATAGCAGAGCTTGTGAAACACAGCCAAATTCCTACTTTTGAGGATTTAGAAGATAACACATGGGAATTTGATGAGAAAAAGGGGTTTCAATTTTCTTATACGCTCTCTGAATTTGTTTTACAACACTATGGCATTGACGCCCTTAATAAAATCATCAGAAATCCACTCGATTTTGAAGATGCATTCAACTGTTCTGCAGCAGAAATTCACAAGCTTTGGTCTCATACACTCAAAGCAAGGTTGAATTAACATTCCTAGTGAAATGAGCCTCACCAGAAAAAGGGAAATGAATATAACGAAGCGAATCTAATGTTAGAATCCAAACGTTTGGAGGTAAACAAGTGAAAATGAACGCTAATTTCAATTTTTGCTGTCTGAAACCAAGAATGATCCGTCCTTATTCATTTTAAATTTAGGGAGGATCTGTACATGAGTAAACAAAAAAGATTAATTATTATTGACGGTATTCCTGGCTCTGGAAAAACGACAACAGCTAAATCCATTTTAGATAAACTAAATTCAAAACAAGTAGCAGCAAGGTGTTTTTTAGAAGAGGAAGCACTACATCCCCTGCTCTTACAAGGACCGGAGTTCAGTTCTTTCACAAATGAAGCAGAAGCAGATCAGTTCATACAGCTTCTCACCACTCGTTATCTTGACTTTGTTCAAGCTGAGCTAAACAGTGCCCATGATGTCATTATTATTGAAAGTGTGTTTCTTCAAGACACCATTAGTGTCGCTCATCTCATGGGCATGGATAAACAGAAGCTTCTCGCTTTCTCTTCTTCCCTACAGCAGATACTGGCACCACTGGCACCTAGCCTTATTTACTATTATCAAGTGGATGTTGAGAAACAATGGCGGTTTATTTGCAGCGTAAGAGGAAATGAATGGGGTCCTGTCTCCCTGCATACAGATGAGGATTTCAAACAAGCTGCAGAGGTGTGGTCACGGAGTCAGTCCTTTGTCCGTGCGATTGTTAATGCGTGGGACATCCCAAAACTAATCATTGAGAATAAAGACTATCTCTGGGATGAATATCACCAGCAGATTAGTGAATTCATTGATTCGCTGCTTCCAGTTCATTAAATAAGCTCATCTAATCCCAAAAGAGGCTGTTCTAAAAGTAGATAAATCTACGTTTAGAACAGCCTCTACTTCATTTAAAGCAGCTATAGTTTAGAAAAACCTCTTCTTCCAGAAGATAACGGCTGTGATACTCGATAAAATAACAGAAATGGTCATCGCGATAAAAAAGGCATGAGGGTAATCCTGAAACGGAATTTTAACGTTCATCCCATAGAAACTTGCGACCATCGTAGGCAGCGATAAAATAATCGTAATCGATGTCAAAAACTTCATAACAATATTCAGATTGTTGGAGATGACCGATGCGAAAGCATCCATCATACCGCTTAATATCGTCGTGTGCGTTTCAGACATTTCAATAGCCTGTTGGTTTTCTACGATGACATCCTCTAGCAATTCTTGGTCATCCTCATACATTTTCATGTATTTGCTTTTCAGCATTTTCTGCATGACGATGTTGTTTGACTTTAATGAGGTTGTAAAATAGACCAAGCTTTTCTCCATATTCAATAAGGAAAAAAGTTCTTTATTTTTCATCGACTGATGCAATTTTTTCTCTATTTCGTCTGTCATTTTAATAATTTGCTTAAGGTACTTCAAATATGAAGTCGCTATCAAATATAAAATTTGAAATGAAAATCTTGTTTTTTTGTACGTGTAAAATTGCTTTATTTTATTTTGTGCAAAAACGTGGAAAATCGGGTTGTCTTTTAGACACACTGTAATAAAACAATCGTCCGCTATAATCATCCCTAGTGGAATCGTATCATACATGGGAATACCCTTGTCATCCGTCGAAACCAATGGCAGATTTACAACGATAAGCACATTGCTATTATCATTTTCAATCCTTGATCGTTCTTCTTCATCTAATGGGTCCTTTATAAAATCCAAAGGAATTTGTGCTTTAGCAGCTGCTAGATTCATTTCTTGCTCCGTTGGTGCTACAAGATTGACCCAGCATCCTGAAGTAATCTCATCCGTTTCTTTCAGTATTCCGTGCTCGTCAGTAATATAAATATTCAACATGGTTACAACCTCCTCAGATTAATGAGGAAGCCAGAAATGCCCCTGCCATACAAAAGAGTTGACCTTCAGTTCAGTAATCAATCTTCTGAAGATTGGTTTGTTCATGACTTCCCCCTGCAACAAGCTTGGCTCGGGTTCGGCGCTACTTCGACTATCCATTACAGAACTCAACTCCTTCTTTTCGCTATGGTTAAGCACGCTCATTATAATACGCCAAATAAATGAAAATGTCATGAAATCAAAAAAATCATAAAAAAAGATGGCCCCGCGCTTGCAGGGACCACCTCTTGTACGCCTAAATATGGCATTTTCTTATTCAAGCGCTATCCTCAGACAGCGCTGCTTTTCACTATTCAACCTATTCATTTAACGCTGGAATTTCCGAAGGAACCCACAGATTAGCAACGTCAATCCCTTTTTCATCTCTGCTCTTTAAGTCTCTCAAAAACTCAAGAAAACCGTATGCCGGTTTCCATCCAAGCATCTTCTCTGCCTCCGACAGATCATGCTGCTCAACTTGTTTTGGCAGCGTCAACTCATACTTCTTCAACAGGCGGCTTGCACCCGGCACTTGTGTCTCACACCATTCTGCGCCAAGCTCGCTGAAGTTTTGAACAACCTCTTGCGGCATATGATGATTGGTATGTACAATTGTGCGAAATAGCCCAATCTTCTTTTCCAAAGCTGCTTTGACCGATGCCACTGTAGCTGCCGCCACATCCCGTCTATCTACCCCATTGCGAAGCAATCGTTCCCCAAACTCTAAATATGGCCGAGGAATAAATTCATGATATCGAAGCATTGCAATCGATGCGCCTGTCATTTCATAATAAGCCTTGCAGAGGTCTTCCCCGATGACTTTACTTACTCCATAAACCGAGCCCCATCCGAATGCCATCGAGGAGGCATAGACAATCGCTTTTATGCCAGCTTGCTTGCATGCTTCTAATAGATAAAACGTACCATCGACATTAACAGAAAAAATAGTTTCATTACTAACTGGCGGATTGTGTGCACAATGCCATGCTGCTAGGTGAACAACGGCATCCATGCCCTCTACCGCACGCTGTACATCGCCTGGCGTCCTAATGTCACATCTAACAAACTCAAGCTGCTTCAAATCATCAGACTGAGGGGGCATAACGTCTGCCATCCGAACGGTATAATCAGCTTGGGCCAATGCTTTGCATACGGCCTGACCTCCATTGCCCGAAGCTCCTGTCACAACAACTTTCATTTCGTTCACCTCGTCAGTTTTATCGTAATTTAAAATGGTATAGCATGGTTGGTTAATATCATGATAACGCTTCCACGAATGTCGGAATCATTTCTTTATTCATCTGCTTAAGCCTTATAAGGCTAATAATAGTACAACAATATATAAATATGAAGTACGCAATTTCTTTTTACTTAGTAACCTAAAAGTAACCTATGAACAGGCATGGCAGTAAGCATGCAAATCAGAGGAGACTCTCATCTCCCCTGGTTTAATGTCCGTTATTTATTGACTTACCATGTAAGCCATCCGCTGGTTCGTTGATAACCACGCAATAATTCGTAATGCTCGCCTCGAGTTTAAATTTTTATATCGGTATCGATTGGATAATTCTCATACTTAAAATTACGTATCTTTTTATTAATTTTCAATAATTTTTTCTTCTATTTTATTAAGATCTCCCTAATTTCATGCGGTTGATCGACTATATAATTCGGACTCTCTGCCAGCAATGATTCTTTTGTATCCAATCCCCAAGACACTGCAATGACATCAATTTCGCATTTCTTGCATGCAATAATATCCCGTGTTTCATCACCGATATAAATAACATCTTCACGATTTAATTGTTTATCTTTCAAATATTTTTTTAGCGTTTGGTGTTTTCCGAATAGTCCATTTGAGGATCGAACTTCATGGATACCCTTGAAATTTTGAGTATGTAAAAAATTAGAGACATTCGCTGCAGAGTTCGATGTAATAATTGCGATTTTATAACCTTTATTTTGAAGAGCATTTACCACTTCTCTCATCTGATCAATAAATAATATCGAGTTAAGATGCTGTTTATAGCGCTCCTTAAATTCCTTTCCTATTTTTCTAATCAAAAGGATCTTATACATCGGAACGTTTAAAGCTTTAAACCGTTCTTTTAATGATAGATGGTTTAATAATTTGTATTCTTCATGATTTACTTTTTTAAAATTATATTTTACTGCTAATTCGTTATAAACGATCATAATTTCCGACGTTGAATCTACTAGTGTGCCGTCAAAATCAAATATTATATGTTTATACATCTATTAAATGCACCCTCAATCTATCACTGCTGCTTTAGGTAGTTGTATCTCAAATTCATGAACATAAATAGCGTTGCCAGTAATCTCGATATCAAGCTGATCAACATTCCTCGTTACAGATACACCAACTCTGCCATTGCGGCCACTCTCTTGCCCTTGTTCAACGACAAGATGAATTGATTTTTCAGAATTTTTATCTATGTACTTCGCATAGTATGCTCCCATTACACCAGAAGCCGTACCTGTTACGGGATCTTCAATCGTTCCTGAAAATGGCGATGAGAAATGACGGGCATGCATCTGTGCATTTACATCGTATGTTTCTAAACAAAACGGATGGATGGACGCTCTTGGCATTTCTTTTAAAATATGTGGAAACAACGAATTGTTTGGCTTCATTTTACTGAAAGTGCTCAGGTTTTTTATAGGAATTAATAAGGTCCACGCACCGGTACTTCCATACACAGTGGGGAGCTCCGTCTCGATCTCACTTTCATCGATGCCCATAGAATGAGCCAGCTCCAATAAAGAACCATGGAATGGCTGAAATTGAGGAGAGGCTTGCCGCATCGTAATAAGAGGTTCACCATTTGCTTCAAAATCGATTTTTATCGGCAATACTCCTGCTTTTGTTTCAATCGTGAATGCTGAAGGATGATCCAGCAGCCCTTTCGTTTGCAGCGCGTAAATGGTTGCCATCGTTGCATGTCCACAAAGATTTATTTCATGGCCTGGCGTAAAATAACGAATTCGAAGATCAGCCTTATCCGATTTCAGCGGAAATGCCGTCTCATTGAAGCCTACTTTTTCTGCGATGGTCAGCATCTGCTCTTCGGAAAGATCATCACCATTAAATACGACTCCCGCAGGGTTTCCCATGTTTGGAATATTGCTGAATACGTCATAGTGATACACATTGATCGTTCTCATAAACAGTCCCCCCGCCTACTCAGCGTATTCAATTTTTATTAAAGTGTTGATTCGTCAATCTAAAATAAATCCAACTGCTCGATAATCGGGGGCGGCGGCTCATTCGGACTTTCGCCGTTCGGGCGAGTCAGTCCCAGTATCTCCATCATCCGCTTCGCGTTGTCTGCTGCGTCCCCTCCGGAATTGTTATTAAAAATGACGTAAATATGCTCGCTCTGCTGCTCCAGCAGCCGCAGCTTATTCGCCCAATCTTGCAGCTCTTCCTCGCTATAGCGATATAAATAACGAACTTCGCGCCAATTCGGCGCACTGGCTTGATTCCAACCAGACACATTGCGTCCATGAAACCTCACAATAGTTGATTGTGCATCGGTTGCTGTGAGAACGATCGGTATGGAGCCGATTCCTGCCTGCGGCTCATCACAAACACTGTGCATCCACTGCTCCTGCCTCATGAAATCCAGCGTTTTCTCACAGTAATCCTGTGTAAACCAGCTTTGATGACGAAATTCCAGCGCGCAAGGAATGCCATTCATTCTTGCTTTCGTCTCCCGCAGAATTCGCACATTGGCTGCTGTACAATCAAACCACGGTGGATACTGGAACAAGGCTGCCGTCAATCGGCCTGTCTCCATTACGGGCTCCAGCATTTGCCGGAATGCACCGAACATTTCATTTGTCTCCGAAGCCGGCACTGTAGGCCCGCGCTGATGTCCGGTCATCCCTTGATAAGCTTTAACGACGAAGTGAAGGGATTCCGGCGTATCTGCCAGCCATTTGCTGAATCGCTCTTTAGATTGTATGGCATAAAAGGTGCTGTCTACCTCTACTACCGGAAAATGTTTTGCATATTGCCGCAGCTTGCTGCCCGCTTTGCTAACTGGAACATACAGCTGGTCATGATCGCCCCATCCTGCAAGGCCTATTGAAATCATATCTTCACCTCTTTTATACGTTCATTCAAATCTAATGATTTCTATTAAATGAATACAAATACTCACTTTTCACTTCCGCTATCATCGTTGCAAGCATTAATAGAATAAATGGTAAAAGCGAATAAAGCAAAATCTGTCGGATTTGGATATTCAATCGTGCGTTGATCGCACTCATTTCGGTATATACTACAATTCCCCATTTATTTTCCGGAAAATAGGAATATCCCGCCAATAAAACCGCGATAGATTCCTTTTTCGTCATATAAAGGCTCATTGATAAATACGATAAGCTGCTTCGTACTGATTCATCTACGACCATAATCGAGTTAAAATAGTTGCTGCTTTTACGGATGAGATCAAGATAGCCCGCGTCTGCCGCATTAACCACTGAATAAAAAGCAGCAGCATTTTGAGGCTGCTGCGCATGGATATAAATAAAGAAAAAGAAAGCCACGTTTCGGAAACGCGGCTTAACCTTTATACCAGCAAATATTTAATTACAACTGTCGCTTCGCCTTGCTTTTGTGAATAAAATTGATCTTCTCATCCTACCCTAATTACCCTGCTTTTTCACTCGTCCAATTAATCCGTGCAATGTTTGAATAAACCCATGTCCAGTTAGACGCCCTAATCCTCCATACGCACAATCTAATTCATTATATTGTTTGGTTCGATCTATTCGAATACTAGGTCCATTGATTAAAATAGGCACGGGATCGCCGGTATGCTCACCGATTTCACAAGGGGTAGAATGATCAGCCGCCACAGCCAAATATACATCTTCAGATATTCCCTGCGCTATAATTCCTACCATTTGATCAAACAATTCAATCGCTTTTGCTTTTTCAAACGGTTTATTATCATGCCCCTTAACGTCGGGTGCTTTTAGATGCACTAATACAAAATCATTTTCAGAAATTTCTTCAAGTGCCAGCTTAGCTTTTAGTACAATGTCTGTATCCATATTTCCTGTCATTCTACTATCTGTTACCGATTTAAAGCCAGCCAATTTGGCAACGCCAAGGACGGTACTCTCTCCAGCAATACAACTGCCCTTCATTTGAAGAGCATCGGTTATGGGATCAAGCTGAATCATCTGTCCAGCTCCTCGCGTGAGAATAAAATTAGCTGCTAATTCCCCTTGTTTCATACGCTCTACATTAATAGGATGATTGGATAAGATGACATGCGCTTTATGAAGAAACAAATTTAGAACCATCGCTGTTCGTTTGGACTCCGCCGAGGAATCAAGCGAGACTATAGTATGATATGGGCAGCCATCGTTTGGCGCTTTCGGATCTGAATCGCTGATTTGATCACTGAGCCCAGTTCCTCTTAATATAAGTACAGCACGATGCTCTGTAGCCGGTTTGAAATATATGCTCACTCCCATTATTTCTAACCCGTTAATCGCATCAGCAAGCTCTTCTGTTCCATTGCGTATCCGTCCTGCCCTGCGATCAACGACAATCCCATTCTCATCCACTGCAGCAAAGTTGCACCTCAGCACGATATCGCCCGGAAGAACATTCATGTTAATTCCTAAAGCCTCAATTGGCCCACGTCCCGGATAATGATGAGGCTGATAACCAAACAAAATTAGATGCCCCATATCAGTGCCTACTGGAATGCCAGGGCTAATCAAATCCATGATGCCTGTAACCCCCGTAGAAGCTAATCTATCTAGATTAGGTGTATCTGCATATTCCAATGGCGTTTTGTTTTCAAGCAAAGGATGTGGAAGATCTCCTATTCCATCTGCAATAGCTAATATAACTTTTCTGTTCAATATGGCTCCCTCCTGCTCTCTCTATATTCCGATTACTTTAAACCAAGTAAAGATTGCCAAGCTAATTACGCATGCTCCGACAAAACAAGTAACTACCGCATATTTCACTTGATCCAACACGGAGAAGTATCCTGTTCCAAAATAAATCGTATTTACCTTCGAATGCGGCGGAAGTGTAATGGTATAAGTCATGGTCATAGCTGCTGCTAATGCGAGAGGCACAGGGTCCATACCGAGCGTTTTTGCTAAAGCGATGAATGCTGGTATTAATATAGTGACCCTCACTGTTTTACTCGTAAATATAAGATGGCTGTACATGCTAAGGAATACGACAACGACATATACCCAAACATGATTCATGCTCTCCAATCCGAGCGCAGCGACTACTTTTCCAATAATCCATTCTGCGCCGCCGGATTTATCCAATGCATTACCTACTGCATAAGCACCTGCTGCAAAAATCATGAGCTCCCATTTGATGTTCGTTTCTTTCCAGGTCAACAAACCTACCCTTGGAAGCAAACAGAGAAGTGCTGCGAGTACAGCGGTCTGTTCTGTACTGAGTTCAAAGCCAAACCAAGCGTTATGGTAATCTCCTGTAGCCCATAATGCCACCGTAAGGAGGAATATCGTTACTGCCTTTTTCTCATCTAAAGAAAAGGAACCTAATTTTAGCAATTCATTTTTTAACGTTCCCCTCGCATGATCGAAGTGGGCTTCACTTTTGATGGAGAAGAGCTTTAAACCAATGAAGAACGTAATCATCATCGTAATAATTGCAGTTGGCATAGAGGCGAGAAGCCAATCCATATAACCAATATCGCCGCCCGCTTGTTCATTAATGAAACCAACAGCTATGATATTGCCAGAAGTAGCGGTCATAACACCCGAGGTAGCAAGCGCATCTGCTTGCACGCCTTGAAGCATCATTACTTTTCCAAGATTGCTCTCACCCGGCAGCGCTTTATACACCTCTAATAAAATCAAGCATATAGGCACCATGAGCGTAGCTCTTGCTGTAGTTGAAGGAACAAAAAAAGCTAAAATAAAATTAATGACGATTAATAAAAACAATGTCTTTTTTGGCGTTTTACCAAACTGCGTGACCATCCATAAGGATAAGCGTCTACCCAAATTTGATTTTATCATGGCGGAAGTGAGGATGAATGCGGAAACCATCAGCCAGATCACATCAAATCCTAACGTACCGAATGCCACTTCTTGATCTTCAACTGCTCCTACTAACGGAAGAAGCAAAATAGCGATGATAGATGTTAAGTAAATAGGCAGCGGAGTCGTAATCCATAAAATCAATGCACCTGTAAATATTGCAATTGCTCTTTGGGCTTCTAAGCTCATGCCTTCCGGTGTAGGCATAAAGAACAAAAGCAGCCCCACAATAAGTGCAAGTGGAATACCAAATCTTTGCATTCCTTCTTCAAGCTTCCCTTTTTTCTTCATAGGCGGCTTTTTAGTCTCATTTTCTACATCTCGCGAGACTTCACTCATCTTGCATCCTCCTCAAACTAATAATGTTACCGTTTTCATTTTATAAAACCGGAAAATATAATACAATTTGATTAACTTTGAATAACCATAACGTTTTGTTATAGATTGATTTTAAATGATAAGTCGAAAGGTGTCGTGGAAATGAATATCAATAAACTTCAGACCTTTATTACGCTAACAGAATGCTTAAACTTTACAGAAGCAGCGGAAATTCTCTACTGCTCACAACCATCGGTAAGTATGCAAATTCAAAGTATAGAAGAAGAGCTTGGCGTTCCTCTATTTGATCGAATTGGCAAGAAGCTTTATTTGACGAAACAGGGAGAAAATTTCAAGCCATACGCAGAGCAAATTATAAACCTGCTTCATACAGCCAAAGACCATATTAAGCAGCTGGAAGACTTATCATACGGAACTTTATCGTTTGGTGCGAGCAATTTTGTAGGCGTTTATTTGCTTCCTATGATCCTTAAAGGTTATACCAAAAAATTTCCGCAGATTAAAATAAACATGAACATTACAGCTTCAAATCACCTTGTTCATATGTTGGAATCCAACAAAGTAGAGTTTTTAATTATTTCTGATCGTATTGAAATCGATGAATCCCATTTTCAGCGTAAAACCTTTTACGAGGATGAGCTTGTCTTAATTGTGAACCCCTTGCACCCGCTTGCCCATAAACAAGAGTGCACACTCGAAGATTTGGTCAACGAAAGATTAATTATTAAACCTGATAAATCAGCAACACGTATTTACTTAGAGAAAAAATTTGCTGAGTACGGCCTTGAGTTTCCTACACAAATGGAAATTAGCAATTTAGAAGGAATTAAACAAGGGGTTATTCATGAGCTTGGGGTATCTATTGTTTCTAGCTTTGCTATTCAACAGGAGATCAAAAGCGGCTTATTGGTGAAGGTGAACATTAAAGGAGTAAAATTCAATAGAGGAATTAGTTATGTCTATCATAGGAATAAGCATCTTTCCCCTGCGGCCAAACAATTTATTTCTTTGCTGGATACTAATTATTTATAAGCGCGGATAACAGCTTGCTGCCCGCAATACACGAATTAAATTTTGCAGCTGTTTTACTTATTCGCTTGTAGACGTATACTTAGTCTATACCAAATGTAAGGAGCAACTATCCAATGAGCTATGAATCCTATTTTCAGAACCTAAGAGAACAACATTTGGATGAGCTGAAGCAGTTTTTGACGATCCCGAGTATTTCAGCTTTATCCACTCATAAAAATGACATGAACGAAGCAGCCAAATGGGTTGCAGCCAAATTAGAGAAGGCTGGTCTTGAGAATGTGGAGATCCATCCTACCGCTGGGCATCCCATCGTGTACGCCGAGCATATCCATGCACCAGGCAAACCGACAGTACTTATCTACGGCCATTATGATGTGCAGCCTGTAGATCCGCTTAACCTTTGGGAGACTCCTCCTTTTGAGCCAACCATCCGCGATGGCAAATTATATGCTCGTGGTGCAACCGATGATAAAGGCCAGCTTTTCCTGCATGTAAAGGCGGTTGAGGCGCTTCTAAACCAAGAAAATGCGCTTCCAGTCAACGTTAAGTTTTGTATTGAAGGCGAGGAAGAAATTTCAAGCCCTAATCTGCCGACCTTTATGGAGACGAATGCGGATAAGCTGAAAGCTGACGTCATTGTCATCTCAGATACATCGCTTCTTGAAAAAGGAAAACCTGCTATCTCTACTGGGCTGCGCGGACTGTGCTCCCTTGAAGTAACGATACTTACTGCCAATACCGATCTGCATTCTGGTACATTCGGCGGCGGCGTTCCGAACGCCCTTCACGCCATGATTTCCTTGCTGAGCTCGTTGCATGATGATCAAGGCAGAGTTTCAATCGAAGGTTTCTATGAAGGTGTGCCAGAGCTTTCCGCTTCTATGCGTGAAGAGTTCCTAAAGCAAAATCATAATGAAGAAGAATTAAGAAAAAATCTCGATCTTGACGCCTTGTACGGGGAAGAAGGATATTCCTTTGTTGAGCGAACAGGTGCAAGGCCAACTCTTGAACTAAATGGCGTTTATGGCGGGTTTCAAGGCGAAGGTTCGAAAACGGTTATTCCAAAAGAAGCTCACGCCAAAATCACTTGTCGTCTAGTTGGCGATCAGGACCCGGCTCAAATATTAGAGCGTATTGTAACTCATCTGGAATCGCATGTTCAGTCCGGTGCCAAGCTAATTATAAAACGCGGCGAAAAAGCTCGTGCCTTCGACATGGACCCATCCAATCCAATGCTCCAAAAGGCAGCCGATGCTTACGAAAAAGTATATGGCACTCGCGCGCTCTTCACGAAGGATGGCGGATCGATTCCAATTGTCGAGACATTCTCCCGCGTATTAGGCGCTCCTGTCGTCATGATGGGCTTCGGGCTTCCAGACGAAAATCTGCATGCTCCTAATGAGCATTTCAACCTTGAGAACTTTGACAAGGGACTTCTGACGATTGTTGAATTTTTGAAACAAC
Source organism: Paenibacillus sp. NRS-1760 (assembly GCF_050467785.1). Classification (NCBI taxonomy): domain Bacteria; kingdom Bacillati; phylum Bacillota; class Bacilli; order Caryophanales; family Paenibacillaceae; genus Paenibacillus; species Paenibacillus sp. NRS-1760. The sequence continues at coordinate 88,030 of NZ_JBITPK010000024.1, read as the reverse complement.
TTTAAGCCGAGGCGTAAACGGAGCTGTTCTAAGCGTAGATTGATCTACGCTTGGAACAGCTTCTGCTTTTTTTCAGATGGAGCTTAGGCAAAACGATGTTCTCCCCTTATCATCCATATAGATAACGAAACCAGTAGGTCTTAATTAAACCATTTGTTATGGATTAAAATTGTAACGAACTCCAGAATCTTTATTTCGAGAAAATTGACTCATGACACCCTATAAATCAACCTAAAGTGCTAATACGGTTCGTTAAAATGAAAGAAAAGTAGTTTTTATCATAATAAGCATAATACAGTTCGTTAGAGAAATGATCTTGCGACGATACGCGTTTAGCTTTATAAACAATGGCAATAAAGGCAGCTGTGCACTCAATTTTTTTGAGCTGCTCAGCTGCCTTTTTCTTAAAACTATGACTGTTTATTAAGCTTCTTCAAGCGAAGCAGCGCCGTCAAAATGATCAAAAACGCCACGAGAGCCAGCATTGGAATGGTAATAAATCCAAACCAGTTCAAATAGTCTCCCTGACAAGAAACGGGGCCGCATGCGGCAAGCGGAGAATCATGCGGCAGCTTTTGCAGCACCGTATGATAAAGCGAGAAGCCTCCACCAATTACAACTAAAGGCAGTGCGTACGATACGATGCCTTCATCTCCCTTAGAGTAGGCTATGCCTAGTATAAGTGCCAATGGATACATGAATATTCGCTGGAACCAGCATAAGCTGCATGGTGCAAAATGCATAACCTCACTCAAATACAAGCTTCCCGCCGTCGCCAAAACTGCTGCAGCCCAAGCCACAAACAACCAAAATGATTTTTTCTTAGCCAAATCCTCTTCCACATCATTCGCCTCGGCTTCCATAGGTTATATTACTTTTTTTCTATCTCCTATTCTCCCTCGATAGGGAGGGTAAAAACATGACTCGAAAGGGCTATTGCATATGAATTATATTTGTGAATTGTAAGCATCAATGCGTGCTTACTGCTTCTTTTCGGCGTCTGCGAACGTGCAAACCACTGCTGTAAGAACCTATGTGTGCTTACAGTCACAAAGTAACCTCAGTTTGTCCGCTGTAAGAACGTATGCGTGCTTACAGTTTCTTTTCGGCGTCGGCGTACATGCGAACCACAGCTATAGGAACCTATTTGCGCTTAAAGCCACAAAGTAACCTCAGTTTGTCCGCTGTAAGAACGTATACGTTCTTACAGCTTCATTTCGGCGTCGGCGAACGTGTAAACCACTGCTGTAAGAACCTATGTGTGCTTTCAGTCACAAAGTAACCTCAGTTTGTCCGGTGTAAGAACGTATACGTGCTTACAGCTTCTTTTCGGCGTCGGCGAACGTGCAAACCACTGCTGTAAGAACCTATTTGCGCTTACAGCCACAAAGTAACCTCAGTTTGTCCGGTTTAAGAACGTATGCGTGCTTACAGCTTCTTTTCGGCGTTGGAGAACGTGCGAACCACTGCTGTAGGAACCTATTTGCGCTTACAGCCACAAAGTAACCTCAGTTTGTCCGCTGTAAGAACATATACGTGTTTACAGCTTCATTTCGGCGGAGGCGACCGTGCAAACCACTGCTGTAAGAACCTATTTGCGCTTACAGCCACAAAGTAACCTCAGTTTGTCCGGTGTAAGATCATATACGTGCTTACAGCTTCTTTTCGGCGTCGGCGAACGTGCAAACCACTGCTGTAAGAACCTATGTGTGCTTACAGCCACAAAGTAACCTCAGTTTGTCCGCTGTAAGAACGTATGCGTGCTTACAGCTTCTTTTCGGCGTCGGCGAACATGCGAACCACTGCTGTAAGAACCTATTTGCGCTTACAGCCACAAAGTAACCTTAGTTTGTCCGGTGTAAGAACGCATACGTTCTTACAGCTTCATTCCGGCGTTGGTGAATGTGCGAAATACTGCTGTAATAACTTATTTGCGCTTACAGCCACAAAGTAACCTTAGTTTGTCCGCTGCAAGAACGTATGCGTGCTTACAGCTTCTTTTCGGCGTTGGAGAACGTGCGGACCACTGCTGTAGGAACCTATTTGCGCTTACAGCCACAAAGTAACCTCAGTTTGTCCGCTGTAAGAACGTATGCGTGCTTACAGCTTCTTTTCGGCGTCGACGAACGTGCGAACCACAGCTACAGGAACCTATTTGCGCTCACAGCCACAAAGTAACCTCAGTTTGTCCGCTGTAAGAACGTATACGTGCTTATTGCTTCATTTTGGCGTTGGAGAACGTGCGAACCACTGCTGTAAGAACCTATGTGTGCTTACAGTCACAAAGTAACCTCAGTTTGTCCAGTTTAAGAACGTATGCGTGCTTACAGCTTCATTTCGGCGTTGGCGAACGTGCAAACCTCTGCTGTAAGAACCTATGTGTGCTTACAGCCACAAAGTAACCTCAGTTTGTCCGCTGTAAGAACGTATGCGTGCTTATTGCTTCATTTTGGCGTTGGAGAACGTGCGAACCACTGCTGTAGGAACCTATTTGCGCTTACAGCCACAAAGTAACCTCAGTTTGTCCGGTGTAAGAACATATACGTGCTTACAGCTTCTTTTCGGCGTCGGCGAACATGCGAACCACAGCTATAGGAACCTATTTGCGCTTACAGTCACAAAGTAACCTCAGTTTGTCCGCTGTAAGAACGTATACGTGCTTACAGCTTCTTTTCGGCATCGGCGAACGTGCGAACCACTGCTGTAAGAACCTATGTGTGCTTACAGTCACAAAGTAACCTCAGTTTGTCCAGTTTAAGAACGTATGCGTGCTTACAGCTTCATTTCGGCGTTGGCGAACGTACGAAATACTGTTGTAGAAACCCATTCGTGCTTACAACAACAAAAAGAAGGCCGCTCCTAGGTAGAATCCTACCTAGGAGCGGCCTTCCTGAGCTCGCTCATTTACAACAATTACTTGCCGTTAATCAAAGCAAGGTTTTCTTGCCATCTTGCAGTACGATACTCGTTTACTTTATCGAAGCCAAGCGAGGTTGTTGTCTTTTTCGCTTCCTCGATTAAGCTAAGCACCTCTGCATCGCTTTTCGCGAACAGAATTTTTCCGAAATACTCGTTAGCTGTTTCCGTCACTTGCTGATTAATAATTCCTTCATCCGTCTCTGGAGCCGGATCGATGTTGTTGAATTGCGTCATATTCATCGATGTTTTCCATGCAATGTTAAGCTGTGCCAACGAACCCCAGTTGCGTTGTTCTTCCGGCAGCGTTTGCTCGATCTTTTGCTTGCTCGTATCTACAAAGGTTGCATTTCCTGCCCATACATAGGCTTCCAGCTTATCTTTGTCCTTCTCTTCTTGCGGCGTGCTGAACCATTTGTCGTTCGGAATCGGTGCGCCATCCGCATCAAATTCATCCCAGTACAAGCCTTTTGGCCCGAAGAACATGATACGAGTGCCTTCCTCGCCCGTCATCCAATCCAAATACGCAAAAATACCTTCTGGATTTTTAGCGCTTGTTGTAATGACGTTAACGTTCCAGCCTAGTGCGTTATAACCGTTTGGATAAATTTTGTTTTTATCCAATCCTGATTTAGCAATTGGCCAAATAAATTCATAACCTGCATTTGGATCTTTTGCTTTTAATGCGTTATGGCCCTCGCGTCCCACATTAGTCGCATTGCCGCCAACAAATACAGCTACTCTGCCCGTTGCAAGCTTCTCTTTTACCTGATCATCCTTTTGAGTCATCGCATCCTGTGTCATAAGGCCTTCTCTAAACAGCTTGCTTGCGAACAGCATTGTTTCTTTCCAAGCTTCGTTGTTGTAGATCGTATCAAACTTATCCCCGTTAGGATATGCTTTCATGGAATGGAACGCACCGTTTGCACCCTCCTGGAAGCTAGGGAACATTACCTCAACGCCCGAGCCGTTGCCGCCTACCTCTAATGGAATCACGTCCGGATATTTATCTTTGACCTGCTTTAAGTAAGCATACAAATCATCGATTGTTTCAAGCTTCGGTGAGCCTAGGTCTGCGTAAATCTTCTTGTTCACAAACCAGCCGCCGTTGCCCGTAGGCGCTGCTGTATACCAGTTCGGGAATTGATAGATTTTGCCGTCGCTCGAGCGGAGCATGTTTAGCGTCTCTTCGCCCGCCCATTTCTTCAGGTTCGGATATTTGTCGATATAATCATCCAGCGGAACAAGTGCTCCAGCAGCTCTCAATCGTTCTACTTCAGGTCCTCGGTCCATCATAATTGCACCCGGAAGCTCCTTCGACGCAATCATCGTGCTCAGCTTTTGCGCTGCAGCGCCGCCGGATTGAATAGGCTCTACGGTTACTTTTAGATTATCTTGTACCCATTTACTATTCGGATTAGCACCCCACGGCTCCGTAGTCCACCAATCATAATGAACATAATAAGAAAAGTTTACCGGTGTTTCTCCCAAAACAAATCCATTGCTAGTCTCTGTTTTATTCGTGCCTTCCTTACCTGTATTGCCCGAATTGCTTGATTTTCCGCCGTCGTTACTGGAGCAGCCAGCTAGAAGCACAGTACCGGCAAGACCAGCGGTCATAAGCACAGTTAACAGCTTTTTTCCTTTCATGTTCGTAAACCTCCCAATTTTTAATATATATACTCATACCCAACACCAAAGCGCTAAGGTCGAATACCCACATTACTCCTTTAAGGAGCCGATCATTACGCCTTTTACGAAAAAACGCTGTACGAACGGATACACCAAAACGATAGGAATCGTCGCTACCATCATCGTAGCCATCGTTAAGGATTTGCTCGTCACACTCTGCATTCTGCTTAACGCATCTGAGGCAGCACCGCTTCCTTGTGAAGCGATCGAGAGCTGCTCGCTCATCGTGTTGGAGTTCATAATTTGCTGCAGTAAAGTTTGAATCGGATATAGCTTAGCGTCATTAATAAAAATCGTAGCTGTAAACCAGTCATTCCAGTGATAAACAGCCGTAAATAGTGAAAGCGTTGCCAAAACAGGCCCAGATAAAGGCAATACGATTTTGAAAAAGATCCCAAACGTACTGGCTCCATCGATCTTCGCAGATTCCTCTAGTCCATCAGGCAGCCCCATAAAGAAGGTACGGAATATAATCATATTCCACACGCTTACCGCTGTCGGAATGACCATAACCCAGAACGTATCCATTAAGCCAAGCTCGCGGTTCAGCAGGTAAAAGGGAATAAGTCCCCCGCTGAAATACATCGTAATAATCGCAAAGATCATATAATATTTTTTACCGATAACGCCTTTAACGGACAAGCCATAAGCGAAGATGGCCGTTAAGAAAATAGAGATCAACGTCCCGACAACGGTACGGGACACCGAGATTAGGAACGCATCAATAATCCGGTTATTTTGAAATACGATTCTATAATTATCAATCGTGAACACCCTTGGCCATAACGTTATTCCGCCTTTTGCCGTGTCGAGCCCTTCGTTAAAGGAGATCACCGCGGAGTTCCAGAACGGGTACAGCGTAGCGAGTCCAAGTAGCACTAGTAAAATATAAATCCAAACCTGCAATACTTTATCGCTGCTGCTCAGCTTCACTAGGCTTCACCACTTTTCTGAATATTGATAGAGGTTCGCTGAATTACCATAGGCTTGAACCTGCTCTCCTAGCCATGTAGTTTGCCATCGTCAGCAAGCCCACACTTATAATCGCTTTAAACAGACCAACTGCCGCCGCATATGAGAAGCGGTTATTAATAATACCTACCCGGTAAGCATACGTATCGATGACGTCCGCCACGTCTCGGAGCATTGCACTCCTGCCGAGCAAGAGCAAATCATCAAACCCTGCATTCAATAAACTTCCGATGTTCAGAATTAGAAAAATAATAATAACAGGAGTAATTGATGGAAGCGTTATCAAAAATATTTGTTTGAATTTGTTGGCACCATCAATAGAAGCCGCTTCATACAAGCTGGGATTCACGCCTGCGATAGCTGCTAGATAAACAATCGTTGCAAATCCGATTTCCTTCCACAAATTCGTCGTCACGATAATTCCCCAGAAATATTCGGGCAACGACAAGAAATTAATCGGCTTATCAATGAGTCCAAGCGCTTGCAGTGAAATATTTAAGCTGCCGTTATCCACGGACAATATGGAGATCGTAAAACCAGACACGATAACCCATGACAAGAAGTGAGGCAAATAACTGATCGTTTGAATGATTCTTTTAAAGGCCATGTTTCTTACTTCGTTTAGCATCAGAGCAAGCAGAATGGGAGCCGGAAAGTTAATGACCAGCTTAAGCAAGCTGATCACAATCGTATTCCGAATGACTCTATAAAAATCCGGCGAGTTAAAAAACATTTCGAAATGTTTAAAACCCGCCCATGTGCTGCCAAAAAAACCTTTAAATAAGCTGTAGTCCTGAAATGCCATCAAGACACCGTACATCGGAAAATAATTAAAAACGAGTATAAAGATCAGTGCTGGAAATATCATGAGCTGTACTTGCCATTGCGCCAGAAACCGCCGCCACAGCGGTTTCTCTCTTCGCGAGCTCTTTACTGCTGCATTTGCCGTAACAGGTGTTTGCACGCTACCTCAGCCTCCTTATACTCTCCTCATTTAACCCTTAACTGCACCAGCCGTAATTCCGCGTGACATTTGCTCTGTAAACAATAAATAGATAATAACTGTCGGCAAAGCGATGATGGTCATTACCGCGAACTGTGCGCCATAATTGGATGAGTACTGACCGGTAAACTTCATAATGGAAAATGGCAGCGTCTTGAAGGTTTCGGATGTTAGAAATGTATTGGCCATAATGAATTCATTCCACCAGCTGATGAAGTTCATAATACAAACCGTCGCAATGGCAGGTTTCGTCATCGGCATAATAATTCGGAAAATAACGCCATAGACCGAACAGCCGTCCATAACCGCCGACTCCTCTATGCTCTTCGGAATGGTTTCAAGAAAACCCGAAATAATGAGCAAGCTTATTGGCAGCGAAAAAGCAATGTAAGGTAGAATCAAGGACAAAGGATTATCAATGAGATTCAGCTTATCGAACAAAATAAAGTTCGGCAGCAAAGTCGCATGAATCGGTACGATCATACCGAGCATAATGAACGCCATCGCAGGACCGCGCAGCTTCCATTCCATCCGCGTGAACGCGTACCCGAGCATAAGCGCTAGAAATGCAGCAACCAAGATGGTTACGGTCGTAATAAAAACACTGTTTAATAGAAACTTTGGAACGCTCCCGTAATTGAATGCATTCACATAGTTATTCCATTCAAATGTTTTGGGCCACTTTAATATGCCGCTGCCAAAAAAATCTCCGCTCTTCAGAAAGGAATAATTGATGAGCCAAATGAGCGGAAAAATTTGCAGAAGCGCTACGACCCATAAAACGAGATGAAGAATGGCCTTTAATGCGGGCGATGCGGCGTCCTTCTTCTTGCCGTTTTTCGCTTGGCGATTGGTCTTAGCTGCAAGAGCTTCCACGGGCATGCCTCCTAAAATAATTCATATACCAAATGTCCATATACAAGGGTGAGTATTAAAACTCACCAACATCTTTTTTGAACGCTTTGTTCATCGCTACCGTAATAATGAGACAAATGATAACGAACACAACGGATATTGCGTTTCCATAGCCGTACAGCGACGAGGAAAACGCCGTTTTATAAAGGTAATTACCAATAAATTGCGTTGTATTGGCAGGTCCTCCGTTCGTCATGAGGAATACGGTTTCCATCTGCTTCAAGCAAGCCGTAACCGCGATGACGACTGCAACTCGAACCATTGGCGAGAGAAGTGGAATGATAACTCGCGTATACAGCTTTACTCTTCCAGCTCCATCAAGCTCTGCCGCCTCATATAGATCCTTTGGTATGCCTTGAAGCCCGGCGTAATAAAGCAGAAGCGCATAACCAAAGCCTTGCCACATGACCACAACGATAATGCACCAAATGGCAATATTTGAATCGCCCAACCAATCCTGTTTCCAGGTGCTTAGACCAACGCCTTCAAGCAATTTATTTAACATCCCAAAGTTCGGATGAAATACGCTTACCCACATTTTCGAAGTAACAACGATTGAAATAACTGCTGGTATAAAAAAGATAGCCCGAAACCATTTCTCTAGCTTTCCTGCATACATCACAAATATGGAGAACAAAAGCGCAATCGGGTGTTGAATCAGAAGCGTAGCTGCAAGCAGCAGTAGGGCATTAAGCAATGAACGCCAAAAAACGCTGTCATGAAACAAAATCTTTTGGTAATTCTCGAGTCCAACGAACTCGTAAGCACCGATTCCTGTCCAATTCGTCGTACCGTAATATGCACTCATAATGATAGGAAAGCAAACCATGAAGAGAAACAGCATAAAACCCGGTGCGACTAGCCAAAAAATGGTGATGCGATTGCTCATCAGTTTGTGCATGGTTCTCCCCGCTCTCTCTTTGGTAGAAGGCGGGGCAGACCGAATGAATTCGGCTGCCCCATCAGCTAACTAACTCATTTGTTTACTTCAGAACACCAACAGCTGCGTCCATTTCTGTTAAGAACTGCTCAGGTGTAATTTGTTTTCCAAACAGCTTTTGGTGAGCTTCCATTACTTTTGTCTTGAATTCATCCGTACCGTTATCATGTACCGGTGTACCGCTGGAAGAAGTCATTGCGCTGAAAATGCCAACCAATTGTTTTTGAAGCGCTGTTTCGTTGCCTGTCAGGAATTGATCAAACTTCTGAGCCGGAGTGCCTGATCCTGTTTGCCATACTTGCTTCGCCCAGTTCTCAGGCTTGAAGAAATATTGCAAGAAAGCGACTGCTGCTTCAGGGTGCTTCGATGTTTTCGATACGGAGTAACCGCCGCCATACCATGCAGCTACATCTGTTGCTTTACCTTTATCAGAAGCTGGGTAAGAGATCGCTCCTACGTTATTGCGGAAATCTTCAGGGAAGTTCTCGTCTGTTGCAAGACCTGCTTCCCAGTTACCCATAACGAACATTGCCGCTTGGCCTTGCCCGAACAAGTTGCGGGAAGTGCCGTAATCTGCTGTCATGAAGCCGTCTGCAAGTGCTTTGTTCTCTGCCAGTGCAGCGATGTCTTGTGCTGCTGCAAGGAAGTCAGCGTCGCCTGAGAATTTAGCTTCACCCTTCAATACCGCATCCATTTTGTCAAAATTGCCTGTGTGGCGCTGTGCTGCATACTCAAACCAGATTGGCAGTGACCAGCCTTCCATTGCGTTCGTTGCAAGCGGGTTAATGCCTTTTGCTCTCAACTGCTTGGATACTTCAAGCAATTCTGCCGTTGTTGTTGGAACCGTTAAGTTATTGTCGTCAAAAATTTTCTTGTTATAGTAGATAACCAAGAAATCTGTACCGCGCGGCAATCCGTATAGTTTGCCATCTTGGGAGAATCCATCTTTTGCACCTGGTACAAAGTTGCTGCTCTCAAAATCTGCTTCATTTAACTCAAGCAGCATGTTGTTATCAATCAAAGGTTTAATAAAAGAGGTTTGGCCCCACGCCTGGATAATGTCAGGTACTGCATCTGTTGATGCATATACTTTAATTTTCGCTTTATAAGGCTCATCTTGAAGCGCTTCTACTTCTATTTTCACATTTGGATTTTCTGCCATATAACTATCAATGATTGCTTGCTCGATTTTACCTGCTCCATTAGAGCGGTCAGCCAGCGCTGTGAAAAACTTAAGCGTTACCTGCTCCGGCTCCTTCTCTTTCGGCGCTTCCGTTTCTTTTGCTGCATTAGTTGGACTATTCGTCGCTTCGCTGCTTCCGTTTTTCCCATTATTGCCGGAGCATGCCGCTACTGTAAAAACCATCATTATTGCTACTAGCGAAATCCATATTTTTCTCATCGCTACCCCACCTTTTTTTATTTGAGCAGGCGTTCCCTGATCTGTCCCCATTATAACGTGTTATATCTGCGACAAAATATGAGCCAAATTTAAGAATAGATGCCTCATTTTTTGGATCATTCCCAAAATCAGCCTAACTGGATTTATTTCTTGGTATACTGAAGTCACAAATCTGAATGCTACAGGTGAACATGATGCGATCCTTTTTTACTCCCTTTCGACATATTACGCTGCAACGGAAACTGCTTACCTTAGTCATTCCCCTTCTGATTGCAACCGTTGGGATTACCGGGCTGTATTCTTATTACATTGCCTCGGGAGAAGTGGTAGATAAGCTTCATCAATCTCAAATGAACATGGCGATCAAGACAAAGGATCAACTCGACTATTTTGCCAAAAACACGTTAAGCTTCTCTAATTACTTGTTTCTAAATCCGACCGTTCAAAGCATGGTTATGAATGGCGACACGCAGCAGCGCCGTGATCAGGTGTTCAAAAATTTGCTGCCGCTTATGGTTACCGGTGAAACGATCCAATCGCTAGTGCTTTATCCCTCTACGAAGGATGATGTGCCCGCTCAACCGTTTGCGATTACACAGACCGGTATTGCAAGCGCTATCAGCCTTGAGCGTTTTATGAAAACCCGTTACTATGAGAGGCTCGCTAATACAGAATCAGGACAAATATGGGATATGTTTTACCCTTCGGATGGTATTCTGCTTGGTGACACCCATCATAAGATCGTTTTAGTGAAGCCGTACAAAAACTTTTACAACTATGTTCGAAGCGGCCTTTTAATTATAGGGATGGACGCAGATAAGCTAAGCAAATCCTTATATCATGACGATGAGGAAGCTACACAGTTTATAATGAATGATCAAGGCACCATACTCGCCTCAACTGATTTGCGCATGATTGGCAAGCCGATAACAATGCTGCCTGTGTTCGATCAGATGAATACAGCTGCCATCGAACCTGCAAAAGGATTAGCGCTGCTAAAGGAAAATGAACATTATATCGTTTCAGATTCCTTATCGGATATTACCGGCTGGCGAACTGTCGTAATCCAAGATCGCAGCAAGCTGGTACTCGAATTGAAGCATATTGGTTCCGTCACCTTCTCGATCATGGCGATCGTTACGCTCATCACGATTGTTGTCTCTTGGGTCATTGCCCGCATTATTACGAATCCGATGAAAAAACTGATGTTCTCTATGAGGGCTCTCCAAACGGGGGATTTTACGCAGAGGGTACACTTCAACGGCAACGATGAGATTGGAAGGCTCGGCCATTTGTACAATACGATGGTAGGACGAATTAAAACCTTAATTGATGACGTATATGCTTCGCGCCTGAAGCAGAAGGAAGCCGAGCTGAAGGCGCTGCAATCGCAGATTAATCCACATTTTCTATACAACACTTTAAATATGATTAATTGGAGCGCCGTGCAGAAGGGGGATAAAGAAATATCCGAGATGGTCCTCTCACTCTCCCAAGTTTTCCGACTAAGCCTGAATAGCGGCAACGATTTTGTAGAGCTGAAGCATGAGATCGAGCTGGTACGAAACTATTTATTTTTGCAAAAGAAAAGATTTACGACGAGGTTTAATTTTGAGATTGATTTGGAGCCCTCGATTGAGCACTTTCGTATGCCTAAGCTGCTCCTGCAGCCGCTTGTCGAGAATGCGATTATCCATGCCATCGAGCCCTCAGGCGGAAATGGACATATTCACATCAAGGGTTATACAGAGGACTCGCTTATTATTCTAGAAGTCACCGATAACGGACCTGGCATGCCGGAGAAACAGGTATACCTTCTTAATCAACCAAGCGTAGAGGAGCCAATGCGCAACTTGCAAACGGATGACGCTCACTCTGGGATGGCACTGGCTAATATCAAGGAAAGGCTCGCTTTATTTTATGAACAGGCTGAATTCGAGATCGTAAGCAAGGAAGGTTTAGGCACAAGGGTGCAACTGCGAATTAAACAAGGAGGCAATGGAAATGGTGCTTAAAATGATCGTTGCAGAGGATGAGCAATCGTTCCGAGAAGGCATTCTTACACTTGTCGACTGGAAGCTGTATGGCATTGAGATTGCCGGAGAAGCGGAGAATGGCAAACAGGCTTTGGAAATGATTCATAACAATCCCCCTGATTTGCTGCTGACCGATATCCGTATGCCTTTTCTAAACGGTCTTGACCTTATTCGTGAAGCCAAAGCAGCCGGCCATGAATTTCATTCTGTGCTGCTTACCGGCTACAATGAGTTTGAATATGCCAAGGAAGCGATCAAGCTTGGCGTTTCGGACTACCTCTTAAAGCCTTGTATGCCGCATGATATTATTCGTGTAATTATGGACTTAAAGCAAAAAATTGAACAATCCGAAAATGAAGATAAAGCTTTAAATGCCCTTAACCGCAGCTGGAATCGCAACCTTCATCTGCTGAAAAATCAGATTTTATCGCAATGGGTTCAGCATCCGCTTATGCCTCTGGAGGAACGATCCAGCGTAATGAGTGAAGTGGACATGACGCTCTCGTGCGGACCCATTCAAGTTGGTCTGATCCGCATTGACTCCAACAAGGCGCAGAACGTCACCGCATCCAAACGTGACTTAGAGCTTATCAGATATGCGCTGCTGAATATTGCAGGTGAAACCCTTCGGCCGTTGTACGATGGCAAGCTTGAGGTGTTTCGGCATGGCGACGAGATGTTATGGATCGGAAATTATCCAGAAAACACGACCAACGAGGCGATTGAAGGTGCTATGAAGGAGCTCCAGCTTAATCTTGAAGCTTATCTGAAGCTCTCGATCAGCATATCAATCAGCTCTGCAGCTGCTTCGGTTGATTATGCGCATATCGGTTACCAGCAAGCGATTGAAGCGATGGAAGCCAGATTCTATCAAGGAAGAGGCGGCATATTTTTTCACGCCGAGACTGGTAAGCAGACCGCTGCCAAAAGCTCCATTCTAGACGATGCCTATTTGCATCGACTCGAGAAAGACCTGCTTCTCGCCTTGCAGAACGAGCATTATGAGCAGGCAGTTGATGCCATTGAAGCGAGCATGTCGCATATTCGGAACAATTCGAGCTATTCCAAAGCTGAGGTTCATCTGCGCTCCACAAGTCTTATTTTAGAGCTGCAAAAATTCGCCCAAGAGCGCAAAGTTGCCTCTATCGAATGGCAGGACAGCTTCGTGAACTGGATCGAGCAAATCCCTAACATGGAGACGCTTGATGACTGCTCCGTCGTTCTGCAAAAAATCGTGCAAAGCATCGTCGAGGCTGTATCGAACCAGAAGTCACTGCATCGTACCGTGCATGCTACCATTGAGCTGATTAAGCAAAAGTACAATACAAATCTCACACTAGAGCTTGCTGCCAAGGAAACCTTCGTCAGCAATTCCTATTTAAGCTCGCTGTTCAAGCAAGAGCTTGGCGTTAACTTTCTTGATTATTTGCATCAATATCGCGTAGAACAATCGAAGGAGCTGCTGCGCCAAAGCTATAAAATTTATGCGGTTTCCAAGCTGGTCGGCTATCAAGAGGAACGTCACTTTAGCTCAACTTTTAAGAAGTGGACCGGACTTACGCCTCGGCAATATCAAAAAAACTACAATGCGGGTTGACCCAAGCCCTTTGTCGCATAACAAAAAAACTACGACGGCAACTTATAGCAACCTTCTCCGCTACTATCGATTTCAAGCTGTCAAAGTTAAGTTAAAAAGTCCCAGTGAGCTCTTGCTTCACTGGGACTTTCTTGTTTTCCTATTTACATTAAGCTTTCAAAAAAACGGTTTTAATTGAGGTGAAAAATTCGATTGCCGCTTGCCCCTGCTCTCTCGAATGCGAGCTGGATTGCTTCATTCCGCCAAATGGTGCCTGCAGCTCTACACCTGCCGTTTCTGCATTTATGCGTACCAAGCCCGCATCCATATCAGAGATAAAGGTCAGAATATGGCTAATATTTTGAGTGTAAATAGAGGCACTCAGTCCATATTCCACGTCATTGGCCAGCGATAAAGCCTCCTTCAAGTCCACAAAAGGTATGAGCGCCAGTACCGGACCAAAAATTTCCTCCTTGGCAATCGTCATATCCACGGTTACCTTTTCGAAGACGGTCGGTTGCACGTAATAGCCATTCGTCAATTCCTCATCCTCCGGTATGCTTCCGCCATAGAGAAGGCTCGCCCCTTCCGCGATTCCCTTATTAATGTAGGAAAGAACGGTATCACGCTGCTTTTCATTGGCACAAGGCCCCATCCATGTGGTGGAATCCTTCCCATTTCCCAGCTTCAATTGTTTGACTTGATCCAGCAGCTTCGCCCGGAATGCTTCATAAATCGAGGCTTGCACGAGGACCCTGCTCGTAGCCGTACATTTTTGTCCCGTGGATTTCAAACCGCCGCTAATCGCTGCTTCTACGGCAAGATTGAGGTTAGCATCTTCAGCGACGATAAGCGGATTTTTTCCGCCCATCTCCAATTGATACTTGGCTCCACGCGAAAGAGCCGCTTGGCCAATCTGCTTCCCTACTTTATTGGACCCCGTAAAGGTAATACCTTGAATATTGGAATGATTGGCAATACCGCCTCCAATTAGAGCACCGTCACCTGTGACCATATTGACAACGCCAGGTGGAAAACCCGCTTCTTCAAAACAAGCTAAGAGCTTAGCTGCCGTAATCGACGTTTCAATGGCTGGCTTTATGACAATCGTATTGCCATAAATAAGCGCCGGCGCCATTTTCCACATCGGGATCGCAACCGGAAAATTCCACGGCGTTATGACACCTACGACACCTAGAGGCACTCGAGTTGTGAACATGATCGCCTCATGATCAGTTGAAGGAATAACGTCACCTGTCTTCCGCATGCCTTCCCCGGCATAATAACGAAGAATGGCAACTCCACGAGCCGTTTCACCTTTACATTCCGCAAGGGTCTTGCCCATCTCGCGCATCATGGTTCCAGCTATATCTTCCAGTCTTGCCTCCAAGAGGTTGGCTGCCTTGAACAGATAATCGCCCCGGGCCGCACCCGAGAGCTTCCGCCATGCTTCTTTGGCACGATTTGCGGCATTCACCGCAAGATCAAGATCCGCTTCATTTGAATCTTGCACATATCCGACGATCTCAGACGAATTGGCAGGATTAATGCTTTCCGTCAACCTTCCGGTTGCGGATACGCTCCATTTTCCATCAATAAAATTCAAATAAGTCTGCTCTATAGTCATTTCTCTATTCACTCCATCCCTTGGGTTATCGCATTAGTGCACTGAAGGAATTCCCAGCCCTTCGGCAAACTTGTCGGATTGAATGGCAGACGAATGATATCGATTGAGAACTTGAATGCCCAAATGAGCTCTGCGCACTTTCTCCCTGCACTGGGCGATAGCCAGCTCTTTGTTGTGAATCCCCGCCGGATACACGCTAGCTGCATTTCGAAGACCGAATTTCAGATAAACCGGCGAAGCGATTCTTACAATTTCCGGAATTTCATAGTTGCGGATAAAACCGCCCAAGTCATCCGGCGACTCAATATAGAGATCAATCGGAGCATCAACCACGGTTCGAATCGATGACAGCTGTGGAAGTGTAATATCGCCAGGCAAATTCAAGGTAGTGCCGCCAAGCTCCGTAAAAATCCGAGCATTTACCGGATTGGTCGGACTCATCAGCGCTGAAATTTTAACAACCAAATTGGCTGGCAGCTGTCCCTTGATTTTCGCTTGATTGATCAGCCATAATAAGCCTTCATCCGCCACAAGCACGCTTCGAATGCCTAATTCCGCCGCTCGGAATATTTCTTCCAAACCGTATAGCAACTGATCCATTCCGGCATGCCGCCCGCCAAGCAGCTTTCCGCTGCTGCTAAGAGACATGGCTCCGATATCAAAGCTCATGCGAGGCCCGACGAAGAGGCATACCTCCATCCCTTCCGCCATGCCCATTTGTACCATATCGCCAATTTCGGAATCGCTTAACAGCATAATTCCGCTGCCCTGAGAGACTCGGTTGACCTTTAGTCCAAATTGCTTGGCTTCTGCAATGACGCTCTCCATAATGGCAGGACCCTCTACCGAAGGGATTTCCACACGGTAATGGGCTCCATCTTCAAATCTTTTAGCACTTGTCGCGAGCTGATACTGCTCTTTGTCCGGCAGGCCCAGACTAGCCGCAAACGCTTGAGCTTTGTTCATCGTTGTTTCCCCCTCGAATCACTCCATGTATGTGAATGACTAACTCCCACTAACCTCTTCCGACGGTTGGTTCTATAAATTTTGCTTCCTCTTTGGAATTTGGACGCAGAAAAGCAAGGTCGCAGCCTTCGTCGGCTTGCAAAACATGATCCGCATGCAGCTTCATAAACCCTCGCTTATGGGGACGAACAGGCGACCAATCCTGCAAACGCTCGCGTATTTCCGCGTCCGTAAGCTCTACACTAAGCGTACCGTGATCGAGGTCTACCACTATCCAATCTCCGCTTCGAATGGCAGCGATAGGCCCTCCAAGCTGGGCTTCCGGCGAAACATGCAAAATATTCGTACCAAAGCTTGTTCCACTCATTCGGGCGTCGCTGATTCGTACCATATCCCGAATTCCCTGCTTTAACAGCTTCTTCGGAATTGGCAGCGCTCCCCATTCGGGCATCCCTGCTCCCACCGGTCCACAGTTTCGCAGAACTAACACGGAGGTCTCATCCACCTCCAGCTGCTCGCTATCAATGGTTTCATACATCTCTTCATAGCTATCGAATACTATGGCTTGGCCTCTATGTTGATGATTGATTAAGGAACTAGCTGCTCGTTTCAGAATAGCTCCCGAAGGAGCCAAATTACCTGTTAGTACAGCAATGCCCGCTTCCACTTTATAAGGTTCGGCCAGAGAATAAATAACATCATTCCGGTAAGAGGGATAATCGCGATAACATTCTTCAAGCGTAGTTTCCAGTGCACTCAGACAGGTCGCATCGAGCTGGGGCAGCAGCCTGCTGATCACAGCGCCAAGTCCGCCTGCTTCAAAAAAGTCATCCATACTGTGCTCTCCACTTGGTTGAAGATTGACCAAAAGCGGAATTTCACTTGATCTTTCTTCATATCTCTTTAAGGGGATATGGATCCCGAGTCGCCCTGCAATCGCAGTTAAGTGGATAACGGCATTGGTAGAGCCGCCAAGCGCTGCCAGCAGCTTGATGGCATTATCAAATGCGGCTTCGGTCATTAGACGAGCCGGAGTCAACTCTTCCCTAACCATCGCAACAATTCGTTTGCCCGTTTCTTCGGCTGCCCATTTACGGCTGGCATGCGTGGCCGGAATCGTGGAAGTGCCCGGCAGCATCATGCCGAGAATCTCCGATAGGCATTTCATCGTAGAGGAGGTACCCATGACGGGACATCCTCCCTGCGTGCATGAAATGCATTTCTCCAGCTCGTTCCATTCCTCGTCTGTCAGAAGGCCCGCATTGTAATCATCCATCAGCTTCCAAAGATCCGTCCCATAATTCACTTTCTTCCCGCGAAAGGAACCCGATGCCCGGTGTCCGGCAGCAAGCTGCAGCGAAGGAATATTGCTGCTGGCTGCACCCATAAGCTGGGCGGGTGTTGTCTTATCGCATTCGCAAAGCAGCACTGCGCCGTCAATCGGCAATGCCCGAATGGATTCCTCAACGTCCATCGCCATCAAATTGCGATAAGGCAGATCCGAAGGCTTCATAAAATCAGCAGGCGTCGTGATCGTATGCATCTCAAGCGGGTATCCTCCGGCAAGCAGCACTCCACGTTTGACAAATTCGACTAATTCTTTATGGGGTGCATTACAGCTATTCAAATCACTCCAGGAGTTGAAGATGCCAATTATCGGCTTGCCTACAAATGATTCGGGAACATGCCCATTAGCCCTCATGGCCGACAGATGCTGGAATCGCGTTTCCTTTGACGGGTGTTTAAACCATCGGTCACTGCGCAAAGACATGCTCAGATCACCTCTTCAATCCGAATTCGTGTTGTTGTTGTCACTTGCTCGCCAGGCTGAAGAACACGGAAGCCCGTCAGCTTCTGCGGAAGCTGCAAGTTTGGTGCATTCGTTATCCAGGTATAAGGCTCTGGGCACAAATAACCCTGCCGTGCATCATGGTTGTAGACCACCCAATGCTTAAATTGCTCGTCCGCGCTGTACACAACGCGAATGCCGGAATTCAGATCGGTTAGCACCGCTTCATTGGCTCCCGTTCCTGCTGTCTGAAATGCATCGTCCAGCGCGTGTTCGACTAAGCTTTTCCCCTCGCGCAGCTCATCCAAATAAGGAATATCCACTAGTTCCCCGGTTGGCAAGAAACGTTCGTCCAGCACCCACTGCTTATCCGCATTCAGAGAAAATCGACACTTCGCCATATCCCCAGAGCGGTCGAACGGATAATTAAAGGTCGTATGATAGCCCAGTCCCCAAGGAAATGGCGCGGCATCCTGGCTGCTGATTGTCGCTTTAATCGTGAGCGTTGTCCGCTCCAAGATGTAACTCATTTGAACACTAAATGAATGTGGAAACCGATTTAAAATCGCTTCATGCTCATCGGAATAAATGATCGTCTCCAGTACGATCCTCTCTCCCTCTGCCTCTGCCCGTAAAATCTTCCACGGTGCATCAAATAATAAGCCATGGGTATGATTGTGTTCAGCAGCATCATTAATATCAAACTGATAGTCCCTGCCATTAAATGCAAACCTGCCATCCGCAATGCGATTGGGAGGAAAGAGGATCGGCAGGCCATACAAGATGGGATCTGCCTTGTACAATTCTTGATTTTCTGGAAATCGCAGCAATTCAAGATCTTTATTTTTTAATCGCAAAGATAATAGGTTACTTCCCCAAGCCGGTACCAGCGTGAACGCCAGCTCCTCATTCTGTACCCTTATTGCCGTTTCACCATAAAGCTCAAACTGTTCGATAGCCAATTCTGCCTGCCTCCTTAATTAAAGTGCTGTCTCATCGCAGCAAGGCTAGGCAATTTAAGAATATCATCCAGCAGCGCACGAGCCTGTTTCTCGGAACGGGTCCACGGATCCATCATAATTAACTGGACAAGATCTTCAAAGTTCCCGCTATCATAGGCCTGCAGCTCAATTTCCACCGGAGCGACACGGTCACGAAGCGCAAAGTTAATCAGAGGCTTAGGCAAGCCTTTGGTCTTAATGCCTTGAACGCCGATTCCACTGACGTAACAAGGAATTTCCACCTGAAAATCGAGCGGGATGCCCGGCACGTAGTTGCTGTCATTCAATATATTAAGGATCATCACTCTAGGCACATCACAGGCTATCGCTTCAATGAACGGAATCATCGGTTCCGACGAATGCACCGGCGGGAAATGATCCATAACTGCTTCTGTCGTATTTTCGGAAACCTTCCGGATCCTCTCTACGCCAGCTGCACCTCCCGCGAAGTAAAGATCCCGCCACCAAGCCTGAGGGTCTTCCTTATAGAGTTGCTCCGTCTCTTGATCCGCATGGTGCCAAGCCGGCCAAGAGCCGCCACCCGGATTTCCCGTATCGCCAATTGGAAATACGCCGAATTTCTTATAGAGATCAAGCGCTTTGGGACCTAACCAGTCGCAGGTAGCGCAGTTCTCAATATAAGCAGCCGATTTTTCTTCGATCCAACGATCCAAAATAGGAAATGCATTTTCCCCTTTGTACCGGAACTCGGTCAGCCAAATAAAGTGATTCACGCCTGGAATCTCATACGTAATATGATTCGGGTCGAGTCCGATCACCTCAGCCACAGCTTTTACCCCGTTAGAACCATGGCAGAAGCCTGCCAGCTTGGCCTGTGGATACTTGCGCTGCAAGTAGGTTACGCCCGCCATGACTGGGTTGGACACGAGCATATACCAAGCGTCCGGACAAATTTCCAAAATATCCAGCATAACCGATTCCATCAGGCGCAGCTGATCGAAATTAATCCAGAAACCTTCGTCATGCATCACATGCAGGCTCCCGCCAAACCGATAACCGTGCTTCTGGGCAATATCCCATCCGTCCTTCAAGCGCTGATGGCCTCCGACTAGCGCAGCAAGCACGACGAAGTCGGCTCCACTTAGCGATTCTCTCCGGTCCGTCGTCTTCTCCAGCACCAGATGGATATTAGCTTCTTTGGCGTAGCGTTCGCAAAGGGAATATGCGCTTTCCAATCTCTGCTCATCGATATCCATAAAGCTGACGACACTGCCTTCAAGAGAAGGCGTCAAGCAGATGTCCTTGATTAGGCTGAGGGAGAACATCGCAGATCCTGCTCCGATAATACTAATTTTAGCCATAGGTATAACCTCCATATGAGAGTGAATGATTTTGAATGAGGGCTTGTTATCAAATCGCAGCCGATGCTGCTCCGTCAATGCTTAAATTAGAGCCGCTAACGACAACAGATTCGTCGGAGGCTAGGAATAACACGGCGTACGCAACCTCGCGCGTCGTTGCCATTCTTCCGAGCGGCTGCTGCTGTTTAATGATCGGGTACAATTTATCCATTCCGCCCATGCTTTCGGCGAGACGGACGTTCATATCGGTCTCCACCCAGCCTGGCGAAATCGAATTGCAGCGGATGCCCTTCTCGGCATAGGAGACGGCAAT
Source organism: Paenibacillus sp. NRS-1760 (assembly GCF_050467785.1). NCBI lineage: Bacteria > Bacillati > Bacillota > Bacilli > Caryophanales > Paenibacillaceae > Paenibacillus > Paenibacillus sp. NRS-1760. The sequence continues at coordinate 67,560 of NZ_JBITPK010000024.1, read as the reverse complement.
CTCTTTGGTCAAACCAATAATGCCTGCCTTGGAAGCAGAATAAGCGGTATAGCCAGGCTCCGTTAAAGAGGCCATGACCGAAGATGTATTAATGATAGAGCCACCATTTCTCTTGAGCATCTCAGGGATCGCCTTTTTGCACATTAAGAACATCGACTTTAAGTTAACCTGCAGCACTTCATCCCAAGTTTCTTCCTCATAATCCAAAATATCGCCCACAGGCATAATGCCCGCATTGTTAAAAACGATATCAAGCCCTCCGTAAGCGCTGACTGCTCGTCCCACAGCTTCTTCAGCTGTCTTCATCAGGCCGACGCTGCCGCATACGATCTCGCAGCTTCCGCCCATTTGGCGAATTTCCGCAGCAACCTCATTTAACTTCTCCTCGTTGATGTCGACCAGGATAAGACTCGCGTCTTCTTCGGCAAAGAGCAGTGCTGCTCCCTTACCTATTCCTGCTGCCGCTCCTGTAATAATCGCTACCTTTGAAAAGAGGCGTCCTTGCTTCGTACTCATGTGATGACATCCTTTCCTGTCCTCATTCGATATCGTTTATTTAACAGCTCCGATAACCAGCCCTTTACGAATATAGCTTTGAAAAATAATATAAATCGCAATGGGCGGCAGTGAAGCAAGCAACAGCCCTGACAATAACAGCGGGTAGTCTGAGCTGAACCGATTGAGCACAGTCGCCACCGCAACGGTTACAGTCTTTAAGCCATCCGATTGCAAATAGATCAGCGGGGTTAACAAATCGTTCCACCAGTTCGTCGCATTAAAGATCGATACCGTGACCACGCCCGGCAAGCTCATGGGCAAAATCACTTTGAACATCGCCTGATGATATTTGGCACCGTCTATTTTTATCGCTTCGAGCACTTCGTCGGGCATGGCTCTCATTAGTGAAGTGAGTAAGAAGACCGTGCTCGGAATAGCCGAGACAGACCAGATGGTCACCACGGATATGATATGGTCAGTCCAGCCGATCTTTGACATCAACAAATAGTTTGGAATGATAAAAGTAATACCCGGTATGGTCATCGTAGCGATCATAATAATATAAAACCCGTTGCGGTATTTGAATTTTAGTTTGGCAAAAGCATAGGCTGCCGGAATTGACAAGGCTAGGGAAGCAACTAAGCTAAGTCCCACGTAGACGAGCGTATTGCCAAACAACCGAACGAGAGAGAAGCGATAAATGAGTGCGATGAAGTTATCAAAATACCAGGTTTTTGGAAGACCCATCGGATGTTTGATATATTCTATCGTCGGCTTCATACTGCTGATAGCCATGTAGAACAACGGATACATCGCCATGAAGGCAATGACAGCGAGCACGATAAAGATCAGAAATCTAACCATTCTTCTAGAGGCTGTTTTCATAATGTCCTCCTATTGCTCCAAGCGCTTGGATATTTTCAACTGAATCCAGGTAATGAACATAACAATGAAGAACAAGAAAACCGACAGCGCGCTCGCATAGCCCATATTTCCGCTTCGGAAAGCTTGAATATAAATCATATAATCGATTGGTGTTGTCTCGTAACCGGGCCCGCCACCAGTGATCGAATAAACAAGGCCAAACAGCCCGACAAAAACGTAAATAACATTGACGATCGTAAAGTAAAATATCGCTGGATATAACGACGGTATGACGATGTACATTAATCGCTGACGCCAATTGGCTCCGTCTATTTTGGCCGCATCAAACAACTCATTGGAGATCGAAGATAGCCCCGATAAAAAAATGAGCGTTCCTTGGCCCAGCGTCTGCCAGTAAAAACATAGAATCAAGATCATAAATTCGGTCGGCACCGTATTCAGCCAATCCGTCGTAAACGCGCCAAGTCCGGCATTTTCCAGAAGCGTATTCACGATCCCTTTGTTCGTAAACATGGATTTTGCCAAAAAACCGATAACGACCGAGGAGAGGATCGCCGGCAAGTAATACACCGAACGAAACAAGCGCCACCCCGGAACCTCCTCATGCAGCAGAACCGACACCGTAAGCGATATGAACAAGATGCCCGGTACCGATAATAAAAAGATCAGATTGTTGCGCAGCATAAGCGGCAAATCGCCATTACTAAGGATCGTCTTAAAATTATCCCAGCCAACAAACGTAGAAGTGACCCCGTCCCATTCCGTAAAGCTATGAAAAAACGTGTTGAACATGGGATAACCTACGAATACAGCTAGTAACAGAAAAGCCGGCAGCAAGGAGAACAAACCTACCCATCGTTCTTGCTTGAGACCCATCCTTCTATTCCTCCTTGCCTTTTGGTAGAAAGCGACCTCCTTTCCTATGAAGGCCGCTCCTTAACCGCCTATTTATTTTTTAGAAGCGAATCGCGTTTCTGGTCGATTTTTTTCATAAATTCCTCTGCCGTCATCTTCCCGCTGGAAACCAAGGATTGCAGCGACATCATCTCGCTTGTCAGCTCCGCTGGGTAAACATTGTCCGGCCAGAAAATAGTGCTAGGTTCGTTGGCCATATCCTGCATCGTTTTCACTAGCGGATCGGATACGTATTCGTTCACATCCACATCGTTGACGACTGTAATACGTGCTTCGCCCGACTTAATTTTGTTGATTTGCTCTTCCTTGCTCATCAGGAATTTGACGAAATCAGCCGTTTCTTTCTTGTGCTCCGAGTAGTTTGTCACCACAAACGCAGCACCCACCCCGCCAGGACCGCCATCGTGGATTTTGACATCCTCGCTGAAGTCTGGAATTTTCATAAAGCCGACCTTGTCGCCCATCTCCTTGCTGAAGTTCAAGATGTCCGCATTTGCGCCAACCGTCATGCCGAGCTGCTCTTGAATAAACAGTTGTCGAACTGAATCATCGGCAATGACCAAGTTTTTCTCGAACAGCTCGCGCCAGCCCTTCATCACATTCACCAGCTTAGGATCGGAGAAATTGGTTGTCCCTTTGACCAAGCTGTCGAGGCCCGGAATATCCACCGTTTGAGCAATCCAATAGTCCGGTACATGAAGGAAGCTGTCTTTAAATAAACCAAGCGGTGTAATATCCTTCGTCTTCACTTTTTCCAGCATAGCTACAAACTCTTGAAAATTTTTCGGGCGCTGGGCAATCGGATCGATTCCGGCATCCGCAAAAATTTTCTTGTTATACGCTAGAAGAAAAGTTCCGTCTGTCCCAAATGGAACGCCATAGGCTTTTCCATCGGCCGTAAAGTCTTCCGTTGTTGCACTCCATCCAACGATTCTGGATCTTTCTTCGCCTGAAAAGTAACTATCCATCGGCTCTAAAAATTGCTTAAACCGAAGCATATACGAACCTGACCAGAGTACCGTTAAATCAGGACCGTTCTTGGCAATGCTGGCCGTTTGGAATTTAGCAAACAGCTCATCTCCGGAAGGAACATCCTGCACATCAATCTTCACATTGGGATGGGCCTTCTCATACCTTGCAACGGCCTGAGAAATGTAGAAGTCTTCTTTTTTCTTCGCTTTGTTATTTTCATCAATGGTCGCAAACCCTGAATTCCAGAAAACAATATTGACCTTCTCCTGTCCTTCCCCACCTGTAGAAGCGCTTTCATTTTCATTCTTGGAACATGCAGAAAGCGACATTGTAACCAGCATCATTAAAGCTATACTTAAAACAGACCATCTTCTCATTCTCATGGAAACCTTCCTTCTTTCGTTAATTGATGTCTTGCTTCCTAGTATAGAAGCTTTCCATAAGCAGATGAATCTCCTAAGCCAACCATTTGATTTATCACTTTATATCCGAAGAGGATACCATTTATCATTTTTCAAGCCGCAGTTAACATCTTTTAATTCTTTTCAGCATCTGCATAGTGTGAGGGTGCAATCCCCTTAATTTTCTTAAACATGCGGGTAAACGAGCTTAGGTTTAAGTAGCCCAGCTTGTCCGAAACCTCAGTTAAGGTCATTCCGCTGCGGATCATCGTTTCGGCCTGCTCCACCTTGGCTGTCAAAACAGCGGTGCTGAAAGAAATCCCTTTCTCTTCCTTATATATTCTGCTGAGATATACAGGGCTTACTTTAAGATTCATCGCGATGGCATTTAAACTAATTTCATCAAACCTGTGCTCTTGAATAAACATTTCGGTGGCTTCAACAAACTTCTTTCTTTCATGGCCGTTCTTCTCTTTGAATGCCGGTTCCTGCAGCACATGGATAGCGTTGTATAACAAATGCACCGCTTGCGTTAATGAAACGCAGTCCAGCAGCTCAGATCTTTGGAAATAAGTCTCCGATGGACGCCGTCCCGACATTTCGCAGATTTGCTTCAGCTGGAATAAAATATCCTCCAGTACATTGTGCAGCAGGTTTGGTTTGGGATATGGCGGGCCGACGACCTGCTTGAGGTTTGCCAGCAGATCTCCTACCTGCTCGTATTGAAAGCTGGACAGTTTGTTCATTATCGCCTTTTTCCAAATAAAGACGGCATCGGAAAGCGTTGCTTCAGGCAGCTCGCCCTGAAACAGGTGGTCATTTTCACAAAAATATTTGAGGCTTAGCAGGTCGCTAGCAAAACGATCATACACGGTCCACTCCCGCCAGTCTGTAAACCTTTTACTCACAGCAATGGATAGAGTATGGCCCATATACTGCGAAACCGAGTCGATCAACAGCTTCGGGTCGATATCCGAGCTATTCGTGCTGCTCACCAATACATGCCATCGGTTATCATTTATGTTTTCCACGAACCCAATTAACCTGCTGCGGTAAAGTTCAACAGCCATATGGTCAATCGAATGGCCTATTTTAACGATTTCTTGGGAAGTTAATTTGGATTCATCCTGAGAAGGATCTAATGCCACAACCCATGCCTCATATTCTCCCTTTTGCAGAAAATATTTATACTCTCCCAGCTTCTCGGCAAACGCTTCTGTCTCTTCACTGTTATACAAGCCGTGCAGCCAGTCTCTTAATAAGCTGGCTTTACGAACGAATCTTGAACCCGCTTCCGGCGTCCCTTCTTCCTGAAAATGATGCTCCAGCAGCTTGGCTTTCATCTTCGCTGTCAGCTGCTTCAAAATAAGCTGAAGCTCTTCAATTTCCATCGTTGATTTTACGATGAAATCATGAACGCCCAGGCGCAGCGATTTGCGAACCGTTTCGAAATCTTGATTGCAGGTCAAAATAACAAATTCCCCGTCCGGATTTAAGGGCTTTACCTTCTCAATAAAATCAAGCCCATTCATTCTGGGAAGCAAAATATCCACAAGTGCGATGTCCGGCAGAAATCTCTCGTACAGCTCAACAGCTTCAACTCCGTCTCTGGCTTCGCAGACGACCTCCAGCCCCATTTCAGACCAAGGAATTAATGATTTGATCCCCATTCTAACTAGCATATCGTCTTCAATAATCATCACTTTCATTCCGAATCTCCTCCATTATGATCGATATAGGGAAAGGTAAGCGTTACGTTCGTCCCTTTACCCACTACACTTCGAATTTCGATGCCATACCTCTCGCCATACTCCAGCTGCAAGCGACGATGCACATTTTTAAGCCCAATCCCCGAGGTTCGTTCCTCATCCTCGTACTCATTGGAATCCATTATCAGCATACCGGCAATGTAGCCTTCTTCAATTCCGACTCCGTTATCTATAACCTCCACCCGTACCTGCTCCCCTTCCATCGCGCAAGTAATCGTCAGCTGTGGCGTAATTCCATCAAGATTAGTAAATCCATGCATGATTGCATTCTCGACAATCGGCTGCAGCGTCAGCTTCAATATTCTTGCACCCTGCACCTCATGCGGCACATCCCATATCGTTTCAATTTTGATGAACATCCGTTTTTCCTGAAACGCAATATAGCTTCTGACATAATCCATTTCCTCACCGACCGTGCTCCATATGGTTCTTGATTTGCTTAGTGTATAGTTCAGCATGCTGCTTAAATTAACAAGGGTCTGGGCAATCATCTTCTCGCCCTTCATTTCCGCCATCCAACGGATCGAATTAATCGAATTATGCAGGAAATGAGGCTTGATCTGGGACAGCAAGAGATTGAGCTCCAGACTCGACTTTTCCCGTTCATCCGTTTTAATTCGCTCAATCTGTTCATTAATCCGGCTTAGCATTTGCTGAATGCCCGAGAATAAAATTTCGATTTCCTCCAAGCCTTTGTATTGGAAGTTTCCAATGACATCCTGCCCCTGCCCAGCATCATTAAAGCGTATTTTCCGAACCATCCTCGATAAATTCAGTACAGGTATCATCGCTTTTCTTGTGAATATATACAGGATAAGTGAAATCAAAAGAATGGACGACACGGTTACCGTGAGCGTATGGCTCCACAATTGCTTAGTGGGACTTGCCAAAAGCTCTTCCGGCGTTAACGCAATTAAATACCATCTTAAGAAGGGAATGTTTTGGATGGAGCAAAAGTAGCTTTGGCCGTTCCACTGAATCAGAAAGCTTTCATATCCCCCACCGTCCACCTTCGCCTTCGATATCGCCTGTCTGGAGAGCTCCTTCAGGCGGTCGTCATCATCTTCGCTAGAAATGAGCAATTCGCCGTCTTCCTGACTTATGAATGCAAGGGTTGAGCTGTTCAGTTGAATTTTGCGCAGCAGCCGCTGAAATAAGCTCTCGTTAATTTCTACGTTTAAGAGGCCTAGCGCCGAATTGCCTTGTACAATATTTTTAGTAAAATAAAAAGCGTTCTGCCCCTCCGAGAGATCGTGAAAGTTGGGGCCTACATTGCGATACATGACGTTATTATCATAAGGTATCCTCTCGGAAGGCCAATTAAACTGCTGCACCACTTGCTTTAACCGTTCAACTTCTGTGTCATGCAAAACGCTATTGCTGAATACTTCCCCTTGATCGTTAATAATTTGTACGTATAAAGGCACCCTTAACCGATAAGCAGCAGTGAACGACTTCAGCCGGTCTCTGACCGCCTGTTCATTTATGGAAGCATTATTATCTCGACTTAACAGCCTCTGTAATTCCTGATCCTGCGATAAGGTGCGAATATAATCCTCGATATGGTTCACATAAAAGTCCAAGCTGATGGAGAGCGACTCCATATTGCTCGAAACCGATTTGTCGTACAACGTTTCCACTTGCTTAACTGCTCCTTTGCCCAACATATAACCTTGGATAAGAACCGGAACAATAATAATACACATGAGCAGCAATATAAGCGTAATCAAGTTTAGCCGGCGTTTTATCCGTATCATCTATAAACCCTCCTCTGCGGCTTCACATTTATTCATGCAATGAATATTGTGTATTTATTTGTTTATTTATTTGTTTCTGCATTCTTATTCAATTATTTCTTATCTTGTAGTGCTATTATATCCGGAATAATAATCAATACCATGATTTATTATATTTTGCGCAAGCACAATACTCGCCTCGAGTAATTTTATCGGTAGCTATCTCAACTATATCAAAGCCAGGGGCTATGCTCCCTCTAACCAACATCGCGCAGCACCAATTCTAGAATCAGCTTCGTCTCTCGACATTTTGAGCTTTCGATCCGCATCCATAATTGTTCTGTCGTAGAAAAAAAAGCCCGTACGGGAATGACCCCGTACGGGCTTTTTACACTTGCTTGTCGCTTGCTCTATTAAACCATTACTTTGCAAATATCGTTCGTAAACGCAACTGGATCTTGAATTGGCAAACCTTCGATGAGAAGCGCTTGGTTGTAAAGCAGGCTTGTATAAAGAGCCAGCTTCACTTTATCCTGCCCAGCAGCATCCTTCAACGATTGGAATATTTCATGGTTCACGTTAATTTCGAGCACCTTGTCTGCTTTTACTTCTTGGTTGTTCGGCATCGCATTCAATATTTTTTCCATTTCAATCGTTACTTCGCCTTCAGTGGATAAGCACACAGGGTGTGTTTTAAGGCGTTTTGAAGCTTTTACGCTTTTTACTTTATCGTTAAGAATTTCTTTCATCTGCTCGAAAAGCTCTTTATTGGCATCCTGCTCTTCGGCCGTTTCCTTGTCCTTCTCGTCCTCTTCAATACCAAGATCGCCACTTGATACCGACTTGAATTCTTTATCCTTATACTTCGCAACCATCTTGATGGCAAATTCATCAATATCGTCCGTGAAGTACAGGATTTCAAAGCCTTTATCCGTTACCAGCTCGGTTTGCGGAAGTCTATCAATCCGCTCAATCGATTCACCGGAAGCATAATAAATGTACTTTTGATCCTCGCTCATTCTTGACACATACTCGTCCAGTGTAACTAGCTTCTTCTCTTTCGAGGAGTGGAACATAAGCAGGTCTTGAAGCACTTCTTTGTTAACGCCGTAATCGTTGTATACGCCGAATTTCAGCTGTCTGCCGAATGCTTTGTAGAACGACTCATACTTCTCTCTGTCATCCTTCAATATGCCAAGGAGCGCGCTTTTGATCTTGCTGTTGATGTTCTTCGCAATCAGCTTCAGCTGACGGTCATGCTGCAGCATTTCACGTGAAATGTTGAGCGATAGATCCTCCGAATCAACCATACCTTTAACGAAGCTGAAATAATCAGGCAGCAGGTCTGAGCATTTATCCATAATTAGAACGCCATTTGAATAAAGCTCCAGCCCCTTCTCATATTCCTTTGTATAATAATCGAAAGGTGTGCTCTCTGGAATATACAAAATCGCATTGTACACAACAGCGCCATCCGCACTAATATGAAGATGCTTGATCGGTTTGTCGAAGCCGTAACGTTTTTCAAAATAAAACTGATCATAATCTTCCGATGTCAGCTCATTTTTATTTTTACGCCAGATCGGCACCATGCTGTTAACGGTTTGTTCTTCTTGATATTCCTCAAACTCGTTTTCTGCATCTGCTTTAGGCCGTTGGCCCTTCACATCCATCTTAATTGGGTAGCGAATGAAATCAGAATATTTTTTGATGATCGACTTCAAACGGTACTCTTCCAAGTACTCATCGTATTGATCATCTTCGGTGTTTTCCTTAATATTAAGTACAATTTCCGTACCAACGGAATCCTTCTCGCATGACTCAATCGTGTAGCCGTCGGCGCCAGTTGATTCCCATTTGAACGCCTCATCGCTGCCAAGAGCTTTGGTCACAACGGTAACCACATCCGCCACCATAAATGCAGAGTAGAAGCCTACGCCGAATTGGCCGATAATGTTATGTCCATCCTTAAGCTCATTTTCCTTCTTAAAGGCAAAAGAGCCGCTCTTCGCAATAACGCCAAGGTTATTCTCCAGCTCTTCCTTCGTCATGCCAATCCCTGTATCGGTGATCGTTAATGTTCGGTTTGCCTTGTCGGCAACGACTTTAACATAATAATCCTCTTTGTTAAATACCATTTGGTCATCAGTTAGCGCTCTGTAATATAGCTTGTCGATCGCATCGCTGGCATTCGAGATAAGCTCTCTCAAAAAGATCTCGCGCTGCGTATAAATGGAATTAATCATCATTTCCAGCAATCGTTTCGATTCTGCTTTGAACTGTTTTTTGGACATGGATAGATCCCCTTTCCATTCATCAATAATTAGTAAGCCTAAAGGTAACGCAACAGGAAGGCTTGTTCAATGTTTATCAAACCGCTACCTTATATTTTAGCACTCAAACTCATTGAGTGCCAATCCTTCTTTTTATATATCATAAACTATTTTTCGATGTCAACCTTCTTCCTATAATATCCATCCTTTGTCTATTAAAAAAAGAGCTGCCCCGAAGGTTAATAAACCTTCGGGCAGCTCCTATTACGCTGTTGCAGCTATTTCCTCAAAACAGTTCTTCTTGAAATGGCTGTTTCAGCAGCTCGCGATAACGGCTCTGATGCGAATAAAACTTTTCGCGAATCATATCCGTTTCTTTTTCAATTTTGGCTACTCTGTACAGAATGTTTTCGCCAAGTGCCGTATCGCCGGTGGAGAGCACATAATCCTGAAGATCCACCGAGCAGCCAAAGTCTATGCATTTGAATCGATATCCAAGGCTTACGAACGGCACCCCTGCCGCTGCTGATAGGTAACTAGCATGCAATTTGAAATTGATCGTCAGCGTATAGGACTTAAGCTTCTCCATCAAATCCTCATGATGGTACAGCTCCAAATCAAGATCCACATTCGTCTGGTTTCCCAGCTTCGCATATAGACGCCTGCAAGCTTCTCTATCAGGACCCCAAACGGAGAAAATATTGACGCGATAGCCCTGCGATATTAATATACGCAGCGCCTCTACCAATTGCTGCTCTACCTTTTCCTCGTTGCCGCCGAATATTCGATTATAAGCTGTTCCCCAGTTCACACCAATCGTTCTGCTAGCCTGCTTATTCTTGCGAGGCGACGGTGCAGGCAGCAGAAATGCCGGGTCACCGCTTATGATCGCCTGATCCATTCGGACGCCAGAATCCTCGAGAAACTGATAGGACAACGGACCTCGGACGCCGCAATATTTTGACATCTTCACTAGCTCAGCTAATTTCTCATTCGTTGCTAGGTTCTCACCGGTGTAGGCCAAATGGGCTGCGACCTTCCCCGAGGCATCAAATACAGGAAACTCCTGTCTGTCATGACCGCTGCCCCAAATCATTACTTTTTTATGGTTCCGTGCCGCTTGGTAAGCAACATCGATATAACCTGGAATGAGCAGCGAGCCGCCGCCGAGCACGACAACATCATACGGACCCGAGTTCCGAATATCTACGCCCGGTATTGACGGAATGACATCATATTTTTTCTCAGGCAGATACGCTCTGCACAGGTCGCGAAACAACAGCCACATTAACTCATCACCAACATTGTTAAACCCTAACCAGCCTACATACAAAATTCTTTTCATTGCGTACCGCCCTTCATTAAATCTCTCCAATTGCTGAACGATACACGCTCATCATTTGATCAATGGATTGATCGATATGAAACTCACGTTCCACCCACCGTCTTCCCTCTATTCCATTAGCGCGCAGCCCCTCCAGCCTGCGGCATCCATCTGCAATCTCGCTTGCAAACAAATAACGGGAATAAGCAGCAGACGAACCGTGGTCTCCAAAATAGTTAAGCCAAGCCTGCTCATAATTACTCGGCTCCACCCAGCCAAAATAGCCATGGTTGCCAATGGCAAGCACTGGCTTCTCGCAAGCCATTGCCTCCAGCGCAACGCGTCCCGTACCGACAACGATATCTGAAGCATTGTAATACTCTCGCATTTGAGATTGTTTCCCAACCATATGAATGAAGCGTCTTCCGCTTTCCGCCTGAATAAATTCCGCAAGTTCTGAAATTGCATTATATTTAGGGCCATCCCCGACAACAACAAGCTCAAGCTTATCCCACCCATAACGATAAAGATCCTTCATCGCCCGCAGCAGGACATCACATGCTGTTGCCTTTCCCCAAGCCAAGCGGCTAGCATACATAAGTACAATTGCATCTTCAGAAATACCTAAGTCTGAGCGAAGCTTTGCGCCGCTGGATGGATAAAACTCCGCTAGATCGATGCCATTCGGGACAACGATAGACGGAAAGCCAAGCCGCGTGATGTAGCTTTGAAGAGGAGCACTTACACATATGACCGATTCCGAGTAAACAAGCAGCGATTTTAGAGCAGTTTGCGGATAATAGGTGCCATGAACGGTAAATATAGACGGAATTCCTAATAGATTAGCTGCCTTTGCCGTAAACAAACCTGATGGAGTCTGATGCACATGAACGCAATCTACTTTCTCGCTTCGCATAATTTCCTGCAGCCTAACGATTCGCTCCGTTTGAACTGACACTCCAGCTGGCTGGAATTCAAACAAATATACATGGCACCCGGCATCCTCAAACCGAAACCGCATAGGGCCGTCCGCGGCAATTATACTCACTCTTTGACCTATTTTTATTAGTGCTTTTGCTAGACTTAATACATGTGTTTCCGTACCACCGGCATCCATACTGTCCAGAGCCATTAAGACGGATAACGGTGAGCCTGCCATTTCACCTCACTCCTTTTTCGCATAAAAAGCCAATGAACGTTGGCTCGCATGCAGACGATAGTAATAAAGAATTTCAGGAATATTTTCAATACGAGCTTTGTTATTCAAAAATTTAACGATGAACTCATAATCCTCCGCCCCGACAATTCGTCGGCTCAATCCTCCAATTTGATCAAAAGCATCGCCGCGAAACATGATCGTCCCATGGCAAACACAGTGACCGCCGCTGCGGTAAACATCATGAATATCATCACCGAAACGCAGCCATTTTTCCTGAACGTACTGCCTCTTCTCGGCCTCATCAAAGCTAGCGTAGCTCGTTCCTACCAGTGCAACCTCTGCATGGCTTTGGAGATACGCTACTTGTTTCTCTAAACGCTGCGGATGAGAGAAATCGTCCGCATCTTGTACCGCGATATATTGTCCGCGAGCGTGGAAGAAACCCGTCGTAACGGCTCCAGAAAACCCAATATTTCTAGGAAGTCTAACGAGTACTATAGATTCTGTACCTGCTACTCCGTTCGCTTCGCACCAAGCCTCGATAACATCCAGCGACCTATCGGTCGATGCGTCATCTACAATGATGATTTCTTTATTCAAATATGTTTGACTCATCAAGCTGTCCAAACATTCAATGAGATATGCTGCACGATTATAATTTGCAATAACGATACTTACTTTTCCAAATTCCCGCTGCACCCTATCTCTCCTTTCTTGCCCTCTCTCCTATGAATGGCATGCAAAGCCTCAAAATGATCCCCTATTATTTGCATCGTTGCAATGGAATGGTTTCCTCCGGCATTGTTGTGTTTGCTTGGACGATAACGATTTAAGCGATCAACTTCTACGCAGTGAACAGGCGTGACGGTTAACCCACCGAGCAGTCCCAGCGCATAAGCCTTCGGCGGACATAATAAATTGGACCATTGAATAACATTAAGCGCCCGCCTATTCAGCGCGAATGGAACATGTACGAGTGAAGCATTCGCCAGATCCTCGCGGCCAACTGCCATATTCAGTGCTATTTTCAGCGTTGTCACGGCACTCCAAGGCATGCGCATGCTGAGGTGGTAATCCAGCTTATTAACAGCCAGATCACATTCGCTTAGCAGCGCATTAGGAAAAGGAGCAAGCTCCTTCCAAGGGATATGAAAATCACCATCCACAAACAGCAGCGCATCGCCAGTGGCTGCATATGCGCCAATAGCTCTACCAACATCCGTTCCGAGCGACTCCTGAAAAACGATAACCGAAACGCCAAGCTCTCTAGCAATACTCTCAGTACGATCATTACAGCCATTAACAACTACGATAATTTCAGCTGGCGACAGCAATATAGCCTCTTGAATGACACGCCCTATTGTCCGCTCCTCGTTTTGAACGGGTATAATCACTGACAAGCGCTGGTGAACCCCGCGCCGATTGCCTGCTTGGGAGAAATCTCTTCCTTTTCGTAAAGGAGGCAGTACATCCTTATCCGCGATCAATCGCTCGACATAGTCACGCCTTCTTCCTGCATCCGTACAGCCATTCCTATAAAATCCGGACATATTCGATGACCCGCAAACGTATCAACACATCTTCCGTCCCACCGTATCCAGGTACACGCAAGGTTCGAACCACAACGTATGAGAAGCCTACCGTCAGCAGCACACCTGCAACCACATCCCCATTAGAGAGAATAACTTCTACATCTCTCCCTAGGTACGTGCGCAGCTTCAAATAAAATGACACCTAATCAACTCCTACCGTTTGATACCCTCATCCTATTCGCTAGATTAATAGTGAGAACGGCATACGACTATTTTGAAAAAATTTTCATAGAATAGGCAAAAAAAAGAGAAGCCCTCTTTCCCACTTTATCAGTGAGTTCGAAGGCTTCTTCCTTGTCATTCAATGAGCCGCATCGCTCATCCCAATCTTATTACTTGTTGTAAATGGCATACATAATAACTGCTGCTTCCGCACGGGTTGTATAACCAAGCGGGTTAAGCTTAGCGCCGTCGCCCTTCACAATGCCGTTCGCTACGAGAAGAGCTGCACTGTCCGTTGCATAAGCTGCTAGCTGCTTCAAATCGGTGAACGATTGCAATTGCTCCGAGCTTCCTGCTTGCAGCTTTTTGCCAGAAATATTTAACGCTCTTGCTGTCATCGCGATCATTTCTTGCCTTGTAATGGAGGCATTCGGATCAAACGTACCGTCCGCACGGCCAGTTACTACGCCAAGCTTCTTCGCAATGGCAACCGCATCATAATAATAAGAACCTTTTGCCACATCGGTAAACTGACTATCATACGCAGCATTAAGACCTAAAGTTTTCACGAGCAGGGTAATAAAATCTGCCCGCTTCACATTTTGAGCTGGAGCGTATGCTTTATCCGATATGCCGTTGATGACGCCTTTTGCCGACATAACCTTAATCGCTTGTTGCGCCCAAGGATATTTGCCAAGATCGTCAAACGTTTTGTTTACGAATACTACGCCATACGTACTGAAATGATTTACTGTGAAAAGCACAGCACCTTGCGATTTATCATACTTGCCGCTTGGCACTGCAATCACTTTACCTGCTGCGTCGAAATACCACACTGTAATTTGCTCGCTGCTCGCCAGCTCATCTGCTGTTGGAGTATAACTAAGCGATACGTTTACAGCAGCTTCTGGATTGCTCCATTCCACTTTAACACCGTCAACGTAGAGATTCAGCTCAACCGCAGGACGGCTGCCGATTGCTTCTCTTGCTTCTTCACTAAGCTTTGTTTTATCGATGTTCGCAATCACAATGGATACGTTTTTCGCATCCGAAGGCAATTTTTTCAACATATGGCTTGGTACAACAATCGTACCCGTACCTGTCTGAATCTCATACTGTACCGACAGCTTAGCCTCGCTAATAGTCCCTTTAGGCAATTGCACCTCGTAGCCATTAGCTCCATTTACACTCGGTACTTTAATTATAATGGTTTGAACGGTACCATTATTTCCTTCTACTGATTTCAAAGCTTCGTCGATAAGCGTTTGGCTTATCGCAGTTTTACCAAGTCCGCTAGCCGTGTCCATGACCGGAGTTGGTGCAGGTATTGTGCCCTTTCCACTCGGAGGCGTCGTAGGAGCTGGCGTTACAGCTGGCCCCGTCGG
The DNA here is from genome assembly GCF_050467785.1 of Paenibacillus sp. NRS-1760. NCBI lineage: Bacteria > Bacillati > Bacillota > Bacilli > Caryophanales > Paenibacillaceae > Paenibacillus > Paenibacillus sp. NRS-1760. Next base: position 52,489 of record NZ_JBITPK010000024.1, on the reverse strand, counting down.
TGACGTCGGTGTTGGTGTTGGCTCCGTTGGTGTCGTCGGCGTTGGTGTTGGCGTTGGTGTTGGTGTTGGCTCTTCCCCTGGCGTAATAATATACGTAAATGGTGCAACAAAGCTGTCCTTCATTCCTGCTTTAATCACGATCGTGCGGAGCACTGTCAGCTCCGAGAGCTTAAGCTCTCCTTTGTACAATTGCCCGTTTGTACTGCTAGGCAGCGATCCATCTGTTGTATAGTAAATGGCAGCCCCTTCTGTAGCAGTCGTTAAAGCAACCGTTTTGGTTCCTTTGTAGGCTCCAGCTTTCAGCGAAGCAGTCGGAAGCGCTGTGGAACCTGTAATTTGCGTAACCGCTTCAGTCTGCTCAAGCGTGATCCAATCCAGGTTTGCCCCATCATTATTGCTAGTAAATTGAATCGTTTGTATGCCTTCTGCAAGCTCTACAATGCCAGAAGCCTCCGCATATTTATCCCATCCACCACTTGCTCCTAGCGGCGTAGTAGACAACTTTTGCCCATTCACGGACAACGTTCCACTCACGCCTGCTTGCGGCGTTGCATAACGGTAGGTCACTTTGTAGAAGCTCGATTTTGCGATATTTACGTCAAAATAAAGCGAGCCTGCTGCCGCGATAAAACCTACGTTTTTGAATAACAGCGTTTGTCCGTCCATATTGCTTTGAACAGCAGCCGCGTCCGCATGGGTGTAGCTTTCCGCTTCAATTTTCATAACACCGCTCTGATCCATTACCTGTACAACATAAGGCTCAAATTTAATCCCTCTAAGCTCGTAGCCGGATGCTCCAGCCAGAATACGAAGCTTTTGGTCACCTTCAACGAGATCAATGACAATTCGCATTTCAACGACCTGGTTGTAAAGGTTTGGTACGTTAATCGTTTTCCGAACAGCGCCATCTTGCGCCTCCAGCACGATGCCATTCACAGCTTGGCCGCCAGATGTAGCCTTAAAGGTTGCAACATAGGAACCAGTAGCTGGCACGTGTACCAAATAATCGGCATAATCGCCCGCATCAATTTGGGTTAGCCTGCTCGCGCTTCCTGTTCCAGACACTGCGAATCCTTTTAATCGATTGAACTGATCCAATGAATCAAGGGACAAAAGATTTACTGGCTCCTTCACATTTTCGGTTCCAAGCAGCACTGCCTTGGCGTTTAACGCCGTACCTCCTGTTGAATCATCGTAGGCTTGCAGTGGAACGTTAACCTGCAATTCCAATTCATTATAGTAAACGGTTCCGCTCCAGTTCAGCGTAAGCTTCACTCGATTAGGGCTGAGAAGCTCCGCCGAGCGCAGTGATACGCCTCCTTGCGAGGTAGCCGCTCCCGACACGGTTATCGCTCCAAGCTGACTCTGCACGAATGTACCGCCAGCAAGGGTAACGATTAGCTCCTTGCCATTTACGTCATAAGCAATCTGACTCTCTGACAAGGATAACGACTCCGCATCATCAGTAGCCTTAATGATAACTTTAGAGCTCATCGTCTTACCGATGCTTCCAGAAGCAGCTTCATATGTGCTGGCTGTTACCGTGACGGTACGATCAGAGTCATAGTCTCTAGTCGCCCCTCCTCCTAAGGTAAGCTTAGCCATATGGTCATCAACACGATAAACGCTGTCTACAACCGTTCCCGCATACCCGTCGATGGACCAGTTGGAGGAAGTCAGCTCCTCTTTATACGTGTCGTTAAGCAACCGGACAAAAATATTACTTCCAGCCTCTGCACCTTCTGTTACGGCTGAGGCATCTGCGATAATAGCAGGCCCAACCGCAATGGCATTCAAGTTGAAGCCTTGATCAACGATTCGAACTCTTAGCGTATGAACACCTTCAGTCAGAGCAACTGTATCTGAAGCCATTGCCCAAGCATCCCAGCTCTCGCTGTTTGGTAGCTCAGTCGTTTTCAGTACATTTCCTCCTAGTGAAAGCTCTGCTTTCGCTCCGTCATAGGTCGTGGAATATTGATACGTAATACCGTAGTTTCCATCCGCCGGAACCTGCACCTCATATTCCATCCAATCATTCGGATCGGCATAGCTGACCGCTGAGCCGTTTACGAGTACATTAAAGGCAGATGTGAATTTACTCGCCTCTATAGATGCGGGAAGTGAAATTGCTGCCTTATCCGCCTTCGTGAACGCAATACTTCTAACATTGAAGTCGTTTTTACTCACTTTCATCGTTAATTTATGCGCACCCTCTGGAAGCATAACGCGCTCGCGGCGATTAGCGAAGTACTCCCACTGGTACGTCGTCTGATTGATCGGCAGTGACACAAGCGGCTGGCCATCCAGTTCAAAGCTAACCAGACCATCCGTTTGAAAGCCAGCAATCGCCAGATCGAGTTCATACTCGCCTGCTTCTGCCACATTTACAACATAATCGAACGAAGCTGTTCCATTTGGTGCAAAAGAACCTAAGTATCCGTTCGGATTAATCTGGAACTCGCCTTCTGCTGAAGCAAAGCGCGTAGCGTCAATCGTTGCTGGAACGTTTGTTATTTGCGTACGATTCCAGCGATAGGTTGCTGCTGATTTGGCTGGAATGACCGCTTCAATTTGAAGTCCATCAACTATAATTTTAAATGGCTGCGGGTCACTCGTTTGGTTGATGACAACCGTTACAATTTCTTTGCCGTCTGGGCTTGCAAACGCAACGTTGGTTACTGTCGCAGCCGAGCCGTAATTGCTATCGATTCGCACATAACCAGGCTTCACGAATTTCGTAAACTGCCCCATCAAATAATATTCCGGCAGCAGCCAGTAGTGATCTGGATTCGAGGAATCCTGTACGACTGGAGTCGGATCAGGAATGCCTACCCATTGATGGGATGAAATATCGCTGTCCAGCATCGTAACCCAGCTGTTATAGCTTTTGGCATAGTTGCGGAAATATTGTGCGATTCGGTCAGCGCCCGTTGTACCCCATACCGCACGCTCCGTTAAATACACGCTTTTCTGCGGGAACAGCTTTTGAAGCTCCGTCATCATGGACAGCTCGCCGCCATAATCGTGGAACGCCGTCCCTTCTATGGCATCGTAAGCCCCTTCTACGGAATTGCCCAGAATTTGTGCTGGATAAGCCATCGTATCGCCAGGATTGTGGTCGAACATCCATAGCTTTACACTTTTGATTTTTGCATTGCTATTCTGATCGAGCTTTGCCCGCAGCAGCTTGGCTAGACGTGACGCTTGCTGCCATGACATCGCTGTACTTGGATAATCAATTTCGAGCAGCGGCTCATTTTGCAGCGTCATGCCTTCAAAGTAGATGCCATGCTCAGCGTATGCCTCTAAAAATTTCACATAATAATCTGCAAGCACAGGAAGATATTCTTCCTTCACTTGACCTCTTACCATGCTGCCCGTTGTTTTCATCCAGCCTGGAGGGCTCCAAGGCGATGCAAAAAACTGTACATCGGGATTAATCGCTTGTATCTTTTTGACGGTTGGAATAATGCCAAAATCAATATCCTTCTGAATGGAAAATTTCTTAAGCTCAACGTCCGTTTCACCTGCAGGCAAATCATCGTACGAATAAAACTTTTGTGCTGTAAAATCGGAGGTTCCGATCGTTAGGCGAATCAAGCTCATGCCGATGCCATTATCCTTGTCGATCAATTGGCGAAGCAGCTCTGTCTGCTTCTCCGGAGACATTTTCACAAGATTATGAATCGTCGCTTCTTCCATGGACGAACCGATTCCTAGCATCGTTTGATACTTTTTATCCGGATTTATCGTAATCGTTGTCGCTTTGCTGTTATCTGGAAGGGTAATATCTAAATTCGTCTGCTGCTCCAGCTTCTTATCCCCAGCTTGATAACGATCTGCATAATACCATTTGCGGTCACCCGCATCACGTTCACTGGAGATCCATGCCTCAACAGCTCCGCTAATAAGGGCTGGCTGTTCGCCGCCTCCATTACCTGGACCAGTGCCGCCACCGTCGCCGCCAGCTGGAACATCGCCTGTACGCGTAAACTCTACCCAGTTAAAATTAATGTCTCCGGCAATAAACTCAAGCCTCAGCTTTTGAATGCCTGCTTGGCTTAGCACGATATTATCGACGCTGGCCGTTTGCCAGCTTTGCCAGCCTCCTGTGGAGCCTACGTTCAACGTACCAAGCGTCGCTCCCGCTTCGCTCTTAATCTTAATCCCCGTTGCGCCGCCGTTGCCAGCATAGCGGAAATCGGCTTTATAGGTACCGGGTTCGCTCACTTTCACCCTATAATCCAGCCATGCGCCGCCGGACGTCCAGCCAATATTTTTGCCGCCGCCAGTGTCCTGCGTGTCCTCAGTATTCAATCCGCTGCTCTTCGCATCGAACGCTTCCGCCTCGACCTTGCCTGGGATAGGCAGTGAAGGCTTCTCTGGTTCTACAGGTTTGCTCGGCAGATCAGGCGTAGCCTGCCCGCTCGTCAAGCCGTATCCGATAGGAAACAGCAAATTCGGACTGGCATCGGTCATAATTGGGTAATTACTCGTTACATAAAATGGCCATTTGATCGGGTTTTTCCCTTTAAACGGTTTGCCCCCAATCAGTACATCAGCCACGCCTTGACCTTCCGTACCTGGAAGCCATGCTGCGACAAGCGCATCCCAGTCACCCAGTTGATCCGCTATCGTAAGCGGGCGTCCTGATACAAGAACAACAACGAGTGGAATGTTCGGATCAGCTGCACGAATATTTGCAATCGTTGCGAGATCCTCTTCGTCGAGATTTAGGCTCGTACGATCTCCATTCGTTTCTGCATAAGGCGTTTCGCCTACAACAGCAATAGCTACGTCATAACCAGCAGCGCCGCGGCCATGCTTGTTGTACGTTACCGTCTTCGCGGCTCCTGCAACCTCTTTAAGCCCTTCATAGATTGTCGTTCCGGTCGTAATCGCCCCGGATGCTCCCTGCCAAGTAATCGACCAGCCGCCAGATTGGTTACCGATATCGTTCGCATTTTTACCTGCTACGAAGATTTTGTCCATATTCTTCAGCTGAGACATAATCGGTGAACCGTTCACCTCATCGTTCTTCAGAAGAACGAGCGACTCCGCCGCTGCTTGACGCGCAAGCGCACGATGCTCAGATGCACCGAAATAGCCTGCCAAATCCGTATCTGTCTTTGGATTCTCAAATAGACCAGATGAAATTTTCACCTTCAAAATACGGAGGACTGCATCATTAATACGCTCTTCCGTAATGCTGCCATCCTTAACAAGACTAATTAAATGCTCAAGGCTGGCTCTCCAGTCACCCGTCAGCATGAACATATCTACACCTGCATTAACGGATGCTTTCAGCTGATCTTTCAAGCCGCTGACTGCTTTGCCGTCTTGATCACGCGTGATTTGCTGAATCGCGTTATAATCCGAAATAACAAAACCTTTAAATCCAAGCTCACCCTTCAGCACATCCGTAAGAAGCCGCTTATTCGCATGCATCTTAAGGCCTTGAATGCTGTGGTAAGATGCCATTACCGTTTGTACACCTGCATCAACGGCAGCTTTGTACATCTCTAAATCACTTGCAATGAGCTGATCCTCTGTGTACTTCGTTATATTCCCTTGGTTAACGCCGTTATCCGTATAGCCTTCACCTAAAAAATGCTTCGCAGCGCCAACGACATGTTTCGTCTGACTGCGCTCCGCAGCTGTTTCTCCTTGCAGCCCTTGAATGTATGCTGCACCCAGTACCTTGGATATCGCTTGATTGCCGCTGTATCCTTCATAGGTCCGACCCCATCGAATATCCTGCGGGGCTGCAATCGTCGGCGCAAAATCCCAATTTGCTCCGGTTGCGCGTATTTCCTTTGCTGTCACGGCGCCGATTTTTTTCACCAGCTCAGCATTATTCGCTGCACCCAAACCGATATTATGCGGGAACAAGGTTGCTCCCTTCACATTGTTATGTCCGTGTACTCCATCCACGCCATACAGCAGCGGAATCCCAAGACGCGTAGAAAGCGCGCCATCCTGATAGCCGTCTATAAGCGTCTGCCAATTTTCACGCGTGCTGTCCTGCTGCTTGCCGTTCGGGAACGAACCGCCGCCGCTAAGCACCGAGCCGATAAAATATTGCCTTACTTCCTCAGGTGTAATATTCGACTTCTCTGGCTGTATCATTTGTCCTGCGCGCTCTTCTAGTGTCATCCGGGCAAGCAGATCCGCCGCCCTTGCATCAACGCTTTTAGATGGGTCCAAGTACGTCGGCAATCCCCCATTTGACTGCGCCAAAGGCGCTGCTCCTACTGAAAGCAAGCTCGTCATTAGCGATATGACCAGCAGCATCGCCGTCATCATCGACATTTTTCTTTTCAAACCAAACCCTCCCCATAACTATAATTGTCGTCTCACGGCATATCCCTTCTTAATTGAAATGGACAGCTGTAGACGAGATTACTTACAAGTATAAAATTGAAAACGATTTCATAATATGAGTCATTTTTAAGATGATGTGCGTTGTTTTTTGTATAATATAATCGATTTCAAAAATACATCGTCTCTCCTTCTATAGTTCATCCTATTTCCTTTTCATTCAACGATCTAATCTAACAGCATAAACAGACAATTTACCGCAAAATTTGCTAAATGACCCCAATTAAATCTACAATAGAATAATAAGATTTAAATTCACTCTAGGAGGCTGAGCTAAATGAGCTCTTTCAAATCATGGCTGCAAACAAGTAAGCAAGGACTAACCGATCAGGTTAAAAAATTTAAAAATAAAGAATTCCTAGATGCGGTAGTAGCTGGCTGTGCGATTGTAGCAGCAGCAGACGGTTCCGTAGACTCCAATGAAAAACAAAAAATGGCCGGCTACATAGGCCGCAGCGAAGAATTAAAAGTTTTTGATATGAGTGATGTGATTAACCGTTTCAATCACTTTGTAGGCAATATGGAGTTTGACGCGATGATTGGCAAGCAAGAGGCGCTTAAAGCGATTGCCAAATTCCGCAGCAAACCAGATGTTGCTCGTGTAATCGTTGGTGTGTGCAGCGCAATCGGAGCAGCAGACGGCGATTTCGATATGAAGGAACAAGCTGCTGTGCGTGACATCTGCAATACCCTTGGACTTAATCCAAGTGAATTCAGTCTTTAATAGCAAACCAAACAAAAGAACCTCCAAAGCCACTGCAACAGTGGATCTGGAGGTTCTTTTGTACTATTATTACCTCTGCTTACGCATTGCGAAAAGCTTCATTATAGCAGCGTCTGCATACAGGCTTATAATCCTCGTTGCCGCCAATCTGGATTTGCGCACCTGCATTCATCGGCTGTCCGTCATTATAGCGTATAACCATCGTTGCTTTCCGATCACAGAACCAGCAAATGGTTTTAATCTCTTCAATTTTATCCGCCTGCACGAGCAGGTTATAGCTGCCCTCAAATAATTGATTTTGAAAATCGTTTTTGAGTCCAAACGCCATTACCGGGATATTAAGCTCATCCACGACTTGTGTAAGCTCCAAAATATGATGTTTCTTCAAAAACTGCGCTTCATCTACGAGTACGCAATAAATTTTGGATGGTGCAGCTCCTGCAACGAAGCTTTTCACACTTTCAAAAAGGTTCGTATCCTCTTGAACCGGAATGGACTCCCGCTCGAACCCTACACGAGAACCTACACGATCCACCCCGCCTCTTGCGCTTACCGATGGTGAATAAATAAGAACCTGCTTGCCTTGCTCTTCATAATTGTGAGCCACTTTAATGATTTCGAAAGATTTACCGCTGTTCATTGTTCCATATTTGTAATAAAGCTGTGCCAACCTAATCTCCTCCAGAACCATTCAGTGCTTCTATTATACAGGAAGTGACTCCGTTATTGTATCGCTTGGAGCCTTGTTTTCGCTTCCCCATATGTTTTGACAATTTGTTGAATTTTCTGGAATTCCGGGTCGGTTGGACCTAGATCAGCCATGAACATTCGGTGCAATATTTGATTATAAAGATTTTGACGCGATTCAATCATTTGTACCTCGAGCCGAATAAGATCCTCTAGGTCATTTTCTTCAATTAACTGTTCGATATTGATTTCTTCTGGCTTGGAAGAACGCTCTTCGTCAAAGATCAGGTCCGAACCGCGCCCTATACGAGGAAGCGCTTCGTACTCCACCTCTGTCTCCTGCTGCTGTCCAAGCGGAATGGATGTATTCAGCTCGGAAAGAAGAATGCCTTCTTTCGCTAACATCACTTGAAAAGGTTTATGCTGGATCAAATCTGCTATGACAAGCCTGCTCATATCTTTATTGCGAATCAAAGAGGAATCAAAAGGATGAAGGACCCATTGCTGGTCTCGATTGAACAGATTAAAAGTAAACCACTCACCACCATAGATGAACCGTACATTAATATTTGACTCCGAAATAATTTCATAGGTAAACTCCAATTGGAACACCTCCGATCAGCCAGTATAATTCATCCTATTATACCAAATCAGAGGTGAACACAAACAGCGATGCTTAAAAATCTTTCAAAATATCCTCCGCCCGTTCAAAGCTGGCAACAACAATTAAGACGACAATGAGTGCAGCTATGGCAATTTCGCCAATCATAGCATGATCACCTCGTTTTTTCTTTAAGACTATGCTGTTTCTTTATGCTTTATGAGCCATTACTTATAGGACATCCGTCATTTCTTCTCAAAAAACGCAAAAAAACGAGCCCTTGGAGAGCTCGTCCTGCTAATAATGCTTTTTTGAATTACTCCAAAAATCCTTTGGCTGCTGAAGAAGGAAGCTCCGCTTGGCTAGCTCCAGAACCCGCTTGAATGCCTAAGCGTTGTCCAACCTTTTGATTAATTTGCGTCATCTTTTCCGTTTGCTGGGATACCGTTTGAATAATTTGTCGATTGGAGTTCTCGTACTTGTCCATCGCGGAGAAGAGATCCGACATTGCCCGCTCCACAAGCTCCATGCTCATAGCCGGCTTCGTTAATGCTTGATTAGCTCGCTCGCTCGTTTCATTCAAAAGACGCGCGTTCTCAGCAAATTGATTGCCTAACATTTCATTCGTTGAATTGACTGCTTCTATTGCCTTCATCTGGTCATCAATCGCACTGGCAATCAAGACCGAAACCGACATGAGATGCTGGGTTTTATCAATCGAGCTGTCCAGCGCATCCATCAGCTTATCATTTGTATCATTAATAATATCCGTTGCGGCAATCGCTTGCTGATAAAGCATAATCATTTCCGTATACGTTTGAAGCTTCGTTACAACCTTGCGAAGCCCGCGCTCCAAATAGGTTTTCCGGTGCTCGTTCTCAGGCTTAGCAATTTCCTCTTCGAACATCTTTTTGAGACGATTGCCATATTCGACAAGCAGCTGCAGGTCATATACATTGTCTAGACTGCTGCGCTTCAAATTTCTCATGTGAATGACGTTCTCTTCCAAGTTGTCGCGGCCGTCTCTGAGCGATTTGACGATAACCTGTACATTAGATTTTGCAGATTGATATTTATAAATATAAGCCTTCATCGGTGCTTTCCGAAGCAGCTTCTGCACGAGCGAGAGCTGCTTGCTTTTGCTCAAATCCTCAACCTCGCTGCGAAGCTTAAGCATGTTGTTTGCTACCTCAGACCGTTTGCCTGACATGAGATCCGACAGCGGTCTTTCGAGCATCGTAAGCGTCTGGCTTGAGCGCTCAAGCGTCTTCTGGCCTTTTTTCGTAATCTCATCCATTAGTGTATCCAGATGCATAGCATCGGTTGTAGCTACCTTCTGCATCGTGTTTTGCACTTCTTGCTCCAGCTTCTGAATATCTTCATTTTTTAATTGTACGAGTTGTTGCGCCATTGTTCATTTCCCCCTTCATTAGTCAGTAAGTCGATAACGCTGCTGAATTAACTCAGCCTTTGTATGAAGCTCCATAAGATCCTTTTGCTCCAGCGTCTTCGTATAAAAAGTAAGCTTGGAATCTACATCCTTAATGCCATCAAGCAAAAGCCGCCTATTCTGGCGTTTCGCTTCGCCGCTGAGCCGAAGAAACGGATTAATGGTCGAATTTAAATCCTTTCGCACCAATCGCAAAATATTGTGATTAATGCTTGAGTCTCCTAACGCCATTAAATCCGGAATTAGTCGGTTTAACCGCGACAGCAATGCGAGCGTCTTCTGAACAATTTCATCGTCTAAATTATTTTTCTCGCCTTCGAGTAAAATCATATCTTCAATGATTCCGATGTATTCTAATGCAGAAGCAAGCTCAGGATCTAGAACCTGCGGCGGAATGACAGCTGCAGGAGCTGGCTTTGAGGCCAAAGATGCTTGAGCAGTTGAAGCTGCATTGGGTTGTTGTATGGGCGGGTTTTGCGTATTTTGCTGCAGCTCTGGCTCGCGTGTTGGCTGATTAATTTCTTTCCTTGGACGCTGCTTCCATGATAATGCGATTAACAAACCGAACACGGGAACCGCCATAGCTATATATGGGGAGGTAATCCCATTAACAACTAATGTGACTGCATAAACGCCAATCGCGATGGCTGCGTTTTTTTTCAATGCATTCATTGCTGCACCTCCATATGAGCTTTCTGAACCTAATCTTTATGCTCGTCTTCTTCCTACAATTATCTCGTTATTGGTACATAGAAGTCAATTTTAAAAAATAAAAAAAGGATGTTGTGCCAAATTAATGAGCACAATATGAAAAAAAAGGGGCTCTCGCCCCTTTCTTCGGTTATTCTACTCTGTTCATTTCCATGATCAAAGGCTGCTCTACATAACCCGCTTGTATACCGAACTTCGGATCAGGCGGATCAATCGTTTTTCCTTGCAGCGCTTGAACGGCCAAATATGGCATATTTACGCCAGACAAGCAGGTAATATAAAGGCCGCCAGACATTCGCGGGTTGATCTCCAGCAATTTCGGTATGCCATTGTTGTAACGCACCTGAATATTAAAGGCATAAGGAATGCGAAGGCTTGTCGCAATACGATCTGCAATCGCCAGCAGCTCCGGCGTATCCTCCAATAGATAAGTCCTGCCCGTTGATTTGCGGCGAGGAATAGCTGTAATGAGTTCACCCTCAGCAGATGCCACACAATCGATACTATACTCCGTACCGTCGAGCAGCTCCATCACCATTAGCGTGTCAAAATGCTCCGTTAATGACAACGTTTCATAAGCTTGCTCAAACGTTGTAGAAAGGGTTACATAGCCATAAAGGTCTCGCAGCGGGTCCCGTTCATTATCAATAATCCGGAAACCCATGCCGCCTTCTGACTTCGTTGGCTTAAAGCACACCTTATGACCAGCAGCTGTGAGTTCCTCGTAAGCTTGCTTAAACTGTTCAGCTGTATTTACGACACGGTAGTCTGGAATCGTCACGAGATCTTTTCCTTGCAGCGCCTCGTAAAATTTATCCTTCTCAATCATGGAGTCCAGCAATTCGATATCACGGCATACCATGACCTTCGTTCCGATCTCATCAAACAAATGAACATATCTTGATATTTCCTCCATATGCAAACGAGGAATGAAAATATCAATTTGGTTTCTTTTGCAGAAATCTACACAGAAATCTACGTATTCGCGTCCAAAAACAGCAGGCTCTGTTCCGATATGATCGGATGCAAGCAAGGACATATGATTAATATCCGGGTGCGTGCCAAAAAACTCAAACGACTCGCCGTCTGGATTGTTCCGAATCATATTAATGTAATGGTAAGCTACTGAAAACCAACGATTCATATAAACTCGTGTCATGTATAAAAACCTTCTTCCATCTGATTAGATATATTTTTGCGATTGCATTTATAATCTTCGTGCATGCTCTAAGATGGAGTCTAGCAGTTCTTCCGAGGCAAGCGCGCCTCTTGCTTGTGTAAATTGAATATGTGGATGTGCCGAATAGGATCGTCCAAGTTCACCATGTACAGGCGATATGGCATAATCAGCTGCTAACAGCAGACTCTCGTCGAGCAGGCTGTCGCCGGCCGCATATACGAAATTTGAAGCGAGCTTCTCTTTCACATACTGGATGGCCGCACCCTTGCTTACCTTCTCTGGAACCAAATATATTTTACGGCCTTGAAGTGAGTAGCTCCAGCCAAGCGAAGCAAGCTTCGGCTTCAGCTCCTCCAACGTTTCATGCGGCAGCTGATCTCTCTCTACCTTAATGGAATAAAATAGCTCATCACAAAGATCCGTCGACTTCACCCAGTGGGTAGAAGCAATTTCCGCAAACAGGCTCGCAATTTCCGTATGCTCAGCACAATGCTCCCTCACAGCTTCACGAACGAAGCTATGCCACTCCTGATCAATTTCTCCGTTACGGAGAACGGTACCGCCGTTGCTGACGATCACATATTCAGGACGGAACTGTTCTCTTATCGCGAAGATGCGGTTGTATTGCTCCGGAATTCGCGTCGTCACAGGAACAAATCGCATAATGCTGACAAGCTCTTGCAGCTTCTGAATCGCCGGCTTTGTCATATAGGAAATATATCTTTCCTCATAACGCTCAACCGGGATCATTTCTTCAAGCTCTATCTCGCCTTTGGATCTTACGGAATAAATTAAAGTTTGATCCAAATCGCTCGCAAAAATCATTCCGTCTCCCCCTTCAAAGCCTTAATAATACCGCAGCAGGAATAGGTCATGTTTGGATATTCCTCCACAGGTACACCACGGTCCTTAGCCAGCAGCAGTATATGCTTCAAGTTAGGATTATCAAGACGATCAACGAGTATTTTCCAAGGGACTCTGCGCAGAAGAACACGAGTCGTTTCACCTACGCCAGGCTTGATGAAATTAATATCAGTGATTGCAAAATCAGTTTGGATACGAGCAATATCCTGCATCCCTTGCCAAGTCATTTCATTTTCCGCAGCATTTGCTTCCATTTGAAGAGCTTCCGCTTTGGAGTCATCCGCTGTCTGATCAAAATAAGCAGAAATCGTGTCCACAAATAATTGAGACAGATCAGAGCTCTCCCACTCCTTATAATACTTTGCACCATGGAAATCATCGGCGCCAATAAGATCGCTGCGCAATACAGTCCGGCTGACTAAACCTGACACCGTTGAATTAAGACAAGCGCTTGGAATGAGGAAATCCTCTCTTGTCCCGAACGTACTTGCACAATAGCCGGGGTCTGCGAGCACCGCAAGCTCATCATTCAATTCAATGCCGTATTTTTGCTTCATCTGGCTGCAAGCTGCTATGAGCACTTTGGCAATTGCACCTTTGCCCGTCCAGCCATCTACAAATTGCACTCGTTTATGCGGATGGTTCTGATTGATATACAGCAGTGCATTCTCATCAATACCTTTGCCTCTAATAATTGAAAGGCTATAATGCGGAACCTCAATACCATACATGTGCTTGATATATCGCTTAATTAATACGCCAATTGGCGTACCGCCTCGCGCTAAGGATGCAAGCACAACATCAAATCCATTTTTTTGAATGATTCGCTCGGAAACCGTTCCTACCGCTCTTGCGATTCGAATGGCCGAATCACTGAGCGTATTTTGAAACAATTGTATATACTCATCAGTGGGCTGATATTCAATCGGCAAGCTTTCCGAATAGTGGCCGCCTGTTTGCATGGCCGCTTCCCGGTCCTCCGTTCGCTGCTCTAACGAAATATCGCTAAGGTCTTTTAGCAGAAATGTAACATCCTCCTGCTTATAGCTCCCGATAGGAGCCGGATCGGCAAGCCTTTTCCGACTGAAATACACGATATGAACACGCTGGACTCCTAAGGAGAGAAGAACCTTATTAAGCTCCTCCATTTGCGCTCCTGCAACCTCGCGCTCCATAAACAAAAACATCTCATCATAATAGCCATTCGGTATGTTGTACATAAAATTCATGACGTCAGCATGCTCAGGGGAAATAAAGGGATAAGCTGTATTCACCGCATACTGTGAACTGGAATCCGGATGAATGGGGCTTCTTGTACTCGATTGATACCATACATCATCGCCTAGTTCTGCTGCTACGCGCATAGGAATGAACATAAATTCGCCGGTTCCCATGCAAAGCACCTTGCTGCCCGTTCTATGTTCTCGGAGGAACGCAGCCGCCTGTCCTACTTCTGCGTCAAGTACCAAGCTTTCTTCAGCCGTCAATCCGAAGCGGCCAGTATGCTTCAGGTAGGAAACTTCTCGATTCAAAGAGGGAAGGCTAGAAAACCGATTGCCCACATAGAGAACATTAATGGCAGGCTCTGACTCGTTTACTTGCAACTCTGCTGTTTTGTCAGCATTTTGAATAGGGGTACCCTTAACAGATATCCGCCCCGCTACAAGCGATAAGCAGTTTACCGATATGCCAAGCTCTTGCTCCAGCTCATCAAAACGTTCAATATCCTCGTTTGAACGCCAATCAAGTAAACTAGCAACAATATATGTTTTCTTCCCATACCTTGCATTCAAGTCGTGAATTATATTAATGGCCGTTTTCCCGGTCGTCATCTCATCATCGACCAGCACAATCGTTTCTGCATTCTCGAATACAGCTGGATTGTCAGCATAGCAGCGATGTGTAGTCGCATGGGAATGCTCTTCCTCAAAATCGATGCAGGACGCCATATAGTCGATTTTTTCCCGCGTGGTGTGCAAGAAAGACGCATTACCCTCGAACATATCGAACATGCTGTGTCCAAGCGCTGTTGCCGTTTCCGCAAAACCGATGAACAGCGTTTTTTCATCTATAATCATTTTGTTTTGCTTCATCTGTTCATAGATTTCACCTGCTGCCTCAGGAGATTTAAAGGCATGCAGCAGCTGCTCCATCTGGATAGGAAGCTTCTCGCCTTTAAACTGCTGATACAAAAGCCCAAGTGCGGCACCCGATAATAAGGACACATGCGGGCGAACAGGAATATGCTTGCCAAGCACCTTGCTTACGAATAAAAAACTGCGCTTTTTATTAATTCGGGCTGCCATTTGAAAAAGCTGCTCAAGCGGTATATGAAACGAATTACTCGTAACCTCAATGGTAATCTCTAAATCTCCAATAATATTAAACGATTGCTGATTCTCGTTCTTCTGCGAGCAAGCAGGTGAAGTTTTGGTTTTCATTTAGCACCCCATAAATGTCTGATCTGAACAATATTCGTTTGGCCCATGTCATATGCGGCTTAAACTCATTCATTTTGTTCGAATAACGGCTCTTCATCACACCCAAATCGCCTTGTTCATTTTCCATAATGTGCAGGGCATCCATATACTCCTCATGCGTCACCACAAGCATCGACTGTACAGGCTTAATGTGGGTAGGATGGATAATGGTTTTGCCAATTATCCCATTTTCCTTGTCCATTGCGACCTCGCGAATAAGCCCGTCCACATATTTATTAATATAATCCATACGCAGAATCCGTCCGTGTCTTCCCATGCTTTCCTCAAAAGGCGTTTGTCTGAGCTGGGGCTTAAAGACGCGATCACTCTTAAAGTACTCCCATACGGGACCGGAGATCACATAATGATTATCCATCCGCCCAAAAACATTTACGATATCCGCAATACAATCACGAATGACGCCAATGTCGTAGATTGTATGATCCGGACTTCTTCGAAGCCCAAATAAACTTGAAAAATCTGTTGCTCCAATACGAACATTCAGCACATAGGCCTTGTATTCATTCAGCAGCTGAGAAATGCCCATTAGCGTTTCCATTCTTTTCTCTCGATAAATGACGTCAGAGCTTTCCAAAATAGGCATGCCGTATAACGTGGAGCTTGTTGAGCGTTTGTTCTTGTTGTATTCATGCAGCAGCTTTAAATACTCACCGCCAGTCTCCACGTTGAACTTCGGAAACACGATTCCTGTAATATATTCAATCTCTTCACCGAAAAACGAGAGCAGTCGTTTAAGCTGTTCAACAGAGCGTACTCTTATAAACATAAGCGGAATATCGTCGGCATGGAGCAAACCAATCGAAATGTAACGGCCAATCTTAATCAACGTTGCCTTCAACGTCTCTTCGGCAAATTCGATTTGATTATCACCTACTGCATCTTCAAGGTCTATCACCATAGACACGAGTCCTTCGTGTTTTCCGGTTACCAAATCATCTGCTATGTTATCCTTGGTGGCAGGCATATAGAGCGCTGCACCAATCGCGTGAGCAATAACTTCTTTGTCAGCATAATTATTGAACTGAGTTGGAAGGGAGTAAAAGAAATTTTGCTCTTCTTCATTGGTAAGATAGTTAAAATACCTCAAAGTGATCCCTCCTAAAAGTTGTGTAAAGCAATCTGAGAGTGAAAAAATATCCCTCGCGATCCATTGAGGGATATTTTTCATAAACAGAGTATTATCGAATCTAAACCGCTTTTGATTCTCTTTTCTTACGTGCTGCGCTGTAAAGAAGGGTACCACCGAATACAGCTATAATTAAACCGAAGAACAAAGCATGCGGCACATGCAAGCCATACGCTCCGCCAATCATTTTTGCTGCGATAACGATGATTAAAATAAACGCCGCTTTCTCAAGCTCAGGGAATTTATCAATCAACTTGAGGAATACTTGAGCGACGCCGCGCATCATTAGAACGCCGAGAATACCGCCGAGGAACAGAACCCATACCTCTTCACTCACGCCGAATGCAGCTAGTACGCTGTCGATACTGAACGCGATATCCATAATTTCAACAGCAAGTACCGTACGCCAGAATCCGTAGCCTTTATTTTGAACTTCAGCATCATCGTCGTTGCCCTTCTTGCCGATGTAAGGAATTAATGGAATGTTGCCGACACGAGCAAGCTTGAATTCCAGATGGAATAGATTGCTTAACGCAATCCATAACAGATACAATCCGCCCGCTACTTTAATCCATGTAATTTGTACGAGATAGACACCTACTCCGATTGCGATAAATCGGAAGATATAGGCACCAATAATACCGTAGAACAACGCCTTTTTCTGCTGGTCTTTCGGCAAATGCTTAACCATAACCGCTAGTACTAGCGCATTATCTGCCGATAACAAGCCTTCCAAAAGAACGAGTGTTGCAATTATTCCCCAGTTTGTCGGGTTGGTGAGAACTTGTGACAAGTTGTCCCAGTGAAAGAAGCTCCCGAAGTTGGCTATTACATTTTGAAAAAAGTCGACCATCTCTTAAACCTCCGCATTTTTCTTTATTTGCTTCCTTGTACCCATCTGAGACCCCAGCGATAAGCCTCGTCAAGCTCTTTATGGCCTGAGAAATATTGCACGAGCCGCTGAATGCTGAAGGTTTGATCATTTACATTCTCGATCATCGCAATCGCACACATACCCTTGCGATTATTATGCTCGTCCATCCGCACCTCTATATCAGGCCCACCTGTTTGTGTGATGGTAACAATACCAGCAGCCTCCGCCCAGTTCGTAGCTCCTTCATAGATGTATGCGTATATGACGATTCTCTTAATCTCAGAAACTTTATTACCGTTGATTCTAAGATTTTCACCCGTTGTAATAGAGCCGGTTCGGTCATCTCCGTCAAGCGAAACGTACGGCGCTCGCGAAAAATCTCCGAAGCTGTTGCCTAGCGCTTGAACAGAACCTTTCATACCATTTTTCAATTCATACAAACATCCGACATCTAAATCTACACCGCTGCTTGAACGGCCAAAAAAACCAGTGGAGGCTTTTTTCTGATTCCAGTTCAAATTAACGACAATCTCACCAAGTGATCCGGCACCTTTTTGTAAATTGATGACATCACCGCGTTTGGTAAGCGAGATTTTGCTGAGGCTTATTGGCGGACTGCTTGGTTCTGGTACGATTGGTGCGGGAGGTTTAGGTGGAATAAGTGGAGCTTTCACTGGTGCTGGTGCTGGAGTTGGCGCCTCAGCAGGAGCGTCTGCCTTTACTTCAATACCAAAGCTATTGCAGAGTGCAGCAAGACCGCCTGAATATCCAGACCCAATGGCATTGAATTTCCATTCGCCATTATATCTATATAAATCTCCTACGACTATCGCAGTCTCAATAGAGAAATTTTTTCCAACATCATAGCGCAAAATTTCGCGTCCTGTTCCTTCGTCAATAACCCGGATATAGGCATCATTCACGCTAGAAAAATTTTGTCTCTTCGCTTCCCCATCATAAATGGTTAAAGTAAATGAAATACGTTCAATCGTTTGAGGCACATCGCTAATCGCGATCAATACTTGTTCGGTATCCGTTTTCCCTGCAAAACTTCGTTTATTGCCACTTGCCAGTTGAATAGAACCGCTGACATCCTTAGGATTACTGTAAAAAATCAAATCTTGGTCTCCAGCTGTTTTTCCATTCGCTCGTAATAGAAAAGCCGAAAAATCGACATCTACACCTGCTGCAGTGTTCCATCCCATGCCAACTAGAAGGTTTTTTATGGAAGGATTATTTTTGGTAATATCCGCTTTTTGACCTTTCATTAATGCCAGCTCCATGCTTAAACCGCCCTTCGGTAATAATAGAATAGGGTGACAAACCCTCAAACTGCCACCCTATACGCCAGATGAATTAAACCGTAAGCCCGTAATTACGACAAAGCGCTGCTAGTCCGCCCGAGAAACCTGAACCTACCGCTTGGAACTTCCAATCGGCATCATGTCGGTACAGCTCGCAGAAGACAATCGCTGTTTCAACGGAGAAATCTTCTCCTAGATCATAGCGCAGCACTTCTCTTCCAGAAGACTCGTCTACTAGACGAACAAAGGCATTGGATACTTGACCAAAGTTTTGCAGCCTGGACTCGGCATCATGAATCGTAACGCTAATTCCGATTCGCTGAATGTGTGGAGGGACTTTTTGGAAATCAATTTTGATTTGCTCGTCGTCACCTTCACCCTCACCGGTACGATTATCGCCTGTATGCTCAACAGCACCGTTATAAGCAATCAGCGCATTGTAGAATACAAAGTCCTTCTCGTCCTTGGCTTTGCCATCCTGATGGAGCAAAAACGCGCTTGCATCAAGGTCAATTTCTCCGCCGCCTGAATATTTGTTCGTATCCCAGCCTAGACCGAGAACAACCTTCGTAAGGCCTGGGTTTGTTTTTGTAAGATCAATGCGTTGACCTTTGGAAAGATTTATAGACATCGTTCTATTCCTCCTTGAATTGACTAGGTTTGAACGCCAAAGTCAGTGCAAAGGCCTACTAGACCGTTTTGATATCTGCTGCGACTTTCCGCTGTTCACTTACTTATAAATTGTTATATTTTAAAAAAGGGCCGCCACTGGCGACCCTTTACGGGTAGATAAGTATGACTAGCTAGCAGAAAGACCAAAGTTGCGAGCAAGACCGCCTAGGCCGTCTTGGAAGCCGCTTCCGATTGCGCTGAATTTCCACTCGCCGGAATGACGGTATAGTTCACCGACGATTACTGCTGTTTCTACAGAGAAATCTTCTCCAAGATCATAACGGATAAGTTCTGTGCCGCTTTGCTCGTCCACGATACGAACGAATGCGTTGGATACTTGTCCAAAGTTTTGGCTGCGCTCTGCGCCATCATGAATCGTGATGCAAAATGCGATTTTGTCTGTTTCAGCTGGAACGGCAGAAAGATCAACGTTTACTTGCTCATCATCGCCATCGCCTGCGCCTGTGCGGTTGTCACCTGTGTGAACAACGGAGCTGTTAGTGTTTTTTGGGTTGTTGTAGAAAATAAAATCAGATTCAGAACCCGCTTTGCCTTGTGCATTCAAGCAAAATACAGAAGCATCAAGGTCAAAGTCTTTTCCGCCGTCATATTTATTAGTATCCCAGCCTAGACCTACTGTAATTTTTGTAAGACCTGGGTTTGTTTTCGTGAGATCAATTTTTTGTCCTTTGGATAAGCTGATTGCCATTTTAAAAGCCCTCTTTTCTCACATAAATTTATTGGTATTGACGTGCAAGGATATCAACATGGGCAGCATGAGTGCCTTCCCCAATTGCATTAAACTTCCATTCACCATTGTGTCTGTAAAGCTCACCTACGACTAGAGCGGTTTTGCCTGAATAATCATCCGTCAAGTTGAAGCGAATCAGTTCTTGATTGTTCGCTGGGTTGACGATACGAATAAAGGCAGATTTGATCATGCCAAAATCTTGTCGTCTGGATTCACATTCGTAAATGTTAACTACGCAAAGGATTTTGTGGATATTAGCAGGAACACGATCAAGCTGCACGATGATTTGCTCATCATCGCCATCGCCCTCACCGGTAATATTATCACCCGTATGAACGACCGAGCTGCAACCGCTTTGCTTGTTGTAGAAACAAACGAGATTTTTCTCGCCACTTAGCTTGCCGTTTTCATCAAGCAATAATGCCGATGCGTCACAGTCAACGTTAGCCGCTTTTTTCATTCCGAAGAAACCGCCTTTAGTTTGAGCCGGGTCCCAGCCTAAACCAACGATAACTTTGCTGAGACCAGCATTGCCTTTCGTTAAATCTACCTTTTGACCTTTTACGAGAGAGATAGCCATTGTATTTGCACCCCCTTTCCATAAGGTTCACTACTAAAAAAATATCCAAATACAGCGATTCTGAACCTACTAACCAACAATACGCCTATTCGACATGCAAGTTCCAAAAAAAATGTATGATCCATACATTATTCTACAAAACCTGAATATTACCTCTTCTTTACGGCAATTTTACATAGAAAAAAGTGCATTGGCAGCAGGCAGTTCCTTATCGCCTCTCCCAATCAATTTTATAACAATTGCTGCTCCAAATACAAATTTCTACAAATAATGAACCTTAAAGCGGAATAAACATAGGCTTAGGCACAAAAGCGTGCATTTTTTCCGTCACAAACTTAATATTCGCTTCATTTTTACCAAAAAAAAGGTGGAAAAATGAGCCCAAAAACGAGATAATTATATGTAGTAAAAAAAAGTAGCGAGGTGTTCGAATGGAATTTATAAAAAAGAATAAAACCGGCCTTATCTTTGGTGCGCTGCTCCTCATTAACGGGCTATTTTTATTATCCATTGTCCTCTCGAAAAACTAAGTATGGCAGCCTCACATTTGCTCTTTTCTTTTGTAAACCCGCTCCGGCCTTCCAACGGTTCCATAAGAAATATCAGCTATTAATTCACCCTTGGCCACATAATACTCCAAGTACCGCCGAGCGGTCGTACGGCTGAAACCAGCCTTTTTCCCAAGCTCCTCCGCCGTTAATACTTCAGGACCTGCGTGAATGAAGGAGAGTATTTTCTCATTCGTTATCTTATCGATGCCTTTTGGCAAATAAGAATCCTTATCCGTACGATCATTTACCCCCCACAGCAGCTGATCAATCCCCTCTTGATCCACTTGTTTATTTGAGCCGCCGAGCAGTGCCATTTGATTATGATATTTTTGATAAGACTTCAGCTTCTCTTGAAAACGTTCAAATACAACCGGCTTGATCATAAAATCATATACCCCGCCGCGAATGGCTTCACGAACCGTTTCAAATTCCTTGGCGGCCGTAATAATAATGACATCTGTTAACGGGTTGTTTTTCTGTATGTAGTGAAGCAGGTCAAGTCCGCTCATATCGGGAAAATATAAATCAAGCAGCACTAAATCCGGGGCCAAAATATCTAAATGCTCATGCGCCAGCTGCTTATCTGTTGCAATTCCAACGACTTCGAAGCCCTCTATCTTCTCTAGAAAGCGTCGATTGATTTGTGCAATTCGAAGGTCGTCCTCGATAATGACCACTCGTATCATATATCTTTCCCCTTTTCTTTTGGAATCACAACGGTAAAAATCGTCCCTTCCTGCGGACGCGATTCAAAACGGATATGACCCCTTAACTGTTGTATCGCCTGCGTAACAATCACTAGCCCATAACCCCGATGATCCTCATTTTTCGTGGAGAAACCGAGCTCAAACAGCCGCTCTGCGACATCCTCCTTAATGCCGCTCCCATTATCTTCGATAATGATCGTAAAATCTTTGCCTACGTCAGACAGAAACACCTTAACGGTTCGATTCTCATCATTTTTCTCGAGAACAGCATCCAGCGCATTGTCAATTAAATTGCCGATAATCGTTACCAGGTGATTGCGGTTTAGATCATCGGGGATCGTTTTGAAGGTGCTCTTGGAATCAATCTCAAGCTTCACCTTAAGCTCATTCGCACGATTGAACTTGCCAATTAGTATGCCGCCAATAATAGGATCGGGAATTTCCTGCAGGAGGAAATGGATCAGATTTTGATGAACATCGGTTTCATGTGTAATAATATCCATCGCTTCTTGATACGACTCCAGCTGGATTAGCCCATAAATCGTATACAGCTTATTGGAGTATTCATGCGTTTGTGAACGCAGCGCTTCGGTATAACGCTTCACCTGCGTCAGCTCCTCCGTTAATCGAAGCAGCTCGGATTTGTTGCGAAAGCTGGAGACCGCCCCTACGACCCGGTGCTGATGATCAAATATCGGCAAGCGATTGACGACGACACTGCTTTCGTTAATGGTCATTTCTTGATCGATTTCCGATTGCCCTGATTTAATAACCTCCATTAGCCGCGATTCTGGAATAACATCCCGCACATGCTGCCCGGTAAGCTCCATTTGCTCGAGCGGATCGATCAGCTTCAAAGCCGTTTGATTGACAAGGGTAATCGTTCCCTCTGTATCAACGGCAATTATGCCTTCATGAATCGTTTCCAAAATAGCTCTCTTCTCCTGATACAACAAGCCGATTTCCTCAGGCTCTAGACCATGTATCGATCGTTTTACGCTATTGGCAATAACAATGGCTCCGCCAGATCCAACCATCAGCGCAATGGCTGCAAAAATAATCATCGCATTACGGTAAGTCACAGCCGATTGTTCAATGTCTTTTAATAAAATACCCACTGAAACAATGCCTATAACTTCATTCTGATCATTAAAAATGGGAGTTTTTCCCCGCAAGGAGGGGCCCATCGAGCCAACGGCCTCTGAAATGATCGATTCTCCATTCAGCACAGGCCCATTGTCACCGCCGACCATTTCTTTCCCGATTCGGTCTGGCAGCGGATGCGCATAACGAATTCCCTCTTTATTCCCAATGACGATGTACTCAGCGTCCGTTTCCATTCTAATTTTCTCAACGATAGGTTGAATGATGGCTGAAGGATTCTCCTCTTCAAAGGCATGCCTAATGACGTCCATCAACGCTACTGTCTTCGCAATTTTCAGAGCTGATGCACCTACATTTTTCTGCAGCGTCGTCACTAGTATTCTCTCAAAGCTGAAGGTAAGTGCAATGATAATAATAAATAGCAAAGTTCCAATTAACAAAATCAATCTCGTTTGTAATCGCATTCAATTACCTCCATGCAAATACTTCTCATCCGCGGGACGCTGATTTTATTGTATTCTACATGCTTCCCTGAACATAGTCCCTTGAGTCGATAATGGCCGTAAATTTTATGAACAAAATAAACAGTATGACTACTTTTCAACTTATGTGGTTATTGTATTCAACCCCAATTCGCGATGGTAGTATGAAGCATATCAAACAGGTAAGCGCTTACAGTAATCATTCATACGTTTACTTGAATGAAACTAAAGGGGGATTATTCGTATGGGATACCAAACAAAAAATTGGAAAACTATAGTAGCTGCTGCTTTTGTTGCTGTTAGTTTGACGGCCTGCGGCGGAACAGCATCAAAAGGCGGATCGGCTAATTATCCTGAGAAACCTTTCATTGTGACAGCCCCATCTGGAGCTGGCGGCGGATGGGATAAGACAGCAAGGTCCTTGGCCAAAGTGCTAGGTGAAACGAAGCTCGTTGATCAAACGATGACTGTTGAGAACAAACCCGGCGGCGGCGGCACTGTGTTTTTAGCCGAATATGTAACCAAAGACAAGAATGACCCATACAAGCTGTTTGTCAGCTCCCCGCCAATTCTCATTAACAACCTAAAAAAAGAAGGGAACAGCCCATACGGCTACAAGGATGTTACCCCGCTCGCACAAATAACGAAGGATTATGGCGCAATCGCGGTTGCGGCAAATTCCAAATATAACGATCTTCATTCACTAATTAACGACATTAAGGCAGACCCTTCAAAAGTTACACTAGCAGGCGGTTCGGCGCCTGGTTCTATGGATCATTTAATTAGCGTACTCCCCGCATTTAGAGCAGGCGTTGACCCAAAAACAGTCAAGTACTTGTCCTATGATGGCGGAGGCGAAGCCATTGCTGCGCTGCTGGGCAACAATGCTGATGCGATTGGAACAGACATCTCTTCCCTCGGCAGCTATTTAAAAGCAGGCAAGATCAAAATTCTTGCCGTTACTTCTGATGAACGGATTGAAGGCGACTTCAAGGATGTGCCTACCTTAAAAGAGTTGGGTATAGATGCGGAGTTCACAATCTGGCGCGGCGTATTAGGTCCGAAAGGCATGACAAAAGAGCAAATCGCTTACTGGGATAAAACGTTAAAATCTCTCTCTGAACACGAAGCGTGGGCGAAAGAATTGAAAGCGAACGATTGGGTCAGCGAATACAAAAACTCCGAAGATTTTACTGCCTTCCTTGCTGAGCAAGAAGTTGCGGTACAAGAGCTGTTGACAGCGCTCGGCATGCAGAAGTAAATGACTGAACGAAGAGCAAACGCTTGATAAAAGCATAAGCATGAGTGATTGGATGGGAGAGCGCTAGTCTCTCTCCTCTCCTTTCTTCATTCATTGGAGGTGAAGGCCTTGAACAAAACATTTGATCGATACGCCTGCATCATATTTTTCCTTCTCGGTGTTGGATTCATGTGGCAGAGCACATTAATTAGCGCTTCATCCTACGGCAGCAAGGTCGGGCCTAATATCGTTCCCTTTGGTCTGGGGGCGCTGCTTGTCATTTTAAGCTTACGTCTATTTTACGAAGTGTTAAAGTTTAAAGGCTCTAGCAGCAAAGCGGGAAAGCTTGATTACAAGAAGTTTCTCATTATTTTCGCTTCTGCTTTTTTATACGCCTTCTTCTTAGAAACGATCGGCTATATCATCGGGACATTCCTCTTCCTTCTCATTAGCTTTCAAGTTTTGGAAAGAGGAAAATGGCTAAAATCGATCTTGATCTCCGGATTGTTTGCAGTCGGCGTTTACGTCATCTTTGTTGTCATTCTGGAAGGTTCAATGCCTGGTTTTCCGTCATGGCTATCGTAACTAAAGGAGGCATATGAATGGATACACTACAATTTCTCGCAGACGGCTTCGCGACCGCCTTTCAATGGCATAACTTGCTCTTTGCTTTCATCGGCGTGTTGATAGGTACGGCTGTAGGGGTATTGCCTGGTATAGGACCCATGAGCGGTGTCGCCTTGCTTATACCTGTAACTGCATCAATGACGGGCGGATTAGCTCCTGAAGCAGCGGCCACAAGCTCTATCATACTTTTGGCCGGCGTTTATTACGGTGCGATGTACGGAGGATCAACGACCTCTATTCTGCTTAATACACCTGGGGAATCCTCCTCTGTAGTGACAACATTAGACGGCTATCAAATGGCTAGACAGGGTAGAGCTGGTGCTGCCTTATCCATCTCTGCAATCGGTTCTTTCGTTGCAGGAGTATTTGCTGTCATCGCGCTCATCGTATTAGCAGAACCACTATCAGAGGTTGCGATAAAGTTTGGTCCTGCCGATTATTTCTCCTTAATGCTTCTTGGACTATGCGCCGTAAGCGGCTTGGCTGGAAAGTCCATTACGAAAGCTCTCATTATGACCGTATTCGGACTGCTGCTCGCAACCATCGGAATGGACACCGTATCGGGTGTTGCAAGGTTTACTTTCGGCATGCCGTTGCTTTATTCCGGTCTTGAGTTTTTAACAGTGGCAGTTGGTCTATTTGCATTGGGAGAAGTATTCAAAACCATTTTGGAAAGAGACTACACCGCCGGTAAAGCAGCAAAAATTGAACGTATCCTTCCAACAAAAAAAGACTTGAAGGATAGTGCAGGACCGATTGCCCGCGGTTCGGTTTTAGGCTTTTTTATTGGTATTTTGCCGGGTGCTGGTGCGACTTTAGCTTCTTTCTTCAGTTATATTTTGGAGAAAAAAATAAGCAAAAATCCAGAAACCTTTGGCAAAGGCAACATTGCCGGTGTAGCTGCCCCTGAATCAGCTAATAATGCAGCATCAGGCGGGGCTATGATCCCTTTGCTTACACTTGGTATTCCAGGCTCAGGTACAACCGCTATATTAATGGGCGCTTTAATTATGTATAACATTCAGCCAGGTCCTTTGTTATTTGAGGAACATCCTCAAGTAGCTTGGGGATTAATTGCCAGTATGTTAATCGGAAATCTCATTTTGCTCGTACTCAATATGCCATTAGTTAAGGTATTTGCAAAAATCATTCAGACGCCTCCGAAATATTTGATTCCAATCATTATTGCCATTTCTATATTTGGTGTTTATGCGGTTCAGGCACAAGTCTTTGATTTAATGCTGCTGCTCGGCTGTGGAATTGCAGGGTTCTTTCTTGTACGAAATGATTATCCGCTAGCTCCACTCGTGCTTGGTTTAGTACTCGGGCCAATGATTGAAAACAATATGCGGAGAGCATTAACGACATCTAATGGAGATTTTATGATTTTCTTGCAAAAACCGATGTCGCTTGTTTTCTTAATTATCGCAGCACTCTGGTTAATTATACCTATTTTGCTAAAGAAGAGAGGGAAAGAGGTTGTCATTAACGAAGAAGGTTAATTACGAACGATAAAAAATACAGATTTGATGGGGGTAGCCATGGATAACAATAAACTAGGTGGGAAAAGTGTAATACTGCGTCTCGAAATGAATACGAAAGAGGTACATTTCGGACAGGTTGCATCCTCTATTTTCGAAGCCGGTGGAGATATCGTGGCCATTGACGTCATTCAGACCAGTCAGCATATGACGATAAGAGATATTACCATTACCGTCACGGATACAGTCGATATTAACATTATTACCGAAATGATTAAGAACCTGCACGGAGTCAAGCTAGTGAATATTTCGGATAGAACATTTCTTCTGCATCTTGGCGGTAAAATCGAAACTAAACTGAAATCGCCTATTCAGAACCGCGACGATCTCTCTCGTGTTTATACGCCCGATGTTGCTCGCGTCTGCTTAGCCATTCATGAAGAACAAAGAAAAGCATTTACGTTAACGATTAAGAGAAATACGGTTGCTGTCATTTCGGACGGCAGCGCTGTCTTAGGGCTTGGCAATATTGGCCCCTATGCAGCTATGCCCGTTATGGAAGGAAAATCTATGTTATTCAAGCAGCTGGCAGACGTAGACTCCTTCCCTATCTGCCTTGATACGCAAGATACCGAGCAAATTATCGCAACCATTAAGGCGATTGCACCTGGCTTCGGCGGCATTAACCTTGAGGATATTTCATCGCCGAGGTGCTTTGAGATTGAAGAAAGATTGCGTGAAGAACTCGATATTCCAGTATTTCATGATGACCAGCATGGTACAGCAGTTGTATTGTATGCGGCACTAATCAATGCATTAAAAATTGTGAATAAGCCCATTCATGACATTAAGGTCGTTGTTTGCGGAATCGGTGCAGCAGGAGTCGCTTGCACAAAAATTCTTTTATCCGCCGGCGTTACAAACATCATTGGTGTAGATCGGAACGGCGCGATAACTGCTGGAACTGACTATGATAACCGCATGTGGAACTGGTATGCCGAGCATACCAACCCGAACCGCGTTGAAGGCTCTTTACGAGATGTAATCCAAGGGGCCGATGTATTCATTGGGCTTTCTGCTGGAGGACTGCTGCGACGCGAAGATGTTATGGCGATGGCCGAAAACCCTATCGTCTTTGCCATGGCGAATCCAACACCTGAGATCAAGCCTGAGGAAGTTGAGGATATTGTAGGGGTAATCGCCACCGGACGTTCGGATTATCCGAACCAAATTAACAATGTGCTATGTTTCCCTGGTATTTTCCGCGGGGCACTGGACTGCAGAGCAACTACGATTAACGAGGAAATGAAGCTGGCGGCATCAGAGGCGATCGCATCCGCAATCTCGGATGAAGAACGAAGCAAGCACTACATTATTCCGAGCGTTTTCAATCAGGCCGTTGTGAAAGCTATTCGCGATCTCGTCATTAGAGCAGCGATCAAGACAGGCGTAGCACGCAGAATACCGCGGGAGTACAGATAAACAAGAAAAGTGGAACGGAGGTTATCCAATGACAGCTGGAATCAGAGCTATCGTTGATATTAATCAAATGGCGGCCGATTTTAAATCAAGCATCGTTCTCCGCACCAGTGATTCCAAATTTATCGATGTCAAAAGCATCCTTGGACTTAGCATCATCTTGTACCAAACCCATGCCTACCACCTTGAAATACATGGTCCAGATGAAGAGGAAGCCAAAACCGCCATGATTCACATTTTCAAAAAACATAATCTTCAAGTCGATGTGAATCGATAATCCCCCGCTTCAATTGCCTCGTACGTTGGTTGCAGTGCTTTTAAAAATAGGGGTTGTCCCATAAGCAGATGTCATTGCTTATAGGACAACCCCTTTCCTTTTCCTCACGGACCCGTCCCTACACTCGCTACATACCATAACGGCCCCAGCTTCTTCAAATAAACGGCTCCCAGCTCATCTCCCGTAGGGTAATGCATATACCCGTTCACATTGTATAAATGACCGTACTTTTCATCGACTCTGCCCGTTGTGGAAATATCCGCTTTCAAGCTATTGATAGGCTGCAAGCTCATTAGTATATGTCTGCGGATTGTCCACTCGGGAGATAGAAAAGTAAGAATCCATGTAAAAACAACTACAATAGCTACAACGATAAATATTGCCTTTTTCTTCTTTAAGATCGTACTCACCTCCGAGTAATGGTTGAATCATTAACGTTATAGATACTTCCGTTTGTTGTAATTGCTGATATTACTCAACCTCAATTATCAATCTCTACTAAACATCTTTCAATGCTTTAGTCCAAAAGCATTCTAGTACAGTGGCTTACCTCAGCCATCTGTGTTTCATGCTTTATCCTAACGAACTCAGGTGTCGTTATTCTTGAATACCAGGGCTATATTAATCTCTAAAGAACTCAGGAGTCGTTATCTGCCATTAATAGAGCCCAAATGATTGAAATTACAAGAAATAAGACTCGCTGTGTTCGTTAGATTCATAAACAGAACGCTATGCAACAAATAAGGCCACTGTAGTTCGTTAGCTAAAAAACTATTCAATATTCAACGTCAATCGAGGCTATGCACTGATTGTTCCTCAATTCTTGCCAGCTTTAACTTCACATTTTTATGTTCACCCATCTGTGTTCATCCCACCTACCAATCATTTATATTGTAATTACTGTAATTTATATCCATATAGATGTAAACCATATATTGCATTTCAAACAAACAAATTCGATTCATGCAACTCTGCGATACTTAATAGCAACAAAAAAAGAGCTATCAAATCGATAGCTCTTTCCCATATATCTCCTGCCTAAATCGGAACGTCCAACAAATCTATCGGCTTATTGGCTGCGCCACATCCACTTAGCTTATAGGCGTAAGCGCGCCCCGTTTCTTCTTTTTTCAACCCGTCACATAAATAGGTTTTTACGCTTGACGATCCATACTGATCCTGTGATGTATCGTAGCGCACCTCGATCTGATCCTCCGCCCTCGCAAGATTATAAAAAATCGGGTTTCCTTCCGTTATAAAACGTACAACTCGCACCTGATCTATTGCTCCGCTCACAAAAGCATCTATTTTCTCGCTATTCGTAACTTCACCGGACTTTGCAATAACATCCTCCGTCTCATTAATCGTATAGTCATAGGGTTCATCTGAAGCTGAAGTTTTTTCCCCAGACTTACCCTGCTCCTGACTAGCACATCCAGCCAGCATGAGCGTCGCTAAGACTATAAACACCATATTTCTCCAAACCATGTTGTAAATCCACCTTCCTCCAGCCTGCCCATCAGCTATTTATTTGCGCGCGCAGCTGGCGAATTTCATTTATCAATTGCTTCTGCTCCGCTGGATCTTCCGGCTCAGCGCAGCTCATAAGCTGCGTTAAACGCAGCTGCAGCATCTCCCGCTCATTTTGGCTTACCTGTTCATCCGCCGAAAGCAGCCGGCTTCGATCCTTAGACACATACTCCTCATACGATCCGTGGAACAAGCTCGGTTCACTTTTCCCATCGAGTACGAGCAGTCGATTAGCGGCTTGGCGAATTAAATAGCGATCATGCGTGACAAGCAGAACAGCACCCGGATAATGCTGAAGCGCCTGTTCAACCTGCTCTCGCGTTCTAATATCCAAATAGTTCGTCGGTTCATCAAGCACGAGCAGATTCGCTTTGCCAAAATAAAGCTTCAAGAATGCTACTCGGCATCGCTCACCCATGCTTAAGTCCCCGATTCGCTTAAATACGTCCTCCTTCGTAAACAGGAAGCAGCCCAAAATCGTCCTTGCATGCGATTGCGTCATCTCTGGCAGCAGCAATAAGCTGTCAAGGATGGTCATCTCATTGTCGAGCTTATCAAGCTCCTGCTCAAAATATCCGATTTTCACCTGCGGATGAATGCTAACCTTGCCCGAGCTAGGCAGCAAGCTCCCTGTCGCAAGCTTTAACAATGTCGACTTGCCTACACCATTCGGACCAAGCACAGCTAATCGATCACCTCTACCTAAGGTGAGGTTTAACCTGCTTATAACGTTCCTATGCCCCTCATAGGCAAAACTAACGTCCTCCATCCGAAGCAGCGTAGTCGCTGCGAAACCGTCGGTCTCCAGCTGCATCCGCAGCTGTGAGTCCTCACGCGGCTTCTGCACCTTATCCTTGTTCAAACGCTCAAGCGCAGACTCCTTCGCATGCAGACGCGACACGTTTTTCTTAGATTTTGATCTAAGAAAATCATTTTGACCCGCCGCCTTATGAGCTTGCTGGAACCATTCGGCATACATGCGTATGCTCTCAAGCAGCTTCTCCCGCTCCAGCTCCTGCTTCTTATGCAGCGCCTCCTGCGTCCTTAGCTCCAGCTCTTTCTGCGCCTTATACTGCGTGTATCCGCCCAAATAGCGTCGGCACCCATCTCGCTCAAACTCAAGAACAGTCGTTGCTGTCCGGTCGATAAACGTACGATCATGCGACACATAAATAACCGTTCCCGGGTAATCCTGCACCCATGCTTCCAGCCAATCCAGCGCCGTAGAATCCAAGTGATTCGTCGGCTCATCCAGCACAACTAGCTTCGGCTCTCTTACCATCAGCGCGGCTAATTGTGCTTTCGTCTTTTGACCTCCGCTTAGCTGCGAAAATGATAAGTGCCATAACGAGGGATGAAAGCTTAACTGCGTTAAGCATCTCTCCACCTTCATCTCCCAGCTATAGCCATCAAGCTGCGCATAACGTTCGTACAGTTCACTGTACTTGCTTAACAGCGACTCACTTGCATCCTCTTGCATTCGCCTTGTTAACTCCACCATCGACCGTTTTAATCGGAACAATTCCTCTGTGCCGGCCTGCACGAATTCAAGCAGCGTGAGTGAGGAATTCATCTGTGCCTGCTGGTCGAGCCAGCCCCACTCTGCAAGAGGAAGCAGCCGCTGCACCTCACCGCCATCGAATGAGATTCTGCCTGTCAATCCTTGCAGCAGCGTCGTTTTACCCACGCCATTTCGTCCAAACAGAGCCAGCCTTTCGCCTTCTCTGACTTCAAAATTTATATTTTCGAACAGGATATTGCCGTCCCATTCCTTGCTCACATGTTTAACTTTTAATAGCATCATTGAACATTCCCCATTTCAAAAAAACATAATAAAAAACCGTGGCCAGCGGCACACGGTCGAATACGCAGGGGAATATCAGGCAAACGAAAATAACGATGCGTCACACCGCTAGTTAGCGGGTAAACATCTCGTATCTATCGCTGCTGATTGACTATCCATAAGTCCCCAAATCGACGCACGTATCCCTGACCGGTTCTCGCTAATGAGAACGCCGCTTGTACTTAAACAAGTTGTTTACAGGAATCGTGTACTTACTTCATCGGCTGGGTTACCTCCGTCAGTCATCAGTTTTGATATGCGTTTATTATATAAGACGATCATGCATATATTCAAGCCCTACTTTAATTGCGGTACCAAATAAAGTTAGTACTAGGCTTGAAACGCTGCATAACCGATCATAAGACTTATAAATATTTCTTAATTGGAGGTGCTTGATGAATCCCGTCTATATAACCAGCATTGGCAAATTTCTTCCCGGCTCCCCTATCGGCAATGATGAAATCGAGGATTACCTCGGCAAAATAAACGGTAAAAGCTCCAAGTCGATGCGGCGCATTCTTGATCAAAACAAAATACGCTTTCGGCATTATGCGATAAACAAAGAACAAAAAAGTCTATATTCAAATGCAGAAATGGCAGGACTTGCGATACAAGATGCGCTCTCCCGCAACCAAGCGGCACTGAGCGATCAAATTGCATTTCTCGCTGTCGGTACGACCCAAGGTGATTTGCTTGTTCCCGGCTTCGCAAGTATGGTGCATGCCGAAACGAAGCTGCCTGTCATGGAGGTTGCGACACATCACGGCGTTTGCGCCAGCGGTATGCAGGCGATGAAAAACGCATTCCTGCATGTGCAGTCAGGAGAGCAGCAGACCGCCATTTCCTGTGCCAGTGAGTTTCCGAGCCGCGTATTCAAAAATACGAGGTTCGAAGCTCAAAAGGGTGTCGCCGATCATCCAATTCCTTTCGACACTGACTTTCTTCGGTTTATGCTGTCCGATGGAGCAGGTGCAGCGGTTCTTCAGCATCAACCTGCCGCCAGCGGTTTATCCCTGCGCATCGAATGGATCGACAACAAATCCTACGCTAATCTATACGATGTCTGCATGTATGCAGGAACCAACAAGGATAATGCCGAGCAGCAAAGCTGGCTTGACTATGCCAGCATTCATGAAGCTGCTGACGACGGGGCTCTTAATCTCAAACAAGATATTCGGCTCGTTAATGAAATGCCTAAGGTCGGGGTTAATCGATTTTTCGAGCTGGTGGATGAGGGTAAAATCGAACCGAGCGCTATCGACTGGATGGTTTGCCACTATTCGTCTCATTTTTTCCGCGACGAAATATTTAAGCTGCTGCAGCTTGGCGGACTCACCATTCCTGAAGAGAAATGGTTTACGAATTTATATACGAAGGGCAACACTGGCGCTGCTTCAATCTACATCATGCTGGAGGAGCTGCTTAACGAAGGCCATTTGAAGCCAGGTGAACAGGTATTATGCATGGTGCCGGAAAGCGGCAGATTCCAAACCTCCTATATGCTATTGACGGTTGTTGGCGACACAGGCGATGTGGGACATACCTCAAGGCCGGTGTTTGAAGAGAGGCAGCCTGAGGCACCTCATCTCGAGTATAACGAAGCAGATCACGTTCAAGCACAGCTCGTTAGGCAGCTCGTACAGGTTTGGATTGATTTTGAACAAAAGCTGGCTCATGTCCCGGTTATTCATAAGCTGTACAACAACAAGTTCACCCTTCATGACTACATGCTGCTAATGGAAAACATCCGCCAACAGGTCATTGACGGTTCGCAGTGGATTGCTCGTGCTGCCTCGTATATCGCGATAGAGCATATCGATCTCCGTTCGACGTTCATTGCCCATGCGCGCGATGAGCATCGTGATTTTCAAATACTTGAGCGCAACTACGTCGCCATCGGCGGCGACCTCGCACACATCCAATCAGGCGAAAAAAATATTGGCAGTGAAGCATTGTCGGCTTATTTATTCCAGCGTGCTAGCCGCGAGAATCCCGTTGATCTCATTGGCGCTATGTGGATTATAGAGGGACTTGGATGCCGTATGGCGCGCTACTGGGGCGAAATGATTCGCGATCAGCTTGGGCTTAGCGATGAAGAAGTGTCGTTCCTGCTTTATCATAGCGACTCTGATGAGAAGCACTTCGAAAGGCTCGAGGCAGTCGTCCAGCATCCGATGCTCACTGCGGAGATCGCAGGACGAATAGTGAAAACTGCAAAAACGACGGCGCGCTTATACTTGCTGCAATTAGAGGAGCTGGGCAATGTATGAGCAAAACTGATTATTTTCATCAAATGCCGCATGACAAAAACGATCCCAATCCGTTTCTAGCCATCTTTATGGATCAGAGCATTCCCTTCAATGAAGAGGCCAAGGCTGCTTACCTCAAGGATTGCTCTAGCAGATCACGGCAGTTTCTGCTACCCGTACTGCGTCCTTTTGCGAGATTAATGATTATAGTTCTTCAGGTTTACAAAATAATCGTACCTAAGGCACTCACCTCATCCCGGCTGCTGCACCGCGTCCTGCATTTCGGAATGAAAACCTTCGTAAGCCCAGATGCTAATTATATGATTTTGCGCCACTTCTATCTTGGCTCTGAGGTGCTTGGCTTCATTCGTGATAATGTGCCTGACGTTCAGATTGAGATGAACCCGCTCAAACCAACCAATCTGGAGCCGGTAAAAGATGATCTTTTTCTCATTCATGATCTCAATTTATACAACTTCGTCATCAATCTTAACCGCGAGCTGCGTCACAAAGGAATTGAGATTACAAAGCAGGATCGGCTTAACTTTAACGCCATCACATCAGAGCCTCTGCCTATTGAGCAAATGCCAAATCGCTGGACCAATTTTATGGATTTGACGACTGCCATTGAATGCTTCACCCCTGTCTATCAAATGTTTCTAACCGATAATGACTTCTGGCGTGCGACTAACTCCCTTCAGCTGGATGAAACGATTGGCATCCTTGCTTCCAAAATTATCGGCAGCAACGACCGACTGGCGCTTATCAACAACAAACATCCCATGGTGCCGCTCACGACGCTTAAAGCAGGCTTTCGACTCGTACTGCATGGCCTAGCGACAGAGCAGCTGCACGCGCTGCTCGTTGAGCTTAAGCTTAAACAGCAGCAGCATATCGGCTGATCACACCATGAACAAAAAGAAGGCAATCACGCCCACTGCGTGATTGCCTTCTCTCTTTCATGCTGCTATTGACGAACTACAGTAAAACCTTTCTTCTCCAGCAGTGGAACGAGACCGTTCTCGCCGAGCATATGTGCAGCTCCTACGACTACGAAATATGATTTTTTTGTCGTGTCATTCAAGTAACCCGTTATTTTCTCAACCATTGGAGCATTGCGGTCAGTAAGCAGCGCTTTATTAAGCTCCGCATTCGAAGAGGCTGATTTCGTCAGTTCGAGCAGCTGCTCCTCATTTCCGGTAACCCACATTTTCGTAAGATCTTCAATCCCTGATACTTCTGCAAAATAGTTCTCAATAGAACCTTTCAGCATTTCTTCTTGCAGTTTGTCTGAAAAATTATTGAACATATTAAGCTGGTATTCGATCGATTCGAGCTCTAGAATTGGCTTCTTGTTCTCCAGCGACTGCTGCAAGAAATGGGCATCAATCCCTATGCCTGAATCATAACCTTCTTTTGCTGAGCTAAGATAATCCACAGTAGACGAAACGCTCCAAGGCTTATAGGTATCCAGCGTATTTTCCGGTAAACCGTTCTCCTTCAAAATCTCGCCAAGCTTCTTGTAAGAATCAGCTGAGATATGATCTTTAAGCGTTGTATTATCCTTCAATACGCTTAAATCAAGCACTTGCTTTTGCACCTTCTCATCATTCATCTTCGAAATATCAGCCTCTACAACCAAATAGTCGGATGCATCATAAGCTTTTTGAATTTCAGAGCGCAAAGGGTACATCGCTTTGTTCGCAATATGAATCGAACCCAGCAAATATACGGTGCTGCCGTCCTTTTCTACTTTCCAAAGGAAACCTTTACTTGGCTCATTCTCCTTAAGAGAAACAGAGCGCTGCTCTTTATTCCAAGTAATTTCATAACCTGATGCTTCACTAACCGTACGCAAAGGAATATAAACAGTTCCTTTAACGACCTTCGGCGCAGCAAGCAATCCAATTTCCGTCTCGTTAGCCATTGCCCCTAAGTTGTCGATTTGGAATAAAAGGGTTAGTCCTTGCTTCTTGCCTGAAATGACTTTATTTTTCTGATCCCACGTTACTTGGAAATCAAGCTTTTGAAGAACCGTCTTCGCAGGAACAAGAATCGTTCCCTTTTCCATCGTAGGTTGATTCTCACCAAGCTGTACCTGCTCGCCGTCTATCCATACTGAAATAGGCTTAGCCTCTGCTTGGATGTTCGTTACGAAAGAAAATAGTAGAGCTAATGATAGAAATAATGATGCAAACTTTTTCACGAATAGACCCTCTCCCTCTCATCTTAGCGGCTTCATTTCATCTACATATAAACAATAATTACCGCTCTGCCTTACATATTTTACACATTTTCACCACGCAATAGCTAGTTCGGAAAATACGATTCTAGTTTTCGTTGCTTTACATCATATTCATAACATATAATGCCTCATCTCATAGGTTAGCTGCAGACTTTTAAAAAAAGGGGCTGTCTCATAAGTCATTTTGCGATTTTTTGAGCACTGCTTAGAACTTATTTGTATCGAGAAAAAGGACCTCAAGCTCCACTACACAGTGGAATTTGAAGTCCTTTCATTTGAAAACGGGGATGTTCCCCTGTCACGCAAAAACTTTTGCGGCAGCGCCTGCAGCAGCTTCATCTAAGTGTAGAAATGCACTTATTTAACCAAATCTTCTTCAACTCTGCTCAATTAGAGGTATTTGTACACCTATTTGCAACATTCCAATCTTGTTTATTAAAAACAGGTGCACTTTTACACTTATTTACTCTCCACTATCGGTTCGCGCACATTACAATCATACGACGATCATCGCTGATGCTGGATATGGTCAGTCTGAGTTATTATGCGCTACAAGCAGCAAGCAAGGGAAAAACTGTGCTGCGAGGAAGGATATTCGCTGTCGGTAAGACAAATGATTGAACCCGAAAGTGTTTTAGGGCAGATAAAGAATAACCAAGGATTCCGGCGTTTCTGCTTCACAGATTACCTAAGGTAAGTCTGGAGGTCGGGTGGCTTTCGCTTGCCCATAATCCTATGAAGCAAGCAACCATAGACCAGAATAGAAAAATAGCAGTACAGGAATAGCCCTCCTGTACTGCTACCAATACTCCCGTTCAAAGCGAGCTATACCTCAGCGAGCTTGATGCTTATGGGACAGCCCTCAAATCGTTTGTTTTTGCGAATCAATTCAGCAGTTTTGGTAAATAACTATGATGAGAAGGAATAACCCAAAAATCGATCCGCATTTTTTAGACTTATCCATATATCCGGACTTTCGCCGCCTACGTACCAGTAAGCTAGTCCAGCAAGCTTGCTTTTTACAGCCAGCTTATATTTTTCGGTTAACGAACGCCCGTCCTCGACCCATATTTTATGCTGTATACCGTTCTTCATATATGCAGCTGTGTACTGCCCGATTTTGGCGTCCCATAAAGGACTGATTCCATATTTACTAATGATCGCATTCTGCTCGCTAAACGAAATAAATGCAGAGGACTCAACGCTGCCGTCCTTCTTTAAATCCCAATCACGGTTATAGAAAGGCACGCCCAGTATTACCTTTTGGCTTGGCACCAATTTAAGAAGCTTATTCACAGCCGCTTCATCAAAACCTATAGAGGCATTGGAGCCCGCTTCCGAGCCGTCTCCCCAGTGCTCATCATAGCCCATCAATACGATATAATCGGCTAATTTCCCAAGCGCGGCAAAATCAAAAGCGTCTGTCCAATCCGTTCCCCGGTCGGGAGATACGTCAAGCGACAGCGTAACGTTTAAGAGCTTCATTTTTTTGGACAGCTCCGTGATGAAGGCGGTCAA
The DNA here is from genome assembly GCF_050467785.1 of Paenibacillus sp. NRS-1760. Lineage (NCBI taxonomy): Bacteria > Bacillati > Bacillota > Bacilli > Caryophanales > Paenibacillaceae > Paenibacillus > Paenibacillus sp. NRS-1760. Next base: position 14,750 of record NZ_JBITPK010000024.1, on the reverse strand, counting down.
AGCCGCTCGATCCTGCGGCGCAACATTTTCAAAATCAATATTGAGCCCGTCCAGCTTATACTTTGTCACGTACTCTGCAAGCTGAGAAATTGCTTTGGTGCGTAGTGTGGAACTGGATAGCAGCTTATGAGTAGCCGCTTGATCAGAGCGGTTGCCGACCATTGCCCATACTTTTTTATTATGCTGTTTCGCCCAAGCCACAAGAGATGGATCCGTGTTATCCGATATCTCTCCTGCTTCCCCTGTAAAATACCAACGCGGTGACAAGGTGTTTACATTAGATTTCAAAACCGTTTGTTCATACTGCTGCGTCGTCTGGCCATACTGCCAGCCTAGCTTTATCGTTTCCTTGGGCTTAGCTGCAAGCTCAGCTGCCCAGTTCACATTTTGCAGCACCCGATGAATCATTACTGCGGTTTCTTGCCTGCTTATCGGATCGCTCGGACGGAAATTCCCCTTATCGTCACCTTTCATAAGGCCAAGGGCATTCATCGCCACTACAGAAGAACTTGCCCAAGCAGCAATGCGGCTGTCATCGCCAAAGCTTAGCTTTTCTTCCGATTTATGATCCAGCTTCTTCAGTGCTCTCGTTAATAATACGGCTGCTTCCTGCCTTGTAACTGCCTTCGCAGGTGCAAACAAAGAGGCGCTGACGCCATCTGCTAAGCCAAGCTGCACAGCAGCCTGAATCCATCCGTAATACCAAGCCTTCATAGGTACATCAGTATATGGCGATACTGGCGTCGGTACAGGCTCAAGCCCGAGCAGCCGATCCAGCACAGTGACAAACTCTGCTCTCGAGATCGATTGCTTTGGTGAGAAGCTTCGCTCCGATGTGCCCGTTATGATCTTTTTATTGTATAAATCGATGATTTCCTGTTTGGCATAGCTGCTTGATATATCATCAAAAGGCAGCGTGCTTTGAGCCGCAATGGGATGAGCAACAAGTGTTATGATATATAGTAAAGTAAATGCTGCTAGAGCAAATCTAGTATAAGTATGCTTCACGAAAGACCCTCCTCATGCGATCAATCCTCGAAGCATAACAAAATCTACTCTATAACTCATTACTAAAATATTGGTAGAAAGCATAATCAATAGTAATTAAGCCTAATCCCCTACCACAGACTAGGGTGTCAAAATAAACAATATGATAAAATAAGCGGATATAAAACGTAAGGAGATTCAGCATGCTGGAACGAAATCATGTTTCTCATCCTACATTACCGGCTCAGCTGAGCCTGGCAGCAAGAAGTAAACGCAAGCGAAACCGAATACTGCTGTTTATTATTTTAGCGCTAACCGCTGCTCTATTATGGAAGGTTATTCTTTCCTTTGATCCATACTTGCCGAACAATGATCCTATTGAAGCTCCACCCGTAACGGCACTGCATCCGATCGTATTCATTAAGCAGACCGAGCTGATTGCCGAAACGAGCAAGGCCGGCATCACCATTCTCGTCACAGACGGCTTCCGTTCAAGCGAGGAGCAAAACGCGATTTATGCAAAAGGACGCACAACAGAGGGTAAAGTCGTTACGCAAGTTCAAGGCGGACACTCCTATCACAATTACGGCCTCGCTATCGATTTTGCCCTGCGAACGAAGAAGGGCGAGGTTATATGGGACATGGAGTATGACGGCAATAAAAATGGGCGGTCCGACTGGATGGAAGTTGTTGAAATCGCCAAGCGCCTAGGCTTCTCTTGGGGTGGGGATTGGAAAAACTTCCCTGACTATCCTCATCTTCAAATGGACTTTGGTTATTCAATTAATAAGCTGCGCAAAGGGCACTATCCGCCTATCGAGTAAATCAGCCCATTTAAAGCAAAAAAGAGTGAAGACTTGGTTATTAAGTCTTCACTCTTTTCTAGTCTGCTTCAATTTTATTAGCAAATTCGGTTTATTACAGCCCAGCTATAATTTCATATGAGCGCAATCTAGCTTGGTGATCATAAATATGTGCGGCGACCATAATCTCATCCGCCTTCGTCGCCTCAATATATTGCTTCAGCTTCGTGCGTACCGTCTCCGGTCCGCCAACAATGGAAGAGCCTAATTGCTGCATCAAAGCAATCTTCTCCTGCGCCGTCCAGACGTCATCCATATTGCGAACAGGTGCAGGCAAAGCTCCACGCGTGTTGCGAATAAAGGATAGGAACAGCTGCTGCATGGATGTCGCTAGATACTCCGCCTCTTCATCCGTATCTGCCGCAATGACATTGACCGCTACCATTCCTTTTGGCTTATCAAGAATCGCTGATGGCTTAAAGCTGCTTCGATAAAGATTCATTGCTGGAACGGTGAAATTAGGCGAGAAATGTCCTGCAAAAGCAAATGGCAATCCTAACTGTGCAGCGAGCAAGGCGCTGAAATCGCTCGAACCCAATAGCCAAATCGGAATATCAAGACCTTCACCCGGAATCGCTCGCACTGGCATGCCCACCTCAGCACTCGCCGGATCTAAAAACGCGCGCAGCTCAGCTAGCTGCTCTGGGAAATCATGCCCATTGCTTCTTCTGTTTCCACGAAGTGCAGCTGCTGTAAGACCATCCGTTCCAGGAGCGCGGCCAAGTCCTAGATCAATTCGGCCTGGAAACAACGATTCCAACGTACCGAATTGCTCAGCAATAACGAGCGGCGCATGGTTCGGCAGCATAATCCCCCCAGCGCCTACACGAATCGTGGATGTACCTGCCGCAACATGGCCAATAACGATGGATGTCGCTGAGCTGGCGATGCTTGGTGCATTGTGGTGCTCCGCAAGCCAGTAACGGTTATAGCCCCATTTTTCCGCATGCTGTGCAAGATCTAATGTATTGCTAAGTGATTCGGCAACAGTGCCGCCTTCTACAATGGGAGATACATCAAGAACGGATAACGGAATATTAAAAGCTGAATTGTTTATCGTTTGTTCTGACATGACATTCACTCTTTTCTTTACGTATAGAAGCTGTAGCTTCTATTAATATTATTATTGGCAAATCAACTGTACTATTATTAGATACATTTTACACGTAAAAAAGAGCCGCTGCAAATGCATCAGCTTCATGACATGAGCGGTAATATACAGTATTCAACCATATTTACCGCTCTATCGTGAAACAGTCATGATGCCTGCATGAACTGGCAAGCATTGAAAAGCATCAAACCTGCTTTTCCTTAAGCTGCTGCTGACACTTTCGAATCTTGTCCAAAGCAGTTTGAAGCGTATTTTGCTCCAAATAGGCCACGTAATGAAGCTCTGCCTCGTAAAAAAAATGATCCATCACCACTTGAATATTCGCGGATACCAGACAGTCCTCCTCTGGATTGCCTGAACACCAATGCGGCTTTAGCGTACCGCCTGATAGTGCTCGATATATTTGTGCCAGCGTAACCTCATTCGGCTCACAATTCAAAATATATCCCCCGCCGATTCCTTCCTTCGTCTTCACAAAGCCATGCTTCCGTAAGGAACTCATAATTTTGCGAATACGTGTCGGATTCGTCGAAACGTTGCGAGCAATGGTCTCGCTGCTCGCCATATGATCAGGCAAATAAGCTAACAGCACTAAGCTGTGAACCGCAACCGTAAATTCACTATTCATTTTCACAACTCCCTCTCAAGAAGGATACTGTAATGTTATTTCATACAGTTGATAATGTCAAACCTTCCACCCTAAGAATAGCACAGAGAGAAAGCCTTGGTATAGGCTTTCTCCCTGTCAAACTTTTTTGAGCAGCTTTATTTGGAGCTATCGCTGCTTATATCTTTAAAAACTTTCCCTATTGTCCCTCATCATACTGTTCGTTGAAAATAAAGTTCTAGACTGGAGTTGTTGATCTAATGTGGTTTTTCAATTATTAATTTGGCAGCCTTCGCAAAATAAGTTTTAGACTGTTCCAATAAAGTAAGCAGCGGCGAACTAAGACGTGAAAATAAAGTCTTAGACTGCCGCTGCTGTTTCAGTCTGATATTGAACTAACATTCCCCAGTTAGCGTAACGATTAGTTAATCGAACTCTCAGTTAACATTTGATTTCGACGGAAAGTGATTGTTCCTAATGTTAAGTCAACAGAAACTCTACTACTTCAGCCTTCAGCGTTTCGTGAAATTGCACGCGATCAAAGCCGGGCGGGTCTTGCGAGGGGGGAAAGGCTGGTGAAATCATCTCAGCTGGGAAAGGAGTCAGGAAGGAATAATGTCCGGCATTCTCCACCGTCCGATAGCGAATCATTTGCGGTTCAGCAACACTATTCATGATGATCTGCGCGTGAAAAGGAAGTGCGTAAGGGTCTCTCTCGGCATCCAACATGAGAATCGGGAGCCGAACGTTGTTTAATGCTCCCTCATTACGGAACCAAACGGACGCCGGGGCTAGCAAAATCAGGGACCGGATGCGTGAATCATGAGGGACATCGATCTGCTGCGGCTTCCCATCTGGGCTCTCAGTAGGGAAGGAGGTCGGGATACCTCCAGCTGCTGCAAGCGCGGTGTAGCCCCCCATGGAATGCCCGATGACCGAATGGCCTCCCGGCTGTAGAAGCCCCTTAAACCTCTCATCTTCAAAAAACCAGTCGGCTGCCATGCGAAGGTGCCGAGGGCGATAGGTGAGGTTTTGGACAGTACCTTCCAAACTATTATCATTGCGGTTATTAAATGGATGTTCGAGAAGGCCCACGATAAAGCCGCTGCGCGCCAAATGCCGAGCGAGCGATCGGTACACAAGCGGTGAACCGCCTGTACCGTGTGAAATGAGGACTAGTCTAAATTTTCCCTCCAGCGGCGCTGCGTCTCTGGCCACCTCCAATGAGTACGGACCTAACCTATCAGTCTGTTCCGGTGCATCTGTCGGATACATCACGATCATGGGAACGGTCACCTTCAATGCGTTGTCGGTAATTTGTACCTCACAGCAACCTGCATATCCTTCAACAATGTCTTCTATTTTGTTCATCTTGATTTCTTCCTCTCCTTGAGCTACATGCTCCTAATATGGCGAGCCAACGGGAATATATATGTCTAATACCGAATCCTCGTTCATCGGTCCTAGATATCGATGGTCGTAACGCACAAACTCCGGGCAATTCGTACGAATGCTGCCTGACTTGGGTAACCAGATTTCATAAATGTACTGGAACGTATCGTTGAGTCTCGATAATGTCCCCTTATGAGTAAAAACCGCATAAGTTACAACTGGGAGCAGCTTAGCGACCATTCCCAAGGGAACTACACTCTCCTCGCTAGCCACCTCGACACAAGCGATATACGTGACTTCCCATTGCCTACCTGTAAGTTCAATGACCGCATAAAATATGTCTTCCGTATCCGGCTTTCGCTCAATTTCAAACAAACGCTGCCTAAAGCTCCGCCATAGCTTTCCGACTTCGTCCGAATTGACACCCGGTATCGACATGCCGACCAGATGCATCTTATTCAGGCAGACAATAGCTGGCACGAGGGAGACGCTCTTATTCAAATGCTGTAGCCCCACTTCATCCAAAGGAAGCTTCTCCATTGCCCGGAACAGCGTGTCCTTCATGTCCCTTTGCTTTCGAAATTGTCCAGGCGAGATGGAGAACATTTTCCCAAAGGCTCGGGCGAAGGATTCCTGAGACTCGAACCGGTACAGGATGGCAATATCTATGATCCTTTGGTTGGAATAAAATAAATCGCATGCTGCTTGTGTCAATCTCCGCTTGCGTATGTACTCCGAGACGGAGTTTCTCGTAACCGATAGGAAGATCCGGTGAAAATGGTACGGCGAATAGCCCGCAGCCTCCATAACCTTGGTGCTTAATCTCTCATCGGTCAGATGATCCTCAATATAGGTAATGGCCTTGATTACCAAATCCTTATAATTCACTGTAATGCCTCCATATCGATATACTCACTTTACGACAGATGGAACGCTCTGTTTTGATATTTTTTGCGGAATTTTACTTTACTCAACAGCTAACACTACTTTCCAAGCGTAGATAGTTTCCTGATCAGCCACACTCTTCGGTTCGCCAAAAGAGCGACCTCTGGCAATTGCTCAGTCTCGCTGGTTTTAAACAAATCTGCCCATCCCTCGGTTAATGATGCATCGTTAGTCTAAGACTTTATTTTCTTAGTCTACAACTTTATTTTCCAGTCTAATAATTTATTTTCTTTCTACACATACACTTGCCCAACCGTTACACAATGATGACTCAATTCACCCATATCTCCGAATAATATTCCTTCATAAAATGAAACAGCTGCTCCAGCTGCTCCAATCCCTTCGACTCCGACTCCTGCGCTTGCCGAAGCAGTACGATTGCACGATCCGCGGTTTCAGGGTCCTTCGGCTTGCCGCCTTCTGGGAAGGGGAATATCTCTCTCAGCTTGCCCAGCGCCTCAGCAACTACCTCGTAATGCAGCGCTGCTTCACCCGCATGCTTGCGAACCGTTCTCTCCACAACATTTGTCCCATCCCAGCGGAATGCCAATTCGCGTAAAAAACGAGCAGCGAACTCACGCGCATCAGAAATGACAGCAATGTTATAGGCATGACCATGCTCATCCGCATTTCGCCGCTCCATCACACCAATCCATGCCTCATAACCCGCTAAGCCCTGTACAAATTTATCCTCGAACACATGCGTCCATTCCTTGCCTCGCCCATGATCCACGATCATCGATAACGCCATGCGCAATATTTCGTATTTCGAGTGAGGCAGGCTTTCGCTAATCGTCGTCACGAACAACAAATCAATCTTGGAATCGGCAAAATCGGCATAACTTATCGTGCCATCCTTCGATACATCTTTTGCATGAAAGAGCTGCTTATCATCCTCATAACCATAGATCAAACCGAATTCAGGTATAAACAAATCAAATGAAATGGCAGGAATGCCACGGTCGATTGACTGCTGAACGAGAGCGATAGTTCGCTCCACTTTATCCGGTGTTAACGGGAGCATAGGATCAGCCAAACAGCTCGTAAAGCCGAGATTTCCTATATTCCTCCTCAATATATATCCACCTGGGAATGACGTTGGCCCTGCCGCGTTAATACTGACGGGATCAATATTCATGCGAAAGGCATGACCGGTAAATCCCATCACATCTGTTAGCGTAAAATGTTTTTTATCCGTGTAGCTCACCGCGCCATGTATAGCAGCAGCGGCCGAGGTCCATGTTTTGGACCAATCCCTATCCAGCGTCATTATTTTCAGCTCCATTCAAGGTTTATCATAGACGTTCTGAACCTACATAGGGGGAGGAGTGAGAATTTTCCTTCTGGGCAAACCGAGCAACGCCCTTTGCTCCACATATAAACTAATCGATATGCGAATACGCTCCTTCCGAAGCTTAACCCTTGATCTCGACAGCATATTGTATACGTTTGCAGTCGTCGTATCGAACAGCTCAGCAATCTCAGTCGGCGGCAGCTCGCCAAAAAATCGTGCTTCAAAAATATCCCGCTCCCGCTTGTTCAAGCATCGGATCAGCGTATGAATGCTCTGGAGCGTTTCTTGGCGGATGACAGCATGCTCCGGATTTTGACCTTCGCGCGGCTCATTCATGGCTTGATCTGTTAAAAGAAACAGGATGCTGTCGATATCACTCCAATCAACTGACTGCCCACTTTTGCCTGCCTCTGCTGGCAGCCCTGATTGGCTCATGAAGCTAACGAATGGCCGCTCCTTGCTATAGGGCCCGCCTCTCCTCAGCTTCATATAGGCTTGATTTCGCACGATCCGGTGCAGCCAAGGAATAAACCTGCTTGCGTCTGTAAGCGTACCGAGGTGCATAAATGCACGAATCAGCGCTTCCTGCACGATGTCCTCTGCCATAAACGCATCCTTCGTCAAGCTGCCAGCGAGTCCAAGCGCCTTAGCTCGATGACGACGCACCAGCTCCCCGAACGCTTCCTCATCGCCGGTCCTTGCTCGTTCAACTAACGATTGCTCCTGTGCTTCTGCCCCTGCTCCACTACTTAACAGAACTTGCAAATCGGGTGCCCAAACCTCCATCATTCATCCCCCTTACTAGACAGATGCCACTTACGCCAAATATCTATCAATGGATCAAAACTTTTTTATTTTATAATCAAAAAAAAGCTGCCTATCAGGCAGCCTCTCCTATTCTCTAACGGTGCTGTTTAAAACGGTTTTCTTTACTTAACCTCTTAATGGCCTCCAGCTCAGCGGGAGATAGCTGAAGAGCTTCACTTGCCGCTATATTATGCAGCAGCTGTTCAAACGAGCTTGCACCAGGAATGACAGCAGCTACAGCTGGATTGGCCAAAGCATACCGGATAGCTGTATGCGCCAAATCACGCGAGCCTTCTCCCATCTCTAGCAAAACGTCTCGCAAAGACGACAGCTCCTCTTTGTCATAATCCAAATAACCCTTTTCCGCCTTGACAGCTCCATTATCTGTTAAAATCCCTTTTGCTACCGGACCTCGAGCGATTAAACTAATGCCCTTCTCTTTTAACAAAGGTAATATTTGCTCTTCAGGCCTTCTGTCCAAAATACTATACTGGCTCATCACACTGACGATATTTGAACGCTCCACATATTCTCGAATCACATTTGGACGAATGGAAGAAATGCCGTAATAGCGAATGAGTCCCTCTTGCTTAAGCTCCTCAAATGCTTCAATCGTCTCCGATATGGGATCATCCAGTGTGCCTCCATGCAGCTGATACAAATCGATATAGTCCGTTTGGAGCCTTCGCAAGCTGTCTTTTACAGCCGACTTAATATAAGCTTTGGACGGGTCCCACGACCAGCCCGCTTTTCCCTTCTCCCAACGATTGCCGACCTTCGTCGCAAGTACAATATCTGCCCGTTTTCCCTTTATTGCCTCGCCGATTATTTCCTCATTAAGACCCTCATCATAAAGATCAGCCGTATCTAGAAAATTAATGCCCTTCTCGATCGCTTCATGTACTAGGGCTGTCGCTTTTACTTTATCTGTCCCTAGTGACATGCAGCCAAGGCCGATCTCACTTATGTAGAGCTCTGATTTCCCGAGACGATTGTGCTTCATGCTTGAAATCTCCTTTTCCTTAACCGATAATCTAGCCGCTTCATTATTCATTTATGATATTACTTTTGGACTAAGGGAGCAACAAAAATGGTTCCACTATTAACACTTTAAGGAAATCTGATCCAATATACCATGTAGCAGTGTTAGAGACTGCTCAGTGCGCGCGAATTGACTGCGAATCTGTTCAGCTGTTTGAATGTATGGCGCCTGAATAAGCTCTGAAGACCAATGTGCAAACATGGATTCCATGCATGCAGCTGTCGTCTCCAAATGAAATTGCAGTCCCATGACATGCTCGCCATAAGCGAATGCCTGCGCCTTGCACACCTCTGAAGAAGCGAGGAGCCGCGTGTCCTGAGGCAAGTCGAAGGTATCGCCATGCCACTGAAACGAAATAAATTGCTCAGGCAAGCCGCAGAGCCAAGGATGCTGCTCCTTCGTACGGTTAATCGAATGCCAGCCTATTTCTTTATGCGTATTTCGGTATACTCGGCTTCCCAGCAGCTCAGCTATCATTTGAGCACCAAAGCAGATGCCCAGCACTTTTTTGCCAAGCTGAATGGCTTGCAGCACGAACTGCTTCTCTGCCGTAAGCCAACGATATTTCTCCTCTTCATAGACGCTCATTGGCCCGCCGCATATAACAAGCAAATCCATATCGTCAAGCCATTTGACATCAATCTCAAGAGCAGGGTTCTTAACATCCAAGCGATGTCCTCCAAAGCTGGCCCATGAACGAAATGCATAATCATCATCAAAAGCGAAGTGTTTAAAAGCTATTATATTCATCATTCATTCCCCATCCTTGGTCACATATGACCTGTAATGTGCTTAATTATAGTCTCAATATTTAGTATCGTTAATATCACTTTCTTGAATAGTGGGAAGACATCAATAAAAAACAACTAGTTCCCTAACCCATATCATGGTACATTTCCAGTAGCATACTTATAATCTTAAATGTGAGTAACGCAATACGTAATGAAAGGATGGATCATATGGGGAAAAAGATATTAAAAACAATTGGTACGCTTGTCCTACTCGCAGTTGCGATTGCAGGAGGGTTTTTACTGTATATTACTTTATCCGATTATAAACCCGTAGAAGTTATCGAGATTATGTCAGAAAATAATAAAGAGCAACTCATCGAGCAAGGCGTTCCATTTACAGTTACGACCTTCAATATCGGCTATGCTGGCTTGGACAAAAAACAAGATTTTTTTATGGATGGAGGTAAAAAATCACGCTCCAGCAGCAAAAATCAAACGATTTCCAATCTAGACGCCATTTCGTCCTTTATGAAAACAAACCAGTCCAATTTTTATTTGCTTCAGGAAGTCGATGCCCGCTCATCAAGAAGCTACCATATTAATGAAATAGACTATTTGGCAAAACCTTTGGAAGATTACAGCTATGCATTTGCTTATAACTATAAAGTTGCATGGGTTCCCGTTCCGATTTTTAATCCAATGGGCTCCGTTCAGAGCGGCCTTCTAACCTTCTCGACATTCAAAAGCAAAAGCAATCAGCGATACGATCTTCCAGGCAAAGAGAGCTGGCCGATACAGCAGCTTGAATTGGATCGTGCCTTTATAGAAAGCAGATTTGAGGTCAATAACGGCAAAGAGCTTATTGTTATCAATCTTCATTTATCTGCCTTTGATGAGGGCGGCAAAATCCGCAAGCAGCAATTGGATTATTTAGCCGCTTTTTTAGAGAAAGAGAATGACAAAGGAAATTATATTATTGTAGGCGGCGATTGGAACCATGCACTGCCCGGCACTACCCCTGATCGATTCGAAACGACACAGGCATGGCCAGAATGGCTTCAGCAGTTTCCTGAGGATTTCAACCCAAGCGGCTTCAAGTGGATGGTTGACGACAGCATCGCTACTGTACGTACATTAGATATTGCATACACGGAAGGCGTTAATTTCAGAGCCGTAATTGATGGTTTTCTCGTTTCTTCAAACGTAGATAAAATTCGGCTGCAAAGCACAGATTTAGCATTTGAACACAGCGACCATAATCCGGTAACCGCTGAGCTTATTTTACGATAAAGCAAAGAGCCCCGATTTTTCGTAATCGGGGCTCTTTTGTAATTAATGATCATTGAGCTGTTAATTAATTACTTGACGCTAGATTTCAAGATGGTTGGTTGTTTGAATGCAAGCAGCTTGCCTTTTGTCTGAATCACAATCATTCCGCTCTCAAGCAGCGTTTCTCCAAACTCTCTTTCATTTGTTTTTAATTGTACAATTGGCGCTGCTGTATCTAAATGGATAGCTGATACCGTTCCATCCGTTTGCGCCATATATATCCCTTTACCAATTAAATCAAAACGTGCGATGAGGCCTGTTACACCAGCATTATAATCCACGGTTGTCTTATTAATTAATTTAACCCCATATATCCCGCGGCCATTCGTATAAATCAATTTTCCATCATGTGGCCCAGCCGCATATTCAAATCCTGGCGCGTAAACAACAGGCTTATACACCTTGGGCTCTATTTTGCTCGGATCAGCATTTAGAGGGTAACTATACACCTCAGAATTGAAATTGACGAATACGTTGTCCCCGTTAATCCAAGCGTCACCTTCATTGCCGGATTCTCCTTTATTCAAATTAATTTTTAGAGGATTATATTGTTTGCTGTTAAGTACTTTGCCCGTCTTGATATCTAGGGTATCAAGTGTAGTTAATGGAGCAGGCTCAAACAAGTTAACGAGCTTCTGCGCAGTTAGAGTTCCATCCTTTGCACCAATTGGAAAGTTGTAATGTGCAGCTTCCCAAACCCTTTTTCCTGTCTTGCGATTAAAAGCATGAAGGAGCGAGTAAGTGTAAGCACCCGACAACTCATTTTCTCCTATTATAAAATCGCCATGAAACAGTATCTTTTTGCGCAGCGGCTCTTTGTAATTGTCACGCCACTGAAATTTACCATCCTTTATGCTGTAAGCTTGAATGTCTCCATTAAAGGTGAACAGCTGATCGCCATCCGGAATAATATCATGAATGTTATTAGCGTTCACGGAAGCCACCCATACTTTCTTGCCTGAGGACGCCTTGATAGTGTGAACACGGCCTCCGCTCGAATTAACGTACAGTTGGCCATCCTTATATACGACAGGCGCTTTGAGTTGACTGCCATACTCCCACAGCTTTTTCCCATTCTGAATAGTAACAGCTATCACTTTTCCCTTTAGCAAATAAAAGGCTTTACCTTCACCTGTTGCTGCTATACCTTCGTAGTTCAATGACCATTGCGGTTTAATAATAGGAGCAGCTATCTCCGTTTCCTTGTTATCTCCCACATAGGAAGTACGTGAATCAAATGATGCAGATACAACAGAACTCATTAATAGTAGAGAACAGCATGCCATCATAACGCCTCGCGAAAAAGCTGTTTTCCAGTTTCTCATTTCACACCTTCTTATCTCTAATTTTCATCACTTAGCTTACATAACGTATAATAATTGTAAAATGTTTCTAATCAGTCCGTGTTGTCTTCACACTAAAAAGACCAGCCAAGGATAAATCCTTGCTGGTCATTAATTATGAATACTATTCATCCTGCGGAAACGGTTTTCTGCCCATAAACCCATCATGTAAACCATGATAATGGCTAACCTCAGCTTCGCCTTCCTTCCAGCAAATCAGAATATCCTCATTATCGAGCACCGCTGGAAAGTCAATTAAACCAGGAGTAATCATTTTCAACTGCACGCCTTTTCGCGAGAAGTTTTCAATTAACAGGTCTACCTCCATCTTCATAAATTCCAGCTGGCTTTCCCTCTCAAAGAAAGGGTCCTCACTGCCTTCAATAGCAGCAAAAACTTGTTCATAAGCAGCCTTCTCTTTCTGATAACTTATATATAAATCTTCAAATTGCGCCGTAATGTGTTGAAGCTTCCGTAAATCCTCTTGCAACTGCGGCAGCATCTCGTTCGCTTCGCTCAGCGTGAAGGTTTTGTTCCCCATCCCGTAAACACTCCCTGTCTGATGATAATCATTTATTTCTTTCCATAATAAGTATCCTACACTCTCTTTCAAGCTCCGTAAAGGAATGGGTTCTAGAGAAGAGTTGGAATCTGCTCCTATCTTGACGAAAGAGCAAGGTTCTGTCTTCCCTCGAACGATCGAAGATACCTATTCATGGTTGAAAAATAAGCCTAAATAGTGCTGTTCTTTTTCTTCAAAATTCTTTGCCTCTTACTTTCGCAAACACCATCGTATCCCGCAGAATACCGTTGACATCACATTTTTCATTTCGGAGTATGCCTTCTAATGTGAAGCCCAGTCGCTCCGCAACTCGCGCGCTTCGATAATTCCTAGCATCACAACGTATTTCAATACGATTGGCTTCTAGCTCATTTATTGCAAATGTTGAAATTGCATTCGTCGCTTCCGTTATAAAGCCTTGGCCGCTGTAAGCTGTACGAGCCCAGTACCCAATTTCAAATTTTCGCGCTTGCCAATTTATGCGATGAAGACCGCTGCTTCCTATCAACTGACCTGTATCCTTTAAAAAAAGCAGCAGCATGAGGTCTGAACGATCCATATACTTGGACCGTGACTTCCTGATGACAACTTCAGATTCTTCAATCGTAGGCATCGCTTGAGCCCATGGCATCCAAGGTTTGAGCTCATTTTCACTTTCTCTAACGGCCTCATTCAGCTTCGCTCCGTCCCCCCATTGAGGCGCGCGGATATGAAGACGACTGCTTTCAAAACTCTCTGGAATGGATAATAGCAACGGGTTGTTATTATAATGTCTCATCCTAACGCACCTCCAAAAATGGCTTCCTTTCAGCCGAAAATAATACTTGATGGCATACCGTCCATTACCTCATATCCCCCTTATGTATTTATTTTAAAGAACAGAAAAGTTCAGTTATGTATTAACTTACAGATATTAACTGCAGAATGCAATCAAAGTGAGATGTGCACTCCAGCGGATATCATGATCTCTGACCAACGTCAATTCTCATTTGGAGTATATTTCGAAGCCATCATCGGCTCTTGCTATGAAAGGGGTTTTAAAGCAATACAAAAAAAGCTCATTAGATAAAATATCTAATGAGCTATCGTTTATACAATATGGTGCCGATGAGAGGACTCGAACCTCCACGGTTTCCCTCACGATTTTGAGTCGCGCGCGTCTGCCATTCCGCCACATCGGCATTTGAGTAAAGATGGCGTGCCCTAAGAGATTCGAACTCCTGGCCTTTTGATTCGTAGTCAAACGCTCTATCCAGCTGAGCTAAGGGCACATTTTATAAAATTGTAATGGAGGCGCCACCTAGACTCGAACTAGGGGTAGAGCTTTTGCAGAGCTCTGCCTTACCACTTGGCTATGGCGCCAACTTAAATGGAGCGGAAGACGGGAATCGAACCCGCGACCCTCGCCTTGGCAAGGCGATGCTCTACCGCTGAGCCACTTCCGCAACTAAATGGCTGGGGATTCAGGGATCGAACCTGAGAATGACGGAGTCAAAGTCCGTTGCCTTACCGCTTGGCTAATCCCCAACAAAAAAATGCCATACTATTTTTTAAAAAATGGGGCGATCGAGGGGAATTGAACCCCCGAGTGTCGGATCCACAAACCGATGCGTTAACCACTTCGCCACGACCGCCATAACTAAAATCAGGTGCTGGACAAAAAAGAAAACCCACTTTTGTGGGTCGTCTGCTAATGCACGCATTAGCAAGTTGCGCCCTGAAAACTGGATACGAAAG
>NZ_JBITPK010000023.1:0-40353 GCF_050467785.1 Paenibacillus sp. NRS-1760 | reverse complement strand
ACAGGAATTATTTATTTGTTATAAGCCCGCTGACGCAAGCTTTCATACAGCAAAACCGTTGCTGCCATCGCTACATTTAACGACTCTGCTTGTCCAACCATCGGAATAATGACCGATTCATCCACGAGCGCGCGAACTTCAGGACACAGTCCTTCTGATTCGCTGCCCATCAGCAGCCATGTTGACTGTGTCCAGTCGTAGCTATAGCAGGTATGCTCTGCTTGTAGGCTTGTCCCAATAAGCTTCATGCCTTTTTCTTTCGCTTCGGGCAGAAGTTCTTTTAAATCCGCTTCTATAATAGGCAGATGGAATAAAGAACCCATCGTAGATCTTACGGTTTTCGGATTGTAGAGGTCCACGCAGCCTTTGCCCAAAATAACAGCATCTGCGCCAACCGCATCCGCGCTGCGGATGATCGTTCCCGCATTTCCAGGATCTCGTACGCCGTCAAGCACAACGACAAGCCCGTTTTTGCGATATAATGCCTCTTTATGTACGGACAGCTTTGACAAAATAGCAAATACAGGTGGAGGCGTATCCGTTCCTGTGCATTTTGACATGACCGATCGTGAAGCTTGAACCCACTCTAAACCGAGTGTTGCCTCCGTATCATTCGTTTCTCGCTCCAGCTTAAGCTCTGCGGGAATACCGCGTTCTGCATCATAAACTATCGTCGTAACTTTTGCTGTTCCTCTCAGCGCTTCCAATACGAGATGAACGCCTTCAATTAGGAATTGGCCGCTGCGATCACGGTATTTTTTGTCTAGCAGCGATGCCCACTGCTTGACTCTGTCATTTTGTACAGATGATAGCAAAGAATCAAAATTTTCATTCATAGTTTGATTTAACCTTCCGAATATGCAATTTCTAAATTTGTTAGATCTGAGTTTTTACCTACAATAACAAGAATATCGTCCCTGCCAATTAAATCGTCCGCATATGGAGCGATGTTCATTGTAGAGCCTGTTTTGATAGCCATAACATTACATTTATACTTCGCCCTTATATCGAGCTTCTTCAAGCTTTGTCCAATCATTGGCTCGGGAGCTTTAATTTCAATGATGCTATAATCGTCTGATATCTCGATATAATCGAGAATGTTAGGCGACACAAGATGATGCGCAACGCGCAGGCCCATATCCCGTTCGGGAAAAACGACCTTATCGGCACCAATTTTGCCTACAACTTTACCATGAAGCTCGTTTTGAGCTTTGACGATTAACGTTTTTACTCCTAAATCCTTCAAAATGAGCGTCGTCAAAATGCTTGACTGAATGTCTTGTCCTATCGCAACAACGACAACATCAAAATTCCGAATACCGAGCGCTCGAAGCGCTTCCTCATCCGTTGAATCAGCTGATACTGCATGAGTTACAAAATTAACGACTTCTTGTACTCGCTGTTCGTTCGAGTCAATAGCTAATACCTCAAAGCCCATATCTGTCAAAGCTTTTGCAATGCTGGAGCCAAAACGCCCCATTCCAATTACTGCGTATTGCTTCTTTGCCATCGATACATAATCCTCCTTACGCGGATGATTGCTGCAGTTATTTAGACAGTATACCATAGCTTGCTCATTCGGATGAAAGAAGCATGCACTGGACATAGTAAATAAGTAAATCCCAATGGTCAGGAGGCTGTTTAGTTTGAAAGAAATTGATCTGCGTCAAGCAATCGTTATGCGTGTGCAGGAAAACTCTGCGAAAGATCTATCGGAAGTAATTGAAGACTCAATTGGCGCGGATGAGCGTGCTTTGCCGGGGCTAGGCGTACTGTTTGAGATGATCTGGCAGCAATCCACTGAGCTAGAGCAAGAGCGAATGGTTGATTCCTTATATAGGCATCTTCATCATTCTGAGCATGCTAATCCGTCTCAGTAACGCACAGCTGCAGAATAAACAATTTGGCCTCCGATAATAGTAGCTGTTACCCAAGGCAGGCCATCATATCGATCCACAATAATTAAATCCGCTGCTTTGCCAAGCTCTATGGAACCAATGTCACCATCCACGCCCAATGCCTGCGCTGGATGTAATGAGACCATCCGTACCGCAGCTGGCAAAGCGGCAATCCCTTCATCTGCAAGCTTAAACACAGCTCCCAGCATAGAAGATGGATGATAGTCTGAGCATAAAATATGGGCAGCACCAGCAGCAATTGCGTCGACCGCCTTTAAATTGTTGTCATGAGACGCGCCTCTAACAACATTAGGAGCACCTACACAAACATGAAGCCCTCGCTTAGAAGCATATTTTGCCGTAACCATATTAATTGGAAACTCACAGACAGAAACCCCAAAATCAAGCGACTCCTCTACCTTCTCCACCGAATCATCGTCATGTGAGGCAACAGCTATGCCAGCTTCAGCTGCAAGTTTGCTCATATTCTTCAAATGATCACCATTTACCAGTTGCCTTTGCTGAATGAGATTATCAACAATTGCGCGTACCTCTACAACGCCTACACCCTGATTCTTCATTACATAACGCTCAAATGAGCCGGGCTCACGATATTGGCCTTGCCCGGGTGAATGATCCATAAACGATAAATAATCAATCGCTTTCTCATTCAAAAACCTTTCAACAATGGGCATACCTGCCAAATGTGATACCTCAAAGCGCAAATGTATACGATTGCGAATCATCGATCGTTTATTGCGGTAGCTGTTAATATGCTCAATCATCCCCGTTAGCAAATGATCTCCTCGTAAACTAAGCCCTACGCCAAGTGATAATGAATGATACATCGTAGTTATGCCATGCACCGGCAGCTTCCGTTCAAACTCCAGCAATGCCATATCCAAAGGAAACAATGTATTGGGACGCGGCTGCACTTCTTTCTCAATCGCATCGCAATGAATGTCAATGAGACCTGGAAGTATGTATTGCTGCTTCGCATCTATGTTTATAGACTGGGGGTGCAGCTTTATCCAATTGCTGATTGCCAATTCATCGTGCAGCACAGCAGTTATTCGCCCATCGATAATAGCAATTGCCCCGTCAGCCATTTGGCCAGGCAAAACGATCTTTCCGTTCGTAATAATCATAGGCTCAGTGCTAGCTCTTAAGCGATTATCCATCGATATATACATCCCCCGCTCTAAAATGATTGTAATGATTTTACCATATTTTACTTAGAAAAACATACCTAGGAGTTAGAACCTTGATATTTGTAAAAAATACATTAATTCCTCTTTTATACAGTTCCAAAGCTTCTATATTATGCTCGAAACAAGCAAAAAAACCGCAAGAATAATTCCTCGCGGCTTTGAAGCATAATAAAGGCAAGAAGCGTTGCCTTTCGTTTCTCATTTTATTCTTCAAGAGGTATTAGCTTGTAAATATCTCCATTTTCAAAAGAATCGATTAAACGATCCAGCCATTTGTAATATTTTAAAGCCTCATCAATCTTTTGTGTATCATTATCAAGCACATCAAGGAAAGCTTGTTCGCTTTCGTATTGAAGCTTTAGAGCATCGATTTCCTTCATTGATCGGTTTAGGGCACTCATATTTTGCTCGACAGCTTTTCTCCATTTAATGGAGAAGTAGTCCGTAAAGTTTTGATGCCAGTTCGGCTCTACTTCATATAAGTCTTTTCTTGAGCCTTTACCCCATACTTTATTTATCATCTTCAGATCATGCAGCGTACGCATGCCAGTACTCATTGATGTCTTGCTCATGCCCATCGTCTGGCTCATCTCATCAAGTGTAACTGGCTCACGATTAAAGTACATATTGCCGTACAAATGACCAATGGATAACGTAATGCCGTACAAATCCATGTTTTCACCAATTGATTCAATGACGCGGCGCCTTGCTTTATGCAGCTTGGTTAGCTGCTCATCTGTTAATGCTGCAAGCTCATTCATGTCGTTCCTCCTGAGGAGTGTCTTTCCCCCTATCATTCTTACATCAATTATTGTAATCAAATGACCATCCATATGTAAAGAACACGTTTGATACGAAAAAGGGAGTTATCCAGAGTATACAGTATGTAAAGTTCGTAAAGTTATAACTGTACGTAGTATACAGAGTCTCACGCCTTTTGACCATAACAAACATAACCAACTAAACTTATGGGAGTCGAAATATTCCAAAGGGGGCACAACATGGCGATTATAGAAGCCAAGAGGCTGACCAAAATTTTCGGAACAGATCCGAAAAAGGCGATCCCGCTGCTGGATAAAGGATGGTCTAAAGAGAAAATTTTTGCAGAAACAAAGCTTACGGTTGGGGTGAACCAAGCAAATTTCTCGATTGAAGAGGGACAAATATTTGTTATTATGGGCTTGTCCGGTAGCGGCAAGTCGACACTTGTACGTCTTCTCAATCGATTAATTGAACCTACTTTAGGTCAAGTCCTGTTTAACGGGACAGATGTGCTTAAGATGTCACCAGAGCAACTGCGGCAATTTAGAAGAAAAAATGTTGGTATGGTATTTCAGAAGTTCGCACTGTTTCCGCATCGCACCGTTATTCAAAACATTGAATACGGACTAGAGGTTCAGGGCATCGATAAGAAAAAACGCAGAGAAATGGCGATGCATTCGCTAGAGCTTGTTGGATTGAAAGGATGGGCAGACAGCTATCCTGACCAATTAAGCGGCGGTATGCAGCAGCGCGTTGGGCTCGCAAGAGGACTTGCTAACGATCCGGATGTTCTGCTTATGGATGAAGCCTTTGGCGCACTCGATCCTTTAATTCGGAAGGATATGCAGGATGAACTGCTTGAGCTTCAATCCAAAATGAAGAAAACAATTGTTTTCATTACCCATGACTTAAACGAAGCACTGCGGATCGGTGATCAAATCGCTTTGATGAAGGACGGAAGCATCGTCCAAATTGGATCACCTGAAGAAATATTGATGCAGCCAGCGAACAAATATGTTGAGCGTTTCGTCGAGGACGTTGATTTATCCAAAGTATTTACAGCATCACATGTCATGATTAAGCCTGAAACGATAACGATCGAGAAAGGTCCGCGTGTTGCTTTGCAATTTATGCGTGACCGCGGAGTATCGAGCCTTTACGTTGTCGACAAAGGTATGCGCCTGCTTGGCGTTATAACGGCAGAAGAAGCAGCGAATGCAATTAAAAACGGCCAAAAGCTTGAAGATGCAATGGAGCGAGATGCACCATTCGCACAGCCGGATACGCTGCTTAATGAGTTGTTTGAATTAATGAGTAATTCGAAATTCCCCATTTCCATTATTGATGCAAACGGGCGCCTTAAAGGCATCGTCATCAAGGGCGCGGTTCTAGCCGCATTAGCTGGAAATTCCGTATTAGAGGCTGGTGAACGTATTGAATCTACCTAAAATTCCATTAGCTGACTGGATCGAATGGCTGGAAGCTTGGTTTGAAGCTCATTTCGACCCTTTTTTCAAATTAATACGCACAGTTGTCGGCGAAACTGTAAATGGCTTGGATGTCGCTCTCAATTGGTTTCCAGCGCTAGTGCTTATTTTGATATTCACTATTTTGGCTTGGCTTATCGGCAAGTGGAAAATGGGAATATTCACACTTATCGGATTGTTAATCATAGAAAATCTCGGCTTATGGAGCCAAACGATGCAGACACTAGCGCTCGTTTTGACTGCAGCTTTCATATCCGTGCTGATTGGTGTTCCTATTGGAATTTTGTGTGCTCGCTACACCAATTTCCAAAAAATCATTACACCACTGCTTGATCTTATGCAGACGATGCCAGCCTTCGTTTATTTGCTTCCAGCTGTAACGTTCTTCTCCTTGGGTGTTGTTCCTGGCGTGATCTCTTCGATTATTTTTGCAATCCCGCCAACGATACGATTAACGAATCTTGGCATTCGCCAAGTCCCTGCCGAATTAGTAGAAGCAGCAGATGCCTTCGGATCTACGCCAACGCAAAAATTGTTCAAGCTACAGCTTCCTATTGCCATGCCAACCATTATGGCCGGCATTAACCAGACCATTATGTTGTCACTATCGATGGTCGTCATTGCATCCATGATTGGTGCACAAGGTGTAGGTGCTTATGTATATCGTGCAGTGACGCAAGGAAATACCGGCGTTGGGTTTGAAGCTGGTCTTGCTATTGTTATATTAGCCATTATTTTAGACCGACTGACCCAACAAATTATTCGTAAAAGCAAAACCACTTAAACTAATTTATAAACGTTAAGCGCATGCTCAATGCTAGTTTGCTGCGCAAGATTAAAGCGTATGCTTTCGATGTTAGTTTGCTGCGCAAACTTTAAGCGTATGCTTACGAAGTATTTTGCTGCGCAAAATTAAAGCGTATGCTTTCGATGTTAGTTTGCTGCGCAAACTTTAAGGAGTGATTTTTTGAAATTTAATAAAATGAGTGTAATTGTTGCTGCTGTTATGACCATGGCTTTAGTCGCTGGATGCTCTTCGAACAATGAAGGCGCAAAGAAAAAAGTAACGCTTGCTTACGTGGCTTGGGATTCTGAGATAGCGAGCACGTATGTTGTGAAGGAAGTACTTGAGCAGAAGCTCAATTACAAAGTTGATATGATGCAAGTTGATGCAGGGCCTATGTGGGCTGGTATTTCTGACGGCAGTGCAGATGCGATGGTAGCTGCATGGCTTCCTACAACACATGCATCGTACATCGAAAAATATAAAGGTAAATTTGATGATCTAGGACCAAATCTGGAAGGAACAAAAATTGGTCTAGTCGTTCCTAAATATATGGATGTTAACAGCATTGACGAGCTTAACGATGCCGTTGGCGCTGAAGTAGATCATACGATTATCGGTATTGAGCCGGGTGCTGGTCTCATGATGTCGACAGAGAAAGTATTAGATCAATATAATCTGCGAGATAAATGGAAGCTGCTTGAGAGTTCCTCCGCAGCGATGACTCAGCAGCTTGAGAAGGCTTATGCTAACAAAGAGCCGATTGTTGTGACAGGCTGGACACCGCACTGGATGTTCGCCAAGATGGAGCTGAAATATTTGGCAGATCCTAAAAATGTATATGGCGGAGATGAACAAATTCATACAATCGCCCGTCAAGGACTAAAGGATGATCTGCCTGAAGCTTATGCATTCCTCGATCAGTTTAATTGGACGCCAGATGATATGGCTTCCGTTATGATCAAAATCCAAGAAGGCGAGACGCCAGAAGCAGCTGCCAAAGCATGGGTTGAGCAAAATCCTGACAAGGTTGCCGCTTGGATAAAATAATAGCCAACATTCGAAAGAAGCTGTCTCAAAAGGATTCAGATCGATGGATCAATAGCTCACTTTGGACAAAATGTTGGAGAGCATGAAAAAATAGCGCATCAAAGGCTATTCCCGGCGGATTCAATTATTGGTCTCGCCGGCTTAATCATTTCTCTAACGAACCGTATCATGCTTATTATGCAGAAAACGACTCTTCTTTCATTTTAACGAACCTGATAAACGTTATATCATGATTTACATGGTGTTCCGAGCTATTTTTCTCAAAATAACGATTCTGGAGTTCGTTAAAATTTAAATCCATTACGAATAGTTTGAATAAGACCTGCTGGGTTCGTTAGCTATAAGATTGTTAAAGTGAGGACATCGTCCGAACTATGTTTCATCAAAAAAGCAAGAGCTGTTCCAATCGTAGATACATCTACTTTTGGGACAGCTCTTTTTTAAAGTTGTTTATTAATGACTTTACATCCTAGCCGTTAATGCTCTTCAGCCTTTATTAATCCAAGCAGAAAGGCTGCAAACCAAGCGGCAATGGCGCTGGGCGCTCACAAGTGCTCTTCATAACATAATGTACGCCTTGTTCCGACGCGTCATGGAAGCCATGCATAGCTTCGAGTACATGATAAGCAAGCTCGCCATTAGCGCGATGCTTACGACCGGTTTGAATTGCTTTGGCCATGTCTGCCGCACCGACACCACGAGCGTTCTCTGTGTATCCGTAAGCGAGCGGAATATCTGACCATTCATTTGAGCCCGCACGCCAAATCTTAATTTGTCCGCCAAACCCGTTAGGATCTGGGACAAGAAGTGTGCCCGCGCTGCCGTATATTTCGATACGAGGAAGCGTTGAGCCACCTTTCACATCAAAGCTCGTGAGCAATGTTCCGATTGGGCCAGATGCAAAGTCCATCACTCCAGCGATATGAGTTGGTACTTCAACCTCTACCTGCTGACCGTATTTCGGTTTGCTTGTAATCGTTCTCTCTGGGAAAGAGATACGTGCCGAACCCGTTACACGAGTGATCGGTCCAAGCAGCGCTACAAGCGCGGTTAAATAGTATGGCCCCATATCAAACATCGGGCCGCCGCCCTTTTGATAATAAAATTCTGGAGCCGGATGCCATGATTCATGCCCACCGCACACCATGAATGCAGTCGCGCCAATCGGCGTACCAATCCAGCCGTCCTCAAGCAGCTTAATGCTCGTTTGGATGCCGCCGCCAAGGAATGTATCCGGCGCGCTTCCTACGTAAAGACCTTTTTTCTCAGCAAGCTCAAGTACCTGCTGCGCCTCTTCACGAGTAACTGCAAACGGCTTCTCTACATAAACATGTTTGCCTGCTTCAAGAGCTTGCAAGCATACCGATGCATGCGCTTGTGGGATCGTCAAATTGATTATCATTTGAACTTCCGGATCAGCAAGCAGCTCCTCAACCGAACAACCGCGAACGCCAAACTGCTCGCCTTTTGCTTTGGCTCTCTCCACATCTAAATCTGCGCAAGCTACAACCTGCAAGGCATCAAAACGATTGCCGTTTTCAAAATAGATGCCGCTAATATTGCCTGTTCCTATAATGCCTGCTTTGATCTTTTCCATAATCTCTAGTCCCTCTTCTCATATCCTAAGATTATTATAATTGCGATTTACAACTGATTATCTGCCATACCGCTATAAGCAGAAGCTGTTTTGCCTGCTGCCAGCGCATTTGCTTTACCTTCCGCACACCACAAGAAGCCGCGTCTCATAAGCTCTTTCACCGCTTCAATCTCTATAATATTAGCTTGATGACCAAGCGAGTTGTAATATACGCGTCCAACACCCCAGCGCTTCGTCCATACAACCGGCATATCAACTGCCTTGTTGAGTGAATGCGGTCCTGGTGTCAGCGGAAAACGTGTTGTCGCCAGCACTTCAACTGCCGGATCAACATGCAAATAATATTGCTCAGAGCTTACAACAAAATCTTCAATGCCTTCTGTCAGCTGACTGGATGAATTATTAATATTAACCGTGTATTCAACACCGTCATTGCCTGGGTGAGCTACCCATTGTCCGCCGGTCATAAACTGCCAGTCTACATTTTCACGAAACGCATCGCACATTCCGCCATGGCATCCTGCCAAACCTACGCCGCTTTGAACAGCTGCAGATACATTATCGACAAGCTTCTGCTCGATCCGTGCCATCGTCCATACAGGTACGATAAGATCAAGTCCCAAAAGTTTTTCTGCATCCGCAAATGCTTCCAATGTGTCGGACACCTCTACCTCGAAATCCTCAGCTGCAAGCACCTCACGAAAAATTTCTGCTACTTCTTTCGGCTGATGTCCATCCCAGCCGCCCCATACGATTAGTGCTTTTTTCATTACATTCTCCTGCCTCTCTCCAAGACCTAAGTAATCTCCTAATTAATAACCCTATATGGCTTACTATAATTCGCTAATTGCTACCCAGCGGCGTTCTGCAATCGAACGATCTACCGCCTCCAGAACCTCTTGGCATTTCACGCCATCTACAAAGTTCGGTACGGGCTGACGATCTTCTGCAAAAGCTTGCATCAGCTCATGCATTTCATGTGTAAACGTGTGCTCGTATCCAATGGTATGTCCAGCTGGCCACCAAGCGTCCATATACGCATGCGATGGATCGGTTGCAAGTACGCGGCGGAAGCCTTGAACATCCTCGGCATCATCGGTGAAATAAACTTGAAGCTCATTCATCCGCTCAAAATCAAACTTGATGCTTCCTTTACTGCCGTTAATTTCAAAAGCGTTCGTACAGCGATGGCCGGCTGCGAAGCGAGTCGCCTCAAAGCTGCCCAGCGCGCCGTTAGCAAAGCGTGTCATAAACATGGTTGCATCATCCACTGTTACTTCTCCGAGCGGTCCACCCTCGCTTCCCTTTGCGCTAAGGCCAGTCATAGCTGAAGCAATCGGTCGCTCTTTAACGAAAGTTTCGCTCATGCCGATAACCTCATTGAATTCTCCAACGAGAAAACGCGCCATATCTATCAAATGTGCTCCTAAATCACCATGGGAGCCGGAGCCTGCAATTTCCTTCTGAAGACGCCATACGAGCGGGAAGCTCGGATCGATAATCCAATCTTGCAAAAACACAGCACGGAAATGATAGATTTCACCGAGCCTGCCATCTGACACCAATTTTTTGGCAAGCTGTACAGCAGGTGCAAATCGATAGTTAAAACCTACCATATGCTTCACGCCTGCTTTTTCTGCAGCATCAAGCATTTCACGGGAGTCTTCAAGCGTAAGCGCCAGCGGCTTCTCACAAAAGATATGTTTGCCAGCTGCCGCTGCTGCTAGAGCGATAGCCTTATGTGCATCACTTGGTGCATTAATATCGATTAAGTCGATATCCTCGCGGTTAACGAGCGCATTCCAATCCGTTTCAGCACTTTCCCAGCCGAATTGTGACCGTGCTTGTTCAACGCCTTCTGGATCGCGACCACAAATGGCCGTCATCTCCGGCTTAATCGCATTCGGGAAAAACATCGGAAGCGCGCGGTATGCGTTGCTATGTGCCTTCCCCATAAACTTATAACCAACCATGCCAACTCTTACTTTATCCATAATAATCCGCCTCTCTTAAGCGTAAACGCCTTATGCTGCCTCTAGCGATAAGATCGCGTCCCGCAATTGAAATAGAATGGAGCAGAAAAACTCGTATTCAGGATTTAACGCTTGAGTCTTGACGTTTCTCTTGTGATCAAGCTGACTGGTAAAACATCTGTTTGTGAATCTGTCGTTTTCGTTTTCTGATCCGGGTCCAGCAATCTAGCAGCTGCAAGCTTACCCATTTCATAGAAAGGAACAGCAACGGTTGAAAGCCTTGGACTAATGATGCGCGAGCCGTCTGAGTCATCATATCCAACTAGCGCATAATGCTCGCCAGCTTCAACTCCCAGTTCCCGCAAGCGCTGCATCAGGCCGATTGCCATTCGATCATTAGCCGCAAATACCGCATCGATATTGCCTTCTTTAATTTGTTCCGCCAATTGCTCCGCGAGCTCCGCCCCGCTCTTTCGGCTGTAATTACCGTGATAGATTAGACTCAGCTCATAAGCAAGTCCCGCTTCCATTAGAGCCGCTTTGTAGCCTTCCTGCCTATCGGCACTATTTGAATATTGCAGCGGACCGTTAACAAAAGCAATTCTGCGGCTGCCCTGACTCAACAAATGCGATACGGCCGCCTTGCTGCCTGAAACATGGTCAGCATCGACAGTACGATAATGCTCCGCATCAAACCGCTGATTCACAAGGCAGAAAGGAAAGTTCTCAGCCTTCAGCTCAGCAAGGGCGGCTCTTTCCTCAGGCACATTTTGTGAGCCTAAAACGATGCAAGCATCAATCTTATGCATGCGAAATAGTTTAGCGTAATCTCTCTCCCCATCTGGTTCTCTAAAAATAAGAAGCAGGTCATAGCCGCAGCGCTTCGCTGTTTCACCGATTCCACTTAATATTTCCGAAAAATAGTAAGTGGAAAACAAATGAACTTTTGGCACGAATGGCAATATGACGCCAATATTCCCGCTCTTCCTTCGAGCAAATTGCTGAGCAAGCGCATTCGGTACGTATCCAAGCTCAGCCGCGGCTTGTAATACACGTTCACGCGTTTCCTCTTTGATAGGGCCGACGCTGTTCATCACTCTCGAAACAGTCGCCTCTGAAACACCAGCTAGTTTCGCAACTTCTTTCCTGCTAATAATCATTTTCCTCCTGAAAAGCTAATATGCTAAGTTGTCATTTCATTTAAATGTACACGCGTACATTATTGCATGAAAACGTTTTAGCGTCAATAAACTTTTTGCATATTTTTCTATCGTTGCCCTCATTACAAAAAAAACGATCCAGAACGCTTGCATCGGCGTCCCAGATCGTTTTTTCTCGTTGTCTCTTGCAGTTACTTACTTCTTCGCTATTTCATTAATCCATTCAAAAACAGCGGACAGCGCATTTGCTTCCTCACTCATGTTCATCCTATCGATATAGGATTTACGGTTTTGGTACAAACGCTCGACACTCTCAACAAGCGTGCTTGCCGTCAGCTTCTCTTCATACAATACTTCGGCATAACCCGATTTCTCAAACGACTGGGCATTCAAAATTTGATCGCCTCGGCTCTGTTCCCGTGTTAGAGGAATAAGCAGCATCGGCTTCTTTAAGGATAAAAATTCAAATATGGAATTAGAGCCTGCTCGTGAAATCACAAGGTCCGTCATCGCCAAAACATCCGGCAATTGCTCATTCACAAATTCGAATTGCTTATAGCCAGGCATAGCAAGCGACGGGTCAACTTGATTTTTACCGCAGAGATGAACGATTTGATAGCTTTTGGTCAGGCTTGTTAATGACTGTCTGACTGCCTGATTAATTTTGCGTGCACCTAAGCTTCCACCCATAATTAAGATGACAGGCTTGTTTTTGGTAAATCCGCAAAAAGTTCTGCCTCTATCCGCGTTGCCCTGCTTCACTTCCTCACGTATAACTGCCCCTACATGCCTGCTTTTATCAGCCTTCAGCATGCTGCCCGTCTCAGGAAAAGTCGTACATACTCCTGTAGCAAAAGGGATCGATAACCGATTGGCGAGACCTGGCGTCAGATCGGATTCATGAATAAGCAGCGGCACCTTGTTTAGCCATGCGCCAATAACGACAGGTACAGATACAAATCCGCCTTTGGAGAAGATGACGTTCGGTTTATTTTGCTTAATGAGGCGATAAGCTTGATAAAGACCCTTTACTACCTTGAACGGGTCCTTTATGTTCTGAATATCCATGTACCTTCTCAGCTTTCCCGTCGATATCGGAAAATACTTAACCTCTGGAATCGTTGCGATAAGCTGCCTTTCAATACCGCTCTCCGATCCGATATATTGGACTGACCAGCCCTCTTCCAAAAAATGCGGGATCAAGGCCATATTAACGGTAACGTGTCCGGCTGAGCCTCCCCCGGTGAACATGATTGTTTTCATGAATGACTAGCCACCTATCGTTTTTTATCCATTTATTATACGGGTAAAGATTCGTTTTAGCACTGAAATTCAAGGAGATGGATATAAAAAGCATCCCCAGCCGCAAGCGCTGCTGCGCGATTGGCCGAGGATGCTTTAAACGTGCCTATATCCCTACCCTTAAGGCGCAGTTTCCAGAAACTTAGACGTTGGATTCTTGTCTACTGCCGTACGCATCGCATATTCGTTCTCGAACAAGACGACATAGTTGCCCTTCTTGTCCTTTACGAGCGTCGTATTGATTCGGAATTTGCTAGGGTCAATATTATCATCAACGATCCAGCGGGCAAATTGGAACTGCATCCGGTGCAATTGAATATCTACGCCGTACTCCGCTTTCATTCGATGCTCAAATACCTCAAATTGCAAGTGACCAACAACGCCGAGAATCGTCTCGTCGAAGTTGCCTGTGGAGTGGAACACTTGAATCGTGCCTTCCTCTGTGAGCTGATCAATGCCTTTTTGGTACTGCTTGTGCTTCAACGCATTTTTAACGGTTACTTTAGCAAAAATTTCAGGCGAGAACGTTGGAAGCTCATCGAACACAACTTCGCCGCCTTGTGATAATGAATCGCCGATTCGGAAGATACCTGGATCAAACAAACCGATGATATCGCCCGGATACGCCGTATCCACGATATCACGGTCTTGCGCTAGAAACTGCTGAGGCTGCGCAAGCTTAATGTCCTTGCCATTACGCACATGACGAACGCTCATTCCGCGCTCGAATTTGCCGGAGCAAATCCGAAGGAAAGCAATTCGGTCACGATGGGCTGGGTTCATATTCGCTTGAATTTTGAAAACATATCCCGTAAATTTCTCATTCGTCGGATCAACCTGACCTGTCGTGCTGTTGCGCGACGTCGGCTTAGGAGCCAGCTGAAGGAAGTTTTCTAGAAAAGTTTGCACGCCAAAGTTATTAACCGCGCTTCCGAAGAAAAGAGGCGTCAGTTCACCCGCTTGCACTTTCTCAAAATCAAATTGATCACCAGCGACATCCAGCAGCTCAAGATCACCAATAAGCTGATCTGTTAAATAATCTCCAGCCATCTCACGAATGACAGGATCATTATAATCGCTAACGGGACGAACCTCGATTGTCGAGTGGTCATTTCCTTGGAAAAGCTCGACCTGTGTTTTCATTCGGTCATAAACACCGCAAAGCTCACGTCCCATGCCGATTGGCCAGTTCATTGGAACAGCGCGAATGCCTAAGACACGCTCAAGCTCCTCCATTAATTCAAATGGACTTTGCCCTTCACGGTCCAGCTTGTTAATAAAAGTAAAAATCGGAATGCCGCGTTTGCGGCAAACCTGGAACAGCTTGATCGTTTGTGCCTCGACACCTTTGGCAACGTCAATAAGCATGACGGCGCTGTCGGCTGCGGTAAGCGTACGATATGTGTCCTCACTGAAATCTTGGTGACCAGGCGTATCAAGAATGTTAACGCGATGTCCTAGATAATCGAACTGCATTACGCTGGACGTTACCGAGATACCACGTTGTTTCTCAATTTCCATCCAGTCGGATGTTGCATGACGGCTCGCTTTGCGCGCCTTAACTGACCCTGCAAGCCGAATGGCTCCTCCGAATAGGAGGAGCTTCTCAGTGAGGGTCGTTTTTCCTGCATCCGGGTGAGAGATAATCGCGAATGTACGGCGCTTATCTACTTCCTGTTTAATTTCTTCACTTAACGATTGGCTCATGCTTGTCTTCCCTTCATTACGTAAGGTATGCGGCAGCGATTATTTTCCGCTGTTCGAAACCCAAATGACGTTATCTTCCTCTTGTCCGTTAACCGGCCACCAATGGAAACCATCTTCTTTTAGCATTTCATCCGCAGCTTCTGGACCCCATGATCCCGCTGGATACAGCTTCAAATCACTTTTCTCTTCACGCCAAGCTTGCGCAATACGATCTACGAAAGCCCAAGCTTGGGATACTTCATCCCAGCGCGTGAAGTAAGTGGAGTCGCCGCGTGCCGCATCATGAATGAGGCGTTCGTACGCTTCAGGCGTATTTAAGCCGATTTGGCAGCTTTGGCAGAACTCCATGGCAACTGGCTGTACCGAATTGTTTTGACCAGGTGTCTTTGCGTTTACTTTAATATATATGCCCTCAAGCGGGTTTACGCGAATAACGAGCAAATTCGGCGCCAAATCATGACGCTGCGCAAATAGAACATTTTGCGGCATCGATTTGAACTCGATGACGACCTCCGTTGTTTTTACAGGTAGACGTTTGCCCGTTCTAATATAGAAAGGCACGCCAGCCCAGCGGAAGTTGTCCACTAATACTTTGGCAGCAAAATAAGTTTCAGTCGTGGAGTCCTCGCCAACAGAATCCTCTTGGCGGTAGCCCGTAAGCTCTTTGCCATGATGGCTGCCTTCGCTGTATTGACCGCGTACGACGTGCGAGCGAACCTCATCACTGGACGTATAATTACGCAGTGAACGAAGCACCTTTACCTTCTCGTCACGAATATCTTCTCCGTGCAAGCGGCTTGGCGGCTCCATAGCAATCATCGTAAGCATTTGCAGCATATGGTTCTGACCCATGTCGCGCAAAGCTCCCGATTTGTCGTAATAGCCTCCGCGATCCTCAACGCCAACCGTTTCGGATAATGTAATTTGAACATTGGCAATATGGTTATTATTCCACAAAGGCTCAAAAAAAGCATTAGCAAAACGAATAACTTGAATGTTTTGAACCATTTCCTTGCCTAGATAGTGATCGATACGGTATATTTCTTCTTCCTTAAACACTTGGTTAATCTGTTCATTCAGCTTCTGAGCCGATGGAAGATCGTAGCCAAATGGCTTCTCGATTACGACGCGATGCCAGCCATTTGATTCAAGCAATCCGCCGTCGCGCAAATTGAATGATACCGGACCGAAAAGTGAAGGCGCAAGGGCCAAGTAAAAAAGACGGTTGCCGGGAATGTTGAACTTCACATCAAGCTGCTCAGACAATTTGCTAAGCTCGCGGAAGCCTTCTACATCGTTAATATCGAGTGACATATATACGAAATGTTCTGCAAAACGATTCCAAAGCTCAGCATCGTCCGCTTTGTAACGACAAAACTCTACAATAGATTCATAAAGGTCAGCACGAAATTGTTCATTCGTACGAGGACGTCTTGCTAGACCAACGACGGCAAAGTTTTCTGTGAGCTTGCCTTCTTTATATAAACTGAAAAGGGCTGGAAACAGCTTGCGCCGAGCCAAATCGCCCGTTGCTCCGAAGAGGTAATATACAGCACCTTCTGCAGAGACGGATTCAAGATTATTATTATATGTCATTTGCCTCATTCTTTCCCTATGTATTTTTATACAACTTTACATGATATGTAGTTTAGCATATTCAACTTTAATTCGCTATTCAACATGTCATAAAAAATACTGATAAGATCCGTTACTAATTCTAATCAGAGTATACCCATCTATGGGCTCTCCGTCGCAATGGCACTGTATTCACCCGTAATGACAGGCACACCGATCGTCAATGCCGTTTGATCTGAATTTGTCTCTTTATGCAAAGCGATTTGAAGATTGGCTGTTTTCCCATTTTCAACAGTGATGGCTGAATGCAGCATGCGGGTATAAAACATGTCGCTGGTCGTGCCTTTATCTTCATAATGATCCACTGCTTTGGCATCTGTCAGCCTAACCAAACGCTCAATGGCTTGACTATTTTTCGTATAACCTTGTACTTTCATACTCGTCGTAAACGCAGGGGAAATACGTGCGATCTGAGCGGAAACTTCTGCTGTCACTTGCAGCAGCTTATTTTTTTTGGTCATTTCTGTTGGCTTAGTTTCTAATATAACCATAAGCTGCTCGCCATTGCTGTCTATCTGCGTGAGACTAATTGAAATTTGTCCGCCGTATGACGGGATAACGCCAGTGACTGTTTTGCCCTCATTCTGGTTCTGCACCAGTATGCTGCTAGCCTTTCCCGGTTCCTTTGAGAACATTTGCTGAGTAAGCTCCTCCATGGCTCCTTCCTTGCCCGTTACATTCCATCGAATCGACCACTGCGCTCCCTCAGAGCTGCTTTTCATTTGGTCGTCGCTCCATAACCACAGCTCTCCCAAATCATGCTGAAGAAGCTGTTCCGCTGAAGTTGATTCCTTTGGTTCCCTGTCTGCCTGCCACATCGCCCATGCTGCACATATCAAAATCACGAGCATCGCTAGCATGATCCCAACCTTCGTTTGTTTGGCTCGCTGCTTTGCAGACATACGGTGGCGAGCGGGAGGTGTGTTTTTCGGGATATACATTATTATTCACTCCTGTCCTCTTCCAAATGGGTAAACATCCATACACGTTTGCCTGTAGGTGAATACACTGGTTGCAGGAATGCTGGAATAAATGCTTTGAGTCTAACCTCTCATAGCAAAATGCCAATACAACACGCTCAAGCGCTTTATTCCAATTACACTTTGGAGGTGTCATCAGCAAATGGAACGCATTTATCCATTGCACGAAGAAGTCGTCAGTCGTTTTTGCGGGTATCCAGTATGTGTGATTATGAATGACGGCATGCGCCACTTTGGCATACTTAGCTCCTGCGAGAGCGGCAGATTGCATTTAAACGCAGGCTCCGGCGAAACGGAAGCCGCGACTGCAAATGCGAAGCCGCAAGTTTCAAAAAACAAAAAAGGCGGTAAAGGTAAAAAAGAGATGGCTCATAAATCCGCTTCAACGCAAGTTCAAACGCAGGCTTACCCTTATGATCCTTACTATTATGGAGAACGGCCTTATTATCCATGGGGCGAAGCGCTTGCTCTTGATTTGGCTTCAATCGCATTCTTGTTTCTATTGCTGTAAATGGCAAAGCGGCGAGCTCAGCAGAGATGCGCCGCTTATTTATTTTATTGATGCTGCTGACAGCTTTCGCCAGTCTTTTTAATCACCGTATAGTACGCTAACACAACATACCAATGGAGTGAGAAAGGAGTTTTCTAATGAGCACATCGATACGTTCCATTCGAGGCATTGAACGTTCCTACGCATACTCCACCGTACAAGCCATTAGCCCTTATGCTTATTATCCTTATCGGGATGGCGAAGCTCAGCAAGCCCCAGAATATAACAAGAGCTTAACACGTGATTTCCAGCAAGCTGCTAACAGTGCTGCTTCTTGGCTTAATAAGGCTAAACAAGCGCAGTACGACATCGAGCAGATTAACAAGCAATTAAGTAACGAATTGTACACGGACAAGCCAATTGCAGGCAGTTTGCATCGCCTTACTACGATGCTCAATCAGTTGGAGGATCATTACAGAGCACATGCTGATGATTTGAAACCAGAGCTGTGGGAAAGTATTGAGCTGGCTTTGAGGCATCCCGCAGCGGAGGAGATCGGACTGCGACGCAGTACAACAGACGGCAAGTGGATTGCGGATTCTACCTATACCATTTCTTCAGAAAATAGAGACCGAACAGCTAGCCTTTTTTCTGTTCAGAACGAAATCAGCAAGCTGCCAACTTCCATTCATATGGAGCAAAAACAAAAGCTGTCGTACTCTTCCAGCCGTATGCAGAGGCTAATGCTTGGATCAGAAGGTATGCTTACTGGCTTAAAATATGCACTTACTTATGCCGAGCAGCACAAGGCCGTTGATCTGCTCCAGCCACCTCTTACATCAACTCTTCCTTACGCTGCTTACTACAGTTCTATGCAAACCTATTCACCAATTCCATATGTTGGATTAGTCTTGAATCGATTCCTTTAAAGTTAAATCCGAAAGGGCATGCTACGTTAGCAAAGCTGCTGCTTGCCATTCTATGTAAGTGATATATTCGGCTCCGTACCGACTATATCCTCCCATTTTATTTAATAAAAACCTTTATTTTCACTAACTTCTATGTTAAGGGATAATAATGACCTCAATCATATCACCCGCTTCCGCTCCTCTCGAGCCTGACGGAATGATTGCTAATCCTTCTGCATCCGCAATGGAAGCCATCATACTCGATTTGGAGTAGGCTAGCGGGTCAGCATGCAAGCTTCCATCTTCCGTGCTGATGAGTGTTGTGCGCACAAAACGATCATGGGGACTTGGCTTATTCACAGCTGTCCGCAGTTTTGCTCTTACTTTACGAGGCAATGCTTCACTTGCTCCCTGCAATCGCAGCAGCACCGGACGAACGAATAATTCAAATCCGACAAAACAAGCACCGGGATTGCCCGACAAGGCGAGCAGCAGCTTGCCGTTAAGCATTACTGCTGACGTTGGACTGCCCGGTCTCATCGCAACTTTGTCAAAGAGCACCCGGTTTGCATCTTCGCTGCCAGATACACTATTGTTCTTTATCGACCTAATGATGTCTGACATGACATCAAAGTCCCCTACAGATACACCGCCTGTTGTGACAATCAAATCAACATCATCCCATACACTCGCCAAAGCAGCCTCAACGGCATCAGGCTTGTCTTCCAATGATCCGCACATAACTGCTACTCCGCCGCTCTGCTCCACCATAGCAGCGACCATATAGCTGTTGCTGTCGCGGATCTGTCCCGGCGCCAGCGGAGCCTCGACCGCCAGCAATTCGCTGCCGGTCGCAAAGATCGCTACGCGCGGGCGCTTGCCAACCGCCACCTCGGCATAGCCGAAGGTGGCTAGCAGCGCAACATGTCCCGGTCGCACAAGCGTCCCGGGACAAGCCAACGCGCCCCCAAGGCGAAACTCCTCGCCTTGGGGCGCAATGTGCTGGCCTGCCGCGCCGGCGTGCTTAATCAGCACCGCCGGCGAGCCATCGGCCAGCATCGCTTCCGCGGTCTGCTCAAGCATGACGACCGCGTCAGCCCCCATAGGCACAGCCGCGCCAGTCATGATGCGCACGGCAGTGCCCTTCTGCACGGTCGCAAGGGCGAGCTCGCCCGCTGCAACCGAATCAACCACGCGCAGCGTCGCCGGCGTACCTGGCGACGCTGACGCGATATCTGCCGCGCGCACGGCGTAGCCGTCGAGGCCCGAGCGCGCGAAGGGCGGCCAGTCGCTTGTCGCAGCTATCGTCTGCGCAAGCCATCGGCCGCCGCTAGCCCGCAGCGGCACAAGCTCGCTGCCGAGGGCTAGCCCGTCCGCAGCAGCAAGCAGCCGCTGCTGCGCTTCTTCCACCTTCACAGCCTGCCGTTTGAACCGGCTCATCTGTTTCCTCTCACTCGCCTCACCACGATCAGCCTTCTCTATCCCCTCACTCGCCTCACCGCGATTAGCCATATCCATATTCCCGCTCGATTCGCCACTCTCAGTCATATTCACCCTCCGCTCATCTCGCCGCCTTTTAACATTCGGCAGCTTGTTCAGCATCCATTTTACAATGTATGTTAAACTATTGGCAATTACAGTCATCAAGCGCCATGAAGGAGAAGCCTATGCCATTAATCGTTCAAATCGTTGGATACAAAAATACCGGCAAAACCACATTGGTTTGCCGGCTAACAGAACGCTTCAAACAAGCAGGATATAAAGTTGGGACAATCAAACGCGACGCGCATGATTTTCAGATTGATACACCAGGGACGGATACATGGAGACATCAAGAGGCAGGTGCTGATATAACAGCTATCACATCCTCAAAGCGTACAGCCATTATGAAACAGCATGCTGAACCGCTTCAGCTGTTAATTTCACAAATGACCGAGGCCGACATTATTCTTATCGAAGGTTTCAAAGATGCCTTATACCCAAAAATCATTATGATTCGAACTGCGGTTGATTCCGAGCTGCTCAACAGCGTAGCCAACCCTCTTGCAGCCGCGGTTTGGAATGATGCCAACCTTGTAACAATCGTTCCCCCGTCCATCCCAGTAATCGATGTAGATGATATCGAGCAGCTATACCAAAAAGTATTATCAATATCCGCTAAGCCATAGCCCTACACTTATTCGGCAATTCCTTGTCTATGTGCATAAATGGCTGCTTGCGTGCGATCATCCACATCAAGCTTATTAAAAATATTTGTAATATGAAATTTTACTGTTTTCACACCAATGAACAGCTCATCGGCAATTTCTTGATTGGAGCGTCCCTGTGCAACCCGCTTCAATACATCCATCTCGCGCTCAGTCAGCTCATCATGCAGCGGAGCTTGCTCCTGCTGCTTTGGCTGCCGGAAGCGATTCATCATTTTAGCTGCTACCTGGGACTCCAGTACCGATTGTCCGCGAGCAGCGGCCCTTATCGCATCCGCGATCTCGGTCGCTCGGGACGTCTTCAGCAAATAACTGAATGCGCCTGCTTCAATAACAGGGTAGAGCTTGCTATCATCCAAATAGCTCGTCAATACAATTACCTTGCATTCCGGGTACAGCTCGAGCAGTTTTGCTGTCGTCTCGACACCATCCATGCCATCCATAACTAAATCCATAAGTACAACGTCCGGTCTGTATGCCTGTGCTAATCGAATGCCGTCCATGCCGTTGCTCGCTTCACCGACAACCTCAATTCCATCCTCGGTATCAAGCACCGCTGCAAGTCCGATGCGCACCATTTCATGATCATCTACAAGCAGAACCTTTATAGGCCGACTCAATTGCTGGGTTGCTTCCACACCTTACACCGCCCTCATTTTTTCGTAAAGCTCATCATTATCTCTAATTATATTACATTCTCTTATGAAACATCAGTGGGCACCCAAATTTCAATAACAGTTCCCTCGCCAGGTCTCGAAATCATCTGCAAGGAGCCGCCAATTTCAATTACCCGCTCTTCCATAGTCAGTAAGCCATAGGACGTTTGCTTCTTCGCCTCAAGATCGAATCCAACTCCGCTGTCCTTTAGACTCATGTGTACTTGATTGCCGAATTGAAGTAATTTGATATCCATGCTTTCCGCTTTCGAATGCCTGAGCGTATTCGATAATGCCTCCTGAGCGATGCGGAATAAATGATCCTCAGCATTAGGAGGAAGCAGGATCGTATCATCAACCTCAAGTGTAATCTTCATCGGTACTTTCTGCTTCAGCTCATCCACTAGAACAGTAAGCGCCTGCCCCAGATTTTTTCCGTCCAAGTGGACGGGCCGAAGATGTAGCAGCAACGCACGCATTTCTGATTGAGCAACGGCAGCCATTTCCTCAATAAGCTGAACCTGACGTTTGGCTCGCTCCCAATCTCGCTCAATCGTTCGACTAACAGCAGTCGCTGTCATCGATATGGCGAATAACTGCTGGCTTACTGCATCATGCAGCTCGCGCGCAAGCCGCTGGCGCTCTTCGATTACTGCGGTGAACTTAACCTTCTTCGCCCAGTTAGGATCAACCTGCTCTTGTTCTGAAATTTCGTTTTCTGTCGTCTCCCCATTGCTTAGCGTAACCGTAAATCGACGTTTCTTTTGCTGCTCGGTCAGCCGCTTCAGCGATTCCTTTAGCTTGGAGTTTTGCAAATAACCGTTTAATGTAGCTGCCGCTAAACCTGCGCCAACGAAAGCTAGTCCGATAATTGCCCATTTCCCTTGAAGCGTGAAGAGATCAACATAACCGATTCCTTGCAATATGATAACAACCAAGCTGACAATGATCAGCAGCCACAATATCGTTTCCGTTACCAGACGCTTGCGGGCCGCATGATTCGAATGGTCGCTCTTATTGCCTTGCTCCATACGGCTCACTTCCTTCTCTTCGCTATTTTAACCACGATGAAGCAAAAAACATATGAAAGAGCAGACCGCAAAACGGTCCGCTTCCTTCATAGCCTATAGTCTTATTCCTCAGTCGGAGCCTTTGTTAATGAAGTTGTTGGGTTTAGTTTGTTTTTAAGTGCTTGCAGCTGCTCATCCACTTTATTTTTTTTCTCAGCATCTGCTGCATTAAAGCTGTTCGAAGAGCTGTTATAGGAGTAAGGCGTGCGCAAAACATCTGCTTCAGCCTCTAGCTGCATAATTTTCTCTTCCATCCGGTAAAAGCCGCGTGATGCCGAACCGCTATCAATCGTGTTGTTTGTAGTCAATTGCGCCATTTGCTTTTGAGCTTTTGCTACTTGTGCACGGGAAGCAAGCTCATTGCGCTTGTTGCGAAGCTGGTAGAACTCTTCTTTCATTGCGTGCAGCTGTTGCATCAATTCCTCAGCCTGAGTCTTCGATTGTGCGTGCAAATCAGTATATTCTGTTACCTTTTGATCAAAATAAAGCTTCTCTTCAAGCAGCTTGCGCGTATGTTCTTCTTGTCCAGCTCTTAGAGCCGCTTCTGCTTTTGATTCACGATCTGCCGCGCTGCGTACTGTTTCTTCCAAGCGCTGCTTCATCCGGCGCTCATTCGCCATTTGTTTAGCTACTGTAACCTCAGCTTGATGAATTTCAGATTCCATGTCACGCAAGTATTGATTTAACATAATAATCGGATCTTCAATTTTGTCCAATGCCTCATTTACCGATGCCTTAGTCATGTCTTTCATGCGTTTGAAAATTCCCATATTAAAAATCCCCCTTCTCGTATTTAGCAATTTTGGCTTTCAATTCTTCAATTTCACGACGTAGTGCTTTTTTCTCCAAATCGTCCATCATGCTATCGAACTGTGACGATGTTGTAGGCTGGGATGAAGGTGCCGGTGCACTCCAAGAGCCTGGCGCTTGCGGCGGGTTTTTGTAAGGACCGCCGAAAGGCGAATTTGTATGTTGATCGAATCCAGGGTTATAACCTCCGCCATAACCGTTCCCGTTTCCGTTACCAAAGCCGTTTGGACCAAAGCCGGAGTAGACCGGCGGTTCTTTAGGAACAACCAAGCCTGCAATAATATAGATCAGAATAACAGCTCCGCTTGTGAAGATCGTAACGACTACAAGTAGAATCCGCAGCAGCGTCGCATCAACATTTAACATTTCTGCTAATCCACCGCAAAGACCGAATAATTTTTTGTCTCGAGAAGATCGATACAGTTTTTTCAAGACGACCATCCCTCTTTCTCAAGCTTACGTTTCAGCTGCTCAAGCTCTCGTTCAATAACCGATTGCAATGTGTTGCCCGCTTCGGATACGAATTCTTGACCCATTTTGCGAATGTCGCGAAGACTCTTTGCTTCATGCTCCATACCGCTTATACGATCCTCCAGCTTTCTAAACACAGAACCCGATTGAATGCCTTGATCACCGAAGCCGCTCGTATATCTAGCGTTCATTCTTTGTTGAAGCCTTAGTGATTCCATACGTGCTGCATAATATTCACGCTTGTCATATACCGATTGGTATTCACTGCGCATCTCGCGCAGTTGTTCTTCAAGATCAAGCGTGTTTTGACGGCTTTGCTCGAACAGCTCACGATATTGAATTGAACGCTCTTCGCAGCTAGCTTTCTCATGCAATGCGATTCTTGCCATTTGCTCCTCGCCAGCCTTCAGAGCTGTCAACGCTTGATTCTCACGGCGTTCCTTTTGCTCTTCAGCTTGCAGCCATTGTGCTTTCAGGTGATTGCTATGTCCTGCATACTGCTGATACAACTTCTCAGCTTGGATAATATCTTCTCTTGTCGACCAGAGGAATTGATCAATCAACCGTACTGGATCCTCTGATTTCTCAAGCCGTTCATTTAATGTAGCGACAGTAATGTCGCGAACTCGCTTCATAATGCTCATTCAATGTCCTCCTTAACGTTTTGCGGTGCAAAACCAGCTTCATCTATCTTTACATTTTATAATGATTCGCAGCAACTAGAATGCTCTGCGTTTGTCTTTCTTAAAGAGGCTCACACCAGCAACGATTAAGCCGATTGCTAGAAGCAGTAAGATGATACCGCCGAGTTTACCGAAAATCATCATGCCGCCGATTGCAATAAGTATTCCGCCAATCCATTTCTTATTGTTCGACCAACCGACAACCCCCAATCCGATTAGTATGAACGGGAGCAAAAATCCGAATATTGCACCGAAATGAACTCCGACAAAATTAAGTACCGCGATACTGCCGACGATGACAAGCAACACGCCCAAAGCGCTTTTTCCATTCATCTCCATTTCCAACTCCTTTCGACTATTAGAATTTATTCATTTTTCTTTTCTTGCCTTACGTGTGTTGCTCTTGCTTATGTACTTAGTTTAGATCAATTTCTCCTTTTATAAAACGGACTTTCGGCGGTTTTCTCACTAGACTTAGGTCGAGTGGGCAGCCCGCCTCTAGGGTCAAATGCGGGTTAATACCCATATTTTACAGCTTAAACTACTAATATCCCTGTGTTACGTTATTATCACACAGGAGGTGTATACGCTGCCAATGAAAAACTATTCCATTAAGAAACTCATTGTAGCTGGCTTTTTGACTACCGTATTATTAAATACTGGGACCATTCCTTTCCAAACAAATGGACATGTCTATGCAGCATCATCATCGGTGGAGAAAATAATTGCAACAGGAATGAAATACTTAGGGACACCCTATGAGTTCGGCTCTAATCGAAGCACAACGAAAACATTTGATTGTTCAGATTTCACCAAACACATATTTGAAAAAGCAGCGGGCGTAACGCTTCCTTCTACCTCTGCTCTGCAAGCAGCTTATATTAAGAAAAATTCAGCGATTCAAACTGACTGGAAAAACCTAAAGCGCGGTGACCTCATGTTCTTTATGTCCTATCACGGCAGCAGTACGGCAGGTTATTCGCGTTTAACAAAGTCAAAACAAACGATCACTCATGTAGGCGTTTATTTAGGCAATGGAAAAATGCTCGATACTTATTCGAAGGAAAGCGGCGGCGTACGAATCGACAACATCGACAATACGCATTGGGAGTACCGTTTTGTTTTTGGCGGAAGTGCTCTCTAGCCGTTTTCTTATCATTAAAAAGTGCCGGTCCAGCAACGAAAGCGCATGGCCGGCACAACTTATAAGCTTTGAGGCTTATTTGCTTGCAAGAAATTGATCGAATTGCTTTTGCTTCTCCGCTATTATTTTCTCGATACCTGCCGCTTTCAGCCTCTCGATATACTCAGGCAGTACTTTATCAACATCTACAGATCCTGTTTCAAGCGCAGTTTGGTACTGCCTATCCACATTGCCGACCGCAGCTACTTCAGCCCTTACCGTATCTCCATTAAATACAAAGCCAAGACCTGGTGAAATTTTTGCCTCTTGGTTAAATTGCTTGAAGCTATTCCACTTCATAGGGTCTTCACTTTCCCATACATAATTTAAAAACTGATTGCCGAACATCCACGTGGTTCCTGGATTATAATTTTGCGTATATTCCGTCGGCCTGATCACATTCGCACTAACCTTTACATAATGTTTGCCTTCAATCCCGTAATTCAATAAATTGTTTAAATAAACATCTGTATGCAGCAGATTAATAAACATCATTGCTCGCGCTGGATCTTGTGAGGTCGAGGAGATGGCCAGCATGGACCCCGCGGTCTCTGACGTTGCTATCGTCTTCACATTTAACGGCAGCTGTGCAAGCTTTCCAATCATCCCCGTCTGAATTGCCAGCTCTTCACTTTTGCCAGGCTTCAATGCACCAGTTATTGAAAAAACATCGCCGGATCTCAGCGCCTCGCTGTTCATCGTCTGATTCGTAGCCGCATCTTTATTAATGTACCCTTTCTGAAAAAACTTGCGTGTAATGTGCAGTGTATCTATATAGCGTCCCACTTCATAGGCAGGCAAAACCTTAGTGCTTTCTTCATCCTTCAAAATGACCCCAGGAATGGATGTATCTCCTAATGCATCAAAATTTCCAATATAATGTGTATTAAACGATTCCCCCATCTTCAGATAAAGGGGTGTGATCTCCGGCTTTTTCTCTCGAACAATCTGATAAACCTCATCTAAGTCTTCTATACTTTTCACTTTAGTCATATCTATTCCAAGCTCTTCGGCTATATCCGCGCGATAGATAATGCCTCCCTGCGCAGCAAGCTCCTTGTTTGTTGGAACGGCATAATTATGTCCCTCAATCTTGGCGCCTGCCAGAAATACAGGATCAAGCGATTGCAAAATGCCTTGGCCATACTGATCTAGAAGCTCATCAACGGCTAAAAAAGCACCTTTTGACACATTAATCGCATGTTTATTCCATTGCGCTGTAAATAAAATATCAATCTTTTCACGTGATGCGATCATCAAATTGACTTTATCGTCCCATGGTCCCCAGTCAATTGGAATAAGATCTATTTTTGCATTTATTTTTGTTAATAAGTAGTCATTCATGGCCGTTTCTATTTCTTCTTCATCTTTCTGCGGTGCACCTGTATATACAAACTTAAGCGTATACGCTTTTAGTTGATGAATGTCAGAGTTATCAGCTTCATCCATTTCTCCTGAAATCATTGAAACGCTTTCATTATTGATTTCAAGTTGGCTCTTGGCTTCACTGTTGCTCCATGCCGGTTCTGTGCCTGACTCATTTGAACAAGCTATGACTAGAAAGAAGCAGGTCAGCAGGAGCATCCTTGCACGCATCAAATGGTACATCGATCGAGTCATACCCGTATAGCCCCCTACTGCATGGATGAATTGCATTTGTTAGCTTAATTGTAAGGAATACACAAAAAATTGCAAGCAAGAAAAACCCGCGCCTTTAGAAGGCGCGGGTTTCATTGATCGTAACAACAGGCTGTTTACTTGCTGGCTAGGAACGCATCAAATTGCTTTTGTTTCTCCGCAACTACTTTATCCACGCCTGCTTCCTTCAATTTCTTATCATATTC
The DNA here is from genome assembly GCF_050467785.1 of Paenibacillus sp. NRS-1760. NCBI lineage: Bacteria > Bacillati > Bacillota > Bacilli > Caryophanales > Paenibacillaceae > Paenibacillus > Paenibacillus sp. NRS-1760. The sequence goes on along the minus strand of NZ_JBITPK010000023.1, from coordinate 12,485 downwards.
AGCTAATGTTTTATCGACGTCTACCGAGCCTGTTTCAAGCGCTCTTTGATATTGACGGATTACGTTTGCCAATGCTCCAACTTCTGATTTCACTGGTTCGCTGTCGAATACGAAACCAAGGCCAGGAGAAACCTTCGCATTTTGGTTGAACTCTTTAAATTTGGCCCACTTATCTGGGTCCTCTGTATTCCAAACATAGTTCAAGAACTGACTGCCGAACATCCAAGCCGAGCCTGGGTTATAGTTAGCTGTATTTCCTGTAGCTGTTATGATTTCTCCACTGCGTGTATAATGGTCGCCTTCAATACCGAAGTTAAGCAAGTTATTAATTTCCTTATCAGTATGAAGCAAATTAATCAGCATCATCGCACGGTCTGGGTCCTTAGAAGTGGAAGAGATCCCTAGCATTGAACCAGCAGTTTCAGATGTGGCGACTGTTTTTTCTGTCATCATGATTTGAGCAAGCTTCCCAGTCAGGTTAGAAGCGCTTGCAATCTCTGCGTCCTTGCCTGGTTTCATTGGCTCAATCGTAGAGAATACATTGCCTGCCTTCCAAGCGTCTGCTGAAGCAACTTGTGTAGTCGCAGCATCTGCGTTAATGTAGCCTTTCTTGAAATAGTCACGAGTCAGATTTAAATATTGCTTGTAGCGGTCAAGCTGCTCCATAGGCATCACTTTAGTATCGTCTTTATCTTTAAGAATGGCGCCAGGAATCGTTGAATCGCCCAAGAAGTCGTAATTGGCGAAGAAGTGTGAGTTGAAAGCGCCTGCCGTTGTATACAGCGGAATTAATTCCGGCTTTTTCTCCTTAACGACTGCATATACAGCATCAAGATCTTCTGGTGTTTTCACATTGCTCATATCAATGCCGAGCTCATCGGTAACATCTTTGCGGTAGACGATACCGCCAGCAGCCGCTAGTTCCTTGTTCGTTGGAACACCGTAGTTTTTGCCGCTAATTTTCGCCCCTTCCAGAAACGCAGGATCTAATGAATCTTTAATGCCTTGACCGTATTTATCAATTAGGTCACCAAGATCCAGAAATGCGCCTTTGGCTACATATTTAGCATGACCATTCCATTGCGCCGTGAACACGATGTCCACTTCTTCCCTCGAAGCAACCATCAAATTGATTTTATCATCCCATGCACCCCAATCAATTGGCCTGAGATCAATCGTTGCGTTGATTTTTTCAGTAAGCAGCTTATTGAGTGCTTCTTCTACTTTTTTCTCATCCGTTTGCGGTGTGCCAGGATATACGAGAGAAATCTGATATGGCTTCAAATCTGATGCTGGCGGCTCTTCATCCTTAGTGACTGGTTTATCCGTTTCGGCAGCTGGCGCTTTTGTTGGCTCTGCGTTGTTTTTCCCGTTGTTTCCTGAACATGCGGACACAATCAGTACGATGGACATCAGCATGAGAAGAAGCATCGATGTTTTTTGTTTAACTTGCTTCATAGCGGGTGGACCTCCCTCAAAAATTTGGATTATATGCTAAATCGGCGTTGCCGATTACAGCCGTATGATTGCTGATAGTCATGAACTCAACCTTTTACAGCGCCGACAGTCAGCCCTTTTACAAAATATTTTTGAAAGAACGGGTATGCAAAAATGATAGGACCGATTCCAACAACAACCATTGCCATACGAACCGTCTCGCTCGGAAACTTAAAGGTGCCTCCAGCCGCAATAATAGCTGCCGCCGCCGTACTGTTATTAGCTAAAAACTGGATGTTCAGCATCGTCTTATACATGAGGTATTGAACAGTAATGTTCGATTCCTTCGTTATGAACACAAGGCTGAGAAACCAATCATTCCAATACGTTAACGTCTGGAAGAGTGCTACTGTGGCAAGTACCGGAAGCGATAACGGCAAAACGATTTTGAAAAAGATCGTCAGCTCTCCCGCTCCATCAATTTTTGCAGATTCCAGAATGGCAACAGGAATGGTCGTTTGGAAAAACGTTCGAATGATTAGAACAAAAAACGCAGCAACTAAAAGCGGTACAATAAGAGCCATTATCGTATCCTTCAAATCGAGCATTTGAACATATACGAGATACCAAGGAACTAAGCCCCCTGAGAATAGCATCGTAAAAAACACGAAGAAGGTAAAAAACTTGGCATGAGGAAAATCTGATCTGGATATTGGATAAGCGTACAGCGCCATGATCATTAAGCTAAGTGATGTTCCGACAATCGTTACAAAGATAGAGATACCATAGGATCGAAAAATTTGGGTCGCATCCTTAAATAGGAACTGGTACGCTGCCAAATCAAACTTTGATGGAATAAATTGATACCCTTCCCTGACAACTGTACTTTCATCGGAGATCGAAACCATAATAATTAAAATGAGCGGTACGATACAAAGCAACGAATACACTATAAAAAATATATTGATGCCTAGAGAAGCCGGAAGTGATAATTGGTTTTTGATATTAGATCCGGAAGGTATTTTCTCAATCTCAGCTGCTTCCATAGGATCACCTCCAAACAAAATTTTCGTAAATACACTTCGATTGCAAGACTCTAAAATAACGCATTATCTTTGTTAATTCGGCGGACCACCCAATTCGAGAAAAATACTAATGCGAAGCCGATTACAGATTGCAGCAATCCTGCCGCTGAAGATAAGCCAATATCACCAACCGTTAGGAATGTGCGATAAACATAGGTGTCGATAACATTCGTTACCGGGAACAACACACCCGATTCTCTTGGCACTTGGAAAAACAAGCCGAAATCCGCGTTAAATATTTTTCCGATCTGCAGCAGCGTCATAATCGTAATGATCGGCATGATGAGCGGGATCGTAATACTCGTCATTTGCTTCCACTTGCTTGCTCCGTCTATAGTTGCGGCTTCATAATACTCATCATCTATGCCAATGATGGCTGCCATATAAATGACGGTAAAATACCCCATGCTTTTCCAGGTGTTAACGATAGGCAAAATGTAAGGCCATACCTCCTGCGTGAAATACCATTGAACCTGTTCAAGTCCAAGCGCCGGCAGCAGCGAAGTGTTCAGATACCCATGCTGATCGCTCAAGAAGCCATAGACCAAATAACTAATGACAACCATCGATAAAAAGTAGGGCAGGAACATAATCGTTTGATGAAGCTTTGCGAGAAAACGGCTTCTGATTTCATTAAGCATGATCGCAAAAGAGAGCGGGAATACCAAGTTCAATACGATAAAACCTGAGTTGTACAGCAGCGTATTCCTTGTAATGATCCAAGCGTCTGACGTTTTGAACAAATACTCAAAATTTCTTAACCCGCTCCAGGCGCTTCCAAATATTCCATCTGCGTAATTAATGTTTTTGAAAGCAATTATGATTCCGAACATCGGAATGTAATTGTTCAGCAGCAGCAATACGATGGCTGGCAGCATCATTAGGTAGAACATCCAATACTTGCGAAAAATACGGAGTTGAGACATTTTTTTCATTGAACTCTTCGGAATATAGGCAGCTGTTGTTATCGCTTCCGACGTATGTTTCGCCAACGCCTTCCCCCTCCTCTTTCTAAAACTCTTGTGTTCCATCTAGGTATAATTGTATAAAAAAAAGACGCCGACATCTGTCGGCGCCGTGACCATATTAACGGTACAGTGACTTTTCAATCATACATCCTGAAATTTTTTACGATACTCTTGCGGTGTAAGCCCGGTCGTTTTCTTAAACAGCTTAGAAAAGTGCGAGAAATTACTATATCCTACGTTTATGGCAACATCGCTTATTCGGTTATTTGTTTTTTCAAGCTCGATTCTCGCCTTAGCTATACGCATTCGAACCAAATAATCCGTTAACGAGTAACCCGTTTCCCTTCGGAACAAACGAGATAAATAAGCTGGATTCAAATAAACAGACTCTGCCGCTTGCTCACGGCTGAATTCCTCTCCCATATGCTCTTCCATGTAACGCTGAACCTTCTCCACAACTTGTGACACGTCCTTGCCGTTTTGGTTGGCATAGTCCGTTATCTGCTGGCTCAATTGCTGTGTCCATGTTCGCATGCGCGGCAATGATTTGAGAATGTTCTCGCCTACCTCCCATTCTCTATGTACAAACACGTCCGTCATTTGAACCGACTTTTTATTCAACCATTGGAACACCATATTCATATATCCATAATAAAACGATGCCATATGGGTATAATCAACTTTCAACTCTAACATCTGGTCGAAGCATTCATCTATTCGCAAGGACAACTCCGTCTGCTTGCCGGATTCCAGCAATAGTGCCCAGTCAGCGAAGGGGGCTTGCTGAAGTGTATTCAGTCCTTGCTTCTGTGTATGATCACGCTCCATTATAATCGCACAAGTATTGCTGACGTTGCTTCTCTCTAAGGTAAGCAGCGTTTGTATTGTAGTACGTAGCTGCTTCACTTCCGCTGCTTCGCTTATATAACAGGATAACGAGCAATTCAGCATCGTTTTGCATTGATCAATAAATGTTTTGCATCTGGCATGCAGTTCATTATTGCCTTGCGTTTCACCAAACGCTTCACTATAAAATATTGCATATAAAATCCCGCTGCCATCTTGAACAATATGGCCAGATTCACCTTGAAGCACGATCTCTTCAGCTGCATTCTTAATACCGTATGTCATGATCTCCTCATCACGGGCCGACCATTCCTCCCGCCACTGCTCGATGCTAATAAGCACGACGCGAATCAAACTGTCCGATTCAAGCGGTAAACCATAGGTTTGCAATGAGAAATTGAGCTGCTGCGATGCCGCTGATAAACGATAGTGAATGACATCTTGCCAGAAACGCTCTATTAATATAGGCTGCTGCTTGCTCCACTGCTCATAAAATAAGTTGTACGTCCCGCGAATTTTTGCCAGCTGCTCCAAATCACGAGCTTTTTCCAGCGCCTCATTCACACATGCTTTTAGAGCGTTATGATCAATCGGCTTGAGCAAATAATCGAAGCAGTCAAGCTGAACCGCCTGCTGCGCATATTTAAAATCCGCATGACCGGTCAGAAAGATTGTTACACTTGAAGGGGAATGCTCATTCGCCCACTCTAGCAATTCGATACCGCTTTGATTTGGCATATCAATATCAGATATCATAATGTGAATCGTATGCGCAGTCAGCAACGCCTGGGCCTCTTCCGCATCTATAGCCGTATAAATGCTCGCAATCGGCAGCGTTGACCAGTCTATGCCATTCACGATGCCTCGAATTGCTATCTCCTCATCATCTACAACCAATAAGTTATACAACTGCTTTCACTCCCTCCGTAAGCTTAGGAAATACGATAACGACAATTGCTCCAGTGCCCTCCGCTTGATTGCGGAAAGTAATTGATGTCCGCTCGCCATACAGCAGCTGTAGTCTATGAATGACATTCATGATGCCTAAGCTGCTCGATTCACCTTCCTGCAGCGGTTCTTTGTTTTGCAGCTTCTCCAGCACCTCAGGACTAAAGCCCGTACCATTGTCGCTGATCGATAACGTAAATCCATGCTCGGAGTCCATTTCCGCACATATTTTGATTTGGAAAAGCTGCCTCCTGTTTTTGAACCCATGAATGATGGAGTTTTCTACAAAAGGCTGAATGGTTAATGCAGCAATTGGATAATGCAAAATGTCATCTATTCCCTCATAGGTACATTGCAGCTTCTCAGGGAACCTGATCTTTTGAATCGTCATATAGTTCTCGATATGCATTAGTTCTTCCTTAAGTGTGATCGTGTCGCGATTGGCTTTCATAATAAATCGGAAATAATCAGCGAGATGCAGCGACATCTTTTTCACCGATTCCGTATCGCCTAATGCTGCTAAATTATAAATAATATTTAAGCTGTTCATATAGAAATGCGGATTAATTTGCGCTTGGAGCTGCTTAAGCTCTCCTTGCTTCACACGGAGCTGCTCCTCGTAAACATCAATTTTCAAGGTTTTAATTTGTTCAGCCATGATGTTGAAGGTGTTTCCTAGAAACTCAAATTCAAGCGATTTGTTTTTCTTCAATCTAACATCCAGCATTCCTAAAGAGATTTTCTTCATTCCTAGAATAAGCTCATGCAGCGGCTTAAACAGCATATTCCTCATAAAGAACAAATAAATAAGCAAAATCGCTAGAAACCCAATCGGAGCAAATAACGTCGCATTTCTAAAAAATAATAAATTACGCAGCAGCGTCCGCTCTGGTATAACGACTCGATAAGCTATATCCACCATTTCACTCATTCTGTTCATAACAAGATAGGTTTCGCCTGTATTTCGATCAGTCAGCGATTCATACGGTTTCTTCGATATTTTATAGCTGAGTTCCAGCGGCGCTAAGTTTTCCGTCAATGACTGAACAAGTTGATCGCCAGCGCGTAAATAAATGCCGTTATGGCCGATATCACCGTCACTCCATTGAATCGATAACATTCTGTTTATATCCTGCACTTTAATGATTGCGCCGACGTATAAATCATCTGACACCTTAATGAAATTGATCAAAAAAAACTTCCCTGGCATCCGCTCATCTGCTCTGACCTCCCATAAATGTTGATCATTCATAAGCAGATTTTCTTCCTTTGTCATTGAATCCATATGCGTTTTTATTATTTTTTTTGTATCGTTATATACGCTTTTTGTTCCAAAAATAATATCTTTATCGTGATATAGAAATACAGCATCAATCAGATTATAAACACCAACGTCGCGATTTAGCTTCCCATCAATTCTTATTTTCGTTAACGTATAACCGTCACTATCCATCGGAAAGGACATCAGCAAACCTACGTCGGTATCAAGCACAGACATTTTATAAAGATAATCATTAATCTGCAATAGATTTTGATCCGTTTGACCCACGTAAATATCGAGTGTGTTTCGATAGGTCTCAGATACTTTCTCTCGAATGATCTCACGTGAGTAACTGTTGTTAATGAGCATATAAATAACTACCGGCAGCATAACTGCCATAAACCCAATAATAAGACGAGTTCTAATCGATTTACCGAACCTCACGCTCCGCTTCCCCCTAATATCGATTGAATCATAATCATATTACCATTTAAAGCGTTTTCTTGAAATCACTTAAAAAAGATATGCTGATCCTTTTTTCAAATCTATCTAAAGCATAAAAAAGCGCATATAGGATTTTCACCCCACATGCGCCAACGTCATTCTTTTTTAAATCTCGACTTTCTTTTTTAACAAATAAATCATTAGAAACAAGTAACCTAAAGTAAACGCTAACTCCAGTAAAAATGGTCCGAATAAAAAATCCACATTAAATGATGAACCAAAGGTTACTGATCCGCTATTCGCTTGAGGTACATTGATTGAAATTATACCCATCATACCTTCTCTTTCGTCAAACAACTGACTCGTTAACCAGTAAGCAATGCTTTGTACTCCAAAGAAAAAGACAATCCCGATCCATGTAGAATGCTTCATTCGGAAGCTGCGAGCCACTGTAATCGAACATAGAATCGAGAGCATAAAGGATGTGTACATCCAAATATAGCTTATTACCATTCCGAATAAAGCGCCGTTCTCTAAAGAAACATGTTCTTTGAAATATTGAATATCCATATCCGAAAAAGCTATGAAGATCGAGATATGAATAGCTGCAATAATCAAAACGAGCAGCATGATGATCCAGCCTAAAAGGATAGCAGCACCTATTCCATTGATGGGGTGCAGCGGCAGTAAGCGCCGGCTGTAGGATTTAATGTTTCGTTCAAACGTCCGGCAGCAATGGATGAACAACAAGATAAAGACCATTACATAGCCGAAAATACTAAACGCAGTAATTAGACCTTCATTCCAGTTGCGCGTCAATCCCGTAATACTGAACGCTGCTTCTAGTATGATAAAGATTGCAAGCGTGCTGAGGATACCATCGTTGCTTCGCTTCCAATCGTATTTCAACAGCTTAATCATTCCCCAAACACCGCCTTAAACATTTCATCAACGCTTTTACCGTGAGCCAGTCTTATATTTTCTACCTCATCCTGCAATACAATCTTACCCTCGCGTATGAAAACAACTTCATCGAAGATCCGCTCAATATCGCGTACAAGATGGGTTGAAATGATTAAGCTGCTTTCTTCGTTATAGTAGTTAACAATCGCATCCAAAATTTTCGTTCTTGCTACTGGATCTACGCCTCCGATTGGCTCATCAAGCAAATACAACCTCGCATTTCGTGATAATACGAGTGTAAGCTGAAGACGTTCATTCATCCCTTTAGATAACGCGCTTACCCGATCCCGTTTATTCAGATTCATGAAAGCAAGCATTTCATTGGCTTTCTTATGATCAAAATCGGCATAAAAATCCTTATAAAAATCTATTGCATCCTCTACGCGCATCCAGCTCTCTGTGAGAGGTTGATCTGGCATAAAAGATGTAATTGCTTTTGTCTCGTTGCTTACAAGATGCCCGTTAACCGTTACCGTGCCCGAACCTGGATGAATGAGTCCTGCAGCTATTTTCATCAATGTGCTTTTGCCACTGCCATTGCTGCCTAACAGACCAACAATCTTGCCATGCGCCAACGTGAGTGATACTTGGTCTAGCGCCTTCTTGCCGGCGAATGACTTTGATACCTCAGTCAGCTTCAAAATGCTTTCCACAGTCCTATCACTCCTTTTCTTTATCTTCTTCTTTTACCGCTTGTGAAACGATCGTTACGATATCGTTATTTGCAAAGCCCAGCTCCTGCATCCCTTGAATAAAGCGACCGAGCAAATCTCCTGCCATTTCTTTTTTGATATCCATTATTTTCGACTCCTCACTAGTGACATATCGGCCAAGCCCACGCTTCGTTTCGACGATTTGTTCTCGCTCAAGCTCCTGAAAGGTTCGTTGTATCGTATTCGGGTTGATTTGTAGTTCTAATGCAAGTTCTCGTACCGCCGGTATTTTATCCCCAGCCTTCAACTTGCCAATGACAATTTCTTTCTTAATATAATTCATGATCTGCAAGTAGATTGGCAAATTATTATCAAATTCTATGCTCACAATATGTCCTTCTCCCCTCAACTGCCCATTTGAAAACGTTGCATGTTAGGCAATATCCCGTTTTTTAAACGTAACAAAGCTAATGACCAAAAACAAACACACATATGCTGCACACACAACACTCGGGAATAACATTCCGCCTGATGACGATTCATTACCTGTAAATAGCGATAGATCTGTATTCATAAATAGAAGATATTTGGAGAAATCGTAGCTTGATAATAACATTTTCATTAAGCCTTCCAATAAGACAGCAGTCATGCCTATTCCTATTGTCGCTCCAGATGATCTTGTTAAAATGCCGAACATAAACGTTAATGTTACATAGATGGTTGTATAAACCGTTTGAAATAACATTGATTTCGCAACATCCAACCAGGAAACTTCTCCTGTCGCTTCAAATCCAAATGCGATTCCTCCAGCTGCAAGAGCAGCAGCTATTGTGAAAATGATGAGCGAACAAACAAACAATATAACTGCTGTATATTTTGATGCTAAAATTTTGCTTCTACCATGAGCTCGTATGAGCAAAAACTTAACGGTTCCTAATTGATGTTCCTTTGCGACGATACCAGCTGTGAAAATAATTGCTACAATCGTTACGATCTGTCCGACTCCATTTGTTGCCATGATCGATCCAGCAAATTCTAGCATAGTTGGATATTGATCGCCAGACATTTTCCAAACTAAATAGGTGAAACCTACAATCGTAAGGAGCATTACTGCGTATGCAATGAAGAAGCTGCGTTTCTTTGACATTTTCAACCATTCGTTTAATACTAGTCCGTTAAAATTAAGCAATGCGACTACCCCCAGTCCATTTCAAAAACTCGTCTTCCAGTGATATCTTCGTTTCAGTGATTCGATAAATTTTAATATTGTCTTCCCCTAGCTTGCTTACAACCTGGGGAATAAGTTCATTCTGAAGAGCTAATACAAGCTCGCTGCTATCTTTTAAAAGCTGAATAACTTCAACCCCATCTATACTTGTAGAAACCCGGCTTGCTCGCTCGATATCGTCTACACGAACAACAACGGATAGTTGCTTGGATTGCTCTTCCTTATCACTTAGTGAACGATGAGTCACATATTTACCTTCTTGAATAACAACGACTCTGCTGCACATGAGCTCCATTTCTGAGAGCAGATGACTCGATACAAGAATCGATATCCCTTCTTGGACTGCTATTCTTTGCAAATATTGTCTCATTTCACGAATGCCTGCTGGATCTAAGCCATTAGTTGGTTCATCCAGTATTAATAACGATGGATTGTCTAACAGTGCTTGTGCAATGCCTAGACGCTGCCTCATTCCTAGAGAGTACGCTTTTACTTTCTTGTTCATTGCTGCCTCTAAACCTACCAGCTCCGTAACTGCTTTTATCCGTTCTTCCGTAATGTCTGATGACATTCTCTGATATTGCTTTAAATTATCATACCCCGTCATATATGGATAAAACTCGGGATTTTCTATAATAGCTCCGATATGCCTAATGGCTCCTGTAAAATCATTACGTATGCTTTTTCCTTGAATAAGCACATCACCCTCGGACATTTGAATCAAACCAACAATCATTCGGATTGTCGTTGTTTTGCCTGCACCATTTGGCCCAAGCAACCCTACGATTTCTCCCTTGTGAATATCAAATGACATTCGATCTACGATTGCTTTGCCTCCAATACGTTTGGTTACATTTTTTAAAGAAAGTACGGGGATTGTTCCCTTTATTTCAGAAGATGATTTCATCATTTCCTTACCTCCATCGTCTTAGTGTTCTAGTTAAATAGTACACTAGGTCTAAGCAGATGTAAAGGGGAAATTTTCAGGTCGATTTTACCTATTATGAAATTAAACACAAAAAAACTCTTAAGATCATTATGATCTTAAGAGTTTGTGTTAGAAAAGTTGGTGCCGATGAGAGGACTCGAACCTCCACGGTTTCCCTCACGATTTTGAGTCGCGCGCGTCTGCCATTCCGCCACATCGGCATTTCAGTAAAGATGGCGTGCCCTAAGAGATTCGAACTCCTGGCCTTTTGATTCGTAGTCAAACGCTCTATCCAGCTGAGCTAAGGGCACATATTTGTTGCAAAGAGAAATCTGTGGAGGCGCCACCCAGACTCGAACTGGGGGTAGAGCTTTTGCAGAGCTCTGCCTTACCACTTGGCTATGGCGCCAAATAAATGGAGCGGAAGACGGGAATCGAACCCGCGACCCTCGCCTTGGCAAGGCGATGCTCTACCGCTGAGCCACTTCCGCATATAAATGGCTGGGGATTCAGGGATCGAACCTGAGAATGACGGAGTCAAAGTCCGTTGCCTTACCGCTTGGCTAATCCCCAACAAAATACGTGATGCTAATTTTTGAATTAATGGGGCGATCGAGGGGAATTGAACCCCCGAGTGTCGGATCCACAAACCGATGCGTTAACCACTTCGCCACGACCGCCATATTCAAATGTTTTATTGGCAGGGGCAGCAGGAATTGAACCCACACCAAAGGTTTTGGAGACCTTTGTTCTACCTTTAAACTATGCCCCTAAGGTAAAAAAATGGTGGAGGATGATGGATTCGAACCACCGAACTCAGAGAGAGCAGATTTACAGTCTGCCGTGTTTAGCCACTTCACTAATCCTCCATGTGGTGCCGTCGAGAGGACTTGAACCCCCAACCTACTGATTACAAGTCAGTTGCTCTACCAGTTGAGCTACAACGGCATATTCACTTGTGTTGCTTGTACTGCATCAATGGTGGCTCGGGACGGAATCGAACCGCCGACACGAGGATTTTCAGTCCTCTGCTCTACCGACTGAGCTACCGAGCCTGATGTTGTTTTTAAGTGGCGGAGCTGACGGGATTCGAACCCGCGGTCTCCTGCGTGACAGGCAGGCATGTTGGGCCACTACACCACAGCTCCACATCATGTTCTCGGAAAGTTCCGAAAGGTAAAGAATTTGGTTGCGGGGGCAGGATTTGAACCTGCGGCCTTCGGGTTATGAGCCCGACGAGCTACCGGGCTGCTCCACCCCGCGTCATTATTATAGATTAATTGGTGGAGCCAAGCGGGATCGAACCGCTGACCTCCTGCTTGCAAGGCAGGCGCTCTCCCAGCTGAGCTAATCCTCCATGTTGAGCGACCTTTATATCTTATCATAGGTCATTCTTTTTTGTCAATCTTTTTTTAAAAGAAAAGTTGGTGACCCGTAGGGGACTCGAACCCCTGTTACCTCCGTGAAAGGGAGGTGTCTTAACCACTTGACCAACGGGCCTTGCTGGCAGAGAGGAAGGGATTCGAACCCTCGAGACCCGGTTAGAGCCTACACGATTTCCAATCGTGCTCCTTCGACCACTCGGACACCTCTCTACAATGGCTCCCCGAACAGGACTCGAACCTGTGACAACTCGATTAACAGTCGAGTGCTCTACCAACTGAGCTATCAGGGAATATTAAGCATTCAAAGCAAATTGCGCTCTGAAAACTGGATACGAAAGA
>NZ_JBITPK010000022.1:0-103291 GCF_050467785.1 Paenibacillus sp. NRS-1760 | reverse complement strand
ACTATTTGGGGAGCATATCAATTCGGCAGCCTTTTATTAAAATAAGCTAGACGTTAACAGGAGTAGCCTCTACCATCCAGTCAAATGGATCTGCAATTTTGCCCATTTGAATGCCCGTTAGCGTATCGTAAAGCTTCTTGGAGATTTCGCCAGTCTGGCCTCCATTGATGACGAGAACATCATCTTGCCAGTTCAGTTCTCCAATAGGAGAAATAACAGCAGCCGTACCAGTTCCGAAAGCTTCCTCTAATGCGCCGCTGCGGCCAGCCTCATACAGCTCTTCGATCGTAATCGGACGCTCGACAACTTCAATATTCCAATGACGGAGCATATGAATGATGGAATTGCGAGTCACCCCATCGAGAATACTGCCGTTTAGTGCAGGTGTATGAACAACGCCGTTAATTTTGAAGAAGACGTTCATACTTCCGACTTCTTCGATATATTTGCGATGTACGCCATCGAGCCATAGCACCTGAGAATAACCTTTCTCTTTAGCAAGCTCCTGTGCTTTCAGACCAGCAGCGTAGTTGCCGGCAGTCTTCGCTTCGCCCACGCCCCCCTTTACGGAACGAACGTACTCGGATTCGACGAAGATTTTTACCGGGTTCACGCCTTCTGTGTAGTAAGCGCCTACCGGCGACATAATGATGATGAATTTATACTCTGTAGACGGTGCTACACCAAGCTGAGGTTGAGTCGCTATGACGAAAGGACGAATATAAAGCGATGTGCTAGGTGCTGTTGGAATCCAGTCCTTATCAACTGAAATAAGCTGCTTTAAAGCTTCAATCGTTGAATCAATATCGAGCTCAGGCACGCTGAGTCGCTCGTTAGAGCGATTCATTCGTTGTATGTTTTTTTGAGGTCTGAACAGCAATACGCGACCATCGTCGGTTTTATACGCTTTCAAGCCTTCAAAGATCGTTTGTCCATAATGAAACACTTTAGCTGCAGGGTCTAATACGATCGGTTGGTAAGGCAGAATACGCGGCTTGTGCCACCCGTTGTCCGTCGAATAATCCATAATAAACATATGGTCCGTAAAATGATTGCCGAACCCAAGCTGGTCCACTTCTGGTTGTTGTTTCTTGTTTTTGGTTAACTCGATTTCCAATGATTGTAGCAAATGGCCCATCTCCCTTTATTGATCGTTAATTGAATGCTATCACTTCATGCGATATATTTAAAATATCTATTTTATTGAATGTCCATACCTTTAGGGTATGAACGGACGGAGTGATCGAATTGGACATGCGGCAGCTTAAATACTTCTTAACTATAGCACAAGAGGGACAGGTTACGCGCGCTGCAAAGCTGCTTAATATGGAACAGCCGCCTCTTAGCAGGCAATTGAAGCAAATGGAAGAGGAGCTTGGCGTCAAGCTGTTTGAACGAAACGGCAAAGGGTTGATTTTGACCGATTCAGGTGAGCTGCTCAAGCAGAAGGCAGAGTCGCTGCTCTTGCAATTTGATGAATCCCTCAGAGAAGTAAAGGGGATGGAGGAGGGGGTTCGCGGCGTCCTGTCGATCGGGTCTGTTGTTTCCTGCATTTCCTTATTGCCCAAAAATATTGAGCTGTTCAGAGAAAAATATCCTCAAGTTACGTTTAAAATATCGGAGGGCGATCACTTCTATCTTGGTGAACAGCTGGAGAAGCGAGCCATAGATTTAGTTATCGCTCGGCTGCCGTTTGAGGCACAGAAACATCCGCAGCAATACTCCATTATGCCGCTGCCATCAGATCCGTTTGTAGCCGTTATTCCAAGCTCATGGACGGAATATGCAGGAAAAGAAGCATTGTGCATGAAGGAGCTTGCCCAGTTTCCGTTCCTCACCTTGAAGACGGATCGAACGACTCGCATGCATGAGCAGGTCGTGAACGAGTGCAAACGGCACGGCTTCGTTCCTAATATTATATGCGAATGCTCTAGTGTCGCCATTATTATGTCCCTTATCGCTTGCGGCATTGGGGCGACCGTATTTCCGAAATCGGTTATGTCTTCTTTTCCAAGCACCGTCGTCAAAATGCTCAACATTGAGGATGCAGACTTTCAGTCTGGTGTCGGCATTCTATGGCTGAAGGATCATTATTTGTCCAAGCGCGCGCAGCAATTTATTGAAAGCTTTCGTACTGAAATGTAATAAAGGAGGAGACAACACTTGGATCAGCTACCTATAAGATTAGCGGAAGCCAAGCTTCGTATGTATGAGCAGCAGCATGTTCTGGAGATGCTTGCAAACCTACCGGAGCAGGAGAAAAACAAGCTGGCTGCGCAAATTTTAGAAATTGATTTTGAGCGGATAGCCAAGACTTTAGCCGGCCGCAGCGATACTAAGAAGCTGAACAACGATACGATATCTTCGATACCTTTTGAAGACTGGGAAGACTTTGAACAGGGAGAAAAAGCGGCATATACAGAAAAGGGATGGGAGCTGCTGCGAGCTGGGAAAGCTGGAGTTATCGTTGTTGCTGGCGGTCAGGGCAGCAGGCTTGGCCATGATGGGCCTAAGGGTACGCTGGATATTGGACTTCCATCCCATAAATCTTTATTTCAGCTTCAAGCAGAGCGGCTGCTGTATTTATCGAGAAAAGCCGGCAAGTCTATCCCATGGTATATCATGACAAGCCCCGATAATCATGAAGCAACGAAGGCATTTTTTCATTCCTTACATTACTTTGGTTATCCAGCGGAGGACTGTTTTTTCTTCCAGCAAAATACGATGCCTGCGCTCGGTCATGACGGTAAGCTGCTTTTATCGGAGGACGGAACACTTATGCTGGCCCCTAGCGGCAATGGAGAATGTTTCGCGTCGTTAAAACGCACAGGAGCAATTGCTGATATGAAGCAAAGAGGCTTAGAGTGGTTGTTTTATTATAATGTAGACAATGCGCTCATAAAGGTCGCAGACCCTGCTTTTATTGGACTAGCTGCGTCACGCAATCAGATGGTTGCAACAAAGGTTATCGAAAAAACGGATGTTGACGAGAAAATCGGGATTTTATGTTTGAAAAATGATCGTCCGGCTGTGCTCGAGTATAACGAAATTCCGTCATCCATCAAGGATAAAAGAACGAATGACGGACGATCGTTCTATAGCTTAGGGCATATTTCTATCCATTTATTTAAGCTGAACTTCATTGAAGAGCATGCAGATACGGATATCCCTTTCCATATTGCCTCCAAAAAGATGAAATACATGGACGCCGAAGGAAGCATCATCACACCTACGGAGCCAAATGCCTATAAGCTCGAACGCTTTATTTTCGATTTTTTTCCATTGGCCGATGAAGTTACTGTTGTGCGGGGGACTCGTGAGGAGGAATTCGCTCCGGTCAAAAATAAATCGGGTGAAGACAGTCCGCTTAGTGCACGCAAGCTCGTTCAGTCGCTTCATCGAAGCTGGCTGCGCGCCGCCGGTGTTTCTGAAGAGCAGCTGCAAGGTCGTGATATTGAAATTTCACCATTAACTTCGTATAACGGTGAAGGCTTGAAAGCGGAAGATTGGGGCTTTGACTGATCGCTAACGAACTCCAGAGTCGCTATATGATCAAATTAGACTCTTTTTGGTATGTAACGAATCCCACTGGCGCTATTTAACGTTGTAGCTCCATACATTGAAGTTATTTTGCAGAATAACGTTACTGGAGTTCGTTGGAGTTCAAAAAACGATAATTGGAGTGAAATAACGTCTCCTGAGTTCATTACATGTATTAAAATCATTCGAGCGCCAACACAGTCTAAATATAGGGCTGCGTTACTTATTTTATAAAAAGATATCAACAAGGAAAATGTTTACATTACGAACGTGTGTACGGTATTATTGAGGTGGCTGATTATTCATGTTAATTAGCTAATAGAATAGACTTCTTTCTAAAGGGAGATGATCTGATGAATACAGAACACGTAACATCTACCGATCAATTGCAACAAAAACTAGACAATCATTGCAATTGTCTAGCTAAGCTAGGTTATCTTAACGGTTGTGTATTGGTTGCATTCGAGGGACGAATTATCTTAAATAAGGGCTATGGGATGGCAAGCTTTGAGCTTGATGTTCCGAATGACCCGCAGACGAAATTCCGTATCGGCTCGATTACAAAGCAATTTACGGCAGCAGCAATCGTTATGATGCATGAACTGAAGCTTTTGAACGTAGAAGATCCGATCTCCGAGTACCTCCCCAGCTACCCAAATGGCGATAAAATTACGATTCATCACTTGCTAACACATACATCAGGAATTCCGAACTACACAGGCCTAGAGGATTTTGTATCAAAGATGAGACTTGTTTCTTCTACAGACGACCTCATTTCCAGATTTGCAGACAAACCCTTGTTGTTTGAACCGGGGGAGAAGTTTGATTACAGCAATTCAGGTTATGTGCTTCTTACAGCAATTATCGAGAAAATATCCGGACGCACTTACGAGGACTATATCTACCATGCCATATTGAAGCCGCTCGGAATGATAAATACCGGTTATGATCATGCTAAGAAAATATTGAAAAACCGTGCATCTGGCTACGAGGTTTGGGGTGAAGTAGTGAATGCAGAGTTTCTGGAAATGACTATTCCATCCGGCGCTGGAGGCATGTATTCGACCGTTGAGGACCTTTATATTTGGGGACTGGCGTTGCATTCACAGAGGCAGATCAGCGAGAAGGCTTATGCGAGCATGACGACACCTTTCAAAGATACATATGGTTACGGATTATTTATATATGAGGAAGAAATTATGGGCAGCCTCAGGAAAGTTATCGGCCATGGCGGAGGCATTAATGGTTTCTTAACCGAAATGAGGCATTATAAAAAAGAAGATGTAACGGTAATCGTTTTATCTAATCTAGTTACGACACAGGTAGGACCGATTAGTCAGCAGCTGGCGCGGCTTGTTTTGGGCGAGGAAGTGCAGCTTCCGATATCGCATACGCCGATCAAGCTGGAAATCAATCAGTATAACAATCTCGTTGGCAGCTACGATGTGGAAGGGGAGCCAGCCTCGCCATTAATCATTTCGCAAGAGCAAGAGAAGTTTTATCTCACCCAAAATACGTGGTTTAAATTTGAGCTCTGTCCGTATTCCGCAGTAGAGGGAGAACTGCTGTTTTTCTTGAATGGAATGGACGGAAAGATAACTTTTACTGTAAACGGATCTGTACCAGAATTAACGGTTCAGCTGTTTGGCGGCGTCAAAAAAGCAGTGAAGAGTGTTAAGTCATGATACAAGCCGTTATTTTTGATTTAGACGGTACGCTGCTGGATCGTGATCGTTCCTTATTGAAGTTCGTAGAGGAGCAATTCGAGAGATTGATTAGACCGAACGGCGAGGTGGATAAAGAGAGTTATATTAAAAGGTTCATCGCATTAGACAGTCGTGGCTATGTTTGGAAGGACAAAGTATACCAGGAGCTCATACGAGAGTTTGGGCTTAGGCTGGATTGGAATGAGTTGCTAGAAGACTATAAAATAGGTTTCTCAAATCATGCGGTTTCATTTCCTAATATGATAGAACTGCTCGATAGCCTTAAGGAAAAAGGCTATAAGCTGGCGATGATTACGAACGGATTCGGCGACTTTCAAGCGAGCAATATTCAGGCCCTCCAAATCGCTCATTATTTTGATGAAATTCTTATTTCGGAGCGGGAGGGCCTCCGAAAGCCTGATCCCGCTATATTCCTGCGAGCTGCGGAAAAACTGAATGTGGCAATAGAGGCATGTGTTTATGTTGGAGACCATCCAGTCAATGACATCACTGCGAGCAAAGCGACAGGCATGAGGGGAATATGGAAGGAAGACAACTATTATACGGAGTCATTTGAGTATGACGCGAAGGTGACGGACTTAATAGAAATTAGACATCTAGTTGAACAATGGAAATAACGGAGGAAAGCTAAAATGGAGCTAAGACCGAGGGTTTGTGCGGCAATTATTCGTGATGAGAAAATTTTGATGGTCTTTCAAGATCATCCCCTCGAGAATCGGAGCTTCTGGACATTGCCCGGCGGTGGCGTAGAAACTGGGGAAACGAATGAGGAAGCGGTTATTCGTGAGGTTAAGGAAGAAGTCTGTCTAAATGGCAAAGCTGAAAGACTACTATTTGAAGCGGAATATTCATTAGGGCCGGATTATTGCTACCTTGTTACCGTTGATGCGAAGGAAGAGGCGCATCTTGGAGTAGACCCTGAGCTCTCTGCTGATGAGCAGGTATTGAAAGGAATCGCATGGTTTACATTAGAGGAAAAGAAAAACGATCTACAGGTGTCTAGAGTCATTGCTTGTCTATAGCTCTTTTCGCCATCTATGAAAAATTAGTTGTAAAATGGTAAATTCACCTTTACAATAATAGGAATAACTGGAAGGGGTGGAGGTATGGAGATGATGATAGAGGCGCTTCGGGAAAGACCTCGATTATCATTTTTATATTTCCATTCTTATGTGAAACACTAAAGCGATTGCTGCTTTAGTGTTTTTTTTATACTTAAAAACGCGAAGGAGTGTTTTAAAAATGATGAGAGAACAATTGGCGAAAGCAATCTATGAAGCAGCCTATTTAGAGGGACAGTTTAAGCTGCGTTCAGGTCAAGTTTCGAACCACTATTTTGATAAATACTTATTTGAGTCCAATCCTAAGCTTTTGGCAGAAATTGCAGAGAAACTGGCACCGTTAGTACCCAGCGATACCGAAGTATTGGCGGGGCTCGAGATGGGCGGAATTCCGATTGCAACAGCTCTTTCACTGAAAACAGGCATACCTGCTGCATTTGTAAGAAAAGAAGCAAAGAAATATGGTACCTGTAAGCTTGCTGAAGGAGTAGATATAGAAGGGAAAAAGGTCTGTATTATTGAAGATGTGGTTACAACAGGAGGACAGATTCTTATCAGTACCGATGATCTAAGGGAATATGGGGCTGAGATCAAGTCCGTTATGTCGGTTATTGAACGAGAGCCGCTGGGCAGGAGGAATCTCGAAGAGGCGGGATTAACCTACATTTCTTTATTCCATATCGATGAGCTATTGCAAGCTTCGACTAAGTAATATTTCGTAATACCTGAGCAATTACTACTCTTTATAAGAGAAAATGATAGCAAGCTGCTATTAAATTGATTGGCAATTTGAATTAAAATTCGTTAATATGTATTAATATGCAATATTCTTGACGAGCATGGATTCTATTCATTCTATATAGAGTAAGGGGCTTATGAGGTGAGAATTTCATTAGAGCTGGTTCCAAGAGACGAGGCCCAGCTGAAGGCGGAGCTGGATTTAATTAAAACACAGTTTCCTGCTATCAATACAATTAATATTCCTGATTTGACGAGGTTCGAGCTGCGCAGCTGGGAGGCATCCTGCCTATGCAAATCTATATATGAGTCCAGCATTCCCCATATCCGGGCAATGGACTTCGACTGTGTAGAACCGCTGCAATTCATAGAGCGCTTAGACAAACATAACATTACTGAGGTGCTCGTCGTAACCGGCGATGTTCCAAAAAATAGTGAGAAGGTTGTTTATCCGACGACTTGTTTAGACTTGATCGCCAAGATCAAGAAGGATTACCCCCATATTAAGGTGTATTCAGCAATAGATCCTTATCGCGGCAGCATGGACGAGGAATATGAGTATGTACAAAAAAAGCTTGAAGCGGGAGCAGACGGTTTCTTCACGCAGCCATTTTTTGATCTGAGCTTGATGGAGCAGTATTCAGATATGGTGAAGGGCTCCGAAATTTTCTGGGGCGTATCGCCGGTCGTATCGGACAAATCACAAAAATATTGGGAAACAAGAAATCATGTTGTATTCCCTGCTGATTTTCAACCGACGCTTGAGTGGAATATCGATTTTGCGAGGAAAGCATTAGCGTTTACGAAGAAGACGAACAGCCATATTTATTTTATGCCGATAAAAGTAGATTTGCAGGCTTATTTTGATGGGATCTTCAGTAAAGTACTCGTATAAAGTAAAATGCGAATGGAAAATAAATGACGGCTGTCTCCAAAGGCAACATGCCAAGAGGAGCAGTCTTTTTTTGTGTTTTTATGAAAAAAACTTCATTGGCTGCAAGATTAGAATAATGCTACAATCGTTCAAGTGTGGTCATTTGGAAATGTGAGGAAGTTAAGATCTCGTACAATATGTTAAAAAAGGGTTGAACACGATATGGCTATCAGAACCAAAACGGTCATTTTCACCATATTGCTTGTGCTAGGCTTGCTGCTTCGCTGCTATTATACAGATTGGGATAAAAAGCTGACGGGTGACGAGGTTGGCTATAATAAAATGGTGCTGCAGCTACTTCACGAGGGCGTTTACGGATATGCGCCATATGCTTATTCAGAAAAACCTAATGCGTTTACAACGCCAGGTTATCCTCTTTTTTTGGCTGGCTGTTATGCCGTATTTGGATATGCGGGAGATCGTTCCCCAGTCGTACAAATTCAGGCGCTGCAAATATTGATACAACTTATATGTGCAATTATCATGTATGGGATTGCGAGACGGATGTTTGCGCATACAGGCATTAGCCTGTTGATGATGGCTTGTTATTTATTGCATCCCACGTTTATTTTATCGCCAATGTATCTTTTAACAGAAACGTTATACGGTTTATTTTTTCTAATATTTATTTATCTTTTAGTGAGGTGTGCACAGGAGACAAAGCTTAGATGGTTTCTATTACTAGGTGTCGTCTTCGGCATTTGTGTACTGATCCGGCCAACGATCGTTCCCTTTATAGTTGTTTTGCTAGCTGGTGTAGCGGTATACGGCAGAAAATATGGAATGGCAGCGGTGCTAAAAGCGATTTCCGTGATTACGATCGGATTTGCTGCAACGATGCTGCCCTGGTGGATTCGCAATTGGATGACCTTAGATAAGGTGCTGTTGCTCGCGGAGCAGACGGGAAATCCGTTGTTATGGGGTTCTTATCCTTTTGAACGGAGTCCCCATGTTGACGTTAAACAAGATCCCGCGGAAATGGGGAGAATAGCTTATGAGCGAATCATCAATGGTTTCCGCAATGAGTTTTTCACCTACCTGAGCTGGTACAGCTGGGGCAAGCTGCTAATTTATATTAGTGAGATTTTTCCGGGTTTAGGATATATAACAGTAAATAAGCTATTGTCCAAGCTGATAACCATTTTGCATATGATCGTTATGGTCATTGGTTTGGGTGGACTCGTAAAGATCATTATCCATGAAAGAAGAAATGCGATGTATATGATGATTGCATTGCTCGCCGTGTTTAGCATACTGCTGTATCTTCCCTTCTCGCCTACGCCAAGATATTTTTATCCCACGATTCCGCTTTGTTTCTTGGGACTAGGATATTTGCTTTCATGCACCATAACGTCTAAGGGCAGACCAAATAAAAACGAAGGTTATCGAGCATAGTTGCTTTAAGGCATGGACGTTTTATAATAGATAGAACTAAATGTAATATCGCGTTTTATTCGAATATAAGCAGCTGGAATGAAAGTATGAATAAGGACTTTAACAAAGGTGGTATTTTGGTAAATGGCAAAAGGAAAATATTATGTCGTATGGGTTGGCAAGAAAACAGGGATATTCACTTCATGGCCCGAGTGCCAAGCGCAGGTTAGCGGAGTACAGGATGCGAAGTTTAAATCTTTCGAGACGAAGCAGCTGGCGGAAAAAGCTTTCCAAGACGGCTGGCGCAGTCATTGGGGGACAGGCTCAGGCAAAGCTGCTGCTTCGAGCGCAAAAACAGGGAGCAGCGTAAAGCAGCCTGTACTGATCCAGGAAGATACTGCTTCCATTGATTATGATAGTATTTCTGTTGACGTGGGTACGCGTGGAAATCCCGGTCCTGTCGAGTATAAAGGGGTAGACACGCAGACAGGTGAAATTTTGTTTTACGTCGGACCGGTACCGAACGGCACTAATAATTTAGGCGAGTTTATTGCTATCGTACATGCTCTTTCCTATTTGAAGGAGAAAGGCAGCACAAGGACGGTTTACAGTGATTCAAGAACAGCGCTAAGCTGGCTTCGCAACAAAAAAGTAGCCTCGACCTTAAAAAGGGATGCTTCGACTTCGAAAATTTGGGAGCTTACAGATCAAGCTGTGAAGTGGCTTCAAACCCATACCTACACGAATAAGGTATTGAAATGGAATACCGAGGAGTGGGGCGAAATCAAAGCGGATTTTGGCCGCAAATGAGGAGCGGTGGGGCATATTGGAAGATAAATATCCAGACCATTATTTTGAACACTTTATAGTGGGTATAACAATGACAGGTGTTGCGTGCAACACGGAAGGTTTCTATGAATTAGCAAGAATCTATATAAGCATTGAAGGAATAGAGACCTTCGGCCATTTAATAAAAGAAATCGAAGCAATTGAGAAGGCAGGCGATTGGAACTATTTCTTTGAAAATGTCTCTATTGCCTATGACCTTACTGAAATGAATGAAGACAAGCTGAAGGAGCTGGCCCGAGCGGCCACTCTGTTTTACCACAAAAATTTAAATGTTTAACATTAAACAACATTAGTTTCCCCGAAGCGAGGACGGGGAAACTTTTTTGTGTTTTTTGAACGTACGGCTAAAGTAATAAATGTCATTGAAGCCTGTCGCTGTTGCAACCTCCGACACGGTAAGCGGACTATGACGCAGCAAGTAATCGGCTTTGCCGAGCCGTGTCATCGTTATATATTCTGTAACGGTATGGCCGCTCAGCTCTTTGAACAATCGGCTAAAGTGGTAGCGGCTGAGGTTTGCCATGCTTGCCAGCTGGTCCACCGAAAGCTCATCCTTGTAGCTGTCCTCAATATGCTTGAAGACAGGCGCGAAGCGCTCAATGTTCTTCATACGCTCTGCATATTCGTCTTTGGTGAGCACGGTAGCGACATGACCGCGAAGCAGCAGCGTCAACAGGCGGTAGAGCTCGGATTTTATGGCCAGCTCGTAACCGAACTCGCGCTGCTCGAGCTCATTGATGATGGCATGCATGCAGGACGTTACTTTGCTGTCGTCACCAATATAATTTTGCAGCAGAAGGCGGTTCTGCGTAATGGGCGTTATGAACTTTGTTTCGGCAGCATCCACCGACTGGCTGTGCAGCAAGGAAATGTCGGCGATGAGCGCATAGTAGTACAAATCTGATGATAGACTGATTCCGTAGTGAAGCTCATTGCTGTTCACGACGATGAGATCGCCAGCGGATGCTGTTATCGTAGTAGAACCGCACTCTATCGAGGCTTTGCCCGACACAAAATATAAAAATTCAAGATGTTCATGAAAATGATGCTGGAAAATGACCATTCCCTGCTGGTCGAAGGTGTTGTGATGCAGTTTTATCGGAAAATGAGGGTCTGGCATGTCCATGGGCTCACGCAGTTCTTCGAATTTTTTCAACTTGAAAGACCTCCTCAGTAGGATAGCACAATTGTACAAACAAACCGCACAGCTTTACATGGAGTTGCAGGTTGAAACCATTATAATACGAAAGTGTAGACATGCAAAACCTTACTATTAGAATTCATAAGGAGAGATTAGCAATGAAACCGATACAAATCGCGGTTATTGGAACAGGCTCTATCTCATCATCTCATCTAGATTCCTATAAGAAAAATCCTAATGCGAACATTTACGCGGTTTGCGATTTAAATGAAGAGCGCGTAAAAGCCGCAGCTGAGAAATATGGCGCCGAAAAAATTTATACGGATTATCACGAGCTGCTCGCCGATCCAGTTATTGATGCAGTCAGCATTTGTACGTGGAACAATACGCATGCTGAAATCAGCATTGCGGCTCTTAAAGCTGGCAAGCATGTGCTCGTAGAGAAACCGCTTTGCCGTACGGTTGAAGATGCACTTCTTGTACAAGAGGCTGTAGAGCAATCCGGCAAGCTCCTTCAAGTGGGCTTCGTCCGCAGATACGATACGAGTGCACAATTGATTCGTGCGATGGCTGACAGAGGCGAGTTCGGTGAAATTTATTTTGCCAAAGCATCAACGCTCAGACGTCTTGGAAATCCAGGCGGATGGTTCTCCGACATTGAGCGCTCAGGCGGCGGACCGCTTATTGATATTGGCGTACACGTCATCGATCTTTGCTGGTATTTGATGGGACGTCCGAAGCCGGTATCCGTTAGTGCCAATACGTATCGCAAGCTTGGCAATCGTGCCAATGTAAAAAACCTGAGCTTCTACCAAGCGGCGGATTATGATGCGGAGAAAAACACAGTTGAGGATTTGGCGAATGCACTTATTCGCTTCGAGAATGGCGCATCGCTGCTCGTAGATGTCAGCTTCACGCTGCATGCCAAGTCTAATGAAAATACAGTTAAGCTGTATGGGGAAAAAGGCGGTTTTGAAATCGATCCAGAAACCGTTATTGTAACAGAGCAAAATGACACGATCTTAAACGTATATCCGCAGACGGATCACGCTGGCTTTGATTTTGTTGGCGCTTTCCAAAATGAGATCAACCACTTCGTTGATTGTGTTGCTAACGGAAAACAGCCAATCAGCCCAGTGGCGGATGGCGTGGAAATTATGAAGATATTAGTCGGCATTTATGAATCCGCAGCAAAAGGAGCGGAAGTGCGTCTATGAAATTAGGAATCAGCACATACAGCTTATATAATGCACTGAGAACGGGCGAAATGACGATACAGGATGTTATCGTATATATTGCATCCATTGGAGGAGAGCATGTTGAAATAGTACCGCTTGGCTTTAACCTTACTGAAAATCCGGAACTGATCGAAGTGATTAAGAAGCAAGCGCAGGAAAGCGGTATTGAAATATCGAATTATGCGGTAGGTGCAAACTTCTCCGGTTTAAATGAAGAGCAATTCGAGCTGGAGCTTGACCGCTTGAAGCGTGAAGTGGATATTGCAGCAGCACTTGGCGTGAAGAAGATGCGTCATGATGTGGCATCATCGCAAAACCTATCCATTTCGAACTTCTTGTTGGAGCTGCCAAAGCTAGCGAAGGCTTGCCAAGCTGTTGCGGATTATGCAGCAACGTTTGGAATTACAACAAGTGTAGAAAATCACGGTTATTTTATACAACATAGCGACCGGGTACAGGCACTCATTGAGGTTGTAGATCGTCCAAACTTCAAGACAACGCTTGATGTCGGGAACTTCCTTTGTGTGGATGAGAATCCTCTTGCTGCTGTTAAAAACAATGTCAGCCTGGCTTCTATGGTCCATATTAAAGATTTCTACTATCGTCCATCTACCGAAAATCCGGGTGAAGGCTGGTTTAAATCCAAAGGCGGCAATTGGCTTCGGGGCGCAATCGTCGGACATGGTGACATCGCTATGCCGCAAGTACTGCGTGCAGTGAAAGAAAGCGGCTATGATGATTATATTTCCATCGAGTTTGAAGGCTTGGAAGATTGCCGTCTTGGAACGAGACTTGGCTTTGAATTCGTAAAACGTGTATGGAACGAAATTTAAACGAAGGAGTGACTCGAAGATGACATCACCTATCATTACGAACAAAATCGGCGTTATCGTGGATAGCTTTCAGGTTGGTGTAAAGGAAGGTTTGCTTAAAGCGAAGCAGGTTGGTGCGGATGGCGTGCAAATGTATGCAGTACATGGCGAGCTGGACCCTGCTAACCTGAACACAGCTGCAAGAAAAGAATGGAAGTCTTATATTGATGGGCTGGGCCTTGATATTTCCGCTCTTGTTGGCGATTTGGGCGGCCATGGTTTTCAGGACCCTGCGGAAAACCGTGCGAAAATCGATAAATCCAAACGGATTATGGAGCTTGGCATGGAGCTTGGAACAAACATTATTACGACGCATATCGGTATCGTTCCAAGCGACAAAAACAGCCGTGTTTATGAGACGATGCATGCGGCATGTGAAGAGCTAGCTAGATTCGCGAATGACATGAACGCTTATTTTGCGATTGAGACAGGACCTGAGACGTCTGCGCATTTGAAGTCGTTTCTTGATGGTCTTGGCACCAAAGGCGTAGCTGTTAACTTTGACCCTGCCAACATGGTTATGGTTACAGGAGATGATCCTGTTCAAGGCGTGTACACGCTTAAGGATTATATCGTTCATACGCATGCGAAGGACGGCGTGAAGCTGGGAGACGTTGATCCGCGCGACGTTTATGGCGATTATGGCTACGAGGTTGCACTCGACCATGAAAAAATTGCTGCGATGGCCGAAACAGGCTCCGCGTTCCGCGAAGTGCCGCTTGGTGATGGTACTGTGGACTGGCCGGCATATTTGCGAGCGCTTCAGGAAATTGGCTATACAGGATATCTGACGATCGAGCGTGAGGTTGGTACGAGTCCAGAAGCGGATATTAGCAAAGCCGTTCAGTTTTTGAAAGCTTTTAAAGGACAATAAAACAAGCATGGAGCATCCTCAATCGTTCTCTACAGATGAATTATTGGCTGCAAGCAGTCCAGCTGGAAGGCAAACCGTCTGGCTGCACGGCGGCAAATAAGAGGTTAGTCATCGGTTTGAGATGAATGTGTGATGTAGATTTAAGCGAAAATCTCATGAAACCGCCCAAAAGAAAGCTCTCATGGCTTAGTCCATGAGAGCTTTTTTGACTTTTGCAGTTAGCTTTAAGTTGGCAAGGGTGAAGCGAATTCGGTAAAATAATAGAGGACGGAGTACCATCGATTGATAATCATGTAAACCATTCAAACTAGAGGACGTGCAGAAATGGCAGTGAAAATTGTACAAGTATCACATACCGATACAGATTTACATAGGCTTATTCAGAAGCTGGATGAGGATTTAGCGCAAAGATATACGGCAGAGGAAGTATTTACAGTAGATTTTAATGATCCAGGGATTGAGCAAATTGTATTTGTGGTCGCATACGAGCAAGGGGAACCGGTTGGATGTGGAGCCATAAAACCGCTGGATGAGGAGTATATAGAATTAAAACGATTTTATGTCAGCCCCGAATTTAGAAGGAACGGCATAGCCGCACAGGTTTTGAATGATTTAGAAGCCAGAGCGAAGGATATGAATTATCAATATATTCGTTTGGAAGCAGGGGCTCCTCAGCCAGAAGCGCTTCATTTCTATAAAAAACATCATTATTATGAAATTGATAGATATGGTGAATATGTTGCGTGCGATTCAAGCCTTTGTTTTGAAAAAAAACTTTAAGTACAGCCTTTAGCCCGAATGTCGGAACTCTATAATAAAACAAACCAACGACGCAAGGGTGGAAATGGTTCGCACATGATTCCATGGCGTCCAGCTGGCAACATAACGCGTCCATAATTCGGGGCCTGCAACACTTGGATCTGCTGAGGCAAGCATATCGTTTAAAGGTACGTTAAATACATTAGCTGCCGGCAAGCAAATAGGTTGCAGCGGGAATATATTTCCATTTTGTTGTAAAGCCTATTTTTTTTATGGCTGAGGCAGCCTAAGTATTTCTTTTCAATTCTAGGCTGCCTCAGCATCTTAACTAACAGTTAGATCGATCATACCTGTTACACGAGCAAATCTGCTCGTCGCTCAGTACGCCAGCGAAGAACAAATAGTAGAACTGCGCCTGCGGCAAGAAGTAAATAAGTTAGCGGCTGCACATTATATTCGAAGTCCGGTCAGAAATAGTTTGCCTGCACAGATAGATTCTGTGTATTTTATTGTCTTTGAGCTTTAATTTTGCTACAATTTCTATCAGGTTATATTTGGAAGGGGAATCAACACTATGCCAGTTACTTTGTAATAGTTTAATCCACAATTCTATTTTTACTATTACAAGGAAACAAAGCAAAGTGTGTTATACATCACATCATGCGGCGAATCCTTGTGATTTGCTGCTTTTTTTGTGATTTATGATGCTTCTCAATATTCTGCTTTGTATTCCTTCTATACATTAGGAGGATATCGATGAGTCATTCACAAAATACAGGTAATAGCATTTTAACTATAGCGTGCAAAGATATTATTTTGAGAGAGTATCAGGTCGAGGATTTAGATGCTCTGCATAATCTCACTTGGCAGCCTCATTTTCATGAATTTTTGCTGGATTGGAATGTTTCTAAGGAACAAAGGGCAGACTGGTTCAACCATTATGAAATACCAGAAAACCTGCGTTTTTTAGAAGAGGTATCCAACGATGGTGATATAGGAGAGCTGCGGCTGCGACTGAGTATAATATCCAGAGATACTGGCAAATTTATCGGTGTTTGCGGGACAGGAATATTGGATAAAATATCGCCGCCCAACAGAGAGATTTTTTATGGGATTTCAAATGATCATAGAAATAAGGGTTACACGACTCAAGCTGCAAACGGATTGATTCAGTATTTGTTCGAAAATACGAATGTCGAGGAGCTCGTGGCTATCGCTCAGATACGCAACGTACCATCGAATAAAGTGATCCTAAAATGCGGTTTTGAATTTCAAAACAATATCGTTATTGAAAATAGGGAATACAGTTATTACAAGCTTAAAAAGTGATAGTTGAAAAACGGAAAATGAATGGGCTGCCAGCGGGCAGTCCTTTCGTTTTGTTAAAATTCATCGAACATCAACAGCATTTTATCGTGCAGCCAATACATCATTCACAAATTTTATAATTTAATTCAGTGTAAAGGTATAGGAATAAAGAGCACTTAAAGCTATAATGGTTTTTAGTATAGCATTTACAAAAGGACATGGGCCGTTAATGACTGTTTGGTCCAGCCGAAAAATAACTTTTAAGGAGTACTCGAAATGACTAAAACGCTTATTTTCGGGCACAAAAACCCGGATACCGACACGATTACATCAGCGATCGCATACGCTGAGCTAAAAACAAAGCTAGGTGCTGACGTTGAGGCGATTCGCCTTGGGGACGTTAATGGCGAAACACAATACGCTCTTGATTATTTCGGCATTCCAGCTCCTCGTTTGATCGAGAATGTTGCTGACGAGACTGACACTGTTATTTTGGTCGATCATAACGAGCGTCAACAATCCGCAAACGATATCGACAGCGTACGTGTACTTGAAGTAATCGATCACCACCGTATTGCTAATTTCGAGACAAGCCACCCTGTATATTTCCGCGCTGAGCCTGTAGGCTGCACAGCGACGATTTTGAATAAATTGTACAAAGAGAACGGCGTTGAAATCCGCAAAGAAATTGCTGGCCTTATGCTGTCTGCTATCATTTCTGATTCCTTGCTGTTCAAATCGCCAACTTGCACGGAGCAAGATGTAGCAGCCGCTCGCGAGCTTGCTGAAATCGCTGGCGTTAATGCAGAAAGCTATGGTCTGGACATGCTTAAAGCAGGCGCGGATCTTAGCGACAAAACGATTGCACAGCTGATTTCCCTAGATGCGAAAGAATTCGCAATGGGTAGCTACAAAGTAGAAATCGCGCAAGTAAACGCGGTTGATACAAACGATGTTATTTCTCGCCAAGCGGAGCTGGAAGCAGCACTTAACGATATTATTGCAACAAAAGGTCTTGATCTGTTTGTGCTTGTTGTAACGGACATTTTGAACAATGATTCCGTAGCGCTTGCACTTGGCGCTCAAGCTCACGCGGTTGAGAAAGCTTACAACGTAACGTTGGTAGACAATAAAGCGGTACTCAAAGGCGTTGTTTCCCGCAAATCGCAAATCGTACCTGTTCTTACAGAAACGCTAAGCAGCCTGTAAGAAACAGCGAGGCAGCAGCCGTTTGCCAAAAAAATAGCAGTCTGAAGCTTGGATTTCAAGTTTCAGGCTGCTTTTGTTTTGCTATACTAGAGAAGAAGGAGCGGATGACATGTTTACTGTAACAGAATATAGCGCTGAATTAATGAAGGACCCGTTTGGCATTTTGTCAGGAAAGAGGTATGAGTTCATTCTCGATCTGGATGTAGCGGATGATGATGAGCTTTATCATGACGAGGGCGTGACGCTCCGTGTCATTTATGTGATCGAAGAGGATACAGCCCGCATCGCAAAGTATGAATTTCTAACCACTTCCTCCAATAAGTACATTGATTTTGAGCTGGAAGAGGATGAAGAGAAGATGGTACTGGCGTTTTGTCAGGAGCATTTTGACAAGTCGGAGGAATAAACAGCCTTTTAGCAGTTGAATTATAATACATAATTCAGTATACCATCTGTGCCAATAGAGCTAATTATTAGCTCTATTGCGCATAGCCTGCCGCAGCAGTTGCGAAATCCATGTATAGGGGATGAGAAACGATGGATAGCGGAATAAAGAGGAAGCTGTCAGAAAGTGAAATGACAGCGATTACATCGAAAGCTTTTGGACAAGCTGCCATTGCTGTTAAAGAACTTACGGATGGATGGGCGAACGCAGCCTATCAAGTCATGCTGGATGACGGGCGATTAATTATCGTGAAAGCGGCGCCGCTAGCGTCTGCGAAACTGATGAGCTATGAGCAAGGTTTGATGAAAGCAGAGGTTGAGGTGCTGCGATTGGTGAAGCAAATGGGCGTGATTCCAGTACCGGCTGTTTATGTCCATGATGCTTCGGAATCGATCGTAAACTGCGAGTATTTCATTATGGAGATGCTGGATGGCGAACCTTATAACAAAGTGAAGGATCGCCTGACCGATGAGCAGCGTAATCAGATCGATTATCAGCTAGGTATCTATAACCGTCAATTAAATGAAATTCACGGAGAGCGATTTGGCTTATATGCGGCTAACAATGAAGCGAATCGCACATGGAGAGAGGCTTTTCACAGCCTGTTGCTTGGCGTGCTTGCAGATGGCGAAAGTGAAGGTGTGCGGCTGACTGAGGAATACGATACGATTCGAAGCGAGGTTGCGCGTAGGCTTGGCGTGCTGGATGAAGTAACGGAACCGAGGCTCATTCATTGGGATTTATGGGACGGCAATGTTTTTATAAAAGACGGAGCGATTACAGGAATTATTGATTTTGAGCGTGCACTTTGGGGCGATCCACTAATGGAGCATTATTTTAGTCACTTCTGTAACACGGCTGCGTTCCTTGAAGGTTATGGAATAACGCAGCTGACTACGGCAGAACATGGGCGCAGAGCACTCTATGATCTTTATTTGGATCTTATTATTTGTATAGAGTGCTCATTCCGGCAGTATGAGGATGTTAATCATCTGCAATGGACACGCAATAATATGGAGCAGGGCTGGCAACGTTTTTTAGCCATGTCATCGATCAGCTGACATTGGCATAGATTAAAAAACCGAAAAGAGGCAGCACCCAAATGAGCGGTACCATTGCGATGGTAACCGCTATTTTCATTTTGTTGAACCGATAAAGCACCCAGCTTACAATAATGGACAAAATAAGAGCTACCGGATAAAGCCAAATCACAATGAATAAAAGCACAGGCCAGAATAGATTTTCTGAACCTGGCGAGTCGAACATCATAACAGACATTAACGCGACAAAAAGCCAAACGATCGTAAACAATCCAAACAAGATTTGGCTAATCAGCATTGTAAGAAAAACCTTTTTGTTTTTCATCACTCAATCCCCTTTCCCCCAAATATTATTAAAGCAAGCCTCGCGGATTTGTACAAGTGAAATTGTTACTTTAAGCCTATCCTCGGTTCCCTTTGTTATTTGTCGCCCCTTAACCGCATAAAATTCAAAAACAGCTATTTTTTGCGGTGCATGCAGAGAGGAGCAGGTGATGAACAGGGCAAATAAGGATATTGAGCTGGCAGAGCAATTTGGCGCCCATAATTATCATCCCCTGCCGATTGTGATTAGCAGCGCAGAGGGCGTATGGGTGCAGGATTCAGAAGGTGCGCGCTACATGGATATGTTGAGCGCTTATTCGGCATTGAATCAAGGGCATCGACATCCTCGGATCATTAGAGCGTTAAAGGAGCAGGCGGATAAGGTCACGATTACATCACGAGCTTTTCATAATGAGGCACTTGGTGCGTTTTGCGAGAAGCTGGCAGCCTATACCGGCAAGGAACGAATTCTTCCTATGAATACAGGGGCAGAGGCAGTTGAGACGGCGATCAAAGCTGTACGTCGCTGGGCTTACGGCGTCAAGCAAATACCGAATGATCAAGCTGAAATCATCGCTTTTGAGGGCAATTTCCATGGCAGAACGCTGACACTGACGTCTTTCTCCTCAACGGAGGAATATAAGCAAGGTTATGGCCCCTTTACACCTGGATTTCGTGTTGTTCCATATGGCGACCTGGAGGCAGTGAAGGCGGTGATGCAGCCGAATACCGCTGCGATATTGATTGAGCCGATTCAAGGCGAGGCGGGCATTCGGATTCCTCCGAATGGATTTCTTGCTGCTGTTGCTCAGCTATGTGCAGAACAGCAGGTGCTGCTTGTGGCAGATGAGATTCAAACCGGCTTCGGGCGTACAGGACGAAAATTCGCATGCGATTGGGAAAATGTCATTCCTGATATTTATATTATGGGGAAAGCGCTGGGTGGAGGGGTCATGCCTGTATCGGCTATCGCCGCGAACGGGAGCATTATGGATGTATTCGAGCCGGGCTCTCATGGTTCAACCTTTGGAGGAAATCCGCTTAGCTGCGCTGTTGCGATTGCAGCGCTTGAAGTAACCGAAGAGGAAGGGCTGGCGGACCGCTCACAGCTGTTGGGGCAGTATTTGATGAGCAAGCTTGCTACATTGCGCCATCCGGACATTGTTGAAATTAGAGGACGCGGATTGTTCATCGCCATTGTGCTTTCGACGCCTGCAAGGCCTTATTGCGAGAAGCTGATGGAGCTGGGACTGCTTTGCAAGGAAACGCATGAGCATGTCATTCGGTTGGCACCGCCGCTCATCATCACGGAAGAGGAGCTCGACTTTGCCTTCGAACAAATTCAAACGGTCTTCGCGAATAGCATACAGGCAGGAGCGTGACGGCGATGAGCATTCAACAGGTGGCAATCGTTGCTGTTCCTTTTGGGAAAGGGGCAGGGAATCCCGGTGCGGAGCTTGGTCCAGCGCATATATTGCAGGCGGCAGAGCTTAGCCGCAAGCTGGCGGAGCTTCACATCCCGCATCGGTTAGCGGGCGAGATTGGCTTAGTCACTCCAATACCGCCGCTTCAATCCGTAAATGCCAAACATTTGTCTGAGGTGCACGAAGTGACCAGCCGATTGTCTGAGCGCGTATCGGAGATCGTTGCGGCAAGGGAATTCCCGTTAGTGCTAGGCGGAGATCATAGCATTTCCATTGGGACGATTGCTGGCTTAGCCGAGCATTTTAAAAATCTTGGAGTCATTTGGTTTGATGCGCATTCGGATTTGAATTCGGAGGATACAAGTCCCTCGGGCAATATACATGGGATGTCGCTTGGCATCAGCCTTGGCAGAGGCATTCCTTTGTTAACGAATTTAAGAGGATTTTCGCCCAAAATAAAGCCAGAGCATGTCGCAATTGTCGGAGCCAGATCGCTTGATTCCGGCGAGAAGGCCTATATCCGATCTTTAGGCATCGCTTGTTATACCATGCATGATATTGATCGCCTTGGTATTGCTCGCGTGATGGAGAAGGTGATACAGCAGCTTAAGCAAACGACTGATGGCGTCCACGTCAGCTTTGACATTGATAGCCTTGATCCGGTTGAGGCACCAGGTACGGGCACGCCTGTCAGGGGCGGGCTCAGCTACCGTGAAGCGCATCTTGCACTTGAGCTTCTTTATCAATCGGATCTGGTCACATCAGCCGAAGTTGTGGAAGTTAACCCAAGCCTCGACCATAATGACCAGACGGCTAAACTTGCGGTGGAGCTAATTGGCTCGCTGCTCGGCGAACAGATTTTGTGAAGCAAGGGAAAGAGCCTCAAGCGACTAGCAAAGATTCGAATGAGCAGGAGGAACTGAGCTATGCGGGAGCCATATCAGAACGAACCATTTACCGATTTTTCGGTACTCGACCATATTAATGATTTTCAGGAGGCGCTGCGCAAAGTTGAACTGGAGCTGGGCCAAGAGTATTTTCTAAGGATTGGTGCCGACCGCATCGAGACGATTCAAAAGCGGAAATCAATCAATCCCTCTGATGTTGGGCAGCTTGTAGGAATCGTCTCACAGGCGGATTCCGAGCTTGCGCATAAAGCTATACTTGCCGCCGCAGAGGCTTTCGAGCATTGGAAAAAAGTGACGCCTTCTGCGAGGGCGAGAGTATTGTATAAAGCAGCGACGTTACTGCGAAGGCGTAAGCACGAGTTCTCTGCTTGGCTCGTTTATGAAGCGGGCAAGAGCTGGGCGGAGGCCGACGGAGATACAGCTGAAGCCATCGATTTTTTGGAGTATTATGGGCGGGAGATGGAACGGCTTGCAGAGCGTCAGCCTATTGTTGCTGTATCAGGCGAGGATAATGAGCTAGTCTATATCCCGCTTGGCGTTGGCGTTATTATTCCGCCATGGAATTTTCCGCTTGCGATTATGGCGGGCATGACCATGGCGGCGGTTGTTGCCGGCAATACGGTAGTATTAAAGCCGGCCAGCGCGACGGCTGTTATCGCGGCGAAATTTGTTGAGCTGCTGGAGGAGGCAGGGCTGCCTGACGGTGTTGTGAATTTCTTGCCCGGCGCGGGAAATGAGGTGGGTGATTTTTTGGTGGAGCATCCATTAACCCGCTTTATATGCTTTACGGGGTCAAGGGAGGTAGGCCTGCGTATTAACGAGAAAGCCTCTATCGGCCAGCCGGATCAGAAATGGTTGAAGCGCATCGTTGCAGAGATGGGCGGCAAGGATACGATTATTGTTGACGCGGAGGCGGATCTTGAGCTGGCGGCCGATGCGATTACAGCATCCGCTTTCGGTTATGCAGGACAGAAATGCTCGGCCTGCTCGCGTGCTGTTGTGCATGAACTCGTCTATGACGAGGTTATTGATAAGGTTGTTGAACGAACAAAACGGCTAAAGCTTGGGAAAGCAAGCGAGCAGTCTACTTACGTTGGACCGGTCATTGACGAGCGAGCCTACATGAGCATTTTAAAATATATCGAGGTCGGGCGCAGCGAAGGAATCATCGTGCATGGCGGCAAAATTGGAGATAGCAGCGGTTATTTCATTGAACCTACAATCATTAAGGATGTCGCTCCGCTTGCCCGCATCGCGCAAGAGGAAATATTCGGGCCGGTACTCGCGTTTATTAAAGCGGGAAGCTTTGACGAAGCGCTTGCTATCGCGAACAACACCGATTATGGGCTGACGGGTGCCGTCATCTCGCGGAACCGCAGCAAATTGGAGCAGGCCCGCGAGCAGTTTCATGTCGGCAATCTTTATTTTAACCGTAAGTGTACGGGGGCCTTAGTTGGCGTCCATCCTTTTGGCGGATTTAATATGTCAGGTACGGATTCGAAGGCGGGCGGGCGTGATTATTTGCTGCTCTTCACGCAGGCGAAGGTTGTATCAGAAAAATTCTAATCGTTACAGGCGAGCGGATTGGGCTATTAGGCTGCCGATCCGTTCAATGCCGCTCTCAATGTTCCCCTCAATCACATTGGTCACATTAAGCTTCAATAGATTTGCCCTCTGAAAAGTAGACAAGTAGTCGCGATCCATGGCATCAACCAGTACGTCCTCCTTGCGCAATTTGCTGATTAGGAGCGGGACAGAAATGGTTTCATGAAGCAAAATATGAGTATGAACGATCGGATATTTGGATCGCTCATAGGTGAAGGCACCTTTGCTGCGTGAAGCTTCCATCGCAAGCGCCGTATCGAGAAGCTTCGCCCTTGCCGAGTACTTCCCGCGGATTTTGGCGCGATGACGCTCGAACATGCCGCTGCGCAAATAGATTTCAAGAGCGGCTTGCGACAGCATGGAGCTGTCGATGTCGTCTTGTTTTTTGTATAGGCGAAACGCTTCTGCAAGTAAATCAGGGATGACCGCAATACCGATACGAAGGCCGGGAAATATAATTTTGGAATAGCTCTTTAAATAGATGACATGAGAGGAGTCGTCATAAGTGTAGATCGGATCGGCTTTGCTGTTCTGTTCGAAATCAGCTAGAAAGTCGTCTTCAACGATATATACATCGTATTTGGCGGCCAGCTTAGCGAGCAGCTGCTTCTCTTTCTTCGAATAGGAGCAGCCAAGCGGGTTGTGAAACCGCGGCATCGTATAAAAAAACTTAATGTCCTCTGTGCGAAAGATCTCCTCCAGCCTGTTGAAATCAATGCCGGAGAAACGACGCTCGATGCCGATTACGGGTACTTGCCGTGTTTGTAAATACTCTATAAACAAATGATAACCTGGCTGCTCAATCAGCACCTTCTGCTTGCCGCTCGGAAATGGCATAGATGCAAGCAGAGACAGCGCCTGTTGAACCCCGGAGACAACAAAGATATTGCGCTCTGGTGCAAACACCTGATAGCTCATCAATTGCTTGCGAACGATATCAATCAAGGAATCCATTCCTTTGGCGGTGCCATAAACAAATAAGTCCTTCTGGTAAGTGTCGATGGCTTTATTAATGCAATGCTGAAAATCCAAATAAGGAAACAATGCCGGATCGGGCGCCGATGCTGCAAAGTTGAGCAGGCGGGTTGCTTCATCTTGAGCGGCGTTCATCCCTTTTACAACAAAATAGCCGCTTCTTGGCATCGCATAAATGAGATGGCGTTTCTCCAGCTCATCCAAAGCTTTAATAATTGTGCTCTTGCTGCAACTGAATTGCCCTGCCAGCGCTCGAATGGAAGGGAGCTTCTGCCCATCCTTATAGGGCTGCGTTGCAATGAGCTCCTCCAGCTCATTCATGAGCTTTAAATAAAAGTACATTTTAACAGTGCCTCCTGCCATCTGTACCGATACAGATGGCTTTTTTGTATATTGTAGCATGTGCAGCTTTGGAGATACGATACCTATATAAAGCGAACAGTTACTAGGAGGTATACCATGATGTCAACACACAATGATTTGAAGTCGAAACGGCTTGCGTATACAGCGATTATTGTTTATTCCACAATTGTAGGGCTTTCTTTTCTTTTCGGAAAAATAGCCTTGACGGTTACAAGTCCGCTGGACAGTCTCGCCCACCGCTTCACCATATCTTTTATTGCGGCAACAATACCAGTCACATTCGGCTGGATCAAGCTGCAGCTTAAAGCGCGGGATATGCTAAGCATTCTTCCGCTAGCTGTCTTTTATCCGTCGATGTTTTTTGCTTTCCAAGCCTATGGATTACAGTTTACATCCTCCGCAGAAGCAGGCATTATTCATGCCACAGTGCCTATCTTCACGATGATTGCCGCAGCGTATTTCTTGAAGGAGCGGACGACTAAGGTGCAGAAGCTTTCGACCCTGCTCTCCGTTGCAGGGGTTATATTCATCTTTGTCATGAAGGGGACGTCAATCGATATTTCTAATGTTAAAGGCACCTTGCTCATACTTTTGTCAGCTCTTTCCTTGGCCGGCTATAGCGTACTAGCAAGGAGACTCTCTGGTCGCATGAAGGTAATGACGATGACGTATATGATGACGGCTATTGGCTTCCTTGTATTTAACTTTATCGCAATAAGCCAACATGTCGCCAAAGGAACGATTGCTCATTATTTTGAGCCATTTGCCAGTCCAGTGTTCCTCCTATCGATATTATATTTGGGCGTACTCTCTTCGCTCGTATCCAGCTTGCTCAGCAATTACGCCTTATCCAAGCTTGAAGCGTCTAAAGTGAGCGTATTTAATCATCTGGCTACGTTGGTCTCTGTTATCGGTGGATTTGTGTTTCTCGGCGAGAAGCTGGCATACTACCATTTCATTGGCGCTGCAGTTATCGTTGTTGGTGTGCTGGGCACGAACATGGGGGCATTCGGTAAAAGAAAGGGAACATCTACGATAAGTGTTTCTCAAAAGGTGGAACGATAACAGAAGGCAGCGATTCCATTGAGTCGTACAGCTGCTGCCGGAAAGCTTAGTTATACCCATTCTCTACGCTGACAGCTGCTCTAATAATGGATATGATTAGGTTTGTAGGTTATTAGAAGCGGCGTTAAGGGGATGATCAAGTGATCGAGAATAAGGATACATGGATTGTGGAAGCGGATATTACAAGCATGCAAGCAGCAATGGAAAAGGGATGGATAAGCTCAGAAGAGCTGGTCCAGTTATATATGGAGCGAATCAGCAAATATGATGGCGTTCTTCGATCTATTTTGGAAATGAATCCCGATGCCATTGAAATTGCCAAAGCTTTAGATAAAGAGCGACAAGAAAAAGGGAGTCGTGGCAGCCTGCACGGTATTCCGATTTTGCTCAAGGACAACATCGATACAAACGACAATATGCACACAAGCGCGGGATCAGTAGCTTTAGCGAATTCATATGCTGCGGAAGATTCCTTTGTTGCTTCGCAATTACGTGCCGCAGGTGCGGTTCTGCTAGGCAAAGCGAACATGACAGAATGGGCTAATTTCATGTCAGGCACGATGTGGGCGGGATACAGCTCAAGAGGAGGCCTTGTGCTTAACCCATACGGTCCGGGAGAGCTGTTCATTGGCGGTTCAAGCTCGGGATCAGGCGCTGCGGTTGCCGCCAACTTGGCAGCTGCTGCAATTGGAACGGAAACTTCGGGATCCATCATTAGCCCTGCAAGCCAAACGAGCTTAGTAGGAATTAAACCAACGATTGGGTTAGTAAGCCGAGCGGGCATTATACCGATTACAAACACTCAGGATACGGCAGGTCCGATGACTAGAACGGTAACGGATGCGGCTATTCTTCTTGGAGCATTGGCAGGCGCCGATGAGCGAGATGCGGTTACGGTAAATGGGGCAAAGCAAGCCCATTCCGACTATACGCCTTTCCTTGATGCTAGTTATTTAAAGCAAGCAAGAATCGGAATTCCGCGCTTTTATTATAAAGATTTGGACGAAGACAGGCTTGCGATCATGGAGTCGGCTATTGCGGTTTTGAAACAGGCTGGCGCGACGATTATCGATCCCGTTGAGCTGCCGTGTGAGAAGGTTGAATGGGATTGGCATGTGCTGCGATATGAATTCAAAAAATATATCAATGACTACCTCGGAAAGCTGAATGAATCGGTTCCGGTTCATTCCTTGAAGGAGCTAATTGCTTATAATGAAGAGCACGCAGACATTGCTTTAAAATATGGGCAGGATACGCTGCTTTCGGCGGAGGAAACGAGCGGAACGTTGACCGAACAGGAATATGTCGATAGTGTTTTGAGAAATAAAGAGCTGGCAGGCAAGCAGGGAATAGACTTCGCATTAGAGGAGCATCAACTGGATGCGTTGTTGTTCCTAGGCAATGATGATGGCGATGATCTTGCCGCAAGAGCGGGTTATCCGGTCATTACCGTGCCTGGCGGTTATGCGGAGAAGGGAATCATTGCCGAAGGCGGCTATACGACCAAGGGACCGCAAGGGGTCACCTTTATCGGTACAGCCTTCAGCGAGCCTACCTTAATTAAACTAGCATATGGCTTTGAGCAGGCGACCAAGCATCGTGTGTCTCCGTCAGCTTTTAATTGAATAGCTTGAAATAAGCAGGCGTAAACAACGGGTATAATCCGCTGGTTTACGTCTGTTTTTTTGGGAAGAAATAAGGAATAGAAACAAGTATGGCTTGTTATGTTTTAGTGACTGCGTATCTTTTATTAGTCATGGATCGTTTTCTAATAAAGGTGTTTTGGAGGAGTGTATTTATAATGCAAAAGGTACTTATTTTAGGTGCAAGCGGTCTTGTAGGAAGAGCATTAGTCGATGAAATGCAGCACGGTTTTGACCTGTATGGCACTTATTCTTCATCATTTACGAGTCTGCCTACTGATAAGCAGTACAAATTAGATGTTGAGCAAATGGCTGAAATGAAGGAAATCATCCATTCGATTAAACCCGATATTGTTATTTCTTGCTTAAGAGGAGAGTTTGATCAACAGCTGTTGTTCCATAAAGAATTGGCTATGGAATTAGCTAAGCATAATAGCCGACTGTATTTCTTTTCTACGACGAACGTATTTGATGGGGACTTTTCAAAGCCTCATTTTGAAACAGATCTACCTATTTCTGGCACCGATTATGGGAAATTCAAAATCGAATGTGAAAACATGCTTACAGAAATTTTGAATGAACGAGCGATCATTGTCAGAATACCCGCGATATGGGGGAAAGATTCTCCGAGATGGAACACGGTTAAAGATAGTATCGAAAATAATAAAGAGATAGAGGTTTACAGCAATCTCATGTTTAACAACCTTCTGGATGTTTTGCTCGCTAAACAGCTGCGCTTCATTATTGAAAAAGAGCTAAAAGGAATTTTTCATTTAGACGCAGTGGATACGCTGACTCAAGGACAATTTTATGAACAAATTTTAAATCAATTAGGAAGTGAAAAGAGTATATTGCGAGAACGATTATATGAGGATAATGATGCTGCATATTATTTTCAATTGCGTTCGAATCGCGATGACTTTGCTAGCGCTCCGCGGAGCACCAATGCTGAGATGATATCATATTTAGTGAGCGGTTATTTGGATAAAGAGCAGCAATAGTTTAAAAAGGATGGGGCGGCCGGCGGGCGGCTCTTTTTTTACTAAACAGCCCTGCGACAACAGGCTGATCCCGTAGCAAAAACAACAGGTAAAGCAATTCCTTTTTGAGAGGGAATTGCTTTTTTTGTTCGTGCTGTCGCTGTAAGTCCAAGACCGCCGATGGCGGTCTTTTCTTATGTTTGTTTTTATTTTAGTGGTAAGTGTGTGTCTAACTGAAAGATTAATTCAATAAGGATGTAAAACCAATATATGTTAAGATATTTATACAATATCATTTGGGAGTAACGATTTACCTTACAAAGTATTTAGAAGCTGATTTACTTCGTAAAAGATAAAGTTATGTGGACTGCTAAGGAGGGCAGATATGACTATAAAAGCGAGATACATTTTGCTTGCTGTATTAATAATTAGTGTGGCCATTTTAATTTTACAGCTGTCATCAAGACAAGAGAAATTTATTCACAAAACAGCAGTTAACGAAAAGATAGTTCAAACTAGAAGTTTTAGCGTGAGTTCTGATTCTACAGATTTGAATACATCAGCAAAAGGAACATTATTTATCAAGGGAGACAAAGGAATTCCGGAACATATACAGATTGTTGCTTCGATTTCAATCGACCCTAAAGACTGGGGTGGTGTTGCTTTCAATATTCCTGATAAATGGTATATTTCAAACATTACAAGCAGTTATCCTGAAAAAGAAACAAAATCCATACCTGCGGACTATATAACGACATTGACTACCGCGGATACAGAAAATAAATGGAGAGCAATAATTGAAGTTGGAAGAGGACGAGACGCCTATAAATCAACGGGAGACGGTACAGGAACGGTTGTGATTGACTTAGTTTCTGATAAAAAGGCAATACAAGAGTCAGATAAGTTCAGTATTTCGGTTGCGGTGGGCTCAGATGAAAAAGATGGTGTAAAGATTGTAGGACCTGATTATGTTGAAATACCTATATCGTTAACGGATATGTCAGATGATTAAAATTAGATAATAGACCATTGCACCTCATGAGAAACTTAAATTGCCGCGTCATACGCGGCTTTTTCTATTTGAGAGGGATCTCGTTATAATGAGAAGAGCGATTATAGAAAGAAGTGAAATCATCATGAAAATCATTGTCATTGGTGCAGGAATTGCTGGAGCATCAACCGCATACCATTTGGCTAAGCGGGGAGCAGATGTCCTCATTATCGATAGGAAAGATGAAGGACAGGCTACGGATGCAGCAGCTGGCATTATTTGTCCTTGGCTGTCGCAGCGGCGCAATAAGGCGTGGTATCGCCTTGCTAAGGCTGGAGCAAGTTATTACCCTGTTTTAATTGAAGAGCTGGAAAGTGAAGGGGAAACCGAAACCGGATATGCCAAGGTAGGCGCCCTCAGTATACATATGGATTCGGAGAAAATCGAGAAAATGGAAGCGAGAGCTTACAAGCGTTTAGAAGAAGCTCCAGAAATCGGTGAGATTACGCAGCTTGATGAACAACGGACCCGAGAGCTCTTCCCGCTGCTCGTCGAAGGATATTCTTCCGTTCATATTAGTG
The DNA here is from genome assembly GCF_050467785.1 of Paenibacillus sp. NRS-1760. Taxonomy (NCBI): domain Bacteria; kingdom Bacillati; phylum Bacillota; class Bacilli; order Caryophanales; family Paenibacillaceae; genus Paenibacillus; species Paenibacillus sp. NRS-1760. The sequence goes on along the minus strand of NZ_JBITPK010000022.1, from coordinate 73,323 downwards.
GAGCTGCTCGTGTGGACGGCCGTGCGCTGCGTGATGCTTTGCTTCGATCTGCACAGAGGAATGGGGCTGAGCTTATCTATGGGGATGCTAGGCTTGAATATCAATCCAACCGAATAACGGGTGTAACGGCCCAGGCAATTAGTTACCCGGCTGACATCGTGATCGTCTGTGCAGGGGCTTGGGCAGGGCAGCTGCTGCAACCGTTGGGCATTAATTTTAAAGTGAGTTATCAGAAAGCACAAATCATGCACTTGCAGGTTCCAGATGCCAAACAGAATACTGGCATCTGGCCGGTTGTTATGCCGCCTTCCGATCAATATTTGCTCGCCTTTGATCAGCAAAAAATCGTCATAGGAGCAACTCATGAAAATGATATTGAAGGTTATGATACGAGGATCACATCCGGTGGAATGCATGAAATTTTAAGCAAATGTCTTCCATTCGCACCTGATCTGGCAGATAGTACATTTCAGGAAGTAAGAGTAGGCTTTCGCCCTTTTACTGCCGATTTTCTTCCGGTTATAGGCGCCATTCCAGATTGGGAGGGACTGCTTGCGGTAAACGGTCTCGGGGCTTCCGGCTTGACGATGGGACCTTATATCGGAGATCAGTTGGCTAAGCTAGCACTAGGAATGGAATTGGATATCGATTTAACCGATTATGAAATTTGTAAAGCCATTAGCTGAGCTGTAGGATAAATTCATAATGAGTCATTTTAATATCGTAGAAGGAGAGCTGCTGTTTTGAAGAATAATATCATCGAATACTGTTTAACGAAGAACGGAGCGACTAAGGATTATCCCTTCGGATTCGAACCGTTGGTCATCAAAGTTGCAGGTAAAATATTCGCGTTTATTTTTGAGGACAAAGGGGAGCATCTTCGCTTAAACCTAAAATGTGATCCGGTAATTGCGGAAAACTTAAGGGAACAGCATGAGGCTGTTCGACCAGGATACCATATGAATAAAAAACATTGGAATACAATTACGATCGACGGTTCTTTGCCAGAGTCGGATGTTTTTGAAATGATTGATCATTCTTACGAGCTGGTTGTCAAAAGTCTTTCTAAGAGCCTTCGAGAATCTATTATCGAAAAGAACTAATTAGATATGGCTCAGAGCGTATGACGGGACTTCGCAGGTTGTAGTTAAATTAAGATTGTGATAAACTGTACCTAATTTTGATGACGGGAGTTGAACGAATACAATGTAGAACTTTCTTGCTGTGAGATCACGAAAAGAACGAACTCAGCGATCCGCTGTGGTTGGTTTATTTCGTCTCTGCAAGAAAGGTCTGCATTTCGTTTGCTCTCCCTATCCGGATAGTCATCCAGTCCCATAAAATGGGGCTGTATTTCCTCGTATGGATTAGAGACGCAAGAAAGCACCTTTCTTGCGTCTCTTTTTTATTTTCATACGAAAGGATGATCGCCATGCCCGCGATTCAAGTATCTAATCTCACTTTTGCCTATCCAGGCAGCTATGATCTCATATTCGAAAATGTTCATTTTCAAATCGATACAGACTGGAAGCTCGGGTTTACAGGGCGAAACGGTCGGGGAAAAACGACGTTCTTTAACCTGCTGCAGGGGAAATACGAATACAGCGGTACGATCTCCGCACCCGTTGCCTTTGATTATTTTCCGTTTCCCGTCGAGCATCCGGAGTATTTGACCGTCGACGTCATCGAAGAAATCGTGCCAGACTATGAGCGCTGGAAGCTGATGCGTGAACTGAATCTGCTTAAGGTTTCGGAAGATGTGTTGTACCGACCATTCGAAACGCTGTCCCAAGGCGAGCAAACGAAGGTACTGCTTGCCGTGCTGTTCATCCAGGACAATCGCTTTCTGCTCATCGACGAGCCAACCAATCATCTCGACTTGCATGCACGTAAACTCGTCGGTGATTATTTAAACACGAAGCGCGGTTTTATTCTTGTGTCACATGACCGCTCATTTCTCGACCGCTGTGTCGATCATATTTTATCGATCAACAAAACAAATATAGAAATTCAAAAAGGCAACTTCTCCAGCTGGTGGACGAACAAAACTCGCCAGGACACGTTCGAATTGGCACAAAACGAAAAGCTATATAAAGATATCGAGCGTTTATCAAGCTCTGTCAAACGCACAAGCGGCTGGTCCCACGAGATTGAAAAATCGAAAAACGGCACACGAAACTCCGGTTCCAAGCTGGATAAAGGATATGTCGGGCACAAAGCTGCTAAAATGATGAAACGCGCGAAATCCATTGAGCAGCGGCAAAACGCCGCTGTAGAAGAAAAATCGAAACTGCTTCGAAATATTGAACAGTCAGAAAGCCTTGTGATCTCTCAACTCGCGTATTCCAAATCGGAACTGGCTGTGCTGGATCACGTCTCGATTTATTACGGGGAAAAATCAGTTTGCGAGAACGTTAGTTTGACGATCGAACAAGGGGATAGGATCGCCATTTCGGGTCCAAACGGTTCGGGTAAGTCTAGTGTGCTCCACCTGCTAAACGGCGAGGCGCTTCACTATACGGGTACGTTTCGGATTGATCCTCAGCTGCGCGTTTCCTATGTATCCCAGAATACTTCTCATCTGCGAGGGTCACTTTCGGATTATGCAGCAGAGCACGGAATCGACGAAAGTTTATTTAAAAGCGTGCTGCGAAAGCTTGATTTCGCCCGTATCCAGTTTGAGAAGGATATGTCGGCGTTTAGCGGTGGACAGAAGAAAAAGGTTCTGATCGCGAGAAGTCTATGTGAAGAGGCTCATCTGCATATTTGGGACGAACCGCTGAACTTTGTTGACGTCATTTCCCGGATGCAGATTGAGGAGCTGCTGCATGAGTATGCACCGACCATTGTGTTCGTCGAACATGATCGTGAATTTCACGACCGTGTCGCCACAAAAACGATTGAACTGACGGGAAACTTTGACTAAAAATCGTATCATTTAAACGAAACAGCAGCCATAAGGCTGCTGTTTTTTTTTGTGTAATCAAAGGTCAGTTTTATTATTTGCCAGTTGCATGATTCGATATTAAAAATTGGGGCTGTGCAACACTGTTTGTCTGAGCTTATTTTTGATGCCAAAAACAAAACTGTTTCTCTAGACCCACACGCATTCTATCAAGTAACATAGGTTTTGTTCTGCAAAACCGACTGGGAGTGAAATAAGTGCAAGAAACGTATGATGATATCAAACAAGGCGAAAAAGGTGCATGGCTGAGCATTGGCGCTTATATTTTCTTGTCCGCAATAAAGTTAATTATAGGTTACCTCACTGGCTCCGAAGCCTTATCAGCTGATGGTCTAAACAACTCAACCGATATTATTGCTTCTATAGCCGTGTTGATCGGGCTTAAAATATCACGGAAACCACCGGACAAAAACCATCGGTATGGTCATTACAGAGCTGAAACGGTAGCTGCCCTAATCGCTTCTTTTATAATGTTCGCTGTTGGTATACAAGTATTGTATCAAACGGTGATGAAGTTCAGAGCTCCAACAATCGAATCACCTGATATTATAGCAGCGTGGACTGCCCTATTTTGTGCCATAGCCATTTATTTCGTTTATCTTTACAACATTCGTTTAGCAAAGAAAATAAACAGTCACGCAATGATGGCGGCCGCACAAGATAATCGTTCGGATGCTCTTGTAAGCATGGGCGCTTTTGTTGGCATCATCGGTTCACAATTTGGCTTGCCATGGCTTGACCCAGTCACAGCTCTAATTGTAGGCATCATTATTTGTAAAACAGCATGGGATATTTTTCGTGATTGTTCACATGCGCTTACAGACGGTTTCGATCATGAAGAACTTCAAACCATTAAACAAACCGTTTCCGATACCCCAGGTGTAGAGAAAATAATTGATATAAAAGCTCGTATTCACGGGAATAACAAACTGGTAGACGTAACGATTGCCGTAGACCATCAGCTAAATGTAGGCGAAAGCCATGACATTTCAGAACAAATTGAGAGACGTATTGCTGAATTGCACAGCATTTCCTACGTTCACATTCACATAGAGCCTTTTTTGGCGAGTAGTTAAGTACACAGAATAAGTTCAGATGTCTGTTACTGAAATAATGGTAACAGCTGACCGTATCACTATGCATTTTCATTAAGGGATGGATGCAAATAATCTATGTTTAACGAAAACTCAATAGAGAATAGGAGATTTTGTTCTGAATAGACATCAAATATTGAAGCTGTTGCATGATAACAAATTGCAAACGAATATACCATTTGAAGGATGTACAGAAGCAGAACTTAACTTATTGGAAAGTGAGATTGGCAATAAATTACCATTTGCTTATCAAGAATTCTTATTGGCAGCTGGTCATAATCATGGGAAATTGTTTCAAGGGAGCGATATTGAATTCTCGCAATTGAGGGATTTACAGATTGAAGCTAGAGAATTAGTAAGAGAGAATAATTATCCGATAATACTTTTAGAGAACGCATTTATATTCTCGATGCATCAAGGATATGAAATTCGATTTTTTGAGTTAAATGGAAATGACAATTCACCGGTCCTGGAGTGGTATGAAGGAAGTGATAAGGGGATTGTTATGCTCTCTGAATCATTTGAAGATTTCTTGCAAACGCAAATTGAACAGCACTCACATGTCAAATTGAAAATATCCAGCGTGTTGGATGAATGAAAACGGAATTGAAGTTATCAATGGATACCCTATAATAAAAGCATCATCAGAAAGGGATTGAACATGCGGGTAATAACTTTATGTGGTTCTACAAAATTCAAAGATCAATTTGAAAAAGCAAACGCGTTTCTTACACTTCAAGGCAATATTGTTATTAGCGTTGCTTTTTTTGAACAAAGCGATGGTTTTAAAATTACAGAAGAACAAGCAGAGTTACTAGGGCATCTGCATTTTAGAAAAATAGATATGTCTGATGAAATATTCGTAATTGATGTTGATGGATATATAGGAAACAGTACAAAAAAAGAGATTCAATATGCTGAAGAAAAAAATAAAGTAATCCGTTACTTTTCCAATGGCGAGATTCCTTCAAATATATTCAACTAACGGATAACTATGGTGGAGGAGCTGCCGTTATGCAGTTCTTCTTAATTCTCCAAAAAAGCCCGCCCGATATTATTTTCGGGCGGGCTTTGCTCTTGCAATTATTGTTTAGGCAGTTGGTCCAGCGGTGGTGATCATCCACATTACGCCGTATTTATCTTCAATATGTCCGAATAATGTGCCCCAGAATGCGGGTTCTAACGGGCACTTTATGTTGCCGCCTACAGCTAGCTTATCGAAGGCTTCGCGGGCTTCAGCCTCTGCATCATACTCGAGACACAGATGTATGGTATTTCCGCGAATGATTGGTTCAAATACAGAATCGGACATTAAAAAGTGAATTCCTCCAGCCATCAGACTCAAGTTAACAACTTTATCCTTGAGTTCTTCCTTTGCATCAGGAAGCTGTCCATGCGTCATAACGGACAGGATCTCTCCACCAAGCGCATGAGTATAGAACTCAGCTTGAGCTTTTGCGTCCTCCGACATCATATAAGTTGTGTGTTTTGCCATCTTATAACATCCTCTCATCCCATAGTTTGGATTATTTTTGCAGATAACCGATGAACTCAGCTTCTATTTAGACAACGAATGAGAAATTAGAGAATCGACAGATTCCAAAAAAAAATTTAACTTTATTTTATCAAGCTGGCAGGCAGTGAATTTCCAGTAATGATAAAATGAAGTTGCAGCTGGAGAAGGTATTTATATATTATTTCTGATCATTGGCTGCCTAAAGAGTTAATTTAAAAATGGGTACAATGCTGGTTTTAAGAGTAATTGTAGCTTAATGAGGTGTTTGGATTGGTTACTGTTAAAACCGAGGTTCTTATAAATGCTCCAATACATCATTGTTTTGACTTAGCGAGGAATATAGAAGTACATACTCAAACGGTCTGGAAACATACGAAGGAGAGGGCTATAGCAGGTACGATTGAAGGCATGATTAATAAAGGAGAAACCGTGACCTTTCAGGCTACTCATTTTCTAATCAGACAAAAACTAACCTCGAAAATTACGGAATATGAAAGACCCTATCTTTTTGTAGACGAAATGAGTAAGGGGGCTTTTAAAAGTTTAAGACATGAGCATTTATTTGAGGAACATGATGGAATGACATTAATGAAAGACATATTGGTTTTTGAGGCTCCGTTTGGATTAATTGGGTGGTTCACAGAAAGATTAATATTAAGAAAGTACATGAAAAGTTTTTTGGAGCATCGAAATAATCAATTAAAGATTAGGGCAGAAGAGCTAGTCACTGACCTTGATTAACCTCGTTTAAACGCTTTGTACTGGCAATCTTCTCTTAACAATCAAGCAAGATAATAGAAATCATATATGAACAGGTACTACAAAAAGTTGGTACTCGTTTCAAAAAAAGGTTTTTATTAGAATTGATTTGTAAGGAAGCTGATGATTGCTGGATTACGAGCTGGGAGGCATCAAGATGTCATTTTTAGCACTAATTGTATTGTTAATCATAGGGGTAATCATGTTAGTGGTCGGATTTGCAGCTAAAAAGAATTGGCTTAAGCTATTATCGATTATTCCGCTAGCTATTTCTACGTGGCATTTTTCAAATTTGTTTTTGATAGGTTATGGGTGAAATTTGTGAAATAGGAGGGTGTGAACAAAATGAAGGAAAAGGTTGTCACAGCGTACGACAAACTTGCAAAAGACTACGAAAAGCATGTGGATACTGAGAGCGGGCACAACGCTTATTATGAGCGGCCAGCAATGATGAAACTTATGCCAAATGATATGAATTCACTTACAGTCCTTGATGCTGGCTGTGCTGCAGGTTGGTACACGGAGCAATTTTTAAAGCGCGGTTCTCAAGTAACAGCTATTGATTTGAGTCCTGCTATGGTAGAAGCATGCAAAAGGCGAGTTGGTCATGAGGCAGAAGCATTCGCTTGTGATTTAACGGAGCCCCTCCCATTTAAAAACGAAACATTCAACCTTATAATAAGCTCATTAACCCTGCACTATATCGATGATTGGGCCCCAACCTTTCAAGAATTTCATCGCATATTGAAACCGGGTGGACAAGTTGTTTTCTCCGTACATCATCCATTTATGGACTTTAAACATTTTGAAAGACCTGATTATTTTGCTCACGAGCTGCTTATGGAAACCTGGAATAAGAAAGAATCTGGCCCAGTGGAGGTTACATTTTATAGGAGGCCTCTTCAAGAGATTCTGAATGTCACATCAGCCCAATTTATCATTGATCAAATCATCGAGCCGCAGCCGGATTTAGCCTTTAAAGATAAACCAGATGCTATGGATTGGTATAAGCGTTGGTATGATCGTCTTTCGACTAATCCTCATTTTCTCATTGTGAAAGCTCGGAAATAGAAGGATAGCATCCTTAATTAGGAGTAGGGGGATATGATGCAGACATTAATCGATGAGCTAATACACTTTTATTTTATTCATCCGAGCTATGAAATCGAGTCCGTTCCTTTTGGTTTAACAAACCTCACGAAGATTGTTAAAATCAATGATCGAAAATATGTAGTCCGCATCTACGATCGTTATACGAAAAATGTACAAAGCATAGAAATGGAATCGAAAATAACTTCGTTTTTGAATGGCAGCAATCTTACATTTCAAGTGCCTGTATTTCTTCGGACGCTCAATGGGGATGAATACATACAACTAGCAGACGGTACTTTAGGTGCGGTCGTATCATTTATTGAAGGCCGTGTACCAGAAATAGTAGAAACACAACAAGCCTTGAAACTTGGTCAGGTAGTTGGAGAAATCTCTTCAACACTGAGCGAATATGAAACTGATCTGCTAGACCACCATGGAAAAGCTTTCTCAGATCTTTATGATCTTCATCCACTCGCCCATCGTAATGATATAACTTCTTTTATTGAAAATCCGCCATTTCACATTTCTGAATCCCACCTGAACTTCTATAAAGATACGATTTTGTCCGTTGAGATGTCTATCCACCAGCTAAAAAGCTTGCCAAGGCAGCTCGTTCATCATGATTTGCTCATATTCAACCTATTGTCCCAAAACAACAACATATGTGGCGTATTGGATTTTGATTTCACTTCAATTGATGCTAGTTTTATGGAATTTGCCATTAGCCTTAATCATATTTTGCAAATGTCGGATGGATCTTTGGAAATGACTGAAGCCTATATTAAGGGCTATGCCGATTTTCGCAAGGCAACTATACAAGAAATTAATCATTTGCAGCTCATGACGCAGATTTATCATATTGCAGTTCTCCATATTTATATAGGTCAGCATTACTCAGGAAAATCGATTGAAGCTAACTTCAACTATATACTCCATCAATTTCAAACACGAAATAACTGGTTGAATCAGCATCGTGAGGCCTTGCAAGCACTACTTGAATTATATCTGGTTTGAGAAATTCTGGGCTCAAGCACCGCTTGATATACAAAAAGAAGGGTCAAATATACACTGAAAGTATCTTGAACGAGGGGTGATGACAGTGTTTGATATGATGAAGGTAGGCAGAAATATTTCGAAGCTAAGGAAGAAGATCGGAATTACCCAAATGGGCTTAGCAGACAGACTTAATATCAGTTATCAGGCGGTGAGCAATTGGGAGCGGGGAGAGACGATGCCTGATATTTCTAAGCTTCCTCAGATCGCAGAAATTTTTGATGTCAGTATCGATGAGATTTTGGACGAAGGCAAAGGTACTGAACTGCTTAGAAGTATGCTGGAGCATTCAACAGAAGATTATTTACAACATAATGAAGTTTCCCTTAAAGATATTTCCGAAATTGCACCATTGCTCAAAACAGAGCAAGTGGATGAATTCGTTGCGAATGCAGAGGACGTTGCTGAAATAGGCGATCTTTTGGCTCTTGCTCCTTTTGTTAGTGAAGAGACGATAGACAGATTTGCAAAACAGGTGTTTGAAAAAGAGGGCATTTATGTACTCGTATCGTTAGCTCCATTTATGAGTGAAGCTGCGATTGACGAGTACGCGAAGCTATCTTTTGAAAAAGCAGGCATACATTCACTCGTAGCGATAGCCCCATTTATTAGTCAGGGTGCGATTGATGAATATGCGAAGATGGCGGTTGAAAAAGAAGGCATTAATGCCATTGTGTCACTGGCCCCATTTATAAGTAAGGAATTCATTGATGAATGTGCAAGGATAGCCGTCGAAAAAGAGGGCATAAATGCCATTGTATCGCTGGCGCCATTTATAAGTACAGAGGCAATTGACGAATGTGCGAAAAAAGCTTTTGAGAAAGAAGGCTTAAAAGCACTGGTATCGATCGCACCTTTCATCAGTAGAGGTATATTGAATGATTGTACTGAAAGCAGTGCTATAGCGAGAAATTGAAGGAAGGACGTAGATTGAGCATTCCAGCGATAGCTTTAAAGAACGTTTGGGAATCCGCTGCAATTCGGGTTCCTTTTTCTTATGCTTAAACGGCAGAGGATGCAATGTTTGGCTTGTTTTATATGTATAATGTAAGAAAGACAAGCAGGATGTTAGAAGGGAGTATTTCATTGACTCTACAACAATTAAAATACGTAATTGAGGTCGCCAATCGAGGCTCCATTAATGAGGCAGCCAAGCGGTTGTTTATTTCTCAGCCTAGTCTTTCCAATGCCATTAAGGATCTGGAAGAGGAAATGCAGCTAGAGATTTTCGAGAGATCTAATAAAGGAATTTCACTTTCTAAGGAAGGTGTTGAGTTTTTAAGTTATGCTAGGCAGGTCGTTGAGCAGGCGGAATTGTTGGAAAGCCGTTACCTGAATGCCAAGCCTTCGCCGCAGCATTTTTCGGTTTCTACTCAGCATTATGCTTTTGCAGTGAATGCATTTGTCAGTTTGGTTCGCGAGTATGGTCAGGAAGAATATGAATTAACATTACGCGAGACTAAAACCTACGAAATTATTGAAGATGTTAAAAGCCTGCGCAGCGAGATTGGAATCTTGTATCTTAACGAGTTCAATGGGAAGGTAATCAATAAGCTGCTCAAAACGGCGAATTTACAGTTTATTAGCTTATTTACAGCTAAGCCTCATATTTTCATCAGCATTAATAACCCGTTAGCCAATCAATCGATCGTGACCATTGACCAGCTTCAAAATTATCCCTATTTGTCCTTTGACCAAGGCGAATACAATTCTTTTCATTTTTCAGAAGAAATTTTAAGTACGATGACTCATAAAAAAAGCATCCGTGTAAACGATCGGGCGACGCTGTTTAATCTCCTGATTGGACTAAACGGATATACGATATCGACGGGTGTTCTAAGCGCTGATTTAAACGGAAATGAGATTATTCCAGTACCGCTCGATTGCGAGGAGACGATTAATGTAGGTTGGATTTCACAGCGAAATGCTTCCTTATCCAAGCTCGGATCGGCATATATTGAGGCGCTTAAACAAGCGATTGGCAAATAAAAGTGCGGGTATAGCTTAAGGCTATGACTAGATATAGTTTAATCCAGTTACTCTATAACAGTGAATACGTGTTATCTTTCTTGTAACAATTTGTATAGGAGTGTTACGAGATGGTGAAAAGCAGTGTTTTGGGATATCCACGTATTGGTGCGGATCGGGAATGGAAGAAGGCGCTAGAAGCGTTCTGGGCAGGCAAGCTTGAAGAATCAGAGTTCCATGGCAAGCTTCAAGAAATCCGTTTGAATCATTTGCGCAAGCAGCAGGAGAAAGGCATCGACCTTATCTCGGTCAATGATTTCAGCTATTACGATCACATTCTTGATACAGCAACGATGTTCGGGATCATTCCGAAGCGCTTCACTTACGAAGGCGGTTCAGTACCACTGTCGGTTTATTATGGCATTGCCCGCGGAACGAAGGATGCAACGGCAAGCGAAATGACCAAGTGGTTTAACACCAACTATCACTACATCGTACCTGAACTTGACGGAGCAGCACCTGTACTTACAGAGAATAAGCCGCTTATCGCATATTTGGAAGCTAAGGAAAAGCTCGGTATCGAGGGAAAACCCGTTATTGTCGGCCCATTAACCTTCTTGAAGCTGTCCAAAGGATACAGTCAATCAGAGACGGATGCTTGGCTGGATCGATTGCTGCCGCTTTATGTGCAGATCCTGCAAGAGCTTGAAAAAGAAGGCGTTCAGTGGGTACAAATAGATGAACCAATTCTTGTAACAAAACTTAGCGATGCTGATCGCAGTCGCCTGAAAAATATTTATACCACGCTTGCTTCATCGGTAACTAATCTAAACATCATGCTGCAAACGTATTTCGAATCCGTAGAAAACTATACTGACATCGTTGCGTTGCCGGTCAAAGGAATTGGGCTTGACTTCGTACACGGTTTGTCCACAAACTTGTCATCCATTAAACAATTTGGCTTCCCTCAGGACAAGGTTCTAGGTGCAGGAGTCATTGATGGCCGCGGCATCTGGAAAGCGTCACTTCGCGATAAATTGGCATTGTTGAAAGAGTTGGCTGAAGTCGTAACGGCTGAACAGCTAATTGTACAGTCATCTTGCAGCCTGCTTCATGTTCCAGTCACAGTGCAAAATGAGACTAAGCTATTGCCTGAACTAAAGGGGGCTCTAGCATTTGCGGATGAGAAGCTGGATGAGATTGTTCTTCTTGCGAAAGCAGTTACTTCGGAAGATGCTTTCGTTACTGCCGAGCTTGAGAAATGTGATGCTGCTCTAGAGGCACTTAAGCAATCAGGCGAGCGCAATCGCAGCAGCATTCAGCAAGCCGTAGCCGCTATTAGCGAGCAGAATCCAACACGCAATCTGCCATTTTCTGAGCGTCATATTGCCCAACAGAAAAAATGGCAATTGCCGATTTTCCCAACGACGACAATTGGCAGCTTCCCGCAATCCGCTGAGGTGCGCAAAGCCCGTCAACAATGGCGCAAGGGTGATTGGAACAATGAACAATACGCTAGCTTCATCCGTGATCAAATCGATATCTGGATTAAGCTTCAGGAAGAAATCGGACTGGATGTACTCGTGCATGGCGAATTTGAACGGACAGATATGGTTGAGTTTTTCGGTGAGAAGCTTGCGGGCTTTGCGTTCACTCAGTTCGGTTGGGTACAGTCGTATGGCTCCCGCTGCGTGAAGCCGCCAATTATTTTTGGAGATGTAGCGTTCGAAGAAGCAATGACTGTCGAGGAAACGAAGTATGCTCAGTCGAAGACTGAACGTCCAGTTAAAGGAATGCTTACGGGACCGATCACGATCATGAACTGGTCGTTCGTCCGTGATGACATTACGCGTGAGCAAATCGCTTACCAGCTTGCCTATGCGCTTAGACAAGAGGTAGAAGCGCTTGAGCAAGCGGGCATAGGGATGATTCAGGTTGATGAGCCTGCGGTTCGCGAAGGTCTGCCGCTTAAGGAAGAAGACCAAGCCAACTATTTAGCTTGGGCTGTCAAAGCTTTCCGCGTGACTACATGCACGGTTCGGGATACGACGCAAATTCACACGCATATGTGTTATTGCGAGTTCCATGACATGATTGATTCCATTGAAGCGATGGATGCAGATGTTATCTCCATCGAGACTTCACGCAGTCATGGTGAATTGATTCATAGCTTTGAGCTGAATACTTACAAGCTAGGTATAGGTTTAGGCGTATACGACATCCACAGCCCGCGTATTCCGCGAGTGGAGGAAATGACGAGTATGATCGAACGCGCTTTGCGTGTGCTTGATCTGAAGCTGTTCTGGATTAACCCAGACTGCGGACTTAAAACACGTGGACTCGAAGAAACCGTTGATTCCTTGCGCAACATGGTTGAAGCGACACAGATCGCCCGTGCGAAACATTCTTTGCAGGTGTAAGCTTGGTTATTAAAATAGATTACGGAAGAGCAGGCTGCCACGGCAGTCTGCTCTTTTTGATAGGCTCAGATACGATTTTGTTTTATAAATAACTAGAATTAGGCTGATTTCTCAAATATGATACGATAAACGAAACGAATTGATTTTAAAAGGAATGAATATCATGGATAAGCTTCATACAGCCATAAGTTTAAGAGAAGCAGGGAAACTGGAAGAAGCGAGGACATTGCTAATAGATTTAGTCACAGAAGAGCCGCAGAACTCATCAATGTGGTATCAACTTGCTTACCTTTTTTATTCAGACAAATTGGATCAGGTATGGGACTGATCCAGCCTGCTATTGTCCAACTATACGGTGATAGACTAGGACGTCATGATGAAGCCCTAGTCTATCGCCGTTTTTATTTATTCAGATTATCCGAAACAAATAAGGTTTTGTACCGTCTAACAATTAGTGTAAATTTTACCATTAAAACGATTTACGTTGATTTACAGGAGGGGAGCAATACGAATGAAACAAAATGGATTGAACGTAATGATGAGGATAGGGCGCGTCTTTCTGGCTGGCTGTCTGATGTTGCAGCTGCTTGTTGGCGTCGCGTCAGCCAATACGCCGGAGAAGCCGGCATCTGGCGGCAGCGTGAACGCGAGCAGCAAGATCGATCGTTCGCTGGCCTTCACAACCGACATGCAGGATGCATTAAAGGAAGCAGAGCAATTGCTATATGATCAGAAACCATTTTCGGATTGGGCGGCGATCGGATTTGCAAAGAACGGCCGAGCAGTTCCAAAAGACTTTCTGGAGGAGAAAGCGGATGTCATATTAAACAATGGCGGAAGATTTGATACGTATATAGATATGACAAGAACGGTGATCGCTTATGCTGCTGCTGGCGGCAGCAACATTAACAATATCGCTGGTCTTGATTTTTTCTCCGCAGTTTTGAACAATCCTGACCTTGAGAAGAAGGGGATATATGAACTCGTACCCGCTTATGTCGTGGCGAAGAGTTCCAGTCCCTACTCTCCTAATTCAAACCCTTTCTGGTATCCTGACGCGTTTTCTCATATCATCACAAATCAGCAGCTGAAAGATGGAAGCTGGTCCGAGTCCGTTAATGGGAAAGGTAGTGCTATGGCAACGGCTGTAGCTTTGACAGGCTTGTCACTCATTTCGAGAACGCAAGATCGGGAGCTGACGGAGTCAGAGCAGAAAGCGCTGGAGTGGCTGCGCATGCAGCAATCAGTCGACGGCGGCTTCGAATTCAGCACAGCGGCGACAGCCCAGGTTATCATTGCACTGTCATCGCAACGAATGGACGCTGCTGCGTTCGCGCAGCAACGAGGCGCTCAGCCGCTCGATTTTCTGATGTCGCGTCGATTGGATGAAGGTGGATTCTCGGAGCGCAGCGATGGCGTTTTGGATATGAAGGCGACGCTCCACGCTTATTTGGCGTTGACCGCTTATAAGCTGTATGTGAATGGCAAAGAACGGCTGATCGATGACTTGAACTTGGCCGCGGGCAGCGCGATTATTCAGATCGAGGGGCCTACAGGTACGATCGCACAAGGACGCGTTCCAAGTGGCGGCAAGGCGATAGATACAGCTCTTGCTTTCCTCAAGCAAGAAGGAATTGCCTATGAAATGAAGACGGCTTCCTCCGGGGAGAAGGTAATCACCTCGATTAAAGGAATCGACGCCCTGCAATACGGCGGAAAGAATAAGAATGGATGGAAGTTCGCTGAGTATAGTAGATATAGCAGTTGGATGTTCCCGGAAAATGCTAGCAGCGGGAATGTTCTTAGTGATAGAAGTCGATTGCTTCTTTATTATGGTTCGGATACAACCGAGGTTATCGACTTAGTCGTTGTTAATGGATCAAATGCGAACGGCCAACTAGCAGAGGGGCGGCCTTCAGCGAATTCTCCTTTCGAGCTGTTCGTTAAGAAAGCGAATCGTAAATCGGGTCAACTGCCAGCGCCGAATATAACGGTGACAGTAGGTGGGAAGACGATGGTGACCGATGCAAAAGGCAAAGTGGCTTTTGCGGGAATGCCCTCCGGTGTGCATGTCGTTTCGCTAACTGGGTATCGGAAGGATGCTGCGCCTGCTGTGGCCAAAACTATTTTCTATTTATCGGTCTCTGCTCCTCCGTTAGCTGACTTTAAGGATGCTAATCAAGTTGCCGGCTGGGCAAGAGAAAATATGGCACATGCACTTTATGAAGGTTACATCCAGGGCGTAAGCGCGAAGGATAATGTACTGGCTCCGAAAAAGACGTTGTCTCGCGCTGAATTCGCAGCCATGCTGCTCCGCTTGGTACACGGCGCTACAGATCAGCCTGCTGGCAGCTCTCCCTTTAATGATGTTCCAGCGGGCAAATGGTACAGCGACGAAATCGCAAGAGCTGCAAAGTTCGGCATTACTGACCGTACATCAGGTCGGTTCGAGCCTGAGCGTACGATTACCCGCGAAGAGGCAGCGATGATGTCCGCAAATGCTGGTCGTTTAGCAACCTTCGGCAGTGAGGGGCGAATAGCGTTCGGCGACATTAAGGGTCTATCCGCGACGAGTCTCCGCGCTATCCAAGCCGTCAACGAATATAAGGTGATGGTCGGCAGCGACGGCAAGTTCAATCCGCGGCAGACGCTGGTTCGAGAGCAAGCGGCGGCGATCCTTTTGAGGCTGCAGAAGCTGCTATATCCCGAGAAGTACTTAGATTGATCATGCAGCTCTCTGCTCAATGGCTATGTATTCATTTTCCTAGTCAAAGTCTGCTATTCACAGTATTGGACCAGTCAAACCACCCACAAACGCTTGCTCAGGTTCAAAGAGGAGAAGCGAAGGAGGAAATGGTGTTATAATCAATTTATATAAACCGAATTGCCTTGCAAAGAAATGGGAACCATCTAGGTGATAAATGGTATTTATGACTTTTTTCATTAGATGGCCATGCAATAACGAAGATAAACGACACAAGAATATAGGAGATACGATGACTGAGGAAACAGCATTAGATAAAACAGGTTGGAACTTTGACAACAGTTATGCACGGCTGTCGGAAACATTTTTCACAAAAATGAGCCCGCCGCCTGTGCACTCTCCGCAGTTGAATATTATGAATGAATCGCTCGCAAAATCACTAGGGTTAAATGTTCAATCGCTTCTAAGCCAGGATGGTACTGCTATGCTGTCGGGAAATGAAATTCCCGAAGGCGCTTTGCCGCTTGCTCAAGCTTATGCTGGGCATCAATTCGGTCATTTTAACAGATTAGGGGATGGCCGTGCTCTATTGCTGGGTGAACAAATTACGCCCACTGGTGAGAGGTTTGATATTCAGTTTAAAGGTTCTGGCAGAACGCCATACTCCCGCGGAGGCGACGGCCGGGCGTCACTTGGACCGATGCTGCGCGAATATATTATAAGTGAGGCTATGCACGCGCTTGGTATTGCTACCACTCGCAGCCTCGCCGTTGTCACAACTGGCGAGCCTGTATACCGCGAGACGGAGCTGCCGGGAGCAATTCTGACCCGCGTGGCTTCCAGCCATCTGCGCGTTGGCACCTTTCAATTCGTTGCCCAGTGGGGTACGGCTGAAGAACTCAGACAACTTGCTGATTACACTTTGCAAAGGCATTACCCAGAGGTTGGCGAAGCTGGAAATCGCTATCTTGGCCTGCTTCAAGAAGTCATTAAGCGCCAAGCAGCGCTAATCGCCAAATGGCAGCTCGTCGGTTTTATCCACGGTGTGATGAATACTGACAATATGTCGATTAGCGGAGAGACCATTGATTATGGCCCTTGCGCCTTTATGGATGCCTATGATCCCGAAACGGTGTTCAGCTCCATTGACGTTCATGGCCGTTATGCCTATGGCAACCAACCGCGTATCGCCGCGTGGAATCTCGCAAGATTTGCTGAGACGCTATTGCCGCTGCTGCATGACAACGAAGAACAAGCTATAAAACTGGCAGAGGATGCGTTATCTGGATTTGCAGAGTTGTATCACCAAAGCTGGCTTAGCGGAATGAGAGCGAAGCTTGGAATTTTTAATGAAGAGCTTGAAGACGAAGCTCTAATTACAGATTTGCTGCGCATGATGCAGGAGCATAGTGCTGACTATACCAATACCTTTCGCTCGTTCACATTAGATAAACCAGAAGATACAGCTCTCTTTGGCACCGAGGGATTTGCACCATGGTATGAGCTGTGGCAAGCGAGACTTGGCAGGCAGCCGGAATCCAAAGCCGCATCTCATCAGTTGATGGGCGCAAGCAACCCTGCGGTAATCCCGCGCAACCTTCGAGTAGAAGAAGCGCTAGAAGCCGCAGTGAAGCAAGACGACAACCGTGTGATGGAGCAGCTTCTAAGTGTTCTTTCGAGCCCCTACGATCACTCCCGTGAACGTTCTGATCATTACACGTTCCCTGGGGAATCAACCCGTCCATATCAAACTTTTTGCGGTACCTGATATAAAAAAAGCGGCAGCTCACCTCAAAGGTCAGCTGCTTTTGTCTGTTCTGTGCTGTTTTTATAATTCATCTAGATTTATAGTATAATGATTACTATTATATGGAATGCATAACAGGGAAAGAGGGAACGAATGCCTACTATACTGGTTGCTGATGACGATGCGAACATTCGCGAACTCGTTTGTTTATTTCTACGCAACGACGGATTCGAAACAGCTGAAGCGGGAGACGGCAAGGAAGCGCTAGCCGTCTATGCCTCGATGCATATTGATCTTGTCGTACTCGATATTATGATGCCGATTATGGATGGTTGGACGTTGTGCAAGGAGCTTCGAAGAAGCAATCCTGATCTTCCGTTACTTATGTTGACTGCAAGAGGCGAGACATGGGAGAAAGTGAAAGGCTTCCAGCTCGGGACGGATGATTATTTGACGAAACCATTTGATCCACTGGAACTGACGGCTCGTGTTGGGGCTCTTCTGAAAAGATACCGAATTGGCTCTACGCAGACGATACGGCTCGGCAGCATCATTCTTGACCGGCAGACCTATAAGGTAATGAGAGGGACGGAATCACTTGCGTTGCCGCTCAAGGAGTTTGAACTCCTTTATAAGCTCGCTGGAACACCTGGACAAATCTATACGCGTGAGCAGCTAATCGACCAAATTTGGGGGATTGATTATGCAGGCGACGATCGAACAATAGACGTACATGTTAAACGATTGCGCGAACGCTTCGCGACGACTACCGATTTTCATATCGAGACGGTGCGGGGGCTTGGCTACCGGCTTGAGGTGCACGAATGATCAAATCTTTATACACACGAGTAGTCCTCATATTTCTAGTCTCCGTGATCGGGGGCACGATCATTGCTTTTTTTGTAGCAACTTGGGCATTTCAAGAGAAATTGAGCGAGAACTCACAAATTTTGATGCGTAATTTTGGACAGGATATCACCCGAATTTATGAGGCCATCCCCTCACATGAAGCGGACAAACTCGTAAGTGGAATGAAGCAGCTCAATTCCTATCATGTTCGAATTTACGAAACGACGGATCGGTTTCAGTCTTTCGGAGCACTGCACGGGCATAAGCCTGCTGCAATAGCCAAGGAACAAGTAATGAAGGTACTGGCTGGAGAAATAGTTCAGGTTCGTATGAAGGGGGTTACTGTTACTTTCATAGGATTGCCGCTCAATACAGACAAGGGAATAAAAGCGATGTTTGTGGAAGCACTCTCCCCTCCATCTGCCTCTACTATACTCAGATGGGGATTATCTTTTGTCGCTTATGCGTTGATTACAGGAAGCTTATTTATTCTAATTGCCTCCATATTTC
Source organism: Paenibacillus sp. NRS-1760 (assembly GCF_050467785.1). Lineage (NCBI taxonomy): Bacteria > Bacillati > Bacillota > Bacilli > Caryophanales > Paenibacillaceae > Paenibacillus > Paenibacillus sp. NRS-1760. The sequence goes on along the minus strand of NZ_JBITPK010000022.1, from coordinate 54,646 downwards.
TAATAAGACCAATCAAAAAGCTGACGAAAGCGACTAGGCGGATAGCATCTGGAGATTTCAACGTCAAGCTGAATATTAAACAAACGGGCGAGCTGGGAACGCTAGCTCGAAGCTTCGAAGAAATGATGCATGACCTGCAGCAGTTGGAGCAGATGCGCAGAGAATTCGTTACGAACGTCTCGCACGAGGTTCAGTCTCCGCTCACCTCGATTTCTGGCTATGCTATAGCGCTCAAGCAAGCCAATGTTGCGGATAATGATCGAAATCGCTACCTAGATATTATTATCGCTGAAGCCGAACGGATGTCCAAGATGAGCGATAGTCTGCTAAAGCTGAGTTTGCTTGAATCACAGTCACAACAGATGCATCTGACCGCATTTAGACTTGACGAGCAAATAAGACGAATTATCGTCGCAATTCAGCCGCAGTGGTCGACTCGCAAAATTCATTTCGACCTCCATTTGCCCACTGTTATTTTTTCAGCTGATCATGATTTGTTAAATCAGGTATGGACTAATATAATCGGCAATAGCATCAAATTTTCGCAGGATGGCGGCATCATTAAAGTGAGTATCAAACAAGATATCAAAAACGTGACCGTCCGAATATCCGACAGCGGCATAGGTATTGCACTAGAGGATCAGAAGCGTATCTTCGAGCGCTTTTTTAAGGCAGATCGCTCCCACAGCCGTAAATATGAAGGCAGCGGTATGGGACTTGCCATCGTTAAACAGATTGTATCGCTTCATCAAGGTGACATCCGAGTGGAAAGCGAGCCCGGCCGAGGAACGACCTTCATTGTCACCCTGCCAATCATTACTCCGACAGAGTAATTCGATTCATAATGTATTAGTCGACATCGCTCGTTTACTGTATGCTGCAGCAGCCTGTGCAAACTCATTGCATGTGTTGCCGCAGCATTTTTTTTGCTGTTCATATTCAGTTCATATTGCCGTCACGCGGAGTACATCTTCGTCGTATAAGCTTTCTTTAGCGGCCAATTAAGAGTGCCCAACACAGAGAAAATGACAGGAGAAGATGAGAGTGAACATACGAGAGGCAAAGAAAATGGATTTGAATTCAGGCAAAAAACCAGTTAGTAAAATGAAAAAAATATTGTTCATTTTACTTAAAGTGCTAGCAGTAATAGTTATAGCAATCGTCCTTTTTGTAGCTGCGGTTTTTGTCGTGAACAAGATTAGCGGCAAATCAGAGGAAGGTAAAATAAAACCCTATGGTCAGTCTGTTAAGGTAGACGGGAAAAATATGAATATTTTGATTCAGGGAGAAGGCGCAGAAACAATCGTGCTCCTGCCTGGTCAAGGAACAGCGACACCAGTGCTTGATTTTAAGCCGTTAATTGACGAGCTGTCACCATTTTACAAAGTTGTCGCGGTTGAGCCTTTTGGTTATGGATTAAGTGATAGGACCAACAAAGAAAGAACGACAGATAATATAGTAAGTGAAATTCATGAAGCGCTGCAGAGCCTTAATATTGACCGTTTTATTCTAATGGGCCACTCCATTACAGGCATTTACGGCCTCGATTATGTGAATAAATATCCAAACGAAGTGAGTGCGTTTGTCGGGATAGATACAAGTGTTCCAACGCAACCCGGTATGGATGCTAAATTGCCATTAGGAAACTTTAAACTGCTCAAACAATCAGGTTTTGGAAGATTGATGATGAAGTTTGGTGAGGATCCGTTTGCTGGAATGCCATATGATGATGAAACAAAAGAACAAATGAAGATGCTGCAAAACAAAAACATGTTTAATAACACCAGCATAAATGAATTGGAAAATCTTTATCCCAATTTTGTTGCAGCTCGAAGCTTATCATTCCCAAAAGAGCTTCCCCTTATTTTCTTTATACAAGCGAATAACACAGGCGTAAAAGGATGGATACCGCTGCATGAAGGGCAAATAAAAGATTCTGTTCATGGTAAAGTGATGACATTTGAAGGTGGTCATTATTTGCACCATACCAAATCAAAAGAAATCGCTGAGAACTTCCGGGCATTTATGGAGCAAGTAAAACAAGACAAGTAGATGATTATTTTGAAGCAGATGCTGACCAAGAAGATATTAGGCTAAATAAAAAAGCGGCAGTCTCGGACGATTTACTCGTCTAAGGCTTGCCGCTTTTATTTTTGATTACAAACGGATTTTAAAAGATTTTTTCGTAAGCGGATATAGCCACTTTACGCCGCTTGGCGTGAGTGTATCCGCTACGAGATGAGATAAATAACCAAGCATAGCTACGATCGCGATCCCTTCGATTTGGAGCTGATTTTCCAGTCCAAGGCCGATATATCCCCAAATCGGAACGGCCCATATCGTATGCGTCATACCGCGGTGCTTCAGCCAAGGCACCCAAACTGAAAATAGTCCGAAGCCGATAAGCCAGTTCATTTGATAGTAGTAGCCTGCGTACATAACCGCACAGCCAACTGCGCTGGCAAGTACATTGCGGATCACGCCTTGTTTAGCAACAAGACCCAGCAGGAAGATAGCGGCTGCGACGCCTATGTACACCGGTGATGGAGACTGATCTGTGAAAAAATAATAGGCAACGATTCCGGCTAGCAGGCATCCGGACCAAAGCGTAAGCTCACGAATGAGCTTCGATAACTTGCTGAGCTTGGTGCTGAGCATGCTTGGTCCGTCAAGATCAGCGCTTAGTGCTGAAAATCCGGCTACGGCAATGTACAAAGCGGCGTGCTCGATCGAAAAGGGATAATAAACAGAAGCGGCTGCACCAACAGCTGCTCCGATTGCAAGATGGGTCTTTCCTGTCATAATTCCTCCTGTGACTGACGATGCGTGGCATGAAATATGGCAGTCTATTATAGTTGTTCTTTGTTAACTTGCTCGTTTCGAACCATTTGCTCCAGCTTCTCTACCAGCCGATCATGCGCCGGGTCTTTTTTGCCAAAGCCAAATAAACGTTTCCGATTTTGCTGCTTCAGCAGCTGAAGCAAATAGAGCTTTTCTTTTAGAGTAAACATGATGGTATTGAACCTCCTTCTGCTTAGGCATGCCAGCTGAGGTTATTCTCTAGCCTCTGCGATAGATGCTAGGCGTCATGCCGGTGCACCTTTTGAACAATGCGTTAAAAGAATGAATATCGCGATAGCCAACCATTTCGGCAATGGTATTGATTTTCAGCTGAGAGCCACGAAGCAGCTCTTGGCTTTTTTGGATACGCAAATTTTGCAAATAACGATGAAAGCTTTGTTTCGTATACTGCTGAAAGAGCCGCTGCAGATGACGCTCGCTCCAGCCGCTAGTCTCGGCCAGCTTAGCTAGGGTCAGCTCCTGCTGGAAACGCTGCTCAAGATCATGTAACAGCTTTATAAATTCCAGCTGCTGCGGCGCACGAGCCGCTGCTTCCGGTTCGCTAGCAACAGAGCGCTGCAGAGTAATGAGCAGCTGGAGCAGCAGCGTATGCAAGTAATCGGACGAGCCGCTTTGAGTCAGTTCGAATTCTCTATGCATGGATAGAAACAGCTTCTCAAACTGACTATTTGTATCCATACAAGAATAATAGGGAAATTTGCCGCTTTCCATATCATTAATAAACTGCACGCTGCGATAATCGGAAGCGAATGCACTAAGCTTATGCAGCAGCAATGGAGAAAAGACGCAGTTGAATACGCTTAATGGGTTGCGGGCTTGGTCGGAGGAAATCGGCCTGAACACATGAGAAATGCCGATAGGAATGAAAAATACTTGACCTTTCCGCACCTTATGCACCTGATCTCCGATATGGTGATAGCCGGCTCCTTCTGCAATATATACGCATTCAAGAAAATCGTGATCATGATAAGGGCTCATGATGCTTTCGCTTGCACGATTAACATAAAGCAGCTGGTTGTTTTGAAAAAAGTACTCTCCACGGTATGTTTCTACGGGATGGTTCATCGTGAGCTCTCCCTGCGCAAGTTCTACATTTTGTGAAAATGTCCTGATTGCCGCATGATATTGTCCGTTTTACCCAACATTTTTCAAGCATGCTTTTTTATAATTATAGTGTAAAGCGTTGTGGCAAGGAAGGCGAACACTCAAAAAAAGGGCGCCAACTCTATAATAGGCTCGGGCAATCAACTAATAGTTGTCAATAATCTTAAGGAGGATTACAGGATGTTTGAAATTAGCGCAGTATATTGTGAATATCAGCAAAATCCAATTGGAATCGGAGTGACAAAACCTCGATTAGGATGGAAACTACACTCTGATGAGAGGGCAGTTATTCAAACGGCTTACGAGATTGAGATTGCGGCAGAATCAGACTTTGCATCGATCCTATGGCAGTCAGGGCGCGTGAATAGCGAGCAGTCAACGCATGTTGAGCTGGACTCTTTTGTCGCTGAATCGTGTAAGCGTTATTATTATCGAGTTCGGGCTTGGAATCAAAATGGAGATGAAACCGCTTGGTCTGCTGTTGCCTTCTGGGAAATGGGACTGCTTAGTCCAGACGAGTGGCTTGGCGACTGGATCGCTGCGCCGCTTGCGATGCTGCCAATTGAAGCGGAGCCTAGCCCGCTAATGAGGAGAAGCTTTGAGCTTACAGGCAAAGTGAAGGAAGCGCGGGTTTATGCGACTGCACTCGGCATATACGAGCTAGAGCTGAATGGGCAGCGAGTTGGCGATAGTTATTTTGCGCCGGGCTGGACGAGTTACAATCATACGCTGCAAACCCAAACTTATGATGTGACTGCTCTGCTGAAATTAGGCGGGAATGCAATTGGCGCTTCCCTAGGAAACGGCTGGTACAAAGGGAATCTGGCGTGGGGCAATCAGCGCTGCGTGTACGGCGATCGTTTGGCGCTGCTGCTGCAAATGCACATCGTTTACGAGGATGGACGTGAAGAGGTCATCGTATCCGATGCGAAGTGGAAGGCCGCGGTCAGTCCAATTCAGTTCTCGGAAATTTATCATGGCGAGACGTATGATGCACGTCTGGAACAAGAGGGCTGGAGTACAGCCGCTTATGAAGACAATGCGAAAGAGTGGCAGAGTGTTGAAGTGGTTCAGCATGAGAAGCATATGCTTAGGCCGCAGGTGAATGAGCCTGTTCGCAAGCAGGAGAGGTTAAAGCCGATTGCTCTGATTACGACACCCAAAGGGGAAACCGTGCTTGATTTTGGCCAAAACATGGTTGGCTGGGTTCAGTTTGCCGTAAAGGGAGAAGCGGGCTCCGAAGTAGCACTGCTGCATGCAGAGGTGCTTGATCAGGAAGGCAACTTCTACACCGAAAACCTGCGGGCGGCAAAACAAATGATTCGATATGTGCTGAAGGGCGGGGAGACTGAAACATATGAGCCGCGCTTTACGTTTCAAGGCTTCCGATATGTGCAGCTGATTGGCTTCCCTGAAACGGAGAGCATTAAGCTTGATGATTTTACAGGTGTTGTGCTGCATTCGGATATGGAGGAAACCGGTGAGTTTCAGTGCTCTGAACCGCTCGTCAATCAGCTTCAGCATAATATCAAATGGGGCCTCAAGGGGAATTTCCTTGACGTACCGACCGACTGCCCGCAGCGGGATGAACGTCTCGGCTGGACTGGCGATGCGCAAATGTTCATTCAAACAGCATCTTATTTATCTAACGTCGCTCCTTTTTTCACGAAGTGGCTGCGGGATGTAGAGGCGGATCAAGCAGAAGACGGCGGCGTTCCATTCGTGGTTCCTCAGGTGCTGGGCGAGAATGACATGTCCTCGGCAGCATGGGGAGATGCAGCAGTGATTTGCCCTTGGACGTTATATATTTGTTACGGAGACAAACGAATATTAGAAGAGCAATATGACAGCATGCAGGCGTGGGTATCGTATATTCAGCGCCAAGGCGAAAATGAGTTTTTATGGAATACAGGTTTTCACTTCGGGGATTGGCTTGGTCTTGATGCCAAGTCGGGCGATTATGTAGGCGCAACGGATCGGGATTTTATCGCGACAGCCTTTTATGCCTGTTCGGTATCTATCGTTCAGAAGACGGCAGCAGTGCTCAACAAGGAGGCTGATGCGAAGAGATACTCGGAGCTGTACGACAATATTGTAGCAGCGCTTAGAGAAGAGTTTGTAACAGGTGCTGGACGGCTGGCTGTTCCGACGCAAACGGCTCAAGTGTTAGCCTTGATGTTTGGACTCTTGGATGAAGGAGCAGAGAAACGCGCTATTGCCAAGCTGACAGAGCTGATTGAGCAAAGCAAAGACCATCTGACGACAGGTTTTGTCGGTACTCCTTACTTGAACCATGTGCTTAGTGCTTTTGGTAAAAACGACGTAGCATATAGGCTGCTGCTTCAGCAAACCTATCCATCCTGGCTCTACCCTGTGACCAAAGGCGCTACGACGATTTGGGAGCATTGGGACGGTATCAAGGAGGACGGAAGCTTCTGGAGCAAGGATATGAACTCATTTAACCATTATGCTTACGGAGCGATTGGCGATTGGATGTACCGGACGGTAGCGGGCATTCAAACGGTGGAAGATGCTCCTGGCTATAAACGAATCGTCATCGCACCGCTTCCGGGCGAAGGGCTGACGTGGGCGGAAGGGAAGATTGAGACGGTATATGGCTCAGTTAGCTCAAAATGGTCCAAATCGGAAGAGGGGCACTTCACGCTTGATGTGACGATTCCTTCGAATACCACTGCGGAAATTCGTTTGCCAGGTGCGGAATCAGGGATGAAGGTGACCGAGAGCGGCGGGTTGCTAGCCGAGAGTGCGGGAATAACATCAGCAGCTGAGACTGAGGCAGGCGTTACGATACAAGCAGGATCTGGCAGCTATCGATTTGCTTGGTAGATCTGTGCAGGCTGCAAGCAGACATTTCAAATTCACCCCATCAACCGAAACATGTTATAATGTGCTTTAGGATGAATAGGGTTGGTGGGATGATGATGGATAATCAAGTTGTCGCAGCATGTGATGATTCGTGCGCAGGCTCTGAGGTAAACATAGAGAATGTTAGAAGCAAAATGATTAATGAAACAACAGCTGCTCAGTTGGCTGATTTGTTCAAGGCGCTTGGCGATCCCACGCGAGTGAAGATTATCCATGCGCTAGTGCAGTCTGAACTTTGCGTTCATGATTTGACTGAGGTGCTCTCAATGGGGCAATCGGCGGTTTCTCATCAGCTTCGGCTGCTGCGAAACATGCGTATCGTCAAGCGCAGGAAGGTCGGGAAAACCGTCTTTTATTCGCTCGATGACGATCATGTAGAACAAGTCTTTATGCTGACGCTTCAGCATTTGAAGCATGAATAATACATCAAACAAAGCTGCTCTTCACGGTTAGCAACCATGGGGAGCAGCTTTTGTTTTATACGATTGGATTTTATTGATTTTTAGTAAAATTAAAGTATAATTTTACTTATCGTCACGGGTTGGCAGGAAGGAAAGGTATTATGGCTACAATTAAAGAGATTGCACAACAAGCAAAGGTTTCGATTGCGACCGTGTCGCGGGTGCTTAATTATGATCCAGCCATATCGGTTGCAGATGAGACACGCAAACGTATATTTGAAATCGCGCAGCAGTTAAATTACAAGACGCTGCGCCAACGTAACGGTGCTGGGCTTAAAGAGCGTTACCGGGTTGGTCTTGTGAACTGGTATTCTGATCAAGAGGAAATGCTTGATCCTTATTACATGGCCATTCGGCTAGGCATTGAGCGAGAGTGCTTCCATAGAAATATGGATTTGGTAAAATTGTTTATGCAAGTCCATTCTGACGAGAAAGATTGGCGAGGCGAGTCGTTTGACGGCATCATCGCAATCGGGCGCTTCGAGAAGGAGGATCTGAACCGTTTTCCAGAGGGGCTGGAGCCTATTGTGTTCGTTGATTCTTCCCCGGATGACAATCAATTTGATTCTGTTGTTATTGATATAGGCAAGTCGGTTTCAGAAGTGATTGATTATCTAACTCGCCTTGGCCACACCGAAATCGGTTATATTGGCGGGCATAACTTAGTAAATAATAAGCGTGTGCGTGATGATCGCGAGCATGTATTTATAGAACGAATGACTGATAAAGGACTTTATGATGCAGAACTTGTTTATACGGGGGAGCATTTGTATTCCGAAGATGGATATAAGCTGATGCAGCAAGCGATAAAAGCGAATAAAGTGCCAACCGCTTTTTTTATCGAAAATGATTCTATGGCTGTTGGCGCCCTCCGTGCACTCCATGAAGCGGAGCTTCGGGTACCAGAAGATATTTCAATTGTTGGCTACAATGATATCGCTATTTCAGCCTTTTTGCAGCCGCCGCTTACAACGGTTAAGGTGCATATGGAGTATATGGGCGAGACGGCTGTTGAGCTGCTTGCTGAACGTCTAGCTTCAAAGCGGGATATTGCGAAAAAGATCGTATTGCCGACCAAGCTGCAGGAACGTGAGAGCAGCATTAAACGAGTGAAGCGCTGAATAAAGCAGCCGCTAAGACGAGTACAATCCAAGCATTCGAGCGGAGGTGGCAAGATGTCGATGTTGCTAAACGGGCAAAACGTATTGCCGGCAGTGCATAAGCTGAAGGATGTGGAAGCGGTGCTTGCCTCGCCTTTTTCATACATGGTGCTCCTTGGTGGGCATTTGGGGCAGTTAAAGCATATCGTTGATCTGGCGAGCCAGCATAACAAAAAGGTACTGCTGCATGCCGATTTGATCGATGGCTTGAAAAACGATGAATACGCGGCAGAGTTTCTATGCCAGTCTATTAGGCCTGCAGGCATTATCTCGACGCGATCCAGCGTTATTGGTCGTACGAAGCAGAATGGACTGATTGCCATTCAGCGATTATTTCTTATTGATTCGGATGCTTTGGAGAGAAGTTATACGGTGCTGGACAAAAATCGTCCTGATTTCATTGAGGTACTGCCGGGTGTTATACCGGATATTATAAGTGAAGTGAAGCAGCGGAGCGGCATTCCCATTATAGCGGGAGGACTAATTCGCACGGAGGCGCATGTCAGCCAGGCGCTTGAAGCGGGAGCTTCGGCGATAACGACATCACGGAAAGAGCTGTGGAAGCTAGGAAAATAAGCGGAAGCAAAGAAGTGAAGGAGGGGTTCAAGTGGAAACGTATATGTTATCGCTCGATCAGGGCACAACCAGCACGCGCGCGCTGCTCGTGGATAAGAGTGGAACCATTGTAGATATAGCAAGAGAAGAGCTTCCGCTGTTTTACCCGCATGCAGGATGGGTAGAAGCAGATGCTAGGTTTATATGGCAGTCGACGAAAAAGGTAATGGCAGAGCTGCTGGCCAAAACAGGCATTACCGCTGAGCAAATTGCTGGAGTCGGAATTACGAATCAACGGGAAACAACCGTTGTCTGGGACAAAACGACGGGTCAGCCGATTTATAACGCGATCGTATGGCAATCCCGCCAAACGGCGGAAATTAGTGATGGTCTTAAGAAAAGCGGTTATGAGCAACAGTTTCATGAGAAGACGGGCCTGCTCATTGATGCTTATTTCTCAGGCACGAAGGTGAGCTGGCTGCTTGAGCATGTGGAGGGCGCACGCGAGCGTGCTGAGAAAGGCGAGCTGCTCTTTGGCACGATCGATACATGGCTGATCTGGAATTTAACCGGTGGACAGGTGCATGTAACGGATGTTTCGAATGCTTCTAGAACGCTTATGTTCAATATCCATGAGCGGAGCTGGGACGATGAGCTTCTGCATATTTTGAACATTCCTAAAGCGATGCTGCCGGAGGTACGCTCTTCCTCTGAAGTTTACGGACATGTGGTTGATGAAATAGTCGGACGCAAAATTCCAGTTGCAGGTGCAGCTGGTGATCAGCAAGCAGCTTTGTTTGGTCAAAATGCTTATGCAGAAGGAAATACCAAAAACACATATGGTACGGGCTGCTTCATGTTAATGAATACGGGCACCAAAGCAATCGTCTCCGAGAAGGGGCTGCTCACCACGATTGCGTGGGAGGTTGATGGCAAGCTGGAGTATGCGCTTGAAGGCAGCGTATTTGTGGCAGGTGCTGCGATTCAGTGGCTTAGAGATGGTCTAGAGCTTATTGAATCGGCTTCCGAGACGGAAGCACTGGCGGAGCAGGTGGAGTCCTCGGACGGCGTTTATGTCGTGCCGGCATTTGTTGGACTCGGTACGCCGTACTGGAATAGCGATGTTAGAGGAGCCGTATTTGGACTCACGCGGGGAACGTCCAAGGCGCATTTTGTCCGTGCAGTATTAGAGTCGCTGGCTTACCAGACCAAAGATGTCCTCTCCGTTATGGAGGAGGAATCAGGTTTGCCGCTGGAGTCGCTTTGTGTAGACGGCGGAGCCGTTGCCAACAACATGCTTATGCAATTTCAAAGTGATCTGCTTGGCGTTCCAGTGGAGCGGCCAGTAGTAAATGAATCTACAGCACTCGGAGCAGCATATTTAGCCGGACTTGCGGTAGGCTTCTGGCAAAACCGCGAGGAGCTGGCTAAGCTGAGACAGGTAGATAAAGTATTTAAGCCTGCAATGGAAGAGGAGACGCGTGCCGATTTATACAGCGGATGGCATCGTGCAGTCCGAGCGGCCATGGCTTTCGCGCAATAATTATGCTATACTGATGGCAAGTTAATAACGGTTGGAGATCAGGAGAAACCACGAGAACCGCTTCCACACCCTTTTTAGGGATTGGGGAGCGGTTTGAGTGGTTTTTTTGTTTATTTAGATTCATTCATGAGTAATGAACTGTAAATGGCAGAACAATAATAAATAGACAATCGGGAGGAAATCATGATGACCATTCATAATAAAGAAATATTTGCTGCCCAAAATCGTGAGCAAGTACTGAAGCAGATGCAGCAATCACAGCTGGACGTACTCGTCATAGGCGGAGGAATTACTGGCGCGGGCATTGCGCTTGATGCTGCTGCGCGCGGTATGAAAGTGGCTTTAGTGGAGATGCAGGATTTTGCAGCGGGGACCTCTAGCCGTTCGACGAAGCTGGTCCATGGCGGTTTGCGTTACTTGAAGCAGCTAGAGATTGGTGTCGTAGCTGAGGTTGGCAAGGAGCGGGCAATCGTATACGAGAACGGGCCGCATGTTACGACACCGGAATGGATGCTGCTTCCGCTTTATAAGGGCGGCACCTTCGGTAAGTTCTCGACATCGATTGGTTTGCGTGTTTACGATTTTCTAGCTGGCGTCAAACGAAAAGAGCGCCGGATGATGCTGAACGTAGAGGACACGCTGTTTAAGGAACCTCTTTTGAAGCGGGATGGCTTAAAGGGCAGCGGATATTATGTGGAATACCGTACCGATGATGCACGGCTAACGATAGAAGTAATGAAGAAAGCGGTAGAAACCGGCGCATTGTCGGTGAACTATGCCAAGGTAGAGACGCTTCGTTATGGCAAAGACGGTAAAATAACAGGCACGTTGGTTAAAGATATGATTAACGGCGCTGAATACGAGTTGAAGGCAACTAAAGTCATTAATGCTACGGGTCCTTGGGTCGATGATATTCGCGAAATTGATGGATCGAAAAAGGGGAAAACGCTCCGTCTGACAAAAGGCGTTCATGTGGTCTTCGACCAGAGTCGTTTCCCATTGCGCCAAGCCGTCTACTTCGATACGCCGGACGGCCGCATGGTATTTGCAATTCCGCGCGCGGGAAAAACGTATTTCGGTACGACGGATACCAACTATAAGGGCAATACCGTCAATCCAGTGATGACGCTTGCGGATCGCACTTATTTGCTGCAAGCTGTTAACTTTATGTTCCCAGATCTAAAGCTTGTGGAAGCGGACGTGGAATCAAGCTGGGCAGGCCTACGCCCGCTTATACAGCAAGAAGGGAAATCGCCTTCGGAAATATCGCGTCGTGATGAGATTTTTGTATCGGATTCCGGGCTGATTTCCATTGCGGGCGGCAAGCTGACGGGTTATCGCAAGATGGCTGAAACCGTTGTAGATAAAGTAGTAGAACTGCTCGGGCAGGAGGGCGGCAGCAAAGCTTTTGCCAAAAGCGAGACCAAGACGATTACGATGTCAGGCGGGGACTTAGGCGGGTCAAAAGGTTTTGAGCCTTTTGTTCAGAAGAAATCAGCAGAGGGAGCACATTATGGCTTCAGTAAGGAAGAGTCTGCTTTTCTGGCGCAGCGTTATGGCTCAAACGTGGATCAGCTGTTCTCGCTTGCGCAAAGCACAGGCGCTTGGGCGGAAACCTTTGAATTGCCGCTCATACTAGCGGTACAGCTTCGTTACGCCATAGAGGCGGAAATGACAGTGAAGCCAACTGATTTCTTTATTCGCCGCACGGGTGATTTGTTTTTCCAAATCGGATATGTTCAGCAGTGGAAAACACAGGTCATAGCCGCGATGGCGAATCGTCTGCAGTGGAATGATGAGCAGCGGACTGCTTATACATTGGAGCTGGAAGAAAAGCTGGTTGAAGCAGTAGAGCCGCTGAAAGGCTAAACTGCTTCGATATTCGTTAGATCTATGGAATCCGAATAGAAATGGAGGTGCAGAGATGCGCCTCTTTTTTTGTGCGTAAAAGTTGTTGCAACATTAGCATAAATTACATATAATAAATTTAATAACATATGAGCATGTATTCATATGTTATAGAAATTTGATTGCATTCATGAAAAAGTTGGTTTAGATGCAGACTAATAAAGTCTGTTGGAATGGATTGGGGGAGAGAATTATGAACGGATCACAGGATGGGAAACTAGGGGAAAATTTAAAATCAGCAGCCATTGCGGAAAACCATCAACATGATCATGGAGATGGAGGATGCGACCATAACCATGAACAGAACGCAGCTAAACATTCGCATGGGAATCACAGCCATCACGGTCATCACCATGGTCACTCGCATGGTCATGGTCATCATGGACATTCTCATGCTCCGAATAATAAAGCGGGGCTGCTGATCGCACTTATTATCACAGCGGGTATTATGGTTCTGGAATTTGTAGGGGGACTTGTGACGAACTCGTTGGCGCTATTGTCTGATTCAGGGCATATGCTGAGTGACACAGCTGCACTGGCGTTAAGCTTGGCAGCAATGTGGATTGCCGTGCGTCCAGCTTCTTCTAACCGCACTTATGGATTTCATCGTTTTGAAATATTGGCAGCCTTGTTTAATGGCATTACATTGTTCGTTATCGCCGCGTTTATCATTGCGGAGGCAATCAAGCGGTTCGGTGAACCGCCGACCGTCGCGAGCGGGTCGATGATGATTATAGCTGGTATCGGTTTGCTGGCTAATATAGCAAGTGCATGGTTTCTTATGCGGAAGGCGGATGTGAAGGACAATCTAAATGTTCGGAGTGCATATCTTCATGTCATCGGAGATGCCATTGGTTCGGTAGGCGCGATCATTGCCGGCATTTTGATGTATTCATTTTCGTGGTATATCGCTGATCCAATCATTAGTGTAGTGGTTGCTCTTCTTATTTTGCGAAGCGCATGGGGAGTGATTAAATCAACCGTTCATATTCTGATGGAGGGAACGCCAGCTCATGTGAATGCTGAGCAGGTTAAAGAAGCACTGCTAGACATTCAAGGTGTCAAAGACGTTCACGATCTTCATATTTGGACAATAACTTCGGGAATAGACTCCTTAAGCTGCCATCTTATTGTTGAGGATGAGAAGGATTGCCAAGTCATTCTTCAGGAAGCAATTCAACATCTGGCCGACAGATTCCAAATTGAACATTCAACGATTCAGATCGAGAAATCGCAATTGAAGCACTCTGCTTGCAAAGTATAGATCCGATTATCGTAAAATAGGGCTGTCACTTCAGTAGGATGATCTACTTTTGTGACAGCCCTATTTTTTAGCTTATGCTTACGACTAGGCTGCTTCAACAGCTGATTTCGATTTATACACTTGGGAGCCGATTAAGAAGGATACAACACCCCATGTGACCATAATGCCAATACCGATCCAGAATGAGGTTGAAACGATCCCGGAATTGTAGATGAGACCATCCCGCATGCCCTCCACGAAGTAAGTAAGCGGCAAAATTTGTGCAATAGGCTGCAGCCAGTTTGGCATGATTTCGAGTGGGATAAATACACCGCTAAGAAACATCATGAGCATGCTGGCAATGTTGGACATCCCCATATAAGCTTCTATAGATTTACTGAAGGAAGAGAATAAATAACCCATCGCATTAAATACGAGTGCGCCTGCAAAGAAAGCAATAACTAAGCTTAATACATTAATATGAAGATTTGCGCCAAAACCGAATACGCCAATCAATGTTAAAATAATGATTTGAAAAACGCCGAGCAACAGCTTTACAATTACGCCTGCCAGCCCGTAAAGGCCCATCTTGGCTGGCGTCATGCGAAGCCGCTTCATCAGTCCCTTTCTGCGCATCTCAACTAGACTGACCATGCCGAACAGACCGCCCTGCGCGAGTGTTAGACCGATCATGCCAGTCAGCAGGAAGTCTGCGTAATTCAAATCCTCGGAGCCTTGCGAAATGGATTGTCTAGTTAAGCTGAATGTTGGCGTAGCTTTGGCAACGGTCCAATTCGTCTGTTGAATAAATTGATCCAAAATGCCGGCAATAGCCTGGGTGGTAGCTCCTTGCTCATTGGCTTTGTTTACAACGAGCTGCATTGTGGTGGAGCTGTCGGATTCAGGCAAAATAATGAGTGCATCAATATCTTGTTTTTCAATGAGCGTATTGCCGGCTTCCTTCGTGATCGGCTGCTCTTCTTTGAACTCAAATACTGGAATTTGGCGCAGCTGCTCAAGCAGCATGCTCGAATTGGCATTCGGCTGTGAATCAACAACGGCAATTGTAGCTTTAAAGCTATCGGATGAGCCTCCGCCAAAAATGACCATAAACAATACCATTAGTATGATCGGAAAAAAGATGTTCCAAAACCATACTTGTTTTTCGCGAAACATCATTTTGACCTGGGCGCTAAACATTTTGGAAAATTGTTTGGTGCTGTTCATTTAACTTAATCCCTCCATTCCTTGCCGGTGAAGGCAATGAATACATCTTCCAGACTCATTTCACGAATAGAAATTTGCTCGACGCGGAAACCGCGATCCTTCGTAAATCCAAACAGCTCATACAATGTTTCTTCAGGCTGGGTCGTCCATAGCTGGAGCGAAGCGCCATCGCGATTCGTACGGACGACAGCATGGTGGAGTGTAGCGACTTTCTCAGTCTCAAGTGCTGCCTCAGCGCCATCAATAAAGGTAAGTCTGACCTCTCGTTCCTTCGTGAGCCGATCAATTAAAGCAGCTGGAGTATCTAAGGTGACGATTTTCCCTTGATCAACAATGCATACACGGTCACTCAGCTTTTCGGCCTCTTCCATGTAATGGGTAGTAAGGATGGTTGTTTTGCCTAGCTCCTTCAGCTTAAGAATAATGTCCCATATATTCCGTCTTGCCTGCGGATCTAGTCCTGTTGTAGGCTCATCTAAAAAAATGATCGTAGGGTCATTAATCATGGCGAGTCCGATGGCAAGCCGTTGTTTCTGTCCGCCGGAGAGCTTCCTAACCTGCTTGCTGCGCTGATCAGTGAGATTAATCATTTCGAGCACTTCTGCTGCTGGCCGGGATTTTGGATAAAAGGTAGCGAACAAATCTAAATTTTCTTCTACCGTCAATAAATCGAACAAAGCGCTGGACTGAGGCTGAACACCGATGGACACCTTGATTTGTTCACTGTTTTTTGTCCAATTTAGAGGACCAAATTCGATTTGGCCGGAATCAGGATTTTGCAGCCCCTCAATCATTTCAAGCGTAGTCGTTTTTCCTGCGCCGTTTGGACCGATGATGGTGAACACTTCTCCAGCCTCGACGGTGAAGCTAATGCCGGCTACAGCGCTGACTGATCCAAAGCTCTTTTGTAAATTACGCACTTCTAATACGGGCATTATGTAACCTCCTAAAGTTTTTGTGAAGCAAAAACTCACATCGAAAGCATACGCTTCGTTTTTGTGAAGCAAAAACTCACTTCGAAAGCATACGCTTCGTTTTTGTGAAGCAAAAACTCACTTCGAAAGCATACGCTTTGTTTTTGTAATGTAAGGTTTCCGATTTAATTGATCTGCTACAATAATTTTAACCGTATCCATTTTATGAGAGTACCGTCTTAAGCATGCTTCGGACTCAGTCTTAAGGCGGAGGCCGGAATGGTTTGGAGATTTTGAAAACGATCAGCGTGTTGAATCTCCTGTCGAAGCTAGAGGAACATCGAGCAATTGCAAGGCTAGTTTTACACTTGGATGGTCGCGATTGTCTGTTAAATAGAGAGCATAGGCCCTCGTAACTGGAAAAGGCAATTCGCAGCGCAGTTCATATAAACGGTGATCATCTAGAAAAGGCTGTGCAATAGATCGGGGAAGGAAGCCAAATCCTGCTCCTTGCAAAAGCAATGTGAGCATTATGGTGGAGTGGTCGGTTTCAAAAGTAGGCAGATAACCTTCCCCAACGATTGAGCGAAACCAATCTGGAAACGGATATCCCCACTCGATGTGACAATATTGTCCCGAAAAGAAGTCTGTTTTCGTAAACAAGTTAGAACTATTTTGAGAAGAAACAAGAATAATTTCGTCCTCAAATAGGAAATGTTTAGTAACATTAGGGCGATCAAGAGGGTCGTATCGAATAGCTACTTGTACAACGCCATCGAGTAAAAGATCACGAATCATGTAGCTGGAATCGATGTAGCTCAGAAATTTAATAGCCACCTTCGGGTGTGCTTGCCTAAACGAAACAATATGCTGCAAATAATAGTAATGCCAAACAGAGCCAGGACCGCTCATGACGATATAGTTTTCTAATCCTTCGGATAACGTTATCTTGCTTTCTTCAAACAGCAGCAGCATCCTCTCGGCATAAGGGAGGAAATGGATGCCTGCCTGCGTTAAGCTTACATTTCGGTTATCACGTAGAAACAGCGGCTTTCCGACGGACTGTTCCAGCGCTTTTATTCTTGCTGTAACAGCAGATTGCGAGATATGCAAATACTCTGCGGCCCTTGTGAAATTGCGAATTTTGCACACCGATAAGAAAGCCTCTAACTGTGGAATATCCATAGCTGCACCTCAACTAATTTGAAATATGAATCATTATAATCAAATAAATTCGTTATACAAATTATACTTCGTTCATTACTATTAAACTATACTCATGGTTTGGAGGAGATTTGGATGGCTAATGATGTGATAATTGAACAAATACAATCCATTGAAGAACATGTTAGCGGGCTGGCGGATCTGTTGGTGCAGGTCGTTGAAGATGGTGCTTCAATTGGCTTTTTACCCCCAATGAAGCTTTCTGATGCTGTAATGTATTGGGAGGCTGTGTTAAGTCCAGAGGTGATTTTATACGTTGCCAAAATCGATGATCGAATCGTTGGGAGCGTGCAGCTGCATCTATGTACGAAGCAAAATGGCGGACATAGAGGGGAAATTGCAAAATTAATGACTCATCCAAACTATCGTCTTAGAGGAATTGGACGTTTACTTATGCAAAAGGCAGAAGGGCGAGCAAGACACGATGGCAGAACATTGTTAGTTCTCGATACGAGGGAGGGGGATCCTTCGAATATCCTGTATACTTCATTAGAGTACATTGAAGCCGGACGTATTCCTGGCTATGCACGATCGGCAGACGGTAATTTAGATGCAACGGTTTTTTATTACAAAACGCTGATTTAATTGACCTGTTAGATCAGGTAAACTCCCAGAATAGATATCTTCACATAAATTCATATGGTACAATATGGATATTGTATCTGCGGAGGAGTTGATCTATTTTGGCAGTTAGAAAACCTTTTGGTTATGGATCACTTTCTATACTTTTTTTATTTTCAGGGTTTTTAATAAATTATAATTTTGGGAATGGTTTTATTTTAACTCACTATCTCTTTAACCTAATGGGATTAGCAGTATATTCAAACGGCACAGATGGTTTCAACTATCCCTTTTTAGCTTCCATGCCGTTTTGGTTAGCGACAATATTAATTTCGAAAAGACATATTCATGATTTTGGAGCAGTCGTCAGCAAAAGAATTGGTGAGCTCCTGCTTGCTATAAGCGTGGTAGTTACAATCATTTTTTTAATACTGCCAATATGGATTGAATTCTAATAAAATAAAGAACAAGGAGCAGTTTGCCGTATGGCAGGCTGCTCTTATTTCATGAAGCCATATAAAAAAATGTTCTTATAAGATATTTTTGAATGGTCGTTCGTGTTTTATATAGGAGGTGAATAAATGGACAACCAATCTATAAGTCGTACCCATAGTGAGTTTTCTGAAATGTATGAGCGGAATATCGATATGGTGTACAGATTATGTTTCATCCTATTGAAAAATACGATGGATGCGGATGACGCTGTTCAGTCTGTATTCTTAAAGCTATTCAAGCACAACAAAACCTTTAATGACCGCGAGCATGAAAAAGCATGGCTTATTGTGACGGCCAAAAACACTTGTAAAGACGTATTAAAAAGCTGGTGGAAATCTCGCAGGGTTGATGTAGACGTTTTGTCGGAAAAAACTTACTGGGATAACAATGAGCAGCAGAGGGATATACTCGAGAAATTGCTGCGGCTTCCTGAAAAATACAGAACGGTGTTATACCTCTACTATGTGGAGGATTATTCTGTAAAAGAAATATCAAAACTACTAGATCGAAAAGAGAGCACGCTGCAAACACAATTATCCAAAGGACGAACACGCCTGAAGGATGATTTGGGAGGGATATATGTTGACGGAAAACCAGTTCAAGGGAATATTTGAAACCATAAAGCCTAATAAGGAACATAAGGACAAACTATTACACGACATGATTGTAAAAATTGAATCGGAAACCGTGGACAAAAGAATACCTGCATCCTGGAGACATGTAAGATCTGCGATGCTGGCAGCAGCGGTTATGATCTGTTTGTTAACGACAACTGCTTTTGCAGCAAGCTATATGGGCCTCGATATGAAATTTTTAAACTTTCTAAACCCGGCGAATGACGAACAGGAGCTATATTTGGAAAACGGCGCTCAATTGGTCAACAAAAAAGCGGTTAACGAGAATGGAATCATTGAAGTTAAACAGATTATCGGAGACAGCAATTTGATATATGTTCTTTTGGACTTCACCGCGCCGGAAGGTACCGTTCTAGATGCCAAAAGGTATCGTTTTGAGACACATTTAAGTTTTGATCATATGAGTTCAAATAGCTCTTCAACCGGTTACACCTTATTGGACGATGAGAATCCAAGCGATAATAAAATCAGTCTAATGATGAGTTATTTAACGAAGAATAGAACAATCGCAGGAAGTCCTGCTACTTTGATGCTCAGTAATTTAGAGGCGGCAGATGTTTATCCCGATATATTTGAAAAAGTAAATCCAGGTTCATGGAAAATCAAATTCAATTTGGACTATAAGGATATGTCAACAACGTATCAGATTGATCAAGGCATATCATTATATAACTACGAAGCAACACTATCATCCATTTCTATCTCGCCCATTTCCGTTACAATAAAAGTAGACAGTGCGCATACCAAAGAGATTTCTGAGGCAGCGAGCCGCTCCTCGCGGGAAATAGGGTTAAACGAGTATGCGGATCATTATCCAATCACCATACATTACAAAGATGGAACATCGGAGACAACGGCTGTTTTTAAGGGGATGTCCTCGGGGGATCTTATAACTAACACCATAACGATTGTGAAGCCATTTACCCCCATTATCAATGATAAAGAAATAAAAGATGTCGAATTTTTTGATAAGGTCATTCCGATGGACTAATTCAATTCTTGTGCGATTTGAGGAACTGCTGGTATGCAGTTCCTCTTTTCTTTGTTGATGGTATGGACTGGTTACAGAAGTAGCTGTTAACCTGCATTGTATTGACAAAAAATATAAATAAAATTAATCTGAATATATATTAATTTATATGTATAAAAATACATTATGAAAAGAGGCCATCAACTTGAATCATCTATATAAAGAGTTTCTAATTAGTGATGACAAGTCACTTATTGATATGGATACCGTTTGCAAATTTTTATCAAGGAGTTATTGGGCAAACCAAAGGCCAGCGGAAACGATTCATAAATCCATTCAAAATTCAGTTTGTTTTGGCATCTACGATAATAAAAGGCAGGTTGGATTCGCTCGAATTGTAACGGATTGGGCAACGATTTATTATTTGTGTGATGTTTTTATTGATGAAGAATATAGAGGTAGAGGTCTCGGAAAGAAGTTAGTTGAATACATTACCAAAGAATTCGAAGGGATTGGCGGCATACTGCGAACGCATGATGCTCATGAATTGTATGAACAGTATGGATTTATAAAAGATACAGAACGATTTATGAATCGCCTAATGAAAAGATAGTTTAGGGGTGAACAAACCAAAGGCAGTCTAAGACATGATTTGATGTCCTAGTCTGCCTTTGTTATTTGAATCAGCTCTGCTCACTAGAATAAACAATTAATCCGATTTTACAGTCGCGTGAATAGCAATGCCGGAAGCGTCATGTACAACGAACGCGTTTCCTTGCTCCGCAGCTTCAACACCGTCGCTGCGCAGATGCTCGAGCCAAGCTTCACGAGAAGTTGAAGTTGGGAAAACAATCGTATAATAAGATAAGCCAACCGTATTGGCTGACGGCAAGGTAGCACCTGCGCCTGCCCAAATGTTCATGCCGATATGGTGATGGTATCCGCCAGCCGAGACGAATACAGCAGCCATTTGCGCATAATCGCCAACAACATCAAAGCCTAGCTTGCCTTCATAAAACGCGCGCGACTTCCTAAGGTCGCCTACGTGAAGATGGATATGTCCAATAACGGTTCCTTGCGGGAGACCGCTCCATTCCAAACCATCACTCTGAGCAAGCAGATCTTCCCAATCAAGCGGGTCTGTTGCCATCACATAATTGCCCTCGGCATCTCGCTTCCACTCTTCACGCGGACGATCCGCGTAAATTTCGATGCCGTTATGATCCGGATCTGAAATATAAAGCGCCTCGCTTACCAAATGATCGGCCTGCCCAATATGAATGCCGCTTGTGATCAAGTTGCGGAGCGCAAGCGATAAGGAGCGACGATCCGGCAGCAGAATTGCAAAATGGTACAAACCAGCATGAGAGCGTTTTTGCGGCACAACGGCATTCGGTACTTCCTCTAGAATGAGCAGCGTATGTTTCCCATCAGCAGTGAACGCTGCAACACGATGCATTTCATCATGCTGCAAAACCTTTAGCCCGACAACTTCCGTATAAAAAAGGATTGAGCGCTCGAGATTGCTTACCTTAAGCTTTACTTCTCCCAGTGAAATTTGTTCATCCAAAAATGTCGACATGATTAATCCTCCTTGAAGTATATATGGTTGTGATACTTGATTGCTTTAAATAAACTGCACCTAAAGCATAGTCCTTTACGTCTATATCATGTACAATATTGGAAAATGTAACCAACGAGCATTAAGGCTGCTACAAGCTCAAATCGTATGAAGTAGGTCTATAATAGCATATACAGTATAAAAATTAAAGTAGCTTATTAAAAGTAATCAACTTATAGTATTTTAATCAAAAGGAGGTTGGAATGAGAAAAATATTACGAAGGGTAGAGTGGGTGCTGCTTATTGTTATTGGAGGTTTTTCGCTGCTTTTTGCGCTTCCTTCAATTGATTTGTTTGATCATAATGCTGAGCTGAGCGAGGCTAAGAAGAAGGGTTTTTATTATAAGGTGGATGCAGATAAGCAAACCTATTTCAACAAAGAGATAAGTATTGACGGCGTTGTTTATGGGGAAGGGAAGCTGACTGTTTATTTATCTTCAAAACGTTTTTTTTCGGTGCCGCAACTGCCTAATACCATTCAAATAAAAACAGATGCCAATGAGGTGCTTCAGTATCAATCTTCAGGTGCATCCATGCGGCTTTATCGATCAAATGGTCAATTTACGTTTACTAACGTGCCGCCTAATCTGAAAAGCGTCACCGTATTTAATGAAGCTTATGGCGAATCCTTTTCCTTTTATATACCACTTGAGGAGGGGAAGGCAGACTAATGCAGTCATCTACGAAAATAGTTTTCGGTCACTTGATCCGTTGGTTATTGATTCTTCTGGCTTGCTCCATCATCTATGCTGCGCTTTTCTCACAAAGCTCTATTCGTGTGGAGAAAGTAGCACAGCGTGCACTGGATATGATGGAGTCTCCTTACGCTCCAATTTCCTTAAAAGCAAAGACAGGCCAAGGCTATGAGCTTTTGCTAATCGTTGATCATAAACATGAGCTCCAACATCAATTGTTCGTGAAACGTTCGCTTGGACTTTTTTGGAGCTTCCGCGGCGGTGGATTTGGAATGAAGCTGGACCCGCAAATCTTACTCAGCTTTCGGATGGGGATGTCTACTTTTGGCAAGTATCGTCATTATTATGCTGTTGGTCAACTGAATGATCCGAATATAAGCAGGGTGCAAATTGCATGGTGGGATGGATATGAGCAGGATGCGCTTATGAAAGACGGGGTATATCTTGCTGGGCGTTCTATTCGCAGCTCTACTAAAGAGCAGTCGGCTTCCAGGATGAATAAGGTGTATGCCTATGATGCAAACGGGCAATTATTATATGAGCTAAATGATGAGCAGCGGGAGATTAAAGCGGATGCGAAATCAGAAACGGAAATGAAGGAAGCAATTTAATAGAAGAGCCGTCCGCGCTTACTTTGGAAGCGATCGAACGGCTCTTTTTTTTATTATCCTTGAATACTTGGCTGTATTGGAGAAGCAGGCTGTTTCTTCTTAGTTGGAAGCGGACCAAACAGCAGCCAGTGCCATTTGAATGGTGCGCTTAGTGCCATGATAGCCCAAGGAATAGCGAGTGCGAGCAGGAAGCCGCCGGCCACCCAAACATGGAACAGAATTGGAGAGCCGCTGGCATTCGTCTGGCGGTATAGATACAGAATTAATGGATGGACCAAATATATGCCAAAGGATGTGGCACCGATATGTATAAGAGCTTTGACGACCATTTTGTTCCATGATGTATAAATCCAGAAGGAAACTTGAAGCAGCACAATAGCAGCCGTAACGCAACGCACCTCATCTATCAGTTCTAATAGACTTGTGTTTATAACAGATAGCCCAGTTAACCGTTTCTCGTAATAAAAGTAGACCATAGTCATATTTGACGATAAGAATAGTGCCCACAGCACAAGCGATGCTGCAATTTTTGCCGGCGTAGCGTTTTTTCTAGTGAGATTAATCCATTCAGCGAATTTCTCATAATAAATACCGATAAACGCACCTGCCGTAAAATAAAGCATATACGTAAACGCATAGCTGCCGGGGCTAATCACATGATATTCCCGGACGATGATAAAAATAAATAACCATTGCACCAGCAAACCTATCCAGACGATATGCCGGCTGGATTTTCGAAACCGATTAACGGCGTACAGCATTAGTGGTGATATTGCATAAAATTGAATAATAATAACGACAAAATAAAGATGTACATAGGTTTTGCCAAAAATAAGCATTTTGAGAAATTTAGTCGTTGTAAAGTAACCGATAAAGGTCTGCAGGTCACTAAATCCGTAAGCTGCCAGTCTCGTAAAGGCGAAATAGAGGAACGAAAATAAGATAAAAGGAATCAATACTTTAGATATTCGTTTTTTGTAAAACTGCCCAATTGCTGTTGCTGTGAAGGGTTTGTTGTAGTAGTTGTAAAACAGGACGAAGCCGCTTAGAAAGATGAAGACGGGCACTGCGAATTTGGTAAATGTGTTTAGAAAGACATAAAGAGGATATAGCGTAGCCTTGTGATCGTAGTTAGCTACGACCGCTGATGTTGCATGAATCATGATGACCGCTAAAATACCGAATGCTCTAAAAATGTCTAGCGCAGGCAAATATGGTCTTTTTGCTAATTGTGCCATTAAAATCCCCTTATTTTTATAAGATACTAGCTTGTGTTAAGAGGCTATGAGGAAACCTCTATTCGTTATTATAAGGTTAGTCCCAGTTTCAGCCAATACTTTTATTTTTATATCGGATAACAGAAGAATGAGCCTCTTCCTAACGCTGAAAGAGGCTTTTTGTGCTTTCGTTTATAGCCATCAGGTTTAACAGATTGGAGCCTCAGAGACTACTCTCTGGGGCTCTTTTATTGGCAACCAGACCTATTTGTAATTCTTATTCATTACTTGACTGAACAGTGATAAACTGTGGAATAGCCTTTAACGTTTTGGCAAAGTAGCATTGCACGGATAAGATGGAGGACTGGATAACATGTTGCTTGCAAATAATGTTAAGTTAAAGGATTTGCTGAACGGAAATAAAATGGATACATCTTCCTTTTTACATATAGCGATCGCGCTGACTGAATCCGTACATAAGGCTCATAAGCAAAACCTACTGATCGGTCATTTGAATCCAGCAGGGATACTCATTCAATCGGAAATAAATAGTGTTGTGCTCACAGACGAAAGAATAATAGATTACGCCTACCTATCTCCTGAACAAACAGGCAGAATCAATCGTAAAGCTGACGAACGAAGCGATTTGTATGCAATAGGCATGATATTTTATCACATGCTCGCAGGTCGTCTGCCCTTTCAAGCTCAGAATAGGGAAGAATGGCTGCATGCCCATCTTGCGATTGTGCCAATGCCTTTGCGTGAGGTGCGTTTGGAGCTGGAGGATTCTCTCGAAAATATAATTATGAAGCTGTTGTCGAAGAGGCCAGAAGACCGCTATCAGAGTGCTTTTGGATTGTTGTTTGATTTGAAAAGCTGTGCTTCTTCTATGGAGAAAAAAGGAGAGATCATCCCTTTCGAAATCGCTCGTGTCGATGAGGCTAGTCGGTTTCAGCTTCCAAAAACTCTTTTTGGTCGTGAAATGGAAGGAAGGGCGCTCCGCGAGGTTTTGCAACAGGCGCAAGCCGGCGTGTCTTCGTTCGTATTCGTTAGCGGAAGTGCAGGCAGTGGAAAAACCGCGCTTATTCGAGAGTTTCAGGTGCTGGCTAGAAAAGAAGGCAGTCTGTTCATTGGAGGGAAATGTGATCTGATGAATCGTGACGTTCCTCTCTCGCCGCTCTTGCAGGCTCTGCGGAGCTTGATTCGGCAAATATACAGCCAGTCCCCTGAACGAATGGCAAAGCTGAAGTTGCAGTTGGAAGAGGCATTAGGTCAAGGAGCAGCTGTTATCGTACAGCTGCTGCCAGAAGCAGCTAAGCTTTTTGGCGAACTTCCGTCTGTGGAGCCGCTGCCTCCTGCTGAAGCGGCTATTCGGTTTCATCGCTTGATTCCTCTTTTTATGAATATATTTGCTGAAAAGGAACATCCTCTCCTTATTTTTCTAGACGATCTACAATGGGCAGACTCAGCTACGTTGGATGTCCTTCGTTCGCTTGCCCATGCTCCCAATCGACTAAACTTACTAGTACTAGGAACGTTCAGAGTGGAAACGGCTTCTGGCTGCTCGGACAACGGAGCAAATCAAGGTGAAGCAGCCGTATGGATGGAGAACACACTTAACTTGCAGCATGCAAGCTCATCCATACCTGTACAGCATATCGCCCTCGAAGCGCTGACCTATTTGGATGTAAGGCAAGTTCTTTCGCATGTTCTTAACGAAAATTCGGCTCGTGTACGAACACTTGCAGAGGTGCTATATCATCGAACAGGCGGTAATCCACTATTCGTACATCGTCTTCTAGACAGCCTGTATCGTGAGAATAAGCTTTATTATGATGAGGAAGCTGCGATTTGGAATTGGGATGGTGCGGCAGTTGCACAAATACCGGAACATCCTGACATTCTTCATTTAATCGGGACCCGTATTCGTATGCTTTCACCGGATATGGTTGAGCTGCTTGCCATAGGTGCTGCGATTGGTCATCGTTTTCATTCCTCTACGATCGCTTTAGTAAGCGGCCGCTCTCCGCTTCATACACTTCAGCTTTTACGTTTAGTAGAGGAAGAGGGTTTATTAAGTAGAGAAATTGAAATGGATGATGCAGCAGCGGATGAAGGTTATTATACATTTATGCATGACCGTGTGCAGCAGGCAGCTTATATGACTATTGCCGAAGCGGAAAAAGCGAGCTTGCATCTGACCATCGGCCGTGTGCTACGCGACCATTCATTAGAAGAGCGTGAACACTCCATTTATGATGTGGTGTATCACTTGAATATGGGCAGCGATAAGCTGGTAAATGAAGCAGAAAAGATGGAGCTAGCTGAATATAATTATCAGGCCGGTTTGAAATCGAAGGCAGCAACAGCATTTGCGGCTGCTCTGCACTTTTTTGAAAAAGGCTTGCAGCTTGCGGGGGGTGATTGGAGGAGTACGAGCTCACTAGCCTATCGTCTGATGCTGGAGCTGCCTGAATGTGAATTTATGTGCCGTCGCATAGACAAGGCAGAAGCTCTGCTCGAACAATTGATGTCCTGTACTACGGACTTGGTGGAGCGCTCTCAGATTTACCTGAAACGCATAGCCATGTATTCGTACTTGAAGAATGACGAGCTTGCTGTCCATATTGGAAAGCAGGCGCTGGCGGAATTTGGCTGGATTTTTTCCAGTAAGCCCTCTAAAGCTGTCATCGTAAAGGAATTGATCATGACGCAAGGTGCATTATTTAGTATGCGGCATGAGATTATGAATTTACCGATTAATCGTAATCCTGAGTATAAAGCCTTGTCGGACTTGGTCATGGCGATATCTTCTTCTGTATTTACATTAAGCCTTGAACTGTCTGCTGTACTTTTCTCGAGGTTCATTCGCTACGCTCTAAAGCATGGAAGCAACGAAGCGTTCGCTTTTATGCTTGCTGGCTATGGCATGATTATTTTTAAAATTTCTTTCTACCATACGGGACCCCAATATATAGATTTGGCATTTAAGCTATCAGCCTCCTTTGAAAGCTCGGATTTGCGAAGCAGACTGCACTATATTAAGGGGCTTGTTGGGCTGCAGCAGAATCCTGAAGCAAGCGCCAAGCATTTTGAACAATCGATTTATTATGGGATGGAATCAATTAATCTGTCTTATGTAAGTATCGCTATGCTAACCTCTACGACCACTCATACCGGTGATTTGCATACACTTACTGCTCGGATTTCGAATTATGAAGAAATTTCACAGCAGCTGCTGGATGAAGTCACAGTTAATGTCTTTCGCATTGCGAGGTGGTATGTGGCACAAATGCAGGATGGAGCGGGCGAATACGATGAAGTCGTAGTGCCGTTGCTGAAGGATCGATTCGAGGAGAAGCTGAATAATGAGGTTTATTATACTTGTACCAGCCAGATTGAAATTGCTTATTTGTTCGGACGATATCACGATGCCCTGGAATGGGTAGAGAAGGGCAAATTCAACACGTATCGTCAAACCCGGATGCAAGTGCGCAAACAGCATATTTACCATTCCCTGACGCTTGCTGCCATGTATGCGGAGGCAGCGGTGGATGAGCAAAAGGGCATTCGTGCAAAGCTTAACAAGCAATTGCGCAGCATGAGGCAATGGACGGGATATTACGGGAATGAATCTTCAGCATATTTGCTCATAACAGCTGAGCTCCACCGTATTGATGGTGACCGAGTGAATGCAGCCAAAGGATTTGAGGGAGCGACCCGAGAAGCTCGAAGAGAAGGAAATGGGCTAATGGAGGCTATTTCTTGTGAGCGTGCTTCAATCTTCTATAGGGAAGCTGGGAGTATTACCGGAGCGGATGTTCTGATTGCAGATGCCTGCGCTGCTTATTCAAGATGGGGTGCAACTGCTAAAGCAAAAAGACTGATGGAGTCAAATTCCAAGCTGAAATTAGCTATGGCGGAACTACAAACAGAAAGCGTGGCTGCCACTGAGGAAATTGGACAAGTAAGCACTATCCATGAAACCACGCCAATGTTCGTTGATGAAAAGGCGTTTATACGGCAAATTACAGATTGGTCAAGAAAGGCAGATGACTCTAATGTAATGAGCCAATTCCTGGAGTCGGCACTTCGGTATTCCGGTGCGGAAAAGGGATATGTGCTGGAGAGCCATGAAGAGATTTTCACCATTGCAGATCATGCTGGCACTAGAAATGAGAGTGATGGAGAGGTTTCGTACGCGGAGGCTATCGTCCGTTATGTGGTTAAGACAGGTGATTCGGTCGTGCTTGCAAATGCTTCACGCAGTTCATACGCAGCTGATCCCTATATCACTCGCAGTAAGTCTCAGTCTGTTCTTTGTATGCCGGTTTCCTTTCCAGGAACATCATTGAAATCTGTTCTTTATTTGGAGAATAATCTGTTCTCCGATGTATTTACGAAGGAGATACTGGAAGTGCTGGATCTTATGATTGCACGGATGGTTTATTTGAAATCGTCAGAGGAATTCCTAATTCAAAGCAGTGCGTCTGCTTCTAGTAGCGATTCGGAGTACAGTCCATTAGATAACGCTGACAATACTGCAGAGCCACAGCCGCTAGTTGAACTGCTGACAAATCGTGAAGCAGAGATTTTGTATGCTTTAACCGATGGATTGTCAAATAAGGAAATCGCCTATCGTTTTGGATTAAAGGAAAGCACCGTGAAAAGTTATGTATTCCATCTATACGGAAAATTAGGCGTGAAACGGCGCAGTCAGGCCATTGCGCGTGCAAAAGAATTAGAACTGGTTACTTAGTTGTATGGGATAGGCATTTATATGTGGGAGAATACAATAATTACTCATAAGATTGGAGAGGTGAGAATGAGAGGCGGATACAGTATCCTTAGGGAAATTCATAGAAAAGATTTTATGCCTAATGGGAAGGACTATGGCCTATTAGACTATGAATTCGATAATATGATCCGTTTTCTTGAGAAACAAGGGTACCTAGAAAGAGTATTGAGAGTGGGCGACGCCTATTCGCTAAAACCAGCAAAATTAACGTTAAAGGGACTCCAGCTTCTGAAGGATAAATCTGATTATGAAGAAACCTATCCCGCAAGGAATGGTTTGATTGAATGGGTTAGATCAGAGAAAGAACATTATTCTAATTGCTAGGCTCCACCAATCACACAGAAGAGAATGTCCCAAAGATAACATGATTTGCTTAAGAAATCATGTGAATATTGAAAAAATGGCGTTACAGAGATTTATTTCTGTGACGCCTTATTTTTTATTTATTGGACATGCCACGGGCAATACTAAGCTCTAACCAGCTCTTTGGCGTACTGCTTGCCTGCCGAAAGAAGAGTAGCGCTCAGTTCTGGATCGTGAACAGACCGTGCAAGAACAAGAGTGCCGACCATTGTACTGATCAGTGCGCTGCCCTTGGTTGTGTCAATTTCCGCTAGATTGGAAATAAAAGCAATCATCCGCTCCAGTTCGTGGGTGAATACCTGCCGGACCTCTTCGGAAGAACGGGAAATTTCGCCAGAAAGAGCAGGAAGAATGCAGCCCATCTCTGTTTTGTCGCGGTGATACGGACTTAAATAATAATCGATGACACTATTGATTTTGGGATTTTGCTTCTCCTGATCAGCAGCATTCTGCAAAATGGCTATGGTATCGCTGATCGCATACCGGCAGGCTTCGGCGACCAGCTGTTCTTTGTTGTCAAAGTGTGAATAAAACCCTCCATGCGTAAGTCCTGCCCCCTTCATAATGAACGGAACACTTACATCGAGTATGCCCTTCGTGCGAAAAGCTTGGGCAGCACTTTCAACGATCTTATTCCGCACTTTCATCTTATGACCTTTGGGATACGGTATTGTAATCACTCCACAGCTTCATAATTCTATCTTTAAAATATTATAGTCGTCATAATATAGAGTGTCAATTGAGAGAGTTAGCAACGGTTAGCTAGCGGAAGGGGTTAATACGGCTGTTGACGGTTTTAAAATATGATGGTTATAATATATTGCGGTCATCATATTTTAAATGGTTACATCAGGAGGGATCAGGAAATGAGTAAGCTCGAATCCGTAGAAACATTGGTCATTGGATCAGGTCCGGGAGGTTATGTGGCGGCGCTTCGTTCTTCACAGCTTGGAATGAAGACGGCGATTGTGGAACGCAGTCAGCTCGGCGGGGTCTGCACGCATGTTGGCTGTATTCCATCCAAAGCATTAATTGCAGAATCGCATCGCTATGATTTGCTCAGGCAGTTCAATCATGCGGATGCGGCAGCAGCATTTGAAATTGCGCAGCATTTCAAGCAGGGAATTGTGAAAAAGCAGGCAGGAGGAGTTGGCTATTTATTAAAGACTGCTGGTGTGAGCATTTTGGAGGGAGAGGCCAGACTGGTTGATAAACATACAGCAATTATTCAGCAAAGCGGCCGAGAGCAAACCATTTCTTTTGAAAACGCCATATTGGCAACGGGATCTCGTCCGATTGAGCTGCAAGCATTTCCGGTTGGAGGACGGATTTTATCTTCCACAGAAGCGCTGTCGCTCCCTGAAGTTCCGACCAGCTTGGTCGTTATTGGCGGCGGTTATATCGGGATCGAACTCGGCCAAATGTATGCCAAATTTGGAACAAAGGTATCGATTCTAGAAGGAGGAGAACAAGTGCTGCCGGGCTTCGAGGCAGAACTCGCGATTCCTGTGGTTCGGCAGTTGAAAGCCGATGGTATACAAATGATTACTGGGGCGACAGCACAGAAAGTGGTGCAGCATGCTGATTCAATTACACTGCATTATTTAAAAAATAAGGAGCAACATGAGGTTACAGCGGAGTATGTGTTAGTCACTATCGGCAGAAAACCAAATACAGACGGTCATTTAGGGCTTGCGAACATAGGCTTGCCCGTGACGGGCAGGGGACTGATTGAGACAGACGAACAGTGCAGAACGGTTATTCCTAATATTTTTGCCATTGGAGATATTACGGCTGGTCCGGCACTCGCCCATAAGGCTTCTTACGAAGCAAAAATTGCGGCAGAAGCCATTGCTGGTCATGCCTCTGAGGTTAATTATAAAGCCATTCCGCTCGTCGTTTTTTCTCATCCAGAGCTGGCCAGCGTTGGTTTAAATGAAACGGAAGCAAAAGCTAAGTCCATTCCGATTGTTATTGGCAAAGCTTCTTTTGCAATCAATGGAAGAGCTCTGGCATTGAGGGAGACTGAAGGGTTTGTAAAAATTTTAGCGGACTCTGCCTCAGGAATCGTGATCGGTGCACAAATCGTTGGCGTGGAGGCTTCAACACTCGTATCAGAGCTTGGCCTTGCTATCGAGATGGGGGCAACCGTGGAGGATTTGGCTTTGACCATTCATCCCCATCCGACATTGGGAGAAGTAATTATGGAGGCTGCCGAAAACGCGGTTAGAAAAACGATGAAGGTAAAAAAAGAGCAGCAGATTTAACTGCGAATAGAGAATGGGAGAGATTGAGGAATGAAAATAAAAGTTGGTTTTTATATTGGGATTGCGATTGCGCTGATCGTTGGAGGTTCACTTCTTGTTGTTAAAGGAAAGGATGCTGTCAGTCTGGCTGAGATGAGGAAACAAGGTGTGCTTGAGGCGGAGCAAACGACCCTGTTTTATCAGAAAAGTCCAGGTTCGATTGTAGAGGTGGGTGTGGCTGCGGGTGACTGGGTAAAACGGGGTGATGTGTTATTCAAGGTTAAATTAGCTGAAGAAGGAGAAGAAGATGTGCTTGCACTAGATGACGGGTTGATCAGCAGGATTCCGGTTAAGCCGGGGGATCAAGTAAAACAAGGAGCGCCTATGGCGGTTTTGCAAAAAAACAACTATTATACAGATCTCTACATACAGGAAAGTGAAATCCAGAAGCTTCAGGTTGATCAAAGCATTGGTATTCATTTTCCGTATTTGGATGATCCCGCACAGGTGACTGGTATTGTGACTTCGATTTCAGCGGCTCCTCAATTTGCAAACCTGCGCATGTCACGTGAAAAAGGGCAAGCAGATTTAAGTATGTTTCTTGTCCGAATAGCTGTGGATTCAAATGCTGATTTGCTTCCGGGGATGACGGCGGAGGTGAGACTTGATGAAATCGCTGATTGACGAATGGAGGTACGTATCGGGCAGTAAGTATTTGCGTTTAATCTTTATTGGTCCGCTTGTTGCGGCCTTATTTTTTGGTTTAATGTTCTCGCATAACCAAATTAGTGAATCGCCTGTTGTAGTCATTGATGAGGATCACAGCTCGTATTCGCGGCAGCTGATCTCGAAAATAAATGCTTCCCCCTACATGAAAGTTACAAATGTGTACGCGAGCCGCCTGAGCCCGGAAATAATGCTTGCAAATGAGCAGGCTGTAGCGGTCATCATGCTACCTAAGCAGCTTCAGCAGCTTCAGCAGCAGGGCATATCAACGAATATCGGCATTTTAATGGATAACACGATGCCCTCAGGGTTAACCGGCATTCGGACAGCGATTCAGGAAGTCATCGTAACGGAAAATATGACCCTTTCTATGTCCCGTCTGGTTCAAAAAGGGATGGACGCCGAAACCGCTAGAGGCGTTGTTTCTCCGTTGTCTCTTCAGCAGCGGATGCTGTTTAATCCAACCACAAGCTATGTCGGCTTTATGGTGCTTGGTTTTGTAAACATTGTGGTTCTCATGATTACAACAAGCGCAGCGGGCTCTATTGCGCCTCGTTTGCGTCAGGAAGGGAAGCTCTTTGCAAACGGAAAGTCGCCCTTGCAGCTTTGGATTCGCAGTGTTCCTTACGCGGTCATGACCGCCCTTTCGCTGCTCTTATGTTATGGATTACTGAAGCAGGTGGGGGGAATGCGGTTTGAAGCGGAACCTTATCTTTTTATTATCCCATTGCTTGTTTATGCCTTTGCATTGTCACTTATGGGGCTGTTGATCGGCTATTCTGCCAAAGATTTGTCTAAAGTCAATTTGCGAACCAGCTTCGTATTGTATCCTTCATTTCTTGCAACTGGAATTCAACTGACTCCGCTTGCTTTCCCAGAGCCATTTCAAATTTTTGCATGGGTATTGCCAATGAACTGGCTTAACCGCCTCATACGCGGGATGGCGTTTCGGGATGGAGCGCTAACAGCCTACAGTCAGGAGCTCGGAGCACTGCTAATCATTATAGGCGGCGTGTCCTTATTCACTGGATTACTGGTACTGCGGGAAGCAGGGAAAACATATTCCAGCCGGGAACGAGTCGTGAGTGCGGACATTCTGCCGAGCAGCGGTTCGTTAAATCGTTAAGTTCCTTACTCGTTCGAATAACGCCCTTGACTAAGATAGATACCCTATTTCAGTCAAGGGAACACGGGGGAATACGAGAGTTCAGATTCTCGACTGTTCGAAGGTTTGTTTATTCGCGTTTAATAAATAGTTTAAAGACACTATTTTTCAAATAATCAAGGGAGTAAAACCCAGAACAAATAAAACAACGAAACTATTATCGTGTCCACAAAATTAGCATTTGTAAACAATAAATTCACTTACATATGCTTTTCGGGGATCGTAGATCATTTATTCCTACGTTTTCCCTCTATTCGGGCGATTTCCTACCATATACCGAATCCACGTTCCGCGAGTTTTCATTTTAAGAGCATGTTCATCAAAATAAGGCATCATCGTTCCGTGTCAATCACCAGATTCAGAAATAAGAGGCAAGTTTTGTTTATCCTTTACCCAAAACAAAAAAACTCCAACAGCATTAACCGCTGTTAGAGTACATTACGCAAGCTGTATCGATCCAGAATAAGTACGAATATCCACTACTTTCTCGACTCCGCAGCATCCAAGGCATCTGCCTCATCCGAAATACGAACATGCAGCGCACCCATGCCTCTTGATGTGCTTGCTTGTGAAGTTGAATTCGGTTGTAAGAAGTCAATCATGGCTTGAATAGCTACTTGAGGATCGACAGTTTCTCCACACGTGTAGCAATCCAGCGCTGCAAAGCCTTTTTCCAGATAGGTGTGAATGGACATGTGACTCTCAGATAAAAGAATAAGAACCGTGGCGCCCTGTGGTTCGAATTGCTTGGATTGGACCGAAAGAATCGTAGCTCCACTCGCTTCAGCTGCTTGAACCATTTGTTTGCATATCAGGTCAGCTGCATTTAAGTGATCAAAATCAATACCCCAAGCATCCACAGCAACATGACCTTTAACTTGCTTGCATGTAGTCAAAGCAATCATTGCACTGATCAGCTAACTCTCAAACATAGCGAGGAATCGCTTCTGCATTTCCTCCGGGCTCACGATTTCAATAGTCGTATAAATCATCCAATAATGTCCGAACGGATCCTTCACACTTCCCGCACGGTCACCATAGAATTGATCCGTCATCTGATTAACACTTGTCGCTCCAGCCGCAATTGCCTGCTGGAACAGCTTATCCGCATTGTCGACTTGAAGTTGGACACCAACCGTTGTATTGCCCAAAGTTTCCGGCCCCAGAATACCGTAATCAGGATATTCACCTGCGAGTGATATTTTGGCTCCGCCGATTGTAATTTCAGCATGAGCCACTTTGCCACCAGGCTCTGTCAAACGGTAAATCTCTACCGCATCGAAAGCCTTCTTATAGAACTCAATCGCCTCCGCAGTATTCTTGATCCATAGGAATGGAGTTGCATTAATCATTTATTTCCACCTTCCTTTTTCCCGAATGATGAGCTATGCAATATCGCTAGATGCAATCATGTGGACTGTTCCCGCCTCATATAAATATCCTAACCGTTCTCCAAATAAGGGTATAGTAAAAAATTGACCCTATATTTAATTATTGACCGATTGATATAACATCGTCTGCGATTGAATAAAGATTTAACTGTGGATCGCAACATGATTGTGATGCCTGCCTTGCATTGAGAAATAATCTGTAGGATTAAGACTGGAGAACGCTTGAAAATCCTTAATAAAATGCATCTGATCATAATAACCGCAAGCGATAGCGACATCCAACCAATTGACGCTCTTGGCTCGGTCTATTCTATTCAATACCTCCTGAAAGCGGCGAAGTCGACAGAAGAGCTTGGGAGTTAACCCCACTTCTTCTTTAAAAACCTGGATAAACCTCCTTTGGCTTAAACCGATTTGTCCGATTACATCCGAGAGGGGTCTAGTATGAGGCAAGCTCTGAAACTCGGTAAGTGCGAAACTTACAGCCGGATGTCGTATCAGCGGTCGGGAGGCTAGCTTTATCAGACTTTCTTCAAGTATTCGAAATTTATCGACCAAAAGTTCCGATTGAAGCAACATCTCGCGCAGATCACGGGCTCTGACTCCCCACAGTGTATCCAAGGAAACATGCCTATTATGTAGTTCATTCACAGGCATTTTAAGAAATGGATAAATACCACCCGGTTTGAAATGTATGCCCAAGACCGTGGTCTCTGTGGAAGTATCAATGATGAAATATTCGGAATGCGGCCCGCAAATAACAGAGCTGCCATATGTCTGCAACGGGTCCTTATATGCTCGGTCAAACAATTTTATCTTATCTTCACGCAGGTTGATTACAACTTCTATCGAACCATCAGGCAGCGATAGCTCCTTCGAATGAGGTGGACTATATCCTTCGAAATACCAGAAGTAATCTACAAAACTTGATAAAGGAGCTTGCGGAATATACGTTTGTAACAACATAGCATATGTGCGACCAGAACCATGGAAGTTAATCCGTGGAGTCGCTCCCTCCTCTCATGTAGAGTACCAGAAAGACGTCAAACCAGCATATATCCGAACATGTTAAATAGGGCGCAGATCTTCGTTAAGTTGTGTTAGCATGTTCCACGGTGATGACGACATTTCCTTTTTTGTGCCCTTTTTCTACATACCTGTGAGCCTCAGGAATTTGTTCCAACGGATAGCATATTTATGACTGATTTTATTTTCCCCGTCTCCATAAGCTCTTTGAGGAAAACTAGATCCTTCGAACTCACCTTTGCGATCCCTTGCCCTTCAACTGTCAAGTATGTCCCGTTCTCGATGACCTTATCGGCTCCCAGAAATTTCATCATTTCTACATTTGTGGTACTGCACACACCGGTAACTTCTGCCCCATAATACTTGGCAAGCTGTATGGCGGAAGTTCCTAAGCTACAACTCCATCTTCAGGCAGACAAGTGTACTCGGAATGAGCGCGAAAACGCATCCCTGTTAATGCATACACCTGGTCACGTTACTAAAATCATGTTCTTCTCATATTATTAACTCAACTTTCGCACCTGCGAAATACTAGATAACCCTTATGGTTACAAGGAATATTAGGGATATATTGCACGTCTTGACAGAAAAACACCCTCTTTGTTCGGTATCATGGAAGTGTCGAGCAACCATGCAAACAAAGAAGGTGATGTAATTCATATGTTACACCAAGAGTCCTTGTCTGAACAGGCAAAAACACGTTTTTCTAGCGTGTTTTCATTATCGACGATTCCGTTTTAAACCTTAATCGGAGTAAGAAAGCCGAGCTGCTAGCTCGTGTATTCGACCACAAGACTGGACGCTTCACCAAGGGATTTG
Organism: Paenibacillus sp. NRS-1760; assembly: GCF_050467785.1. Taxonomy (NCBI): domain Bacteria; kingdom Bacillati; phylum Bacillota; class Bacilli; order Caryophanales; family Paenibacillaceae; genus Paenibacillus; species Paenibacillus sp. NRS-1760. Next base: position 18,220 of record NZ_JBITPK010000022.1, on the reverse strand, counting down.
CCATGCTAACACTTGGTTGGTCAGATGGGTTTAGTTTTGCTCCAATTGACTTCGTCATGCTTTCTTCTGCCAAACTGGTGAATCGAATTTGCGAAATGAAGGAACATATTTACAAACGCAGTCATGGATATAAGCGTAGTCTGGAGGCACTCACCCGTAAACCGGATGCTGTCGTAGACTTGTTACAGCGTGCACTTTCTGCCGGATTTCCGTGAGTGAATCCTCGGTTTGCCTAGCTACATCAAGGGATTATTCATAGATTTAAGCTGCGAAAGTTGAGTATCTAAAATTAAAAAGCTATATTTTTTATTCACACGCAGTGACAATTATGTTCTTGCTATTCAAACAAAAATAGATTCGTTGAGCTGTAACGTGTTTTTAGCTTTCAAAAGATGGTCTGCTGTATGACAACAGAGGGTGGACATTGCAATTAGAGTTTGCTATTATTTATCCAACAATATTTTAGAACACGGTTTTATAATATAAAACCGCTTCTAGGAGGGGAGCGAGTGAAGGAATATGCCCATCATTCAAGCGTTGGATAGAGCACTGAAAATTATCGACTTATTCGATGAGCAACATATGGAGTACAAACTGTCTGAAATAAGCTCAGAAATGGATTTGCACAAAAGTACAGTTCATTCTTTGTTGAAAACGCTTCAAATTCATGATTACATTACACAGGATGAGCAGACTGGGAAATACCGCCTCGGGATGAGGTTTGTAGAGAAGGGGCAATTGCTTCTCAATCATTTTGATATTCGGGAAATCGCTAGACCGCATCTTAGGGCTTTGTCTGCTACCACTGGCCAAACGACACATTTGGTCATTATGGACGATGGAAAAGAAGGAATATACATTGATAAAGTAGAGGGCCATAAGGCCGCTATTCGTTATTCACGTATCGGTCGCAGAATACCTCTGCATAGCAGCGCCGTGGGTAAAGTATTGGCGGCTTTCCGGTCTATTAAAGATCAGGTGCAGATTGCGGAAGGACATACGTTTGTTAAGCTTACGGATAAGACGATCGACAGCCCCGAAGCTTTTTTGAAAGAGTTGGAGCAAGTCAGGAAGCAAGGCTATGCTATTGATAATGAGGAGAATGAGCCGGGGGTCCGGTGTGCGGCTGCTCCGATATACAATCATAACGGACAAGTGATAGCGGCGATGAGCATATCCACCATGGTAGCACACGTTGATGATCAAGAACTGGCACATTTAATTGACCTGATTCGGCAGGAAACGAGTGAAATTTCTCGCCAGCTAGGTTATCAGTTCTAAGATGAGCTTCCTGAGCAATAACTATTGAGTTAATGCTAGATCGACATGCGATGAAAGCAAGTCGATCTATATTATATTTTAAGAACGTCGTTTTATATTATAAAACAAGGAGAGGTTAAAATGAGAATTATTCGATATCGTGATGGCGTAGAGCAATGTTTGGCAGCAGTAACTGACGAGGATAAGGTATTCAAATTGGCGGATTCGGACTTTATATCATTCCTTGAACGAATCGAGAAGGCAGGAAAAACACCACTTGAAGACGTGAATGATCTGATCCGTTCAAATCAGCCGCTGGATAGGGAGTTTGCTAGTCTTGAATTACTTATGCCAGTAGCTGCCCCTGAAGTATGGGCAGCCGGTGTAACCTATGCGCGCAGCAAGGAAGCTAGAAATTATGAGGCGACTGGCGGCAAGCTGAATGCATCCACCTACTATGACAAGGTGTATGATGCAGAAAGGCCAGAATTGTTCATGAAATCCACAGCAGCTCGGACGGTTGGCCATCTTGATAATGTTTGCTTGAGAAGCGACTCGAATTGGCAGGTTCCGGAACCGGAGCTTGGTTTGGTTTTAAATAAGCGAGGCCATATTGTAGGATACATTATTGGCAACGATATGAGCTGCCGCGATATTGAAGGAGAGAATCCGTTATATCTTCCGCAAGCCAAGGTTTGGAAACAATCATGCTCAATTGGACCGGTCATAAGATTAGCCGAAACGATTCAAGATCCCTACCAGTTGCAGATCACTTTGCGGATATATAGAGATGGAAAAAAAGTAGTCGATGAATCAGCAAGCACGGGACAGCTTAAACGCAAGCTGGAGGAACTCGTCTCCTTTCTGCACAGGGATAATATTGTGTACGATGGTACGATCCTCCTCACGGGTACATGTATCGTTCCTCCGAATCAGTTCACACTTGCACCTGAAGATGTCATTGAAATCGAAATCACCAGCCTTGGAACACTAGTGAATACTGCTGTTTTGGCCTAAATAGCAATTTAAAAAAGAGAGGAAGATTAAAATGGCAAATATAAATTACGCTATATATAACAACTACATTAATGGCGAATGGAGAAGCTCCGAGAGCGGCAGAACGCAGAAAAGCATAAGTCCAGCAAATAAAAACGAAGTCGTAGGTATGATCCCGGATTCGACTAAACGGGATCTAGAGGATGCTGTAGCAGCTGCAAAGGCGGCCAAGCTTGCTTGGCGTAAGCTAACGGGATCACAGCGGGGTAATTTGCTGTTCAAAGCAGCTGATATTATGGAAAGTAGAATGAATGAAATCGGTGAAGCGATGACGAGGGAAATGGGTAAGACATTACCCGAGGCGAAGGGCGAGACGGCACGTGGAGTGGCCATTCTGCGTTATTATGCAGGAGAAGGCATGCGAAAAATAGGTGATGTTATACCTTCTTCCGATCCAGATGCTTTCTTGTATACTACAAGGTCACCGCTCGGAACGGTAGGGGTGATCTCCCCTTGGAATTTCCCAGTTGCTATTCCTATTTGGAAAATCGCACCTGCATTAATATATGGGAACTCGGTCGTATGGAAGCCAGCAACGGAAACAGCGGTTACAGCAGCGAAAGTTATGCAATGCTTCCATGATGCAGGCTTACCAGCCGGTGTTCTGAATATGATCGTAGGCAGTGGCAGCGTCATTGGTCAAGGTATTGCGGAACATGCTGATATTAACGGAATCACCTTCACGGGCTCCAATGCGGTAGGGCAAGCAGTAGGGCAGGCAGCGTTGGCACGCGGGGCTAAGTATCAGCTTGAGATGGGCGGAAAAAATCCGATCCTAATTGCGGCAGATGCAGACATTGATTTTGCGGTTGAAGCGACAATTAGCGGGGGGCTTCGTTCTACTGGCCAGAAGTGCACTGCGACAAGCCGAGTTATCGTAGTAAAGGATATTTATGAGGAGTTCAAGTCGAAGCTGCTCCAGAAGGTGACTGAATTGAAGGTTGGAGATGGAATGGATGGACAGACATGGTTAGGCCCATGTGCGAATGAAAAACAAATGGAAACCGTTCTATCTTACATTAGTAAGGGTGTAGAAGAAGGGGCAGTATTGCTGTATGGCGGCACAAGACCAACTGAGGGCGCATTATCAGATGGCTTCTATGTCACGCCAGCGATTTTTGATAAAGTGACTTCAAAAATGTCGATTGCTCAAGAAGAAATATTCGGGCCTGTGCTTACACTAATCGAAGTGAATGATATTCAAGAAGCGATAGAGATTGCGAACGATACGGACTATGGTCTTAGCGCATCAATTTATACCCGTAATATCGGAAACGCTTTGCAGTTCGTTCAAGATATGGAAGCGGGTCTCATCCGTATTAATGCAGAGACAGCCGGTGTTGAGCTTCAAGCACCGTTCGGGGGTATGAAACAGTCCAGTTCGCATTCAAGGGAGCAAGGCCAAGCCGCTATTGAATTCTATACTTCAATCAAAACCGTATTCATTAAGCCATAACGACAACACAAGGGATGGATGGTGTGAAATGAATGAAGGCTTCGAAATGATAATGGGCAAAGATATCGATTCTTATTTTGACATCTATACCCATGCTCCAGGACCAAGCGGCTCCTTGCCGCTTACCCCGGATATGCTTCGTAATTCACCAAGCGGTGATTTATTCGGATTAACACAGAACGTTGGCATGGGATGGGACCCGAAGAAGCTTTTGGGAAAGCAAATACTCATTCTTGGAACCCAAGGCGGCATTCGAGATGAGGACGGCCGCCCGATCGCTCTTGGCTATCATACGGGGCATTGGGAAGTTGGAATCATGATGAAAGCCGCAGCGGAGGAAATCACAGATCTTGGAGGCGTGCCCTTCGCGGGTTTCGTTAGCGATCCTTGTGATGGCCGTTCACAAGGGACGACGGGGATGTTCGATTCACTGCCGTTCCGCAATGATGCGGCTATGGTATTAAGACGTCTTATTCGTTCCTTGCCGCAACGCTCTGCCGTATTGGGGGTAGGCACTTGTGACAAAGGATTGCCATCCATGATGTTGGCACTGGCAGGGATGGGTAAACTTCCTGGCGTAATTGTTCCTGGCGGCGTTACTCTTCCACCGACCCAAGGCGAGGATGCAGGCAAGATCCAAACGATTGGCGCGAGATATACGAATGGTGAGCTCTCGCTTGAGGAAGCGGCTGATCTCGGTTGCCGCGCGTGCGCGACACCTGGTGGAGGCTGTCAGTTCTTAGGAACAGCGGGAACGGCGCAGGTGATAGCGGAGGCTCTTGGTATGACCGTTCCTCATGCTGCACTGGCACCGTCAGGACAGCCGGTGTGGGAGGAAATGGCACGGCAATCTGCCAGAGCTGCTCTCAAAATGGCGGAGAGCGGACTGACGACAGGCCAGATTATAACGGATCATGCCATTCGAAATGCGATGGCCGTTCATGCAGCCTTCGGCGGATCTACAAATTTGCTGCTCCATATTCCTGCAATCGCACATGCGGCGGGGCTCACCCTGCCAACTGTCGCTGATTGGGCAGAAGTCAACCGCAGCGTCCCGCGATTAGTCAGCGTTCTTCCTAATGGACCAGAACATCACCCGACAGTGAGAGCTTTCCTTGCTGGCGGTGTACCTGAGGTTATGCTGCATATGCGCAAACTTGGCGTTTTGGATGAGAAGTCGCTTACGGTAACAGGCAATACGATTGGGGAGACGCTGGATTGGTGGGAATCGTCAGAACGCCGCCACCGCATGCGCCGGCATTTGCTGGAGAACGAGGGGATTGATCCAGACCGCGTCATCTTCAGCCCGGAACGCGCCAAACAAGCAGGGCTGACCTCGACTGTGACTTTCCCGACAGGAAACATTTGTCCCGAGGGCTCTGTTATTAAATCGACTGCAATTGATCCTTCAATGGTTGACAGTGATGGGGTCTATCGCCACGTCGGCAGGGCGAAAGTGTTCACGACGGAACGTGCAGCAATCCATGCGATAAAAAACAAAGGCATCGTTGCCGGGGATATTATGGTACTCATTGGGCGCGGCCCATCGGGTACGGGGATGGAAGAGACTTACCAGCTGACTTCAGCGCTTAAGCATCTGCCCTTCGGCAAAGAAGTATCACTGCTTACAGACGCACGCTTCTCGGGCGTCTCAACTGGCGCTTGTATAGGTCATATTGGACCCGAGGCTCTTGCTGGCGGACCCGTTGGCCAGCTTCGCAATGGCGATTGGATTGACATCCGTATCGACCTCCGTCAATTAGAGGGACATGTCGAAATGGTAGGCAGCGGTGAGGTGCCGGAGGATTCGGAAGTGGGAACGAATGTATTGGCTTCTAGAAAGCCTCATCCCGATCTTGCGAAAGACCCTGATCTTCCTGACGACACTCGGCTATGGGCTGCACTGCAAGCAGCGAGCGGCGGCACATGGCGGGGATGCGTCTATGACGTAGACAGAATCGTCAAACTGCTGGAAGCGGGTATGAACACGGCAGAAGGCCAGGAAATAATGAACAGTTAAACAAGATTTAAAGGAGAGTTGGGGAACATGATTAACAATCCCATACTGCGAGGATTTCATCCTGATCCATCTATCTTGCGTGTAGGAGAAGACTATTATATTGCAACTTCGACATTTGAATGGTTCCCGGGAGTACGTGTTCACCATTCCAAGGATTTGGTGAATTGGCGTCCGCTCACTTCGATATTGACACGTTCTTCACAATTGAATATGGAAGGCAACATTAATTCCGGTGGCGCGTGGGCACCATGCTTAAGCTATCATGAAGGCGTTTTCTATCTTATTTATACAGATGTAAAAAGTCGCACGGGAGCCTTCAAGGATACTCATAATTATATGGTGACGGCGGACGATATAATGGGGCCTTGGTCTGAGCCCATTTATTTGAACAGCAGCGGTTTCGATCCTTCCTTATTTCATGATGAGGATGGTCGCCAATGGCTATTGAATATGATCTGGGATCATAGGAGAGGGACAAACTCTTTCGCTGGCACTATTCTTCAGGAATACTCGAAGGAAAAGAAGAAACTTATTGGTCCTAAGAAAAATATTTTTCTAGGCACACAGCTGAGATTAACCGAAGGGCCTCATTTATATAAACGAAATGGATACTATTACTTGCTGACAGCTGAAGGTGGAACGCAATATGAACACGCTGTCACGATGGCGCGTTCTCGGCATATCGATGGTCCTTATGAAGTTGATCCCGCGAATCCAATCTTGACATCTGCGGGCAAGCCGGAATTGAAATTACAAAAGGCGGGGCATGCTTCACTAGTGGAAACGCAGAACGGCGAGTGGTATATGGTTCACCTCGTCGGTCGTCCTGTGATTGATAAGCGATGTATGCTCGGCAGAGAAACGGCCATTCAGCGCTGTCATTGGACGGATGATGATTGGATCGCTGTTGACGGAGGAGCCAATTCGCCGCAATATGTGGTGCAAGCACCTCAATTGCCAACACATCCATTCCCAGCTGAACCGAGCCTCGACCACTTTGATAGAGCACAGCTTGGGCTGCAATGGAACACCCTTCGCATCCCTGCAAGTCCCGATTGGCTATCCTTAACGGAAAGGCCAGGATTCTTGCGGCTTCGCGGCCAGGAGTCCATGAGTTCAACGCATCGCCAAAGTCTTGTCGCGCGTAGACAACAATCGATGTATTGTGAAGCGGAAACATCCATTGAATACCGTCCAGAGCATTATCAGCAAATGGCGGGATTGATTCTGTTCTACGATACCCGTGATTATGTCTATTTGCGCCTGACGCATCATGAGAAATTAGGTACATGTATTGGGATTGTACAATCACAAAATGGAATGTATAACGAAATACTGGATCAAGATATTCCAATTGCGGATGGAACATACCGATTGAAGGTCAGTATTCAGCGTGAAATGGCCAGGTTCATGTATGCGGGCCAGACAGGTGAATGGATTGTGATTGGCCCACAGCTTGATGTTAGCCATTTATCTGATGAATATGCTGATTATATTCGTTTTACAGGCAATTTTATCGGTGTTTGCGTCCAAGACTTAAGCGGGGAACGCAAGCATGCTGATTTCGATTATTTTCGATATGAAGAGTATGATGTTGTGCAAACGGATCATTAAATAAAGATTACAGCAGATATTACGTCTTATACGACCCATAGCTTTGTTGTGGGTTTTGTGTAAATAGAGCTGCAGGTGGACTCGGGTGGTAATACCAACAAATCCAGCTGGGAAAAATAGATTTTTTTGTTGAATACTATATATCTGAGGACCTTCCCATTTCTTTCGGTGTTAGTGGTGTGCTTAACACTTAAAGATTTGGGGAGGTACTCCTTTTTATGGGCTTAGAAATTATGAAAGAGGGACGGAATGATGAACAATGCTGTCAGATTCTTGATTAGTTCCTTACCTGGAAAAACCATCATTCGAACGATTATGTTCTCATATTTAATTGTAAACATTCTACTTTTATTGTTGCTGGGACTATTATCCGTTCAGGACTCAACTAAAAGTCTTACCAAAGAAGTCACTCAATCCAGCTACAAAATAATGGAGCAGGCAGCACGCGGGCTCAGCTTCAATCTTGAAGAAGCGACTCGCCCGCTCGTTCTTCTAACAGGCCATTATTCGGTTGGAAGCTTGATGAATCCAGGCAGGGAAATGGATATCGCAGGGCGCATCCAGCATGAGAGGAATATCGCGGACCTTGCATTTGGCGTATCTTCCTTGCAATCAATGGTAAGTGATGTTTTGATATTGGGCAAAAATGGCTATGTAAACAACCTGGATGGCAGAAAATCACTTCGGTGGGATTATCCTTTCTCCGAACAAGCTTGGTTTAGGCAAGCGATCTCGGATACTCCAAACAAAGGATTCATTACGCTTGGACTCCATACGCAGGACTATTACTTAGAAAATAATATTTCAAAATATAACATGCCGACGTTATCGATCGCTCTTCCGGTTAAAGATTATACCCTTAGAACGATCGGGGCTGTCATTGCTAATTTGGATTTAGCCAAAATCAACGGGATGTTTGAATTTAGCTCCTATCAAAACAATGAAAGCATCTTTATGATCGATGATCAGCAGACTATCATCGCCCATAAGGATAGTTCGGCAATCGGGACAAAACTTGACTTCTCAGGTATCGAGCTTATTTATGCCAGCGACTCAGGAAGTTTCGTTACCGAGCTTGGCGGAAATGAGACACTTGTTATATTCCACCCTACTGCCGTTCAGGGTTGGAGAATGATCTCGACGATTCCGATGTCTGTCATCAGAGGACAATCAGACTCACTGAAGTCAAACTTGATCGGTTTTATTTATCTTTGTTTGCTGCTCAACCTCCTCATATCCATCTTGAACACCGCTCGGATATCCCGCCCATTTGGGCAACTGCTCTCAACATTGGACAAGATTGGCGAAGACAGTATTTATATCATTAAGAATAAATACAGGTATCGCGAATTGGATTTGATAGGCGACAAATTTAGGGAACTGGTCATCCGGATCGAAACGTTGGTCAAACAAAATTATCAATCAGATATTGCACTAAAAGAGGTAGAGCTCAAAACGCTGCAGTCCCAGATCAATCCACACTTTCTATTCAATACGCTGCAACTGCTGCAAACCGAAATTGTATGTGGAAGTACGGAGGATTCCAACCATTTGGTGTTGTCATTGAGCAGTCTGCTAAGGTATTCCATGAAGCAATCGGAAGAGATGGTGGAGCTGGAACAAGAAATTCAGAACGTCAGGGATTATCTCTATATTGTGAACAAAAAATATGACGATCGAATTGACATCGAGTTTCTTATTCCGGACGAGTCGATTCTAAAAAACAGAACGATCAAGTTGATCCTGCAGCCTCTCGTAGAAAACGTGGTTTTTCATGGATTTGGCGAAAATCCGCAGTCAGCAAAAATGACGATTAGGGTTATGACAGTCAAAAAAGGAATTATGATCGTTATCCAAGACAATGGAAAAGGGATATCAAGGAGCAGAAGCCGTCAATTGGCTAGGCAATTGAAGCAACAAGACTTTAAGCCGGATGGGATAGGCCTATTCAACGTCAATCAGCGTATCCGATTGAAATTCGGACCTGATTACGGACTGAAGATTAGAAGCAGGCAAGGGATATTTACAACGGTTTATATCGTGTTGCCCAGAACGTGATATCTTCGGGGAGGTAGCGAGCATGAAATTGCTTATTGTGGACGATCAATTATCTTTGCATAGATATTTAAATAAAGTGATGGATTGGAAGGAGCTAGGGATTACGAAGGTGCAACATGCATATGACGGTGAAGAAGCGGCCAACATGGTAGAAACCTTCCGTCCCGATCTGATGATCATGGATATTCATATGCCGTTGCTCGACGGAATCGAGTCGCTGAAGCGGATTCAACATTTGGACAAAATACCGCGAACAATTATTTTAAGTGCATATGATCAATTCGAATATGCAAGGGATGCGCTTCGACTTCATGTTTCCCAGTACCTGTTAAAGCCGGTCGATGCCGAATTGCTTCAGGAGGCTTTGCGCGAGCTGATTCAACAGTCCCTATTGGATGCTCAGAAATCGATTCGAAGTGAGCTCGATCGGACGATATACGCTGGACAGATCGAAGCAAATTCGTTGATAAACTTCCAAGACTGCCTGGAATTTCTCGCCATCGAACGTTTTGCTATTTTGACATTCGAGAACAGTCTGCCATCGGACCAAGATTATTCCTGCTTGCTGCAAGAACAAGCGGTCATCAAAATCCACTGTGTTATGTGTTGTAAAAACCGCAAGGAGCAAGTAGTGCTAGTCGGCGGGGGGGACGATCTGTCTAGCGGTCTATTGAGGGAATTAAGTGAATCTGTGATGGAAAAAGTAGCGGAGTCATCACCGTCTCACACATTGTCTGTCGGAATCAGCTCAATTTCCCAAGATGCGGCATTTCTGCCACAGCTAATTTCCGAGAGCATGCTAGCGGTAAGAACGCCTGCTTCGGAAGCCGGATCCAAGCTTCAGGATGCTGTGCGGCGGATTAAACCGTATGTAGAAACCCGGTATCAAGAGGATTTATCTTTGCAATCAGTGGCAGATCGCTTCGATATAGACAAGTATCAATTAAGTCGTGCGTTCAAACAGGAATTCGGTGTGAATTATTGGGCTTATGTGATCCAGGTGCGGATGATTAAAGCCGCAGAACTACTCGTTGGAACGAATTGGAGGAACAACCACATCGCGGAGCATATCGGTTTTTTGGACGAGAGCCACTTTAGCCGCGCTTTCAAAAAGTATTTCGGCGTAACGCCTAAAGAGTACCGCGCATCGTCTATTCGACCCAATTAATCGGATTTGCTGCTAGTGCAACATTTGACAACAAATGATGCAACAATATGAATTCAGATTCAAGCGAGTTCATATTACACTCTAAATGTAAGTGCTTACAACGAGTGCTTATTACAAAAAAACGATTACATGGGGGTTAATCAAACATGAAGAAAACGTCTCTACTGCTTCTTATCACTCTCCTTTGTTTATCAGTCGTGCTCGCTGCATGCGGTAAAAACAGCAATACAGGTAATAAAGGCAATACCGGTAATGAAGGTACGGCCAACAATGCTGAAAAGGGCAATGATGCACCTAAACCAGTCAAGCTAAGCATTCTTGCATGGAACAATGAAAAAGAAATGAAGCCTGTTATAGACGGCTTCAAAGAAAAATATCCACATATTTCATTCGATTTTCAATTTGCTCCACCGGTAAAGGATTACATTGCTAAGCTTCAGACGATGCTGTTGTCCAATACGGCACCTGATATTTTCATCATTGCCGCAGAAAACCGCAATGAGATTATCGATGGCGGTTACGCGCTCGATTTGACTGACGAACCATTCATGTCCGTTATGTTGGACAGTAACAAACCGATGCTAAGTAAAGATGGAAGAACATATGCCTTCACTCAAAGCGGATGGGCAGGCGGCTTGTTTTATAACAAACAATTGTTTCAAAAAGCTGGCATCACTAAATTGCCAGAAACATGGGATGAGTTCATCCAGGACTGCTTGAAGCTTAAAGAAGCGGGCATCATTCCACTCTATGACAGAATGCATGATATTACGATTATTCATTCCGCCATGTTCGGCAGCAATGTACTAACGAAAGACCCAACGTTCGACGAGAAGCTGTTTAAGGGCGAGGCAACATTTGCTGAAGGATGGACTGAAGTGCTAACGATGTGGAAGGAAGGGCTTATCGATAATAAAATTTTGACGCCAGATATGATTGGACTAACCGGTGACCAAGTGATGAACGAGTTCTCCCTTGGCAACGTAGCGATGTTCCCTGGCGGCCCTTGGAACATTGCCACAATTGAGAAAACGAATCCCGATATTGAGTTCGAAATTATGCCGATTCCAGGAAAAGAACCCGGCAACAAATATTACAACGGTGCTCCTGGTGTAGGTTTCGCTGTCAACAGTAAAACGAAAAACAAGGAAGAAGCTTTGCTGTTCCTCGAATATATGACAACGCAAGAAGGGTTGAAGCAATTCGAGGAAGGCACTGGCGGCATCATTACAGCTCACGGTTATGAAAGCAAAGTCCACCCGGCGTATGCACCAGCATATAACGATGGGCTGATGGCAGGAAAAATTTATTTGCCAATGGTATCGTGGGACAGACATCAAGAAGCGCTGCGCAACCAATTCCTTGTATCGATCCAAGATATAGCCGTAAACAAAATAACACCGGAGCAAGCAACGGCTTCACTAGATAAGAAACTGAAAGAAATGGAAAATAAATAATCGGAAGTAGTTAAAGTAGAGGGTATGTTGAAGCCTACTACCCTCTCTTCAACTATTTACACCTTGATCCTCTATTAATTGAATGCTTCCAATGCAGTTTTATCGACTGCCGACATCATCAATCAAAGTCTCAAAGGAGGCAAATTATGGTCAAATATGTTCGTCAACTACAGTTTCTATTGTTTTTGCTTCCGATTCTAGCTATATACTCATTGTTTACGATCTATCCGCTGATCAAATCGTTTTTCTTGAGCTTTACTAATTTTGATGGATATACGGAGGCATATGATTTTATTGGCTTGAAAAACTATGTGCGGATATTTAGTGATGATGCGATTACATCCGCCATTTCCTATACGTTATTTTTTACTTTTGGCAAGGCTTTGCTTGTTACGTTGTTAGCTATCCCGCTCGCTATGATATTGGATCAAAAATTTTTAACGAGAAACATTCATCGCGCCATCTTTTTCTTTCCGTCGATTCCAAGCGGCTTGCTGCTTGCCTATATTTGGGGATTTATCCTTGCACCGATTGGGTCAGGGGTACTGAACACCGTCCTTAGTGAGCTGTTTAACATCGGTCCTCAGCCATGGCTATCAGCCCCGTTGCTAGCGAAACTGTCAACAATCGTCGTGGCAACATGGGCGATAACAGGATGGCACGCAGTGTTGTATTTGGCATTTCTGCAATCCATTCCGAAAGATTATTATGAAGCTGCCTCAATAGATGGGGCGAATCGTTTACAACAAATTCGGTTTATAACTTTTCCACTGCTGGCACCTGCGATGACGGTCAGCGTCATGCTGCTGCTTACCGGCGGTCTCAAAGTATTCGAAATTCCATTCGCATTGACAAAGGGCGGGCCTGGCTATGAAACTTACTCGATAACCCAGGTCATCGTATTAAGGGGAATATCTGAAACACAATACGGTCTAGCATCGGCAATGTCGATCGTCTTCTTCCTAATAGTGTTAGCGATTGCTATCTTCCAAGTTACAGTAATGCAACGAAGGGAGCAGGGCATACAATGAAAAAAACCTTTGAAAAACGGTTATGGATTCTAGACATTATCATGCTCCCTGCAGGATTAATAGCGTTCTTTCCGTTTTATTTAATCATTGTCAACACATTCAAAACGATGCAAGATGCCGCAAGAAGCCCGATGGCTCTTCCTTCGAAATGGATCTTTAAAAACTATATTCAGGTTTTCGAGGAAACATCGATCTTGCAAAGCTTTTGGAACAGTTTTATAATCACCGTCTGTTCTGTCGTATTGATCGTTTTGATTGGTGCGATGGCGGCATACCCGGTTGTGTTCAATGCGAATCGATTAACACGGTTTGCTATGCTCTATTTGCTTGCCGGATTTATGATTCCTTTCCAAGCGACTCTCATTCCCTTGTTCCAGCTGATGAGTGATTTGCACCTGATCGACAAAATATCCGGTTTGATCATTCTGTACACGAGCGGCTCTGTGTTCGTCTTTTTCCTAATGACGGGCTATATGAAGTCGATACCCCGGGAGCTGCCCGAAGCGGCCGTCATCGATGGCTGTAGTGTATGGGGCATCTTCTGGCGGATCATCTTTCCGCTGCTAAAGCCCATTACGATAACGAGCATCATTTTTCAGACGATGTGGATATGGAACGACTTTTTGGCACCTATGCTGTTTTTGAACTCATCCTCCAAATCGACACTCGTTCTGCAAATCTATAAAGCTAAAGGCGAATTTACCGTTGATTGGCCGATGTTCATGACACTTACGGTCATCACATTGGTGCCGATATTCATCTTCTTTATTATTATGCAAAAGCATATCGTCAAGGGTATCGCTGCTGGCGCTGTCAAAGGCTGACATGTATTAAATCAATAGATTTGTTAGAAACGCCTGATTCTATAATCGGGCGTTTTTCACTAATTGTAAGTTTAATTCCAAAGGGAATGTTTTATCGAGGGAGAACAAGATGGGACTTGCAACGTTTGTTTAAAAAGGGAAGCGGTGTAGACAACCGCTTCCTTTTTGTTTATCTTTCATATAGGTTTGATTAAGGAAAGGGGTTCTATTGCACTCATGTGGCTTACTTATTCAGTGTTTGCAGCCTTATGTTTTGGCTTGCGAGGCATTCTGTACCATTGGACGAGTCAGAAGCCGCTTAACCGTAACTTGTTGCTATGCGGTGCGTTTACTATGGGAGCGCTCGTAAATGGAATTTGCGCGTTAGTGTTCTCATCGAACTGGACTCTCGCGGCGTTGATAGGCATTCAAATGGGCTTGTTTTCATTCGGTGCGAATGCCAGTATGTTCAAGGGGTTTGCAGTCGGCAAGGCTTCACTTGTAGCGATACTAACGGCATTGCCTTCAGTCGTTGTTGTGATCGTTGCGTTTGGACTTTGGGGAGAAAAACTCCATGCGATGCAATTCATTGCATTTGTCGTGATTGTTGGCGGAGTGCTTCTCGTTCGGCTATCGAATGACATCTCGCTGCGCAATTTGCAAGGAGCACAGTGGGGGCTGCTGGCCATGCTGCTGTTTGCAGCAAATGATTTGTCAGGCAAATGGTCAACAATTATGGAAGCAGATTTGTTTCCTACCATGTTTTTTATGTTTTTGACGGGCGCATCGTGTTTTGGTATATGGTGGCTGCGAGATCTGCAAGCGGAGAGAGCTAGAAGAGCGTTGTCGCTGCTGGGTGCGGTAACTGCCCGGGGGGAAATGCGTGTGTCACAGCATTCTTCCAGCGTTAGTTTAACCGCTAAGCCACCAGCTTGGAGCGGCAAAAAAACGTTTCTTATTGGTTTGGCCGTCGGCACAACTAACGCTGTCGGCATGATGCTTATTGTAACCGCATTTGATCTTGGCAAAGCGGGGCTAGTATCTGCTGTCACAGCTCTAAACGTTCTGATTGTGCTGCTCTATACACGATTCGTTGTGAAAGAGAAGTTCACGAAGATAGAGATCACCGGCATTTCACTTGCCTTCGCGGGTATCTTGCTGATGCGATTATTCGGATCGTAAAAAATAATGGATAGAGGAAGCTTTGCATGGGCTAAGAAGTTAAGCCTGTGCAGAGCTTTTTTTGTGGATGATATTGACAATTTAGGTTGGTTCATTTAAATTAATGTTTAACGATTGTTAAATGACTTTTGTATATTGTTTAAATAACATTAAATGAATGCTTAACGAAGTATGGAGGCGTTAATTATTTTAGACTGGAAAATAGCAGCCAAAAGATTACATTTTTCTTATCATGAGCCTATTGAATTTTTAGTCACGATGAAATTTGTTGCGCAATTCGAGCATATGAAGGCTTTCGCGCGCGAGATTCATTTTACACTGGATGATGAAATGATTCGTATGGCGGAGACCGCGAATGCGAGCATGAGCAATTATGTGAAAGCAGAGATAGCTGCCCTGTTTGGTGACAACATGTTTAAAGAGCGGCTTGACTATGTCATGGTTATGCTGTTTGTAGAGGAACGAGACAAGCTGAATAGTTCTGAAGATTTTCTGGCGTTTTACCGTGACAAGCCTGCAAGCGAGCTCGTCTTCCATCTGGCAGCTGCGAAATATAATGACGAGAACATGGAATGGACGAAGGGGAGAGACTGGGGAGCCATCTCGAAGGATGCGGAGCTGCTTTACGAGCTCGTTGCGGGATGTGAGCTGCCTGATCAAGCGGAGCATGCGGCACTGCTGGAACATATTCGATTTTCTGAGGAATACAAACAGCGGACTCTGTTTATAATGGAGCAGTTTCATCGTTATGCCTATATGCCTATGCGAGATCGCTTGAAGGAGCTTGGCGAAGCTGGAGCTGTGAAATATCGTGCCTTATTTGATGAACAGCCAGAGCGCGCGATCCGCGATATTACGAAGATGGATGTTGATCTGGTCGATAAAGAGACAGCCGTACATGTTAGTTATTTTTCGCAGGTGCGTGTTGGCATTCATCGTGATGACCGTGAAGGACATTCCAATTTGGTGGTGATTGGAATCAACAATGACGCTTTTGCATGGCGTAACGAGGATCAAGAGACGATTGAGCGTTTCTTGAAGGTTATTGCCGATAGGCGAAGGCTGGAATTGATTGAGCTGCTTCGCCATAAAAATTACTATGGCAATGAGCTTGCTCAGGAAATGGGCTTAACGCCTGCTGCTATAAGCTATCATACGAATATGTTGTTTGATCTAAATCTCATTCAGCTGATTCGGGTAGATAATCGCATCTATTATGAGCTCGACAAAGAAAAAATCGCTTATTACTGGGAGCAAACAAGGCGTAAGCTGCTGCCGTAATACATAAGGGAGTGAATGAGATTGGGTGAGTATGTATACGAGCTAAAGGGAGTTAGTCAGGTATATAAGAAAGGCAAAACGATGGTCACAGCCAATGATGATATCTCGCTTACGATTCGTGAAGGAGAGATACTCGGCGTGCTCGGCCCGAATGGGGCGGGCAAGTCAACGCTCATTAAACAAATGGTCGGTCAATTGAAACCTACCAAAGGACAGGTTTTGTTTTGCGGCGAGGATGTGATGAAGAATACGCGTCACGTATCCGGCATGGTGGCTTATTACGCACAGGAGCCGCATGTGCTGTCAGCGCTGAAAGTGCACGAAGCGCTTTCTTTTACGGGCAGGCTAAGAGGGATGCCAGCATCAGAGGCAGAAAAGCAGGCGAAGGAATTATTAGAGCAATTTGATATGGCGGATGTAAGAAACAAGCTGCTGAAGCAGCTGTCCGGGGGACAGAAACGATTGATCGGTATTGGTACAGCGCTAATTGGCCGTTCACCTGCGCTTATCTTTGATGAACCTACCAATGAGCTTGATCCGAAAAAAAGGCGGCTCGTTTGGAATTTAATCCAAGAACGCAATCGCGAAGGCGCGACGATTATTTTGGTCACGCATAATGTGCTGGAGGCTGAGCAGGTTGTAGACAGAGCGGCTGTTATCAATCATGGCAGGCTGCTGGCGATTGATCATGTAGCAACGTTAAAGCAGAAGGTTGATCAGCGCTTGAAGTTTGAGCTTACGACAGAGAATGGGCGTCGTGCCGAAGCTGCTGCTGCCCTTCATCATTACGGGATCGTGCAGGAGAGCGGCGAGAATCGTTTGCTGCTGCTAGTTGAGAAGAATGTTGCCGGCAGAGTGCTAGAGTATATTATCGACCATACAGAACTGCCGATTTTGGAATATGCCGTAGTGCCTCCAAGCTTAGAGGATGTTTATTTCCATATTGATGATTTGGCGATGAAGGAGGTATCCGCATCATGAATGGAACACCACTTGGCTTGCGGCACATGCAGTCCATACAACTATCTGGACCGAAGCGATTATGGACGGAGCTGGAAATTTTATTCCGCATTCAATTCGCGCTTATACGTGACAGCTGGGTAATCGTTGTGCTGCTGGCAACGATGTTTCCGCTCACGACGATTTTATTTATGCGTTTCTTTATCGCTGACCCAGCCCCGGAGATGATGGTTCAAATCATTGCGGGCAATATGATATTTAGCGTCATTATTATGGGCTTAAATAGTATGGGGCAAGAAATATCGATGCAAAAGCATCAGGGACATTTTACATTTTATGCATCGCTTCCAATCCGGAAAATAAACTTCGTAGCCGCTAATTTGCTGCGCGGGCTTATGAGCACGATTCCATCCTTCGTATTGCTGGGTGTCATTGGTTATTTTGTTTATGGCGTAGACCTTCATCTATCATGGGGTTTGCCAGTCGTTATGCTGCTGTCGCTGACGAGTGTGGTAGGGCTCGGCGTATGCATAGGCTTCTGGTCGCCGAATCAGCAGTTGACCAGTATGCTTGCTCAGCTGCTTATGATGGTTGTAACCTTTCTATCTCCAGTCATGGTAGAGCTCAATCAGCTGCCTAAAGCGCTGCAGGTCGTCTCGTATATTTTCCCTACAACTTATGCAGCGGACGCCATGCGCGTAGTTTTGCTTCATGGCTGGACACAGGGGGTCATGCTGGATTGCCTCATGATGCTTCTCTACACAGCTATGACAATGGTCATCGTTAATCGATTGGTCAGCTGGCGAGTTTAATATGTAAAAAAAGGCTGCCCTGCACAGGTTGTGAAAACCTTGTGAACTGCACCCCGTCAAGT
>NZ_JBITPK010000021.1:0-971158 GCF_050467785.1 Paenibacillus sp. NRS-1760 | reverse complement strand
AGCTGGTGGTGGCGCAGGCGGTGGAGCAGGCAGAGGTTATGGTGAGAACCAAGGCAAAGGCGGCGGATTTGGCGGAGGCCAAGGAGAAAACCGTGGCAAAGGCGGCGGCATTGGCGGAGGCCAAGGAGAAAACCGTGGCAAAGGCGGCGGTATTGGCGGAGGCCAAGAAGAAAACCGTGGCAAAGGCGGCGGTATTGGCGGAGGTCAAGGCAATAACCAAGGTATCGGTGGAGGCAACTCTAATAACCAAAGCAACAAAGCTCCATCCGAAAACCAAGGCAAAGGCGGCGCTCAAACGGAAAACCAAGGGCCGAATGGAAGCCATTAAGCAACTCTTTGCATTGATATAAGAAGCAGAGAATATAAGCTTTTTAACTAATGGAACGATTTAAAACTAAAAAGGGGGCTGTCCCAAAAGCAATTTCCTAATCATACAGCCCCCACTTTTCACGTAATATGCTGGCAAAAAAAGAACCTTCAGATTCACTTTCATAGTGGTTTTGAAGGTTTTTTTTCATATACTATGGGATTCTTTCACATCGATTTACCCTTTTGGGATATCCCATTTCTAATTCAGCAAATATGCACTTCTACGTTATTCTTAATTATTTTGTATACTGCATATTCGCAGGATAGCGGCATCTTTCTCACACTTACGTGTAGCTATATTGTATTTCCTACAATATACGCGCTCTTAAAGTGCTAAAATGACAGACCATATAGCAAGTTATTGCGTACATACAACATAAATGTCCAACACAGCTATAAAGGGCGAAGTTCCTGCAATTGTGCAGGATAGCTGGACATAGATCGCGGAGAGCATTTAGAGAAAGTAAAAGCCTCACTTGGGAAGCTCCCTGGAACGAGAATCGCAGATGCTAGCTATGCTAGCTATGGCTGAGAAGAGAATTATGCTTACTTAGAGAAGGAACAGCTTGAGGTGCTGGTCAAATACAGCATGTACCATAAGGAAAAGTCGAAGAAAAGGCAAACCGACATCAGCAAGCTCGACAATTTGCCATACAATGAGGAAGAAGATATGTGGACATGCGCGAATGAACAGGAGTTTGTCTTTCGCTACGAAAGTAAAAGCGCAACGGAAAGTGGATTTGAAATCCGACATCGTCATTACCACAGCCTGGGCTGTGAAGGATGTCCGTTGAAAGCTGCATGTACGAAGGCACAAGGAAATCGAGAGATTTGAGTCAGACTGAATTATATGCGCTACAAGCAGCATGCGAGGGAAAAGCTGCGCTGCGAGGCAGGATATACGTTGTCGGTAAGACGAATGATTGAACCCGAGAGTGTATTCGGGCAGATCAAGAATAACCGGGGATTTCGGCGTTTTCTGATTCGCGGCTTGCCTAAAAGTCTAGAGGTCGGGTGGCTTTCGCTTGTCCACAATCTGCTTAAGCAAGCAGCTATAGACCAAAACAGAAAAATAGCGGTACAGGAATAGTCCTCCACCGCTATTTTTTCATGTTTACCAACATTTTTGTTTATAGTGAGATCTCTGTCTAGTGTACTTATTACTTTTGAGACAGCCACTTTCTTATGCTTTTGGATGTTTCAATAACAGTCATTCTGCATGCCATTATGCGATTTGTGTAATAACAAGATGAGCTGAAACAGATCTTGTTCCTCCAGCGAGCGGTGTGATCGTAAGTGCCGTGGAATTGCCCGCAGGGTTTCGCACGGTGAGTATTGAATTAATGACAGTCGTTTGTACAAGAGCCATTCCTACAATTTGAGAAGTACCTGTTGCTCGGCCAACCACTGTATAAGCTAGATCAGCGCCATTAATGGTTAAAATCAGCTGCCCCGGTTCGGTCACACTTACTTGAAACAAAATCTGATACGTTCCAATTACAGCTAAGTTAAATGTAGTAGCACCAGTGCGGGTAATGTTAGTTCCGCTAGTAGGTCCATTTTGCGGAAAACTTACATCTGCACCGACAGCAACAGTTGCTGCATTATCAGGCGGCATCAATGCAAAAAAATCAGCGAAGCTTAATACTCCTCCGGCTACGCCAGTTGCGCCAGCAGCTCCAGTCGCCCCATTAGTGCCAGTCGCACCAGTTGCTCCTACTGAACCAGGAATACCCTGGGGTCCTTGAGGTCCGGTCGGTCCTACCGGAGCAGTTACATTCACTTGAGGAGGAGGACATGTTACCTTCACAATTTTTTTAACAACTCTATTACGGCATTTCTTTCTGTTTTTTGATTTGCATACTATCACACGTATCTTTTTGCAGCGATTTCTTTTATTCAAACAACTCACTAAAGACACCTACCTATAGATGGTTTAGTGTACGTTTATACCTTTTTTTAAGGTTGGACTAATAACCATTTTTAACTAGACTAAAAACTATTTTAAGAAAAATGGGTTAATGATAGGGTTATTTCGCCGCCCAAAAGTTGGGTCTATTAGACTTTTTATGGAATATAGGATATGATTCTATCGAATAATCGATAGAGTGATAGCTATGCTCATAAAGGAGAGGATGTAGTGAGGTTCAAAGGGAAAACAACCGTTATTATTGGAATCCTGCTAATATTTATGCTGGGAAACGCCGTGCAGGTGTTTGCGTATGATGCGCAATTAAAGCCCTATCGAGATGTACCTGTAAAGGATTGGGCAGCCGAATCTATTTATCGTTTAGTCGCACTTGGAGTCGTTTCTGGATATGAGGATGGAACCTTTCGTCCAAGCGCCGAACTTACGAGAGAAGCATTCGTAAAGCTGCTAGTACAATCCGTTAAACCGGTGATAGATAAAGAGAAGTCTGCTGGACTCTCTGACGTGGCCAAGGATCGTTGGTCTTATGCCTTTATTAAACCCGCATATGATGCTGGTTGGTTGGATTTGCTCATCGTAAATGGAAAATTTAATCCGAGCCAAAATATTAAGCGTGAGGAAGTAGCAGCATTAACGGCTTTTGCGCTGCTTCAAGGAAAAACGGCAGAAGAGAAGCAGCAATGGTTAGATACAGGCTGGCAAGAAGCTAGCGAGAAAGCGGCCTTTGCCGATATGAATCAAGTGGATAAAAACCTTGCACCATATGTGCTGCGTACATACGCGGATTCGATTATGCAAGGGGACAATAAAGGTTTGTTTCTTCCGAAAAAGTCGTTATCACGACGCGAAGCAGCCGCCATTGTTGATCGGATGATCGACTTCCAAAGCGAAAGCCGCCAGCTTGAGGTATCAGTTTTTTTTGCAGCAGGTGGACCTTACAAAAAACTGGATAGATTCGCCGCCTCAGATGAGGTTATCTTTGACTGGGCTAAGCTTGACTATCAGGGAGCGGGCAAAGCATCCGTTCTTATGTCGCCGCCAAGCGACTGGAAGCAGACTCTAACAGCGGCAGAAACGAGTGGTTCTACGAAGACGCTAATGATCTTTGGAAATACAACGCTTCAGAAGCTTGGTGATTTTATAATCGATGCTGAAGCTCGCAAAGCATTTGCTAGTTCTGTAGCCGAGGCAGCCGCTAATCCTTTGTATGGTTTTGAGCGAGTGGCGATTGATTTTGAAGGCATGGTACCTGCTGAGTATAAGCAGCCTTTCGTTGAACTGATTCGTGCAATTAAGGCCGAACTAAGCAGTGAAATATCACTTACGGTAGTTGTACCGCCTTCTTATTATTATGCAGGTTATGATTACAAACAAATTGGCGAACTGGCTGATGAAGTTATATTGATGGCCTATGAATTTACGCATGAGGAAAGTGGATTGCCGTCTGCGCCGCTTACGCTTGTTGGCGATTCCGTACGAAATATACTCTCGTATATTCCAGCAGATAAGCTGAAGCTAGGCATTTCTAAGCAGGCTAACCAATGGACAACAAAGGCAGACGGTACTGTAGAGTTTTTCCGGTCGCCAGCCATCGCGGCTGTAGAAAGTCGCTTAACAGCTGCTGATACGAAATCTGTTATGCAGCTACCGTACTTTTTGAATCAAATTACGTTTAAGGACGATAGAGGCTCGCATCTGCTTTGGTATGAGAATACGCAAAGCATCGAAGCCAAAATACGTTTAGCGAAAGCGTTTGGCTTGCGCGGTGTTGCGGTATGGCAAATCAATCAATTAACGGATGCCGATTGGACAATGATCTCTTCTTATCATCATTAAGAAGCAAAAAAATAGGACAAAGCAGACTGCTACAGCTGCTTGTCCTATTTTTTATTGCCATTAGAAGGCAGACCCTTAGAATTATACCCTTATACCTTAGTTTCTTACATCGTAACATTATGAATGCGCTTTTATAATTGAATTATCGCCTTGATGCGATCGCGTCTCCGAATAGGCTATTCGATAATCGGTTGGGGTTAGATTTGTTTCTTTACGGAAAAATTTCGTGAAATGATTCGTTTCTTTAAAACCAGATTGATCAGCAACCTCCTTAATACTGCGAGAAGTTGTCGTTAAGAGCTGTTTGGCGCGATCTATTCGTTTGCGGCTGACGTATTTAAGTGGTGGCATCCCGAAATGTTTTTTGAAATAGGAACTGAAATAGTTGGGATGAAGGTGAACAGATTCGGCCATTTGATCGACGCTGATGCTCGTATGAAGACGACTGTCTACATATTGCTGTATGACGTTCAAACGGTTCATTTCCTCGGTTCGGTGCTGCAGCACGCGAATCGGAACGGATTCGAGAAAACAGCTTATGATTTCTAGCAATACAGCTTTTTCTCGGAGCCTAGCAACGATTGAATCTTGTTCATGCCATTCGATGAGCTCATGGAACAATCGCGTCATACTATTCGTATCCTCAATGTTGATGCAAAGCGGAACCCCAATCCACTGAAAAAGATCAAGGGGACCTGCCATGATATTGAAATGGCACCAATACTTTAAGTATGGACGATGATTTAAAGAGGAGAACGATATCTTTGTATGCGCAGGCGTGAGAAACAGCTGACCGGGTTTTGGATAATAGTCGTCGTTGCCGATGCGAATCCAGCCTTCACCCTCGCAAATAAAATATAGCTTATTGTATTCGGGAACAGAGTTGGTTTCCCCCCAATTTAGAGAGACTTGGGTTTTATGCGCCATAAGCAATTTTAGCTGCAGCGACTGCAGCAACTCAGATAACGCATGTTGTTCACTTGTTCTATCCACCTGCGGCACCGCCATTCAATTTTTTTGAAGGATTATTAATATAGTAAAGGATTGTTCTCTTAAATAAAAGATGAATAAAAGGGGAATGGAAGATGACGCTGGTTGAAGAAACGCGCTTGTGGTATAAGGAGCCTGCCTCCAATTGGGAGGAAGCGCTGCCTGTTGGCAATGGGAAGCTCGGAGGCATGGTATTTGGGGGCATTAGACGTGAGCGGATAGCTCTGAACGAAGACAGCGTATGGTATGGCGGACCGCGTGATCGCAACAATCCAGACGCACTGCCATATTTGCCGAAAATTCGTGAGCTGCTGAGAGAGGGAAGTTTGAACGAAGCACATGATTTATCCGCGATGGCTCTATCTGGCGTACCCGAAACGCAGAGGCACTATATGCCGCTTGGAGATATAGAGCTAAGCTTAAAATATGATTCGAAAGAAGAAGCACGAGAATATGTTAGAGCTCTCGATATCGTCAACGGTATTGCAAGTGTAACCTTTACTAAAGGAGACGTTTGTTTTGCCCGTGAGACATTTGCTAGTTTCCCAGATGAAGCAATAGTTACAAGATTCACAGCAGATAAGCCGGGCAGCATCAGCTTTACAGCCCGTTTGCTGCGCGGCAGCAATCGCTACTATGACGAGCTGGTGAAAGCAGACGAGAATACGATCGTGATGCGCGGCATGTGCGGCGGTTCAGGCGGGTCTGATTTCCGAACTTCTTTGCGCGCGGTTGCAGATGGCGGTTCAGTATCAATTATTGGCGAGCATCTCATCGTGGAAGGCGCCAATAGCGTAACGCTTCTATTAACCGCAGCCACATCATTCCGTCATGCTGATCCGGAGGCATATGCTGTCCATGCAGGAGCCCGTGCTGGCTTAATAAGCTATGAAGAGTTGAAATCGCGCCATATTCAAGATTTCACTTCATTGTCAAAGCGGGTACTGCTTCGCTTAACGGATGCTGCTTATTCGAATGCCGCCTATGTACCTACAAATGAGCGTTTAAAGCTAGTTCAAGAAGGCAGCGCCGACGTAGGATTAATGGCCTTATATTATCAGTTTGGCCGCTATTTGCTCATTTCAAGCAGTCGTCCGGGCTCGCTTCCTGCCAATTTGCAAGGCATTTGGAACGAGAAAATGCTGCCGCCGTGGGACAGCAAATATACGATTAATATTAATACGCAAATGAATTATTGGCCGGCAGAAGCGGGAAATCTAGCAGAATGCCATGAGCCATTATTTGATCTCATCAAGCGGATGCGTGAACCCGGCAGAATAACCGCAAGAGCAATGTACGATTGTGGAGGTTTTGTCGCTCATCATAATACCGACATTTGGGGCGATACCGCTCCGCAGGACATTTATTTGCCAGCCTCGTATTGGACGCTTGGTGCGGCTTGGCTTTGCCTGCATATGTGGGAGCATTATGAGTATGGCCTAAATGATGCTTTTCTTGAACAAATATATCCAACCTTGAAGGAGTCGGCACAATTTTTTGTGGATTTCTTGACGGAAACAGAGGATGGCCTGCTTGTATTGAATCCTTCTGTATCTCCTGAGAATACCTATTTATTGCCAAATGGACAATCCGGTACGTTATGCATCGGTGCATCGATGGATAGTCAAATTTTATATGAATTGTTTACGGCTTGTGCAGAAGCGGCGAAGAAGCTCGGCATCGACTCATCGGAGCAGGAGCTTTGGCACAATATGAGAGCCCGTTTGCCGGCGCCTGCAATTGGCAAGCATGGGCAAATTCAAGAATGGATGGAGGATTACGAGGAAGCGGAGCCGGGACATCGTCATATCTCGCATCTGTTCGCCCTGCATCCGGGCAAGCGCTTTACGGTTAGAGGGACACCTGAATGGGCAAATGCTGCCAGAGTAACGCTAGATCAAAGGCTTGCAAGCGGCGGCGGTCACACGGGTTGGAGTAGAGCTTGGATTATTAATTTCTGGGCAAGGCTTGAGGATGGGGAGAAGGCGTATGCGAATGTGCAAGATCTGCTAAGTCATTCCACGCTGCCTAATCTGTTTGATAATCATCCTCCGTTCCAAATCGATGGCAACTTCGGAGGCGCTGCAGGCATAACGGAAATGCTGCTTCAATGCCATGCGGGCAGTCTGCATGTATTGCCTGCTTTGCCGGAAGCATGGCCTCATGGAGAAGTGACAGGTCTCCGCGCAAGAGGCGGCTTCGAGGTGGACATCCGCTGGTCAAATGGCTTGCTTGTTGAAGCATGCATACGAGCTGGCGCAGCTAATAGCTGTGTCGTGCAAAGCAGCATTCCGCTCATCGTAAGGAAAGATGGCCATGAGGTGAAAGACGTATTCAGCAAGGATGGGCTTGTATCATGGACGGTGAGTGCCGGAAGCGAGTACGTGCTTTCTCCGAAGTAGAGGGTTTGCCAAAGAAACCAGCTGTACCTGATAATCGGGTGCAGCTGGTTTCTTTGGTTTGCCGGCTTTTCTCGGCAGGAGACATTCAATTCTTGAGGGCTTTGCCAATGCGACGGACGCCCTCATAAATTTGCTGATCGTCCAAATGCCCGTATCCAAGCAGCATTCGGTTATTCGGCAGCAAGTCCGCAAATACAGACGCTGTTTCCAACCGGATCATTAAATCTTCCGGCAGCTGCGCTTCAAACTGAGCGACCAGATGCAAACCAGCCGCTCGTCCACATATCTGGTAAGGCAGGGTAATTTGCTCATGTAAAGCATCAAGCAGGAGCTGGCGTCTCTTTTTGTACAACTTTTTCATTTTTAAAATATGAGCATTAAGCGATCCGCTGTTCATGAAACGAATCAAAGCGAGCTGCTCAATCATAGGCGTTTGATAGTCTGACAGCCGCTTAAGCTGGCGACAGGGTTCAACCAGTGGTTCAGGGACAATCATATAGCCGATTCGCAGCGAAGGGAACATGACTTTGCTGAAGGTTCCAATATAGACTACCTGCTTAGGACATAAGCTTTGGAGTGAATGGATAGGAGCCCCATCATACCGGAATTCGCTGTCATAATCATCTTCGAGGATATAGCTGCCGCTTTGGCGGGCGTATTCAACTAATTCAATCCGCCTTTGTATCGGTAAAATGCCGCCAAGCGGGAATTGATGAGAGGGTGTGACGTAGATGCATTTTGGCCGAAGGTTTACGGGAAGCTTGTGGGTTAAAAGGCCGGAATCGTCAACGGGAACGCCATGTAGCTCGGCTCCTGTAGAAGTTAATATCGTCTTTAAATCTACATTGGACGGATCTTCGACTAAAACATCTTCCCCGCCTCTCAGCAGCAGCTTAACGATCAGCTGAAGCGCCTGTACCGCACCGTTTGTAATTATAATTTGTTCGGGATTGCTGACGACTCCTCTTGAAATCCACAGCTGTTTGGATAGCAGACGACGTAATTCCAAGTCACCGGACGGATCGCCATAACCTAATTCAGCAATAGAGGAATCCATGCATACACTTTGCAAAATAGAGCCCCATTTCTTCATCGGAAATAGATTCAGTGCGGGCAGGCCCGTACGAAACGAGATGAAATCGAGCTCTGATTTGTTCGTCGATTCTGCTAATGAAGCGGGTAATGGTAACGGTGGCGCCTTCGTGAAGCCAAGCAAGCAGGCTCCTTGAGCTACATAAGTTCCTGCACCAGAGCGGCCTGTTATGTATCCTTCAGCCAATAAAAGCTCATAGGCTTCCAAAATCACGTTGCGCGAGACATGAAGCTGCGAAGCAAGCTCTCTTGTGGATGGAAGCTTGTAGCCAGCAGGCAGCTCACCCGAGAGAATAGCACCTTGGAGTGAGTTGAAAACCTGGCGAAACATAGGCAAATTTGCTTGTCTATCGATGGACAGCCACAAAATATCCAGACTCCTTTTGAAGTGGTACTATGAAAATGCCTGTTTAATGGCACTACAACCAGTTAACGACCCTTTGCTACAGTATACATGAAACAAAAGTAGAGGGGTTGCTGAATGTGAATCATTCTCGTATTATTGCGTATTTTGAGCTGACCATTGCCGCTATTCTCATCGGAAGCTCCATAGTAGCCGGCAAAATAACGACGATGCAGATGCCGGTTTTTTTGTCACAAGCGATTAGCCTAATCATTGCTTTATTGCTGTTAATTCCGATTTTGATGCTAAGCGGCAAAACCTCGCTCCGAGTCGGGAGAAAGGATTTTTTATTTTTACTGCTGCAAGCGTTTCTCGGGATGTTTTTATTCCGCGTATTCATGCTGTATGGCCTTCGGACCGCGCTCGCAACGGAAGCGGGTATTGTGACGAGCTTAACGCCGGCGGTCGTTGCTTTCCTTTCGTATATGATTTTAAAAGAAAAATTAACGAATCCGATTAAAATAGGCATCGTTTGCTCCATACTGGGTGTTGTTAGCATTCAGGTGCCAGGATGGCTGATTCCTTCCTCTTCGCCTCCGTCACAAGCTTCGTATATTGGGCTTTTGCTTATTTTAGGCGCAGTTGTTGGGGAATCGATGCTTACGATCCTGCGCAAAATGACTGCAAGCAATGTCTCTTCACTGCTTGGGACAACCTATGTAACCTTGTTTTCATTCATCATGTTTTTGCCTATTGCACTTATTGAGGCTAAACAATACGATTTCAGCAGTGTAACTGTTGGCGATATTGGCCTGTTGTTTTATTACGGTATTTTCGTTACCGCTTTGGCTTATATATTATGGTTTCGCGGTGTTTCCAAAGTGAGTGCGGGAACAGCGGCTGTCTACACAAGCTGCATTCCGCTTAGCACTGTGCTTCTATCCTACGGCATTTTAAACGAACCTTTCTCATGGTCTCATCTCGTAGGGGGAGCGTTTGTTTGCCTAGGCATTTGGCAAGTTTCTAAGAGCGATTCATTAGTGCCGCGGAAGCTGAAAAAAAGCCCCAAAAGCAGCAGCGCTTAAACCTTATAAAGATCAATTCTCAGATTATAGAAACTCCATTGTTTCACACCCTATACATATGGGATAATTAATGTGGAACGATCATCAGGAATGGAGCTTGTGTATGAACAAATTCAGTATTAAGAAAAAAGCGGATTTAGCGCTTCTTTTCTCAGCGATCGGAATATTGGCGGCTTTTCCCTTTCATGAAACATTTATTGGCGGCCTGTTATTTTCCTTATTTAGCGCTGCAACGATTGGCGGACTGGCGGATTCCTTTGCGGTTAGCGCATTGTTTGGAAATCCTTTGCAAATAAAGTGGCCGGTGTGGATGGGAACCAACATCATTTCTCGGAATCGTGAGCGCTTGATTGGCGAGCTTGTCCAAATGGTTCAAAATGAATTGTTAACCATCCCGAATATTAGGGAGAGGCTTGACGAATACAATATTGCAGACGTTTTAGTCACATATTTGAAGCAGCACGGCGGCGAACAGGGTGTGAATGACATTTTGCAGCAGCTGGCGGATGATGTAATTACGACAATTGATTTGCAGGAACTGGCCAAAACCGTTCAAACCTTCCTTCTCGAGCATGCCGATTCGATTCCTGTAGCAGACATTGCTGCCGATGCTGGTGATTGGACCATCAAAAACGGTTACGATGATCGGATTATCGAGTTTATCATTCCGGAGCTTATCAAAATTGTGAAATCGGCACCATTTGGCGCTGTTGTAGGCCAAATTGTCGATTCAGCCATTCGTTCCTACGAAGGCGATAAGTTTAGAAGGAAGCTGATCGATTTCTCTGCAGGGCTGGAAGCGGCAAATATTAGTGGACGATTGCAGGAGTGGCTGGTATCTTTTCTACAGAAATTTCATGCTGAAGACCACCCGCAGCGCAAGGAAATCAAAGCTTTTATTGCGCAATTTGTTGCAAGACTGCGTACGGATGAACAATTGCGCAGCCGAATAGAAGCGGGGAAAACAACGCTTCTGTCATCTGTGAAGGATGAGCTTAAGCTCGATGCGTTCATTCAGCGGGGACTGGAGTCCATTCGACTCGCTGCGGCTTCCAATGCGGAAGGCGAGCAAGTGCGCTATCCTTGGATCAAGGATAAAGTGGAAGAAGGAATAGCTTATGTAGTGGGAAATACAGAGCTGCTTACTCGACTGGATCAATACGTGAAGACGACGCTGCTGAAATGGGTGGAGCAGAAGCATTCTTTTATCGGAAAAATGGTAACTGACAAGCTGAACAGCTTCTCTGAAGAAGAGCTTATCGAGCTGGTTAAAGAGAAAGCAGGACGCGACTTGCAGTACATTCGGATTAACGGAATTGGTATCGGAGCGCTTATCGGCGTAGTCCTGCATCTAGCGACGTTTTGGATTGGAGGGCGAGCATAAATGGCTATGAGAAAAAAAGCAAACCGCAGCTTAATATTGCTTGCCGTCTTGTTCGTCATTGCCGCCTGCTGCTTATATGTCTTCCCAGACCAGTGGTGGGCACGGATGCTGCTCTACACGACCGAAGCGGGCCTCGTTGGCGCATTAGCTGATTTATTTGCTGTAACGGTATTGTTCCGCCACCCATTTGGGTGGAAGTGGATTCCGCATACAGCGATTATCCCTAGAAATCGCGATAAGCTGATTGAAGGCGTCGCGAATATGGTCGAGCAGCAGCTGCTCAGCAAAGATTTGTTAAAGGAAAAGGTAAAGCAAATATCGCTTGTAGAGATCGGCATTTCATGGATCGATCGCCGACCAAACGGCATGCTCGCTGAGCAAGGCTGGACGCTGGTGGCTGGTCTGCTTGCCAAGCTGGATATTAAAGGTCTATCCGTCATTTTGGATGAGAAAGCACGAAAAAGCTTAGGCAAGATCAGCTTGTCGCCTTACGCCGGCAAGGCGCTCAAATGGGTGATGGCGAAAGGCAATTTCCAAAGCTGGGTTAGCCAGATCGTTGAGTTCGCCGCGGCACGCGCAGCAGAAGAAGAAACCAAAGTTGTCATTCGTGAGCTGCTTGGCAAGGAGAAGGAGAAGTTTGTAAATCAAGGCAGTATCTTCTCCAAGTGGCTCAAAAAAATGGCAGTGGAGATTGCTGAATCAACGAATGCGCTGAATCTCGACGATGCTACAAATGTGCTGTATGACGATTTGCAGCTGCTCATTAATGATTTGCGAAATCCAGAGCATGAGCTTCGTGTTTTACTGGAGGAAATGGTGCTGCAGCTTGCCGACAATTTGCAGCACCGCGAGGATGTTTCGGCTGCTGTTGATGAATGGAGAGATGAAGTGATTGAGAAGATCTCGTTGCTTCCTTCTATTGAAGCTTTGCTCGGCAACTTTAGACAGCTGCTGATCAGCGAACCGAAGCTGCAGCTAGCCTTGCCGCAGAAACATTCCGTCAATCCATCCGATATTAAGGAGCTGATTAATCAGTTCATTATGTCATACTGGGAGTGGTTCAAAGCGAACGAGGAAACGAAGGGCTGGCTGGAGCAATATGTGCAGAAATTCGTGCAGAAGATGATTGAAACCGAACATGCAATTATCGGAATCATCGTACGCAAGACGCTTGATAGCTTCACAGAGCAAAAGCTGGTGCATTTCATCGAGAGCAAGGTCGAGACCGATCTGCAGCGTATTCGTTTGAACGGAGCTTATATAGGCTCAGCGCTCGGAGCGGCATTTTATATTCTGCTGTACGGAGTATACGAGCCGATTTTGAACTTGTTATAACACGAGAAGCAGCTGTTTCCAGCAGGTTTTTGAGACCTATTGGGACAGCTGCTTTTATTTTTGAGTGAGCTTGTCTTTGGATGATCGTATGAAGGTGCGCAGGTACACTCGTTTATTTAATACTAGACCATAAAGTTTGCAATTACCCCCGTGTAATCCGAAATACAGTCAGGTAGTATGTAGTTAGGTAATGGTTCCGTATTGAACATCTTTGAATATGCATGAAGGGGAAGGTGAGAGGATGCTGCGTGCTTTAATAGTGGACGATGAATTCGAAATCCGCGAAGGTTTACGTAACCGCTTTCCATGGGAAACATTCGGAATTGATGAGGTACTGGTGGCTGATGATGGAGATACGGCATTAATGCTTGCACTGGATATGAGACCGGATCTTATCGTCACAGATATTAAAATGAATCGGATGTCGGGGCTGGAATTTCTTCGTTCATTGACTACCGTTGAAAATTATAAACCGGAAGCGATTGTTGTAAGTGGGTATGATGATTTTGAGCTGGTGAAGCAGGCGATACAAATCGGTGTTATGGACTATATCCTCAAGCCGATCAATTTGGACGAGCTGACCCAAATCGTTAGAAAAACGATGGATCATATCCACAGAAAAAGAATGGACCAGCATAACGAGCAGCAGCTTATTAATCAAGTGAGGTTTGCGATTCCAAAAATGCGCGAGGAACTGCTCAGAGAAATGATTGAGCAGGACTATGATCCTTATCGTGAAGCACGGAGAAGACATCGCTTGCAGACATTGAATTTGGAGTGGATAGCGAATCAGCATATGACGCTTGTTGTTGTGGAAGCTGATGATCTGAAAGCAATCGAGAATCGCCATACGAAGGAAAAGGATTTAATATTGTTCGGAATCGGCAATGTGGTCAATCAAACGCTGGAGGAAGATTATCCCCACCCCTTTGCGCTTTGCATGGACAGCAGCAATCGATGGATTGTCATTTTCAGCTGCTCGCGGCCAGAGCATGCCGAACTGAGCCGGGGCATGGCGCAGCTTTGCTTACAGCGAATCAACGATTTTGTTAAGGTGAAAGCAAGCGCTGGCATGCGAACAACACCTTGTACATTTGAGAATCTTCATGAAATGTATGCGGAAGCGATAAACGTATTGGAGCAAAAGGCTGTATACGGAGGCAATCGATTATTTACGGAGCAGGGTTTATTTTATGAGGGTGACGGGAGTGACTTGTCGCTTAGCGAGCCTGAAGAGGTGCTCGATCTCGTGAAGTATGGCACGGATGAGGAAATTACAGCAGCGATGGATCGATTTGTGGAGATGGTACAAGCCTGGCGTCTCAATCAATTGCGTGACATTCAGCAAAAAATATTTGAGTGGCTGTTCGAGGTGTTTCGCAGAGCGGCGGCGGCAGGTGTTCCAAGCAAAAATTTGGGCAGCAATCCGATCGCGGTGTGGGAGCTGTTAGAGCAATACGATACATTGCAATCGCTGCGTGTGCAAACAGAGCTGTTCCTTCTTGCAATCGCAGCAGATTTCCGCAAGCTGTCCAATACGCCGAGCCAGATTGTCTATGAAGCGGAGAAAATATTGCAGAGGGATTATGCTGAAAGCTTAACTCTTCAGAGTGTTGCAATGGCCGTTCATGTGACGCCGGTATGGCTGAGCAAGCTTTTTAAGAAGGAGAAACGGAAAACCTTTTTGGAATATTTGACAGAAATACGTATTGAGAAGGCGAAGGAAATGTTAGGCGACATCAAATACAAAGTGTATCAAATCTCATTTCAGGTGGGGTATAAGGACCCGGTTCATTTCTCGAAGCTGTTCAAAAAGCAGGTCGGCTGCACGCCGAAGGAATATAGACGACAAAGAGGCATTGCGGATGAAGAGCCAGCTGTGCCACACTAATGATATGAAAAATTGCACTCAGCAAGAAGCATGAAGAGGCAGACTCCTAGGTGAAAATGGCATAACCTTGGGAGACTGCCTCTTTGCATTTTAACTTTTAGTTTTTTGATTTGGTCATTTTGAAGCTGCGGTTAAACCAATCGTTACGATTTTGAAGCCTTCGACCTGAACGCTGTTTTTGATTTTATTTGCGTTATCGTTCTCCATTATGTCGCTTACATAGGATTCAGAAGCAGCGCTTGGATGAATAGCTAAGCTGGTCGTGGATTCTGCTAAATTGTACCACCTTGCCATGCTGTCGCCACGCTCCTCGTTGATCTTCAGGCTGGAGAAGGCGAGCTGGTCACCATTCCATTTGAGGAAATCACAAGTGGGAGCAAGCTCGCCATCATGCAATCCAGCTGCGATTGCCGTAACAGGTATAGGGAAACGATAGGCTTCTCGATAAGCCTCAAAACGTTCTTCAGCGCTGCCGTAAGGAATGATCATCCATTCCGCTTCATTTGTACCTAAGCACTGCGCTTCAGGCGTATGAAATACACCCCAATCGCCAAGCTCTCCGACGGAGCGCAGAAGGGTTACAGCGATCGTATTTCTGCCATCTTGAAGCACTTCATATTCATTTAAGCCTTTGCCTGCAATCGTGAGGCCTCTTTGCTCGCTATGCACGTCAATGAACGTCTGCATATGCTGAGCATTGCTCGGATTTTGCCATTCCTTTGCAGGAACGTTTTGACGCTCAGCGACCTCGAAGATTGAATCTGCAAAATGTGTGGATGCAGCAATATCCGAAGGAAGAAGCACGCGCAGCCTGTGATCTTGTGATTGATTTTCAATGCGCGCATGGACTTGAACACCTTTGCCCTCACGTTCTAGGCTAACTAGTGTCACAATTTCTAGCGGTACAAGGGAAGTCGATCTGCCAGCCTTCCGCTGCCGGAATTCAACCATTGTGCGGATTTCTTCTGCTAGAAGATCATCTGCCCGCGCAGGTATAGCAAGGCGATGAGTGATTTCAATGGCTGCCCGGTAAGGCGAGTCCTCAACTACTCGAATTTCGGCTTTGCTGCCCTTAGTCGTGATTGGCAAGTCGCCTACTGGCTGCTTGAAAATATATTCATTGCCGATATCGCCTACATTCTCGTAATGGCCAAGATCCGAAAACAGCTGCTGGCTTTTCTTATCATAAACTGTAAAACTTCCGTCTTCCTCTATCGTCAATGTAAGACGAGCATTTTCCAGTGTTCGTTCACTAGTCACTAATGAATGGCTATTCTCGCCGGATGTTTTAATCTCTTTTTGACATGGTATCCATGCAAAAGATTCATATCCCATCGAAGGCAATATGCCGGTCTCGAAGGTTAGACGCAGTGCGCGAGCCATATAGGGCTGCCGGAATTTATCATTTGGCAGTTCATAGCCGAAGCGAACGCCTAAATCATGAGCAGTAAAGTCGATGCGTTCACCGCTGCCGTTCACCAAGTACCCTTCGGCGTGCGTCCGATCTTGAACCTGCTTAGCAATGGCAACAGGATCCTCGCTTTGATCGAAGAAACGGTGCGACCATTCAATCTCGAATTGGTGGACCGATGAGCCTTCATAGCCGCTTGAGTTAAAGACGATAAAGGGAGCAGCTGACTCACTGATATTGGCAAAATGATTTGTATTGACCTTAGTGCTAATAAATTTAACGCTCTCGGTCGTTAATGCTTTGCCAACCTCCATGCTTTTGGCAAAACGAGTTTTCATTTCTTGGTACACTTCGTCGACACTGCATCCGCAAATGCTGTCGTGCGGATGATTTTGCATCAGTGTCTTCCAAGCATATTGGAATAGACCATGCGGATAAGGCTTGCCGAGCTGATGGGCGATGGCAGAGATCGGCTCGGCCACCTTCTCCAGCAGCGTCTGATTTTGTTGATTAAGCTGTTTGATGTAAACACGAGCAGACGCTGTATTCACTAACGAATACCAGCCATCCGTTTGCTGGCCGCGCAGCTCTCCGCGCGTTAGGCTCAGGTTCGGAGGCTGCTGCGTTTGAACCGCCTTTACATAATCGTCAAAGCTCGAGTGGATGAACTCGTACGCAGGGAACAGCTCTCTCGCTACGCGGAGCGCTTCGGAGAGATTGGTCTGAATGGGCTGATGATCGCAGCCGTTCATAAGCAGCAGCTGCGAGGTTGAAGCATATTGTTCCACTCGCGCAAGGCGATGCTCCCAGTAAGGCTTTGCTTTGAGAGGATCAACTGGAATCTCCATACCGTTGTTATACCAATTGGCAAATAGGATGCCTAATACGCTTGAACCGTCGGGTGCCTGCCAGATGAGCTCGGAATAAGGGGACTCAAGGCCGGAGGAATCTTCCACCCGATTGTTGAAGCCAGTTGCTTTTACACCTCTTCCGAACACGGCGGTATCGATGCCTGCTTGTCTTAATAGCTGAGCAGCCTGTCCCATATTGCCAAACGAATCTGGGAAATAACCAAGCTTCGAAATCGGTCCATATTTTTTGGCATCCCTATGTCCGATTTGCAAGTTTCTTACGTTTGCTTCGCTGCTGGTTAGAAACTCATCCTGCAAAATATACCAAGGACCCAAAGAGAGCTTGCCTTCATCACACAGCTTTTGGATTTGGCTCTGCTTCTCTGGGTACACCTGCAGATAATCATCTAAAATTATTGTTTGACCATCGAGGTAAAAGCTGCGAAAATCAGGATCGGCCTCGAACGTTTCCAGCAGCGTGTCCATTGTCTCAATCAGCTTGACATGATGGGCTTCGTAAGGCATATACCATTCTCGATCCCAATGGGTATGCGAAATGACATGTACCACCCTTTTCGATGCAGTCATCGTTGCTCCTCTTTTCGTTGAAAGGTTAGGTATTACGCCATTAGTCTAAAGAATATGCAAGCTGCTCACAATGAGGGATATGCAAACTTTAAGGGGAATTATTATCGCTTTACCAGGAATGAGGAATTAAGCATAACGAAATGCTGTAACAAGCTTAAATTACTTATTGCAAAAGTAACTCAATGAAGTATATTATCGAGGACAAGTCTACTCCAGCGATGGAGGCAGCATAGTGGAAGGCAGGTGTATACTTGTGAATAAAGTGTCCTTTCGGCTCGCTTCATCCTTTCGCAATCGGATGATTCTCATATTTTTTATGATCATTATCGTCCCGTTTCTGCTTTTTGCATATTATGCGCATATTAAATCGATCGAGGGCATCTCCAATACAAATACGAAAATGTCCATGAGCTATCTACTTCAAGCAAGAAAAAACTTCGAGATTTATCTGGGCAACTTAAATGATCAAGTTAACGATGTCATTGGAAATAAGGAACTTCAGGATTTATTGGAAACGGAACCATTAAATCAGGCAGAAGAGGAAGCGTTTACAGTTAATTTATTGACCGTGCTGTATCACGCTACGTCTACGATTGATGCTTTTAGAGTCAAGGTGTACCCAATTAAGCCAACAGATTATCCATCCTATATGAGAACAATTGATGAATCGGTGCGTATCGGAGACCAGTATTGGTTTCAGCGCTCGAAAGCGACGGTTAGTCCAACGTGGTATCTGACCATGCCCATGCATGGGAAATACGCAAAACCGCTGCTCTCCTATGTGAAGCGATTCTCGGGCTTGTACGATCAAAAATTAAGAGGCATTATTGCGACCGACTTATCCGAGGACTATTTAAGAAGATATTTCTCGCCGTCCGATCAGCTAAAGGATCAGAAGCTGCTGCTCATTAATGAGAAAGGCATCGTGCATTATGATTCTACAGTTAATGAATGGACAGGCAATGAATTTCCGTCAACAGCCTTAATCTCTTATATGAAGTCGGGTGATGAAGGCTCTACGTCCATTACGATTGAAGGGGAAACCTACCTCGCCACATATTTGAAGATGGCTAACCATCCCTGGACTATCGTCAGCTTGACCCCTCTTCATGAGCTGACGGGTACGATTGATGAAATTAACCGCATGCTCGTTATTTTTTTGATCGGTTATCTTATTTGCTGCATTAGTGTCGTCTTTTATATCACAGCTTACTATACACAGCCTATTGCGCATTTGGTTCGTTTAATGAGGAGGCTGGAGGCGGAAAATCTTCATTACTTGCTGCCTTCGTCGTCCCGCAAGGATGAAGTTGGCTGGCTGTATAGAGGAGTAAGCAATCTTGTTCAGCGCATAGATGGATTGATTAAGGAGGCAGCGCGCTCCGAAAGGAACAAAAAAGCGCTGGAGTTTCAAGTGCTGAGTCACCAGATTAATCCTCATTTTCTATACAATACCTTGGAATCAATTAGGTGGAAGGCAGAAAATCATGGACGCAGCGACATAAGCGAGATGGTATCGGCACTTGGAAATCTGCTGCGGCTCAGTCTAAACCAAGGGAAAGAGATTACGACGCTGCGCCGCGAGATTGAGCAGGTGAAGGCTTATGTATCGATTGAACAAGCAAGAATGGGCAAGGTCGTTCGTATTTTGTATTCCTGTGAGACAGAGACGCTGGATATGCCGTTTCTAAGGTTATTGCTGCAGCCGCTTGTAGAAAATGCGATTCAGCATAGCGTGCGCGACGATTTTGATAAAGGGAAAATTATGATCGCAGCCAGAAAAATCGGAGAGGATATCGTAATCGATATCGTGGATAACGGCAAAGGCATTCCAGCGCCCGTGCTGGAACAGCTGGAGAGGGAAGAAGAGCCTAGCGAAAAGTTCTCGCGTACGCGCAGAGGCGTAGGGCTTCGCAATGTGAATGATCGTTTGAAGCTTTATTTTGGAGATCGTTACAAGCTTGAAATCAAGACGGGGCCCGAAATGGGAACAACGATAACGTTAAGGCATCCCATTTTGAAGGAAGACCAGAATATCGATTCGATTGGCAATGAGTGAAGCGTGAGTATCAAAGGAGGCATAATCTTGATAAACAAACGTAAACAAACATTTGTTATAAGTATACTCCTGATGTTTATGCTAGTTCTAACCTCTTGCACGTTTAAAGGCTGGGATGGCGAGAATGCGGCAGAGGGATCAAATAGTGGTCAAGAAGGGCAATATTCAGGCAAAACACCAGTTACGCTTAAGCTTCTGACCTGGGGAGGAGAGACGTATAAGGAGCTGTACGATAAATTCAATGCCAAATATCCATGGATTACGATTGAGCCCGTTCAAATCGTGGGCGGCGATGACGAAATCATGAATCAAATTATTGCATTGGAGGCGGCAGGCACACCAGCTGATCTGACTTGGGTTGTTGGTGATTTGCTTCGTTATGAGCAAAGCGGCCTGCTCGAAAATTTAAAGCCGTACATGGATGAAGATGCTTCCTTTCAAGGCAAGGTACTGCCCGATGGATACTTTGATACGATGGCCTTTAATGGCCGAAGGCTTGCTGTGCCGTTCGTCGATGTTCCGATGTGGATTATTGTGAATAAAGATTTATTGGCTAAGCACGGCATAGATATGCCTTCTAATGATTGGAGCTTTGATGATTTGCGTGATATTGCAAAACGTGTCACGGACCCTGCAGCTGGGGAATATGGCCTCACTACGAACAGTGATTTTGTGATGCGATTGCTGCCGATGAAAGCTGCTGCGGATGGGCATGCGCCTAATTTGGCTTACCTAAATGATCGATTGACCCAAAGCTTGTTAAGCACGCCGGATGTGATGGCGGATGTGCGCTGGCTGACTGAATTTGTCACCAAGGATGGGTCTATGCTCTCTTGGGCGGATTCCAAAGCACAAGGCGATGTGGTTAAGCAATTCATAAATGGAAAAACAGCGTTTGACATTGCCGGGGATTGGCTGCTTCCGACACTGCAAAAGGAGGCTGATTTTAACTGGGATATTCTTCCCTTTCCTAGAGGGCAGGTCAACCAATACTCCTTCCATATTTATGGTCCGCTTGCGATGTTGAGCGGCTCGAAGCATAAAGAAGAGGCATATAAATGGATTAGTTTTCAATTCGAGATGGAGGCGCAGAAATGGAAAATCGAGAAGGGAGCGAATGCTTCCGTTATTGATCCAGAGCTGACAGCCTATATTGATGAGGTTCCCTTATGGCAAGGGAAAAATATCGAAGCCGTGAAGATGACCAAGGATAACAGTCTCGTATTGCCCGGCGCCACGATACCCGGTTTTTCGGAGTACAACTGGATTAATGTTATTAATGATATCGTATATCAAGGTGCCGACATTAATCGTATTATTCCTGAGACAGAGGCATGGAACAAAAAAACGCTGGAGCTGCGGGAGCATTGGAAGCGGAATCGTGATAAATGAGAGCTGGCAGCGGAGGGGATGTTTGATGAGGACGAGATGGAAGGTTATTTTTGTTGTTTTCTCGGGCGTGATCATGTTGATGAGCGGCTGTAGTCATTCCATTACGGATACGGCTACAGAAAAGAGAATAGAGTTCATTCAAAACCCGGACTCCTCATTGACGAAGGTAAAAGTTGAAACGGATGGCATGCTGTCAGAGCTCGGTTATACGCATCCCCATCCATTTGCTTTAAACAATGAGGTGTTGGTTGATTTGAATTATTATAAGGAAAATCAAGTATCTCGCGGCGATATTGCCTTATTCCAAGTTGAAAAAGATAAACTAGCGACGGATATAGCAAGAGTTGTTGGGCTTCCTGGCGAGTCGGTTCAGGTTAAACAAGGGCAGGTTTATATTAATGGGAATAAACTGGATGCCTTTTACGGGAGCGATCCTTCTTTCGATAAAAATGATTCTATGAATAAGCCATTGCAGCTAAAGGAGAATGAGTATTTTATATTGGCGGATGTGCGTTGGCGAGGATTCCATGACAGCCAATCAGCTGGTGCTTTTGCCAAAGAGGAAATAGTAGGTAAAGTAGTCGGCTATGAGAACAAACGTTAAGCAGCAAAGGAGGTTAGGAAAGTAACCAAGAGTAATGGGAGCTATGACGTTTTTGATGAACAAAGCTACATATGGATACAAAGCTTAATTGGTAACAACGAAGGAGGAAGTCTGTTACTTCGTTATGTGCATGTAGAGATCACCGGTTGTTTAGGTGGTCTTTTTTTGTTTGAACTCGATAAGCACAAATATATGCTTAAAGAGTAGTTGCGGCGTCTCGGCGAGGTGGAAATGGAGCTGTAAGCACGTATGTGTTCTTACAGCGAGAGAATAGCCTTAGTTTGTTGTCGGTAAGCGCAAATATGCGCTTATTGAGTAGAAAAGCCGTTTGGTTGAGGTTGAAATGAAGCTGTAAGCACACATGTGTTCTTACAGCGAGAGAATAGCCTTAGTTTGTTGTCTGTAAGCGCATATGTGCGCTTATTGAGTAGAAAAGCCGTCTGGTTGAGGTAGAAATGGAGCTGTAAGCACACATGTGTTCTTACAGCGAGAGAATAGCCTTAGTTTGTTGTCAGTAAGCGCATATGTGCGCTTATTGAGTAGAAAAGCCGTCTGATTGAAGTGGAAATGGAGCAGTAAGCACGTATGTGTTCTTACAGCTCGAGAAAAGCCTTGGTTTGTTGTCGGTAAGCGCAAATATGCGCTTATTGATTAAATGAGGCGTCTGATCGAGGTGGAAATGGAGCAGTAAGCACGTATGTGTTCTTACAGCTCGAGAAAAGCCTTGGTTTGTTGTCGGTAAGCGCAAATATGCGCTTATTGAGTAAATGAGGCGTCTGATCAAGGTTGAAATGAAGCTGTAAAAATATATGGGCTTAAACTGTAGAGAAGCCATCTGGTTGAGGTGGAAATGGAGTTGTAAGCACGTATGTGTTCTTACAGCGAGAAAATAGCCTTAGTTTGTTGTCTGTAAGCGCATATGTGCGCTTATTGAGTAGAAAAGCCGTCTGGTTGAGGTGGAAATGGAGCTGTAAGCACATATGTGTTCTTACAGCACGAGAATAGCCTCAGTTTGTTGTCTTTAAGCGCATATATGCGCTTAAAGAGTAGAGAAGCCATCTGGTTGAGGTTGAAATGAAGCTGTAAGCACGGAAGTGTTCTTACAGCTCGAGAAAAGCCTCAGTTTGTTGTCTGTAAGCGCAAATATGCGCTTATTGAGGTAGATGAGGCGTCTGATCGAGGTTGAAATGAAGCTGTAAGCACGTATGTGTTCTTAAAGCTTAAGAAAAGGGTTAGTTTGTTGTCTGTAAGCGCAAATATGTGCTTATTGATTAGAAATTCCGTGTGCTTGAGGCGGAAGTGAAGTTGTAAGCACGCATGTTTTCTTACAGCGCGATACAAGCCTTGGTTTTTTGTCTATAAGCACATCTATACGCGAATAAAACAGAGCTGACGTCTGGGAGACGGGGAAGAGGAGCTTTATGCATAGGAGGATAATCTTAAACCACAAAGTATAAGATTGGCTCATAGTAAGCCCAGGCGGGCTCCCTTAGAATAAAAGTATCACATCAATGGAAGGGAAATCGATTATGAAATCTAATGGAGTCATTCGGGAATTACTCAGAAATCGAACGCTGCTGCTCATGTTCCTGCCCGTCGCGACGCTCCTTTTTCTCTTTAACTACTTGCCGCTTGCAGGTCTAGTCATCGCCTTCAAAGACTTTGACTTTGCTAAAGGAATTTTCGGAAGCGATTGGATGCACCCGCTGCTGAATAACTTTGATTATTTGTTCTCTTCTCCGACCGCTTTTCGGGCGATGAGAAACACGATACTGTTAAACGCATTGTTTATTACAGTCGGGCTCATTTTTGAAGTAGGATTTGCCTTGCTGCTCAATGAGATTAGAAACAAATATTTTAAAAGAGTTACGCAGTCGCTAACCTTTCTTCCTTTCTTTATTTCGTGGATCGTAGTTGGAGTGTTCGCTTACAACTTAATGAACTTTGAGAGTGGAGCGATTAATCGTGT
Source organism: Paenibacillus sp. NRS-1760 (assembly GCF_050467785.1). Lineage (NCBI taxonomy): Bacteria > Bacillati > Bacillota > Bacilli > Caryophanales > Paenibacillaceae > Paenibacillus > Paenibacillus sp. NRS-1760. The sequence goes on along the minus strand of NZ_JBITPK010000021.1, from coordinate 947,627 downwards.
GCTGGAGACGATAGGCTTGCAGCCGATTGATTTCTACAGCGAAGCCGGCTTATGGCCGCTCATTCTAACGATAGCGGTTCGCTGGAAGGTTACCGGATACGGCACAATCATTTATTTGGCGGCGTTAACGTCCATCGACAATTCGTATTATGAAGCAGCGTCCATCGACGGTGCGACAAGATGGCAGCAAATCCGTTTTATCAGCATTCCGATGCTGCGGCCAACGATCATTATCCTAACCTTGCTGGCTGTTGGCAGAATCATGAACGCCGATTTTGGAATGTTTTACGCAATGGTCGGCGATGCTTCTCTCTTATTTCCTACAACTGACGTTATTGATACGTTTGTTTATCGCAGCTTGCGCAAATCAGGGGATATCGGCATGGCATCTGCGGCGGGCTTCCTCCAGTCGTTCATCGCATTCGTGCTCATCATCGGCAGCAATTACGCGGCACGCAAAATAGACAAAGACTCGGCTATTTTCTAAAAACGTCCATTCACATCAAGGGAGGATCATCTGCATGCATCTGAAGAGATTTTCAATTTCACAATTTATTATCATTATAGCGATCTCCTTGTTCAGTCTGTCCTGCTTGTTTCCATTCATTATGGTCATTTCAGGTTCATTAAGCACGGAGAAGGACATTATGGATTATGGATACACGCTATGGCCAAAGAGCATTACTTTCGATTCTTATCGCATATTATTTCTAGGCTCTAATCGCATTATTGATGCGTATGGCGTAAGTCTTCTCGTTACGGTGGCAGGAACAATTCTATCCTTGCTCGTAACGAGCATGGGCGCATACGTAATGGCGAGACGGTCATTCAAGTATAGAAACATTTTGTCTATCTACGTCATTATTACAATGCTGTTTAATGGCGGATTAGTACCTTGGTACATCATTTGCGTGAGATATTTGGATCTAAAAGATACACTATGGGCGCTTATTTTACCGATGCTCGCTAATGCATTCAACATGTTCCTCATTCGCAACTTTATGTTATCCATACCCGAGGATATGAATGAATCGGCCAAAATGGACGGTGCGGGCGACTTTAAAATCTTTTATCGCCTCATTGCACCGCTTTCCTTGCCTGTACTTGCAACCGTCGGTTTATTCGTAGCATTGAGCTACTGGAACGATTGGTTTCTAGGTCTCATGTTTGTCGATAAGCAAGAGCTCCAACCGCTGCAGCTGCTGCTGCGAACGCTCATCTCCAACGTGGAATTTCTGAAGAGCTCGAGCAATGCATCCGCTATGCAGCGAATATCAGCGCAAATTCCTTCGGAATCGATCAAGATGGCGCTTACGGTCGTTACCATTGGCCCTATCATTTTCTTGTATCCATTCGTTCAACGTTTTTTTGTCAAAGGTTTGATGGTGGGCGCAGTAAAAGGATGACTATCTCGGCTACAGCCGTGTAGTATATAAAACATAAGCTAAGGGGAGAGGTTCAGATGCAGAAAAGCATAACAAAAATGCCGCTATTTATTGCTGTCATTATGCTGCTAAGCGTTATTCTAGCAGCATGCAGCTCAAGCAACAGCAATACGCCAAGCAATAATGGGAAGGCGACTAATGCGCCAACTGGCGGAACCGAAGAAGTGAAGCAAGAGGATGAAGTTACGCTGAAGTTTTATTTTGGCGGTGATAAAAAAGCGGCTACGGATGAGGTTTGGTCCAAGGTTAGCGAATATGTGAAAGCGAAAGGTCTTAACGTGAAGTTCGATATTAACTTCATTCCGTTTGGCGACTTCAAAGAAAAGATGCTCGTTATGGCCGCATCCGGCGACAACTGGGATATGAACTTTGACGGCGACTGGCTTTCGTACAAGCAGATGGCTGCAAAAGGTTCATACATGGCATTAAACGATCTGCTGCCGGAATTTGCTCCTAACTTGCATAAGAAATATGAGGAGCAGGGTACACTTGCTGCTGCAACGGTAAACGGCAATATCGTAGGTCTTCCATGGACGATGAAAATGAATGAGCGTAAATTTACTGGCTGGCGCTCTGATCTTGTCGAGAAAGCGGGACTTGATATTCCAGCAGGCTCAATCAAAACGATTGAGGATGTCGACAGATTGCTGCGTGAATTGAAAAAAGCGTACCCGAACGAAAGAATTTCCCGGACGCCGCCGGTATCCCTCATTATGATTCGTGATGAGTGGGTAGATCTTAACTTCCACGGTCTTGGCTTCTATTTAAGCGATGACAAAATTACGATTAAAGCAGTTGAGCAGCAACCATTCTACCTAGAGGCTGCAAAGCTGGCTAAAGTTTGGTATGACGATAATTTGATTAATCGTGATGCGATGATTGATAAGTCAGACGAAGCAGCAGAGTGGAGAAATGGCAAGAAGCTATTCACTGTAACATCTCATGAATGGGTAAGTGCTAATCCTGGTTTCTCTGATCCGTCATTCAAGATGGAATCGGCAGAGCTTTATCCTGACAAAAGATTCGTTAACCGTACGGCTCTTGCCAATGTCGTTGCCATTAACCGCAACTCCAAAAATCCAGAACGAGTGCTTCGTTTCTTGGATATGATGGAAACCGACAAAACGTTGTATGACCTTGTGCAATACGGTATTGAAGGCAAAACCTATGTATTGAACGGGGAAACGGCTGAATATCCGGAAGGCATGGAAACAACGACGAGCAACTATATGGAGTGGGGCGGACAATGGGCATTCTGGAAGCCGCAATTCATGCGTCCGACGATGACATATGGAACGGATTTCTGGCTGAAGGAAGCTGAATTTGCAAGCAAGCCTAATAACGTCAACTCACCTATCGACGGCCTATTTATCGCTGAAGACAATATGAAAAACGAGATTGCAAAACGTGATACAGCAAACGATGAGCTGAACAGACCGATAGAGTTTGGCGTGGTGAAGGATGTTGAGAAAGCGGTTGCTGCTTATATCGAAACGCAAAAGAAAAATGGACTTGATGTCATCATCGCTGAAACTCAAAGACAAATTGATGAGTTTCTTGCGAAGAAAAAATAAAGTGTGACGAATGAGAAGCCGACCTTATGAAGAGGAAGGCTTCTCCTTTAACTACGATTGAAAGCGGATACATTGGATGAGTATAAAAGAAGCCGCTGCGAAACGGCAGTTCTCTTGTATCGCATTTACAACCAGCAGCCTTAAAACGCGAGCCTGGTCCCCCGGGGGACCAGGCTTTTTTTGATACCCCAGAAGCGGTGAAGGAGGTGGTAGGATCGAATAAATAGGGATTGGAGCATCGCGGTATCATCCATTTTTTGAGGAGGGAATTTATGTTGGTTAAAGGAAGAAGACAGGTTTACGTCATCCTATTGCTTGTTCTGGTTCTTATTTCAACGCAGCTCTCGTTTTCACCATCCATGGTATCGGCAGCTGGAAATTTGGCGCTGAACAAAAGTGTAACGGAAAGCAACCATACTCAGAACTATGTAGCTTCAAACGCAACGGATGGCAATCAAGCCAGCTATTGGGAGGGTGCAGCAAGCAGCTATCCGAACTGGATTAGGGTCGATTTGGGCAGCAGCCAAGCCGTCAATCAAGTGGTTCTTAAGCTGCCGCTTGCTTGGGGTGACCGTACCCAAACCTTATCTGTGCAGACTAGCAGCGATGATACAAACTACAACACCATTGTTGCTTCTACGGCCTATACTTATCAATCCGGTACAAATGCGGTCACCATCAACTTTACAAGCACCAATGCGCGTTATGTCAAAATAAATGTGACGGCTAATACTGGAGCAACTGGCGGACAAATATCGGAGCTTGAGGTGTATGGACCGACCGTTGTGGCAACGCCAACGCCTTCACCGAGTGCGACGACAGTTCCAACAGCTACACCTGCTCCAACAGCTGCGCCAGGCTCGAAATCGGCTTTTGTTCAAACGGTAGCTTCCGCCTTTAACAGTCAATTTGGCACACAATTGGAAAACTCCAGTGAAGGCGGTCAAAATGTCGCCTATGTGGACAACGGGGATTACCTTGTGTTTAACAATGTGAACTTCGGGAGCGGAGCCTCATCGGTTGCGCTGCGGGTGGCAAGCCAAACAAGCGGCGGCAATGTTGAAATTAGACTGGACAGCTTGAATGGCACGCTGGCAGGTACCTGCGCGGTAACGACTACGGGCGGCTGGCAGTCATGGACAACCAAAAATTGTTCCATTAACACAATAAGCGGAGTCCATAATCTATATTTAAAATTTACTGGAGGAGCAGGTAATCTGTTTAATATCAATTGGTTCAAATTTGCTGCTGCCGCAATTGGCGGCGATGTAGTCGGAAAGGTGTTTGCGGGCTACCAGGGCTGGTTTACCGCTGGGGGTGACGGATCACCTCTAAATAACTGGACACATTGGTCCAAAAACAATAATAATCTGACAGCGAACTCCAACGTAAACTTCGAGATGTATCCGGATTTAAGAGAGTATACGAAGCTGTATCAAACGAACTTAGGCAATTTAGGCAACGGTCAGCCAGCCAAGCTGTTCTCCTCTTATGATCAAGAAACGGTGAACAAGCATTTTGAATGGATGCAGACGTACAACATTAGCGGCGCAGCGCTGCAAAGGTTCGGGGCGGATGCAAACTATGCGCCGAATAATTGGAATCAGAACCGCGACAGCGTAGCTGTGAAGGTGAAAAATGCTGCAGAAACCTATAACCGCAAATTTTATGTGATGTATGATATTACGGATCTCAATCCAAGCCAGTGGGTCAATGCGGTCAAAAATGATTTTACCAACAATGTTGTTGGCACGATGAATTTAACCTCATCGACTGCCTATGCTAAGCAGGACGGTAAGCTGGTCATCTGTATTTGGGGGATCGGTTTTACCGATCGGCCAGGAACAGCAGCGGAATCCGCAGACTTAATCGCTTGGTTCAAAAACCAAGGCTATTATGTGATCGGCGGCGTTCCTACCCATTGGCGCAATGGGGATAACGATTCGAAGCCTGGTTTCCTCGATGTGTACAAATCGCTTGATATGCTATCGCCTTGGTTTGTCGGTCGGTTCAGCCAGCTAGCGGGCGCTGATCATTACAAGACGAATCAATGGGCGCCGGATTTCGCATTTACTCAGCAGAATGGCATCGTATATCAGCCCGTGATTTGGCCGGGTTTTGCATGGAAAAACATGAAAAACGGTCCCGTCAACGAAATTCCTCGTCTGCATGGCGATTTCATGTGGCGACAGGCTTACAATTTAAAAAGTTTAGGCATCAATACAGGTTATATTGCGATGTTTGATGAATATGACGAGGCGACAGCGATTGCCAAAGCCGCCGAGAACAGCTCGATGATTCCGAACAATCAATATTTCCTTACGCTCGATGCGGATGGCGTAGCCGTATCCTCTGATTTCTATTTGCGGTTGACTGGCGATATTGCACGTCTCTTCAATAATGAAATCCCATTAACCGTAAATCATCCGACTAGTCATCAGTAAACAATCACAGCTTTAAATGAAAAGGCGCTCCCCTAGCGGGATCGCTTTTTTCATGATTATAATAGAGAGGGATAGTAGGAGAGGAGAGATTGTTTTGAACAACATTAAACATATTATTTTTGACTTTGATGGTACACTTGCTGATACTTGGCCGGTGATGTATCAAGTGATTTCAGGTGTATTCCAGAGATATGATGGCAGGCAAGTGTTGATTGAGGATATGTACGCATTGGCAGGGCCGACGGAGCTTCAAATTATTGAACAGCATCTAAGCAATCGCGAGCAAGTGGAAGCAGCCATAACCGAATATGTAGCTGAATATGAGCAGCGTCATGAGGAGCTCGTAGAGCGAAATACGGAAATTGCTGATTTGCTAGTCTCATTGCGGCAATCAGGCATTGGAATTGCCATGTTCACAGGCAAATCGCGGCGTACGCTCGATATTTCGCTGGACAAGCTGGGCTGGGAGATTAGCTTCGACAAGATTGTAACGGGCGATGATGTGGAGAAGCGCAAGCCATCAGCGGAAGGGATCCATCTTATATTGAACGAGCTTGGCTGGGCAAAGGAAGAAACTATTTTTGTCGGCGACAGCAACGATGATATGATGGCAGGTCAAGAAGCTGGAATACGTACCTTTGCTGCCCAGTGGATGGCTGTCGTGCAGGATAAAGATTACCGGGTCCTGCCGGAGCGAATTTTTAACGAGGTAGAAGCGTTCAAGCAGTTTGTACTTGAGCAATTAGAGAAAGTCTAATTTTAAACAGTTAAAAAGAGAGTATCCCATATATTGGATGCTCTCTTTTTTTATATTGTAACTACTAAGGCAATAAGCATCATAGGATTAGGAAAGAGGCTAACAATAGGACAGAAAGTTTAAAAATGCCTCATGTGGAATGCCGTGTGATTGACTTAAACTAAACGAGACACGGAAAGGAAAGGTGAGGGCATGGCGAAAATAACGGGAATCAAATGTATTCGAACGCGTAAGAACGGAACTTGGACGATCGTAAAGGTGATGACCGATCAAGACGGGCTTTATGGACTCGGCTCGGCTTCGGATGTCTACAATCCGGAAGCCGTTGTACAAGTTATTGAGCAGTTGCTGGCGCCGCTTCTGATCGGCAAAGATGCCGCTAACATAGAAGATTTGTGGCAGACGATGTATATGAGCGGCTATTGGAGAAACGGAGCTATTTTGCATACGGCAATCGGCGGTATTGATATGGCATTATGGGATATAAAAGGGAAGGAAGCGGGATTGCCGGTCTATCAATTGCTCGGCGGAGCAAGCCGCGCGGCTGTTCCTTGTTATGGACATGCAGGGGGATCGGATATTTCCGAGCTCAAAGAGGATGTGCAGCGTTTTATGGAGAAGGGCTATACCGTCATCCGCGTGCAGATGGGCGGGTATGGGGGAGGCGGCTTCATTAATGCTGACAAAGCGAACCTGCCCGAGCGTGCTTGGACAAAAGGTCCGGTGTTTGACGAGCAGGCTTATTTGAATGCCATTCCGAACATGTTCGAGCAATTGCGGTCAGCGTTTGGCATGGGTATCCAGTTTACGCATGATGTACATGAGCATCTGTCGCCTATCAATGCGATTCAGCTGGCGAAGCGGGTTGAGCCCTATGGTTTGTTCTTTCTTGAAGATGCGCTCGCGCCGGAGCAAATTGGCTGGTATCGCCATCTTCGTCAGCAGAGCGCAACGCCGCAGGCGGTTGGCGAGCTGTTCGTGAATCCGCAGGAGTGGACGGAGCTAGTCAAGGAGAGGCTGATCGATTTCATTCGCGTTCGCGTCTCGAAAGCTGGGGGCATAACGCCATGCCGCAAAATAGCAGCGCTGTGCGAAGCATTTGGCGTGCGTACCGCGTGGCAGGAAGGCGGAGAGAATGATCCCGTTAACCAAGCAGCGGCGGTACATCTTGATATGGCGATATGGAATTTCGGCATTCAGGAAGTGAACCATTTTAGAGCGGAAGAGCTTGATGCCTTTGAGGGGCATATCGTTAGAAAGGGCGGTTATCTTTACCCTTCGAACAAGCCGGGTCTTGGCATTGAGCTGGATGAGCTAAAGGCGCAGCTGCTCGTTGGGGATAACTGGAATCGCTCCGCATATCACAATCCTTATCATCTGGATCGAAAGGCTGACGGTACGCTTGTGCGGCCATAATACAAAGTTGGAAATTGGAGGTGCTTCTTCTATGAAAACAATCGCAGTAACTGGCGGGAGCGGCAAGCTCGGGACACAGCTCATTGGGGCGCTTCAGCAGGATGGCTATCAGGTTGTTTCCTTGGACAACAAGCGGTCAAATCAGCTGCATTGCAAGCAAATTAAAGTAGATTTAAATGATTTTGGGCAGGTCGTTTCAGCGCTTCACGGTGCGGATGCCATCATACACTTGGCTGCTATTCCTGCACCGCTTGGCCATTCGTACCCGTATATTTTCGCGAACAATACGGTTGCAGCGTATCATATTTTGGAAGCCGCCTCGATTCTTGGTATTCGGAAGGTTGTTATGGGCTCAAGCGAGTCTTCTTACGGCTTTGCATGGGCACCGACGCCATTTGCTCCGGATTATTTGCCGCTGGACGAGGATCATCCGCAGCAGCCGCAAGAGTGCTACGGTCTATCGAAGGTAGTGAATGAAGTGACAGCTGCGATGTTCGATCGAAGGAATGGCATGCAGGTCATTTCACTCCGTTTCTCCATGATTACTAAACCTGAGGATTACAAGCATCTTGCGGTTGATAAGCCGGAGTCCTTTAAACATATTTTATGGAGCTATATTGATATACGAGATGCAGTCAGTGCATGTATCGCGTCGCTTCATGTGGAGGACCGCGGAGCAATATGTCTCAATATTACGAGCAACGATACGCTTAGCGAATGGTCAACCGAGCGTTTGCTGCAGCAGTTTTATCCGGGAGTCATCGATCTGCGCGCGCCTTTAACTGGGCGGACAGCCGTAGTCAGCAATCAAATGGCGAAGGATACGCTGGATTGGAGCCCTAAGTATTCTTGGGCAGACCATCGGTAAACAGCTGAATAAGTACAAATGGAAAAGGCCGACTCAACAGGTGCAAACCTAGCGAGGCGGCCTCTTTTTTTATTGGCAGCTGAAGAGGCTGATTATGGATTTGTTTCCATTATAGAAAGCGCTTTCTAAGATTGGAGGGAAAATAGTGATTTTTAGCTGATAGAGGCTAATTTTTGACAACAAAAGAAAATATCACCTCATATTTGCCGGCGAATGTATGCGTTAACATTAAAAGTAGCAAGAGGAAGACAATACGTCATGAGAGGTGAGCAAGGGTGGGAAGCATTACGTTTAGCCATGTATATAAGCACTATAAAGGGGAGTCGCGTCCGGCGGTCAACGATTTCCACCTTTCCATTGAGGAGGGGGAATTCCTGGTGCTCGTCGGTCCTTCCGGCTGCGGCAAATCAACAACGCTCCGGATGCTGGCTGGCCTAGAGGAAATCACCGAAGGAGATTTGTACATCGATGAGAAGTTCGTAAATTATGTCTCGCCCAAGGACAGAGATATTGCGATGGTATTTCAGAACTACGCCCTATATCCAAATTTAACCGTTTACGAAAATATCGCGCTAGGACTCAAGCTTCGCAAGACGGCAAAGCACGATATCGAGCTAAGGGTCAACCGTGTGGCGAAAATTTTGGAAATATCGCATCTGCTGGAGCGCAAGCCAAGCCAGCTGTCAGGCGGTCAGAAACAGCGTGTCGCACTTGGCCGAGCGATAGCAAGGGAGCCGCAAGTGTTCCTCATGGATGAACCGCTGTCGAATCTCGATGCGAAGCTGCGTGCTCAAACAAGGGCGGAGATTATTAAGCTACAGAGCGACCTCAAGCGGACGATGGTCTATGTGACGCATGATCAAGTCGAAGCGATGACGATGGGAACGCGGATTGTCGTTATGAAGGATGGCGTTATTCAGCAGGTTGCCCCGCCTCGCCAGCTTTATGATGAACCGACGAATTTGTTTGTCGCCGGATTTATCGGCTCGCCTCAAATGAATTTTATGGAGGGGAGCCTAGTCTTGGAGGATGGTCTTTATTATTTCGTTAATAAGCGAATAAAGCTGCTCGTTCCAGAACGTCATTATGCGCATTTTGCGGTAAAAAGCGGATCGCTTCGCAACTGTGTGATGGGCATTCGCCCAGAGCATGTGTGGCTGAAGCGGGAAGAAGCAAATGCGGAGGAGGATGATTTCTTTCGATGCGTAGTAGAGATGACGGAAGTAACGGGAGCCGATTCGTACGTGTACGTGAAGGTAGGAGAGAAGACTCTCATTGGCAGAACGGAGCCAGAGATCGTTTATCACAAAGAGGAGAAGCTTGTCGCTAATTTCAACATGAGCAAGGTTCATTTCTTTGATGAGGAAACCGGCGTATCTTTGGCAGCTGGAGGAGAAGACAGATGAGGAGAATGAGGATGCTGGGCATCGCTCTTCGTCTCATTCTGGTTCTGGCGCTGGTGGTCGGAGTCATCCGCTGGATTACGGCTAGTAGACCCGTTCTTCATGCAACCTCGGTGAGCACGGAGCAGCTGCTGTCCTATAAGAGCAAAACAGAGGAGCTGCCATACGCGAAGCTGATGTACCAATATCCGGAGGCGGCCAAAACCGACGAGAGTCTTCCGTCCATTCTGATTTCACCAACCGAATATCAAGCTGCTGCTGAAGAATCGGCGGTCAGGATTGATAAGGAGCAAGGTGAAGCTGCACTTTATTGGGAAAACGAAAAGGGCTGGGTGGAATGGACGTTCGACGTGCCGAAGGGCGGCTGGTATGAGCTTCATTTTGATTACAAGCCTTTAGAAGGCGGCAACGCCTCCGTCGTACGCGGCGTTCAAATTGATGGCCGATATCCGTTTACGGAGTCGGAACGCATTGAACTGGAGCGACTTTGGAAGGATTCCAAATTTCCATATGATCACAACGAGATCGGACAGCAAATTCGTCCTCCGCAAACCGAGCTTACCGGTTGGAGCGCAAAAGCGGCAACGATATTTTCTGCTTCATCCGAGCCAGTACTCTACCAGTTGAAACAAGGCCAGCATAAGCTGCGGTTGGTTGGGGTGAGAGAGTCCGTCGCGCTCCGAGAAATAGCATTCAAGCCAAAGGAAGAAATTCCAGCTTACGAGTATTACAAAAACTTGCATCCGCCGGAAGAGGAGAAGCAGAGCTGGTTCAGCATGATCGAAGCGGAGCAGTTTCAGCGAAAATCAAGCCTCGCGATTCAGACCGATTTTTGGTCAGAGCCTTATATTTCACCTGACCCGAAAGGGAGAATTACTTATAACGTCTTAGGCGGTCAGCGCTGGCGATTGCCGGGCGAGTGGGTGGAATGGGAGCTTTCTGTGCCAGAGTCCGGCTGGTATGAAATCGACCTGAAAACATTTCAAAACTATCGAAATGGCTTTGAGGCATATCGCACCATCTCGATTGATGGGAAAACACCGTTTCAGGAGCTGCTTCATTACGGTATTCCGACGAAGAAGGAATTCGACATTGGCACGCTTGCTGATGCAGAAGGGAAACCTTTCCTCTTTTATTTAGAGAAGGGCGCACATGTCCTGCGCATGACCGCTGATTCCTCACTCGTTCAGCCCGTTTATCTGGCTTTGAAGGAGACGCTGGATCAGCTTGCAATATTTGACCGTCATATACGATTGCTTACAGGTAACTATAGCAAATCGGCTTTTGACGCCAACATCGATTCAACGCGAACGTGGAATATGAAGAAGCTTGATCCAGATGTGGAACAGAAGATGACGGAATTTGTCGCTCAGTTAACGAATATTCGGAATTATATCAATGGTCTCAATAAAAAGGATTCTGACTTATCTGAGGCGATCAAAGGTTCCGTAGCGATACTCGAGAAGATGCTGGTGGATGTGAACGAAATACCGAATAAAATCAATGATTTCTCGACGATTCAGAACAATATTGGGACGTGGATGGCAACGCTGACTCAGCAGCCGTTGCTCATGGATTATATCGTCGTTCGGACGCCAAATACGGTGACGGATCTGAAAGTGCCTACGACGCTTTCAAGAGTGCCTTACTCAATTGCTGATTTTGGCCGCTCCTTCTATTTGGACTACGACACGCGCAAGCATAACAAGAAGGAAGCACTGACCATTTGGGTACAGCGCGGTCGGGATTACGTCGAGCTGCTGCGTGAGATGGTTGATAATGATTTCACGCCTCGGACGGGAATTGAAGTCAATATCAATCTGATGACCAACCCGAACATGCTCATACTTGGAAATGCAGCAGGAGACGTGCCTGATATTGCGCTTGGCGTTGGGGAGTCTACGCCAGCTGACTTCGCAATGCGGGATGCGGCCGCGGAGCTGTCCGACTTTCCAGGCTTCAAGGATGTGCTTGAGCGATTTATTCCCGGAGTCAGCCGTTCGCTTAGCTACGACGGAAAAATTTATGGACTGCCAGAGGTGCAGAACTTCCAGATGATGTTCTACAGAACCGACATTCTAGAAGGCCTGAACCTGAAGGTTCCGGATACATGGAATGAAGTGTTCGACATTTTACCAACGCTTCAGGAAAACGGAATGACGATGAATTATCCGAAAAGCGATTTCACTACACTTTTCTTCCAAAATGGTGCAGAGGTGTATTCGCAAGACGGTTTGAAGGGTGCGCTCTCGAGCGATGCCGGCCAGCAGGCATTCAAGCGCTGGACAGAGCTCTACAAGAAATACAATCTGCCGATTGACATTCCAGCATTTTTCCAGCATTTCCGCGATGGAGATATTCCTATAGGTGTGGCCGATTTTAACACTTATGTGCAGCTGCTCGTTGCTGCTCCGGAAATAACCGGACACTGGAAAATCGCACCGCTGCCGGGCATCGAGCAAGAGAACGGCGAGGTAGCAAGATGGTCGCCGCAGGCTATATCTGCCGCGATGATCATGAAGAAAAGTGAACGGAAAGACGATGCTTGGAAGTTTCTAGAGTGGTGGACCTCGGAGGAGGTGCAATCGCAATACGCCAAAGACGTCGAGTCCTTTTATGGCATTGAGTTCAGATGGAATACGGCGAATGTCAATGCGATGAAGTCGCTCACTTGGCCGAGCGATGACCTGAAGGCGCTTCAAGAGCAGGCGCGCTGGGCGAAAAACATGCCTTATGTACCGGGTTATTATTTCTTGAACAGAGAGATGGAGTTTGCGTGGAATCGGACGGTTCTCGAAGGCATACCAGCGCAGGAATCGCTTGAGGCTGCTCAGCTGTCCTTGCAGCGGGAAATGAATCGCAGACAAAATGACTTTGGCATATCGGCTAATGAGGATTTGAAAATTCCGCAAATTAAACAACCTTACGAATGGGAGGAACCGCAGAAATGAATACGCAGCTTTCTCCCAGTATAGCTAAGCCGAAGCAGAAATCCGCTTTGCGTGTGAAATGGAATCGCTTTTGGCGGGAAATGAGACGTGATGCTTTTTGTTATCTGTTTCTTGCGCCGTTTCTCATTTGCTTCCTAATGTTTATCGTCATTCCGGTTGTTATGGCAGCGACACTTGGATTTACATCCTATGACGGCTTTGGTTCGCTTCATTTTATCGGGGTACGAAATTACATCAGCTTGTTCACACAGGACATTATTTTTCTAACAAAAGCAATTCCGAATACGTTTTTGTTCGCGTTAATCGTAGGGCCGGGAGGTTATGTTTTAGCTTTCCTGTTCGCTTGGCTCATTCATCAGCTGCCGATTCGCATTCGTGACTACTACACGCTTGCGTTTTATGCACCGTCTATGGCTGGCGGCGTCGCGTTATCCGTCGTTTGGATTGCGACGTTCAGCGGTGACCGCGTCGGTTATTTTAACAATTTTTTGCTTAAGATGGGCTGGATCGATAGTCCGACGATTTGGCTGCAGGACCCTAAATATTTGCTAAATATTATGATCATCGTATCGCTCTGGGTTAGCTTCAGCGTTGGTTTTCTCGCTATGCTGGCTGGTCTTCAGACGGTAAATCGTGAGCTGTACGAGGCTGGCCGCATAGACGGGATTTCCAGCCGCCTGCAGGAGGTTTTCTACATTACAATTCCGTCGATGAAGCCGCAAATGCTGTTCAGCGCGGTCATGTCGATCGTAGGAACGCTGAAGGCGGGAGGCATATCCACCCAGTTGACGGGGATGGCGATTACTCCTTCTTATTCAGGGCATTTGATTATTAATCATATTGACGATTACGCTTTTATCCGTTTCGAGCTCGGTTATGCATCTTCTGTCTCAGTCATGCTGCTGATCATCAGTTATTTTGCAATGAGATTTGCTTATCGGCTGTTCGGATCAAAGGAGGAGCTGTAAAACCATGATTCGAAAACTTCGCAGAGTGACGCCGTTTCAGATCATCCTTGTCACTGTTTTTACCGCGCTGGCCGCATTCATGTCGCTGCCGATCGTGTTTATTTTGAACCATGCCTTCAAGCCGCAAAATGAGCTCTTTCTTTTTCCGCCGCGATTTTTGGTGCAAAACCCAACGCTGCGCAATTTTGAATCGCTTATATTGCATGCATCAAACGCGACGGTTCCGTTTACCCGTTATTTGTTCAACAGTTTAATTGTAGCGGGACTTACGTTGTTTACGGTCATCATCGTCAGCACTATGGCAGGTTATGTGCTTGCGAAATACCAGTTTCATTTCAAGCAGCTGATTTTGTCTCTTATTACTTTATCGTTGATGTTTGCACCCGAGACCGTTGGGATTCCGAGGTACTTGATCATCAGCGGAATCGGCATCAACAATACGTATTTCGGACATATTCTTCCGGCATTAGCTTCTCCGATCGCCGTATTCATGCTGGTTGGCTTTATTTCGCAAATTCCGGGAGAACTGCTGGAAGCTGCTAAGATCGACGGGGCCAGCCACTTCGGTATTTTTACCAAAATGGTGCTTCCGCTCTCCGTTCCCGCCATTGCGACCATATCCATCTTCACATTCCAAGGCGTGTGGGGCGATGTGGAGACGTCAACCTTATTCATGCAAGAGGAAACGATGAGAACGTTAGCCTTCTATGTCAATAGTCTGCTTAGCGGACTGCAAAACAGCGTATCGGGACAAAACATGGCCGCAGCTGCCGGCTTGCTCATGTTTGTACCGAACCTAATTATCTTCTTGCTTTTCCAGCGAAGAGTGCTTGAGACGATGGTCCATTCCGGAATTAAGTAATTCAAACCAGCAAAGGAAGTCGTGACGATGAAGAGATTTCTAATATTCCTGCTTCTTGCGGCGACCTCCATGCTTGTCGCACCAGAAGCGATACACGCGGAGCTTCCCTATCGAACGGCCTACTATGACAGCAATCAATCGACTTGGCTGCGTATACAGCCGGTTTATTCACCAGCTGAAACAAAGGGAATTCGCTTTGTAGAGCCGATCGATCTGCAGGTGGGCGCAGACGATAAGGTTTATGTGGCTGACAAAGGAGCAAACCGAGTTATTGTGCTTGATAATGACGGAGCGCTGCTGCAGACGATTGGCGAAGAAGAGGGAGCCGGCATGCTCAGTGCGCCAGAAGGCTTATTCGTTACGCCGGAAGGGGTCGTTTATGTAGCCGATTCGGGCAATCAGCGCATTGCTGTCTTTCGTGCCGACGGTACGTTCGACCGAGAGTACAAGAAGCCCGCATCCACTTTTCTGGAGCAGGAGCATTTTGTTCCCGTAAAGCTTGTCGTTGATCGGCGCGGCGTTATGTATGTCAGCTTGAATTCCTCCTATCAGGGCTTGCTGCGCATGAATGATAAAGGGGAATTCATGGGGTTCTTTGGTGCCAATAAAGCGCAGCAAACGGTACTCAACTGGCTGAAGAAGCTCGTTCTCAACAAGGAGCAGTTGGACAAAGAGACGGCAAGCCTCCCCCGGCCAATCTCCAATGTTGCCATTGATAAAGATGGATTTATCTTTACAGCAACGGCAGCGGGATTCGGGCAGGGCGCTATTCGCAAGCTAAATGCGGGCGGTGTCGATGCCTTTAAGAATAAGACGCTCGTGAACGGCCATGGCATCGTTGATGTTGCAAGCGATTCAAAAGGGTTCTTATACAACATTGATATGGAATCGGCCAACATTAATATTTATGACCAAAATGGCGAAGCATTGTTTGCTTTCGGGTTCATTGATAACGCAACACAGCAATATGGTGTTCTTGGATTTCCGACGAGCATTGGCGTAGATTCCAAATTCGGTGTCTGGATTTCTGACAGCCGAACAGGTACGATTCACAAATTTGTTCGCACGGAATTCGGAAGCGACGTTATGAATGCGTTAGGGCTCTATTTGGAAGGAAAATATGAAGAGAGCAAGCCTTATTGGGATCGCGTTTATGCCCGCAATGATATGTACAACGGTACTTTTCAAGGACTCGGCAAGGTGTATCTGCATGAGAATAACAACGAGGATGCGCTGTCGTTCTTGAAAACAGCGTTTGATACAAAGGGCTACTCTAAAGCGTTCTGGCAAATCCGACTAGAGTTTTTGCAGCAGCATTTCATATGGATCATTTTAGGCTTGGCAGCTTTGTTTCTCTTGCTTAGGTATAGCCGATTGCTACTAAAAAAGCAGCTTCAGCGCCGCCCTTTGCCTGAATCATGGCAGCGCCCGCTTGGCGATTTGCGCAACCTTTGGTACGTCATGCTTCATCCTTATCATGGCTTTTACAAGCTGAAGGAAGCTAGAGTTGCGCCTTGGATTATTATTTTTATTTTAGTTTCTGTTGTAGCGGTGAAGATCTTAACGATTTATTATACCGGGTTTTTGTTCCATCCCGTGGAGCTCTCGCAGGTCAATCTATTTGGAAGTCTGGGATTATTCGTAGTTCCTTGGGTAACGTGGATCATCGCGAACTATCTCGTATGCAGCGTGAAGGACGGGGAAGGGAAATTCAGAGAGGTCATTCAAGGCAGCACCTATGCGCTTGCTCCGTATCTGTTCTTTTCCATTCCAACATTACTGCTGTCCAATATCGTGACGCTTGATGAGCGAGTGATCGTGGACTCATTAAACACGGTTATGTTCCTATGGATGGGTGTCATGCTGATCGTTATGACGCAGGTCATTCACAATTTCGATTTTGTGGAGACGCTCAAAAATATCGCCATCACGATTTTTACCATTGGCACGATTTGGCTGTTTGCTTTTCTCGTCTTCGGATTGTCCTACAATTTATACGATTTCTTCTATCAGCTTTACAAGGAGGTGACCTTCTATGGTTGAGTTCATCAAGCGTACTTCCCTTCGAGTAAAGCTTGCAGCAATCGCAGTTTGCGCATTACTTATTATCATTTTGGTTGTTATCCTGCAAGGAGATGAGCTCTCGCCGGCACAGGCGCTTGCCTACACAGGGATTAAGGAGAGAGTAGTGAGCAAGGCTCCTCTCTATGAAGGCGAGGCTTGGAAACCGCAAGCGGGAGCTGATGGTTTCGCAGAAGCACTAGCAAGCGAGAACTTCGCGCTTTATATTCAGCCCGCAAGCACACAGATTGCTTTGGTTGATAAACGAACTGGATACAGGTGGAGCAGCAATCCTTCAGAAGCTCAGCTAAGCAGCGAAACGGTTAAAGGTGTGCTGCTCGCCAACTTGAAATCGCCTTTTGTTCTCACTTATGTCAGGACACAAGGGAAGGATCAGACGATCAGGGAAGTGCTGAATGCGAATGATCCGAAAGTGCAAACAACGCTGATCAAAACGGCAGAGGGACTTCAGGTTTCCTATGTTTTCCCGGAAAAACAGCTGGGCTTTACGATCCAATACGAGCTTACTGCAAAGGGGCTTAAGGTACGGATTCCAACGGAGGGAATTAAGGAGGACGGAGAATATGCCGTCTTTACGGTAGACTTGCTTCCCTACTTTGGCGCGGCTTCCTCAGAGGAGGATGGATATATTTTTGTTCCAGATGGACCAGGCGGCTTGATCCGATTTGACAGCGAGCGGGCTGGCGTGTCTAGAGGTTATATCCATCAGGTATACGGCCTTGAACTAACCAATACCGGAAATTGGACGCGTTCAGGTGAGAGACGTGAGAATATTGCTTACCCGGTGTTCGGCATGAAACGAGGCAGCAATGCCTTTATGGCGGTGCTTACGGAGGGCGGTGATTCGGCGAATATTGCTGCGATGCCGCCAGGTCTTAAATCCAATATGTATAACGTATTTTCCAATCAGATTTACCGCGAGGAATATTTGTACAGAATGAGCCGGCTTGCCGCACCGCTTAAAGCGGTACAGAAACAGCGATTGGATACGGATAGAGAGGTTGAATATCGCTTTCTTAATGGAGATGACGCTGGTTATGTCGGAATGGCGAAGGCTTATCGAGATTATATGACGGAAACCGGTAAGCTGAACGAGCCGTTAAAGCCTGTTGAACACACCCCTCTGTATTTGAAAATTATGGGGGGCAACTATACGGAAGCCTTCAGCAAAATCAAATATATTACGGCAACGACCTTTCCGCAGGCAACGAATATCGTAAATGGGCTGCTGGAGAAGGGTGTCGCTAATCTGAAGGTCATTTATTACGGCTGGCAAAATCAAGGCGATTATGACCTTTATGACCGGTTTCCAATTGAGGAGTCGCTAGGCGGCGAGACGGCTGCCAAGGCTTTTGTCTCCAATATGACAAAGCATGGCATTGACGTCATGTTCGAGGATGATTTTGTCTGGATCGATTCGGACAATTCCGATTTATCTGGCAAAACGAACGGTATTCGCGGCATTGATGAAACGGTATTTGTTGATGAGGGATGGTTTATCAGCAAGCCGTCACGCACCGTTGCCATGGCCTATCAAACGATTGAGAAGCTGAAAGAGATTGGCATATCCGGCATTTTGTACAACTGGATGGGTGAAATGGTGTTCCATGACTATGATCCGTCAGGCATAGAAACTCGTTCGGACACGATTGCTGTATACGATGGCTTACTCGAATACACGCAGAAGACGCTTGGCACGGCTGGCGTATATCGCGGGAATGACTACGCAGTTGGTCAAAGCGATTTTATTGCTAATTTGCCGCATGAATCCAGCTATGATTTCATGGTCGACGAGACGGTTCCTTTTTATCCCATCGTGCTTCATGGTTATGTATCGTATTCGTTTGGAGATGGCAATCTTCGTAATGATGTAGAAACTGAGTTTTTAAAAGCCATTGAATACGGAGCTGTTCCTTCTTTCTTCCTCACACATGAGGATTCACGGAAGCTCAAGTACACGGCTGCGAGTTTCTTATTCAGCAGTCAATATGAGAAGTGGACAGACCGCATTTTAAAGGAATACGAGGCTTTTGATTCCCTAGCAGGTTTGTATTCCCAAACGATTAAAAATCACGAAAAGCTGTCTGAAAATCGGTTTGCTACCGTTTATGAGGACGGCACGCGGGTAATCGTCGATTATAACAGCAAGACGTTCGTCGTAGAGAAGGGAGTGGGCGCCTAATGCAAGCAAAAGCTAGAGTCCGTGCAGCGCGCCTTCATCTCTGGAAGCGCTACGGAATGGGACTGCTGTTCATGCTGCCATGGATTATTGGGTTTGCGATGTTCGTCATTATCCCGATTAGCTGGTCGTTATTTATGTCCTTTAACAAGGTGCAAGTAGCGGTCGGAGGATTTAAATATGAATGGGTCGGATTGCGCAATTTTCGGGATGCTTTTTTGAAGGATAACATTTTCCCAATTGAACTTATCACTTATTTCCAAGAAATGCTGCTGATGGTTCCGATCATCGTTATTTTTGCCCTGCTGATCTCATTAATGCTGAATCAGAAATTTCCTGGACGATTTATTTTCCGTGCGTTGTTTTTTCTTCCAGTTATTTTTGCAACAGGGCAAGTGCTCTCAGAGCTGTTCTTGCAAGGAGCTGGAGATATTCCATTCCTGGAGCAATACAATTTGCTTCCGATAGTTGAGGAATATGTTGGCAAGCAATTTGCAGAGACAGTAATGGCTGTTTTGGGCAAAGCGATTCTAATTTTATGGTATTCCGGTGTACAGATACTTATCTTTATTGCGGGTTTCCAGACGATTTCACCAACGATTTATGAGGCTGTGCGGATCGATGGCGCCTCCCCTTGGGACAGCTTCTGGAAAATAACGCTGCCAGCCTGTGTGCCATTCATCAGCTTGAATGTGCTCTACACGATTATCGACCTGTTCACATTCCCGCTTAATCCTGTGCTGAAGCATATCAAAGACAACATGTTTAAGGTCGATACCGGTTACGGCTACGCCAGTGCGCTCGCTTGGATTTATTTTGGACTCATCTTCGCGCTGATCGCCCTCGTATTATGGCTGTTTAACCGGAGCCTCAAGACAAGGAGGGTACATTCATGATTACTGCGATGAAGTCTGAGTTCGAGAAGGTTAGCCGCAGCGTAAGGGGAGTTCTTTGGGGCCGCAAAGCCCAGAAAACGAAAATGCTGGTGCTCGGACGAAGCTTGTCTGACGGATTGCTGGCGAAGCTCATCATTTATTTGCTGCTCTCGATTGTCGCTTATCTTTATTTACAGCCGATTCTTTATATGGTCAGCACGATGTTTAAGAACATGAGTGATCTCCTTGATCCGACGGTAAAGTGGATTCCGCGTGAGATTACCTGGGAAAATGTGACGAAAGCGCTGAAAGGTCTGCAATACCCAGAAGCGCTCAGAAACACTGCCCTTATATCGGTGACATGCTCGCTCGTACAGGTCATTATTTGTGCGATGACCGGCTACGCGCTTGCTAGGCTGGAGCTGCCATTCAAGGGACTTTTTACGGCGCTAATCATATTGACCTTCTTGATTCCGCCGCAGGTTATCATCATTCCGCTTTACGTTATATTCAGCAAGCTCGGCTTGTTGAATTCGATTTTTGTGTTTCTCATACCGGCTATATTCGGGCAAGGCCTTAAGGGAGCATTATTTATTCTCATTTTCCGGCAGTTTTTCAAAGCGCAGCCGCCAAGCTTGGAGGAGGCAGCGAAGCTGGACGGAGCTTCTACAGCGAGGCTGTTTTTCGGAATTATGCTGCCTCTTGCAAGGTCAGCGTGCTTAGTCGTGTTTCTCTTCTCATTTATTTGGTACTGGAACATGTATTATGAGCCATCGATGTTTCTTACCAAAGGTTTCACGCCGCTGTCGATTCGCCTAGATATGCTGGAGGATGTGCTGAATCCGTCCTTACTCGGTAATACGCGAACCATCGTTAATCCGATTACGGAGAGCACCAAAATGGCCGCAGCCTTCCTTATTATTTTACCGCCGATCATCGTGTTTATGTTCCTTCAGCGCTGGTTCGTTAGCGGTATTGAAAGAACGGGAATTGTTGAATAGTCCGCTGTCTACGCTAAGGTGCAGCAGCTCTTTAGGGGGGTGATGTTTCGGCAAACAGCTGCTGGAACGGTTTCAACGTTATAAAGAATGCTAAACCGCAAAAAACGAGGGGAAGGCTTACGAAACTAAGCTTATGCTTACGAAGCCAGTTTTGCTTCACAAAACTTAAAGCTTATGCTTACGAAGCTAGTTTTGCTTCACAAAACTTAAAGCTTATGCTTACGAAGCTAGTTTTGCTTCACAAAACTTTAGGAGGCCAAAAAATGAAAAACAAAAGCGCTTTGACATGGATGTTGTGTATGGTCTTGTTATTTTCAGTCGTTCTCTCAGCTTGCTCCGGCAATGGTGAAAAGAATAAAACGACTAACACTCCTTCTAATAATGCAGCGACAGATGCACCTACCGATGATGCAGCCAAACCGGCTACAGAAGAGAAGCATGAACCTGTTACGATTAAACTCATTTCATGGTCCGATTCTTACACGGAATTATACAAAATGTTTAACGAAAAATATCCATGGATCACAATTGAACAGGTTCCTGTAAACGGCAAACCAATTATGGAGATCATCGCTACTTTGGAAGCGGCAGGAACACCAGCCGATTTAACTTGGATCGACAGTGATTTGATCTCGTTTGACCAAGCTGGCTTGGTTGAGGATTTGACTCCTTATATCGAGAAGGATATGACATTCCAAGATGTTCAGCTGCCTCAAGGATTTTTTGATACGATGACGTATAAAGACAAAAAATTGGCTGTGCCATTCGTTGACGTACCGATGTGGATACTCGTCAATAAAGATTTGCTTGCTAAGCATGGTGTTGAAATGCCAGCAAATGATTGGACTTACGATGATTTCCGCGATGTAGCCAAAAAAATTACCGATCCAGAAGCAGGGGAATATGGCTTAACGACACAGCCAGAATTTCAAATGCGTGTTCTTAGCACAAAAGCAATTGCTGACGGACATGCTGCAAACATTCATTACTTAAATGAAGATTTGACACAAAGCTTGCTCAATACGCCAGATGTAATGAACGATGTTAGATGGCTTTCAGATTTTGTGTGGAAAGACGGCTCCATGCAGAGCAATGCAAAGGCAAAGGAACAAGGCGATGTATCGAGAGAATTTATTAACGGTAAAACGGGCTTTGCGATCGGCGGAGACTGGGTACTTCCAGGCCTCAAAAAAGATGCGAAATTTGAATGGGATGTTTTGCCTTTCCCTAGAGGAAAAGTAAGCCAACCAGGTTATAGTATTTATGGTCCGCTTTCACTGCTCAGCGGTTCCAAGCATAAAGAAGAAGCTTTCCTATGGATTAGCTTCCAATTCTCCAAAGAAGCGCAAAAATGGAAGATTGACCAAGGTGCAAATGCTTCGGTTATCGATCCTGAATTGACAGCTTATTATGATGAAACGCCAATGTGGGAAGGCAAAAACAAGGAAGCTGTAAAAATTGCAAAGGAAAATGCAAAAATTCAGCCAGGTGTAACCGTTCCTGCTTGGTCTGAATACAACTGGAACAATATTTTGAATGAAATTATTTTTGATGGAGCAGATATTAATAAACTGATTCCAGAAACGGAAAAATGGAATAAGCGGACGCTTGAGGTTCGTGAATCGTTGAAATAATCGGAGTCTACCTTTAGTAGGCTAATCTCGAAATCACCCTATGTCGCATGGTTTGCGGCAATAGGGTGATTTTTTTGTATTAATAAGGTATGTAGATAGCCTAAGCTTAGTAATTCATATACTTAGTCATATAAAATAATTAATAATTTCAATATAAATATGTATTATTTAAGAAGTTTCAATCTAATTGGTTTAATTTACATAACATTTTAGTTAAACTGGTTTAATATAGATAAATTAACAGTGGGGGTTATCAAAAATGAAGATGGGATTACGCTCGTTGACGAATAAATTTATGCTAGTCATGGCCGTCGCATTAGTCATAATCGTAAGTGTGATTCTCATTTATGAATGGAAATCTACTCGTATAGCTGTTGAGCAGCAGCTTCTGGACAAGGGTCGCACGATGGTTTTATCGCTAGCTCGCACACTTGAGAATGTTACGGAGCAGGATTTTAAAACAGGTGTTGTGCTGGAGGATGGAACGAAATGGGATGGAAACAAGCTTAAAGAGGATTTTTTCAACGATACATTGACTGTAAATCCTGAAAGTGAGAAAGTGGCAGAAAAAAGACTAAAGGACTCATCCTATGCGGGGAAAGAATCGATTTTGTACAATGGAGAGTCCATTCCGCTATCTCAATATGAACTGAAATATGATAGTGCCTATGACCGTTATACGGATTACCGCTGGCAAGGCATTATGGATAGTTTTCTGACGGAGGAAAATGTTATTTTTGCTATTGCAGGCGCTTATTCAGAAAATCCGAATTTTGCGGGCTATATCCCAACACATAATAGCATTTACAGCCCTATGGGAGAAGAATCAAAAGATGCTTGGGGCGACGAGGGACTTCTTAGTCAAAACTACCGGGCTAATCGGATTTTTAACGATAAAACAGGCTACAATGCCGCTACGAATACGAAGACGGATGATGTCCTTCTGCAAAAATATAATAGACTCATAGACGGGAAAACGGTAGAAACGTGGGATATTTCCTATCCTTTAATTATCGATGGCAAACATTGGGGCGGGGTACGTGTTGCATTGTCAAAAGAAAAGGCCGATGCGCTCATCGCTTCAGAAAGAACGATGGTTGTCATGCAATTTGGCGGCCTGATGGTTGTTGTATTGGTCGTTTTGTTTCTGCTATCACAATTTATGGTAGGACGTAAGCTTCGTAATATTGTTCATGCAGCAATTAATCTTAATTCTAGCGAAGCGGATCTTACCTATCGTATAGAAAATAAAGGAAATGATGAAATTGCTCGCCTAGGCGAAGAAATCAATCATTTCATTGCCCATATGCAAGGCTTAATGCGGACGATTCGGAACAATGCCGCATCCGTATCGGATTTTGCAGGCCGATTAGGTGTAGGCTCGCAGCAAAGCCGAGAGCTCTCCTCGCAGCTTGCTTCCTCTGTGAATGAGATGGCAATTGGCGCGGAAAATCAAGCGGACGGAGCAGTTGAGGCAGCAAGGTCTATGGAGGAAATGGCGACGAGCGTAGGAAGGATTGCTCACTCCTCGAGCCAAATGTCGGAAGCGTCGAACGACATGCTGCAAGCAGCGGAGCTGGGTCATGAAAAATCGGATCATGCGGTTGGTCAAATGGAACGGCTTGGCGCGGCAACGGCTTCGATATCAAGAGTGATCGGACATCTTAATGAGCGCTCATCCGAAATCCAAGAGATGGCAGGCACGATTGCTGCTATTGCAAATCAGACGAATTTGCTCGCTCTAAACGCTGCTATAGAAGCGGCACATGCAGGGGAGTATGGCCGTGGATTTGCAGTAGTATCAAGTGAAGTAAGAAAACTGGCTGAACAGGCTTCGGCTCATGCGGGCCATATCGAAGAAACGATTAATGAGGTGCTAGCCTTGACTGCCGATGCTGTTGACGCTGTCACTGCAGGAGAGTCAGAAATGGAACAAGGATTACTCATCGTTCAGGAGCTGAAGGTATCTTTTGACACGATATGGAAGGAATCCCGCCTTGTTGCCTCACAAATTGAAGATGTATCTGCTTCAACGGAGGAGATGGCAGCAGGCAGTGAGGAAGTGAGCGCTTCCGTTGAATCGATGGCGCAGGTAGCCAAGGATACTTCCACTCATGCTGCGCAATCGGCAGCGGACACTGAGCGGCAAAATCAGCTCGCAGCTGAAACGCAGCAGCTTGCTTCATCTGTAAATGAGCTTTCGGAGGAGCTTCAGCGCTCGATTAAGAGATTCAAAATTGAGTAATTTGTAGCTGAAGTAGATTTATGATGAAATACTAGTCATATGCGCATGAAATCGAATAGAGAATTGTACAAGTTGAAAAAAAACGGTCAGAACCTTTGTCTAATCCTTTCAAATTTGATACAATTCACAAAACAAGCACTTACAATTTCATAGAATAGCTAATATGGTGCTGCCGTGAATCTATCATTCACAAGCAGCTTAATAGGGAAGTTCGGTCAAAATCCGACGCGGTCCCGCCACTGTATCGCGGAGCAGATGATCATGTTGTCCACTGTCATATCATGACGGGAAGGAGATCGTCTATGCAATGAAGCGAAGCCAGGAGACCTGCCATAGGAGCGCTCTATATTTCTCACGAGGATGGGAGGGAGATGTTTATTCGTGCTTTTGCAATAGGTGGATTCCTATGCTTCCATGCGCACGTGTTTATCCAAACATCTTTCCACAAACGGAAAGATGTTTTTTTGTTGCCAAAAATGATTAAAGGGAGAGAAAACATTGCTTAATTTAAAAAGATTTATGAAAAAGAGTTTGCCTGCAATTTTAAGTTTTGTATTGGTGTTTACTTTATTTGCACCACAAGTAGGTAAAGCAGCAGATCATTCTGCGAATGCTTCATTGAATGAGATGATTGATAAGACGGTTGAGTATTATAAAAATAGAAATACAACATTGAATTCTTGGTGGGAAATTGTTGCCCTTTGGGGTGCTGGAGAAAACCTGCAGGATGGCAGTTGGAAGCTGCCTAGTTGGAAGACCGTGGATCCGGGGTTGAAGCCTAATGATAGTGATACAACTCATATCCGCTATATTTATTCATTACTCGCGATGGGTGAAGATCCTGCGCATGCGTGGGAAACGGATCGAAATCTGTATGCGGAGTTAGCTGCACAATTAAATAAGGATACAGGGTCATTCGCCGGTTCAACAAACAGGCATATGTGGGCGATGCATGCACTTGACACGGGTGTAAAGCTTGGGAGTGACGTTGGTAGCTGGGATGATACCTCAAAGAATAAGGCATTAAAATATCTATTAAGTAAACAGTTGAATGACGGTGGATTTGCATTTTTTGGAAAAGATTCTGATCCTGATATGACTGGTATGGGGCTGCTTGCACTCGGCAATTATCAGAATGATAGTGCTGTTCAAGCTGCGATTGTAAGAGTGAAAAATTATTTGCAAACTATAAAGTTAAACCAAGAAAATGTCATGTATGGAAAAAACTCGAGCAGCACTTCTGCCGTAGTAAGCGGATTAACAGCCGTTGGCGAGGATATGTTGTCTGATGTCTGGATGGCTAATGACAAATCAGTACTTGATACTTATTCATTGTTCCAGCTCCAGAATGGAGCATTTAAGAACGATTTAGATAAAGGTTCTAATTCAATCGCTACAGAGCAAGCACTTGTTGCTCTTGCTGATATTAAAAATCAGAAAACGGTATGGCAACGTTTAGGTGAAATAAAACTTCCTGTCTTTGTTAACACAAAGGTTAAAGTTGATGGTATTTCTCAAAGTATTTATGATCAGAAAACGGTTAGTTTAAAACAGAATGAAAAGCCAGTTACAGCACTCGATGCTCTAAAAAAGGCACTTAATACAGCAAATCCACCTATCACTTTCAATATTGTAAATAGTAGTATTGGTTCATATGTTCAAGGAATTGCTGGACAAGAAGCTGGTTCATTTGGCGGCTGGGATGGCTGGATGTACGAGGTCAATGGCATTGCGCCAGATGTAGGTGCAAATGCATACCAGCTTAAAGAAAATGATGAGGTACGATTCTATTACAGTCGTTACCCAGCGCTCTCTACAACAACAAAGCTGTACACCGGCTCAGTTGATCCTACTGTGGATGTTAAGCTTGTGGGTGATCATTTCAGCAGCGAAGCGACTATTGCAAGCAACTGGGCTATTGATTCGGATGCGTCAGGACTGACGATTAAATCAATTGAGAAGACGAACGATCAGCACATTAAGATTAGTCTTTTGGGCAAAGCAAAAGACAAGCCATTTACACTACAAGCATTAGCAGCAGTATCAGAGAGTAAGAAGGAGAGCGAACCGTTTACGGTTTCAATTTCTGATTCTGTGACTGTAGATTTTCAGGTTGATGGCATTTCATCACCAATTTTGACGAAGCAATCGGTGACGTTTAAGAATACGGAAAAACAAGTTACGGTTTTAGATGTATTTAAAAAATCACTTGATCAAGCAACTCCAAAGATAAGTTATAAAATTACGGAGAGCAGTTACGGACCTTATGTATCGGAAATAGCTGGAGAAGCAGCAGGCAGCCTTGGTGGCTGGGATGGTTGGATGTATGAAGTAAATGGTATTGTTCCAGAAGTTGGTGTAGACGCCTATGAGCTTAAGGATAAAGATGTTGTTCGCTTCTATTACAGCAGATATGCAGCTCTTTCTACGCAATCCACAATTACGAGTGGTGCTGTTAATCCGACGATTGACGTAAAGCTTTCTGGCGATGATTTCACTAGCGTTGCGGCCAATATCGATAATTGGTCAATTAATACCGGAAATACAGAGCTGAAGGTAAAATCACTTGTTCAAGATGAAAAGAACATAAACATTTCTTTCGAAGGTACAGCAAAAGGCGGAACAATTACTGTTCAAGCATTAGGTGCCGCTTTAGTTGGTAAAAAAGAAACGGAGCCAATTGCGGTTGCAGTACCTCGTGAAGTAAGTAATACCACAGATCAAAATATTGCAATTCATGAGAACGAGAAGGATGTTACTCTTGGTGCAGAAAGCAATGCACCTGTAACCAACAATATCATTCTTTCCTTTGCATCGGCTGCATTGCCAAAGGTAACAGCTATTCGTGGTACGACTACGTTGGAGATTCCAGCTAATACGACGGTTACATCAACATGGGATCAAAAGCTGCAGCTTCCCAAATACTTAAGCACAGACGAAAGCGGGCTAACAGCTAAGCTGAATACTGCACTGTCTGTTAATAATAAAAAAGTTGATGCAATCGCTGTTCGCATACAAGCGGGCGGAAATGAAAAAATACAATTTAATCAACATGTTACCCTTACCATTAAAGGTCAAGGCGATAAAGAAGCTGGATTTGTAGATCAAGCAGGTGTGTTCACGCAAATCAAGAAATATGCTGATTCATCAGCACGTACGGATGAGGTTTATGCTTATAATCAAAACGGCGATCTTATTATTAAAACAAAGCATTTCACAGAGTTTTTAGCTTATACAACAACAACAGCTTCGACTGGTGGAGATGGTGGTACCCTTCCGGTAGCGGAGACCATTACTCTATCAGTTGAAAAGCGTACTGTCAGCACGGGTGATTTGGTTGCTCCATACACTGTAACTCTTAAACAAGGTGATACTGCCTTTACTGCACTTAAACGTGTGCTTGAAGAGAAGGGTGTTTCTTTCAAATATATAGGTTCGGATTCAAGTATTTACGTACAAGCAATTGGTGGTCTTGCTGAATTTGATCATGGTGAGAAAAGCGGTTGGATGTACTCTGTTAATGGAACCTTCCCGCAAATAAGTGCAGGTTCATATGTGCTTAAAAAAGGAGATAATGTTCGCTGGCAATATACGAAGGATCTAGGTGCGGATATTGGAGCAACGGTTCCAGGGGATACTGGTGGACAGGTTCCTGGAAAAGACCCAGAAGTAAAGCCAAATCCATCTGCAACAAAATACTCAGATGAATCAAAAATTGCAAGCTGGGCTTTGGAAGCAGTAAACAAAGCAACGGCACTAGGCTTCATGCAAGGCACAAGCACGAGCAATGCAACATTCGAGCCTAAACGTAATTTGACGCGTGCTGAATTTGCAGCGCTAATGGTTAAGTATTCCGGAGCAGACCCTATTATGGAGGATTCCGGCTTTAAGGATGTTAACAGTGGGGCATGGTATTATGGTTATGTTAAAGCTGCCAAAGAAAAAGGATTGATGTCAGGTGTAACTGAAACTTCTTTTGCACCGAACCAACCGATTACAAGACAAGAAATGGCTGCCGTTTTAGTTAGACTTAAAGGTCTAGCTGATGAGAATGCACCACAAGCAGCAATTAAGGACCGTGACGCTGTTGCAGCGTGGGCTGTTCCTTATGTAAATGTAGCTTACCAAAAAGGTCTTATGACAGGAGATAACGGCAAGTTTAATCCACAAGCTCTTGTTACACGTGAGATGGCAGCTGTTACGATCATCCGACTTCATGAATTGAAATCATAATTTACTAAGCTGTCTCGTAGGCTATTGCAATAGCTGCGGGACAGCTATTTTCTTGAAAGGAGAGTGTAGATTCGGGATGAACAAAAAATCCGTATCACTTAAATCGTTATTATTGTTGGTTATATACGCATTAATGCTTTCTTGCGTCAGTACGGCTCTGTTGC
This sequence comes from Paenibacillus sp. NRS-1760, assembly GCF_050467785.1. Taxonomy (NCBI): domain Bacteria; kingdom Bacillati; phylum Bacillota; class Bacilli; order Caryophanales; family Paenibacillaceae; genus Paenibacillus; species Paenibacillus sp. NRS-1760. The sequence goes on along the minus strand of NZ_JBITPK010000021.1, from coordinate 918,526 downwards.
CTATGCAGCGCGCGGCAGCGGCAGAAACGATGGCGGTAGAGAATGAAATGACATCAGCTGCGAAACAAATCTTAAGCAGCGGCACCATTAGCGATTGGGAAGCGATTGCCTTATATCGTTCTAGTCATGCGGTGCCAGCGAGTTACTTGAGCGGGCTGGCTTCTTATTTAAAAGAGAACAAAGGTGAATTCCGCAAAGTAACCGACCTTGAACGAATGGCTATTGCGATTAGAGCGGCAGGTGAAGATGCAGCCTCCTTCGCTGGCTACAATCTCATTCAAAGCATCTACAATCATTCGAGAATGACCAATCAAGGCACAAATGGCGTGATTTTTGCATTGATTGCTTTGGATAGCGGCAATTATGAGGTGCCAGCAAGTGCCTTATGGACACGTACGAAGTTAATAGATTGGCTGCTCAGCCAGCAAAATACGAGTGGAGCATTCCCGCTGTCGGAAAAATCTGAGGATAATTTAGATATAACCGCCATGGCGATTAGCGCACTCGCTCCTTACCAAGAGCAAGCAAAAGTGAAAAGTGCAATCGATAAAGCTGTAAATTGGCTGTCTTCTGAGCAGCAAGTAAATGGCGGCTTTAACGCGTTTGGTGATGACAACAGTGAGAGCGTAGCTCAAGCTATTATTGCTTTGTCAGCTGTGGGAGTTAGTCCGATGGAATCCAGCTTTATGAAAAAGAACGGGAATCTCCTAACGAGCTTATTAAGATTCCAGCTTGCGGATGGTAGTTTTGCACATGCACTTGGTCAGCCATCAAATGAGATGGCAACGGAGCAAGCGTTGATGGCGTTAGCCGCGTACGACCGCTATAGCAAGCAAAAGCCTGCGCTGTTCAACATTTCGGCTGATACAGAATTGACGGGTAGCAAGCCACAATTTGTAGACAATAACCTCATTTCCGTATGGGCCTATGATGCCGTTTATAGCGTGTTCGAAGCCAAAGTTATGGTAGGGGTAAGCGGTTCGGAGCTTCGCTTTGATCCGAAGAATCAGATGACAAGAGCTGAATTTGCAACCTTGCTCATCAATCTATTGGAGGAAGCCCCTGCTAATGAAGCAGCAAAAGTGTTCAAAGATGTTCAGCCTGGCGCATGGTATTACGGAGCCATTATGCGTGCCAAGGAACTCGGCATCATTCAAGGGATTACAATAGATTCGTTCAAACCGAACCAAGCGGTAACAAGACAAGAAATGGCGATCATGATTGCCAAGGCTTTCAAGCTTAAGGGCAGCACAGATTCGCTTCCTTTTAAAGACGAGAGCAGCATTCATGAAAGTGCAAAAGCATACGTCAATGCCGTATATGTAAACGGCTTGATGCAGGGCTCGAACGGAAGCTTTAATCCGAAAGCGGTCGTTACGAGAGAAATGGCAGCTGTGGTAGCCGATAAACTGCTGGAATTGCCGGCAGCCTAAAATCAGAAGAAGCGAAATGAAAGAGCAAGCTGCTCTTTCATTTCGCTTCTTTTTTTGCATCTTAATACATAGGAAGGAAGCCCCTTTTTTCACTAAACGAACCAAATTCAGGATTTTGTTCTTTATAAAGAATATTGGTAGTGGTATATTTAAGAGGTTGAAAGGAGGAGCACTTATTTCTTGCAATCAGATGATTTGAACCGCAAATAGGAGGCTTAAAGTGAATATATTAAAGCTAGTCATGTCACTAATGCTCGGATTACAGCTATTGCTAATACCTAATCAGGCTTCGGCAGAGGCGCCGGATTCCAAAGACTATTATCTAATTGAACTATCTAAGTTTGGCATTTATAACGATGGTACACGTCCTATTGAGACAACAAAGGGCATTAACAATGCACTGCAATGGGCGGTTAAAAATGGGAAAACGACGACGTCACTGCCGCCGGGTACCTATTTAATCGATAAAGCTAACCGGATTAATATGGTCAGCAATATGGTGTTTGATCTCCCGATGGATGCGGTGCTCCAGAAGGAAACAAATGATAAAGAGTCGTATCAACTCATGTATTTGGGTTATGGCGTTCATAACGTCACGCTGAGAGGCGGGACCTATGCAGGTGACCGGGAAACACATAACTATTCTAAAAAAGACAATAAGCACAGCTCAGGCACACATGAAGCTGGTTATGGCATTTTTACGCAAGGAGCTTATGATATTACCATTGACGGTGTGAAATCGATTAATTTTACAGGCGATGGTCTCATATTGGGCGGTTACGGCACGATGGCAAAGGATTTGTATGAAGATCATTTTGTATTAGGCGCATTCGATGATAAAGGAAAAAATGTCGCGAATGCCAAAAAGCTTCGAACGAAGCAGCCGCTTAATTTTACGAACACGATTTTTAAAACGGAAAAACAATTTGAACTGTCGAATGCGATTAAGCTGCCATATAAATTTGATATCTTCTTCTATAAAGCGAACGGAGCTTTTATTAAGAAGCTGGCAAATGTGAAGGTGCGCGAGCTCATCGACATACCGGAAGGAGCGACGCAGTTCCATCTTGTATTCGAGCAAGCGACCAAAAAAGGCGCCTATGTGGAATTTTGGAACAAAAGTGTAACGAAAAACGTGGTTGTGAAAAATTCTGAATTTGCTTATAACCGTAGGCAAGGGATTACGGTCGGCGGTGCTGACCAAGTACTTATTGAGAACAACGTTCTTCATCATATCAAAGGGACGATGCCGCAGTCGGGAATAGATGTGGAGGGCGGTTTTGGCGAGAACGGACACCGCAACAGCAATATTACGATTAAAAGCAATAAATTTCACGATAATGCTTCGTACGATGTCATTCTTTATGATGGAAAAGACGCAATCGTAGAAGATAATCATTTGGCATCAAAAGGTGCGATTGGGCTAGCCATCTCCGATCCATTTAAAGGGGCCATGATCAAAGGCAATCACTTTGACGGCTCGCGCATTGCAGCGGCTCACGATGCTACATTTATCGATAACAAGATGAATGATTCCTATACGTCGTTTACGGGTCCTAATATCAAAATAGACGGCATGACCTTTACGGACTCTATGTTTTTAATTAGTGCGAAGGATGCTTTTGGAGTGAGTGCATCGAACATCGTTATGAATAACAACAAAAAGAGTGATTCTGGTCTATCGCTTTGGGGAAAACCGATTCGTTTGAAAAACATAACGATTAACGGCGAAGGCAAGCTTAGAGTCGTAACGGGCGGTATAACCGAGGGCTCGATCATCGATAACTTAAAGGTAACCGGCTTTAATACCGATTCTGGGTTAACGCTGCCTCCTGCCACATACAACAACTGCGAATTTATCGGAGCCGCGGGAACGGGGAAATTTGGATCGATTGCGGTTGCACAAGCCGGCAAATATGTGTTCGATGGCTGTTCCTTTCAATCACCGCCAGCGCTTAGCACATTAATGATCGCTGAACATCCGAAGCTTGATTTGACGATCAAAAATTCGACATTTGAGCTATTAGGCAACTCCCAAGCCATTAGTGTACAATCGGCGAAAAACCTGCTGCTGGAGAATAATACGATTACAGCGGAAAAGCTGACCTCCGATAAGACGGAGATTGTGCGTATTAACGATTATTGGAAACGAAATGATCCGCATGATGTTCTTAAAGCAGTGATTAGAGGAAATACGATTAAAACCAATTTGGCGGCAATCGGCATCACTACTTTGTACGCGGGAACAGGAGCGCCTGCCTACATTATTGAAAACAATACCTTATACACAGCTAAGCTGGTTCAAAAGAAAAATGATATTTTGAAAAATAATTCGATTAAGAAACAATAGGCTGGCAGACGTTAGCTTTTATAAAAATGAGCATCCGTTTTCTTCATTTGAAGAGAACGGATTTTTTATTGTATTTTTCCGATTCGACGCGGGGGTAGGTAAATAGCTATAATAAGGAAATGAAGTTGCTTAGCAATTCCATTTCTTGCTTTATTGATTACCATACAATGAATAGGATGAATGTTCATGCTCAAGCGGCTTGGTAGAAGTATCCGTGACTTTCGTGAAACGTATAAGCAACATTTGTTGTTTGAATATTTATTTATGCTCCTAACAAGCTTTGTCATCATTCCGATTATTTCTTTTATTTTTAACCGTATGCTTCGTGTACTTGGATCGGGCTCTGTATTGAATGGCGATGTTTACAAAATTGGTCTGAGCTACACGGGCGTTGCTGGATTAATCGCGATCTGTTTAGTAGCTGTACTTGTGCTTTTTATCGAGTTTGGCGTAGTTATTACGATTTCTCAGCAGCATTATTTTGGCAAACAGGTATTGATCTCAGATGCCGTGCTGACGACGCTGAGACAGACGCCTAAACTATTGGGATTTGGCTTGATTCAGCTGTTGTTTTTCTTATTGTTTCTCGTGCCATTTATTGAATCGCCGCTGTCAACTTCCCTTTTTGCACAATTTAACGTCCCGATATTTTTTAACAGCCGCGTCTTGAGCTCGTCTATGATGATGCTTTCTTTATACGGCTTATTGCTTTTGGCGGGCGTGTACACCATCTTGAGATGGATTTTTGTTTTGCATTTCATTATGATCGAAGACAAATCCATTCGAGTAGCAATCAGAAGCAGTCTCTTATTGACGAAGGGAAAGCGGTTAACGATCTTTGTTAATCTGTTTTTGCTAAATGTGTTCGTTTTCGCGCTTGGTTTTGTCGTCATCTCGTCTGTTGCTTATTTGCCAGCGTGGCTGGATATCAATGTGCTTAAAGTGGTGTCCAATCATTATTCATTAACGCTAACAACGGTACTAACCTATATGTTCACTTTGCTGCTCGTGCCGATTAATATCATCTTTTTGACAAGGCTCTTCTATCACTTTAAACGTACACGGGGCGTGATGCCCCGAGATCAGCTCCGTTTATTCAGAAATAGCTGGGTTGGCCCGCTTGAGCAGCGTCTTATGACTTTTCTAAAAGGCAGAACGAGGAAACGAGTGCTCTACAGCTCTATATTGGCTGCTTATTTAGCGCTTGCGCTGTTTGTCAGCTATGCTGCTAATGATCAATTGGTTTATGTAAAATGGAGCGTGCTCTTGTCTGCTCATCGCGGCGATACGCTCGTAGCGCCGGAAAACTCGCTGGAAGCGATTCGCAGCTCAGTGGCGCAAAGCATTGATGCCGTTGAAATTGATGTACAGATGACAAAGGATGGCGTAGTTGTACTGAACCATGACTATAATTTACAGCGTATGGCGGGTGTGCCGAAGCGGGTGAGCGAGCTGGATTATGAGGAAATTGCGAGGCTGAACATTGCCAAAGCTGGCGGTGAACCCGATGAGATTGTGCGAATTCCTATGTTATCCGAGGTGCTTGGAGAAGTGCTGGGGAAGTCGAAGCTGATCATTGATCTTAAGCCATACGGTTCAGGCGAACAATTGGCTGAGCATGTTGTTGCATTAATTGAACAATTCGATATGGTGCAGGACTGTTATATTCAATCATTCGATCGGTCTACGCTTCAGCATATTCGGTCACTGAACCCTGAAATTAAAATTGGCCAAATTTTATATTTTGCACTCGGTGATCTTTCGCTCCTTGATGTTGATTTCTATACCATTGAACAGATTATGCTGACTGAGCAGCTCGTGGAGCGTGCGCATAAAAAAGGCCGTGAAGTATGGGTGTGGACAGTTAACAGCGAGCGAAATTTAAAAGAGGTGCTTAAATTCGAAATCGACGGCATTATTACCGACTATCCTGCACGCGCGCATAATATGGTTGAGCTGAAGTAAGAACAAACAAATTGAGCGGAGGGGCGGTTAACGGTGACACAAATTGAAAAATATAAACCTTTTATTGAGTCGCTCCCGCCCGGCAGCTTGTCCAAGGAGCAGCTGTTCGTGAAACAATTGCTTCTTCACGAAGAGCAGGACATGTCGATTTATTACGTGCCTTACGAATATGTGAATACCTCTGCTAAAGTGATGATTATCGGCATTACGCCAGGCTTTACCCAAATGGAGGTAGCCATACGCAGCGCGCGGGAGGATCTTGTAAACGGGGTGTCTTATGACCTCATTGATCAACGCGCGAAGAAGCTTGCCAGTTTTGCAGGCTCTATGAGAAAAAATTTGATCGACATGCTCGATCAAATTGGATTGCCTGCAGCGCTTGGCATAAAGAGCAGCGAGCTATTATTTTATGAGCTTAGAGATTTACTGCATACAACTTCAGCAATAAGGTATCCCGTGTTCATAAAGGGTAAAAATTACACCGGGCACAGCCCTGTTATTTTGAAATCAAAGACGCTATATCACTATGCTGAGAGTATCTTTCTTCCAGAATTGCTGGCGGTAAAAGATGCGCTTGTCATCCCGCTTGGCAAGTCGGTATCCGATGTAGTCAAGCATTTTGCTGACAAGGGATGGATAGATAAAGAAAGATGCTTGTTCGAAATGCCGCATCCCTCAGGAGCAAATGGTCACAGAAAAAGCCAGTTTGAGCAGAACAAAGCACAGATGCAGCAGCAAGTGATTACATGGTTCAGCTAATCATATAACAGCTACAGAAATAGAAAGGCGTGACGGGGATGCATAGTAAAAAAGTTCGTATGATTACCTCTTTTGCGTTTCTAGCCAGTCTCTTATGGATATTTGCTTTAGGCTGGTCGATAAAGGATTATTTATTCGGAACAGCGAGCCAATCATCTGTATCGCAAGATACGGAACAACCAGCAGAATCATCAAGCGGATTAAAGATTATTGCATTAGGGGATTCGTTAACGAGAGGAACAGGCGATATCGAAGGAAAAGGGTATGTGGGTTATGTCAGCGATCAACTGAAGCAGTCCGGTACAGATGTTTCCTTAATTAACTTAGGCATAAAGGGACTTACCTCTTCAGAGCTAGTGGAGCAGATGAAACAAAAGGAAATCGAGCGGCAAATTGGACAAGCAGACATTATTCTGATGACCATTGGCGGCAACGACTTATTTCTCGGTGGTCAATCGCTTACGGATCTGTCTGAGGCAAGCATTTCAGGATTAGAGGAAGCGTACTTGAATCATCTAAAAACGATTTTGACGAGCATTCGTGCCGTTAATACAGAAGCGACCGTTTATTTGCTCGGACTGTATAATCCGTTCAGCGAGTTCCAAAATGGTGAGTTGATGTCGACCGTGGTTAGGAACTGGAATAGTAAAACTACGGAGACTCTGGCGCAGCATTCGAAAGCCGTTCTGGTTCCGACCTATGATTTGTTTCAGCTGAATGCAGAGAAACTGTTATTTACGGATCATTTCCACCCGAATGAGATAGGGTATCGCTTAATGGCTGAGCGGGTAGCCGCGTTAATTGCTGATGCAGGAGGACAATCATGAGCGACATTACATTAGCAGTTCAGGGTTTACGAAAGGTGATAGGCAAGCGGACGATCATCAAGGATTTAAGCTTTGAGCTGAAGCGCGGCGAAGTATTTGGTTTTCTAGGCCCTAACGGAGCAGGAAAAACGACGACGATTCGCATGCTGGTCGGCTTAATTAAGCCAACCTCCGGCACCATCCATATATGCGGCTTGGATATTGCGAAACATTTTACAAAAGCGATGCGGCATTTAGGATGTATTGTAGAAAACCCAGAGCTGTATCCGTTTCTCAGCGGAATGGACAATCTTCGCCACTTTGCCGTTATGATTAATGGAATTACGCAGGAGCGGATCAATGAGGTTGTTGCGCTTGTTGGCATGCAGGATCGAGTGAATGATAAGGTAAGCACCTATTCACTTGGGATGAGGCAGCGGCTTGGGATCGCTCAAGCACTGCTTGGCAAGCCTGATGTCCTCATATTGGACGAGCCAACGAATGGGCTTGATCCATCGGGCATTAGAGAAATGCGTGCTTTTATAAGGTTTCTAGCCGAGGAAGAAGGATTGACCGTGCTCGTATCGAGCCATTTGCTGCATGAAATTCAATTGATGTGTGACCGGGTTGCGATTATTTCCAAAGGCGAGATCATTCGAGTAGATTCGGTTAAGCAGCTGCTGTCCAGCGAAGAACGTCTAGTATGGCGGCTGCAGCCGCAAGCACTGGGACGATCGATACTTGGCGATGTTACGGCTGTCCTTGGTGAGACGACGGATACGGTTACGACAGCTTACGTTGAACATGCTGTTGGCGAGTGGAATCGCAAGCTTGTTGAGGCTGGGGTAAGTGTGCTGGAGATGAATCGGAAGCTTCCCGCGCTTGAAGATCTATTTCTTGAGCTGACAGGAGGCGAGTCGATTGATTAATCTCGTTCAAAATGAAATGACGAAGCTGGTCGGCAAACGACGTTTTATCGTCATTTCGATCATTATTATCGTTCTTCTCTCGATGTTTACTTATGCGCAGGCGAAACAGGCAGAATCCATAAAGGAGCGGCTGGGTGACGTGGATTGGCGCACCGAATTGCAGCAGCAAATTGTGGATATGCAAAATCGGTTGAGCAGTGCAGGACAGTGGCGAGAGCAAATTCAAATTCAAATCAAACAATCCGAATATTATTTGAACAATAATGTGAATCCCTCCGAGCCGGGAGCGCCAACCTTCATTAGAGGTTTTGTTCAAAACTCTGCGGAGCTGTTTCTCCCGTTGCTCATCATGATTATTGCGGTAGATATCGTCTCCTCAGAGCGGAGCATGGGAACGATTAAGCTGCTGCTCACCCGCCCGGTGAGCAGGTTTAAAATATTGCTCAGCAAATATATCGCGCTGATATTGTCCGTTTCCTTAGTTATTTTCATATTTGGTTTGTTGTCTTACCTGATCTCAGCCGTTATGTTCGGTAATCAAGGGTGGTCGGCTCCCGTATTAACCGGCTTCTCCACACAAGGCGGCGAGCTTGACATATCAGGCGTACGCCTAGTGTCACAATGGCAGTTTATTATTCAGCAGTTTGGACTTGCATGGTTTATCTCGCTTGTAGTGGGAACGTTATCGTTCATGCTGTCTATTCTGATGAGAAGCAGCGCAGCCGGGATGGGAACGATGCTCGCATGCTTGATTGCAGGCGCTATTCTTAGCAACATGGTATCCTCATGGGATTCGGCCAAATATTTGTTCATGGTCAATCTTGGTTTGATGGACTATGTCAGTGGATCTGCTCCTCCAATCGAGGGCATGACACTTGGCTTCTCGCTTGCCGTGCTGGCCGCTTGGATGGTCGGTTCGCTGCTCGTTTCATTTACAGTGTTTATGAGAAAAGACATTTATTGATCGTGCTGCAGGTTGTTTAACTCATCCTAAAATGCTTCTTCTATGCATAAGCATGTAATAGAGAGGAGCGTGATAAGGTTGGACAAAACGGTACGCAGATATTACCAGCAAAAACAAAAGCAAAAAGAAATAGAGCAGGAGCTGACAGAACTCAGGCAGACCATTATGAGCTACTTGGCTGAGCAGGAAGCAAATGAGCTGGAGATTGGGAGCCATAAAGTAAAAGTGGTTGTGCAGGAGCGTAAGGAATACGACGACAACAAGCTTTATGAGGCGCTGCCAGATCCGGAGCTATGGCGAATGTTATCGAAGCCGGATGGCTCAAAAATTGCAAGCCTGGTCAAGCTGAACGTCATTAATGAGGAAAAGCTGAAGGACACTTTTTCTACAAAGACGGTTAAGCTGCTTCAGGTGGATAAGAAGTGAATTTATGAAAGGACGATTCGATCAAACGAATCGTTCTTTTTTTGTGCGCGGCATTTGAAGCTCGCTTGGGGAAACAGTTTGTTAGCATTGACGAGGGTCATTCCGCCAAAGCAGCTTTGCGGCGCGAGTTATACGGAAATAGATCTAGAAACTAGCTCTATTTCACTCAAACTGACCAAAAACGCTCAAATAGATCTAGAAACTAGTCTTATTACTGCGTGCATCCCGCCGAATGGCCTCTAAAGCGCGAACTACACCGAAATAGATCTAGAAACTAGCGCTATTTCGCTCAATTTCACCAATACTGCACAAATAGAACTAAAAACTAGTCTTATTACTGCGTGCATCCTGCCGAATCGCCTATAAATCGCGAATTTTGAAGAAATAGAACTAGAAATTAGCTCTATTTCTCACAAAATGACCAAAACTGGACAAATAGGTCTAGAAACTAGTCTTATTACTGCGCATGCTCAGCCGAAATGCCTCTAAAGCGCGAAACTTACAGAAATAGAACTAGAAATTAGCTCTATTTCTCACAAACTGACCAAAACTGGACAAATAGGTCTAGAAACTAGTCTTATTACTGCGTACCTCCCGCCGAATGGCCTTTGAAGCGCGAAACTTACAGAAATAGAACTAGAAATTAGCTCTATTTCGCTTAAACTGACCAAAATCGGATAAATAGAACTAAAAACTATACTTATTACTGCGCATCCTCAGCCGAATTGCCTCTAAAAGCACGAACTACACAGAAATAGAACTAGAAATTAGCTCTATTTCGCTCAAACTGACCAAAACCGCACAAATAGAACTAAAAACTAGTCTTATTAATGCGTGCATAAGGTACTTCAATCGCCATCCAGCTAAGTTAAAAAGGAGGTAATGCAACAACAGGCTTCTTAGATTGTTACTAGCGACGTTTCTCAGTGAATCAGAGAGCTGATACTTCAAATAGACTCTCAAAAAAGTCGTACCGATTCTTAAATGGTCTGAACTCTCTGAAGCAACTTACAGACAACATGTAACTGTCATCCTAAACGCAACTTTTTCATCACTCTAATCGTCATACTTACCAAATAAAGCCAAACTACGGGCGCATTAGATTTTAGTGTGCAATGGAGGCCTTGTATTTATGACTATCAAAAAATATCAAACAACAGCAATCGTTGTGCTGCTCGCCTTGCTCGTTGGATGTGAGGGCAATGCCATTAACGACATGCCATCAAATCAAATATCCGCTAGGGAAACACCCGCGAATACTTTGAAGCTCGTCCAAAAAGAAGAAGCCGCAACTCCTATACCAATTACGATCGATATGATTAAGAGTGAAATAAAAGATGATTTGACCCAAGATCAGGTTCATACGCTTTTTGGAATACCAGCATCATCTGGAGAGAATTACATCATGATGAACGGTAAAATGAGTGTCATTGATCAATACATATATGAAGAGGGCCAATCAAAACTCGTCATTCAATGGTCCAAGGAAGGGCAGCTGCTATACGCTGTGTTCTACGATACGGATGCTTCAGGGAAACGCAGGAGCTTCCTGCCTGCTATTAAGGGGCTGTCGTCATCCTCATCAGAAAATAATCTTGTAGCTAGAGAGCATGCGATTGAGCTGGATAAGCCAGTTACATTATATATGAACACGAATGCCTATGAGTGGTGGGGAGGAACACGAGCTGTTAAGTCCATCTCTGTAGATGCCCTGACAAAATATAAAGTCGTTACATTGTCGGATGATTTTGCCGAAATTCAGGATGAATCGGGATACGGTGGGTTTGTACCCGTGTGGTATTTAACGAAAGAAGCCGCTCAAGTGAAGGATATAGCACCTCTATCGTTAAAAGCAAAAGAAAGTGCTAAAGCGAAGTGGTATCCGAATTCACAAGGTGATGCCACAACTATGAAAGAGGGAGATACCCTTTATGCTTACAAGCAATATGGGGATTGGTATGGAGCTGCCGTACCGGATAGTGCCGAAGGTGATAAATCCTATGGCCTTCTATGGATTCGTAAGGATCAAGTAACGTCAGCTGGTGCTGCTGCGCCTTTGTTTGAGATTGAATATAGCAAACAAGCGGTAGCTGCAGCTGTGCGGAGTGTACTTGTACCTGGTCTTGAGAAAGCTCGCGTAAAGGCGATCTTCGGAGAACCTTCGTTCGAAGAATCATCGGAAAATGTAGCATCATTAGAAGCAAAAGCTCGCACCCTTCCATTATGGCGTTATGAGGGTGAGCAAAATGAGCTTATCGTTGCTTGGTCAGAAGCGGGGACACTTCGGTATTCGATATACCGAGACTCCCCCGAACTAATTGCGCCACAATATGGTGTTAGTGCTCAGGGCCCTCTTGCACCTTCGCTGCATATGCAGTGGGATTGGCGCTTCAAGTCCGATCTCGGATTCAATTTTCTACTTGAGAAGGTTGGTAATGTTCTGCTCATCGCAGGCGAGGATGGCGGTTTCAGCGGTATGCACAATAATTCGAATATATATGCGCTTGACTCTGCTACGGGTCGCAAGAAATGGCAGTTTGATTTTGGCTTTGGAAGACATGATTACGGTTTATCGCAGGATAAAGAACGAATAGCGTTTCTTAAAAGCTCTATGCAAGAAGACCGTCCAGTTCATACGCTTCAGACATTAAAGACAGCTACCGGACAAAAAATGTGGCAAAAGAAGCTGGACAATGGTAAGGATGTAACCTCATTTGCTGTATCCAAAAACGTGATCTCAGCCGTACAATCAAAGCGAATCAGCACAACAGAAGAAAAGTTTACTTATGATCTCATCGGGTTGAGCATGGGAACAGGCAAGCAGCTTTGGAATATTGAGCTAGCTCAAGAATCAGAATTGGTTCGTGATGTCGGCAATCAAGACGTATTGCTTATGCAAGCAGGTCCGGACATTAATCCTGTGATATTGAATGAGCTGCAAGCATACGACCCGTTGACTGGAAAGGTGCTCTGGAAGAAGCCGGAGCGTAAAGCGGCCTCAGATCAAGAAGTGACGGATAGTGTTCGTTATGCGGAGCGTTCGAAAGCTTTTTGGACGAGGACGGTGGATGAATTAGTGTTAGTAGATGCTAAGACAGGCAAGGATGGGCTTCGCCTGCCTCTTGTCGGTTATAGCCGTTACGACATTATTGATGAAAATTATGTGTTTCTACAACAGTCATCTGATAACAACTTATATAGTGAAAACGTGAAAAGCTCTTTAATCGAAGTTAAGTCAGGCAGGCTGTTATTTACACTAGAAGGAAGAGCTGAATTCGGGAAAGTAGAAGGAAGCTTGCTATATTATCGCCTGAATGGTAAAGCGATGTCTTTTGATTTGAAAAAGGAAGAGCAGCGCTGGACATCTTCCAGTGTTCCTGGCAAGCAAACGGATGGCGCTTCAGTTGTACAGTATGGCGGCAAGCTAATTGGCGTTTTTCCGGGTCTCGGTAATATGTATGTGTTAGACGAATCGACTGGAGAAGCAGTGAATAGACTCTCAGACGTTCGAGTTGGGTATTACGATTTTACGCCAAATCAACTGCTGAGTGGTTATTTATCGGTTATTGATGGGCAGCTTTATGTAGGCTCCTCGAATGGGTATTTTAGTAAGATAAAATAGAAGGAAGTGTGTTATGCCAATTGATGCCGTATTATTTGATTTTGATGGAACTTTAGCAGATACTTTGCCATTATCGTTTAAAGCTTTTAACACCGTGTTCAAAACATATGACAATCGAGAGGTTACGAATGAAGAGCTCATAGCGATGTTTGGTCCAACAGAAGAGGAGATCATTGCAAATCATTTCAGGAATGAAGAATTTATTTTACAAGCGATTATGGACTATTATGCGATTTACAAGCAGGGGCATTTTGATACCATCGAAAAGGATCAGGCTATTATTGATTTGCTAGAACATTTGAAGGGAAAGGGGATCAAAATCGGAGTCATCACAGGAAAAAGCAGGCGAGCGTTCCAGATTTCATCTGAAGCGCTGAATTTAATAAGTTACTTTGATGTGGTGATTACTGGTGATGATGTCGTGAAGCCCAAACCTGACCCCGAAGGCATATATAAAGCGTTAGAAATCCTTGGCGTTAATAAATCCAAAACCGTATTTATTGGCGACAGTAATGCAGATATTGTGGCAGGTAAATCTGCTGGCTTACGGACCTATGGCGTGCAATGGCTGTCAACGTTCCAAAGCAGCGTGTTTGATATACCGCCTGATGCTATTTTCAGAAGCGTAGCTGAATTTCTTGACATCATGAAAGAAGAGGGATAAATCGATGGAATTGAAGTGGTTGGAGTGGGCGAAACAGATGCAGGCGATTGCTCAAACGGGACTTACATACACGAAGGATGTTTATGATATAGAACGTTATGAACAGCTGCGGCAGATGAGTATAGAAATTATGATGAACTATACATTGGTCAGCCAGGAGAAAATTGCTCTAACTTTCGCAAGTGATTCTGGTTATGCGACGCCAAAGGTCGATATTCGTGGTGTGATTTTTAAGGAAAATAAAATACTGCTTGTTCGCGAGAAGCTGGATGGCGCATGGGCATTGCCGGGAGGCTGGGCGGATATCGGTTATTCGCCTTCGGAGATTGCAGTGAAAGAGGTCAAAGAAGAATCAGGGTTTGATGTTGTGCCCGTTCGTTTACTCGCTGTATTGGATAAAAAATTCCATGATCATCCGCCTGAGCCTTACCATGTATATAAGTTTTTTATACTTTGTAAAATCGTTGGTGGAGAGGCCGCTGGCGGAGTAGAAACAAGTGCGGTTGATTTTTTTGAGATGGATCAATTGCCAGAGCTGTCTGCGGAGAGAAACACCAAAAAACAGATTCAAACGTTGTTTGAGTTTCTGAAAAATCCAAATAAAGAGATTATTCTTGATTGACCTGTTGCAATAATCGGGATCGTAATATTTTATATACCTTGAGATGATGCGGGTTTATTTTCAATTGTCGAAATACCGTACATGCACTTCTAGGCGGCTACCCACATATAATGGAGAACAGACTTCAGTGTTCATCTGTAATACATCGTGGGGGTGACTGAGCATGCCAGGATTGTTTTCGGCAATAGCACTATTTATTAAACAGCTTTCGCTACTTGTCTCTTATGTCAAAAATAATGCTTTTCCCCAGCCTCTTCAAGAGGAGGAGGAAACTAAACATCTGCAACTGATGGCGGAAGGTAATCAACGTTCACGAAATCTTTTGATCGAACATAACCTTCGACTTGTCGCTCACATAGTGAAGAGGTTATGAACAAAGTCCGATGTCAAATGTATGTTGTGAAAACGGAAGCAGTTATCATAAGGAAGCATCGCGGAGAGAAATGGCTTGAGTCTGTTAAGTCATAATAGTTTAACGGCGTGCATCAAGTTCTGATGCACGCTTCTGCATGTTGTATTACTTCTCAATCGAAATATTCAATTTAAGCTCGGCTAGTCTGTTTGTCACTTCCTCAACATCAACAATAATGGGCACAACACCCTCCCGTTCTTTGTCTAATGAATGGTCAATTATATGAATCGGCACATTGATCCTGGTCTTGAGTAACCCATAAAAGCTTTGATCGATTAAAGCGATAACGTACTTGCAATCATTTTCAATCGCATAATTAAGAAAAAAATTTACCATCTCCTTCACATAACCTCTTAATCTGTATTCCAACCGTATTGCAACTTTATCGATCTCTATCACTTTGTTGTCCAGCAATTCCTTTCGACTTGAAAAACGGTAAATCGTGTCCAAGGGGCAACCTTTGAAGAATGGGAAGATTTCGAAAGTTCCAATATAACTTCCATCAACAATCTTTACTAAATACTTTTGCCCGTCATCAGGAAATTCATCGTTAACCCCCTTTTCTTCCCAAGCAGATTGCCAAATGGAATCAAATATCTCTTTTTTATCTGTGCATTCTACAAGTTCAATCATTTTTTCTCCAATCGAATTAATAATTTTATTCATCTAAACGGAAACCACTTGCGAAGGCAAGTGGTTTCCGTTTAGATGTGCTGCAAACCTACAGCCGCTGCATCGACATTTTCGCCAGCCGATGGAACATTTTATTTAGTCGTAAATGCATTTTTAACAATTTCCTGCTGACGCTCAATTTCTTGTTTTTGTGCTTTCGTCATCACAACTTCTCCTGTCGCGGAGTAGCGAAAGCTTGCGTTTGCAACGATGCCTGGATAACAAATAAAGGCTACAACTAACGTAATGAAAATCGTGGAGTTGATAATCGTTGAATTGGAGTAGCTGAACCCTTCATCATTCATCGTGACATAAACAAGAAATGGTGTCGCTAAAGTAGAGACGATGCAAAGAACACGCGTAAAGTAAAAATCGGCTTTAATAAACGTGCGTCTAGCATAAATGGCTGCTACCAAGATGATAAGACCACCCCAAAAGATAGGTACGCCATGGGGACTTGTGTAACTGAAGTAAAACCAAAGCAACAAATAAAATAAACAAGTGATGCTTGGAAAAAATCTCAACAGAAATGCGGCTCTTGTCATTGTGAGATCCACTTCTTTCTTCATGAAATATGTTATGACGCAGATCACTCTATTTCTAGCTAATCAATTTAGGGTCTAAAAACGCTGTGTACTGTCCTGACATTTCGATACGCAGCACTAAAGCCCCGGTGATGTCCGCTTCAACTTTGATCGAATCTAAAAGTGTGGAGCTTATCGCCCCGCTGTCGTAAACGATAACGTCGTCAGCGTATATTTTGAGGCTTCCGATATTATCCTGTGGCGCATTCCCTTTCCATATTTCATGTGGGGCTAGAAGCCCCGAAAGCGTCTTATAATTGCCGTCTAAGATGTATTGATAGGAGTACGAACCCAATTCCGCGCGTCCAGCACCGTTAATTCTTCCAGCTACCCAGAATTGTTCAAAAACCTCGTCACGATTCGTTTTGTAGGTGTCTCGATCAGCTCGACTGTTATTGTCTACAGCTGATAATAACGGTGCGTCCTTTAAGTACGTAACCGTTCCTTCTTTCTGCTTCCCAACGTAGATACTTGTCGTTTTTCCGTCATATCCTACTTTCTTTCCGAGCGATTCGGATACGAAACGAATCGGTACGTATGTAGTCCCTTTATAGATAAAGCCTTGTTGATCAGTTGGAGCTTTCTTTTCAACTCCGTCAAAATAATATTTGAGTGGTAGAAAATTGACTGTGATGTTCATTGAATTTGCTGCATAGGATACGCCCGAAAATAACACTCCTCCAAGAATTGCCCCTACTGTCATGTGCCGTAACATTTTTGATTTTGACACTGTTTTCCCCTCCGACTTTGGAATGTAAAAATTTGAGCAACTCCAACATTTGTCATGACCCTACTTTATATAATTCAACAGGCGATGACCGGTCGATTTGCCAATGCATATGTAAATTATAATAGTTACTGGGTTACGCTATGGTTACACAAAAAACCGACTCTGTAAGGGAGTCGGTTTCCATGACATTATATGCGGTGTAACATTTTCGCTTTCATTTTCTCAGATAAGCGGTTGGACTGATCACAGAGCCATTCATCTTCCGGATGATAAATAAGAGCTTTATATAAAAAATATCTACTTTCTTGTAGCTTGTTATTCTGTTCCTCGATTACCGCCGCATCCTTTGCAAGTAATACGATTTGTTCCTCCATTGCGCTTCGATAGGTTATGAACCAATCGTCATAAATGCCAGGCATAAGCTGCTCAGGCAGATCAAATAAGAGTTCTTTGCACATTTTCAATTTGGATTGAGGGTCATTTTCCAAATGTGCTTTATGTAAGAGGTCTTTTAATGTAAGAACATCTGATTTTACACTGCCTCGCAAGGTAATGTGGTTTTTATCAGACATTAAAATAGACCCACTTTGGAAATTCGTCTCTGTTATTTTGCGCAAATGATTAAGATACACCTTCAGGTTTTTCAACGCCTTTGGTAAAGGGACTTCTGGAAACAATGCATCACATAGTTGTTCACGAGTTGTAGTGCGATTGAAAAGAAGAAAAACCAGCAGACTCTTCGCGTAGCGTTGATTCCAACCGTATCGTTTTTCTTCACCGTTAATGATAACTTGAAATGAAGATAGTAAGTCGACTTGGATCGTTTCGGTAGGCTCTAATTTCTTCATGCCTTCCTCAAACACTTCTTGAAAATAACTAATAACATGCTGAGAGGATTCGATTTCGAAGGCTTTATTTGCATTCGGGGCATTGACGATAAAGTCGTGAATCCAAATTCCCGTTAGTTGCGCTTGATCAATGAAAACCGCATTTGACGAATTGGGCACGATCAATAGTCGTGTTTTAATAAAGAGCCTTGCAGATAACGTATAGGAGGTCAAATAAAGTGGGTCAAGTTCTCCAATCAATGCCAGGGTCGGATGAACGAGTGACTCAAAGTCTAATGCTGGAGTCGAATCTTTATATAGGTAAAGGATATCAAAGTATGTTTCGGGAGTGACACAATTATAGGCGGCTACGATTTTTTGGAAAACATCACTTTCCACAGGCGATTTTGTAATCCCTGTCGCCATCCTTTGAGCAAGTGGCAGCATAGAGGTGGCTGCCACTAACTGTTTGCGACTTTCAAAGAGTGCATTGTATGATTTTTGTGGATAGATTGCTGGCACGGCAATTAGAATTAAAGTGCTAACAAGCTTTTGGTGAATGTGACTGAACTTCATTGCAAGTGTTGCCCCGAAGCCGTGACCGACCATATCAAATGATGTAATACCCAATGTATTAACGAGTTCATAGATGTCGTCAATAAACAGATCCCAGCATAACTTCGCATCTCCACGATCTGAATTTCCATGCCCTCTCAAATTAAAGGAAACCACTTTATAGTCCTTTTCTATGTAATTAATGAGTGGGTTCCATAAATCCATATCGAGACCAAGTCCATGCACTAGTACAATTGTCCTTGAAGCTTTATTAGTATTGTAAATACGATAACCCATATTAATGCCGTTTGCTGTAATGAATCGCATGTATCAAATCTCCTAGATATGCTTGTGAGATGGATTATAGCCAACTGTAGGTCTTCTGTTACTTTAGTCCCGAAGTGGTATAATAAACAGAATATTTGAGATATCAAATCATGTCAAACCAACATTATCCATTTAAAGAATTAGGATCTCATTTAGAGCTAATTCGTTACAATGTGAAAACTACCGAACGATTCAAAAGTGTGTGACAGATAACGGCACACGTATATAGAGCTTCAATTTTCGGATAACAGGCTGTTAGACTGCGAAATGATGTGTAATCAATGTTTTATCTTCGCTCTATGATGTTTTTTCGGCATAGGCGACCAGTTGACGATTATTAAAGTCGTCCTCTATGATGAAGCCAGCCCGGGTGAGTATTCAGATGAAGGTGACTATATGACAGACTGCATAACCATTCCAAAAGATACTTTCGAACGTGTCCTAAGATCTATCGAACATTACTGTTCGAACAGTTGTCCGATGTTTATGAACGCCTGCTTACACTTCGAGTGCCCATTGTTCGCCATTGAACATGTTCTCACGTTGGAGCATGAGTACGACAGCAGAGAAGAGCCTCTTTGCTGGTATGTAATTAATTTCAACACATGTAATGATATAGCTATTGTGTATACGAATAATGAAAACGCCGAGAAGATGGCTGAAGGCTCAGGTAACCCCTACGATCTTCATGTATTCGGCACGCTTGAAGCTGCATATGAAGAAATGAATAATCTCATGGATAAAAAAATTAAAAAGATTGAATAGCAGATCTAAAAAATGGGAACGCTGATAGCGATTTGCGTTCCCATTTTCAGCGTATTCGGAGGAAAATGCTTGAAGCCTAAAACAAAAGAACAAGCATCAACTACCCTAATAAAGCTTTTAAAGCGACGTTTCAACGGCGGAGAATCGTTAGACGAGCTCTTGCCAGTGTTCCTCGATAATTTGATGGCTTTCAAGTCAAAGAAGAAATCGCGCGTTTTGCTTGATAGCGAACTACTGCTTTTCGAAAAGTGGATTCTTTCAATAGGCGGAAACTATGAGCGAATCCACCGCTTCCATGTCCGTATTGTTGTTCAGCAGAAGACAATGGATATCAAGATTAATTTGTTTGAAGAAGAGTATTTTGTTCTTGTCGATAATATTGCAGAAAAGGCATTTAAGCGATTATCAGCAATCCAGACATGGCTTGAAAGTAAGTTTAGCCTTGAGGAAAGGAGCAATAATTGTTGAGTATTACTTACCCTTTCAAACCTAAGTCTAATAGTTCGTTGTTTGCCGGACAATTTTGGGCAATCCCATTAAGTAATGGTCAATTCGCTTGTGGTAGAGTGATACAAGTTACAAAATCATATACAGTGAGCCCCACGAGGACCTTTCTTGCCGGTCTTTTAGATTGGCTTGGTGAAACGCCTCCATCATCAGAATTAATAGCTGGAAGAAAAACCATAGCCCAAGGAGTAGCGCATGTGCTGGCGATTCATGAAACAGGACTTGGCGAAATGATTACTGGTTTTCGACCATTAGATTTAGATGAAGTAGAAGCGGACTACTTTCGTTCTCAATGCGGGTATCAGCCTGGTCATTGCAAATTGATGAAGGGTTAATCGAATTAAGACCTATTACTAAAAGCGAATGGGAAAAATACCCGACTTTAGGCTTATGGGGGACGGATTATATTAGGGAAATTGCAGAAGCAAAGTTGTTATGACCGCTCTGAAAAATGGAGCGGTTTTTAATTTGTACTTTTGGTTAACTAGAATTTTCGGTTAACCATCGGAACAACAAGGATTTTAATATATTTTAACGTTTTTATCCACCAAAAAAGTTAACCTTTGGTTTACAGAAGCGTTTCAAAAGGTTAACCGCTAAAATTGGTTAACCCCTTGATCAATCAACCTTTTAGCAATCTTTCTTTGATTAACGAGCTTGAAAAAGTTAACCAGGTATATGGGTTCTAAAAAATGGGAACGCTGAAGATTATCAGCGTTCCCATTTTAAGCTACAGGAGGTTTTGAACATCGCAAAATCGCAAGACGATTCCCTTTGGGCGGTGAAAGCAACACCGGAAGTTTGCTCTATCCTTGATGAAGGATACGCCATTTTTGAGCAATCAGCAGAAGCCGGTGGCTTTAAGGCAACCAAAAAAGAGTATTTAGAGCATTTGGCACGCCTTGATAAAGCGAACAACATTCGCAACGGCGCAGATGGCGCGCTGCCGCCCGAATTAATGAAATATGGTAGCACCGACTTTAATGAACTTCTGGGCTATACCAATGGCATCAACAAAGTATTCTTGCGCATTATTGAGCGTGCTGGTGGTCGTGAACTCGCATTAAACAATGAGAGCGCCCAGCGAGAGAGTGAGCATCAGGAGCGTGTCGATCATCTTCGTTCTGAACTGGCAGCGGCAACTGAAAAAGTAAATTTCCTTTCGAAAGAAAACGAGGATCTTGTTCGGCGAAATGAATTGATCGAGAAAGAAAGTCAGTTATGCATTCAAGAAAGGGAACAACATGATGAAGCGATCCGCTTTAAAGATAACTCCATTACCGAATTAAATAAGCAGATTGTTGATTTGGTTGCAAAGGTTAGCTCTTTTGAAACCATCTCCCAAAGCTATCAAGACGTGAGTGGGCAATTACTTGAGGCGCAAAGCAGGATTCGCGAAAACGAGCGTGATCATGAATCGGAACTTAGGCAAAAAGATGCCGAACATCGTTTAGCTGTTGCCGAAGCGATCCAGAAGGAACGTGACGCAGCGCAACAGAAGTTGATTGATTATCGTGACAAAATCGAAGCTGAATATCGTCAAGAACTCAAGGATCTCCGGGCAAAGCTCGAGGCTTCTCAGAAGCCGGAGCCGAAACCGAGGGGCAGGAAGCCGAAATCAAACGAAAGCGTCGCTCAGGATAGCAACAAATAGAGAGAGTTGAATGAATTGGACAAGAAGCAATTGCTTGTGAATCTGGAACAAGTTGCGCGCGTGAGATTGATCACGACGGATGTCGTTGAGTTTATCCGTCTTAAACAGGATTCGTTTGAAGCTCGCAATGCTAGCGGTATGCCGGTCGAAGTACCGGTGGCTATGGTGCGAGAAATCGTAGAGTAGTAATTAAGAACGCGACCCCTTCTAAAACATATGGTCTCGTTCTTTACATAGTTAACTTAACGCTGTTATCGTAAATAGTTATGTTGACTTTGTCCTAAAGAAAACCACCTTCATAAAAAGGCGGTTTATTGACGATTAATGCACTTATATTTTTGCCGGCACTTTTTTAATCGTTCTTCATTATCTTAATCAAATTTTGGCTGTTTCTCATGTTCTAATCTTCTTTTGAAATCCTCAGTAGTACATACTTTTCCTTGATCACTCCACCATAAAAAATCTTTCTTTTTGGAAAATACATACCTCTCAGCATACATTGCAGTCCAACTATTCATCTGAGCAACAAATCTTCTGCTCGGCGCCCAGCCAACGGGAGGAAGATCATCTTCGAATCGTCCTAATAGCATTACTTTTGGATTTAACGGAATACTGACTTCCGTATTTAAAACACCATGCCCTGGCGAGCCCAATATACCCTTTACAGGTAAGATATTTCGTAAACAGACGGGGTTGTCCGAACAGACAAAATCGCCATACATTGGCGGAGCGATACAGAGGCTCCATTTGCGATGAGCAAGGGGTTCGATAATAGCGTCAAATCTTGCCATGAAGTTTTCCATATGAAAATTGTTATGGAAGCTTATTTCAAACCCGTCTTCGTTAATTAATTTGTTCAATTGTTCATAGCTGAGATCAAAAGACTTACCCGTTTTTTCTTCGATCTTTTTTTTCTGGGATTCAAAATACGACTTGTTTTGAAATCCAACTCTAGAAGCCATTTTGAATACATCAGCCATGGCTTTGTCGAAATGATGTCTTCTTGCAGGGGTTCTCTCAGATAGGAGTGCGATAAAATTAATCAGCCAATTATATTCTTCTGAACCGATTGTCGGTATTTTAAACGTTTGTATAATTTCATTGATGATTTGTTTTGCGTTACCTTCTACCATTGAAAATGCTTCTTCAAATGTTTTCGAGTCCTTACCATCGACGGTCTCGATAGTATGAAAATCATTTTCATAAGCTATTTTCTTCGGTCGGGATTGCCATTGGTTACCACTACTTTGATCAAAGACCCAGAGTTGGCTGCGATCAGTGCCATCATTAGTAAAATTTGAAAGATAGGATACCGGTATATAATGATGTTTTTTTGGTGGCTTTGATCCGTTACTCATTCATTTGCCTCCATTTATTTTCGACTTCTAGCCACATGATATCACAACGTCTACGTTGAGAAAACGGCTGCCGCCTTGCATTTTTTGTGTCGTCAATTATCTAGTTACATAGTAAAATGAATGAAAAAGATTATTTAAAGTGGAGTACAGGAATACATGGCAAAAAGAAAAAAATGAATTCACATCTCTTAGGTTTTCGCAAGTTGATGACAAACCTACACATTCACACGGCTGTTATCGAGAAAACGTCTGTGCTCGTCTTCCAAGATATCGAGCTCATTGGTAGTGGCGCAATCGATGCTTTCAAAGGAATAACGGTAGATAACGGAGAGCGAGAAGAGATCGTCTTTATTGGCGAGGAGCGATAGTTTAAGCGAAACTGTACGCTCGTTTATGCGCGGCGGGAGACGTTTTGGAATGATCCGTTTGTGGAAGATTAAGACATTTGATTGTTAAGACAAATGAGGTCGTTGATAACAATTAAGCTAGCGAGCATGATAGTTCAAGTAGGGCGGAATTTATGTGTAGGGGGATAAGACATTGATTTTCGACAGGGATGATTTTCTTACAGGCATAGAGTCCTATAAAAACCAGTTTCTTAATTTCATTGAACAAGAGAAGAAGAATCTTAGTTTTCTACAGAATAAGTTTGAACAAATGGGGATTGTCAACTCCCTAAGCAACCTAACGACTGCTGATTATTATGAGTTCGAAGGAGATGAAACCGTTGCGAAGACTGATATCATTCACTCACTTCATAGCGGTCTTATGATTACGACATGTGGCAGGTTCGAGTATCACCTGATCGTACTCTGCGAGGTGGTCCAAAGAGGATTGGAAATAGGGGTTAGCCATAAAGATGTGCATGGGAGCGGGGTTAGAAATGTTATCTTGATGCACTTTTTAGATTTAACATAAGTAAGAGGACCGAGTATAAAAGGATAATCGCTTGGTTAGAAGTTCGGAACCTACTGACACACCATTACGGGACTGCGGAAACGGATAAGCAGTTCGATAAAATATTTGATGTAGATATGAAATTTGATCATGAAACGAATATGATTTTTACAAGTATGAATGATTGCAATAGGTTACTCAAAGACTTTGAAATATTTTCATTGTTCCTCTTTAAACAACTGGAATCAGTCGGCGATGACTCAGTAGAGCTTTAATATATGAACCGCAGAAAAGCCGTCTTTTACATAAAAGTGGCTTTCTTTTTCTTCTGTGACCTTAGAAACGTATGTTCTCATATAATATCCATGAGGTGATTTGCGAAGATGAACGTGAACAGTAAGAAACATCATTGAAATGGTCGATGGCAATTATCGCGAATGATGCTACCATAGTAAGATGACGGGAATACTGTTAACCACGGTGTTTCCGTTTTTTTTGTTTCAAAAACGGTGAGTTTTGAGACCTAGGGTAGAAATAGTGAATTTTCGTTGCAAAGGACAATTGGTGGTTTCAATAATCGTTTCTAAATCAAAGGCTCAAAATGAGGCGGATTTATCGTTTGTGAAACCTGTTCCTTTGAATGAATTAAAAAATGGAACCGCTACGATTCCCGTCCTGTTGATATTGCATGGTTAGAAGCATACAATCTGGTCGTGTTGATGCGAAAGGACGCTACCATGATTTAAGCGTATTGCTTTTTCTTTTCGAAAATTTCAAAAAGATTAACGATGGTCTTTGCTATAGCAACAACAGTCTCCTAGACTTTAACCGCGGCTTTTGTAAAGCTAAGCATTTTTTAAATTTGGTATTTATTGTAACCTATCTAACAAGGTGGTATACAATTTTATCAATGAAATGATGATCATACAATGGGGGTTGAAGTTTGTTTGGAAAGTTAGGTTACGCCCGCGTTTTGACGAGGGTCAACATCTAGAGCTTCAATTCGACGCATTAGTGGCTGCCAGTGTGAAGTAAAGAGATATACTCAAAGATGTATGGTTCCAAAAAGGAGCATTCGGAGTTTGAGAATCTGCTTGCATACGCGCAGCAGGGGACACTTTCGTCGTCTGGAAGCTTGACCGTTTAAGACGCGGTTTCAAACTCCACATCGACCTATCAGATCATTTTAAAGCAAGCAACACCGAATTTATTTGCTCAAAGAAAAGATTAACAAGACTTCCGCAACCGGCAGAATGATGTTCAGTATGCCCGCTGTATTGGCTCAATTTGAACGTGAAATGATCAACGAGCGAACGCATCGGGTTTAATAGCCGCCCGTGCAAGAGGTCGCCGAGGTGGTCGTCCGAAGAAGAATGCTGCAAATGTTGAGCGGGCAATTAGGCTTTATAAAAGTCAGGAAAACAGAATAGCCGACATTACGGTGATGACCGGGGTTAGCAAAGCGACGTAGTAGTGTACGCTGTTTGGGTCAAATCTTTCTCGTTTAACCGGGTCATCCACTTTACCAATATTGACGTCGTCCTGCCATGTACTTTGATTAAGTACACGTCAGCTATTCCGTTATCATTCATTAGAAAAGTAAAACTTAGAATCCATTGTAGGTTCTTTTTTTCTCAGCTATTATATGCTTTTCAAAAGTATCGTTAAAAACGGGAATTTGGCTTGTATTATTATTGACATTGATATTTCGGTGAGCTGTTGAACGGGCTAAAGGGAATGTTTTAGTCGGTAATTTAACGAAGCTGTATCAATTGCAGCTTTTTTTGTTGTAAAAAGAAGGAAAGAGGAATGAAATGGCGAAAATTATTATTTTGTCGTATTACAGAGAAAAGTTCAATTTGTAATTGTTTATTTGGTGAAAGGTGGTTTATAGATGTTAAGTCAAGAATCATTTGCTTTCATAGACCGCTGTGTGGCTGAATTAGAACACAGAGGTCAAGATTTGGAACAAACGAAATATGAAATTCAAAAGTTTATAGAGGACAATGTTTTGTCTCAACTTTCACTGAAGAATATATTGTTTCATGCAAGAGTGAAGGAGCCGAGTAGTTTGCGTGAGAAGATTATTCGGAAAAATGCGTTTATAGGACCTCAGGATGAAGTCAAGTTTATTGATGAGTTGGATGATTTGATTGGTGTTCGGTTGGTTTGCCTTTTGCAAAAGGAAGAGGAAGAGCTCTTTCGTCAATTAGATCAAAAAGTTTTTCTTGAAAGTGATCAAAGTGGGTTAAGCATTGTGCCAGGCACACTAGAAGCTCGACCTTACTTAAGACTTAATAAAACAAATCAGCCAGATATTCAGAAAAACGGAAAAAAAATTTTTAAAATGAAAGGTCAGTGGGTTACGGAAACAAAAATACTTAATGTAGAAATTCAACTGAAATCTTTATCTCATACATTTTGGGGCGAAGTTGAACATATGCTTTTTTATAAAAATTACGCTTACATGGTAGGCAGTGGCTTCTATAAAGATATAATGAACTCAATAGGTGAGATGCTGCATAGTATTGACCACCAATTGGAAGCACTAAGAGACCATCTTTCAGTAAACGATGAAACTCAACAGATCGAAGAAATCAAACAAATGGTTACAAAGTTAATGTATAGTGTTTATCAACCTGCTGTAAATACTATGCTTAGAAGTGAGGTTGATTTAAAGCAGGTATACGAATTGGTTGCAGAGTTGCTTTTTATTCGTATTTACAGGAGAGACTTTGCTTCCGCAAAAGCTGCAGAGGTTATTAACAGAATCAATACCGGAGTTGCACAATTAACTCCTGATTCATTTATTTTCGGTCAATACAACGAACATAGATCGCATTCAAATTTGAAAGAATTGGCTGCATTTATTGGAGGTTTAGCTAAAAGTCAGGATATTTTCTGGAAAACTTTTATAGCAGTGTACATGCTTATTAAACAAGAAACTGATTTCACAACTGTCTGTGATAATATTACATCGGAGCTGATGTCTTTATACGCAGCTTACCAAGATGAATTCATCGACCTAGATAATATTGGAGTAAGCTTATTAAGTAATAGCATTCAAGGTGCTGTAATATCATATTTCTTTAATTACAAGAAAATTGATTATTTTTTACCGAATGTGTTTCAGAAAAAAATTCTTGATGCAATCACTCAATTCATAAATAATCACCAACATGAATTTTCAGATATTAAACCTGCTCTTATTAATCCTGAAAATGAGGAGCATGTAAAGAACCTAGTCGCGTTTTACCTGAAGTTAATGATAGACCTAGTCGTAAACAAGCAGATAAAGGTTGATGAACTTCGAATGCTTAATGATTGGTTGAATAATAAGGAAAAAGATTGGTTATGGATTCCATCTGTTAATACCGATGAATTATCAATACTTATTAGCAAGCAAAACAACGTTGACGAGAAACAATTTAAGAAATTATATGAAAAAAAGTAGGTGATTGTACATGGAAAAAGAATATTTAAAATTTATTCAAGGTGAGATAACTCTTTATTCAATTTCTTTATCGATAAGCGATTTAATTAATGCCACAACTGTGGATTATTATAACTCTAAGACCGGCGAAGGATATCAACGCCCTCTTGTCCCAGCTCATTATAGAAAGATTGCTTACTACTTACAAAAATCTAATAATCCTGTTCTTCCTACGGCAATATTAACTGCCGTTGATCCTGAGCAATTAGAAGAAAGAAGAACTTTACAAATAAGTGGAAAGCTGAGGGTTGTTGATGGTCAACATAGAATTGAAGGGATAAGATATTTAATGGAAATCGATAAAGAAGCGTTTGATAAGATTAGCCATTACACATTCCCTGCGTTAGTAATGGTCATACCTGCAGAAAAACGAATTCATGAAATTAATGCATTTATTAATATTAATAAAGCCGGAAAACCTGTTAGTACGGATTTAGCTGTTGAACTTCGAGACAAAATCAGAAAGCAAAATTTTGATGCAACGAAAGAAAATCTGATAGAAGCTATTGCAACAAGGGTTACACAAGACTTAAATAAACGCAAAGAATCAGTGTGGTTTAACTTAATTAGGCTAGGCGACGAAGATGCAAAAGGAAAATCAATCAGTATAAACGCTTTCCACCAGTCCATACAGGCTATTGTATACAACTATATGTATAAAAAAGAAGTGAATATAGAAAAAGCTGAAGATGTCGATGGTTTGGTCGAAGAAATAACTTTGCTGTTAATCAACTCATGGAAAGCAGTAGCGAAGAAGTGGAAGCCATGTTTTAATTATGAACCTTTGGTAAATATCAAGATGTATAACATACAAAAAGGAATCGGCGTATTTTCACTACATATGGTATTAGAGAAATTAATCTTGGAGTCTGACACAGAACGTAATAAGCTTTTATTGAGTGATGTTGTAGTTAATAAATTCGAGACTTTGTTGGACAAAAGTCAGGTACTTGAAGAAGATTGGTTAATTGGCGGAAGATTTTCAACATATAATTCGAAATCCGGGTTTAGCTTAATTTCTGAATTGATTTCAAATCAAAAAAATATTGATCGCAAAATGTGACAAAGAAAAAAGCGCTAAAAATGTAGCGCTTTTTTTCTTTCTGAAATAAAATCAATCTATAAATTTGTTTTCAGATGGCTTTGGAGGTGTAGATGTGTTAAAACAATATATTGAACTTCTAAAACAATTTAAGAATTTTACTTTTGATTTTGCCCAATATGAAGAGGAGACCAGGGCGACAGAGTACGGCATGTATCATTTTGTAAATCCGTTAGATAATTATTGGCGAGAACACATCAATTTTCTTAACAGGTATTATTCAAATGAATGTTCAAGAAATATTATAATGGGACTAAATCCAGGTAAGGATGGCTGCAACAAAACAAGTGTCGCGTTTACAGACCCTACTGCAGCTAGAGATATTTTGAGGATGAATCTTCCATTTGACCCAATCCGTGAGCCATCATCAGAAAAATTATATCCGATCTTCCTTCAGGAGTTTAATAACGATATCTCGGAGTTCTTTAATCATTATCATTTAACTAATCTTTTGCCCTATGGTGTAACAAAACTTGGAATAGTCGAGCAAATAAATGTTAAGTTCGATAAAATTATATCTATACCAAGATTTAATGAATTTGCATCCCTTCATGTCCATGGATTAATAGATTTATTTAACCCAAAGTTCATTATTGCAGTAGGTCTAGATGTACAGAAATTCTTAAGGAATATTTTAAAAAACGATTACCCAGATGTGATAATTATACCTGCTGTCCATCCAGCATATAATACTCATTTTACTGATGTCGAAAAAAAGAGGTGGGGAAATATCCTAAGAACATTCAAATGAATTAATCGGATGTAGTGAAAATAGCCACTAATTGATTAATTCTATGTATTCTAAAATAATTGGTATAAGTGTATCTGATGTTTCTGGCGTAAAGCCAGGAGACTGACTTAAAACAATAAAATCAAACGGTAAGTCTTCCCTATATTTATCAATATCATCTAATATCTTAAATGGTACCTCGGTGTCAACTGATATATAGTCTGCTGAGTGTATTGTTTCGGCTGTTACATGTTTTATATAATTCCTTATTTCGAAATAATTTGATTGTGGATCTAAGTCTTTGGCTAACATTGAAGTGATATCTCCATTGCCTTCCGGGTGCAAAACGAACAAGATATGATCGGTCCAATTGCAAGCGACTACAAAGGAGATGTAATTACCGGCGTCCATATGTTTTATATGTTTATGGCGTTCCCCAGGAGGTATTTTTGATAATTCATTAATAATATAGAGCCCGCCGTCATAGTAGCCCCACCCCCCTGTATCCAAATGAGCATCCACATTTACCAAACTAAAAGGAGGAACTAACTCTCCATTTTCGATTAGCTCCTTCCAAAAGTAGAAAGCTTCATGGTGTGATCTTACAAATTTTCCGGGAACAAGGGAGTCTTTAGAGAGTCCACAATTTACTTCTAAGAAAGTTCGCACCCTTTCGTCTGTCCAAGGGATGTATATAGTTCCATCCAATCTTCCGTACTCATCGCTCGTATTGTGAGCAACTTGATTTAGAAAAAAATCAAGGTCGATGTCTAATATGTGCATGTCATTCCTTCTTTCCGTAATGACGTTCTTTATATTCTTGAGAAAAGGATTTATCCACTTTTGGCATGCCAGTAGTTTCTGTAGCTGTTACAAGCAATGTTGATTTTTTGAAAATATAACGCATTATCTCCATAAAAACAAAATCAACTTTAAACAATTTATTTTGTATTTCTAGCCTTTCTATTTTTCTTAAAAGATCTGATTCATAATGCTTTTGGATTGTTGGTAGAATATCTATTAGGTTATAGTCCCCGCCTTCATCCGTCAGTGGAATAAAACTGAAGAAATCATCGGATCTTTTAACTGGTATCTGGTGATTACTGTAATGTTGGGCAGCATAAATTGTGTGAGCTGCTGTGTGTTGTTTCTTATAAACCCTTGGGGAGATAAAATCCTGGAATAATGCATCTGTTGTTTTATAGGAATATTCATTTCTGAAACTTTGGGAGGGTTGATAACCTTCCTCAATACCAAGCCAAGCGAATTTCTTATTAACAACAAATACTGTGTCAACCAAAAGTGCCTTTTTCACTGGCGAGAAAGTGCAGAATAAAAAAACTGACTGTTTCGCGGTATTTTTTGGGGTATTTGCGTTTCTACAATACCCGTAAAACCAGGGGTTATTGAAAATATAAGGATCAATATTTGGTGGTGGTGGGTCAATTGGAATAACTACTTCCAGTCTTGAAGGTATACTTTCCCAGTTTCCATTTACCTTCTTTATTGCCTCGCATTCTAATTTTACAAATTCCCTTTGTGTATGTAATAGCAAATAATCATATTTTGGCATTTTCCACCTACGTCTCAAATAGTTCATGTAATACCATTATAATATTTGAGACTTTTTATTGTCTATCAATCACGGCTGATTTTAAGCTTTCGTAAGTTTGGACGTGAAATAATATCTTATTTTGACTTTTTCTAAAAACTGCGAAAAAGATATTTGACGGATATTATTTCCATGTGTTAATCTGATCCCAACGAGTTCGACAGGCATCATGGTACCGGATGGGCTGTGATGAGAGAATGGTCGGAGAAAATCGTTGTCAGAATAACTGGAACTGTTATCACTTCTTAGATTATGCATCTATTTCCTCAATTCGCCGTGTCTTTTTACGCATGGTTTGACGACATAGACCTATTTCTTCTCATTTAACATACAACCATTTGGGACCTGCCTAATTGCAGGTCTCTTTTAGTTGTTAACGAGCAGAATACGGACTCGCAAATCATTTTTAGGAGGAAGTAGAATGGCAAAACAGTTGAAGCAAGAAGAGTTTGACCTGGGGCAACCGTTAGTGAAGGAAGATGCAGATGAGGGTCTTAACTTAATCCGTCCCCAAAGCATGTACGAATCACTGAGGTATGCAGAGTATGACATTGCAAGCGGCTTAGGAGAAATAGTGGACAATGGAATTGAAGCCAATGCTTCGAGCATCTGGATTCGAGCTAAAATTGAAAAGCAAAAAAATGAAAAAAAAGAATACGAATTTATCTCAGAGATTGCGGTAATTGATAACGGTTTAGGAATGGATGTGAAAATTCAGAATCGTTGTCTCGTCTTGGGGGATTCTCCACGCCCACCTAAAGCAAATGGAGGGCTTGGCATTGGACGATTTGGAGTTGGTTTGACTCTTGGTGGCATCTCACTTGGTCGGCGGCTCGAAGTCTATTCTAGAGACGATGCTAAAAAATCCTTTACCTATACTTATATAGATTTGGATATGATACGTGAAGAAGAGCAGAAGAGGGTTCCTATCCCTGTTGAATCAAATCCGCCGGAAGAGTATGCAAAATTACTTGAAAACCAGACAGGTACGATTATCATACTGCAAAGGTGTGATCGACTTGTCGACGGTAAAAAGGGACGAGTCAATGAACAACTTGCAGGACTTGCGAACTACCTTGGTAGAACTTACAGGAAGTTTATATATGGCGGTTTAAGCATGTGGCTCAACAAAGACAAGATTTATTTACATGACCCACTGTATCGTCTGGGTCCAACAAGGTTTGACGTAAAGAACCCCAATCAACCTGATTTAAAAGCAAAATTGCGCGGGACTAAGACAATTCCGCTTGAAGTGCCCAACCAACCTGGGAAAACAGCTGATATTCAAATTACTATGACTCTTTTACCTCAGGAATGGCGAAAGACAGCAGGAGATGGTGGTCGCCCGTTCGCAAAAGAACGAAGGATAGATGAAAACCAAGGGATATCGATTCTTCGTGCTAGCCGGGAAGTTCTTTACGCCCATGTACCATATATCACTGGTAAGAAGGGGGAATCTACTGCCAAGCCCCACGATCGTTTTTGGGGATGTGAAATCTCTTTCCCTCCTGAACTCGACGAATACTTCACAGTTAAATTTATCAAACGGGGTGCAGAACCGGTATCCTTTCTCAAGGAACAAATCAGAAGAGAAATTGCTGAAACTGTTGACTCTCTTCGTGACGAGATCCAGAGAGATTGGGGTAAGGAAAAGGTTGAGCGGGCAAATAAAACAGATGCATTTACAGATGCTGCTGATGTAATGGCTGAAGCCGATAAGACCCAACCAAAGGGGAAGCGCGGCGCTGATGTACCGGAAGAGAAATATGTAAAAGAGTTGGAACGTATAACGGATGAAATCGTAGATGAAAAGAAATCTCGCGAGGAGAAACGTAAAGAGCTGGAGGAGAGACCTTACAGCATTGTTCCAGTGAGTTTTCCTCAAATTTTCTTCTTTGAAACAGTGCACATGCTGGATAAAATTATTATTAAGCTTAATGTTAATCATCCGTTTTATCAAAACGTGTTTGAACCTTTATGCGGGTCAATTGAGGAAATGGATGAGGACTCTGACTTCTACCTAGGAACTCTTTCTGATGATCAACGTAAGATTAGGCAAGCTTTTATGCTTCTTCTACTCAGTTACGCAAAATCAGAATCATTTTTTGAAGGGAACGATCAAATATTAATGAATTTAAGAAACCAATGGGGAATTGCGCTTGCAAATGTTATTAATACAGCTGAGATAAAAGGTTAATTCTGATGCTGACCCCACGTATTTTTTTGCCAAAGGTTGTACGGAGAGTTATTAGACCTAGAAGATCAGGCGTATACATGCTTGGCGATAACGAGAATGGATTTAATGTCAAATACATCGGGCGATCAGATGGTTGCTTACAAACAAGATTAGCTACACATAATCATATCATCTATTCTGTTTTGAGTATTTTGTTTTTAAATACGCCAGTAGCGTGGAAGATGCTTATCACTTAGAATGTCAACTATGGCATTCAATTTGTCAAAATAAGCTAAGCAATAGTATTCATCCTGCATCACCAAGAAGCAAACAACTCGAGTGTCCTTATTGCCAATTTACAAAAAACGTACTCAAATACTTGGCATAACGAAAATGTTACGAAAAAATAGCCATTGCCGATTTCAAATTGATGGCAATGGCTATTTTGTTAAACTATGAACTGCAAGAAACGAGGATGAAAATGAAAATATACGAGGCAGCCATTTTAGTTCTGAAAAAACTCGAAAGACCAGCAACGATTAAAGAAATTTTACAGCAAATCCTCGATAACAATCTATACGAATTTAATACATACGATAAAGAAAATGTTTTAAGAAACCAAATTCGGCGTAGATCTGAGCATTATAATAAGTCAGGCGCTTCAGAAACCAAATATTTTAAACAAGTTGATGAGAAAATTGAATTGTTACACTCCCCCATTATTGACACTCCAAAGAAAATTCAAAATGCTGAAGAGTGGAAGAAAAAACGTGTTGAGTATATTAAACAGGTTCATAACGCCTTTGTCAGAAATCAACTTTCTTTATTTTTAGGTGCCGGTGTTTCAAGATCCGCGACTTTGCCTGACTGGAAAACGCTATTAAAAAAGCTTAACCTTGAGGTTATTAGAAAAATAAGCAAGGAAAAGGGAAAGTGGTCGATCGCTAATAGAACGTTTAAAGATGGCGACTACGAAATGTTAACTGATGTACTAACTCACCTCAAGGCAGACGGATCTTCTATTTCAAATGCTCATTTTTTTGAGCTAATGTTAGCGGAGAGAGATTACAAGGAACTATCACCATTCATTAGAAGTGCTTTATATGAAGATAAAAATAAAAAATACAATTCGTCTCAACTGGAATGGATAGCAAAATTATGTATTCCAAAAAACTTCCACAGGGTTCGTTCAGTGGTTACTTTTAATTTTGACGATTTGTTGGAGCAAAATCTATTGTCATTTACGGTCAAGCCAATGCCTGTGTTTAAAGAAGATGTTGAGATTAGCCCAGAAAACCTGCCGATTTACCATGTACACGGATATTTGCCTCAAAACGACACTTCGTTTGATAATGAAGACGGAAATTTGATTGTCTTCAGTGAAAAAGCATACCATACTGTTTATACTGATGCATACTCGTGGTCAAATATTATACAGCTCTACACACTAAAAGAAAGTGTCTGCTTGTTCATCGGCATTTCCTTTACAGACCCTAATATGAGACGGTTACTTGATATAGCATCTAGACGTAATAACAAAGTAAAACATTATGCCTTGATGGAAAGGAAGGACCTTGAAAACGCAGAGGAATTGCTGGGCAAAGATCTTATGAACCAAGTCAATAAACAATCTGCACATTTATTGCAGTCTTTCTTAGATGACATACATACCTTTAAAGAGATGGAATTTCAAAAGATGGGCATTCAAATAATATGGTATA
The DNA here is from genome assembly GCF_050467785.1 of Paenibacillus sp. NRS-1760. Lineage (NCBI taxonomy): Bacteria > Bacillati > Bacillota > Bacilli > Caryophanales > Paenibacillaceae > Paenibacillus > Paenibacillus sp. NRS-1760. The sequence goes on along the minus strand of NZ_JBITPK010000021.1, from coordinate 883,864 downwards.
ACGACCATGCTGAAATACCAGAAATCATCCAGCAGATAATTGATTAGCTATTGAAGTGAACACAGCAAGTTTTGCTGTGTTCACTTTTTCGATTTTCTATGATAAAATGTTACATTTCTCCGTTTGGTATTGACCCACGAACTAACTTCGAATAACATAGACTTGTGAGTCTACGCACGTAATATGAGGTGATTACTATTAACATGGATGCTACTTTTGCTTATAGTTTTCCTGCACTCAGAGGTATTCAGGCAGGAAGCGAGTTTTATGTGGTTATGTGCCCACTTAAGCTTATACCTAAAATTTTCGTGTTTGACGAGGAGGAAATACCTCCTGAATATCGGGCGCAACGAACATTAAACCGAGCTAGAATACCTGAAATCGCAAGCTACATATTGGATAATCCAAGCGATTATGTCTTTAGTTCATTAACAGCTTCAGTTGATGGACAAATGAAGTTTCAATCGTACACTAACGACTTGGACTTTAATAATTTAGGGCGTTTATCTATCTCATTGGATGCTCGAATGCTTATTAATGATGGACAGCATCGACGTGCTGCCATTGAAGAAGCGTTAAAGGTATCCCCAGAATTAGGACAAGAGAATATATCAGTTGTTTTCTTTAAAGATGACGGGCTTACAAAGAGCCAACAGACATTCGCAGACTTAAACAGACATGCTGTGAATACAACGTCATCACTTGGAATATTGTACGAGCATCGCGATCAACTTGCTAATATAACGAAAGAGATTGTTCAGCAAATAAAAGTGCTTGAACGTTATACTGACAAAGAAAAACAGTCGCTCTCTAAGCACTCTCCTAAATTATTTGTATTAAGTAACATTTTCAATACTAATAGTAAAATTTTAAATAAGCGCAAAGGAGATATTGTCTCAGATTCGGAGAAAGACTTTTTGAGCATGTTCTGGAATGAACTGAGCTCATCGATAAACGAATGGTACCTAGTCGCAAATAAGAAATTAACTCCTACCGAGTTCAGATTGAATTATATTAATGCACATGGTGTATTTCTTGAGGCAATCGGGTTGATAGGAAATTACTTAATGTTAAATCACCCTAGTGATTGGAAATCCTATATTAATAAGTTATCCGAAATTGACTGGAGTAGGGATAATCTAGAGTGGCTTGGGCGTTCTTATGGTCACACTGGAAGAATAAATAAGAGCGGTGATTCCATCCAGCTTACTTCAAATTTAATAAAGCGGAAAATTGGTCTTCCATTAAATCAACAAGAGCAGGAGCTTGAAAACAAAATGAGAGCAGGTGAGACAGCATGATAAACCTTTTAAATAACCAAATGATAGAAGATACGATTCAAAACATACAGAATGTATATATGATGGATTCATTGCCTTGGGTAGTAGGATACAGCGGCGGAAAGGACTCAACTGTGCTAGTACAGTTGATTTTTAATGCCATTTTAAAAATGCCGGAACAGAAGAGACATAAAAAAGTGTACATTATATCTTCAGATACTCTTGTAGAGACACCACTGATAATAGCATCGATTAATAAAACATTAATGCGTATTCAAGAGAAAGCTCTTGAACTTGACCTTCCAATCGAAACCCATAAAGTGAGACCAGAAATTGAAAAAAGTTTCTGGTCATCAATTATTGGGAAAGGTTATCCTTCGCCGCGCCAAAAATTCCGTTGGTGCACTGACCGCATGAAAATTGATCCAGCAAATAAATTTATCAAAGACAAGGTTGACCATTTTGGTGAAGTGATTATGGTCCTTGGTGTTCGAGACTCCGAAAGTGCTACAAGAGCGCAGGTCATGGAAAACCACACTATTGAAGGGAAAGTCTTGATGCGACACTCGACACTTTCCAATGCATATGTTTATGCTCCAATTAGACATTTCGATCTAGAAGATGTGTGGAATTACTTACTCAACGAAGAGTCTCCTTGGGGTAATGATAATTACGAGCTACATGCATTGTATCAAAACTCTACAGGTGGAGAATGTCCGTTAATCGTTGATAAGGATATTAAAGAAAGTGCTGGATCTTGTGGGAATAGCCGTTTTGGATGTTGGACATGCACGGTAGTAACAGAAGATAAAGCGCTGAATGGATTTATTGAATCAGGTGAAGAATGGTTAAGACCGCTTGCTGAGTATCGAAAATGGTTGTCTGAAATAAGGGATAACAGAGAAATGCGCGAGAAGCGTCGTATGAACGGGAGTATATACTTTGTTGGGCAAGGTGATGAGCGTGAACTAGGTCTCGGTCCCTTCACATTAGAGGCACGCAAAGAGATCTTAAGGAAGCTCCTTGAAACCCAGAGAAGAGTCGTAAATCCTTATGATTCTGATTATGAACTCATTACAATTGAAGAACTTAAGCATATTCGTAAGTTATGGCTGGATGAGGAAGATTGGCATGACAGTGTGCCAATGATATATCGTGAGGTTATGGGGCGAGATTTGGACTGGGAATATAATGAGCGAGCTCTGTTCGAAGAAGACCAGATTACAGATCTGGAATTCCTTTGTGATGAACATCAAGTCAGTATGCAGCTTATAAAAAAACTAGTTAATGTTGAAAAAAATTATAGTGGGTACCGTGTTCGGAGAGGCTTATTCCAAGAATTTGATAAGATTCTGAAACAAGATTGGTTACACTATGGGAAAGTTGAAGGTTATAAAGAATGAAATTTAATCGATTGCAACTTGTGAATATTGGGCAGTTCTGGGGCAGATATGATTTTGATCTTCATACAATGGGAAAAAATAAAAATGTCGTTCTTTTCGGAGGAAAGAATGGTTCCGGAAAAACGACCATTCTTGAAGCTATACGACTAGCCTTATATGGAACATTCGCTTATGGTTTGAAAAATGAATCTCCTGCTTACTTTGAAAAAATTGAAGGTAAACTAAACTCCCAGGCAAAAAAAACAAACGATCGTTTTTTTCAAATCATACTTAACGTAGAAATTGTAGAGGATTGGAAAAGAAACGATTATACTATCAACCGCAGTTGGACAAGAGCTAAAAATAGCTTAAAAGAAGGGCTCACTGTTCAACGCAATGGATTATTAATGGACGATCAAGATATAGAATTATTCTTCTCAAGGCTGCGTGAGGAAACTCCTCCGCAGTTACTTGAGTTTTGTTTATTTGACGGGGAGAAGATTTCACAAATTGTCTCTAAGGAGACATTGTCGGATTACCTCCAACAAACAGCGAAGGTTATGTTTAACTTGGACCTTTTTGAAAGCTTAGAATTCGATCTTTCCAATTATCTAAAGCAAGATGATATCATGGGCGCTCTATCATCTGAAGAAAAAAAATTGATGGACTTGGAACATGAGAGAAATGAAATTATAACAAAGAATGATCAAACTTTAATAGAGCTTAATGCTCTTGAACTTAAAATCGAAGACACGGTATCTCATCTGGCTGAGCAGATTAGACAATTTAATGTTCATGGTGGTTTGGTTAAAGAGCGCCGAGATGCATTTATGGAAGAAATAAGCACCATTGAAAATCAAAGATTTTTAATGATGGAGAAAAACAGGGAATTCATACAAAGCTTATTTCCCTTTGTTCTTGTCAAAAGTTTGATTAGTTCTACTGTTGAGCAAATGAATAGTGAATCGAAGAATGAAGTGAAAAATAATGTTAAGTCCATGTTAAAGAGGGAGCAGTTTAAGGAGCTTATCAATGCAAACTTAAATGGATATAAGCTTTCTGACGAGAATACAGAGCTTATTCTGAATGGACTTTATAATTTGATTTCTTCAGAAGATGAATTGGTTATTCATGGTGCTTCAAGTCAACAGCGTGCAGAAATCGAGTCTTTTTATAAACAAGTGCAAGCTTTTGAGCCTGATGACATGTTGGATGACTTCAAGAAGAACTCTGAATTATTAAAGAAAGTTCAAAAACTAAAAAAGCAAATTGATAAGAACGATTCATCATCAGACTTGAAAGAACTAATTGAAAACATACGTGATATCGAAGATGAACTGAAAGTGTTAGAAATGAAGAGAAAACAACTACAAGAACTTATTGAAGTTGTTCAAGTTCAGATGGATTTTAGTACGAAAGAATACGATTCACAAAAAGAGAAGGTAATTAATACAAAAAAAGCGGGTAACATATTTGAAATTACAACCCGTGTATTGGATGTTAGTCGTGAATTTCGAACTAGGCAGATCAGAAAGAAACTTCAACAAGTTGAGCAGCAAGCTGCGCACATGCTTCAAGCGATTTTTAGGAAAGAACTTTTCGTAACTAGAGTAAAAATCAATCCAGATACATTCCAGTTAAGGATTTTCGATCCGGCACAGGAAGAAATAATGATCGATAATTTATCAGCGGGTGAGAAGCAAATTCTTTTGTTATCAACCGTTTGGGCGATGGCAATGTGTTCAAATAGACGGTTACCTTTTGTTTTTGACACATTATTAGGTCGTCTGGACCAAACTCATAAAAAAAGCATTATTGAATATTTTATTCCCCGTTGTGGAGAACAAGTGATCATTTTATCGACTGATTCGGAGATTAATGAAGAAAACTTCTTATCTATAGAACCGATACTAGCTAAGACATACACGATTGACTATGATGCAGAAAAGAATACTGTCAAATGGACTAATAAGTATTTTGATATGTCCATTAAACAGGAGGAAATAAATCATGAACTTTAGGCTAAGAACTTCAAAAAAAACTGCCGAGAAACTTAAAGAACTACAAGATAAAATCCGAATGACTCCTAATATTTTGTCTAGATATGCAGTAGTGCTTTCTTTGAGAAATCCAGAGCCGGTGGTTAATTTCGTAAAAGACACATCTGGTTTGGAGTTTAATAGGACGACTCTTACTGGTTCGTATGATTTTATATTTAAGTCATTGATTGCCCAGCATTCACACAGAGAAATATCGGATGATGAGTTCTTCCCAGATCTATTTAATGCACATCTTGAGCGCGGAATATCTATTCTGGAAAGTGAGTATGAATATGCCGGTAATCAAGAAAAAATGATTATAAACCTAATGACCAAGATGCCTGGGGTGGGATAAATGATCTATTTTGATAACAGTGCAACTACGCAAGTCGATGTACGAGTTGTGGATGCAATGATACCTTACTTGTATGAATCATACGGAAATCCATCCAGCAAATATTATAAATTTGCGATAGATGCAAAAAACGCAATCGAAGAAGCTAGGAACCATGTTTCCCAGCTTCTTTGCTGTGAAACTGACGAAGTTATTTTTACAGCAGGCGCTACTGAGAGCAACAATATGTTAATTAAAGGTGTGGTAGAGATGTACGGAGGAAATAAGCGACACCTTGTCATTAGCAAAGCGGAGCATTCTTCAGTAATGGAGACAGCAAAATATCTAGAGAGTAAAGAAGTTAAGGTTACGTATTTAAGCGTCGATAAGTTTGGTCGTGTTAATTTAAATGAGTTTGAAGAGTGTCTAGAAGCTGAACCAACGCTTATAAGTATACAATGGGGGAACAATGAACTGGGCTCGTTAAATGACATTGAGTACATGTCTAAGAAGTCTGCGGAGAGAGGGATATTCTTTCACACAGATGCAACTCAGGTTGTAGGAAAAGTGCCCGTTAATTTAAAAAATACAGAAGTGCGTTTTTTATCATGTTCTGCTCATAAATTTCATGGTCCAAAGGGAATAGGGGCAGCGATAATACGTAAAGATTCCTTAGGTATAAAAACAAAGATTGTACCTCTGATTCATGGAGGGGGACAGGAAAATGAATATCGAAGTGGCACACACAGTGTACATAATATTGTTGGGTTTGGCAAAGCAGCTGAAATAGCAATTAAAGAGCAGTTAGAAGCAGCCGCTGTACTTTCAAGCCTTGAGATTGAACTAAGAAATAGACTATCTAACGCATTTACTGATGTGATTAAATTTAACAGTGACAAAGACAATAAAATACCTGGGATAGTGAATGTTCAATTCAAAGGCATCAATAACGAGTTGCTGATAAAGAAGATATCAGATCGATTTGCAATATCAACTGGATCTGCTTGTAGTTCAAGTAAACCATCACACGTCTTACAGAGTATTGGGTTAAGCCTCAATGAAGTTCGATCGTCGGTTAGGATTTCTTTGTCTAAAACGAATACTGTTGAAGAAATAGAAAGTTTCTGTAATGCATTAGCAGGAAAATGACGCGCGGCTAAGGGAAGGATTAATATGGCAATATTTTATCCAGCTTCTCCATCTCCGAAGATTCAGGGTGAAAATAAAGTCCTTGAGATTCTGCAGAACAATCTTGTTGACTCGTGGATTGGTTTCCATGAGCCTTCATTAGATGGAGATAATCCAGATTTCATTCTTTTTTCACCATATTACGGGATGATTGTACTCGAAGTAAAGGATTACAAACTTAATACGATTCAACAGATGACAATTGAATCATGGACAATACTTGCTGATGGTAACCCGAAGAAAGTAACAGCTCCATTGAAACAAGTGAGGGGCTATGCATACAAACTGATCAATCTATTAGAACAATCGAATCTGTTAGTTAATAGCTCAGGTAACTATCAAGGAAGATTAAAGTTTCCAGTTGTCTATGCTTGTTGGTTTGTAAACCTTACATCCGATGATGTCCTAAACCAGAACATTCAAAAGACTATACCAGAAAAATGGATTTTTACAGCTGATGATTTCAAAAGTGAAATTGAATCAAAAATTATAAAAACCATTAGGGATAAGTTTCAAATTCCAAAATTAAGTAATGATGTACTAACAGAGGTTCAGAGAATTCTTTACCCTGATATTATTGTACCTAGGTTTGATGAGCGAAGACAGCTATGGTTTGAAGATTTTAAGAGAAGGCTTACTATATTACCCAGTATTATTGATGAAATACTGTTTATCGCAACTGAAATTAGAAATCAGTATGCAAAAGGTGTAGCCCTTTGCAACATCTATATTTATTATGTAGAGGACAAGTTTACCAAGAATGGATCAATTGCAGAAGAGATAAATAACATTTGTATATCGATGGGAATCGCATGTACCTTGCATAATCGTAACGATTTTGGGGTAAATATACTTCCGCTTGATAAGCTGAAATCACACTTAAGCTCGGATTTCATCTTCATTATGGATATTTCGCTGTCTGGAATAAATGAAGAAAGAGAGCTTTCTTTAAGAAGCTTGCTTAAAGAAAACTCTCTAAATGTTTACCTTTCCAGTTCAGATATGAGTTAGATCAATTTAAGCCAGTTTTGAAAGCAGACTGATTTTTTTGGGCAGTGCTCGTCACCGACGAGCACTAATTTTTTTTCTGCTCGTGTTAAGGCAACATAGAGTACACGAAGTTCTTCCGAATGCAGCTCGTTCTGATAATCTTTAATAATGTTACTATATTCATTACTCTGAATGCGGGGAGCGTTCTTCTCTCCATAATAGGGCTTATAGCTGTATTCCAATCCCGTATCCTGACTATATAATATTGGCGGAGCGAGCACTGTTTGACTTGTAGCTTCATCAAGATGAGGTAATATAACAATGGGATACTCTAGCCCTTTAGCTTTATGAATAGTTATTAAGGTTACCGCATTTGTTTCATCACCAACAGGAATGTCGGATTGTTGCTCTTCTTTATGAGAGGCAATCATGGCATGCAGCCAACTGATATATTCATTTAGCTGCATATTTTCTTTAATGCTGATACTTCGGCTAAGATCTTTTAGTTTATTCAAGTTTGCAGCTGCTCGAGGATTGTCTCTAACAAGTCTTTCCCGAATCTTTGTTACCTGATAAAGCTTATCTAATAATTGAGCTGGTGTTCTAATTTCAAGGTTAGAAATTAATTCATCTGTAACTGTGTGCATACTTTCTTTATCGTGGGCAAAGTATATAGTTTCCAATGCCTCTTCAGCATTAATGGATGACGTTGGATCAGATATAAAATTTAAGACCTTATAAGTATCAACTATTTCACGCTGATTATAAAAATTACCAGCCCCAATAAGTTGAAACGGAATGTTTTGATTAGCGAGTGCAGTGGCAAATTCCATCATCTGATAATTCTTTCTAAACAGTATTGCAAATTCACCTGGTTGTTTGCCTTGATCGAGTTTTTCTTTAATATAGTTTGCAACTAAATCAGGTTGAGTAATTCCTTCTTCATCGTTTGCAATCAGCCATTCATATGCATCTGTCAGGTAGACAGGCACTTTTAGTTCTTCCTTTGGCTTTAATGGTTCTGGCTGAAAGCTGTATTCAGGGTGAGCATCTTTTATTCTTTTAAAGAGCATGTTTACCAGGATAACAAGTTCTCCTGTTGAACGAAAATTTGTAGATAAATCAAGCACTTCTCCAGAACGTTTAATCCACTTTTCGACTGATTGATAAGATGCTAAATCTGCCCCCCTGAATTGATATATGGACTGTTTGCTATCTCCAACTACAAAAAGATGTGGGCTGCCGCTACTCCCATCGCATAGCTTTTTAATAATTCCGGTTTGATACATTGAAGTATCTTGAAACTCATCAACAAAAATATACTTATATTTCTTTTTTATACTCTCTGCGATTTCTGGATCTCGAACCAGCACTTTATAACAATATTCAAGAAGGTTGTCGGGATCCATTGTATGATAACGGAGTTGGTGATGAAGCTTAATAATCAACTCAAGTAAATCCACAAGTTCCTGCTTGATATATCTTGGGAATCCTGTTTCGATAAGAATGGAATCTTTGGTCTTTTTTATTACCTGTTCGATAGATAAGCCCTGGGACCGAAGCATGCTGTACAGACCGACAAACGTCTTTCTAAAATGATGAAAAGGCATAACTCTTTCATGATAAATATCTCGGTTATTTTCACTGCGCTCAGTAAACCAAGTTTCAAAAGTACGATCGACAGCTTGACGCATTGATGACTCAGACACCGAAAAGTTTGGTGAATAATTAAAATCAGGGTAGTGGATTGGACCTGCTTCTTCTAAAACCGTTTGACAAAAGTTATGAATCGTTGAGATTTGAGCTGAATTAATACCCTCAAGCTCATATCTAAAACGTTGTTTTAATTCTGAATCAGTGCTCGTTTTCCATTTGTGATATAAATAAAGTTTCAACCTTGCCATTAAATTTTCTGTGGCTTTGTTTGTAAAAGTTATTACTGCCATGTCATTAATACTTAAGTCAGGTTGGTCGGATAATAGTCGGAGGATACGACGACTTAACACTTCTGTTTTACCGGTGCCTGCTCCTGCTTTAACGAGAATAAACTTCGAGTTTGAATTTATCGCTGCATTCTGTTCTTCTGTAATCATAAGTCGACCTCACGTTCCCGGCATATTTTGTTGAAAGTACAGTACATACAATGACCACCGGTATTTTTTTTGAAGTCTCCGTTTTTAACTGCTGCTACTACTTCATTAAGCACATTCACCACCGCTTCTGATTTGCTGCGGAATTCACGTTTGAAATTAAAGTACCAATTTTTTATTTCTTCCATGGAGTCAGCTTCATCATAATTTTTTGAGCTGAACGAAAGTATATCTTTGCGATTAGAAATAGAGTATCTATGAATCATACGATTATAGTATTGAACTTCTAATTCTTTTATTGAACTAAATCTAAAGTCGTCGATTCGTATAATATCAGGGGAGTTATCTAATTTCATATTGACACTAATTGTGCTAAACCCATTGCTTCTAAGCTCTTTAACAAATTGGTTTTCAAAGATGTTCTTTAACAAAGATTCTAAGAAAAAATCAGTTTGGGCTACGACATTATGCCATTGTCGATTACCAAAAGGAAAAATAGTTCTAATTGCTTCTTCGGCTGTTCGTCTGTAAGTTTTCATATTAGCTGTGAGTCGTACTTGTTGCTTGTTTGAGTCAATTGAAGCAACCACTGGAAATGTTTCATTTGAGATAAACAGTTCAATAGCTCTTTCGTATAGACAAGATGATGCATAGGACTGCAAATGAAAAATTTGCGTATATTGGTTTTCTGATTGGTGCTTACTTTGATAATAAAATCGCCTTTGACAATATTGAAAGATAGCCACTTCTTCCGCAGTGAAACTACGTTCAATAAGGTCAGCTTTTTTACGTTCATGGTTATTGTCCGTAGAAGGAGCGGCAGTAATCATGACTGGATTTTTTATTACGCCATAATTCTCAAGTAATGCTTCTAATGACGGTTCCTTCTTATTTTCAAGACGATTGCCTTCTTCTACACCAAACACCTTAGCTATATCATGGAGATAATGAGCCGGAGTTAATGGTTGTCCGTTTTCCATGCTTGAATATGAAATAGTCAGCTGTGTCCCAGGTGCACGCATAGTAAGATATAGATGGTACATTGCACGATCTAAGTAGAAAGTCTCGAGAATCTTAGGATCAGAAATTTTAAAATTGGTCTTGTGTAGGAGTATTTGTTGTTCAACTTGTTTTGATGAGTACCATTTATGCGTTTTTGTTTCTGGATATTTATCTTGAGTGAACCTGCACAGGAATACATAATCATAACGTTGAAATTCAACGTTATTCGGTCCAGTAACAAGAATTTCTTTTTCTAAAAAGATATCATTCTCATCTTCAACCGGCTTATCTCCTTCTTCGAACTCTTCGTTCTCAGTGAAAAGCGCAGAAATACGAGATCCAAATTCGAAGCCGCTTATTGTGATGTTTTGTTGGTTCGTGACATTATCAGTTATTTTCAAAATGCGTTCCCATATCAGGGGAGATATATCGATAATTTGCGGATCAGTTTCAAGAGTGTTAATTAGGTTCTGAATGTGTTCCCCAACTGTCCGGGCTTTCCCTTTTATTAATGTTGAACTTATCTCAAGTATGTGTTGCAATACCGCTTTTACTTCATTTAGTTGCGATTCATCCACACCGTTAAGAGGATGTTGTTGATGGTTTAGGTCAATCAGAGGTTTTGCAGCTAGCAGTGAATCAATTTTCTCAATAAAGTCATGTATGGATACTGAATCTTCGAAGAAGCATTCCACTTTCTCAAACGCATTAAGTAAGGATTCGCTATGTTTTAGGAGCGAATTGCTAAGTATTATTTTCATCATTTTAATAGTAAAATAGCTGTCGCGTTCTTTACGGATATCTGTATGGATATCGAATAAATGCTTGATGGCACGTCCTTGTGATAAATGCATCAAGGGTCGCTTAGGTAGATGTACTTTTAAATTATATTGCTCTGATATTTCACGAATTATTGGTCGAAGCTCCATAGCTCCGGGTGTAATGATAACGATGTTCTTTGGGCTGATTTCCTTATACTTTATGAGTACAAAGATTTTCTGCATTATATAAGTTAGCTCTTCTTCTAAAGTGTTAAACTTTAAGATTTCCAACGATGCATCTAAATAAATTTGTTTGTCTGAACGAAATATGTTTTTTGGCAGCTGGTTTATAAAATGTGATTGTGATTTTATTTCTTGTATTGATCTCCACTCAGAAACCGGTTTAAAATTCTGATAAATAGTTTTAACGGCTTTTAGAGCTGGATGATCTGGGGTCTCTAAGTCATAAGGAAGTAATACTGTAATTGGTTTACCTTGAATATTAAATTTTTCAATTATCAGTTGCAAAATAGGTGAGATCGGCAAAAAGGCACCGTCTAAGATTAATTCAGAATAACCAGATAAATCCAAATCACTCAAGGCGTTAAAGCTAGATTGTGCACCATCAAATACATTTGTGGCTCGTAATTGATTTAGGTATTTTTCATATATATCGATGGTTTGAGACCATTTTTTACTTGGATCAAATAGACGTAATTCTACAGAATTAATACCCGATAAGTTGAGTTCATAAAATAATACACCTAGATCATGAAGTACGGATAACCAGCTAGGATTATTGGTGTCAGGGTTTTCTTTAATCACTCGTTCCAGAATTACACTCGCTTCTGATTTTGTAATAGTTTTGACCTGGGAACTATAACGAAGTTTTTTTAAAAATTGATTGATCTCATATAGGTCAATATACTTATGTAGCTCTTTTTCAATGTTGCTGTCTTTTGTTGAATTCTTATTAACCTGTATTTGAAGTGACCACTTTCTTGCATAGTATTTAAGCCTTCTACGATACAATATTAAAGTTGGTGTTAAGTGCAAAACACGGTTATTTAAAATGTTTCGAGAGTTTAACTCTAATTCGATATCTTCAGTATGTGGCGAGCAGAGAATATCCATCTGGACACTATTCCTCCTAGATAAAGTGGGACAGATTTACTATAATAAGAATTATACATGAATCATTTTATGATGAACACAAGCAATGATTACATTGAATCACCGGGAGGCAACTGATTTGACGGACATACTACAGGATGAAGACGACTTGTTAGTCGAAATTTGCAAAAAACATGGTGTTGACCCTCAATATTTACGTGAACTATTTAAAATAGAAAAGGAATTCGCTGATAAGAACATGGCAAAAAGAAAGGGTATATTTGAACGCATCTCAGATTATGTTGAAGAATGGGTGGAAGACGAGGAAGCGGGGATGGAAGTTCTATGATTTTTAATTATATTCAGTTCGAAAACTATAGACCGTACTATGGTGTTCAAAACATGGAGTTACAAAAAAGACATGAGCAGTTTTCTCCTTATAAGAAAAACATAACATTAGTTGGAGGATTAAATGGAGCAGGTAAAACATCCTTGATTAATGCTTTTTATGTTTGTTTTTACGGGAGGAGAAAGTTTTCTAAAGATGAATATGAAGTCATAAAAAAAGAAGCTATAAATACGCGGCACAAAAGAGAAGGTGGTAATAGTAGCAATATTCAACTTTCCTTCAGTGACCATACTGGTCAGTATATAATTGAAGTCTTATTTGAACAAAATCATAAAAATGAAATTGTTGAACAAAGAAGAATTTATGTAGTTTCAGGTTCAGAGAAACGCGAGGTAGCCGCCTCTGATGATGAATTTAATGATTTTATTGATCAGAGAATTCCGATTGATGTAGCTCCATTTTTTATTTTTGATGCTGAGAAAATCAGAGATCTCGTAGGAGAGCACGATTCCAAAGAAACAATTAAAGCGATTCAAAAAATCGTTTCTTTGGAATTATATAACCAACTCCACAGTGACCTATCGAGCATTAAATATACAACAGAATTGAATTTGTCCAAGTCCGTAAAGAATGAAGATATTTTAAAGCTGACTGTTCAATTAGAGGAATGCGCCTCAGAATTAGAATCGTTAAGAGCTCAAGATAAGCCAATCGAGAAAGAAATTGAATTTCTTAAAGAAAAGAAAGATTATATAAGTCAGGAAAGAAGGAGAAAGTTAGCAAGTAGTTCGAATACAAAAGCTCAAATTAACCGACGTGTCGGTGAACTGGAAAGTGAACAAAAGAAAATAAAAGCGGCGCTAGAAAGTTTCGGACGTTCCTTACCTAAGATGGTAGTATATCCACTTGTGAAAAAACTACAACAGCAAATAAAGAAAGAACAAGGGCATGTCGCTTCCTTAAATAGAAGCCAAGCAGCATTCGCGCCGTACGACAGGTTTATTTCCCAGTTATTAGCCCAAGAAACTACCCCTCCTTTGAGTAACGATCAAAAGGAACAGTTGACTGAAAAAGGTAAAGATGCATGGGTTAAGGTTAACAAGATGCAGGAGATTAAGGTTGAACCAATGAATGTTCTGCATGCGTATGATCTATCGCCTAATGAACTGCAAGCTATCCTTAATTGGAACTTACCTATGAACATGAATATAAGGGAGCTCATCAGTAAGAGAAATAAAATCGATACTGAACTACAATCATTATTGGCACAGCTTGAAGACGCACCAGACGTAATCGATACTAAAGAGATGGATGAAGAGTTGGCAGATATATCTGAGAAACTTGGTTCCCTCTACACAGCAAGAAAATCGAGAAGCGAAGCGTTGCGTCGACTCCAAGATAGGCATCAAGACCTTTCAAAAGAGCTTACGACTAAAAGAAGAGCTATTCAAGATTTAGGTCCCGTTGAACAAAAACTAGAAATGATGTCGAAGCTCATCAATGCAACAAAAGAATTTATTGATCGTGTGACAATTTTAAAAGCGAAGCAACTTAAGACCGAAATTGAATCTATTTTGCTTCAACTTTTCCGTAAACGCGATTTACATCGTGTGGAATTCGATCCTAAAGAATTTGCGCTAAAAATTTATGATGAATTTGATAATCAAGTAGATTTGACTTCAAGATCAGAAGGTGAAAAGCAATTAATTGCTTTATCAATGATTTGGGCTTTAACTAAGGTTTCTGGAACTAATTTCCCTTTCGTAATCGATACTCCTTTGGCACGACTGGATAGCATTCATCGATCGAATTTGGTCAATCGTTATTTTACAAACCTAAGCGACCAGGTCATCATACTTACAACTGATACAGAAATCACAAAAGATTTCGTTGAAGAGATTGAACCATATGTTCAGAAGTCTTACCTTCTTCAATACGATGATGTGGAAACGGCTACCAAAGTCAGTGAAGGATATTTTACATTCGAATAGGAGTATTATTTATGGCTAACGGAAGATTACCTTTATCCCGTGAGGGTGAGGAAAAACTTTTAAAATTAATGAGTGAATTGGACTGGAACGACAAACGACCTGAGGCAATTAAACTAGCCTTTGTAAAGGGATTGGTTTCAGTCGATGGTATTCCGGAACCAAAGGACAGAGTTAAAAGCGACTTCGTTATTGGTGATGGTGTGGTTGCCAGGGGTGAAGAATACATGTTGTACAAACATATATTAATCGAGAAAACTGGCGAACCAATGGATCCGAAAAGAATCGATGACTTAATACTAAGATACCTTGAAGAAGGCTTGGATATTATTTCAAAAGAAATTGACTCCCTGTCGGACCTTGATAATTATTTGTTATACCTGGTTGAAGCTCATGGATAAACTCAGATAAGATGGGAGGTCTGCAGATTGTTTAACTGCATTTGTGGGGCTGTATTGCTTGTAAAGTCGATTGAATCCTATCCTGAAGGATTAACCTCTCAAGAGAAGCTCGATTTTAATCGAACTTGTACTACTGAGTGTCCTGAATGTAAGAAAAAATATACAGAATTAAATTATGATTAGACGGCGTAAGCCGTCTTTTCTAATGTCAAGCTAAGTACAACAGTTCTTCATAATCTAAGAATAAAAAACGCATAAACGAACATACGGTTGGTGACAACACCATGTCATTAAGTTTATGTATACTTATTTTAGTTTGTAAAATCATAGGTATTTTTAACTACAAAAAGAAGGGAACTAGGAACTGCTGGTCGAATTAAGTAAGTTACTGTCGGAAGTTTTTGGAATGCCCGTCGCTGTTATCATTTCATTTGGAATTCCGATACGTTATGTACATTTTCAGGATCATCGTTTTATATTGGAGGTAAGGCACAATAATGATAGGCACATCAAATTACAAGTTAGAGATGTTTCTAGCTAAGCGAGACTTAGGCAAACATCCAGTATTAAACCAATTCTATTCAACAAAAATGGCTTATCTATCATTTCTATTTGCTGGACTGCGAACTGGGAGAAGAGATGAACATCAGATTAGAGATATAATGTCTGCTTATTACTTGAATTTTGGTATTAAAGAAAAAGATATTAATCAGTTAAACAATATCGAGTATCAGGATGAGACCGAACTGTTTAACTGTTTGCTTCAGCAATTAGGTTTTACCGATCTAAGAAAATTAAAATTTAAAAACTCATATTGCAGTAGATTACTATTAGGCGAAATACTGTTTTTTGATTTAAAGGATTCTAACGAATTCCAGCATAACGGTTTCATCCATTTACTTGCAGATTATTTTGAAATTCCAATGACTTATGTAGAAAAAGTCAAATCAATTTTGGTGAAAATAGCATCCAACGAAGACGTTAACGGTCTTTTGAAGCCCAAAAAAATGGAGTCTTTTAAGTATTTTAATGATTGCATGAAGGGTTACAGGAAGCATCAACTGGTAAATGGCATCAATATCACTGTTATAGCAACGATGAGCTCTGGTAAATCAACTTTATTGAATGCACTGATTGGTAAAAAAATTTTCCCTTCGGAAAACAAAGCATGTACATCGAAGTATTTGAAATTTACTAATAATGCAAAGCTATCAAGAGAAGCCGGATTAGCTACAGGTAAATATTTAGATAGCCGATGGAACATTACTTATAATGATATAAGAAGATGGAATCTAGACTCTGAAATAGATCGAATCGAGATTGAAGGTATGATGAATCCCTATTCAATGTTAAGGAAAACCAAGATTTCCTTAATTGATACTCCCGGGACGAATAACTCTAGGGATAAACAGCATGGTGTTGTCACGCGGGAAATACTGCTCCAACGAAATAGCGATGTAATCTTGTACATTCTCAATTCAACTAATCTCGCCTCGAATGATGACAGTGATCTGCTAAAAGAAGTTGTTAGACAGTTGGGAAATACAAAAATTATTTTTTTGTTAAATAAAACGGATCAATTGGATTTAGATGCAGATGACGATATCGTAGACTCCTTAAGTATAGCAAGAGACTATGTCATGGAACATGGAATAGTTTCACCTACTATTATCCCTATATCTTCATACGCAGCAGGTTTGTATAGATATATACTTGATGGAAGGTCTCTAACGAATAAAGAAAAGAGTGATGCACTTGCACTATTGAAATTATTCAAAAACCCTAAATACGACATGAATAAATATATTGACAAAAAATTGATTAAGTCTCTTTCTCAGCCCGCAATTAATGTAAGAACCAATAAAAATATTCAAATAGACTCTGAATATTTAAGTTCAAAAGTCATATATGAAACAATGAAGAAGACAGGTATTTACGTGTTAGAGAGCTTACTATTTCAAATATCAAATATACCTCAAAATGGAAGGTGATTCTTATGACAGAAGTATTTATTCGCTATAACCCTTATAAAGTTGAGACCCAGATATATTATGATAATGAAGCAATCAGTCAAGATAGTCAATTAGCCAAATTTAAGAATGAAAGATTACAGGTATGGCTGGATCAGTTAATTGATATTTTAATAGAAGAACTTAATGAAAAAGAATTCAAACTTGTATTTCAAGGAACGCTTCCCGATTATGATGATGTCTCTGAAGCTTGTTTAAAATACAATCAAAGCAAGATGGTTAATATACAACTAGCTCATATCCCAGCTGAAGGGAAAGAAGATAAAATAAGCGAACTAACCCAATTAGTCGATGAAATGCAGCGCGGACCATTCGAGGAACTTCGCAGCGATGGAATAAGAAAGAATTTTGAGAAAGCCCTAAATTCTGATTTTGAGATTGCTGTTATTGCGACAATGAGTTCGGGGAAATCAACTTTGATTAACTCCTTATTAGGTAAAGAATTAATGCCTTCCAAGAATGCAGCTTGCACAGCAACAATAGCAAGTATAAAAAATATCCCAGGTCGAGATGAATTTATTGGACGCTGTTTTGATAAGGACGGATTAGAAATTGAGCCATTCCAACCATTAGATGGTGAACGCATGAAAGAATTTAATAAGAACGAAGAAGTTTCACATATAGAAATTGAAGGGAGCATTCCAAATATTTCGTCTAGACGTATGAATCTCATTTTGGTAGATACGCCAGGACCAAATAATTCTAGAAACAGCGCCCATAAAGATCATACGTATAGAGTATTAAAAAATGAATCAAAACCTGTTGTTCTTTATGTATTAAATTCAACACAACTTCACACAAATGATGATAATAATTTATTATCTATAGTCGCTGAACAAATGAAAAGTGGAGGTAAACAATCGAAGGACCGATTTATTTTTGCGGTGAATAAAATGGATGCCTTTGACCCTGAAGAAGAGAGCATTGAAGATACTTTGAAAGAAGTTAAAGATTATCTTCAAGAAAAAGGGATCAATAACCCGAATATTTTCCCTGTTTCCGCTGAGACTGCGAAAGTAATTCGTATGTACCAAAACGGAATTGCTCTAACTGATAAAAAAAAGGAAACTTTGAATTCCCATCAACGCTTTATAAAAAAGCCTCAACTGCATTTGGTGAAATACGCACCATTAAGCATTTCGATGAAACGGAAACTTGTAAATTACATTGAGAAAGCAAGAGAAGACAATGATACATATGCCGAAGCATTAATACATTCTGGAGTACCATCTATTGAAGCAGCAATAAACGAATATTTGGACAAGTACGCCGTAACGGCAAAAATAACAGCTGCGGTAAATTCTTTTAAGGATGTAGTTGAAGGTAAGAAAATGGAACAGAAATTACAAAATGAAATGTCCGATAATGAGGAACTACGCAATAGTATTAATTTACAAATGAAACGAATTCAAGATGAGATTTCCAACGGACAAAAAGCAAGTGCTTTTAAGGAGCGAATTAACCGAAAGAAATATGATGTTCGTTCTGTAATGAGACGGGTTGAAGGCAAGGTTCATACGAAAATTGATGACTTTGCGGCTGTTTTTAATAACGAAGGAAGTATTGAAGAAAGTAAAGCTAAAAAAATAATTGCAAAATTAAAAGAAGACATATCTTCATTGCAAAGTGACATTAAAACAGACATAGAGCTAATTATTCTAGCTACTATGCAAAATGATGCAGAGCAGTTACTAGATGAATATCGCAGTTATGTTAAGGATTTAATCGAAGTCAGCGGTGATGCGATCAAAAAAGATGATTTTCAAATATTTACTGCGGAGTTACCTGCCGCTGAATCATTAGTAGATAGTTTAAAATATACAAAAAAAGTTGCTGACGGAGAAAGATGGGTGAAAACATCTTCGTGGTGGAATCCCTTCTCATGGGGTGATGGCTATTACGAGACAACCTACACAACTAAAACTTATGTAGATGTTAATAAAATAGCTGAAGAGGTCATTAATCCAGCAAAACAAGACTTGCTCGATAATGTTAATAAAGCCCAAGAGTATCTTGATAATGAAGTTCAAAAGCTTAAATCATTTTTTAATGCTGAGATAGACCGTTTGGAGAACCTACTATTATTTAAAGTGAATGAATTCGAAAAATTGTCTGGTGATAGCGCAACTTTATCATCAAAATTAAGAGATGACATTGAAAAAAGTAATTGGCTTCAAGACTTTGTTGTACGTTTAGATCGAATATTAGAAATATAAGAAAGGGTGTGAACTGCAAGATGTTTCAACCACAAAATTTCTTGCTAGAGGCAGTGGGTAAGGCTGATATTGAGCAGGTTAGAGTTGCTCTTAGCACATATCTTTCCAAGAATCCAACTAATGAGAAAAACGAAGTCATTCATGCAGCTGAGTATGCTGAGAGTCGATTGTCGGAACCACTTTGGGTGCAGCATGATGATATGTTTATTGAAAAGGATTCGAATAAGTGGACAACGGAATATCTAGGGCAATTGAAAAGTGACTTGAGATATAATTTTTCTAAAGAAAGATTTATGTTTATTATTGAAGTGGGGAAAAAAGTTAGACCATATAAAGGGAGAATAAGCCCAGCTCAGATTATCGAACAACCATTGCGTAGTTCGGCTCCGCATCCAACTCCTAAACATACTGTATTAATGCATGACCAGTTACCAGAGAAGGTAGTTGATACGGGAAAGTCGAACTCAAAATGGCTAGTGATAGCGGGACTCGGAGGATTAGCGATACTAGCAATAGCGATAATATTGATTACTCAAAGCCAAAAGTAGAAATTACCCAACAGAATAATAAATTGAAAGTAGAACAGGAAATAGAAACTCAAAGAGAAGTAGGGCGGGTTAGCGATATCGGTGATAACTACAACGCTGATAATTCAATACCAAAGGTTGATGCGATCCATAATAATGCGTCATATGTACAAAAGAAAGTTTCCGAGCATTCTAGTAATGTCCAATTTGAGAAGACTGAAGGCATAAAGGATAAATTTCAGAAGTTAATCAACAAGAATCCTTTTAGACGCGATTACAATGGTCAACAGAAAAAATCAAGACGTACTCTAAATTAGAAGGTGAATCAATGAACAATATATCCGATATGGTTGAGATAGACGGAAGAAATTTCAAGGATTTAGATGAAGCTTTCGAAGCATCTATTGATTTCGTGCAAAAAAATTATTTGAATGAGCTTTCTCTTCGTAATGTTGTTCCTATTCCAAAGCATATCAATGAACTTTCAACTAGGAACAACATCCGATTATTTCGTATGAATAAATTAGTTTTTGACAAGAATGAAAACAATCTAGACAAATTAATGAGTATATATAATACTCTTGGGAATGTGAACGGTTCTCTGGTCATGATTATGAATAGTGATGGGAATCGTACTGATTTATATTTGGGTACACGTACTCTTTCAAAAGAGCAGGATGTAAACTCTTCGAAGGAAGCGTTGAGGAAGAGTTTCGAAGGGAACTTCCCAGGGAGCGAAATTGAAAATTTAACTAATACAGAAATTGAAAAGGTGATATCCTCTGTATTCTCATCAGAACTGTCGCAAAATGAAAAGAGTATTTCATCCGTTTCAGGAGTGCCATCACTTAAAGATCAAGATAAAGCTAAATTTGTTCAGGGTTTAGAGAAACTTGTAGAGGCTATGAAGGGGGAGGAGTTCTCCGCTATCTTTTTAGCGGACCCAGTGTCTTATAAAAATATTGAAGAGATAAAGCATGGCTATGAAAATTTATATTCACAATTAGTGCCATTTGCTAAATGTGATTTGAGCTTTAATTCCAGTGATAGTATTGCTATTTCGGAAGGGATTAGCAAGGGAGTAACAGAAACAATTAACGAAAGTTTGACGAAAACTCAAAGTTATACACAAGGTTCTTCTGAAACCGAGAGTCACAGTGAAACTCACTCTAAAACAACGAATTTAGGAACAGCACTTGCTGGAGTAGGTGCAGTTGGAGGCTTTTTAATAGGCGGTCCAATTGGAGCTGTGATAGCAGGGGGGGCTGCTGGTGCAGTTGGATCTTTAATAGGTAGTTCTACAGATGGAACATCACAAAGCCACTCTAAGACAACAAATTCATCAAAAACGGATGGGGAGTCAGAGATGCGAGGTAGATCTGACTCGACTTCATCACAAGAAAGCAATTCGGAAACACAAACGATTGGTAATTCTAGAAACTTGCAGATACAATTCGAAAATAAAACCGTAACCAATCTACTTCAAAAAATTGAAGATCAACTGCTACGATTGAGAAGTTCTGAAGACTTTGGTATGTGGAGTTGTGCGTGTTACTTTATTGCTCCTAGCGTACAAACATCTCGTGTAGCTGCTAGTACGTTTAAAGCAATAATGCGAGGAGAAAATTCCGCAGTTGAAAATTCTTTTATCAATACATGGGACAATAATAACAAGGCTAACTTAGTGGAAGTAGGGAGGTATTTAAAGAAATTAAATCATCCCTTAATCGAAATGAAAGTAAATACAGGACTAAACTTACCACATGTTTCACCGGGGTCGTTAATTAACGGTAAGGAACTTGCAATTCAATTAGGATTTCCTCAAAAATCAATTAGTGGGTTGCCGGTTATTGAAACGGCGGAATTCGGAAGAAATATTGTTGCATATGATGAGGCAGTAGAAAATAGGGCTTCTATTAAACTCGGAAATGTTTTCCACATGGGCAAGTCAGAAAACACTGCTGTAGAAATTGATGTTAAAAGTTTGGCGATGCATACATTTATTACAGGTTCAACTGGCTCAGGCAAGTCTAATACGATTTATCAAATGTTGAACGAGCTTATAAGAAAAAATGTTCATTTTCTAGTCGTAGAACCGGCTAAAGGTGAGTATAAGAATATATTTGGCGGTCGAAAAGATGTACATGTATTTGGAACCAATTCGAATTTTACCGATCTGCTTCGCATAAATCCTTTTCGGTTCCCAATTCAAGTACATGTACTGGAACATATTGATCGAATTATTGAGATTTTTAATGCATGTTGGTCGATGTACGCAGCGATGCCCGCGGTTTTGAAGGAAGCAATAGAGCGAACTTACGTTTCGATTGGCTGGGATATTGAAGAATCCTTTTATATTGGTGAAGAAGTTAGATACCCTACATTTCATGATTTATTAAACATACTTCCGATTGTAATAAAAGAATCTGCCTATTCGGAGGAAGTAAAAAGTAATTATATCGGGGCGCTGGTTACAAGAGTGAAATCTTTGACAAATGGATTGTTTGGTAAAATATTCACAGATGATGAGATTGAAAACGAAATCCTGTTTGATAAAAATTGTATAATTGATTTAAGTCGTATTGGTTCAATTGAAACCAAATCACTAATAATGGGGATTTTATTTACTAGGCTTCAAGAGTATCGAATGTCGGGTGATGATATTTTTAATAGTGATTTAAAGCATGTAACTGTACTCGAAGAGGCACATCATCTATTGCGCAGAGTGTCTTCTGAGCAAAGTCAAGAAGGAACTAATTTACAAGGGAAATCGGTGGAAATGATTGCAAATGCAATTGCTGAGATGAGAACCTACGGAGAAGGTTTCGTTATTGCAGACCAATCTCCTAGTTTACTGGACCGATCAGTTATTAGAAATACAAACACGAAAATAATTTTGAGATTACCCGATGAGTTAGACCGAACAGAAGTAGGAAAGACGGCAAATTTAAATGATAATCAAATAAATGAACTACCTAAACTGCGTACAGGTGTTGCAGCAATTTATCAAAATAATTGGCTACAACCTGTACTCTGTGAAGTCAGTAAATTTACAAACTACGAGCCTTACAATTTTGAAAAAAAATCAAAACCAAAAATGATACCTGAGAATAAAATTATGTTGAGTAAGTTGTTGGAATTATTATTAATGGGGAGAGTTCCAGAGGAGAGCCGGTATAACGTTGGCACAATTGAAACGGATCATTTGAAGAAATGGTTATTGGGTGCCTCTATAAGTCACCACATTAAACAAACTATCGTTCAGGACGTATCTCATTTTGAATTGAATAATAAAATGCAATTGTGGGAACAGAAAAACTTTGTTGAATTATCTAGAATAGTTAATTCCTTGATCCCTCAGAGCGTTGGACTAATTCAGTATGCAAAAAATGCTATGAATTTAGAGGAGTGGAACAAACGATACATTGAAGGACTTCGGAAATATGTTACATTTACAAACCCGAAAGCATACGAGCCTGCCGTTATGCAATGTTTGCTTCAGGAGAAAGCACAAGAGGATATCGGGTTCAGAGACTTCTATTATTTATGGATTGAAGAGACGAAAAAGGGAGCGGTAGAGGTATGTTAGAAACCCTTTCAGCTATTGGTGGAAACATAGACTTAATGAGAGAAGGGTTAAACAAAGTCTCTTCTGACGTTCCTAATTTTGCAAAATATTTGAAGCCAGAATCCATTTCCAATTTTGATGAAGCCAACGAACCTTTATACATCAAAACGAGGAATGAAAGTTTGGCTGGAGAGAATCATCCTGAAACTAGTGTACCTTTCCATGAAAAAATCATTCAAACTAATGAAGGTACCTATACAGGAGTTTTTCCAGAATTTCCTGTAGAATATGAAATGAAACTAGATGAATCTTTATACCATGAATCAGACGCGAAACAATTCAAAGCGGCTACATTATCACTACAGGATGATATTAATCATAATCCTGACTTGAAATCAACATTTACTGAAAGGCAACTCGAACAGATTAATAATGGAAAAGTTCCCGAAGGATATGTTTGGCATCATAGTGAAGAGCCAGGAGTTATGCAATTGGTAGACCGTTCTCTTCATGAAAACACTGCCCATACTGGCGGGAAGTCAATTTGGGGTGGCGGCTCAGAGAATCGATAAACTTAGGAGGCTAGTTTGATGAAGCACGATAATGAAGTGAAATGGATACTTACGAAAAAAGAATTATCATCTGAAGAGATATTAACAGTTGAAAAGAAATTAGATATTTCATTTCCATCAGATTTCGTTGAATGTGCTAAATTAAATAATGGTGGACAACCTGTACCGGATACTTTTGATCTTCAAGGTCGTAGAGGCGCAGTATTTAATGCATTATTATCTTTGAATATTGACGAGAGTCGTAATATACTGAGTGTTTATGAAAATATAAAGACTCGTCTTCCTCGAAATATCTATCCATTTGCAGACGATCCTTTTGGTAACTATCTTTGTTTTGACTATAGAGATAGTACATCTCCAGTAGTAGTATTCTGGGACCATGAACATGCAGACAATGGTCAAGCTGCTGCATTAAGTTATGTATGCAATTCCTTTAGTCAGCTTCTGAACAAGTTATACGAATAATTTTATAATGAATATTTCACTACGAAATGGCTCCGAGCAAAACGCGGGGCTTTTTTAATTTGAAGGATATTCTAAGTGATTAGTTGAAATTAAATAAATTATGACGAATGAAAGACGAGGAATAGCGTAAAGATTTACTTATGAACAGAATTACCCTCATTTTACAATCTATCTCAGTATAATAATGGAGGTTTGAATTTGAAAAAAGAAGAATTAATTCAGCATCTTGAGGCTATTTATATAGATTACTACGATGGTTTAATGAATTCTACTCAGCTCAAGATTACGTTGCTAAGACTTCAGAGAATTTTCAATAGTACGAATGCTTCAGAATGGTCAGAAATGATTTTAGACGCACAATGGAAGCATGCTATTGAAGAGGATTATGAGAAAAAGAGACGTCAAATCGCAGAAGACACATTAGATGATGAAATCGCTGAAATTCTAGAGAATCACGAGGAAGTAATTTGGGTATCCAGACTTAAAGTATGTAAGTCAAATGTGGGATATTATATTGGTCGTATGGCACGGGTCACTTATTCAGAATCAGAAGTCCCCTGGAATCGAAAGTCAGGATATTTTGAAAACGAAATAGAAGCATTTAGCGCTCTAAAAAAAATTAAAGAAGTTAATTGATTTCACTGTAGTTATAGTAAACTGAATACTCCGGGGCAAATTGAGCCATCGTTCCGGTGAGTGAGAGCCACGTCTCCGGCGTTTTTGAGCAACCTTTCCGGTAGGGGAAGCCACTGTAAAGTTAACCATCAGATCAAGTACATTTCTTGGGGCTCTGCCCCAAACACCGTCCTCGCCGGAGGGCAGGTGGTCATTGCTATGACCACCCTAAACAGGATCTAGGGGATAGAGAAGGACTCAAGGGTCAAGATGAACTCGCTACGCTCGCCCTTGATTCCTCCATCATATCCGAATCTATCCCTATGGTGGCTCTCACCACCGGAGAGGTGGCTCATTTTCTCCGGAGGACTGGCTCACTTACCACCGGAATGATCGCTCTATTTCATCGAAATATTCATAAACGTGATATTACGTAGGAATAGAAAATTGAACTCAGAATAAATTGTTGATCTGTTGGGACTTGAAACATACCAAGTTTAATTTTAACTTTAGGCATCAATATTATCGAATGAATAGCAAGGGGCGTGTGCGTGGCAAAGTGTACAAAATGTGATAACAACTTTGAAAACAACGAAGAAATTATTTTAACTGACTATTTTGGGGTATTTAAAGAACCCGTTTTGGTCTGTAAGGGATGCTTTATTAAACAGCTGCTTAGTGGAATAGAAGGGTACGAGCCTGGTCATTGTGACCATTGTAATAGAGAGCTAGTTCCTGACACGGACATTGATCTTGATGAAGGAAGTGTTTGGTTCTATTGTCCTGGACCTGGCGATGAACACAGCTCTATAGGAGAGTATTTGGTCCAGCCTGAGGAGGATTATGACTGATTGGTTTCACAATCCTTAAACCTTAAAATGAATAAATGCAAAATGCCCGTTTCACACCTTTAATGAGATGTACGGGCATTTTTTGTGAGCGAGTATTTTGTACTTTTAAAAGAAGAATGGGAGATTTGATCAATTAAATGGAACTATGATATAATTTGTGACGCTATTAAGTTGAGTCACCGGCGTTAACTGAAAGATAAAAGTCACATGAGTCGTTTCGATGGTCCGTCGCGCAGATGAATAATAACGGGTCACCTCAAAAACTAAAACCTTTTTCTTAGCTCGGTTGAATTGAAATTATAAACCTGTTGACCTCATAAGAATGTTTGGGGAATGATTTTCAGAGTTTTTTGTGTCGAAAATAGTTAAACATTGTATCCATGCCTTGAACTCTCCAATTTTTCTAAGCCCTCCAATATAACGATTGCGTATTAGCTCCGAAAGAGTAGAAGAAGGCAACGATAAAGCACCACAACTAGTAAGTATCCCCAGTAAGTATAGATTGTTTATATCAACTCGAACGCAATTCCATGATTTGCTGGAAATACCATTTGATTTAAGGGTGTCGCAATAAATACGATTAGCGTCTTCAGTTCCTTGTGTGAAAGCTTGTTCAAGCTCGGAAGCAAAAATATACTCAATCGCACGCATCGTTGTGGGAGGATAATCCTCCCATGGGTGAATACCGACGCCCAAACCGGTATCACTTTTAAGTTCTTCGGAAATAAACCTATAAAACAATTTTATTCCTGCCTGATTTATCGAGTCAGGCGTATTATCAATACTATATGCACTAAAAGACTCGTAGAGCGTTTGCAATAAATTTTTGCGTTCATTCGAAACGGCATTTGCGATTTTGTATCCATCCTGAGTTTTTACACGTGCATGATTTTTAGTTTTGAATATGTGGAAATATTCTGGTTTCGATGGATCGCTAGTCATGCTTGGTATTTGCGATAAGACGTTTGTTATAAAATTGAGAAACTTGCTACAAATGACTTCTTCAGTAGACTCAGACTTATCTGTAATGGTGAGTGAATCATTAAGCGAGTCTCGTAACTCTTTTAAAATCAACTCCACTCCCTCGCCTGTAAATGAACGGTTAATGATTTCCTTAAGTCTTTTCCTGAACACTTCTTCCGCGAAATTAATCTTTTTGTCCTTCATTCCCGGAATTCCTATTACTGATTTGGATGGATGGAGAATATTCATCGAATTATCAATAAT
The DNA here is from genome assembly GCF_050467785.1 of Paenibacillus sp. NRS-1760. Classification (NCBI taxonomy): domain Bacteria; kingdom Bacillati; phylum Bacillota; class Bacilli; order Caryophanales; family Paenibacillaceae; genus Paenibacillus; species Paenibacillus sp. NRS-1760. The sequence continues at coordinate 856,876 of NZ_JBITPK010000021.1, read as the reverse complement.
ACTTTTTCTAAGTGGTGCGAATTCCGCTTCAAAGCTTTGCATAGCCTTTTCAGCGTTACGCTGCATATCTTCATACTCTTCATCATCATCACATGGTTTTTTAGTGTTATATAGAAAGCATGCATCTCCGGTAGCTACTAACGGAGCTATACCTTCTACGATTTTTTTGAATCCCGCTCGTGCAGTTTCACCACCGCTGTCGGTTAAAACGAGCATGACAAGATGTGCTTCCGCAATATGTACCAGTTCATAAGAATTTGATACGCCAGGCGTATCGGTGATCACCATGTATGATAAGTTGTTTTCATTCATGATTTCCGCCGCTAATTGGCTTGGTTGTACAAAAATTTCTATATATTCTGTAGGCGCAATCGCTTCACCAGATCTACGTTTTTGCTTTAAGTACGAGTTGATTTCGGTCGCAAAGTTTTCTAGGCTATTTTCATCTAAGCGCGAATATTGCCGTTCATCTTCTTTTTCTGTATTAAACTGGGCATAAGGCTCTAGAACTTTTGACGAAACAATGAGTTTAACAGCACACTCCGTAAAGTCTTCGCCTCCCTTGCTAAACACTCGGCGAAGGATAAAGCCTGCATGCTGTGCCACAAAAACGGAAGTAAAGTAACTTTTACCTGTTTTGGGAAGTCCGGCTACTGCGATAGACTTATGACTGCCAACTTCAATTGGAACTGTATTTCTAATTGGAATACGGTTGTGCTTCATTCCCCAATCTTGAATTTCCAATAAATCAAAAAGAGGTCCGGACTCCAGTCTCTTTATCGGTACGGGGAAATCTGAATATCGATTCTGAAGATTTACTACCGCAGAAGAACCTACTCCGAATAAATCTCCTATTTCTTTTGTGCCAACAATGTTTTCCGAATTTATATTAGCCATAACGACCACCATTCTTTTGAAATATTAGTTCACATAAATTAAAAGAATCTTGTGAATGTTGTTCACAAGATTATTGTATAAATTTACCTTCGAGTTGTCAATGTCTAATTGCAGGCTTATTGAATAAATGAAATTTTGCCCTTAAAATGGGTTGGAACTTTGTCATTAGGAGACATTTGCATTGAATATACGGTGCGCTTCTCGGACACTCAATTTTCTTTAGTGGCGTGGTTGTCAAAATTAACATTTTGTCTCTATTTTAGTATTATGGTGTACCTCAATCATTAAGTTTTGAGCAGTAAAATAATACTGTATGTTTGGAGGGCAACTGATTTATATCTCAATCGTTAATATGCTGAAATTGTCTTCTCAGAAAATTCAACAGTTTAAGGATTTTGAACCGAGTGAAAGGAATTAAAATGGTTCCAGTTTTGATTACAGATTTCTAATTTCCCGGCAGTTGAAAAGAGTTTGGTAATAATATCAAGTTCCAAGGAAGCTTAGTTTAGTTTGACGTATATAATGAATTGCATCTGGGAATAGCTTTTTCTGAGGTGATTCTGTTGGGGAAAAGATATTTTTTGCCAGAGTTTAAAACAAATACTCCGGAAGAAAAAGAATATAACGAAAATGTATTAAATGCTCTTGAAGGTTTGCTGAAAAACATTAATAAGAGAAAAAATTATAATGGAGTGAGAGATACTTGTATACATATTGCAAGTCGTATTCTTAAAAATAAATTCAGCGATCAAGATGCCAAAAAATTAGGTGAAAATATATATCAAACTATCAAAAAAAGAGGTAGTATTTCATATTCCAATATTATTGAGTTGGCAAACGCAGGCATAGAACTTATTGAAGATATTCGACCTGCCAGGTCCTCAGCTAATAAATCACTTAACGAGTTATTTAAAAAGCTATCAGAGAAAGAAGTTCCATCAAACAAGCTGTCTCACCTGCTAGCTTTGCTTTCGAAGGCATTGATGACAAAATTAGATGAATCTGAAGCAGAATATGTAGAGCTGCTCGATCAGTTTGAAAAGCTAATAACTTAATGTAACAAGTGAGATTTTCTCACTATAATTCACATAGCCAAATGGGCTAAAAATCGCGTCTAACCAATGATCGCGATTATTATTCCATTTGGTTTTTTTGTTTGTTTTATGCAAAAGTCCAAAAATGAACTTAAAGATGTCATGATTAATGGGTGCCGACCACGGAAATCGCATTATGAATGGACAATGGAACCGTCCTGGGGTTCACACTCCAAATAATGCATGGTTCTACATCAAGCGCATATGAAAGGTGGTAATCAATTTGAAGAAAAAGAGCACTGATGTCTGTCATTCTGATTTGGAAATAAAAACGAACTTCTCATCGCAGAATGGTATTTCTACGAAATCACTTTCGCTTTATGGTATTAAAAATCCATACAATGCCTATAATGTGATTGGCGCACCAAATCAGCGCAAAAAGGAGGATGTTTTCAACATGATAAATGAAGCTGAATTTGTGCCTTTACACAAATCGATGACGCGGAATGTTCCGTTTGACTTAAATCGTAAACTGGCGGATTTGCTTGTATACCCGCGTTATAAAGGGACGTTTGTAATGGCTTTTTTCGAATCCATTGCGAACATCAACTCTGTAACTTTCAAATCAGTTGCTGAGAAAGTAATGGTAGCAGTCGGGCAGCAGGAAAGTCGGTTGAATCTTAAACGTTTGACGGCATCACAAGTCACTCACGACATGTTCGATTCAGTCCAATCAAAGTCGCTCAAACAATATGTACGCAGGTTCGTGGACTATGCGCAAGATTCAGCGAAAGGAGAATCGTAATGACAGATCAACTTTTAAACCACCCATTGGTCAGCTTCTTTGTAGCTGATAAGCGCAGGAATGGAACAAGCGAGCAAAGTATTAAAAATAATTATGTTCTCAAATTGCGCGCTTTTTTTGGCTGGCTTATAAAGGTTTACCCCTGCTTTGAAGGATCCTTACTCAATAATCTTCTTGTTGCGAGCATTACCAAGGAGCATATTCAGGATTACAAGTCTTTTTTGCTGAGACAAGTTCGTTCTGGGGAAATATCTCCTATCGGTGCAAAACGGAGCCTGCAATTTATAAGAACATTCTTTCGGGTCTTGTATCAAAAAAAGAGGATCCGAAATGATGTTGCAGAGTTTGTCACAAATATCCAAGCAGACAATTATAAATATCGCACAATCCCGGATGATGAATTACTTCAAGAATTTTTTGCTGCAGTAGATCAATACGCAGTTAACCCACACCTTGAGCGTCTTGCTTTTTTATTAATGCTTAATGTTGGATTGCGAGCATCGGAAGTAGCAAAACTAGGGTGGAGAGATATAAACCTCTCGACCAAAACAATTGCCATTAACGACACGAAGGGCGGGAATGCGCTCCTCCCTTTACCGGATGTCATAATAAACCACTTTTTAGCTTTTATTGAGAAGGAAGGGAGGCAAACTGGGTCAATTAGAGTGTTCTCTCAAATGAAGCCCAGCTCGTTAAAAACACATTTGTACCAAATGTTCAAGATTTATTGGCTCGTGATTGGGTTTGATGCCGAAGGCGGTACGCATCTTCTCAGACATGCTTATGTTACGCGACTTGCCAAAGCACGTTGCGCGCCGGGATTATTAATGTTTTTATCGCGACATGAATCATCCCATTCGTTACCTCTGTATCTGCACGCGTCACAGGAAGAGCTAAAGTCGGATATCAACAGAGTTGGTATCTATTAATAGAAATATCACATTAAATGGAGGTGATTATTTTGCCAGAACGCGAGAATTTGAATAATATGCAACTTCAACGCGCTTTACAAGAGTTGCTTGAAAAACACAGCAACGAAGATGTAGTGAAAGCTTTGTCGGGACTGGCAGGCGCATTACTTCCGGAGAAGGTTGAAACACAAATAGTCTGGACGTATGAGGCGGTGATTCATAGCTTCAAAACTAATGAAGAATATATGAATTATGCTGAGACATCGCAGAAGACTTATGGCTTCGAGCTTGCTTCACTGACAAAACATTTGCAGGCAGAAGGAATTGACGACGCTACTGTGCCAATAAGTGATCTTGTTCTAACCGATAAGATTACTCATTTGTCAACCTTTATCTCAAAAGTGAAGTCAGAAAGCAGCAAAAACAAACGAAAATCACTTTTGCGGAAACTATTTCGATTTGGATTACGGCTGTCGGGGTTTAATCCAGTCGAAGTAGAAAGAATACTTAATTCGAAAGTATTCGAAATAAAGAAGGTATCGAATCAAGAGATCCGATACCTTGAGCCACATCAGGTTACAGAACTATTGTCATTAAGCATTTTTAGCGCATATGGCTTCAGAAATTTCGTTATGCTTGCTGTATATTTGACAACAGGTCTTCGCAATTCAGAGTTAACTCACTTGACGGTTGATCAAGTGTATGAAACTGAGCAACTTCTTAAAGTTCACCGCAAGCGTCATAAAGGGCAGTTAAAATCTGCATTTATTAGCGACGAGGGGATGGGGCTATTGCTGCCATTCATCAAGATGCAATACCGTCAATACGGGAGTACACTTAGTGAAATAAAAGACAATCTTGGTGATGGTAATCATTTTGTGTTCTTCACTAAGAGCTCTCAAACACCAATTACGGAAAGAACTGTTCAGCATGTTGTAAAAACACTCGCCCAGCAATGCAAAAGCATTCCTGATGATAGGAAGGGGAAAATAACACCTCATAATCTCCGGCACACTTTCGCTGTGAAATGTGTAAAAAACGGTGTGAATTTCAACAGCTTGATGAGATTTATGGATCACTCGAGCTTGGAAATGGTTAACCGTTACTTGAGGTTGTCCAATAAAGATTATCAAGAGGATTTGAATAAAGGGTCGATTATCGACGATCTACTAGGAGGTGAGGATATTGACAAATAATATCTTGTTGGATTCGCATTACTATAGTTTTTGGTATGCCCATGTAGAGCTTAGGGAGTCCACAAAAAAGTCGCAGACGTCGATTCTTAAGCGATTCGGAGAGTATATTCAAAGTAAGGACGGTGAAAGGGAGCTTGATTTTGAGCATTTCTTTTACGACAGGCAAGGGAATACGGAGCCCATTGATGAGGATTTTTTTGATGAGTATTTTACTCATCTTTTAAATTCTGGAAAAAGTGAACAGTCAATGTATTCAACGATTTCCTGCTTGAAGAACTTTATGCAGTTTCTTTCCGATAATAACATGGTTAGAAAAAATTGCGTGAAATATTACAAAAACCCTTACTATAAATTGCGCCGTCAAGACAAATCATTAATATCTGAAGAATGCAATATTTTGTTGGCGTCAGCATTGAAAGAAGGGTTGATGTACTACACTCTTGTATTGCTAATGCTGCGTTGCGGACTTCGAGCGCAAGAAGTATGTCAGTTGAAATTTATAAACGTACAGCTCGATTCATCACTGATATATGTTGTTGAGGGGCAAAAGACAACATCGGATACGGTGTTCATTCACCCAATGCTAGGTGCCGCATTAAAGAAATACCTTGCAAGCGAGGAATGGCATCGTTGGCATGCACAAGGCGGTAAGTACCTGTTTTATCAGAATGGAACTGCAATGTCTCCACGCGTTCTATCTGATATTTTAGCAGAAATTTCGACCAATGCAGGAATAAGATTGGTAAAACCTCATGATCTCAGACACACCATGCCTAATCTGATGTATGAAGAAGGGGCGTCAATTCAAACAATTCAGAGGCAAATGAGACATTCAAGGTTAGAAACTACTCTGCATTATATGTCTCCAAAATATCACGAGCTCTTTTGTGAAGATCGCCTTTTTGGGTGATCTTTTTCACTGTAGATTCATCACCTTCATTCTTACTGATTCTTATGGACGGAAGATATAGATACTGCGCTTATCAATTAGGTTGTTTCACATTTAATAATCGATGGGTACGCTTACATTAACATTGATAACTCGGTACCGCTATTGTTCTATGGCACATATGTAAGTAATCGGACAATCTCGCCTCCGCATAGGTATTAACGAGGTGATGGCTTATCAAGACTGGCACAAAGAAACGCCTTGTAATGTCGTATTGTCCGAACCAAATGGTTTACAGTGATAAGGAACAAGCGGAAGCAACTGAAAGTCTAAACATATTATTGCGCTACATCATGGATAGCCTCATGGCGGCGGAAAGAGTCGATACCTAAACGGGGTCGGCTCTTCTTTGTTTACGTGTCCTGACTTTTTGTCTATAATGATCTATATTGATATGTACAAAGGTGGTAACTTTAATGGTCATTAAATTAGAACAAGAATATGTAGCATTGTATGTGCGTGTTTCTACTGCACAGCAAGTTGATAATACGAGTTTGGATGAGCAGATTGCTTTGTGCCGAAAGCTAGCCATTGAGAAAGGATACACTGATTCAAATATTCGAATCTACCGAGAGGAAGGTGCTACCGGTGAAGACGTTGATGTACGCCCTGTGATGAAGAAGCTGCGAGAAGATGTAAAAGCAGGTATTATTCGTCAAGTGATCTGCACGCACCCCGATCGTTTCAGCCGAGATTTGAATGACAAGTTACAAGTCGTTAGTGAGCTGGAGAAACATGGGACAGACATCTCCTTTACCGATACAGAGTTTGAAAAATCACCAGAAGGCAAGTTGTTCTTCAATATCCTATCCGCGATTGCAAGCTATGAACTCGGAATAATTCGAAAGCGAACGGTTCGTGGGCGGGAGCGGGCAGTTAGGGAACTAAAAAAAGTGATGCCGATGCGGGTAGCGCCATTTGGGTACGATAAGGACTCTGAAGGACAACTTGTCATAAATGAGCACGAAGCACAGTATGTCAAAATGATTTACGAGTGGTATGTATTTGATAATCTGACAACGAGACAAATTGGTGAAAAACTTGTTTCTGCTGGTGTCATGCCCAAACGTGGCGAATCAAATACATGGAGTGCATCAAGTATTGGACGGATATTAAGTTCTGAAATATATATCGGAAAATATTTTTATAACCGACGAAGAACAAAAAAAATAAAAGGTGCAACAACGAAAACCGGAAATCCTAAACGATCGATTTCGTATCGTGATGAAGAAGAGTGGATTGAAGTAGAGGTTCCGTCGATTGTTGATTCATATATATTTGAACTTGCCCAAAATCAAAAAACTAAAAATATAACGAATAAACATACAGGAAACCAGACCTATCAATATTTATTGAAAACAATCTTAAAATGCGGACATTGCGGACGCACATGGGACGCGACAACTTACTCCGGACGCGAAGATAAAGAAACCGGTAAGCGTATGAAGTACCGATGCTATCGTTGCCCGAATTTAGCGCCAAAGCGATACGGAGAAGGTATTGAAAAATGCCAAAGCGAATCCCTTCGAGCTGAACTACTTGAAGATTACATTTGGGCTGAAGTTATAAAGCTAATTGCCGATCCAAAACGATTTATGGAGCATTTGAATGCCGAGGCGAGTGAGGGTTCTGAAGAGCTTGAGCTTCGTTTACGACTCCTTCAGACGCAAGCCCAGCAATACGAAAAGGATAAGGATAAAATCAAGATTATGTTCCGGCGAGATGTCATTACCGAGCAAGAAATGGTGGAGGACCTCTCGAAAATCAACTCTTCACTTTCAAGCTTGGAGGTTGAGATAAATAAGTACCATACACAGTTGCAAAACCGTCTTCAAAACAGCCTAGCGACCGGTACAATCGAAAAGCTGATTAAGCACGTTCGTACGAAGCTCGAGCATCCCGAAACGTTAACCTTTGATTTTAAGCGCCATGTCATCACGACACTCTTTGACGAGATCATCGTACGCTTTGAATCAGATCCGGACGACGGAGGGAAAACTCGTTTGATTGTAACGTCCATTGGTACATTCGATAAGCTCTTCAAGCACAATACCGAGATTGCAGCATCAATCGAGCTTGGTGATGACATAGGAGTTCGACTACAACCTCAAAAAATTCGACAATACTGGGGAGGATCTCGAGGATTTGATCTCGATCGGGACGATCGGCCTGATTAAAGCGATCGAGAGCTTCCAAACCGGGAAAGGGACGAAGCTCGCTACATTTGCTGCTCGTTGTATCGAGAATGAAATACTTATGCACCTTCGGTCTTTGAAGAAGACTAGGAAAGACGTATCACTTCATGATCCAATTGGAACGGATAAGGAAGGCAATGAAATTACGCTGATCGATATCCTCGGTACTGAAGCGGATGATATCGTCGATAAGGTGCAGTTGAAAATTGAAAAGTCGAAGATATATAAGAATTTGGATATACTCGATGACCGTGAGAAGGAAGTTGTCATCGGGCGCTTCGGGCTGGAGCATGGCGGGGATGAGCGGACGCAGCGGGAGATTGCGAAGGAGCTTGGGATCTCGCGGAGTTATGTGTCGCGGATAGAGAAAAGGGCGTTAATGAAGCTTTATCATGAGTTTTATAAGGCGAAGCGGTAAGACTCAAATAAGCTCATATATAATACCTGATTTATCGTATGCAACGATAAAGTTAGGGTTTGATTGCACGATGTTATATCAATAAATGAAACCAAATGGCTGAGATGCCGTTTGGTTTTTTCTGTCTGTATACACATTCCACACATGTTGAGTGTGTGGCTGTGTTGGTTTGGAACGGAACTGAAGATAAGTAACATTAACAGCCCTTCTAGCGAAGGGCTGTTATATCGTTTATACTGATAAAACCAATTTACTTCTTAGGAGTTGTCTAGCGAATCATGATAAAGAAAGAAGTCGCGCATATACGCAAGCAATTTAAGCTGGATCACGATATGATGAATATTAACGACATTCTCAACGTGTATATTATGAAGGATAGCAACGAAGTCTATCATTGGGAGAGCCAGGCGTTTGCTCTGGTGGATAGAGAGAAGCAGGAGTTGTATATGGGGAATTTCAAAAAACTGCTGACCGGAGAATTGGATCAGAAGTTGTTCGAGTTGAAGTTTCAGGAGGAAGCAGAGGATCCGACGCGAGTGATACTTCACCAAGGTTTGGCGACAGGCAATCCTGAAGAATGGAAGGACCTGATGCTGCTGTTGGTGGATAAAATGTTGGTGGATGCCAAGTATGAACAGGATACAGTAGTCACGTTCGTTCGAGGACAGTATTTCCGGCCGACCAAGGGCAGAAATGAAGAAGCCGAAGAGAGCGGGAAGGACGAACTGTTCGCGCATCCGTTCATTCTATGCAGCGTGAATTCCACGGAGAAGCAAAAGAAGACTCTCTTGTTCGATTATGTGGAGAGGGAATTTAAGTACAATGTCATTGTAGATCCGATTATCAAGTTAAGTTCGCCGGAGCACGGGTTCTTTTACCCTAGCGTGACGGATAACTATTCCGATGTGAACCGCATTCTGTATTGTACGGCAAAATCGAATTATCCAGATCCTCACTTCATCGGACAGGTCTTAAATGCCGAAAGATCCATGACGGCAATGGAAGAGAGGGCTATTTTCGAAGACATCGTGAAGGAAGTGGTGGGCGAACAACTCGACGTAGCCACTCTCGCACAGGTGTACGAGGAGATCCACCAGGTAATCGAAACCAACGAAGATAAGGAAGAACCCCCGAAGTTGGATTATAAAGATGTGGAACGTGTGCTGACAGTAAGTGGCATAGAGAACGTGACGACGGATAAAGTGGAACGCGCGTTTCAAACGATCGTCGACGATAGGAACTATGAAATGAAGGCAAGCAGCGTCATGCCGAAATTCACTTCAAAATCGATTAAGATCGATACAAAGGTAGCCTCGATTTCGGTCAGCCCGCAGGATTTAAAGTATGTGAGACAGGTGAATTATCAAGGGAAACGATGCATCCTGATTGAGATTGACGAAGATGCCGTAATCGAAGGATTTACGCTCAGTACAGAGACGTTATAGACTCAGTTGACAGCGTTGGTTGATGCGGTTGCAGCCTTTGAATAGGTCGGCGCATAATGTGTTCTTGAGTGAAAGAAAATATTTTAAGGGGACGAGCTGGAATGTGTTGACGTTTGGTTTACATCAGGTTGTGTCCACAACGTCAAAAAATTCGACAATACTGAGGAGGATCTCGAGGATTTGATCTCGATCGGGACGATCGGCCTGATTAAAGCGATCGAGAGCTTCCAAACCGGGAAAGGGACGAAGCTCGCTACATTTGCTGCTCGTTGTATCGAGAATGAAATACATATGCACCTTCGGTCTTTGAAGAAGACTAGGAAAGACGTATCACTTCATGATCCAATTGGAACGGATAAGGAAGGCAATGAAATTACGCTGATCGATATCCTCGGTAATGAAGCGGATGACATCGTCGATAAGGTGCAGTTGAAAATTGAAAAGTCGAAGATATATAAGAATTTGGATATACTTGATGACCGCGAGAAGGAAGTTGTTATTGGACGGTTTGGTTTGGAGCATGGCGGGGATGAGCGGACGCAGCGGGAAATTGCGAAGGAGTATAGAGAAGAGAGCGCTCATGAAGCTTTATCATGAGTTTTATAAGGCGAAGCGGTGAGACTCAAATAAGCTCATATATAATACCTGATCTATCGTATGCAACGATAAAGTTAGGGTTTGATTGCACGATGTTATATCAATAAATGAAACCAAATGGCAGAGATTCCATTTGGTTTTTTCTTTATATATACACACTCCACACATGTGGAGTGCTGTGTGTTGTTGGTAAGAATTTAGCAGCTAAGAGCCACATTTTCCTGCAAGTTGAAGCCCGGCAGTATACTGTCTGGGCTTTGTTTGTATCTATGGATATACATGTACTGTATAAACTATTATTATGTGATTTATTGCTTTAATGGTACCTTCTTGAGACAATAACTAGTGTAAAAATTTGAATGTTGTCGAAATAGACCGTTATTGAAGGATAGAATTATAAATTATTGAATATAGTCTTCAAGTACAAATTTCCAAGAGTTAGAGAGTGAATACAGGAGAACGAGATGGTTCAAGTGTTAGAAAGGAAGTGATTCTATGTTTTATATTGTTTTAATCGTCATACTGGCTGCTTTAATCATTCAATCCGTTTACCTTGTTTATTACAAAAACCAAATTAAGGATATCGGCAACCAATTATCTTTTATATCCGACCATCATTCATTCAAAATGATACAAACACAAATTAAGCCAAAAGAAATTCATCGGCTAATCGATTTATGTAATGCATTGCTTCGTGATCAACAAAAGTTGAAGCAAGATTTTATCGAACAAAAGGAAGAAATCCACGCGACCATTATGAGCTTGTCCCACGATATACGAACCCCGCTGACTTCACTTGACGGCTATCTGCAATTGGCGGAACGTTCCGAGTATCTTAAAGAAAAAACAGAGTACATTAGTCTGGCACAGACTAGAATGAAACAGATTATTACACTTGTTGACGAGCTGTTCCTATATACGAAACTGAAAAACCCAGATTACATCTTGGAGCTTGAGCCAGTTGATGTGATGAAAGTGTTAAATAAACGTCTGTTTACCTTTATCGACGATTTTTTGCGAAGTGGCTATGAACCAAACCTCTGCATGGTGGAAGCACCGCTATTTATAGAGGGAAATGAAAGTGCGTTGGAAAGAGTATTTGAGAATGTGATCAAAAATTACTTTATGCATAGTGAAGGTGATCTAAGCATTCGTTATGAGGAGAAACAGGACGAGGTTTTGTTTCATTTTTCCAATGTACTGAAGCGAAATCATCTGCTGAGCCTGGACAACATATTTACTCGCTTTTACAAAGCAGATCCGTCGCGTACGAACCAATCTTCAGGTCTGGGACTTTTTATCGTGAAATCACTGATGGAGAACATGAATGGTTATGTGCAAGCTGACCTGAACGATGACCAGTTTTGCATCAGCTTAGCTTTTAAGAAAATCGTAAAGGAGAGTTGACGTGTACAATGACACGAACCACCCCAAAATTCTAATTGTTGAGGACGATGTGCATATCAACAATATTATTTATGATGTGCTTCGAAAAGAGAAGTTTCAATGCATGCAAGCGTATTCTGGCAGTGAGGGAATCATGAACGTCATTCATCACGAGTATCATCTTATTATTTTGGACCTCATGCTGCCTGGCTTGTCTGGGGAAGATTTTATGCATCGGCTAAGGATAGAATTAAGCTCTGACACACCAGTTATAGTCTTATCGGCCAAGGACAAATTGGATAATAAATTAAACCTTTTTAAGTTGGGAGCCGCTGATTATGTCACGAAACCGTTTGAGGTGGAGGAATTGCTTGCTCGAGTCAATGTACATGTCAAACGAACCTCCCGAACGGATTCTGCTACTCGCTATCGTCATAAAAATCTACTTTTAGATAGCGGAACGATGAACGCTAGCGTCAATCAAGCAGATTTGAAACTTACAAGACAGGAATACAAGATCCTTGAACTGCTGCTGAAGAATCCTACCCGAGTGTTTACAAAGCAGGATCTGTATGAGCTTGCATGGGAAGATATATACATAGGTGAGGACAAAACCATTACCGTTCACATTAGCAATATTCGCAATAAAATCAAAAGGGTTGACGAGGAGGCTTATATTGACACCATTTGGGGCATTGGTTTCAGGCTGGCACCATAGGGATGCCTTAAACCGGCCCTAATCTTCTTTGAACTTTCTTAATCATTTATTGACGATATGTTAGCTTCTTTTTGTTATTTTATTGACAAGGAGGTGTGAATATGGCTGAAGCAATTATTGAAGTAAGTCAATTAACCAAACAATTTAAAGGGAAAACAGCAGTGCGTAAGGCAGAGTTTAAAATAGGTAAAGGTGAAATCTTCGGTTTGATAGGCCAAAATGGAGCGGGAAAATCCACCTTGCTAAAGGTGATTGCTGGATTAATATCCCCCACTTCAGGAGAAATTAAATTATTTGATCGTCCTGTGAAGGGTAATCACCCTTATTTTGAACGTATAGGCGTACTTATTGAAAATCCAGGGTTATATCCCCATTATACTGCCTATGAAAATTTGGAATTAATCGCGATCTCCTATGGATTGACCAATCGGAAAGATCATATTAACAAGCTGCTAAAGCTTGTCGGATTGGAAGGTTCGAATAAGACCAAGGTGAAAAATTATTCAATGGGAATGAAGCAAAGGCTTGGAATTGCAGCTGCATTAGTTGGAAGCCCAGATGTCTTGATTTTGGATGAACCGATCAACGGTTTGGACCCGCAAGGAATTTCTGATATTAGAAACATGATTTTGGAATTGAATAATACGGGAATGACCATCATTATTTCAAGTCACATTTTGGAAGAGTTGTCGAAAGTAGCGACTCAATATGCAATCGTACATCAAGGAGAAATCATCGAACACCATTCAAGGGAGCAACTGCTGCTTCAATGCGAAGATCGTATTGAAATAGAAGTGGATAAAGCAAGCTCGGCTGTTCCCATCTTAGAACAAAAATTGCATATTAATCATTACAAAGTCATTAGTGAGCGTATGGTGTATGTATATGATGCTCATGTTGAGAACCAACATATCATCAATACCTTAGTTGAAAGCGGCATAACTGTTCATTCGATTATCAAGCATAAGCAAAGCCTAGAACAATATTTTTTGGCACGGATAGAAAGTGAGGGTGGGAGCCGTGATTAATATTCTCAAAATGGACTTTCACCGTTTTAAATCAAATAAAATGATTTATATATTACTGTTAATTTTTTTTGCTTTTCAAATATTCGGTATATTTATGTTGGGAAAATACGAGCAGCCCGGTGAAAGTAGGGTTATGCTAATCAGCTCGATGAACGAAAGTCAATTCATCCAAGTCATGATGTCTCAAATCCCATTGTGGCCGCTGATTTATATTGCTGTATTCGTTGTTTATTTCTATATGAGTGAACATAACTCTGGGTTTTATAAAAATTACATTTCAATGAAGCGTGCACGGATGTACACTGTTATTTCAAAAATATTAATTGCAGGCCTATTCACTTTGCTTACATTTATTGTCATGATCGTTGCGGATATGATCGGAAGATCAATTTTCTTTAACCATGCAATGATTGGAGATGGGGGTTATTTTGCGAAATTGTTGATCGGCCAATTTTTACTTCATTGGGCATTTTCAATTGTAATCTTATGCATCTCCATCATTAGTAGAAGCTTGATTGCTAGTATTGTAGTTGGATTTGTTCTATCGTTGAATGTTTTTGGAATGATTGTAACTGTCTTGGAATCAATCATTGATGACGTTCATTTGTCCTCTTTCTTAATAGTTAATACGATCTTAAGCGCAAGAGATTTTGATAATATAAATGATCTTGTTCATGTAGCTAGCGTGTCGATTGTTTTCATAGTTATATTTTCATTTATAGCCATCAGATTTAAGATCAAAGAGGATCTGAAATAAAAAAATGAATACTTGAAGTTAGAATAAGCACGGGGCTTAGATTAGTTGGCGCTTCGATTCCGCCTAGCTCCACCATACTTTTAATTCAGATACGGACAGAGGTGCAGTTTTTGATTGGGTTGTGGTACTCCACACATGTGGAGTGCGTAGTGGGGATATGTCGAGTCGATACCTAGAAGTCTATAGTTTTCAGCATTCGGCGAAGTATTTCTCCTTTACGCAGGATGACGGTGACTATAAGAACAAGGTGTTGAGAGATACGATTAAGGTTTCGGTTGTGTTGGATTTGAAATGGGTGGATATGAGAAGTGAATTTTAATCGACAGGAGGGCTATCTAATAAGCCCTTGTTGAGCATACTGTAGAATAATCAATAGCTTCACCAGAACACTGTTTTTACGGAATTGTAATGTTCTGCTGAAAACGTAAGCCCTTTGAATTGGAAAACTGCTTGCAAGGCCACCTTCAAACTTAAAGAAGGTGGCCTTGTATGTCGTAGATGAACATTTAATTTTGCATAAAGCATTCATTGCCGTCGTATAATTTCATGAATGAAATAGTACTCTAATTTGAGGATTTAGTTGTTCTTCCATCGATGACCAACGTAATAAGCTTAATTGTTTAGTCATCTCAGTCATGTAGTCCGTAATGTATTTTGTATCTTTATTTGTCATCAACCCGATGAATACAAAGGAGAGGTTGTAGTGAAAATCAAATGGGATGATCTTGATGAAGCAGAGAAACGTGACTTAATAGAGCAGGAAGTCCTAGGATACAAAGTCGATTCCTTGGATGATTCCTGTATCTATAAAATTCTTGATAGTTTTAATACTTATCAGGTCACAAAGTTATTTCCATTGAAATATAAAACAATAATAGAAGCCAATAAATATGTTGCCACGGCTGACACGCTGATTGATTCGGTCTGTATGGCAGCTTTAAAACGTATTGGTATCATAGATTAATTTGTAATTTTATTCGAATGTCAGCCGTTTGATTTTTTTCTCCGTAAGCTGAGGAGCATCAATCATATAGACTTGGATTTCATCTTTTCGGTGTTCATTTTTTTTGATAAAAAGTTTTACGAACTCATAATCATGTGTTGCAAATAAAAGCTGCTTGGATAACGTTCCAAGAACATCGCATATTGAAAACTGATTCACATCGTCCATATTTTGAATAGGATCATCAATTGCTACAAAATCAAGAACACTCACTTGCTGAGACTGATTCACTGCTAGAAAAATTGAAATGGCGAGGACATTTAATTGTCCCGAACTGAGTGTGTACTGAACATTAGATAGTGATTTGTTCTCACCAGAAGTTTGAAGCATGATTTTTAGTTCATCATCGTTCCCTTCAAATCGAATAGGAGAGGTGATAGGCATTGGATTCAAATAACGAAAGTACTTTTGAATGGAGGAGGACGATTGATTCAATATGTCCTTAGCTGTCGTACCAAGCCGCTTTGCTGCCTCTTCTAAAAATGTTTGAATCTCCGTTAATTTTTCTGTTGCGACGGAAAACTCCTGAATCATATTATTCCTTATTTTTTCCATTTCTTTAATATCTTTTTGTATTTTTTGATTAGTGGAGAGCGATTGGACAAAAGCTGCTGTAGCAGCATATTCTTCTTTTAATCCCTGTAACTCGGTCTTATATTGACTAATCAGTGGACTCAATGATTTTTCATATTCATCTTTAGCAATAGATTCTTGAAGACTCATTAATACTCCATTTAATGAATTAATTTCAGTGATAGTCTTATCTCTTGATAAATTTTTAAGTAAAATATAATTATTAATGCGGCCTAACGCCCGTTTAAATCGCTGAAGTTTCGATTCGGCCTCTTGTTCAGTATACACTTTTGACAAGCCAGTAGTATTTTTTAAATTATTCAGGTCTAGTCGGACTTGTGTTAGTTTATTGTTAGCCTGTTTAGCAGCCTCAATATTATTGATTTCATTTTGAATTAATTCTCTAGCTTGCTGTACTTTTTGAAAAGGCAGATTAAACAATTCTAACTGGAAATCTTCGAATTGTTTAATCTGTGATATACGATAATGGCTATTTTTATGATTAAGCTCATATTCTTTTTCTTTGTCTTGAGCATCTTTTTGATCTTTTTCCGTTTGCTGAAGGTGAGTTTCATATCGCTTTTTTCGACTCGATAAACTCTCAGACACATTTGTGTACTGTTGTAGATTTTCATTGTGTCTTTGGATTGATTCGTGAATTCTATCTTCAAGTTGATTCCCATTCCCATGGTCAACAGAACATACAGGACAAATGCCATCATGGACATGTTCTTTTTTAAGATGTTCAAATATATTTTGAACATTCGCAACAAGATTTATATAAGACCCACTGGCATGATTTGATATTCGATTATTTACTACACTCAATAATGTAAGTAATCGCTCACGTCGCTTACGAAGCTTATTAACTTTTGTGTACTGTTGTTCCTTAAGTGTGGGGATTATTGCAATTATTCGCTCTAGTTCTTGATACTCTTGAATATATAACAGGGCGGTGTCATGTTTGGTTAATAATCTTCTCTTTTGAGATAGTATCTTTGTTAGTTCTAAAGCGTCAGGTGGATCATTTTTCGAAACCTTTTTTACAATTTCTAAGCATTCCCTTTCTTCAATCTCCAATTTATTTAGTGTGTCGAAATGAGCCTTGTCACCGCTAAGTGAATCAATTACCGTACTCACCTGAGTAAGTAATTTCTGGGCATTCTCTGTTTGTTCATTATGCAGTTCTAATTCTTTTGCCAGATCATTTTTGCGATCTACACAATCTTGAATCATATTATACCCTAACCCATTTAGTATCTCTAATTTATCCACTCTCTGACTAATTAACCCTGTACGGGACAACAACTCCTCTTGTATTTTGGGAACTTGAACCTGCAATTGGTCAAAATCGAGTGGAATAGTTTTATCCTCAGACCATTTTTTTATGTAGGATGAATCGAAAGATACTAAGTCCTCTTTTCGTTTGTCAATTACAGAGGTTTGGCTCTGAATCGTATCTTCAATTTTCAAATTATGTGATTGTAATTTACTTCTAATAGATTTCATGTTGTCCACAAGACTCAAAACATTTTTCAGCCCCATAATATCAGAGAGCGCTTCAAATCTTTGTTTTGCATCATCATGAGAAATGAAATCTGTAATTTGATCCTGTGACAATATATGAGTTTGTTTTACTAAGTCACCAACTAAAGTACGACCCGACTTAAGGTAGGAAGTCTTTCTTAAAAATTGATCAACTAGGGTTTTTCCACGAATAGTTGAACCATCAGGCTTAGTAATAGAAACTGTCATATTACTAGGCGTTCCGTCAACAATTTTAAATCCTCTAACTAATTTATGATTTTCAAATATAACTTCAACCGAACATATAGCTTCCCGTTCATCACATTGAAAGCAAATTACATCTTTGTCGCTAAAATCTTTTTGTCTACTGAATCTATGAATAGTCCCAGATATACACCATTCTAAAGCATCAAAGAAAGTACTTTTGCCATAACCGTTGGGTCCATAAAAAATAGTTATATCTTTACTGAGATTAAACTCATGTAGACCAAAATATTTTCGAAAGTTTTGAATACGTACCATTTGAATCTTCATTGAACGAGACCTCCGTCCATCTTTTCAATTTCAATAATGGCTGTTTCTAATTCCTTTTGGTTCAACTTTCGTCTCTCACCATCATGTTGACGGATGTACTCAATTAATTGCGTAATCGTCTTAGTCATTTGAATCGAAGTAAGTAGTTCAATGGAAGCTTCCTTTTTGGTTAATTCTTCCGAATCCAAAAAAGGAATTCTTTGAAGGTCTAGTGCAGATCGAATGACATACTTACGTAAGGCTTTTGGATCTCTTTCTATTGAATAAGCTATCTCTTCACTAATTGGGTGGTCGCCAGCTTCGCAGATCAGGTAGTAAGCATTCCAAGCGTTCATTCTATTTCGTAATAAACTGTCTCTCAAAATAGAAGCCTCTTCATTTACCCTTTGAATAGTAGTCGTGATTTCCCATCTTTGTAGAATAACAAACTTTGAACCGTTGCTGAAACATTTTATTCCAATTCCAGTATCGCCAACATTGGGCACCACTTCGAAGCCTTCTTCAAATAATCTATCAAGAGTATGATTATATGCTTCCATCGCGAACCTCCTGTAATTGCCCCCAGAATTCTTTTAAATGTGTTTTCAACTCTTCCATGGTGCTGAAAGCGTATATTTGATCATACTGTTCAAGCAATTTCCCTCCAGGGAGAAAGTCGAGTATGATCTTAAGATTAACTAGAGAATCGTCTTCAGGTAGTTCAGTTAATTCAGGCTGTTCTTCAAAGATTGCAACTGTTTTTGATGGACCATTATTACCCGCAAAGCGTCCTTGTAAAAGAACTGTTGAAGGTGGATGTAAAAGTATATCAACTGACAACTCAGGATCAGCAAAAATACTACGTACTTTATCAACTGCAATATCTAGTGTTTCACCTCGATTTAGACTTAGAAATGAAAGAAATTGGACTCCCATTTCTTTTACTAACAAAGATTGATGTTTCGACGATATTCGTAACATTTCTTCATTTATCAATATTAGAAGTAACGCAGAATTAAATAATTCGAGCAGCTTTGTAGTTTGGTCATGTTCAGTTATTTCTCGATATTTGTTAGAATATTCTCTTCCATCCAGATAGCGATTTATTAGGTTTCGAATCGTCCCACCTGTACTAACCCACTCAACCAAATGAGCCTTATATGCGTGAACCTCACGTTCTAAATCGTCATATAATTCTACAGATCGAATTTCATGTAACAATTGGTCAAACACGTGATTAACAACTGCTGCGTTGTCATATCTCCTAACAGACTCACCAACTGTGCTCATTGCTCTATCATGAAGTTGTTGTCTGATTCCTTCTACTTCTGTTTTGTCTATATATAGAACCAAGTTATCTCCAATTGCTTGGCATTTCTCCATTAACAGACCAATTAACCACTGTAGATCTTCTACAGATACTCGTATTCCAGGCTCTAGTTTTTCACTTAGTCGGTATAGAAGTAGACTGACAAAATCATAGCTGTTTAATAAATCTATTTTTTTACAAATATTAAATCTGGAAAGAAGCGAACTAATTTCTTCACCACAAACTGCTGGATAATCAAAATAACGTTGGTTCTTTTTATCGTACATTTGACTGGACAAACGACCTAGCAAATGATCATCAGTAGGAATCCCGCTATTGAAATTATAATTTTTACAATGTGCAGAAACATTTACATCTCGTGAAGGGGTTACAACAAAACTAGTGATTAACTCAAATTGAGTAGTAAAACCTTGATTCTGTGGGAAATAGCGAGCTTTTAAGAGCAATTTGTCAACCCAACTGTCTGGTAATCTATATGAATTTCCATCTTTTTCATAAGAGGATCGACTGTAGATGCCAGTTTCACTAACTTTTAAATCTGGCTCCTTACTCGTCTTGACTTGACTAAAGCGAATTACATTATCCTTTCCAACTATAATATCTTCATGTAGCTCTACGGATACAAAGTCCCATTTGCCTTCCATTACTTCAATTATGTATTCAATTGTCACCAAAAATTGATAAAAGAAACCAGCTAAGGCTGTTCTACCACCAATTTCTTCAGGTTCAACTGCCAACAAAATATCCTTTAGAAGCGCTGTACGATCTGTTTTCACACGAGTAACAACACTATTGATCTCGGCGGTCGCTTCGACAGGCTCTGATAAAGCCTGTATTATCAGTGCTTTATTCATACGAATCAATTCCTTTACATAAGACATTTTGTATAATTATATCGCAATAACCTCGAAAAAAATGTCGAATTATGGCGATCCATTACTTTTGATTCATTTCCTTCTTGGGGTTACTGAACTCACCCTTAATAAAAGTGATATATGTGTTAGATCGCATTGAGTCCAGAAAGGACAAGAATATGACGATTGTGCTTATCCGTTCACTTTTTTTCACCGTCATGGATCTTTATATCAAAACGCATTGTCCTCTCACCATTCTATTCTATCCCTAAATCTCCAACACTTTTAGTCTATTGTCGCCTGTTTTGGGTAGCCAGAACGCCGCGAGATGCCCTCAAAAAATTATTTAGATTATTTTTCCTCAAACTACCCGATTTTGCCCGAAAAATGAAACGGCTTATAGAGAGACAAAAATCTCTCAACGGCTCTTTGAAAATAGAATACAAGTTTGTCCGGTACATTCCCCATGCAGCCTCGAAGGAAAGCCTGTATGCCAGCGCGCCATGACCATATTGTTTCTGCCGTCCGTTCAAGACGCAGGGTAAAATGAGAGCGATTCCGTGGTGCATAACGAAATGGTGGTTCCATTTACGGCGATGACCTGTATGGTAGGATCATGATACTTCCGTCCAGCCACAGCTTATCGTAATGGGGGCGGCCTGCAGCGATCCTGGAGGAAGCGCAAGACTGCGCTTATGGAGACAGTCAACCGCTGTCCGCTGGATAAATTTTTTTATGTCTACCATTCATCCGATCAGATGTGTTTTTGAATAAGTTTCAGGTGGATTATTCTTTTTTGAAAATTTCAGATCGCTTGCTGGTATGAAGCCTGCATGTGCATAGACACATGTTGTTACTCTAAGTTTCTGGTGCAACGCAGAAAGCAAGCAGCTTGATGAAAATGTTTTTAGAGGTAGATGAAAGCACCCTTTGAAGTCGAATATCCAAGAGTTCATCCTTTTTGGGTGCTCTCTTTTTATATAGATTACTTAGAAAGGTCGGTGCTCGGATTCCTCGAAGCAACCGGCCTTTTCAATTGAAAGGAGACAGGAATACATGGCCAAGGTCATCGCTCTTGCCAATCAGAAGGGCGGCGTGGGCAAAACAACGACAGCGGTCAACCTCGGCATCGGGTTGGCGGCGGAAGGCAACCGGGTGCTGCTGCTGGATGCTGACGCGCAAGGGAATTTAACGGATTCACTTGGCTTTCAAGAGCCGGACAACCTCCCGGTTTCGCTGGCGACAATGCTGCAAAAATGCATGGCAGAGGAAGCCTTAGACCCACAGGAGGGTATTTTGCAGCATCACGAAGGAATTGACCTGATGCCGGGCAACATCGAACTGTCTGCCGTTGAAGTGGCGCTCGTCAATACGATGAGCCGGGAAACGATACTACGCGGGTATATTGATTCGGTAAAAGAGAATTATGATTATATCCTGATCGACTGTATGCCAAGCATGGGCATGATGACGATCAATGCTTTGGCAGCGGCAGATAGCGTCATCATTCCTGTTCAGGCACATTATTTACCGGCAAAAGGGATGACACAGTTATTGCAGACGGTTGCCCGCGTTCGCCGCCAAATTAACAAAAAGCTGGTGGTGGAGGGCGTGTTGCTCACAATGGTGGACAGCCGCACTAATTTTGCCAAAGACATCTCGTTCATCCTTCGCCGCGATTATGGGGACAAGTTGCGCGTGTTTCAAACGGAAATTCCTCTTTCCATCCGCGCGGCGGAGACCAGCGCTCGCGGCAAAAGTATTTATGCACACGATCCGAACGGACAAGTCGCCAAGGCATATGCTTTATTAACGAAGGAGGTGCAGGATATTGGTAGCGAAAGAAGATCGGCGCGCCAGCATAAAGCTGACCACAGTCGATGACTTGTTCACAACGGAAGAAACACGGAGTGCGACACAGAAGGAACAGATCAAGGATATTCCGCTGGCAGAGATCAGTGATTTTCTTGATCACCCCTTTAAAGTAAAGGCGGACGATGCAATGCTGGAGATGGCGGAAAGCGTAAAGCAATACGGGGTACTGGTTCCTGTGCTGGTACGTCCCAAAACGGATGGCGGCTTTGAAATGGTGGCCGGGCATCGGCGTAAGAAGGCAAGCGAAATGGCGGGAATGGAGTCTATTCCATGTATTATTCGTGAGTTGAACGACGATCAGGCAACCATTATTATGGTGGACAGTAACTTGCAGCGAGAGCATGTTTCCCCGAGTGAAAAGGCATTTGCATATAGGATGAAGCTGAATGCGATGAAACGTCAGGCAGGCAGACCGAGCAAAGAAAATGCTGCCCAAGTTGGGCAGGATATAAATGGTAAATATTCAGTGGAGATTTTGGCGGATCAAGTTGGCGAAAGTCGCAATCAGATTAAACGCTATATCCGACTGACCGAACTCATTCCTCCTATTCTTGAAATGGTTGATGACAAGGAAATGGCATTTGGCCCCGCAGTTGAAATCTCTTACTTGGCCGAGAAAGAGCAGCAAGCCCTGCTGGAAACGATGCAGGCCGAGGACTGTACGCCCTCACTGGCGCAGGCGCAGCGTATGAAAAAGCTTAATCAAGAGGGCAAGCTGAATGTTGATGTTATCTTTGCTATTTTGACAGAGGAAAAGCCCAATCAAAAAGAGAAGCTGACGATCCGTAAGGAGCGTATTGAAAAGTTCTTTCCGCAAGACTTTACCGAGCAGCAAAAGGAAGACCTGCTCGTGCAATTATTGGAAACCTGGTATCGCAGGAAACAGCGGGAACGGGAACACGAGCGTTAATTCGCCCTTTCTTCTCTCTCAAATGGAGAGTTTTTTTTATGCCAATTATTGCAGAAAGGAGCAGTCCGATGGATTTTACCGAAGGAAGAAGGCGTCAGTATGAGCAACTAATGAAGGAGAAGCCGGGTTTCACGCAGAGCTGTCCGTCCGAGGAGAAGGAACGGCCGATTAGGAAGCAGGAAAAAGGAACGGTAACTAAGCCGAAGCAGACTAATCGCAAAAGGTGTCGGGAGGACTGACGATGGAGCAGGAGAAACGAAAGGCTGGCGACTATGAGGTCTATCAGGCGTTGCCCATTGGCAGGGTCGAGGTTATTATGGGCATCGACACGTCGAATAGCGAGAAGCCCTATTTGGTCTGCTACTCTGATCAGAATAATTTGTTTGGCATTGATCAGTATTATGGCGCAGAAGGATTCGCGGACTATCTGGAGGCGATGCAGGAGTTTGGCAAGCTATTGCAGTGGGAAATTGAAAAGCTTCAAACCGAGCGTTCTACCATTCCAGAATCCATGCCCCAGATCCAATCTACCCATTGCTTGCCCATCAAAAGTGAGGATGATCTCCACGGCAGACTAGTCGTAATTCGACCGGAAAGACTGCGACCGGAATTTCGCACAGCAGATCATCAATTGGTTTGGGTGACGGGGGGCTTCGGCGCATCGGGGAATTCACGCGGAAGGGCCGTTTTCGCGATGAGGCTCTATTCAGGTGACGAATGCCGCTATAATCGGGAAGATCTGCTGGGCTTCTTAAAACTGGAGCATACACCAGCATGGGCACAAGAAAAGCTGGCGCTTCATCAGGCGGAGAAGCAACAAAAGCCTAAGTCGCGGGACGCCCGCTAAACAAAACGGGAATTATATTGAAGGAAGGAGTCGTTCGCGATGTCTTGGAACTATCGCAATCGCAAAGCACTGGTTATCGGTGCCATTGCGGTGAGCCTGATGTTGCTTGTGGCGGCAGCCGTCTTTTTGCTCATACAGCATAACGAGCAAAAGCAAAAACAACAACAAATGCAAGAAAGCTACGAGCGGCAGCTCGCGCAATTGAAGCAAGAGAAGGAATTGAACAGCCGCGAGGTATGGGTAGTAAGCCAGAATGTTGGGGCAGGCAATGAATTGACAGCAGATGATCTACAGGCGATTCTGATGCCAGTAACCCTTGTTCCGGCGGGTATCCTTACGAATCGGGAAGCGATTATCGGTAAGCATGCCAAGGTGGAACTGGAGGTGGGCACGCCGCTGCACGCCTCTTTGTTATACGAAGGACAGCCAGTTCCAAAGGATGTACGGCTCAAGGAGTTTCAGGTGATTCAGCTTCCTTCCAATCTCAAGACCGAGCAGTTTATCGATGTGCGGATCGGTTTCCCGACTGGAGAGGATTTTGTTCTGCTGTCCAAAAAGCAGGTGCGGCAGTTGTCGGGCAATGTGATTTGGCTGGAATTGAACGAGATGGATTTGCTGCAAACATCCAGTGCGATCATCGATGCCTATCTGCAAGGGGCACGGCTTTATGCGCTCCCCTATATCGAGCCTGGCTTGCAGGAGGCAGCCGTTGTAAACTATCCGGCCAATCCGGAGGTGCTGGATTTGATGGAAATCGATCCGAATCTGCTTGAAACGGCAAAAACGGAATTGGTTCGAGGCCTGCGCCAAACGTTGGATGCCAATTTAAAGGCGGTCAGCGATTCGAACAAAATGCGGACTTCCAGCGGCAATGTTACAGTACAGCAGCAATTGCAAAATGAGCGTGCAACTACCCGGCAGGGCAATGCCATGTTTGAAGCGCAGCCGCAGTCGGGCAGTGGGACTTCGCAGACGGAAGAATCCAATAACCGACCTTCAGGAGAGGGGCAATCCACGGGTTCTTCGGTGCCTAGGCTGGAATCACCGACTCCTTCTGCCTCTGCAGAATCAACCGTTCCTCCTTCGATTTCCAACGAAACGGAAGCGGTGACCGAAACTGAAGCACCGTCGGGAGAAGAACGGTGGGAGGACATACTCAATCAGTGAGGGAGACGACCATGAAAAAAATGATATTTCTCGGATCAGCGGACAAGAGCCATGTGCTACTGGCGCTGGGGCGCTTGTTCTCGGCAATGGGGAAGAAGGTGCTGCTAGTGGACTCCACAATGGGGCAAGCTGTTCAGGGCTATTTGCCGCCCGTCTTTACCGGCAGCGCCGTGCAGGAGTTTGAGGACATGGATGTAGCCTACGGTTACATTACAGCCGCACAACTGGATCACGCACTGGAACAGGCGGGAACATTAGGTGCGTACGATGTGCTGCTACTCGACACCGATCATACCCAAATGGTAACGGGACGCAATTTGCCCGACTTTGACAAGCGGGTATGGTGTTGGGACGGCAAGCGGCTGTCATTGCAAAAAAATGAAGAACTGCTGCTGCGCTTGTGCTTGCACGAAGCGGAAGCGCCGCTCTCTTTTTATGACTGGCTGTCTCCGGCATTGCCTGGCACACTGCCTGCATGGCGGGCTGAAACGAGGCTGCGCCATGTGGAGTGGCTGGAGCCTTCCTTTCATTTCCCGCTGGATGAACGCGATGCCATAGCGGATGTGCACAATCAGCATCAGCATCGTATTGACCTTCGCCGCGTCAGTGGAGCATTCCGGCAGGTGCTACTCACGATGCTGCAACAGCTTGGAGATTGCGATGCGAAGACCGCGCGGCGCGCTTGGGCGACTGCCCAAAAGCGATGGTGAGCCCGGTAGAAAGGAGTGGCACGATGGGAATGATGGTAGTGTTTTGGAGTCCCTTCCCCGGCCAGACCGGAACGACGACCAGCCTGCTTGCGGCAGCGACATGTATGGGGCTGGAATATTCGTCGCGAATGCTGCTCCTCGGCCTTTTGCGAGAGGAGGATGAGGCGGTGCAGCGTGCCTTTTACACGACGGAAAAAAATCCATCCCCCTTGCCGGATATCGGCATGGATGCGCTTTTGCGGCTGCTGCAAAACCGTAAGCTGGAGGCGAGTATGCTGCGAGATTATGCGCAGTCGCTGCTCCGGGAACGGCTGGATGTGCTTCCCGGCTCGGCGAAGCCAAGCGCAGTGTTTGCCGGCATGGCAGAACGCTGGCTGGAGCCGCTTTTGGACACCGCCAAGCGCGCCTACGATTTAGTGCTGCTGGACGGCGGTAGCGGAACCGCTCCGGGCTGGAGGGAGGAGCTGCGGAATTGGGCGGATCTCCTCGTCGTTTGCCTGCCGCAGAATCGCTTGCTGTTGGAGCGCTTTTTTCAATCGCCGGAAAGTGCGCAACTCAGCGCTCGGAAAGCCATGTTCGTGTTTGGTCAGTTCGATCCGGCCTCGTCCCTGACCATTAATAACCTCCAACGACGATATCGTTGGCAGCTACCGGCCTTTCCGGTCATGCACAATACGGGCTGGTTGGATGCAGTGCAGCAGGGGGAGGCGATTCCGTACTGGTTTCGCAATCGCAAGACTATGCGCCAGCACGAGAACCATCGCTTTGTCCGTCAGGTACGAGTGCTGACGCATGCGCTGATCGAAGGCGTCGGGATGAATCAGCCTGTGTTCGGCGGCAAGGAGGATAAGCCATGATGACGTTGCTGAACACCTTGATTGTCATTTCCTTGCTGTTCCTGGCCGTTTTCTTTCTCTATTTGCGCATGAGCCGCCGTCTGCCGGAGGGAACCACGGAAGAAACGGCCTATTCGCTGGAGGCGATGACGGCGTTCGTTAAAGACACGTTGCACGAAATGACAACGAGCCATCTCAGCGACTTTGGCTTGTCCGAGGAGGAGTATCGCCGCCGCAAGAACAAGCGGGCAGAGCTAAAGAAGGCGCTTCGCGGCTGCACCTCTGGTGATTTGCGGGACAAGGAATACGTGAAGCAGGTGATCGCCGATTTGCTGATGCAGCAATATGAATTGGACGATGCACACCTAAACCAACTGTTACCGTTTCACAAACCGGATACGCTCACCGCCCAGGATCAGTTCGACATCCTGCTGGATCGCTACAAGCAGCAATTCGGGCTGCGGGCATTGGAGCAGATGCTTCAGGCATATGAGCTGGATCGGCAACGCTTCGATGAAGATGGGCAGCTTGAGGCTTACCGGATTTCGAGGGCAGAGATCAGGAAGATCTACGCTAAGGAATCTCCCTCCTTGCAGACCGAAGACAAGCTTCGCATTGTCGTGCAGCGAATCTATCAGCATTACAAGGGCTTTAGCGTCATCGACGAGCTGCGCGATATGCGGATCGACGGTGTGTCCGGGGGCGTATCCGGGCTGCCGCCACTGATGTGGGAGGGCGAATGGGCGCTGGAAGACGAGGTACAGTGGCAGGCGCTTCCTCGTTCGCACGATAGTGTCTGGTTGTTTTACAAGGGCAAGTCCATTCATTTGAGCTTCCTGTCGTTTGGATCGGAGCAGGAGTTGCGCCGCGTCTGCCAAATCATCTACAAGCATAATTTTCCCGGACAACTATCCGAAGCAAATGGCTATAAGGTCAATGAAATGGGCGATGGCTCCCGCGTCGTTGTCTTGCGCCCCCGGTTTGCAGAATCGTGGGCTTTTTTTGTGCGCAAATTTGATGTGCAGAGCGCCACGCTGGAGCAACTTATTCAGGACGAAAACGCGGAATTGCCGATCGGACTCATTCGTTATCTCGTTGCAGGCGCACGGATTACGGCAATCACTGGCGCCCAGGGTAGCGGTAAGACGACCCTACTGATGGCGATGGTGCGTCATATTCCGGCGGTGTTGCCGATTCGGGTACAGGAAATGAGCTTTGAGCTGCAGCTCCGCAAGATTCATCCGAACCGCAACATTGTCAGCCTGCGTGAGACGGAAACGATTACCGGCCAGCAAGGGCTGGATATTCAGAAGAAGACGGACGGCTCGGTGAACATTTTGGGTGAGGTAGCGACCGACCCGGTTGCAGCCTGGATGGTTCAGATGGCGCAAGTTGCTTCCCTTTTTACACTGTTCACCCATCACGCCAAAACGTTCCGCGATTTGGTGCTGTCGCTGCGTAATTCGCTGCTTAAAACCGGCGTGTTCAGCAGTGAGCGTGTTGCGGAGCAGCAGGTCGTCAGCGTGGTCAATTTCGATATTCACCTGCGCCGTGACTTGGATGGTAGACGTTATATCGAACGAATTACGGAATGTGTGCCGGAGCCACAGGAGGCAGATTATCCGGCTGACTTTACCGGCAAAATGACCAAGGATGTGCGGCTGGCTGCTTTTATGGAAACGGTGTTAGAGTTTTTTCGGCGCTCGACGGATCGCCCGCTGTATACCGCGCGGAATCTGATCGAGTACCGGGACGGACGGTATGTTGCCGTTCATCCGTTGTCCGAGCAAAGCCGACAAGACATGGCGACCTACTTGAGCGGTCCGGATCAAGCTGTTTTTGATGCCTTCCTGGCCAGTCATTGGGGGGAAGTACCATGATTCGAGAATGGCTTTCTCCCCTGCTTGGCGTTTCGATGGTTCTCTTCCTGATGGCGGTTGCAGCGTTCCTGTGGCTATCCCGCCATGATTCAGACATTGCTGCCATTCGGCGTTACGAATCGCTGCGTAAGCCGGGACAAGCATCGCGCAGGCAAGCGATGTACAGCTTCCTGCAACAGTTGTACAGCGTGTGCGAGCAGGTGCCGATCCTGCGCACCTATTTGCATCACCTGCGCAAGCGTCTCCTGATCGTTCGGCTTGGCGACGAGTGGAAGCTGCGGCTGGAGACGATGAAATCAGCATTGAGGGTATGGAGTATTCTGCTCTTAATCGTTATTCCGCTTGCTGTCATGGTACGCGATCTGTTCACCTGGGGCATACTGCTACTCGGTCTATGGGTAGGCCATGGCGTGTTGGCGGACATGGGCGTGCAGCGGCTGGAGCTGCGTCTGCTCCGGCAGCTTCGTACCTTCTTCGGCGATATCCGCCATCACTACCACAGGCATGGCATGGTGGAGGAAGCGATTTACGAAGCGGCGGACGGTGCGCCCTATGAAATGGCGCTGCATGGGCAGGAGCTGTACGAGATGCTGACGGATAGCGATGCGGAGGACAAGCTGGCACAATACGTGGAACTGGCTCCAAATCGTTATTTGCAAGGTCTGGCCGGTTTGACTTACCTCATTAAAGAGCATGGTGACCGGCAAACCGAAAGCGGCTCGGTCTACCTGAAAGGGCTGGAAAAGCTGTCCGGCGAGCTGAATCTGGAGCTGCTGCGGCGAGAAAAGCTCAGCTATTTGCTGCAAGGGCTGACCGTAATCGCACTGGTGCCACTGCTCTTTACTCGTCCGATTGAGGCATGGGCAAGCCACTTCTTTCCGTCGATGGACGCCTTTTATGCTGGTGCACTCGGCTGGCTGGCGAAGCTGACCCTTCTCGTGGTCGTATGGCTGTCCTATGTGTTGCTCCGCGCGCTGGCGGAGCTGGATGGTGGAGCCCGGCATACGAGTCGTAATCGTTGGGAAAAGCGTGTATATGGTTGGCCTTGGATGCGCTGGATCGTGCAGCGGCTGGGGCCGGCTCCCGATTCGCGGGAAGCGCAGCGAGTGACCCGGCTGCTCAAGGATACGGCTTCACCGCTGCGGCTGGAATGGTTTTATGTACAGCGTTTGGTCGCGGGCGCGTTGGCTTTTGCTGCCGTGCTGGGGCTGTTCGTGTCCATGCAAGCAGCGGAGAGGCATCAACTGCTCTATGCGCCGGTTAAGCCAGGAATGCTGTTCGGGCAGTTGTCGGTCGAGGAGGAAGCCAAGGCGCAGGAGGCAGCGGCGCTGGATCGCCTGATTCTGGAACAAGTAAAGGAGGTGAGGCCGCGCAACGAACGCATCGTCATGAACCTGCTCCGTCAGCAGGCAGTTGGCGGGGATCAGGAGGAGCAGATTCGTCTAACCGCACAGCGGGTAATGGAGAAGCTTGAGCAACTGGAGCAGCCATGGCTGCTGTGGTGGGAGGTGTTTCTGGCTCTTGCCTTAGGCTGGGGCGGATATTCGCTGCCCGTTGGCATCCGGATGTTTGAGCGGCGCATGCGTCGGATGGAGATGAAGCATGAGGTCGATCAACTGCAAGCAGTGATCGCCATGCTGGCAGGGATGGAGCGCATGTCGGTGGAACAACTGCTGATCTGGATGGAACAGTTTGCCCGTTTGTTCAAGGAACCGCTACAGGTGTGCTTGCTCCACTTTGAGCAGGGCGAGGAGAAGGCGCTGGCGCAGCTCAAGGAGGATGCGCCGTTTCTGCCGTTCGTACGGACGGTGGAGAAGCTGGAGCTTGCTTCGCAGCATTTGACGATTCGTCAGGCGTTTGATGATCTCGAAGCAGAGCAGGCCTTTGCGCGGGAGCAGCGCAAACAGGAGTACGAGCAGTTGATTGAGCAAAAGGCAGGCTGGGGACGCTTGATTGGCTTTACTCCCTTGATGACGCTAATCTTCGGGTATTTGGTTATCCCGCTTATCGTCGTCAGCCTGCAGCAAATGACCGCTTACTATGAGCAGCTTCAACGTATTCAGTAAGCGGTACGATAATCCTTCCTTTTCTTCACGGGGAAGGTTTTTTGTCGATCCCAATCATAAGGAGCGAATTCAATGTCCAATGCACAAAAAGCACTGGTAATGGCTGCCGGGATTTTCCTCGCCATCGCCCTCATTACCTTGGCTGTAGTCTTGTTTGTTTCAGCCCAGGATTCCACCAAAGCGGCGCAAAGCAATTTCAGCAATATTCAAACCGAGCTGTCGCAAACGGCCTTTACGGTATACGACAATACGACATTGTCGGGCAGTCAGGTTGTCAACGCACTGAGAAAGTTCCGTGATGTCGATCAATTTGGTATTCAGATTTACACCGGTAAAAACCCGGCTGGACAATGGTATGGCAAAACGATCAATACGAGCGTTCCGATGGACAACGTGACCTATGGTACGGTCGTCGGTGTGGCTCCGGGCTTGATCGCGCAAACCGTAGACGAGGCAGACATCAACTACGTGAATCCGAGTGGAAAGTTCCGTGCGAGCCTCGTGCTGGACAGCAGTAATGTCATTCGCGGGATTGTGTTCCAACAGCAATAAGACCGAAGGAAGGCTTGGAAGCGTCCGGGGCAACCCGGGCGCTTTCGTCTGAAGGGAGGAACCTTGGATGGATTACGCTCCGAGAACGATGATGGAGATAAGTGTTGCTTTTTTGGCGTTTTTGCTGGCTGCGGGAACGGGGTTGTTGTTGTTACAAAACGGAGCTTCGCTGAACACGTTGGCTTACATCTCGAGTCAAGCCCAGGATCGAAGCCTGCATCAAACTGTAAGTCCACTACTAGCTGGCGATGGCACAATGCGTGGCGCGGAGGTGCTTCATGTTCTGGCACGGCTGGAGAAAGGCGATGCGGAAATGATTGTGGACGGTGTGCGGTACGCAGCGCCATTAGAACGGGAGCAGCTTCGCGCAACGGGCATTCCTTTGCTGGCGAAATATGTGCCCCATGATGAACGTGACGCGGATGGGCATTTGCTGCGACTGCTGTTAAGGCGTGTGCCATGAATACGCTGATCAAGCTGTTCGCGGTGCTGATTTCGCTCCTGCTACTCTACCTGTATCCCCTCTCCGCCGCCTTTAATCAGCAGGACGATATTTCCGAGTTGGTGGCGCTGCGGGCGACGACCTCGTTTGTGGATGCGGTGCGCGACAAGGGCGGCATTACGCCTGTGATGTACAACGATTTTATGACCGCGCTGGCGGCAACCGGCAACAGCTTTGTCGTTGAGATGGAGCATGGCAGCAAGACCTATGTGCCGGTCTACGATGACCCAACCCGGCCGGAATCGTTCCGCGGTACCTACGAAATTCATTATGATGCTTATTACAATGCGCAGATTTTGCCGGTACTGTTTCCCGACAATACGCAGGCCAAGGATACCCCAGACCGTCGATACCGCATGCGGGAGGGCGACAGCTTCTCGGTTACGGTGCGCAATACGAACCGGACGGCAGGTACGCTGATCTTTGACATGCTGAACAACACGATCAGCCCGAATGAAAAGATCGTCATTCCTTATGGAGGGATGGTGCGCCATGCGATGGATTGAGTGGGCCATAGTAGGCGCATTGTTGTTCCTTCCGTTTGCGACGATCAACCGCATCGAGACGGATGCGTTGCGCCGGACGCTGCTAACCGAGCTACGTTACGATGCAGCGCTGGATGCAGCGGTGGACGATGCGGCGAGCCAGTTGATCGGCAATGCCAGCCAGCAACGGGAAGCGCAGTATGGCTCGGACAAGCGGATTGCACTCAATAAGGAAGACGCTGTAGCGGCGTTCTACCAGACGCTTGATGCGGGCTTTGGTGTTGCAGGTGACCCCGTGGCACAAGGCGCTTTGCACCGCTACATTCCGGCGATTGTGATCGTCGGTTATGACGGCTTCTATGTCTACAGCGAACAGGAATGGACGGGTACCGACGGAAAAACGATCATGAAGCCGGTATGGGGAGTGAAGAAGCCGTATGCCTATGCCGATTCGGCGGGTAATAGCCTGTCGTTTACGCTGGATCAGGAGGTGCTGGCCTACGATGCGGCGAGTGGAAGCTGGCACGAGGGCTTGCGGCAGGACATTCGGCAGCAAACGTCGATTCCGCTTCTGCAGGATGCCGAACAATTTGAGCGGACAAGGCGCAGCACGATTGTCGGGGCGATTCAGGACGAGCTGGCCTATCGGATCAACCAATACAACGAAACCGTTTCCCGATCCGAATTTTCTTACGTGTTCACTTTGCCGTTGATTCCGGA
The DNA here is from genome assembly GCF_050467785.1 of Paenibacillus sp. NRS-1760. Taxonomy (NCBI): domain Bacteria; kingdom Bacillati; phylum Bacillota; class Bacilli; order Caryophanales; family Paenibacillaceae; genus Paenibacillus; species Paenibacillus sp. NRS-1760. Next base: position 824,190 of record NZ_JBITPK010000021.1, on the reverse strand, counting down.
AGAGGACTGGAGCAACAGCATCGACGACGTAGGCGTTCTAGCGTTTTTGCAAGGCATTCCGATGGGCGCTAGGCAGTACAACAGCTACGCGTTGGGCGGGAGCCGGGTGTTAAAGCAGGATGCGATTATCGGCGCACGCAAGGGCGAAATGAAGGTGTACTACCGCAGCTCCTGCGGCTATGGCTACCCGCGTGAAGAAGTGTTTGTCAGTGAGCAGGCAGCTGCACAAAAGGGCTATATACCGTTGTCTTGCCCCGGAAACTGAATAAGCAAGAATGGAGAGGAGCCGCATGATATATCGTTTGTTGCTAATGGTAGCGGCATTGATAGGACTAATGGGATTTTCAAAAATTACGGAGGAACAACCACTGGCAGTAGCCGGTGAATCGAGCCGTATCCATCCGCAACTGAATGCCTATGTCGAGGAGATATTCCCCGGCGACGAACGCGAATATCCGATTGATGTAACCAATCCAACCGATGAAGAGGTAACGGCACTTCTTTACGCTGCAGATGCCATACCCGCGATTGGTGGTGGCAATGATTTCACCTTGCCGACCGACCCGGATTTGGGAGCGGCTGCTTGGTACACGACACCGGATCAGACGATCACGCTTCGGGCCGGAGAGACGCAACGTTTCCTAATGAAAATGCGCATACCGGAGCATGTCCAGCCCGGTCAATATGTGTCGGTAATCGGGGTTTTAATTGATCCCAATAGAGCCTTAAAGAATGAAACTTGGGGTGAGGAGCAATCCCATACAACGATGGTTTACAAAGCAGGCGTGCAAGTGGTGCTGAATTATCGGCTGGCGGAAGCCAGGCCGCCTGAGGCCATCCCCCATGCAGCAATTTATGCGATAGACAACGGAAAGGCTGTTTTTTCCGTTCTATTGATTAATGAAGGAGATAGTTTGTCCATGCCGCATCTGGAAGTTGAAATTACACAACAAGAAGGTAACAAACAGGTGCTGACATGGGAGGGTGCCGTCGGCTTCATTTATGCCGGAACTGCGGCACAGTATCAAATGAAACTGGAGCAACCGTTGCTGCAGGGGGCTTTCCTGGCCGAAGTAAAAACCGCCGTGAATGGACATACAGTGCGCAAGGTTCTGCCATTTGAAGTGAATCAAGCGATCACCCTATCCCAACACCAGACGGCGGATAGTGAGTTTATGGATGAAGAACGACGCTTCCTTTTATCTCGTGTTTATTTCTACGGCGTTATCCTGTTGATCGTTATTTTGTTAGCCGTATACCAGAAGAGAAAGAGCAAGAAATGAAGCCAATGAACCTGGCAAGCTACCAAGAAGGGCTTCCAGTCACGCTTGTTTAATTGGAACGCAAATCTCGCAGTTTTCTTGCATCGTCATATCACCGCTGTATTTCTTCAGTATGGGGCGGTTGTCCATCTGGTACTCACTTAGCTGAATAACACCAAAAATCCGTTGCCAAGCGTGCTGAATAGCTTCGGCTGTATGCTGGACACTGAACACAGCATACAGCCCTCCTGGAAGTAAGCCTTCCTGAACGTGGTTATCGAGCTGAAAGTGAGCAGGGAGCACGATACAGGCATCATATCTGCACTGCTCAGTGTATGTTGTTTCTGGGTTATCTTGGGCGATTCCGTACAGAGTGGCCGATTCAGTGAGCAGATGATGGCGACGACCCCAGTCCTTTAAGGCTTCCATGGTTTCTTTGTTGCGCGGACCATAAGAACCTGTTTGCCGGATATAAGCGATTCGTTCGGGCGAAAAAAGTTCAATGTTCATTATGCAATCATCCTTTTCAGTTGGAATTGATCTCATCTCGGATGCTAACATGATATAAATTTTTTTTGCACAAATACTTTTAAAACTTGCATATCAAAAGGACTTTTACAGGTAGGGTGGACAGCTTCGAAGCCAATCTACTATCATAAAAGAAAAGAAATATCTTCCAACTTGTACCGCCGAGTCTTGCTTTTGAAGGATGATAATAATGAAGGAGTGGATGTGTTGAAGAGGTGGTTGCTTATGTTGACGGTTGTGATGATGCTCGGTAGCATGACAACAACAGTAAGTGCAGCGAGTCTGCCGCCAACGTTTGTCACGGTCGTGATGGACGGCAAGAAGCTGTGGTTTCCCGATGCGCAGGCATTCATTGATGAAAACCAGCGGACGTTGGTTCCGGTGCGGTTTGTAGCGGAGGCGCTCGGCGCAAAGGTAGGCTGGGAAGCGGAGAGCAGGTCAGTTCCGATTCAGAAGGAGACTCAAAGCATCCGCTTGACCATTGGCAGCAATATCGCAACGGTCAATGGCGCAGAAGAGTCATTTGACACTCAGGCGGTGATGCAGGGCGGTCGTACTTTTGTTCCGTTGCGGTTTGTCAGCGAGATTCTTGGCATGGCGGTGGAGTGGGACGATAAAACAAATACGGTGTTTTTGTCCACAGCGGAACAATTGAATGGCAAGACTGATCCGTGGGGCAGGCTGATTCGTACGACCGATCTCCCGAAAAATGCAGCGGAATATCCGTATATTCTAGCCGATGTTCCTAACGCGATGTATGAAATGAAATTCCCCTATGCACATCCTAGAGACAGCAGGGTATCTTCTAAACTCTACTCGACTGTACCGGAATTCACAAAAGTTAATGTTGATGTATGGTTGAAAAGATTGAAAACGTTTGGAGCATTGTGGCTTAATGTGGACTATCGGACAATTGATGATTCTTGGGCAAAAGCGGTATTTGCTACAAAGATGCAAAATTTTGATGCGGAGTTGAAGTATATTCGTCAATACGTCGATTGGGTAAAGACGAATAAAATTCAGGTCACGGGGTATCTGGAACCTGAACCTTCTATGATTTTCAGGGACGGATTTGGCTCCAGTCATGTTCGTGTCAAATTCCGGATGATTTTTAGTTCCTTTCAAAAACCGGAACGACTTATTTATGATGAGTGGTTCCCACAGGATGCCAAGTTTGAAAAAAATGTATGGTATGAAGGCTATTCGGATATTAAAATGGGAACCAACGTTGGCGGTGATTGGGGCAGTACGTTAAAGGTATCTCCGTCGGCCAGTCTATTTCAGAACCACGTCATTTCGAAGGTGGAATAGCCAATGAGACCCTTACAATTGTATAGACGAGTACTGTGCATGCTGCTGGCATGCACTTTTTTTATGCCCTTAATCATGAATTCAAAGGTAGGGGCTGCTCCGCCTATCATGTTTGTTGAAGCTGGAATGATTAAATTCGAGATTACAGGCACGGCGGCAAGTACTTCTATTCGCTATCGCACGGTTGGGTGGGTCGTAAGTAAAGAGCAGATGTGTTCGCAGACCGCATCAGGGAAACAGTGCTCTGATCCACGGAACAAGCCCCACGCCATTTTTTCTTCCGATGATATTATCCAGACAGGACAAAACCCAAACACTCCAATCCCAGGACAACCATTGACGGGGTTTTATGAAGTACCGGAATCAGTCGTTACGCAACGACTTTGGGCGGCAGGCATGGACGGTATTCAGGATAATGACAATCTGTACTTCTATGCGGTCATGGTATCGATCAACGGAGATGGCTCTGTCCGTAAAGGTCCTTTCTACACACTGTCGGGCATCAAGCAGGCAGAGGGCTGGCGGGTTCCTGACGATTTGGACGATTATTTCGGCCTTCACATTCCTTATCGCAGTGCGGAGTTTCCAGTAGATGTCGTGGCCAAAACCGTGGATGGCCGAATCATTCAAAAGCCGGATGTAACGTTCTTGAAGGGCAAATACAAAATCGGGGAAACGGTTGACCATGAGTTTCCGGCGACCTTGACCGATGGCGGAAAAACGTATCGGATCGTGCGATCTTACTTGTCGCCCAAGCAGGATACAACACAGAAGAAGTGGTTGCAGGAAAATCCCGAAACCAACGATAAAGTCCGTATTCGAAGCTTCACGGTCGCACTGGGTGGATCGGATGCGATTGCTGAGTATGAGGAAGCAGCAAGTCCTGTGAAGGCTATCTACCAGAAGGAAGACGGCACAGTGCTGCAGGAGGTGGATAAGGGCGAGTTCGCGGCAGGAGCGGAGGCTAATCACACCTTTGAGGCTACCATCTCTAAAAGCGGGCAAACGTATGAAATTATTCGCTCCTATATTACGAGCAACAGCAACCTATCCGAGAAGCTATTCATTCAGGAAAAGGGCGACAGCAAGCTGCGCGAACGATCCATTCTAGTCGGCCCGAGCGGCTCCAACTTTGTCGGTATCTACAAGGTGCCTTCGCCCGTTACGGTGACCTCCCGCATCGACGCGCCTGGGCAGGCGGCTTCGACGGAAACTACAGTTACGGGAGATTTTACGTTTGAAACGAAGTCGCCAAGCCAGCTTGCATCGTACCGGATTACGAGCATCGAAAACGCCCAACTGGTCAACGCCAGCCAGCAGACCGGCACACTGAGCGGCACATCGGCCAGCAAGTCACTGCCGATTCGCATTCCGCTTGGCAGCAGCGATCAAGTCACCGTCAAAATTACAGTCGTGGTGACAGACAAGGACAACCAGAAGGGAGATTCGACCGCCGATCATGCAGTAATGATCAATCGAGGCGGGGAGCCTCCTCAAAACGGCTCAGAGCAGCAGCTCGAAGACATGGATGCATCAGCATCGGCGGTGATTAAGGCAGATGTGCGAGGAGCAGAACGTTTTGATGTGAGCAAGGGTATCCCGACTTCGGAGAGCCTGTACGTGAACGCTAGAGCCAAAGCTTATTTGTACCGGAACCAGTTTACGGAGATCAAAGGAACGAAAACGTATCCGATTACGGTCAGCCGCACCTATTCGCTGTCCTGGACCGAGTATGTCTCCGGCCCTCCGGACAGTGAGGGCAACCCGACCACTGTGCCGATATCGCGTTCGGATTCGCAAACCGTTACCCAAAGCTACACGGTGGAGCGCAAGTACAGCTACTGGCTCATCGACCGGCTGGAGGTATACGGCCTTCAGCGCGCCGAGGTAGCCAACTATGCCTTGCCGGATGGCAAGGTTACGCTGCAACCAAGCGGCTATGCGCCGCCAACCGTTTCGGCCAGCCATGAGGCATCCGTCTCTGCGCATATGACCGACCCGGTGTATCGCAACGTAACCTTGCCCATTCAATCGCTGAACGGCGGCTCCATCCGCCCGTCAGTGCCAACCGAGAACTGGAAATCGGAGGCGGAGCAAGCGGTCGGGAAGATTAAGGTGCGAAACGATTCGCTTGTTTTTAACGGACAGACCATCATGAGCAACGGCACAGTGGAAGAAACAGCCCCGACTCCGGGCGTTATTCCAGTTGCGCCTATGATCGGGCAGAACGTGTTGTACGGTAGCGGGTTTGTCATTGATTCGGGCAAAAGCAACAAGGCTGCGCAACCAAGCAGCGGGACGCTCTCCTACGCGCTGATCAAGGGTATTGGCGGCGGCAGCAATCAAACCTTCCCGATTCCCGGCATCAATCCGGTGACGGTGCATACGCCGGTTGTGAATCGGGCCACCATCTCCGACGATCAGGCGCATAACCAGAAGACGGTGTCGACCTCCGGGCGTTCGGCGCTCATTTTGAATCGACCCTTTACCGTGACCAACCCGACCAGCGGGCAGCACCGGGGTATAACAGGCTATGGCAACCGGGATTATGCGAAGTACATTCAGGACAAGCAAGTGCGATTCCCCTTCGATGTGTACAAGGCCGACCGAACCACGCTGATCCCGAAGGAAACCTGGACGTCGATTCCGGTCGGCCAGCTACAGACAACGTTTTATTTGCCTGTTTGGGTAGACGAGGGAAATTATGATGTGCTGTTCCGCTCCTTTGCCGAAAACAGCCCGGTTTCGTTTACCTCGCAGCCGAATGCCAATCTGGATGTGAGCCATCATGTCGCCACGCAGGTGGTACCGGTCGAGGTGATTGGCCGATTGTTTGATTTCCGCATCACCGATATAGCGGATTACCAGTGGGAGACCGTGTTCCGCACGGCAAAGGGCAGCGCCACGCCAACCGGCAGCAGCTATTGGGTGGGCTTGAAGGGGATTGACGGCGCAGCGCGGGGCAATGCGGCTCCCTTCATGCTGCCGATCCGTGCAGGCAGTCACCCGGAGATCGGTAAGAAGAACGTTACGATCAAGACGGGCTATCATTTTAAATTTGAGGTCAAGACGCTCGGCAATATGTTCGGTTCGGGAGACGGCATCTTAATTACGCCAACCTTCTATTTCGTGGACAAAAAAGGGCAGAACCGCCAGCCGGTGGACTTGTATTATCACTCGGGCAACAAGCGTTTTATTCGCATCGGCTCTGCGGAGGACACGGAGCAGCGGCTGGTGACGCTGGATACCCGGCTGCGCAATGTCCCGCAGCAAGAACTATCGAATACCGCGGGTTCCCTCTGGAGGCTAAGTGGTGCTACTGGTAATCAGACCACGTATGTGCAGCAGTTTTTAAAGGATGCGGCGCAAAAGAAGATTTACGTTGGCGGTTATGACGGTATGCTGCTGCCGCCACAGCTTCGTACCTTCATCGGCAGCATGCAGGTGCCAAGCGGCATCGATGCGGCCCGAGCGAATGGGGCCGTTCAGCTTTGGCGCGGGGAATATAGTTTGCCTGCTGCACCGTATGCGGTGCCTGCGGGTTTTAATGTGGCCGAATACGGACGTAAGCACAAGTTGGATGACCAGTCTCCAATTTTCCTACGCGATGGCTATCTGATCGTTAATTTCAACATCGAGACCATACGCAACCGAAATACCAGTCAGCCGCATTTGCAATACAAACATGCACCGCTGAACAACCAGTGGCAAATGGAGGGCTTTGGCCGCAGCTTTGTTGATCCGTATGGCGCCAGGTTCTCCTTGTTGGATGGGGACGTAGCGTTTTATCATGCCGATTTGTCCAGCTACGACGATTTTGGCACGGGCGGCACCCACTGATTTCACCAAGCGGAGGGATGAACATGATTAAGAAGCTGCAAAGCGCCGCTCCCGAGGAAGCGGCCTATTTTTATTCAGGTTCGGCTGAGCATGAGATGGGGCGTGCCTGCATCGGCCACCTGCGCGGGGATTTCGGGCGCTCGGGCGAGGAGTTTTGGGTGTCCTGGTTCCCGCGGAACTCCCCCTTTGAAACGCCAGCCTTCAAGGACGAATTGGGCAAGGTGTTTCAGTCGATAGGCGATCAGGACGTGCTGAAAAGCCGTCAGCATATGCTTCACTTTTGCAGCAAGCACCCGGAAGCGCGCATTGCCGGGGCAAGGAGCACGGATGTATACGGTTTTCGCATGGAGACGAAGGAGCATCGTTACTATTTGCGCTGCTTCCCCTTTGCCGGAGATTACAACTTTTACCTGTATTGCTACGCCCGGCCGGAGCGCGTGGCCGAGCAGCATCGGCAAGCGCCTTCCGCTCCTGCATCGCAGAAGAAAAAGACGGAGCCGCTACGATAGGAGGACGTCATGAATGATTTGACACGTTATCGGCTACTGGCGGAGGCCGATCTTTCCCCAGCGGCCAAGTTGTTGTACAGCTATTTACTGGATTTTGCGGGTGGACAAAGCAGCACGGTATGGCTGTCCTCCCGCCGCCTCGCGGCAGAGGTTGGTCTTTCGACCTCTGCCATTCGACGTAACCTGCACCGTCTGGAGCAAAACGGATTGATTCAGCTCACCTCGCGCTATTCCGAGGAAGGCATTCGATTGACCAACAAAATTACGATCCGGTAAGGAGGTGTTTCCATGACTGCCAAACTGCAGCGCATGGTCGAGCTGTCGGCCCGTACCTCGCAGGCGTTGGTGAAAGATACCGGACAATGGGCCGATTTTTTGAGCACCGCCGCATGGAACTACAAATATCCGTTTCAGGATCAATTGCTAATCTACGCGCAGCGTCCCGATGCCACCGCCTGTGCTCCGATTGAAGTGTGGAATAAAAAGCTGGACCGCTGGGTTAGACGTGGTGCGAAGGGCATTGCGCTGATTGAGGACCGCGGCAGCAGCCTGGGACTGCGCCATGTGTTTGACGTGTCGGACACGCAAAGCCGACAGTCTCAAGCCGTGTCGCTCTGGCACATGGATGAGGCGGATACGGAGGCTGTCCTTGAAACGCTGGAGAACGCCTTTGGATACGAACAAGAGCAGGGTATGGATCTGCCCGGCTCCCTGCTCACAGCGGCGCGAAACGCCATGGAGGACCACAGCGCCGATTATGTCCAGATGCTGCTCTCCGAGCGCGACAAAAGTCTGCTTGAAGAACTGGATGATGCGCATGTGGAACTGCTGTTCCGGGAAGCCGCGCAATATGCCGTCACCTATATGACAATGGTTCGCTGCGGGCAGGAGCCGTCCCCTTATATTAGTACCGATGATTTGTCTGGTGTCGGTTATTTTAATACCCTGCCCGTACTATCGCATTTGGGCGCTGCGATCAGCGATGTGGCGGAAACGATTCTGCGGGAAATCGAGTCTACCATCTGGGCGCAGCGCCGTGAAAACATACGAAATCTGGCGTCGGACGTAAGCCGCACCGTTGCAAGGCCAGAAACACTGCTGCACAATGAAGCTAAATCACGCGAAGGAGAGATTGAGCATGGAGCTGACCTACACACAGAACGGAGATTATCTGCTGCCGGATCTGGTACAGCCGGAGTCGATGAGCATCGGGAAATACGGCCTGCTGCGCAAGACGTTTCTGAAAACCGAGCGGAAGGGCACCTACGCCCACCTGATGCTCTCGGAACAGCTACACCAGCATTTGGCGGAGATCGACCGGACGGCGAGGGAGCAGATCGAGCAGACCTCGGCACAACTGTTGATGCAGCACCCGGCACCGGACAAAGCAAGCGATCCGCTGGGCTGGACGGGTCACCTGAACAATCTGAAGCAACAAGCGGAGGAGCTAGTCCTGACCGAGCTGGTGTATCGCTAAAATGGCATGACCGGGGAACGGAGGACAATCGTCTTCCGTTTTTTCATGACGGAAATCAGATTAACGATAAGCTGCGAACTGCGCCGCTCCTTGTGAGCAAGACGGAGGTCGCAGTTTTTTTTGAAAGCAGCGATGATGCGCGTGAACGTGCGCTATTTGTGAGAAGTCTGTTTCCGCAAGGAATAACGGAGCTGGAGCTAGAGCCGGATAACTGGCTTGGTGTGGAGCCTTATCAAAATGTACTGCATATCTGGACGGGCAAGTCGGACAGCCGAACGGCGCAAGGGTTCTACGATTGGGGCGTCATTGCCGGTCATATCCATAGCATGCTGCTACTGAAGGAATGGGATCAGACGCAGCAACCGTCTGCCGCGCAGCAAATGATGTGGCTGGAGGAAGCGGCGGAGGCTCATGCGTCTGCATTTGTCTGGCCGCAGGCGGTCATAGATGCCGTGCTGCAAAACGGAAGCGGCATTGAGAATGGCAAGCTGCGAATTGCCCTTCATTTTCAGCAATCGCTGTCGGCGCAGGACAATGCTGAGTTTTTGAAACGGGAATATGGGACAGGCGGTCGCGTTCCAGCCTTGATCGGTACGAATATTCATGAACATCACGACAGCAAAGGCATTGCGTTGGAGCGCGGGTTTCGAGCGGCTGAGGAGGAGAAGCTGGTACTGCCCTGGATGAAGGTGCAGAAGCGGATCGGTGAGCTGCTGGCGGCTGGCCGATATTTGAACCGCAGAGAAGTAGAGCAACTGCCTGTGTATGACGAGCAACAGGCGGAGCAGCGCAGGCGGCGCGAGGCTGAGATGAGGGAGAGGCGCTCCTTATTGCCGGAGCCGCCACTGGCTCCACCGCCAGATGTCCCACCGCGTGACAGGATGAAGCTGCGCTATGCGTATGTCGAAGGCAATTCTGTCTTCATCGGAGCGGATGAATATGAAATCGCTCAGTTGGAGCCTGAAAAGGTATGGTTACAGGATAAGCAGTTCCCGCTGTTTTCAAAGGAACTGAGCCGGAGCGAGTTAGAGCGTCTGCTGCGCGACAATCCGTTTAACGATCATTTGCTGACAGATGAACAGTTGACAGAGGCGGACGTAGTGTTTTGGGAAAACGAGGGAACGGATGAGCGCTCGGAGGAACCGGAGCAAGCGATGTCAGTGCAGGCTGAACCTGCACAGACTGAATCGAACGAAATCCCCATTTCGCCTGCTTCCGAAGCTCCCTCTCACCCACGCCATCGGCCAAGCAATTACCGCATTGTGGACGTTTCCTTGGGGCATGGCGGTGCCAAAACGAAGTTCCGCCGTAACGTGGAAGCCATCCGGCTGCTTCAGCAGTTGGAGGAGGAAAACCGCCAAGCAAGTGCGGAGGAGCAAGCGGTGCTGGCGCATTATGTCGGCTGGGGCGGTATTCCGCAGGCCTTCGATGACGCCAACAGACAATGGACTGCGGAATATACCGAGCTGCAGGCACTGCTAACCCCGGAAGAGTTTGCGTCCGCCCGTGCCTCAACCTTGAACGCCCACTATACCTCCCCTATCGTTATTCAGGCGATGTATGAATGCCTGGAGCAAATGGGCTTTCGGCGCGGAAATATATTGGAGCCTTCCTGCGGGATTGGTCATTTCTTCGGTCTGGTGCCGGAATCGTTTCAGGATTCGCGGTTATTTGGCGTGGAGCTCGATGGCCTGACCGGTCGCATCGCCAAGCAGTTGTATCCGCAAGCGTCGATTGCGATCAGTGGATATGAGCGGACAAATTTGCCGGACAGCTTCTTTGACCTGGCTGTCGGCAATGTGCCGTTTGGTGGCTACGGTGTAGCGGACAAAAAGTATGACAAACACAAGTTTTTGATTCATGATTACTTTTTTGCGAAGACACTTGATAAGGTGCGGCCAGGCGGCATCATGGCCTTCATTACCTCCAAAGGGACGATGGACAAGCAAAATCCGGCGGTGCGTCGCTACATCGCGGAACGGGCGGCCTTACTTGGTGCGGTGCGTCTGCCGAACAATGCGTTTCTGGCGAATGCCGGAACGGAAGTGACCGCAGACATTCTATTTTTGCAAAAACGGGATCGCATGGTGACGGTCAATGAACAGAACGAGCCGTGGCTGGCATTGGCCGAAACGGCGGATGGCGTGCCGATCAACGCCTACTTTGCCGCCCAGCCGGATATGGTGCTGGGCACGATGGCGTTTGATGACAAAATGTATGGCAATCGCGAGGAAACGACATGCCGACCGTACCCGGATGCGCCCCTCGATGAGCTGCTGCGCGAGGCGCTGGCTAACATTCACGCCGAATGGGTGGAGGGAGAACGCGAGGAGCAGCCGGAGGAAGCGGATGCCTCGGTACCTGCCGATCCAAATGTGCGCAATTTCAGCTTTGCATTGGTGGAAGGAAAGGTCTATTTCCGCCAAAACAGCCTAATGCATCCGGTCGAAGCCTCGGCAACAGCGACGGGGCGCATCAAGGGGCTGATTCAACTGCGCGACACGGTGCGCGACCTGATCGAGTTCCAGACCGAGGATTACAGTGAGGAAGCCATTCGTGAGCAGCAGCGCAAGCTTACGGTGCAGTATGATCGGTTTGCGGCGCAGTATGGGCTGATTAACAGCCGCGCTAACAGTCTCGCCTTTTCGGACGACAGCGCTTATTTCCTGCTCTGCTCGCTGGAAATACTTGATGATGAAGGGCGCTTGCAACGAAAGGCCGACATGTTTACGAAGCGCACCATTCGGCAGAGGTCGCAGGTGGAGCGCGTAGATACGGCATCCGAAGCGTTGGCGGTTTCCATTGGCGTCAAGGCGCGGGTGGATTTGGCCTATATGAGCGAATTGTGCGGTATCCCTACGGATAAGCTGATGCAGGAGCTGCGCGGCGTCATCTTCCCCAATCCCGAGCTGATGGACGAGGACGGAGAGCCGAGCTATGAGACGGCGGACGCCTATTTATCCGGTCATGTACGCGACAAGCTGCGTATCGCCAAGTCCTTCGCAGTCCAAGACGCCGAACGGTATGCTGAAAACGTCAAGGCGCTGGAGGCGGTGCAGCCGCTCGACTTGACCGCTTCCGAAATCGATGTCCGGTTGGGAGCGACCTGGCTGCCTTCCGAGGTGATTCGCGATTTTATGTTCGAGCTGCTGGATACGCCGCCGATGTATCGTCCCTCCATTCATGTGCTCTATTCCGATTATACGGCGGCCTGGAACGTACGGGGCAAAGGCGACGATCGGAGCAACAATATCAAGGCCAACGTCACCTACGGCACCGAACGGATCAACGGCTACAAAATTCTCGAGGATACGCTCAACCTGCGGGATGTGCGCATTTTCGATACAGTGACTGAAAATGGCGTGGAAAAACGGGTGCTAAACCGGAAGGACACGGCTATTGCTCAGCAAAAGCAAGAGCTCATGAAAGAGGCGTTCGGCGAATGGCTGTGGCGAGATCCTCAGCGCCGAGAACGGATGACGCGCCTCTACAATGACCGGTTCAATGCGATCCGGCCGCGGGAGTATGACGGCACCCATATTCGCTTTACCGGTATGAATCCAGAAATAAGGCTTCGGCAGCATCAGGTGAACGCGGTCGCCCGCGCACTCTACGGCGGAAATGCGCTCTTTGCCCATTGTGTCGGTGCGGGCAAAACGTTCGCAATGACCGCCGCAGCGATGGAGAGCAAGCATTTAGGACTGTGTAACAAGAGTATGTTCGTTGTCCCCAATCACTTGATAGAGCAGTGGGCGGCGGAGTTTTTGCAGCTGTACCCTTCGGCCAATGTGTTGGTGACGACAAAAAGGGACTTTGAGACGAAAAACCGCAAAACGTTTTGCGCCCGCATTGCCACTGGCGACTACGATGCGATCATTATCGGGCATTCGCAGTTTGAGAAGATTCCGATTTCAATGGAGCGTCAGAGGCAGCAAGTGGAGGAGCAGATCTACGAGATCACCGGCGGCATTCGGGAATTGAAGGAAGCGAAGGGCGAGCGCTATGCGATCAAGCAAATGGAGAAGACGAAGAAGACGTTGCAAGTCAAGCTGGAAAAGTTGAACGACACCAGCCGTAAGGACGATGTGGTGACGTTTGAGGAATTGGGCGTGGATCGGCTGTTCGTAGACGAGGCGGATTCGTACAAGAACCTGTTCCTGTACACGAAAATGCGCAATGTTGCCGGGCTGTCGCAAACTGAAGCGCAGAAGTCGTCAGATATGTTCATGAAGTGTCGGTATTTGGACGAGCTGACCGGAGAACGTGGCATCATCTTTGCAACGGGCACGCCGATCTCGAACTCCATTACGGAAATGTATACGATGCAGCGTTATTTGCAACATAAGAGCCTGCAAAAGCATGGCTTGCAGCATTTCGATTCCTGGGCATCCACGTTTGGTGAAACCGTCACGGCGATTGAGTTGGCTCCGGCGGGAACAGGCTACCAGGCGAAAACGCGCTTTGCCCGCTTTTATAACCTCCCCGAGCTGATGAGTATGTTCAAGGAAGTCGCAGACATCCAGACCGCGGATATGCTCCAGCTCCCGGTGCCGAAGGCACATTTTCATAATGTGGCTGTCCCGCCAAGTGAGTTTCAGCGCGATATGGTAGCCGATCTTGCCCATCGGGCGGAGCAGGTTCGGGCCAAGGCGGTTGAGCCGCACGAGGATAACATGCTGCTCATCACAAATGACGGACGCAAGCTGGCACTCGATCAGCGGCTGGCAAATCCGCTGCTGCCAGATGATGAGGGCAGCAAGATCAGCGCCTGCGTGAATAACATTTTCCGGCATTGGCAGGAGGGGCAGCAGCATCGGCTCACGCAACTGGTCTTTTGCGACTTGTCCACCCCGAAAGCGGATGGCACGTTCAACGTTTATGATGAGGTCAAGCGCAAATTGTTGGAGAAGGGTGTTCCAGCGATGGAGATTGCCTATATCCACGACGCCAATACGGATGCGCAGAAGAAAGAGCTATTCGGTAAGGTACGAGCAGGACAGGTTCGCGTCCTTCTGGGATCGACGTTCAAAATGGGGGCCGGTACCAACGTTCAGTCGAAGCTGATGGCCATTCATGACCTCGATTGTCCTTGGCGCCCGCGCGATTTGGAGCAAAGATTAGGGCGTGTCATTCGCCAAGGTAACCAGAATAGTGAAGCGCACATTTACCGGTATGTCACAGAGAATACGTTTGATGCCTACCTCTACCAGACACTTGAAAACAAACAGCGCTTTATCTCACAGATCATGACGAGCAAGTCGCCGGTTCGCTCTGCGGAAGACATTGATGAAGCGGCGCTCTCTTATGCCGAAGTGAAGGCGCTGGCGACCGGCAATCCGTTTATAAAAGAGAAGATGGACTTAGATATTCAAGTGTCTAAGCTCAAGCTGCTCAAAGCCAACCATCTGAGCCAGCGTTATGCACTGGAGGATCGGTTGCTCAAGCTGCTGCCGCAGCAGATCAAGTCGACGGAAGAGCGGATCGCTGGGTATGAGCAGGATGTGGCCCTGTATATGCTTCAGGATGCCGAAAGGATAGACGGTGAAGAAGTCGCCTTTGCCGGAATGATGATCAAGGATTTCACGTATAAGGAACGGGCATCGGCAGGCGCTGCGTTGCTGGTAGCCTGCAAGGGCATGACTTCTCCTGATCCGCAGGAGATCGGCCATTACCAGGGCTTCTCCCTATGGCTTTCCTTTGACAGCTTCAACCTGGAGTACAAAGCAACCCTGCGCGGCGCACTGGGGCATCATATTTCGCTTGGAGCCGATGCAAGCGGCAATCTGAATCGGCTGAATAATGCGCTTGTTGCGTTGCCGGAGAAGCTTGCTTATTGCCGCGATCAACTGACCACACTCCATAAGCAGATGGAAACGGCGAAGGCGGAGATTGCAGCTCCCTTCAAGCAGGAGTTGGAATTGCAGGAGAAGTCAGCGAGGCTGACGGAGCTGAATGTGCTGCTGAATATGGATAAGCGGGAGAACGAGATGATAGAAGCTGGAGGGGCGGACGAAGAACCGGAGCTGCTGGAGCGAAGGAGAATGAATCGGCAGGAACGCTGAGCGAACGGATCGTGTGAGCTTACGCTGGGCGTGGGTAAAAACGAGGAGGTTGCCTCGCTTGATCATGACAGGTTCGCGTGCTAAGCCCGAATCAGGTATGTTGGTTAAGGGAGGGAGCGCGCATGGTAAGGGAATGCTGGCACCGGTTAGAGCAAAACTTTGACGTATTGGAGGATGAAATCACCAGGCGTTTACGCAGTGAAGAGGTTTATATGATGTGGGTTCAGCGAAGGATTGCGATTCAAGTGCAGCATCCGTTTATCAAGGACGTGATGGATGGAGATTCCAGTGTTTTTCCAAATGATCAGGACTACCAAGCATGGCTGGAGGTTAAAAAGACGCTGGATGAAACGACCCGTATGGAACGAATGGCTCTTTATTGGCAAGGGCATGTGGATTGCTATGCATACCTGAAAAAAATAGGGGTTCTCAAGCCGTAGAGATCACATGTGATGAGCCTGACAAGTCTGTTGCCGACCGGTAACAGGCTTATTCACGTTTTTCTCATCTGTGTGCAAATTGTGAATAACGTTGGGGATAAGTGAGCAGGATGAAGGGCTGGAAAGGAGCGAGTCGATGGCCTATGTAAGTAAAGAACAAATCGAACATGCCAAGCAGTGGGACCTGCTAACGTATTTGCAGCATGTCGAGCCTTACGAATTGGTAAAATGCTCACGAAATGCTTATGCAACCCGCAGTCATGACAGCTTAAAGATTTCAAACTGCAAGTGGTTTTGGTGGTCACGTGGGTTTGGAGGACGTTCGGCGCTGGATTATCTCATTAAGGTGCGGGGAATCTCCTTGCCGGAGGCGGTGCTGCATCTGAACGAGCAGACTGCCATCTCGTCCTCGCCGGCAGCACAAGCTATCCCGGAGGAGGGGGGTGTACCATTCACACTTCCCGAAGCCTATGAAAATGCAAGCCGAGTGGTTGCTTATTTGCGCAGACGGGGAATTGCCCACGAGGTGCTTGAGGCGTGTCTTGAAACTGGGCGTCTGTATGAAAGTCGGAACTATCACAATGCCGTATTTGTCGGCTTTGATGAGCAGGACGAGCCTCGCTACGCGGCGATTCGCGGAACGACAAGCACTCGCTATATGGGAGAAGTACCGGGCAGCGATAAGCGCTATGCCTTCTCCCTTACGCCAACAGAGAACAACGCTGAATTGCATTTGTTTGAGAGTGCCATTGATCTGCTGTCCTATTGCACATTCATGTTGAAGTGGGGAAAGGACTGGCGGCAAGTCCATCTTCTGTCGCTTGCGGGGATACACCGCTCCACAGAGAATAAGGGGGAGTCGGCGCTTCCGGCTGCTCTTCTCTCCTATCTGAATCGCCACTCGGAAGTAAAGCGACTGGTGATGCATTTGGACAATGATGAGCCGGGACGCTTGGCAGCAGAGATGATCGGGCAGCAACTGGCTCAGAGCTATCAGTTGGAGAATGAACCGCCAGTCCAAAAAGATGTAAATGAGGACTTGATGGCTTACAAAAAACAACGTGAATATCCATCACGATAACGTGTGTTGCACAATGGCATGCCGATTCAACATACGCAATTCCAAGGTGATGAAGTCATCCTGAACTGGATGAGAGCTTCTCGAAGACGCTGTCCGCACGGTGTCTTTTTTGTTTGCCCGCAGCCCCTCTCTTTTTCCCGGCAGGTGCCTCGGGGCAACGTGTAACGTTGCAGCAAGCACTGAATTTGGTCTCCCAAATCCGCTTGTTAGGGGCTTAGCCCCTAATACCCCCGCCTGGCGGTTCGTCATGTTTGCTTGTCAAATGGATGCATCAGGAACAGTCTTTTCTAATGATGTCTTTTTTTCAAGACTACCTTCATTCATTTCAGAAAGGAGCTGACACATGCGAAAAAGAAGCATTCGCATTCAAGTTTGGGTCAATCAGGAAGAAGATCGCAGGCTTCAAAAGCAAGCGAAACAGTCGGGACTGTCTCGGGAAGCATACCTTCGCTCGTTGATTAACGGCTATGTCCCCAAAACGTTGCCACCCCTTGATTACTACACCATGCTGCGCGAGCTTCACGCCATTGGCAATAACCTGAACCAGCTTGCGGTGAAGGCGCATACGACCGGTCATTTGGATCACGCTTCCTTCCAGCGTGAAGCGGATGATTTGCGGCGCGCTGTCCAACGGATTCAAGAGGCGGTGACTGCGCCGGAGTCACGCAGCGCACCTTCTTGAACCACATAAGGAACAAGCAATATGGCTACGACCGCGATATGGGACGTGACTGACCGTCTGAAGCGTGTATTGAACTACGCCGTCAATCCAAATAAAACGGACCAGGGGCGCAAGGTAGTGGATGGCTTGCAGCAGACACTTGCCTACACTAGCTCGAATGCGAAAACAGAGCGGCAGCTTTATGTGAGAGGTATCAATTGCGATCCCATCAGCGCACATGAGCAAATGCTGCGAACCAAGAAGCGGTTTCAGAAAATAGGTGGCATCGTCGCATTTCATGGCTACCAGTCCTTTGCGCCGGAGGAAACGACACCGGAACTGGCGCACGCCATTGGCGTGAAGCTGGCGCAAGCGCTTTGGGGGGAACGCTTTGAAGTAGTAGTTGCCACCCATCTCGACAAAGATCATTTGCACAATCACTTTGTTCTCAATTCCGTCTCCTTCATGGATGGCAAACGATATTACGACAATAAGGCTTCCTATGCGCTGATGCGGCAAACCTCCGACCGGCTATGCCGGGAGCATGCCTTATCCGTCATTGAGCAGCCGGAGCGCGGGAAAGCCAAGCAGTACGGAGAATGGCGAGCCGATCAGGAAAGCAAACCGACATGGCGCGGCGTCATTCGCGAGGACATGGACGCCGCTATTGTTGAGGCCAGGACAATGAGTCAATTTTATGCGCACCTTCAAGCAACGGGCTACGAAATCAAGGCACATTTCAAGCATGTGGCTGTTCGTCCACCAGGTAAAGAAAGATTTGTTCGCTTACGAACCTTGGGCGAAGCCTACGGGGAGGAAGCGATCAAGCAACGTATTTTGGGCAGTGCATTGCCCAAGAAAAAGTCGGCTCTTCCGCTTCCAAATCGTAAACGCGTGGTGCAGGTTCGTGGGAAACGCCCAGACAAGCATCGCAAGCTTTCCGGCCTTCAAGCTTTGTATGTCCGTTATCTATATGTATTGGACATTGTGCCTCGCTACCGTTCGTCTTCGAGACGAGCGTCTTTTTTGTTGAGGGAGGATTTGCGTCACTTGTTGCAGATCATTGAACAAACCAAGCTGCTCTGTCGTCATCGGATATCCAGCCGAGGGCAATTGACCAGCTATATTGAAGCCCGACAAGCTGAGATGAAGGGGCTGAGTCTTGATCGCAAAAGCTGCCGAAGACGCTTGCGTAGTTGCCGACAACCCGAGCAGATTGCGGCGTATCGGGAGCAGGTCGCCGCGTATTCCCGGCAATTGGCGCAGCTTCGAAAGGAGGTGAGGCTTTGCGTGGGCATTTTGTCGCGCTCCAATACAATCAAGGACAAGCTGCAACAGCAAGAAGAGCATGAAAGGAAATCAAGGCGCAAGGAGGTAGAAGCCCATGAGCGGAAACGAGGCGGCCGATCAGGTCGTCAGCATGAGTCTGCGCGGTATTGAAGTGATGGCGAAAATATCTGGCGAAGGCGCAAAGCATCTCGCGGCCTATTTGTTCGCCGTGCTGCAAGGGCAAAAACAGACGAGGGGCCGCACCCGACTTGAGAATCTGCTCCGCAGCGGGAAGGAACTGAAGGTATTCGCCGTGCGGAATGAGGACTTGCCCACCTTTTGCAAGGAAGCGAAGCGCTATGGTGTCCTGTATTGCGCGTTGCGGGACAAAAAGAATGTGGATGGTCTGTGCGATGTGATGGTGCGCGCCGAGGACGCCTCAAAGATTAACCGGATTGTAGAACGCTTCCAATTGGCTACCGTGGATACGGCCAGCATCAAGCAAGAAATTGAACAAGCCCGTCAGGTGAAGCAGCCGAGCAACATGGAAGCGGAACGAGCGATGCCAGCTGTGGAGCCTCAAGAGACGATAGCCGAGGATCCAGCGGCTCCCTCAACGTCGATCAGCGAGGAATTTTTGGACGAGCTGCTGGGAAAGCCGGAACCGCCGGAGGGGGTGGAGCCGGGAAACGAGGTGCCGGAAAGCGAGCAACCGGTAGACGTGAAGGAGCCGCTGGCCGAAGTGGAGGAGCCGGAGTTTCTCCCCCTGCCCCGCCAATCCGAGAGCCAGAACCAACCGGAACCCCTCTCTCCGTCCGCGCATACCTCCGCGCACAGCGAGGCATCCGAAACAATCCATGAACAGCCTAAGCAGAAGGTGTCTGTGCGGCAATTGCTGCGGGAGATCCGGGAAGAGAATCGCGCCGCCGATAAGCAACGTCAGCAACAGCTGCAAGAACGGGAACCGGGCTTGCCAAAGCGAAAAGGGAGGGGCAAGGTGCCTGTTGCTGTGAACGCTCCGGTCGAGACACTAAACCGCAGCAATCGGAAGAGGGGGAAAGCCAAGTGAGCGAATGGGATGACTTGCTCCGTCAGGAAGCGCCACCGATGACGGCAGCTTCACAACCCTTCGACAAGGAGGCGTGGGTGCAGAAGAAACAGGAACTGCGCCAATGGACATATGACACCATTGATGCTACTACGGTTGAGGTCGTGCAAACCGGCGAACAGCTTCAACAGTATTTGGATGTGCAAAGCCGCTTTGGCCGGTACAGTGTTTCCAATGCGCTGCTCATCATCGCTCAGCGGCCAGAGGCAACGCGGATTGCCGATTTTGAAGGCTGGAAGGCAATGGGATGCCACATTCGGCGGAAAGAGACGGGCTTTTATATTTTGGAGCCAGGCGAGACGTATAAAAGGGAGGATGGCCGTACAGCGGTAAGCTATAATCCGAAAAAAATGTTTGATGTTGCCCAGGTAATTGGAGAGAAGCCGGCTTTGCCGTCCCTGCCAGACGAACGCACCTGCATCAAGGCGCTGATGCATCGTTCACCGGTTCCGGTTCAGATGGGCGATGCCTTGCCGGCAGACAAGCATGCCCTCTATCAGCCGGATGCCGGGCAGATAGTCATTCGCCGCGGGCTGTCAGCCGGAGATATTTTCCGTTCGCTTGCGCAGGAACTGGCGCATGCGGAAATGGACCAGGGCAAGGCCGACTACAGCCGCTCGGAGCATCAGACCCAAGCGTACAGCGTGGCCTATATGCTGAGCAAGCAGTTCGGCGTGGAGACAGCGGGCTTTCGCTTTAACCGGTCGGTAGAAGGGTTGAAAGGGCTGGAGCCGCAACAGATACGTGCGGAGCTTGCCGTTATTCGGGACACGGCTCATACGATGAATAGCCGGATGTACCATCTGCTAGGCCAATTGCGGCAGCAGCAGCCGAGTCGCAGTGACACGGCTCGTTAACGCTATGCCTGACAAATGAACATTTCGATGACGCGGGAGGAAGGACGATGAAAGAGGACGAGCGTATTCTGAACCTGGATCATTATGAGCATGGCATTGTCATCAACGCCCTGAATACCCTGCGTAATGGCTTGATTGGAGAGCGGCGGCCGACAGATGCCGTCGATGATCTGCTGCTGAAAACGATTGATGCCCCTTACCGGAAATCGAAGCATCGGAGCCCGCATGCGGCGCGCTAATTCCGCAACGAGTCAGCTTATACTCGTTGCGGTTTTTTTATTGCCGGTCATTTGGCTGGCGCTGCAAGCCGCCCCTGCTCTTTCCAGCGGCTTGCCCGCGCTGCTGCTGCAGCTAAGCACGGCAATGGAGCATCCCTTCCGTATCCGCTGGGTGGCGGATACGCCGCGCAGCCTGATACTCTTTACACTGGCGTATGTCATCTGTATCGGCGTGTATGTATCTTCACAGCGTAATTATCGCAGGCGCGAAGAACACGGAAGCGCTCGCTGGGGAAAGGTGAAGCAGCTCAATGCCACATACCGAAGCAAACTGCCGGGACAAAACAAAATCCTGACGCAGCGCGTTCGAATTGGTTTGGACGGCCGCAAGCATCGACGAAACTTGAATGTGCTGGTGGTCGGCGGCTCGGGAGCAGGGAAAACGCGCTTCTATGCTAAACCGAACGTTATGCAGGCCGCAACATCTCTTGTGGTGCTCGATCCCAAGGGTGAGATTTTACGAGATACCGGCAGCTTGCTACGCGCAGAAGGGTACGACATCAAGGTGCTGGATCTCATCAATCCGCATCTGTCGCACGGCTACAATGCTTTTGCCTACCTGCAGGACGACAAGGACGTACTCAAGCTGGTGACGAACCTCATTCGCAATACGACACCAAAGGGCAGCAATACGAACGATCCGTTTTGGGAGCGTTCCGAAACGGCGCTGCTGGAGGCGCTTGTGCTGTACCTGCTCTACGAAGCGCCGCCGGAGGAGCGAAATTTCCCCATGGTGATGGAGATGATCGCCGCAGCGGAAGTTCGCGAAGAAGATGAAACGTATCAAAGCCCGCTGGATGAATTGTTCGAGCGGCTAGCAATGCGCGAGCCGGAGCATTTGGCGGTTAAGCAATACAACATTTTCAAGCTGGCAGCAGGCAAGACAGCCAAGTCGATCCTGATCGGTCTCGGCGTACGACTGGAGAAGTTCAATCTGCCAACCATTGCAGGCATGAGTGTGGTGGATGAACTGGATTTGTCCGACATGGGCACGAAAAAGACGGCGCTCTTCGCTGTCATTCCCGATAACGACAGCAGCTTCAACTTTATCGTCGGCATGTTGTACACGCAGTTGTTCCAGAGCTTAATGTATGAAGCCGATTATCGGCATGGGGGGCGCTTGCCCGTTCATGTCCATTTTGTGATGGACGAATTTGCGAACGTCGCTTTGCCAACAGAGTTCGACAAGCTGCTCTCGACCATGCGCAGCCGAGAAATTTCGGTATCCATCATCCTGCAAAACCTGGCGCAGCTCAAAGCATTGTACAAGGATGAATGGGAATCGATTGTCGGCAACTGCGACTTGTTCCTGTATCTCGGCGGTAATGAGCAATCTACGCATAAGTATGTGTCGGAACTTCTGGGCAAGGAGACGCTCGACACGAATACGTATGGACTCAGCAAAGGACGCAATGGCAGTTATTCGATCAATTATCAGCAAACAGGTCGGGAACTGCTGACGCCGGACGAGGTTCGGCTGCTGGACAACCGTTATGCGATTTTGTTTATCCGCGGCGAACGGCCGGTGTTGGATGAGAAGTATGATGTGCTTCGGCATCCCAACGTGTCATTGACGCTGGATGGCAAAGGAGAAGCCTATCGGCACGGCGAGGCGGAGCATGCTGTGAACTGGACAACGGTGGTCCTACATGAGCAAGGTGATTATGAATTGCTGTCAGAGAGCGAGCTCGAAGAGTTGATTTTACAAGGAGATGATCGGCATTGAAGCGTAAAACGCAAGGATTGCTGACGTTCGGCATGATGCTTGGACTCGGATCGCTATGGGCTTCGACAGCCTATGCCACAGGCGATCCGATGGAGACAGTCAATAACTTCTCCAATTTCATTTTTGGCTTGATTCGAGCGGTAGGGATGATTATTTTGGGCTTCGGCATCGTTCAGATTGGCCTGTCGCTCAAGTCGCATGACCCGTCCCAACGAGCCAACGGATTTTTAACTTTAGCGGGTGGCGTCATTATTACGTTTACGAAGGAAATTCTAGCTTTAATTGCGGGATAACCGATCACGCCGGAGGGGAGCGCTCGCTTCTCCCCTTCAGGACTAAAGGGTGAGAGCATGTCGAAAAACAGTTGGATCGAAGAAAATCTGGAGAACGCGTTGAACACCTGGAACGACAAGATGAACGAGATTTGGCAGCTTGTTACGCAGTCGCCAGCCGAGTTTAAGGGTGGTGCGATCTGGCAGGTCGTCACGGATATTCACGGAGCGCTGCAGGCGACCGGGCTTGCGCTGCTGGTGCTGTTTTTTGTGGTCGGTGTGATGAAGACGGCGGGCAATTTTGCCGAGATCAAGCGGCCCGAACTGGCCGTCAAGCTGTTTATTCGCTTTATTCTTGCCAAGGCGGTTGTGACTTACGGGCTGGAGCTGATGATGGGGCTGTTCACTATCGTGCAGGGTGTCATTACGACGATCATGGGGAGCTCCGGCTTTGGGGCGATGGAAGGGATCAGTCTGCCAGGCACGATTTCACAAGCGATTGAGGATGTCGGGTTTTGGGAGAGCATTCCGTTGTGGATTGTCTCCTTGCTTGGCAGCCTGTTTATTACCGTGCTGTCGTTCATTATGATTTTGTCCGTTTATGGCCGGTTTTTCCGCATCTATTTGTATACCGCGATAGCGCCGGTTCCGTTATCGGCTTACGCGGGGGAGCCGAGCCAAAGCATCGGGACTTCCTTTCTTAAGGGATATGCGGCGGCATGCCTGGAGGGTGCCATCATCGTGCTGGCTTGCGTCATCTATGCGGCCTTTGCCGAAGCGCCGCCTGCTGTTGAGGATGGAACTGGGGCTGTGTCGATGATTTGGACCTACATTGGTGAGTTGATCTTTAACATGCTCGTACTGGTTGGCGTTGTCAAAATGGCAGATCGAGTCGTGCGAGAGATGATGGGCTTGTAGAGAACGGAATCTTACTCCGTTTCCTCGCCGAGCAAATGGCCGACAGTAATCTCCAACGCTTTGGCAATGATCAGTACTTCGTAGTCTTGTACAAGTCGATCTTGGCCTTCTAGACGTGAAAGACTGGTCGGGCTGAGATCAAGTCCCAAAGTTTGCAGTCGAGCCAGAAACTCCTTTTGCTTCATCTTCCTTGCTTTGCGAATGGCAACCACCCGGGAACCGATAATATTTTTATCGCCAGGCGGGTCTTTTCGATGCTTCATGGTGGACACCTCACAATGGTTTACATTGTACGAAATGGCATGGTTGTTTTAATGCGAATATCGAATTAAAATAAAATAAACCGATAATCGCATTAAAATCCGTCGTCGTTGTCTACTATTTACAAAGGAATGGGTATGTAAACCGAACAGAGGAGTGGATGAATGAGCCGTTTTCAAAAAATATTGGAAAAGGAACGGCAAAAGCTGAACCAACTTGGAGCAGAATCGTTAAGACAATATATTCCGTTGGCAGAAAATCCAAAGGTTCAGAAACAAAGCCGTATTGTAGATGAATTGGTTGCACAATATCAACAAAGAACGGTCAAACGACGTCATTCGGTGAGATAAAGAAAGGAAGGGGACGCATGGGCAATGGAGTTCCTGCCCCAATGTCAGTGTTTTTCAGAATAGCAGTAGCATGATGAACAGCGATTAGGGCTCGTGGTCCGATGAAATGTTAGCTTGGGAGTGATGCAGATGGAGATCAAAATTAACCGGGAGATCCGGGCGTATACGGAAAGCTTATTCTTTGGACTGTCCTTGCGGCAGTTCTTTTTTTCTGTTCTGGCCATAGGCGCGGCCATTGGCCTGTACTTCGGCTTGCGCAATCATGTGGGCATCGAAACGGTGAGCTGGATGTGCATCCTAGGGGCTGCTCCCTGCGCAGCGCTGGGCTTCATTCAGTATCACGGCATGACCGCAGAGCAGTTGTTATGGGCGTATATTAAGTCGGAGTTTCTGATGCCTAAACGACTCGTCTTTCATTCGACAAACCATTACGTTGAAGCGCTCCGGGTGAAGCTGCGGCAGCGCGGTCTGGAGGAGACGCGATGATAAAAACGCTCAAGCGCATCCTGAGTCAAGACAAGGAGCGGTTTTTTATTCCCAAGGGTGTTCAGCAAGCAATCCCGATTCGAGCCATGTGGCCGGACGGGATTTTTTTGGTGGGCAACAAGTTTTCCAAGTCGTTTCGCTTCGAGGATATTAATTATACCGTAGCCTCGCGAGAGGACAAGGAAGCGATGTTCCTCGCTTACGGCGAGCTACTTAATTCATTGGACAGCGGAGCGACGACGAAAATTACGATCAACAATCGTCGACTGAACCGGACGGACTTGGCGGACTCAATTTTGATCCCGCTGCGGGAGGACGGGTTAGACCCGTATCGGGAGGAATATAACCGCATGCTGCTCGACAAAGCGACCGGAGCCAATGAGACTTATCAGGAAAAGTATATCACCGTCTCCATTGTAAAAAAGAACATTGAGGAAGCGCGGCAATATTTTGCGCGGATCGGTGCCGAGTTGTCCGGGCATTTTACACGGCTCGGCTCCAAATGTACGGAGCTGAATGCGATGGATCGCTTGCGCAGACTTCATGATTTTTACCGAATAGGGGAAGAGGGCGGCTTTCGTTTCGATTTGTCGGAGACGATGCGCAAGGGGCATGATTTCAAGGACTACATTTGTCCGGATACGCTGGAGTTTGAGCGGGATCATTTTCGGATGGGGCGTTTCTACGGTCGCGTGATCTTTCTGCGGGAATATGCTAGCTACATCAAGGACAGCATGATTGCCGAGCTGTGCGACCTGAATCGAAACCTGCTCCTGTCGCTCGATGTCATCCCGATTCCGACCGACGAGGCGGTGCGCGAGGTGGAAAACCGGCTGCTCGGCGTGGAAACCAACATTACGAACTGGCAGCGGCGACAAAATAAGAACAACAACTTTTCGGCGGTCATCCCTTATAACATGGAGCAGCAGCGCAAGGAGAGCAAGGAGTTTCTGGACGACTTGACCACGCGGGATCAGCGGATGATGTTCGGACTGCTCACGATGGTGCATATCGCAGAGAGCAAGGAGCAGCTTGATCAGGATTCCGAAGCCTTGCTGACGACAGCCCGCAAGCATCTGTGCCAGCTTGCTCCGCTGACCTTCCAACAGATGGACGGCCTGAATACAGTGTTGCCGTATGGGCTTCGCAAGGTACAAGCGTTGCGGACGCTCACGACCGAAAGCACGGCAGTCTTCATCCCGTTTCGCGCCCAAGAGGTGATGCATCCCGGCGGTGTTTACCAGGGGCAAAACGTCATCAGCAAAAACATGATCTTCGCCAGTCGCAAGCAATTGCTGAACGGAAACAGCTTTATTTTGGGCGTTCCCGGCTCCGGCAAAAGCTTTACTGCAAAACGGGAAATCGTGAATCAGGTGCTGGCAAGCGACGATGATGTGATCCTGATCGACCCGGAAAGGGAATATTCCGCCTTGGTGGAGGCGCTTGGCGGCGAGACGATTCATATCTCGGCCACATCGCCGAACCACATTAATGCCATGGATTTGAATCGGCAGTATGGAGACGGGGCCAATCCAATCATTCTGAAATCTGAGTTTGTATTGTCGCTGTGTGAGCAGTTGCTGGGCGGGTATCCGCTCGGGGCGAAGGAAAAATCGCTGATCGACCGTTGCACTGCCAGTGTCTATCGAGGCTTTTTGCAAAGCCAGTATAAGGGGGAGCCGCCGACGTTGCGAGACTTCCATGCGGAGCTGCTTAGGCAAGCGGAGCCAGAGGCGCAGGACATCGCGCTCGCGATTGAATTGTTCACGTCGGGCAGCCTGAACACCTTTGCCCAACCGACCAACGTGAATGTTCATAATCGGCTGATCAGCTACGACATATTGGATTTGGGCAAGCAGTTGCTGCCGATTGGGATGCTGGTGGTGCTGGACAGCATTCTCAACCGTATCACGCAAAACCGGGTAAAGGGCAAGAACACGTATATCTTCATTGATGAAATCTATTTGTTGTTCCAGCACGAATATAGCGCCAACTTTCTGTACGCCTTGTGGAAACGCGTTCGAAAGTATGGCGCTTTTTGTACGGGCATTACACAGAATGTAGACGATTTGCTGCAAAGCCATACCGCGAGGACGATGCTGGCCAACAGCGAGTTTATCGTAATGCTTAACCAGTCCAGCACAGATCGGAAGGAACTCGCGGAGCTGCTAAACATTTCGGACTTGCAGCTATCTTACATCACCAATGTGGACGCCGGAAACGGACTGATGAAGATCGGAAGCTCGCTTGTGCCCTTCGCCGATCAGTTCCCGCGGGACACGATGCTATATCAATTGATGACGACGAAGCCAGGGGAATAGATAACCTGATTTCGAGGTTTTCTACTTGAGAAAGATAGCTGCCCGCCATGTGAAATGCGCTCGCCAATTGACAGTCTATTTGAAGCATGATGAAACCTCAAAGGGGAGGAACTGTGGCACTTGGCCCAAGTTCCTCCCCTTTTATCGTAGAATCAAGTATTCCAGCGCTATCCAAAGAGAGTTTGACGAGCCGTTTGCTTGATCTTTTTTCGTAAGCGATAGATGCGCGTCGTGACAGCCGTTTTCGACAGATTGTATTTTTGGCTGATCTCGTGTATGGAAAGGCGATCCTTGAAGTAATCAACATAAAATTCCGTTTCCACGCGGCTGAGCTCCTGCAAGACATGACGAACCATTTTGTTCATGTCCAAAGTACCGATTAAAACCTCGTACAATTCACAACTACTGACTTTCAATTGATTGGCTATGCTGTCGCTGATCGCAATTTCGTATTTTCGTCGTCGATAGAGCTCCCGGTAATACGCGTTAACTTGATTCCTCGCGGTCTTGTACAACCATCCCGCAAGATTGGGGTGAGCCTGCAATACCGTAATATTCTCTTGCACCTGTACAAAGGTGTTCTGCGCACATTCCTCGGCCAACTCGCTAGCCTGTCCCCTCATTAGCCTCTTGCAGTAGTTCAAAACTCGGGTGAAATACCTGCGAAACACATCCTCGAAAAACGTTTCATTACTCCTGAGCATCATCATATTCGCGTCCTCCTTCTAATTCAGGTACTAAGACAACGACTAATGGAACGGAGCGGCTGGCACCGTTAACGAATTTAACTTTTGTTCATCTCCCCTTTCATAAACAGCTATTTATACAAACAGCAAGCAGACCCAGAAAGTCTTCCCACCGCTGTTTCTTTGACAATCCCCTCCGCAATTTGAATTGTTCCAAAGGCGTTGTTCAACTCTTGACGGAGTATCTCCTTCGATCGAGTACTCCCGAAAAACGGTGTCGAATACCTGATCCCTTCGTCATGGATTAACATTTTTTTGACGATTTATGTGATTTTACGACTATGAAGCGACATTATGTATAAGGGAATTTTAACCTAATTTAGATACTAAGACCAATAGACCTTTAGGACTAAATCTTTTTAATGAAGTATCAGGCTTGAGGTTTCGATCATCCATCATTTGCATCTTGGTTAGCGCCAGGACAACCCGAGACAAGCAATCACAGCGGTGCTGCCTTGCAGGCAGGAGCTGATAGATATGCGATCTCCTCGAACGCACGATCGATTAATTTCTTTACGAAGTCTTGCTGCCGGTAGTGGGCAGTCTGCTTTCTTGAGTCAATCGGTCATTCGTTGGCCGAAATATGTTGTAGTCGGAACCTCTCAAATTTGGGGTTCTTTTTGTTTGCCAGAACGTCGAAGGAAGCGATGGGCAAGCAGCAAGGGCTGCCGTTCTCCGCCTCCGGTTTGGTTTTTCAAAAAAACCAATCTGGAGGCGATCATAATGAAGCTAAAAGTCAACCTGCGCGAAATCTATCCCTTCTATCAAACGGATGTTTGGGTGGAGGTAGAAGAAGAGATGGCTCGTGAACTGAGACAGTTTGAATTAGATGAAAACGCGTATATTTTAAAGCGATATCGAAATCGTGCCTATTTCTCCCTGAATCGGGAGGATGGCATTGAGCAAGAAGCCTTGTACAATACGGCTTCTCCAGAGGAGCTGCTGTTGTATAAGGCATCCCGTGAAGAATTGTACAACGCCCTGTGTCAATTGCCGGACAAGTGGGTGCAACGCATTTATGCGCATTATATGTTGGGTATGAGCAAAGTAGCGATCGCGCGATCGGAGCAAATTGATGAAAGTACCGTTCGTAAATCGATTGAACGGGGACTTAATCGACTAGCACGGTTGTTAAAATCGGAGTAGATGAGCCGTGAGATCGGTAGAAAGATCATCATTTGAAACATAACATATGGAACGTAGAGTGCCCGATTCGAGCTCCAAAATGAAACGGATAGTAGAAGGACTTTTTTGGCCTTCTTGCTTCTATCGATTATTTTGAGAGGAGAATACACATGAAGCCCACTTTATTCCGAGACTCCGAACACGAAGCCTTCTACTATCGGATGCTGGATGAATGTCGGAACGTAGACGGCTATCATCGCGCATTGTTTTACACGTTGGGTATATCCAAGGATACCCGCGGACACATTCACGACGTATTCGACTTTTCTAACGGGGGGATAAAGCCGGAGGGCTTGTCCGCCCCATGGCAAACGGGTAGTTCTGTCCGTACTTGCCGTTTGGCATTTAATCTTTGGAAGGGCTGGAGCCAGGCTGGAGCGGAACGATATTCCACTCCGCACGAGCTTTTCGATTGTGGTTTTGCTCCTTACTTTGTTGAAGCAATCCGTCTTCGGTATCCCGAATACTGCAAGGTTCAACTCCCTCCCGTTAACTTCAAAGCAGAACGTAGCCGGTAGGTAGGGAGGGCATCAGCGGTGAAAAAGCTAAAAACCAAAAGGATCGTTAAGTCGATCAAGCAGATTAACAAGCAGGCTCGCGTACTCCAGAGAGGGGTACTCCGAAGGAACAACACCGCCCGCTACAAAGAGCAGGAGCGGCCTCGTTCTACTTCGGTGGAGATACAGGACCGCAATGATGCGAATATGCAGCGAGCAATAGGAAGCATCATACATGTATCAATGGTAGCTGCAACCACAATCCGAAAGCGATGGCACCATGCCAATCAGGCATATCATTCTCATCCAGATGCCGACCGAGATTCGCGGGCGAGCATGCCTATCCGATTAATGCGGTGGCCAATTAACAGGATGCAACCACGAAACGCAAGGCAAAAATCGCAGCGCTTAACTGGAAAGGCGGTGGGTCAACACCTGCCTGAGAGGCAACCAGCCGGGAAAAAGAGGGTTGGATATGCAACAGCCAGTATCAAAGCGGCCCACAACGTAAAAGTGAAAGGATATGCGCCGCGGCGGAGGATGGCCGCTGCGGCGGCTTCTCCGTTAGCGGAGAAGATGAAACAGAAAGGACCGATTCGCCAGAGGAGAGCGCTGAAGATGGTGGCTCGCACGATTAAGTCTGCTCATCTCTTCGCATCAGAGGCAGGTCATGCTCGTAAGGAAGAAAAGCATGTTGTTCAGCAGAAGCGAATGCTACAGACTGCAATCCAGGCTCGGCATTCGATTCAAGCGGCACGAGCAGTCGCCCAGATGAATCTTCGTTTGATGAAAATACTCGTTCGAGCCATAGCACTATTGGTTAAGGGAATGGCTGCGCTATTGGGAGTCAGCAGCAGTGTTATTATTCTGCTATGCATCATCATGATCATCGCGGCGCTTCTCTCCTCCCCGTTTGCCATATTCGTGGCAGATGAAAATACAGAACTGGCTACACAGAAGATATCTTTGATTGTGGAAGAGTTGGATGAACAATTTAAAACTCGATTGGTGCAGGAACGGCAGGCGGCTGGAGATGTAGATCGCGTAGAAATGCATTACACCGGCAGCGCGGACAACAGCCGTATCGACAACTGGCCGGAGGTACTGGCCGTTTTTGCGGTCAAAACGTCCATGTCCACGGTGGGCATCGACGTGGCAACGATGGATCGTAGGCGGGTAGAACTGCTTCAAACGGTCTATTGGGATATGAATCAACTCGCTTCGTATGTTGAGACGCTTGAGCATACGGAAATGGTCGCCAATGAGCAGGAGGATGGAAGTATAGAGGAGCATTCGGTGACCGAATATGAACGCGTTTTGCATCTGTCGATTACAGCCCGAACGGCAGAGCAGCAAGCGGCTCTCTATGATTTTAATGCTGAACAGACCGATATCATGAACGAATTGTTGTCTGCCGCCTTTCGCCCCATGATGCTTGCGCTACTTGGCAAGGACGCGCATGTAGGCTTGTCAACGGGGGAGCTCGAGGCGATCCGAACGGACTTGCCAGTCGGTGTGCTTGGAAGCCAGGCCGTTGAGCTGGCTTTGACTCGATTGGGTGATCCTTACAGTCAGCTAAAGGCGGGACAGGGCAACTATACAGATTGCAGCTATCTCGTTCAGTGGGTTTATCAACAATTGGAGGTCGGCTTGCCAAGAACGGCGGCAGAGCAGGCGCGTTTCATTGTAGACAACGGACTTTCGCTCACCGCAGATGAACTGACGGCCGGCGACTTGATTTTCTGGAGCTACGAGCAAAATGGACGATTTATGGATATTACGCATGTCGGCATCTATGCCGGTAACGGCAAGGTCGTTGACGCCTCCTCCAGTCGCTTGCAGGTTGTTTACCGGAATGTATTCGACGCAGAGCTTCAAGTGATGTATGGGAGGCCCTATTTTAATTGATGAAAGTTGGTTTTGTTATTTCAGATTTATTTTAATTTGATCACCTGTAAAACCTATCACAGCCCTACAGACCTTTGGGCATATTACCGAAGAGTTGAGGGAATTTGTTTAACATGAAATACAAAAACTCATAAAATCAAGCACTGACGACGGATCATTTAGGGGATAAGAACCAGTTTTGGAGGATGAAAATATTAAATTTGATTTGGTAGCAAAAACAGTTGCAAATTCCCCGTTCCCACATGGAGGGGGAACAGGATTTCAAGACTAATTTTGCGATTATTTTTCATTTCCATAAAATACATTTTCGTTTCATGCTAAGTCATGCCCATCGATTTGGGAAAGATTCAGACATTTTCAACTTGAGCATACGACCACTTCGAACCAGTACGCCAGCACAAGCTTAATTTTATAGATTTTTTTAATTCAGGTTAAGCTATGATATATTGGTTAAATACCGCTTAGCTTCAGAAGAGGCCACTGAAAAAGTCCGTTTAATCTAAAAGAGGTACAGGCCTTTAAGAAATTGAAGAGGCTGTGCCTCTTTTGACGTATAATGGAGACATTACATAAAGCGGGTGAGAGCGGATGATTCGGCAACAACAAACGTTGGTTTTAAGTCCTTATGTGGCACTGTATGACATCGTCGTGCCAAAGGACAATATGCTTCGTCAAATCAATGAACTGGTGGACTTCACTTTCATATACGAAGAACTTGAAAACAAATATTGCTTGGACAATGGACGTAACGCCATTAACCCCATTTTCATGTTTAAATATTTGCTTCTGAAGGCGATCTTTGAATTATCTGACGTTGACATTGTAGGGTGTTCGAAGTATGACCTGTCGTTCAAATATTTTCTCGGCATGGCACCGGAAGGCTCCGTTATCAAATAAAGATGGGGCCGCTAGCAAGACCTACTCGGTGACGATTACTTCAAATGAACACTCGGGACAAAAGGCGCTCCAAGATACCAAGTATTTCAAAACCAAGTCGAAGGAACGCTACAAAAATGAAGGCAAGAATAGTGAACTCAAACATAGACACGGGTACGATGTGGCCACATCCTCGGGTCTGCTTGGCATGGAAATGCAAGGAGGAATGGCCATATTTGCCGTGAATCTCAAGCGGCTCTTAAGCTAACATTCTGAGAATTCCAGAAAAAAAAGTCTGTAAGAGCTAGAGAAAGAGGCATTCGCATCCTAATAAATGGGAGTGAACGCTTTTTTTGCTTTTACTGAGCTTGGCTGCGAAGAAAAACGTAAGTTCTTCAGTGGCCTCGCTTCAGAAGCGAGTCTATTTTTGCTTTGTTTTTGGCCAACTGCGTAGTTCTATTTGTCTAGACATTCAAGCCTTTCCACATCATAAGCGCCGCTCCTGTTGCAACGGCATCCTCTCTAAGTATACCTTTCGAAAAGAGTGGCATATATTCGGGATAATAATAGGTGTTACCGATCGCTACCTTTATGGCAGTTCGATAAAACGATTCATGCGCATTGATTAACGTTCGGCCAAGGATGATGCATTCCGGATGAAAGATATTAATCAAATTCGTCAGCCCGATACCCAAATGCCTTGCGGACTTGAGGAACAGCTCCAGAGCAACAGGTTTTTCCAGTGTCAATTCACTCAATAACAGGTCATATTTGATGTCCTCCGGCTTAACAGGGGAACGGCTAATAAGGCCGGATCTCCCAAGCTTCGCTTCGGATTGCGCCAGTCGTTCAATGGCTTGTACGGATACATAGGCTTCAAGCGCTCCGTAATTTCCATGGTCATGCAGCCGGGGTCCGTCCGTCTGAATAATCATCTGACCGATGGAGCCTTCTCTGTCAACCGATCCGCGAACGATTTGGCCATAGGACATCATGGACGAACGCAAGCTAACGCCCACATGGACGTAGAGCATTTGCTGCAGTTGGGACTTCCGCATGGCCCAATGCTCGCCGAGCAGTGCTGTGTTGGCGCCATTGTCCAGCTTGGCCGTTATTCCGTTTTGCTCCTGAATGAGCTTGCAGATCAGGACGTTCGTCCAGCCCTTGGCCGGAAAGTAGAGCGGATTAAGAATAATGCCTGCATCTCTGTCCAGAGGTCCGACCGCTCCAATGCCGATTCCTTTAATCCGTTCAATCGTTAATTTGTGGTCGAACAGAAGCGTGCGAATCGTTGTCGCTGTTTGCTTGACGAACTTCTCGGGGGTCATGTCTTCATCCATACGCCATCTCGTAATGGACATGGGATTCCGTACAACCCTAAAGTGGAGTAGAAACGAGAAATTTCAAGCCCGAAGAAATAACCCCAGGACGGGTTGATCTGAAACAGGATCGGTTTTCTTCCCCCGTTTGAAGGGCCGAATCCTGATTCTATAATAAGCTTCTCGGACAAAAGTTCGTCCAATAGACAGTTAATGGTGCTTGTTTTGCTATCAAATAAGGGCATGAGTTCTGCTTTCGAGACCGTCCCTTGCTTCGCAATGCGCTCATAAAGCGCTTTTTTTGTTGTGATTCGGTTTGCATCTATGTCCATTATTCGATCCCTGCTTAAGACGAGTTTTCTGTTACCTCCCTAATCATAACCGATTAAATTCAGGCAAGCTATCTTATCACAAGGGAAGTGTTCTTTTTCCGAAAAACGAAAAACATTCTTATTCCCGAGTATTCCGATTATGTTTGAAGTTATAAATGATTCATTTCAATCCCTTATCGCGTTCATCATCATATCTTATAGCCTTATCAATAGATACTTAATTCCAAAATGAAAAAAAGATGATATACTAATGTCAAACAAGGAAATAGATAGGGGATGTCAGGTGTGAAAACCGAAAAAGTTGTGCTGTGGACGATCTTTCTTACGTTTCTGAAGATAGGACCTGTTACGTTTGGCGGAGGGTACGCCATGATACCCGTTATAGAGCGGGAGGTTGTCGAGAAGCGCAAGTGGCTGGAAACGCGGGATATTGCGGACATATTCGCCGTGGCCGAATCGATACCCGGGGCAATCGGCATTAATTCCGCGACATTTATCGGCTATCGGGTCGCAGGCATTAGAGGGGCACTGGCCGTTGGTTTACAGCATCGCAGATCCTTATCTTCTTAGGCTCACTTGCCGCTTTATTGATCTTCCGCAAGCATCCGGTATATGTTATTATGGCATCAGGACTTATAGGTATAGCCCTCTACGGCTAGCAGTTGTATGAGGGCTTTATATGACGAGATCATAAGGAGGCCTTACAATGGACGACCACAACAAACCAGCATGCTGCTCGACATCCCGAAGTGAAGTGACTTCCTTACAGCATATAGAACGAC
Organism: Paenibacillus sp. NRS-1760; assembly: GCF_050467785.1. Lineage (NCBI taxonomy): Bacteria > Bacillati > Bacillota > Bacilli > Caryophanales > Paenibacillaceae > Paenibacillus > Paenibacillus sp. NRS-1760. The sequence goes on along the minus strand of NZ_JBITPK010000021.1, from coordinate 789,528 downwards.
TAACCGCTCAGAATATAACCGTGCGGAACACGGTTTCTTCGGATACGATGGTGACGATCCCCGCTGGCGTATTTATGATGGGGACGAACTCTCCGGAAGGCTTCCCGGCGGATGGGGAAGGACCAGCTCGAATGGTAACAATAGATTCTTTCCAGATAAACCCTTATGCGGTGACGAATGCTGATTTCGGAAGGTTTGTAGAGGAAACGGGATATGTGACAGAAGCCGAACGGTTCGGGTGGTCTTATGTCTTCCATTTGCTGGCTTCCGCCGAGACCAAAGAGCGGGTTGCGAATGTTCCCCAGGCCGTTCCTTGGTGGCTGGTCGTGCACGGTGCGTTCTGGGCGGCTCCGGAAGGCCCCGACTCGAACGTCTCGGAGCGAATCAACCATCCAGTCGTTCATATATCTTGGAATGACGCTAATGCCTATTGCGAGTGGGCAGGCGTCAGGCTGCCGACCGAAGCAGAATGGGAGTATGCCGCCCGAGGGGGGCTGGAGAGAAAAACGTACCCATGGGGAGACTTGTTGAAGCAGGATGGGGAGCATCAATGCAATATTTGGCAAGGGAAATTCCCGATTAAAAACAATGCGAGCGACGGCTATATTGGTACTGCGCCAGTCGATGCGTACAAACCGAACGGCTTCGGTCTTTACAATATGTCCGGCAATGTATGGGAATGGTGCTCGGACTGGTTCACTCCTGCTTATCATCAAGTGACACCGGACAAAAACCCGCATTACAACAAACTAACGGACAAGCGTTCCATGCGCGGGGGCTCGTACTTATGCCATCGTTCTTACTGCAACCGATACCGGGTCGCGGCGCGAAGCTCCAATACACCGGACAGTTCGACGGGAAATTGTGGATTCCGGGTCGTGCGGTCGCTGGAGAGTAAAATGATGCAAACCTACAAATAAGAGGTGGATTCGCATCTTCAGCAGCCATATGGCGCGGGGCGTGGTAGCGCAGTTACGGCTGGGGCACTGGTCTATGCTCAATATTTCCTGAACTGCGCCTATCTTGCAGGCTACAAGACATCCTATATAACGGGCTCTTCTCTGTTGAGCGACGGCGGGGTTTAGCTCCGGCTGCATAAGATTATTAATACTTTAAGGTGCCTAGCAACTGTGCTTGGGCACCTTATTTCATTACCTGTTTTCAATGAGCTGTATTCAATCCTTTTTTCGCCCCAATCTACGATATTCTCCTGGTGTCATTCCTTCCTTCTTCTTGAATCGATCAATAAAGTAAGAAACGTTAATATATCCGGCGCCCGTAATAATATCTTTCACAGACATATCTGTCTGCAAAAGCTCTTTTTTTACATGCTCGGTGCGCAGGTCAAACACATAATCGGTAAAGGTAGTCCCAGTCATATCTTTGATCGAGCGACTGATAAATGATTGGGATAGTGACAGCTCTTCTGCCATTTGGCCCAGGTTAAATTCATATAACAAATAATTGTCATGAATATAGCTCATGATTCGTTGACCCAGCTCTGTTATTTCCTCGTTCTTGCGCTCCTTAGCATGCTGGCATAGCGTGACCACACATAGACTCATATCCCGTTTGAACTGATCCATGGACTGTTGATTGACGAGTTGCTTGAACGTTTCGGTTTGATGAGGCAAGGCTTGCGCATGAACCAGCTTGAATATGGAGTTGACTAAATCCGATGTCATACATTTTGTCATCAGGAGCGACTTTTGTTCGTTAATCTCCAGAATAATTTGTTCAAGAGATTCCAGCGCCAACTGCTCGTCCCCTTGTTTAATAGATTGGAGTAAAGTGAGCTTAATGTCAGCGGAATACCAGCGAGTTGAATCCTGCTCATTCCAGTTGACGACATCAAGATAGTTAATCATGCTGCCAGAAGGGAATTTTAGCTCATATTCCTTTGCAGCTAATGATTCAATATACGATCTGTGAATACACAGAAAGGTGTCGTAGGTTCTGCCTATACTAATAGTAGGGCGAGTTCCGATTCGTTCGGAGATAACCTTCTGCAACTCTTTGACAATATGGTCAACGCTGCTTGACGGCTCATGAAATTGGTTAGATAGGCCTACGATACAAGCGAAGGTTCCGCGGCGATAAAATTCGATTGGATATATGGCTACATTCTCATTGGAGCAATCAGCCAAGCTGTTCGATAACTCTTTCGTTAATGTGGTATTTGCTTCTTCAGCGCTAAAGCTGAATATGAAGTGTGAAACGCCACGCAGGACTAACTGATGTTCCTTCATGAAGGCGTATATATCGGACTCCGCGATAAAGTATCCGCTAATGAGCTTGACCAAAAATTGATCCTGAATTAATTGCTTCTGATTCTCCATCTGATAGAGAAGAGATTGTTGACTTTGTGACATGCTTTCAAAGGAGTGGGCAATATAATCAAATTCTTTATTCATGTTAGGACGTGCTGCTTCAAGCTCTAGCTGAATTCTGGAGATTAATTGCTGAATAGGCTTGTAAAATCGCTTGGATATCAATATAGCAACAGCTACCCCGATAAATACTAACGATATCAACAGGTACACAATTAAGTTTGTTAGCTTGAGCACTCGTTGATAGAACTGATCAGTAGGAATCAGAGTCATATAAGTCCATCCTGTTGCCTCCGATTTGACCCAAGACACGGACATTGAATCGGATTCAATAATCATAGCGGACTGCTTACTCATCGAAGCTTGATCTTGAAGATTATTGATAAAGTCATCTGTAAGTGTCAGCTCATTCGTCTTGGAAGTAAGAAGGCTTCGATTCTGATCGAATACGAATACAGCACCTCTGAAGTCTCCTAAGATCGGAGCCATTAGCTTGTATAATCGTTGGCTATCGAACAAATAAAGCACGATGCCATGCGGGTTGAGTGATCGAACAGGGAAAGGAATGCCGATTGTCATAATCTCTTTGGAAATATTGTTCGTAAGAATAGGCTCTGATGGTCGAACAAAAGGCAACTTGTGTTCCTCCAGTTCATTGATCCAGTGCTCGGTCACCCCCGTCTTGCTCCTATAATAGTCCTTGATTAGTGAGGATGTGTTATATAAGCCATTAGATGAATAAAAATAACCGCTTTCAAATTGATGATAGAAAATTTCCTCGAAGTAGGAGGAGCTTGCTTTGTACTTCTGGATTTCCTTAATAACCTCTATAGAGGCGTAGGTGTCGTTAAGGAGATGATAGCTGGACATATCAGGGTTCAAGGACATCAGTACGGTCGTTTCTGTTAAATCCAAGAACTGCTGGTCCATCAGGTCTACAGCCTGGTGGAGCCTAGCCAGATTGGTCTCTTCAATTTCTGTTCGGAGAGCGCTTACAGCTCCTGCATATATAAAAACACCTAAAATAGCTACCGGAATACTGAACATAATAATAAATGCGAGCAGGTATTTGGTGTATAAGTTCCATCTCATGAGGGCACTTCCTTTCTGCCTTGTTAGCCGTATCTCTCATTATATATACATATGAAGAGACAATAAAGCGTGAAATTCCCGAATTGCGAAATCGGATATGCCGAATGAAGCGGATATTCAATTGGACATATTCGATTATGAAGGAAAATGGAGATATTTACGGTAATATCCTTGGAATGCTACATTCAAATCAAGTTACGTAACGACAATAAACAAAAGGTGGTCCAATGTTATGAACATCTACTTACAGACTTGGAAGAAACAAATTAAGCGAAACTGGCACCTGTATTTGTTTATCTTACCGACATTGTTGTATTTTATTGTTTTCAATTATCTCCCCATGTACGGGTTACAAATCGCATTCAAAAACTTTTATCCTTCCCAAGGCATATTTGGGAGCGAGTGGATCGGCTTCGAACATTTCGAACGATTTTTTAATTCCCCTTCCTTTTGGACAATTATTAAGAACACTATATCGATCAGCTTGTATGAACTTGCTTTGTTTCCCCTTCCCATCCTGTTCGCATTAGCGGTCAATGAGCTGCGTAACGGAATGTTTAAGAAGAGTGTACAGATTATCACCTATGCGCCTCACTTCATATCTGTAGTTGTAGTTGCGGGGATCATTGTTTCTTTGGTTCATCCAACAACGGGAATATTGAATAAGGGTATTGTTCTTCTGGGGGGAGAGCCTATTAGCTTCATGACCGAGCCTGCATGGTTCAAGTCCATCTATGTATGGTCAGGGACTTGGCAGCAATTAGGCTGGAATTCGATCATTTATATAGCGGCGCTTAGCGCAATTAATCCGGAGCTGCACGAGGCAGCTACTATAGACGGCGCGACTCGTGTGCAACGAATATGGAATATTAACTTGCCGGGAATCATGCCTACAGTCATTATTCTGCTCATTCTAAGTATTGGCAGCTTTATGTCTATCGGCTTCGAGAAGGTCTATCTATTACAGAATCAGCTGAACATGGACTCATCCGAGGTCATTCAAACTTATGTTTACAGGAGCGGCTTACTTCAGGCACAGTACAGCTTCTCGGCAGCGGTAGGACTATTTAATTCAGTCATTAATTTACTGCTGCTAGTCACGATTAATTCAATTGCACGCAAAGTAAGTCAAACAAGCTTGTGGTAACACACGGAAAAAAAGGGAGTGAAGTCAAATGAAATCCTCTTTCGGGGACCGGGTTTTTGAAGGGATCAACCGCGTTGTCTTGATCCTGGTGACGCTGGTTGTTCTGTATCCTCTAGTCTATGTAGTCAGTGCTTCGATCAGCGATCCGACTTACGTAAACACAGGCCAAATGTGGCTGTGGCCGATTGACATCACGTTTGATGGTTACCGCAGAGTGCTGGATAATCCAGATATCTGGACAGGTTATCGTAATACCATTATTTATACTGTGCTTGGAACGAGCCTCAATCTTCTATTAACAATTCCATGTGCATACGCTTTGGCTCGAAAGGATTTATACGGGCGCAATTTCATTACTGGAATATTCCTTGTCACGATGTTCTTCAGCGGGGGGCTAATACCGAGCTACCTCATTATTAAAGGCCTGAATCTCCTGGATACACCATGGGTGCTAATTGTGGTGGGGGGAGCCAGTGTCTGGAACCTCATTGTTGCTCGTACATTCTTTCAGAATACAATTCCTCGAGAGCTGGAGGAAGCCGCTGAGGTTGACGGCTGTTCCCATCTATCGCTGTTCCTGCGTATCATTATTCCAATATCAGGACCTATTATCGCTGTAATGGCGTTGTTCTATGGTGTCGCCCACTGGAATCAATACTTTAATGCACTGATGTATCTGCAAGACCGATCGCTGTTCCCGCTGCAATTATTTCTGAGAGAAATTCTAATCGTTAATGAAATGAGCGCCAACATGATGATGGATGGAGATTCAATGGCTGCTATGGCTGAACAAGCAAAAATTGCAGATATTATCAAATATGCTGTGATAATCATATCTGCGCTGCCATTGCTTATACTGTATCCGTTTGTTCAGCGGTTCTTTATTAAAGGTATTCTAATCGGTTCATTAAAAGGCTAATAGGTGCCTAGCTTTCGGAAATCATACTGGATACATGGAGGGATAATAGATGCAACCCTATAAAAACGCCGCATTACCTGTAGATGTACGAGTAGATGATTTATTGAATAGAATGACGCTGGCAGAGAAGGTGGTGCAGACGCTTTCGATCGGAAAGGTTGGTCAAACTTTTGATGTCGAACTAAATGATGACGGGAGTCTTGCCGAGGGCTGTATAGAAGAAATCTATAGGCATGGCGCCGGCGCCATTCAGCTGCCCTTCAAGACCGATACGATTGAAACAAGAATCAAGAAGCTTAATGCTCTTCAAGACTATTATGTGAACAAAACAAGGTTAGGAATACCTGTAATGGCTCAAGAGGAATGTCTTCACGGACATCTCGCAAAGGATGCGACAAGCTTTCCCATCCCTATTGCTATGGCTAGCACATGGGATACGGAGCTGATTGAACGTGTATACTCTGCAATTGGGAAAGAAGCCAGGGTCAGAGGGGGTCATGAAGCGCATACGCCTGTGCTTGATCTTGCAAGAGATCCTCGATGGGGGAGAACAGAGGAGACCTACGGTGAAGATACGTACCTTGTTTCGAGAATGGGAGTTGCTGCAGTCAGAGGTTTACAAGGCACCGATGAAACCATTGGTCCTGAACATGTCATTTCGGCTCCCAAGCATCTGGCTGGTTATGCGCAATCCGATGGAGGGCGCAACTTTGCTCCAAGCAACATTACAATGCGAGTGCTAAGAGATCAGATTCTGCCTCCATTCAAAGCGGTGGTACAAGAAGCTGGAGCGCTTGGTATGATGCCTTCTCATAATGAGATTGATGGAATTCCTTGTCACGGAAACAGACAGTTGCTTACTGAGATCCTTCGAGATGAATGGGGTTTTAACGGAATTGTTGTATCCGATTACTTCGACGCCTCCAGATTAGATATCTTGTTCCATGTTGTTGACAATCAGAAGGAAGCTGCAGTAAAAGCGTTAAAGGCAGGTTTGGACATGGACTTGCCTGGCGGAGGGTGTTATGCCCAATTGTTGGATGCCATAGCCGAGGAACCTGCGTTGGAGGAAGTGCTGAATGTTACAGTAGCACGCATATTACGAGTCAAGTTTTTGCTGGGCCTATTCGAGAATCCATATGCAGATGCAGAGCATGCCAAGCAAGTCATTAACTGTGAGCAGCATAAGAAGCTTGCCAAGGAAGCGGCAGACAAATCCATCACCATGCTGAAAAATGAGGGAGGGCTGCTACCTCTCAACAGGAATGAATTTCGCAAACTTGCTGTAATTGGTCCGAATGCACATCCGATCTGTACCGGCTCATACAGTACAAAACCGAATAAAGGTATTAGTATTCTGGATGGAATTATTGCCAAAACAAATGGAAAGCTGGAAGTTGCTTATGCAGTAGGTTGTGAAATTATAAAAGGTAAGGATGATAGCGGGGAAACGGAATTGGATCGACGTTTAAATAATCCCCAATTAAGTACATTGGATCAGAATATAGCTCGAATTGAAGAAGCTGTTTCTGTAGCCCAGGAAAGTGATGTAGCCATCGTCTGTGTAGGCGGAAACACCTTAACAAGCAGAGAGGCAATATTCTTCAACGATGATAGAGGAGACAGGTATGACCTGGATCTTCCTGGAGTTCAAAATGAACTGGTCAAAAGAATCGTAGAAACCGGGACGCCTACTGTGGTCATTCTCATCAATGGAGGTCCATTGACGATTAACTACATCGCACAGAATGTGCCCGCTATCTTGGAGGGTTGGTACCTTGGGGAAGAGACAGGTCACGCTGTAGCGGATGTATTGTTCGGCGATGTGAATCCAAGCGGCAAGTTGCCCATTACATTCCCTCGAACAGTAGGGCAATTGCCAGTGTATTACTCACAAAAACCAACGGGCCTATTCAAAAAGTATTTGTTTGCCGAGCATGATGAGCCGCTGTTTTCTTTCGGTACAGGATTAAGTTATACAACATTCCAATATCGTCATTTGCAATTAAGCTCTGATTCGATGACGATGAATGGTTGCGTCACTGTATCTGTTGAGGTCAGCAATACGGGTGAGCGTGCAGGGGATGAGATTGTACAATTGTATATTTCAGACCTGGTGAGCTCCGTCACAAGGCCCATTAAAGAATTAAAAGGCTTCATGCGCGTTACACTTCAGCCAGGTGAAGCACAAACGGTTGCTTTCCGCATTGAGCCTTCCATGCTGAGCTTTACAGGGGAGGATTACGAAACGACAGTGGAGCCTGGCGCATTCAAAATTATGGTGGGTTCAAGCTCAAAGCACTATGAATCTATTGTTCTAAATGTGATAGAAGAGGAGAAAACCTACGATGCAAAGTAAGAGCAGCATTCATCCATATGACTTACGCTGCGAATATAAGGTGAATTACCTTGGGTTGGGCGAGCGAAGCCCTCGATTCAGTTGGAAGCTTCATGCAGATGGCAGAGATGTGCGGCAATCCGCCTACAGGCTGCGTGTATCGACTGGAAATCAGGAGCTGTGGGACACCGGGAAGGTCTACTCTGATCAGTCCGTGCATGTAAAGTATGCGGGTCCTGCTCTGAGCTCAAGAACTCGTTATGAAATCCGAGTTAAGGTCTGGAATCAGCATGGGCAAGAATCGGATTGGAGTGAGGCAGCATACGGTGAGACAGGGCTATTGGAGCATGATGAATGGAAAGCTTCATGGATGACTGCCAAATATGAGCAATCGGAGCCCTGTCAGCTGATGCGCAAGTCATTCACATTAGACGAAAGCATTGTATCGGCCCGATTGTATGCAACAAGTCTTGGTGTATACAGGGTGTATGTCAATGGGGAAGCTGCCGACGACACCTTGTTTGCACCTGGATGGACCAGCTATAGCAAGAGGCTGCAGTATCAAACCTATGATGTAACGATGCTGCTTGCAAGCGGAGAGAATACAGTCGGCGTCATACTGGGCAATGGCTGGTATATGGGCAACTTGGGATGGAATGGATTAAGTCAGCTGTATGGCAATGAACGTGCTGTGTTAGTGCAGCTTCACGTACAGTATAACGATGGCAGAGAAGAAGTGATTGTCTCGGATGACTCCTGGAGAGCCAGCAAGAGCGCTCTGCTTATGTCCGAGCTGTATCACGGTGAATATTACGATGCACGGTTCGAATGGAAAGGGTGGAATAACAAAGGATTCGACGACAGTGAATGGACCCGCGTATCGCTGCTGGACTATGGCTACGATACTTTGATAGCGCAAGAAGGCGAGCCGGTTCGAATGGTGGAGGAGTTGCAGCCTGTCCAAGTGCTTTGTACCCCTAAAGGGGAAACAGTTGTAGATTTCGGTCAGAACATGGTTGGTTGGGTGCAGTTTGCGGTAGAGGCGGAAGAGGGACATACCGTTGTGATCCGTCATGCAGAGGTGCTGGATGAGGACGGTAATTTCTATATGAGTAACCTGCGTACAGCCAAACAAACGATCACATACATCTGCAGAGGAGAACAAATAGAGCGTTATGAGCCTTATTTTTCGTTTCAAGGCTTCCGCTATATTCAGGTTGAAGGTATTCAGCCGGAGCTTATTGCATCAAGTGTTGTTGCTAAAGTCATTCATAGCGATATGGATCAAACAGGAACATTCGAATGCTCTGACGAGATGGTGAATCAGCTGCAGCGAAATATTGTTTGGGGACAAAGAGGGAATTTCCTTGATATCCCAACCGACTGTCCGCAGCGTGATGAAAGGATGGGTTGGACGGGTGATGCGCAGGTGTTCATGCGTACAGCTGCATTCAATATGAATGTAGCGTCTTTCTTCACCAAATGGCTAAAGGATCTTGCAACTGATCAGCTTCCAGATGGTGGCGTACCTTTTGTTATCCCCGATGTGCTCAGAGGACGGCATTCATCAGCAGCCTGGGGAGATGCGGCGGTTATATGCCCTTGGGTACTATATGAACGATACGGGGATAAGCGGGTGCTGGAGCAGCAGTATGAGAGCATGGTGAAATGGGTTGAGTATATTCGCTCGCAAGGCGAACAAGAGCATTTATGGAATACTGGCTTTCACTTTGGTGATTGGCTTGCAATGGATGCCCCGAATGGTAGTCGTGTAGGGTCAACACCTAAGGATTTGATTGCGACAGCCTTCTATGCGTATTCTGCCGCACTACTGGCGAGGACGGCGGCAGTACTTGACAAGCTGGAGGACGCAGCTCGTTATACAGAGCTTAGCGAAAGAGTAACCCAAGCATTCCGGAGGGAGTTTGTAACCCCGAATGGCAGAGTGGCATCACCAACTCAAACGGCCTATGTATTGGCTCTTATGTTTGATTTGCTGGAGGAGAAGGATAGGCCGCAGGCAGCCGCTGTTCTGGCTCTTTATGTGGAGGAGCAGAACATTCATTTGACAACAGGCTTTGTAGGCACCCCATATCTGTGCTTAGCCTTGTCCAAGCACGGATATACGGATCTTGCCTATAAGCTGGTTCTCCAGAGAGAGTATCCGTCATGGCTGTACCCGATTTCCAAAGGAGCAACAACGATATGGGAGCATTGGGACGGTATTAAGCCTGACGGCTCGTTATGCGAGGATCCCATGAACTCTTATAATCATTATGCTTATGGCTCTGTCGGAGAGTGGTTATACAGCATTGCGGCGGGACTAGATACCGATGTGCAGAATCCAGGCTACAAGAAGGCTCGAATAGCACCGCACATTTCGGAAGCGATCAGCTATGCCAGAGCTTCCTATAGCTCTATGTATGGTGTGGTCGCATCGGGCTGGGAGCGGCTAGAGGACGGCAGAATTCAGGTTAAGGTGGTCGTACCGCCGAATACGGGGGCGTCTGTGATGCTGCCTGGCGCAGCAATGGATCAAGTATTGGAATCAAAGGTTTCAGTCGCAAATGCCGCAGGCGTACACTCGGTGCAGCAGACAGATGCCGGTGTGCAGCTTGAGGTAGGCTCGGGAGAATATGAGTTTCTATATGTATTGGAATAAAAGGATTAGATGGAGGAGACTATGACACGTAAAAACATTCTGTTCTTATTCACGGATCAGCAACGATATGACACGATTGAAGCGCATGGCAATCCTATTATTAAGACACCTGCTTTGAATCAGTTGGTTGAGACGGGCGTTACATTCACGCGTGCTTATTCGTCTTGTCCGGTTTGTGTTCCCGCCCGGTATGCCATGATGACAGGGCAGCTGCCGCACCGTACTGATTGTACGGCGAATGAGCGAATGCCGGAAGGACGCCATAGCTTTATGGAGATTTTGTCTCAGAACGGTTATCAGACGCATGGCGTTGGCAAAATGCACTTCACCTTCGCCGAGGAAGGAGCAGAGGCGCTCTGGGGCTTCGAGTCGCGGGACATTAGCGAGGAGGGGGGAGGCGACGACGATTTCAAGCGTTATCTGAACCAGAACGGATACGAGCATGTTCATGATCCGCAGGGGGTCCGGAGCGAGATGTATTACATTCCTCAGCCTTCCCAGCTGCCAGCGCATCTGCATAACACAACATGGGTTGTTGATCGAAGCATTGATTTCCTTGAGAGACGAGATCGTGAACGACCGTTTCTGCTGATGAGCAGCTTTATTAAGCCGCATCCGCCCTTTGAGACACCTACTCCATGGAATAAGCTGTATCGGGCGCTTGAGATGTCGCTGCCGAAGCGGCCTATTAACGGAGAAGAGCTACTAACGTATTGGAATCGATTCCAGAATCGGTACAAATATCGGGATCAAGGTGTAGATGACCATTTGATGCGGGCGATGAAGGCTGCTTATTATTGCACCATTTCCTTCATTGATTACCAAATTGGGCGCTTGCTCGCCTACATGGAAGAACATGATCTGCTTAAGAATACGATGATCGTATTCTCTTCTGACCATGCTGAGCTGCTTGGCGATTACAATAGTGTAGGCAAGCGCAGCTTCCTGGATTCAGCAGCGCGTATACCGCTAATCGTTGTGGATCCCGATCGCACGAAAGGCAATGAGCAATGTCATGCCCCTGTAGGCCTGGTCGATATATTGCCAACCTTTCTGCAAGCGGCGAATATTGAGCCGCAAGAGGATTATAGCGGACGGAGCTTGCTAGATATTGCTGAAGGCAAGCAGCAGAGAGAGTTAACGATTGGTCAATACAACCGGAATGAATTCGGCGTATATATGGCTGTTGCGGAACGATACAAATATATCTATTCAGCTCCGGATAACAAGGAATGGTTGTTCGATTTGCAGATTGATCCGGAAGAAACGCATAACTTCTTTAACAACCCTATGTACAAGGATCAAGCGGAGCGTATGAAACGCCAACTGCTGGAGCAACTGAGAGCGGATCAATGCACGTCGATGATTGACGGAGATGATTGGAGACGTTATGAGCCTCAGCAGCTCCCACCAGATCGGGACGCACTCCTGCTGCTTCAGGATCCACCTGCGAGCATTCCATGTATTCCTGGATATGAACGAAATGTTGAGGTCAATCAAAGCGATTTATTTCGGACCAAATTTTAACCACTATTATTAACTTTGCAGAGTGAAATGAGGAGCGTACAATGGGCAAAACGGTATTAACAATAGAAGGCGAGCAGTTTGTTATTAATGGGAAGAAAACGTACACGGAGATTGAAGGCAGTCCGTCTCATGTTCATGGCTTATTAATGAATGCGAGATTTGTTCAAGGTGTATTCGATGACAAGCAAGACCCCAATCGCTTCCATCGTTTTGGGCGCAGGTTCGATCCGGATCAGAATACAAATGATCTTATAGCAGCATTGCCTGAATGGTATCGGGCAGGACTTCGAGCATTTACCGTTTGTTTTCAGGGAGGTGGTCCCTGCTTTACCATAGAGAATCCAACGATCGATAACAATCCTTTTTCGGTGGACGGCACAAGTATTGATCCTGCTTATGCGGATCGAATGGACCGTCTGATTAGAGCTGCGGATGAGTTGGGAATGGTCGTTATTGTGAGCTACTTCTATACAGGGCAGACAGGACGATTGAACGACGGCAAAGTGGTGTTGAATGCGGTTAGGGCAGCATCTCGTTTCCTGAAGGAAGGTGCTTATACAAATGTTATTATTGAGGTTTGCAATGAGCACAATATAGCGCGTGACCATCCATTGATTGCGTCGAGCGAGGGGATGGTCGCATTAATGGAGATCGCCCGTTCGGAATCCGGTGGGATGCCTGTAGGCTGCAGCGGCCTAGGAAGATATATTAATGAAGAGGTTTGCAAGGAGAGTGACGTTATTCTTATTCATGGCAACTTGCTTACCCGTCAACACTATTATAATCACATTCAGCAAGTGAAGGCATGGGCACCCGGCAAGCCAGTTGTATGCAACGAAGATTCGCCAGACGTCAGTAAGTTGGATGTGGCTTTACGCACCCGTACTTCCTGGGGATATTACAACAATAGTACGAAACAGGAAGTACCTGCAGACTGGACAATTACACCCGGTGAGGATCAGTTTTTTGCTCAGCGTATGGCAGAAGGACTGGGTATTGACTGGCCTGCAATTCCAGAGGATGAACAGTTCTATCTTCAAGGATTTGAACCTGATATGTCCTATGAAGGCAAACGCTGGATCCGGTTAGCTAGCTTGTATCCAGAAAAAATCAATTATGTGGACTTCTACCGAAATGGGGAGCTCCATTTTACTTGCTATGATGGAGTTCATGCTGTAAATCATAAAAAAAACTGGGAAATGGGTGCAGTAGAAATAAGCTCTGACGACGAGGAATGGAAAGCAGTTGTTCATCTGCATGATGGAAGAATGATAGAGAAAATTGGTAAGGTATGATGGGAATACGAATACGCTGCATGAAAGGAGTATTCTGCATCTCTCGTGAGGCATTCAGTCCGCTATTCTGTAATGCATAATTGGAATATTAGCGGGAAAACAGATATTTCGGAGTGATATCCTAAGGGTTATAGTTAAAGCGTTACCCGCGGACCTCATGTGGGAAAAAACTAAAGGGGAGTGTTACGACTTGAAGAAAAAGATGCTGGTACTAGTGGTAGCTGTTTCAATGATGATGAGCATGATCGTTGCCTGTTCATCAAAGAAAGAATCAGATGTGAACAAATCCGAGAATTCTGCAGCCCCTCAAAACTTAAATGCGACCGGGTACCCTGTTGTGAATGAGAAGGTCACTCTTAAGTTAATGGGAGCAAAAGGAGCCAGTCAGGGTCCTTGGGATCAGATGATGTTTTTTGAGGAAATGGAAAGAATAACAAACATTCATTTTGAGTTCGATACTCCAGACAGCAAGGTGTTTCAAGAAAAGAAAAATCTGACTTTTGCCAGCGATAACTTGCCAGATGTATTTTTTGCGGGCTCTCTGACAACCTTTGATCAGATCAATTATGGCAAACAGGGACTGCTCATACCTCTTGAAGACTTAATTGACGAGTATGCGCCGAATTTCAAAGCTTTGATGGACGAGAATCCAGACATCCGTCGAGCGATTACGGCACCAGACGGCCATATCTATGCGTTGCCGCAAGTCTCCGATATCATTCGTGATATGATGTTCTTCCGAACCTATCTGAATGCAGAGTGGATGGAAGCGTTGGGTAATCCGCAGGTTCCCCAAACGACTGACGAACTGTTGGAGCTATTAAAGCGTTTCCGCGACGAAGATCCGAACAAAAATGGCAAGAAGGATGAGCTTCCCCTATCCTTTATTAATGTGAAGAATGACTCTCTGAATATACCAAGAACTTATATAATGCCAGCCTTCGGCGTGTTGGAGGATAGACCTAACCAATCCCGCTTACAGGTGTCCGAAGACAAGGTCAGTGCTGTATTCATGTCAGAGGGTTACAAAGAATTCCTGAAGTACATGAAGACCTTGCATGATGAGAAACTTCTTGACCCAGAGATATTCACTCATACGGATCAGCAACTGAAGGCCAAAGGGCAAGAGGGCTTGATTGGGATGACCACGCACGCTGCACCGTTCTCCGTATTCAAGGTTGAAAAGCCTGAGGATAATGAAAAATATCCATTGGTGATGCCGTTAACGAGTTCTATGAACAGCGAGAAGCTGTTTACCCCGCGTCCTAATATTACGATCGGTACCTTTGCCATTACAAAAAATAATCCACATCCAGAAGCAACGATGAGATGGGTAGACTACTTGTATACGCCAGAAGGCTTTATGCTTGGCAATCAAGGAATTGAAGGCGAAGCCTGGAAGTGGAAGGACGATAGTAAAAACGAATGGGTAAGAATTACACCAGAGGGGATGAACAAGGAGGAGTTCCGTGCCCAGAATACACCTGATATTGGCTCTACAATCCCGCTTCTAAAAAGCATGGAGCTCAACTATAAACAGAATGACTTGGTCAACAACATTCTCAACAAGCAGGCGGATGAATTATCGCAATATGCACAAGATGCCATGCCGCTGCTCTTCCTGGCGGAGGAAGAGGAGAGCCGTGCAAATATTTTGAAAAACGATTTGATGAACTACATCGCGCAAATGGAAGCAAAATTTGTACTTGGCAAAGAGAGCTTTGATAATTGGGATGCTTATCTGTCTACTCTTAAGAAAATGAATGTGGATGAGTATGTAGAGATTTACCAGAACGCGTACGACCGTTGGAAGGATATAAATTAAAGATTGCAGTCTGCTGTTGGCTTGTAAGATAGCAGGAAGCTCCACTTTTGTTGCAGTGAATGTCGGCTGCAATGAAAGTGGAGTTTAAACACTAGTTTTGTAAGCGCTTAACTTACTGGGTTTTTCATTTTCAGGACAAGGGGAGTCATCGCATATGAAAAAGATTTTGATCGGATTGTCTATTGCAATTTTGTTTGGTACGTTGTTGTCCGCATGCTATACCGACAGCACTCAAGAACAGAGTGACAACAGCACAGCGATACAAAATTTCAATTCGTCTGCTTATCCAATTGTAAACGAGAAGGTAACCTTGAAGCTCATGGGATCAAAGTCGCCCTTGCAAGGGCCATGGGGTCAGATGATGTTTTTTGAAGAAATGGAACGAATGACGAATATTCATTTTGAGTTTGAAACACCTGATGATAGTTCTTATCAGGAAAAGAAAAATTTAGCTTTTGCAAGCGGGAATTTGCCTGATGTTTTTTTTGGAGGGAAATTATCCTCCTTTGACCAGTTCAACTATGGCAAACAGGGTTTGCTTATTCCTCTTGAAGATTTGATTGATAAGTATGCACCTCATCTAAAAGCTCTACTCGACAAGGAACCTTCTATACGTAAAGCAATTACAGCGCCAGACGGTCATATCTACGCATTGCCTCAAGTTTCGAATATTACCCGGGATATTATGTTTCTTCGAACGTATCTAAACGCCGAGTGGATGGAGGCGTTGGGAAATCCAAAGGTTCCAGAAACTACTGTTGAGCTATTGGAGCTGCTGAAACGTTTTCGAGATGAAGATCCCAACAGGAATGGGAAGCAGGATGAGCTTCCTTTGAGTTTTATTAATGTCAAAGGCGATTCTTTACATGATGCCAGAGCCTACCTGATGCCGGCATTTGGTCTATTGGAGGATCGTTATAACCAATCGCGTTTGCAGGTTGAGGGAGATAAGGTCAGCGCGGTATTTTTGTCGGATTCCTACAGACAATTCCTTACATACATGAATAAATTACATGCCGAAAATCTTCTTGATGCTGAAATATTCACACATACCGATCAGCAGCTGAAGGCAAAAGGACAGGAAGACCGAATCGGAATGACGTTTCAAGCTGCGCCTTTTTTGATTTACAAGGTCGATGTTGAAAATGTGAAAGGAAATTCTAAATATCCCTTGGTGCTGCCGTTAACGAGTCCAATAAATGATAAAAAGCTGTTTAGCCCGAATCCTGATATTGTAACAGGAACCTTTGCTATTACTAAAAATAACAAATATCCAGAGGCGACAATACGTTGGGTGGATTATTTGTACACTCCCGAAGGTTTCATGCTTGGCAATCAAGGAATTGAAGGCGAAGCTTGGAAATGGAGAGATGAGAGTAAGACTGTATGGGATCGTCTTGTTCCAGATGGTATGAAAGCAAATGAATTTCGCGCAAAAAATACACCGGATGTAGGTACGCCAATTCCACTACTAAAAAGCAAAGAGTTGAACGATAAGCAATCAGATGTGCTTGCTGCGATTCTAAATGAACAGGCGGAAAAACTTACAGCGTTCGCTAAATCTCCTATGCCATTGCTTTTTCTTACAGAAGAAGAGGAGAACAGGGTGAATATTCTGAAAAATGATCTGCTGATTTATATCTCTCAGATGGAAGCAAAGTTTGTTTTGGGTAAAGAGAAGTTAGAAAATTGGGATACGTATATAGCGACTTTGAAAAAATTGAACGTAGACGAGTATGTCGAGATTTATCAGAAGGCGTACGATCGCTGGAAAAAAGCCGAATAATCAATTTTTAAAAATATAATTTCTACGAATTCTACGAATGGAGTGAAGTGAAATGAATCAAAAACCATTAAACATCCTGTGGATATCGTTAGAGGATACGAGTCCAAGGTTTGGCTGTTACGGAGATGCTGTTGCTCGAACGCCTCATATTGATCAGCTCTCAAGGGAGGGCTGCCGCTATCCTAATACGTTTGCTACTGCTGGCGTTTGTGCGCCGAGCCGTTGTTCGGTTATTACGGGGATGTATTCCACCTATGTAGGAGGGCAGCATATGCGAACCACTCATACGAACCAGGACACCCCTGAATTACCTACGCCTTATGAAATTGTTCCGCCTTCTTATGTCAAAGTATTCTCGGAATACTTACGGGCACAGGGTTATTATTGCTCCAACAATCTAAAAACCGATTATCAGTTTAAACCGCCTTTAACAGCATGGGATGAATGCGGACCAGACGGACATTGGAGAAATCGAGAGGCCAATCAGCCTTTCTTTGCAGTGTTTAACACGACCGTCACGCATGAGAGCAAGATGTGGCCCAAGGAAGCTGAGGAGATGAAGACGAATCCGGATGAAGTGGTGCTTCCGCCGTATTTGCCGGATACCCCGCTTGTACGTAAAGCCATAGCTCGTCATTATGACAATCTTTCTTTAGCAGACGACTATGTAGGCACTCTCTTGCAGCAGCTTGAAGAGGATGGCTTATCCGAGAATACGGTTGTCATGCTATGGAGTGATCATGGTGAAGGACTTCCCAGAGCTAAGCGGTGGACTTATGATGCCGGCATTCGAGTCCCGCTTATTGTTCGCTGGCCAGGTTACATTCAACCGGGGACTGTAAATGAACGACTTGTGAGCTTGGTCGATCTGGCACCAACTGTATTAGAGCTCGCTAAGCTTCAGATACCTGCTCATCTTCAAGGCAGCAGCTTTCTTCGTGAGGAGGAGGAAAGAGAATTCATCTATGCTACACGCGATCGTTATGATGAATCCTATGATATGGTGAGAGCGGTTCGGGATCAGCAATACAAATATATTCGTAACTATCTCCCCAATCAGTCTTATCAGCTGTGGATTCCATATCTGAATCAACATCCGATTCAGAGGGAGCTGTGGCGATTGCATGAGGAGGGAAAGCTGGAAGGTTTGGCCGCACAATTTTTTGGAAATGGCAGACCTGTTGAAGAGCTGTATGACTGTGAAGCGGATCCTTATGAGCAATATAATCTGGCTGCTATCCCGGAGTATACAAAGGAGCTACATCGAATGAGAGAGGCTCTGGATCAATGGAGAATAAAATATGATCGCCTGGGTGAGGTGCCTGAGACGGAGATGGTCGCACAGATGTGGCCTTCCGGCCGTCAACCGCAAACCGCAAAACCAAGATTTGTGTTAATTAATGGAGGGATTTGCTCTACAGAGCTTCTTGAGACAGGGAAGGTAGGACGACCAGCATTTGTTCAATTGCATTGTAGCACGCAAGGAGCTTCTATTGCATATAGACTCGATGATCATGCTGATGCACCCTGGAGCTTGTATACAGGAGAGATTCGAATAACCGAAGGCGCTACAAAGCTCCGTGCAAGAGCTATTCGCATCGGTTATCTGGAGAGTGCTGAGACAAAACTGGAGTTCGGGTAATTATTCAAATAAAG
Organism: Paenibacillus sp. NRS-1760; assembly: GCF_050467785.1. Lineage (NCBI taxonomy): Bacteria > Bacillati > Bacillota > Bacilli > Caryophanales > Paenibacillaceae > Paenibacillus > Paenibacillus sp. NRS-1760. The sequence continues at coordinate 770,951 of NZ_JBITPK010000021.1, read as the reverse complement.
GGATGGTGATTAATTTGAAGAGAGTCGGAAAAGCGTTTTCATTAATGTTGGTCGTAGTAATTCTGTTAACAGGGGGAACTTTACAGCCAATAGGCGCAGCTTCTGAGCAAGAAATATCAGTTTCCACGGGGGTTAAGAAGGATTTAGGCACACTAACTCCTTTTTGGAGATATCATCCGGCGTTAGGTGAACACTTGGGCGCCCCTCTCAGAACGTTTACGACATTTGCAAGTGATGAAGACATTACATTCCAATACAAAAATCGTCCGTACGAGAAAGAAGCAATCTTCGGAGATCATGTAAATATCGTACGCTTCTTGGGAGGCTGGAGTCCGACTGGCAGAAATTATTATGGCACCAATCTGGGTGTAGAAGGTGTAGCGCAATATGATCTGGCATACCGTGATGAGGAAGGCAACATTCAGTACAGATTTGGAGAAGGAGTGCCTGATGATCAGAATTATGTAAAAATCAGGCTGGATCCCTACATTCAAAATGGTTATGAAAGACCTCGCATTGTAATTGACAATATACCATACGCGTTCCCTGAGGTTCCGGGTGTTAGTGTCTACGGACAGAATGCGCCCCCAAGAGATTTGCAGGAGTGGCAGGACTTCATTGAAGCGTTATGTCGTGAAATGGTACGTTTATACAGCTACGACTTAGTAAATACGTGGTCGTTCAGAGTTGCAACAGAAGGCAATGATCATAAGAGATTTACGGGAAGTATGGATCAATTTCTAGCTTATTATGAAGCCACGGAACAAGGAATTTCTAAAGTGCTTCCAGGTGCAGGTGTAGGCGCATACAACGGCTTTGGAGAGTTTGGAGAACACCTCTCCACGGTTGCTTCGTATGCAAAAGAAAATAATCTCAAATTCGATTGGATTGCAGCTTCCACATATTCGGGCGGCGTTAATAAAGATCCTGATTTAGAAGCGGAAAAATTAAAAAATACGGTTCAAATGGTCAGACAGCATGCTGCCAATGGGGAGGAATTACCTTTCGAAATCCATGAATATGGCTGGTTCTGGAGCAATGAGTTTGGCCTTCCGACCAGGGAGCAAGGAGCAAGAGGCGCAGCGGGGAATTTCCATTTCCTGATGAATCTATTGGATTTGGGACTACAGCAGGTTTATCATTGGAATACGACCGAGGATGTCATTATTGACGATAACAATTATACGTTCCTGTCATCGCTCTTTTGGTTGTTTAGTATTTTTAATTACGCAGAGGGTGCGCATACTTACGAGCTCCACACTCGCATCCCCGAAAATACCGACATAGTCAACCAGAAATATAAGGCAGTTGGTTTCTTCGGAGCCAACAGTGGTATGGATATGCTTATGGTCTCTTCCTTTAATATGAATAGAACGAATAAGGTATCGGGAGATGTAACTGTCCACATTCCTAAATCTATCGTTCCGAAATTGAACGATCAGTCCAATATAACATATACGCTTCTATCGGATGAAACAGATGTGTATGCTCAACTTAAGACGGATTTTGAAGAAGCTGGGACTCTTCAGTTGAAAGCACAGAAGCATGGTGTAATTTCTGATCCTGGCAGGATGGGAGGAAGCACTCCGGAAGCGAATGCTGTAATTGCCAACAATTATGAAGCGTATGTCGAAATGATGAAGGATTCCCTGACTCTTAAGGATTATTCGGGAGCACTTATTGACAAAGGGGATTATTTTGAAATTACAGTGAATACAACATCCGATTCGGTCCTTGTACTTTCATTTGAAGCAGTTGACAAAACAGCGCCTGAGATTCAGTTCTCTGTTTCGCCAAACGAAATTGTTCGAAACTCTGCTTTCTTACAAATAGATATATCAGACGCAGACAGTGGTGTTGCCTCTGCTTCTATGAACTTAGATGAAACAGAAATTCCTTATAATGAAGACATTTCGTTATGGGAATTGCCTCTAGGTGAACACGTACTGAAAGTAACAGCAATCGATGAAGCGGGCAATCAGTCCTCTCATAGCATAACCTTTCAAGTGACAACAGATATTCATACCTTGCTTCATCATGTTGAACGTGCGGTCAATCAAGGTCATATCGCAGTCCAAATGAAGAACAGTTTATTGAACAAGCTTAATTTTGCTCACATTGCATACACACAGGGACAGACTCAGGCGGCTTCACACATTCTACATTCTTTTGCTAATCAAGTTTCTGCTCAATCCGGAAAGAAGATTGAAACAGATATAGCACAACGTTTAACTAGAGATGCAGAGTATATCCGAGTGAATCTGAAGGAGTAGTCAATGTGTCGCACTTGGCCCGCTTCATTTATTGAATGCGGGCTTTTTTTGAATTGTGTACGCCACCAGGGTACCGGCTCCATTCATGAAATTCCCATCTAACCTTGTTAAGGAGAATGCCCTGTGAAAAAAAAAATTATCCAGAGTGTGACACTAACTTGGTTTCTTTCCTATGTCATCGTACTCTTACTGCCGATGGTCATCAGTCTTTTTGTGTATCAAGAATATTCGAGGTCACTAAAGAATGAAACGCGAATGGCTTATTCGTCATTACTCATGCAGCTGCAAGAGGCAGTTGACAATGATTTAGAAAGTATGAAGCGATTAAGTCAACAGATCGCCTGGGATATTACCAATCAGAATATATTAAGATACACGAATGATGATGTTTCACGAAAGGACTTCAGCTATGATTTGTTTGTGCTTGCTCAAAGTCTAGCACAGTACAAGTCATCCTATTTAGAGATTGATCATTTCTATATTTATCTTGCATCTCCCTATCAGACGGTTGTTTTTCCAGGGGTCGTGAATGAACCGTTTATGGCTTATCAATTTGTTCATATGAACGAGTCGTATTCCTATGAAGCATGGATGGACCAAATGCAAAGCAAAACGAATCAAGGCTTAATTTCGTTACCGAGATTAGGTGATAAACCCGCAATTGCTTATTTGCAAAGCTTTGAGAGTGCCCATACTAGAGAGCCTGCCGGCATGAGTGTCGTGATGATCGACCAATCTCGAATCCTGTCAGTCATTAACAAGGTTCAGCTATTTAACGAAGGCAAAGTGTTTATTGTTAATCAAAATAATGAAATTTTGGTATCGAATGATGAGGATGCGTCAGAGGAGCTGCTCGAGGCGCTGAAGCTAGAGCAGCTTTTATCTCATTCAGGCTATGTCAGTTTCGAGACCGAAGGGGACAGGTTTGAGGCGATTTATCTTCAGTCGGCAACGACACAAACCAAATACATTTCCATAGTGCCAAGCCAAGTATTGTGGGAGAAAGCAGAAAAGGTTCGAAGCTTAACTTTTGTAAGCTTTGTGGTAAGTATTTTGGTTGGAATTATATTGTCTCTGCTGCTCTTACGAAAAAATTATGGTCCGATCCGTCGTTTGCTTCACAAGGTGACGGAGAAAGCGGGAAGCTCAATGCTTCAACGCGAAGGGAATGAGTTTGCCTATATTGAGCAGACCCTAAATCAAACGTATCTGAAGATGGAAGAAATGCTGATCGATAGGAAGCAGAATCATTACGTGCTTCGCTCCTACTTCATATCAAGATTGCTTAAGGGCAAGCTGGACTCAAGACTGCAGGTAGAGGATACCGCAGCGGCTTATGATATTAGCTTCATAAGTGAAGAGTTTGCGGTCATGCTCCTGCTAGTGGAAGAAACCGAGGACTTCTACCAAAGAGTAGAATGGTTGGAGCCAACTGAACAGCAGCAGATGCTTCAATTTATTATATCCAATGTCGTGGAGGAACTGGCTAAACAAAAGCATAAGGGATTCGTAGTCGAAATAGACGATGTATTCGCATGCTTGATCAATCTTTCTTCGTCCGAAGTCGAGCAGAATATGGACGATCTGATGCTATTAGCACAGGAGGCGCAAAGCTTCTTGCACCAGTCGTATCAGATTAACTTGACTATATCTATGGGCTCGATTCAGAGCTCTTGGACCGGTATTCATCAAGCGTACCTGCATGCATTAGATGCAATGGAGTACAAGCTTGTGATGGGGAGAAGAGAGATCATTAGGTATGAAAAGATTCAATATGAGCCGCAGGTGGAACAGCATAGGATCTATTATTATCCGCTTGCCGTTGAGCAGAAGCTAATAAACGCAGTAAAAACAGGCAATAAGGAGTTAGCTCTTGGAACGTTAGAAGAAGTTATAGAGCAGAACTTTACCATACGCACTCAATCTCTTCCGTTAGTGAAATGTCTAATGTTTGACCTTGCCAGCACCTTAATGAAGACAATGAATGAGACTGGATTTGTAGAAGAGCTGGAATGGGATACAGCTGGCATCATTGAACAATTCATGCATAGTCAAACCGTTCAGGATATGCAGAAACAGCTTATGATATGGGTTAGCAAGGCTTGTGAATATACATTAGCGAAGCGTGAAAGCCATATTACCGAGAGTCGTCAGCGTGCAGTGCAGGATCTTGTTACCGAAGTCATTGCTTACATTGAAGCTAATGTGAGCGATGTCAATCTGAATGTATCCATGATTGGAGAGCACGTACAGATGAGTCCTACTTATGCGTCAAAGCTGTTCAAGCAGCATACAGGGTACGGAATTCTTGAATACTTGAACAAATATCGTGTGCAGCAAGCCAAAAAGCTGATCGCAGAACAACAGATGGGGATCAAAGAAGTTGCGGAGAAGGTTGGCTATACAGAAGCGACTACCTTTATTCGCATTTTTAAGAAATACCAAGGGATTACTCCTGGAAAGTACAGGGATTCATTAGAGAGGTAAAGCAATCATGTGGATTTCTCTTCCTTGATTGCTCTGTTGGAAAATTGCAAGCAACATTTGAGGAATTGTCGATATACACGCGGGCTCATTATTTGTAGGATAGGGCACAAGAAGGGAGGGAAAATAGCTGTTGAAAGCATTTGGAAGGATAAAACAAGTGAGAGGATGATTGATGCAGTGGTAAAAAAGAGCATCTACAGTGGTATTGTTCTCAGCTTAATCATCAGTACGTTGTATTGGATCAGCAGCTCCGAGGTCATGGCATCTAATTCTAAGCACTATTCCATTTCTAAGCACTACCCCATTGAAGATACCTATATTCGAAATGGCGCAGATTCAAATGAAAATTACAGTCTTGCGAATGAAATTGGAGTCAAAGACAACAGCTCTTCATCAGGCAGAATTGGTTATTTAAAATACAATTTGTCATCGTATAAGAGCGATGTAGCTAACAAAGCGACTCTAAGGCTATTTGTGCGGTCTAAAACTACTGGAAGCATCATAAACAATATATTCGGTATTGCGAATGAAGTCTGGGATGCCAGCTCCATGACGTGGAGCAACGGGTCGCCGTATCATGATGTGGCTTCCAATCTGTATCCCAGTATACAGGATATTACGACCAATATTGAGGGCGGATACCTGTTGGATCGCCAAATTATTACTGCGGCAGGCACGTACTATGAATACGATGTTACGGATTATGTCAATTCAGAGCTTTCCAGTGCAACTGATAAGATTATAGCATTCCTGCTTACGTCGGAAAATGATCTCAATGTAAACTATGACTCTATGGAATCGGGAAGCAATACACCAGAGCTGATCCTAGAGTATCCCGCGACTGCTCATACAAAAGTTAAAAAGCTATCAGACACAACGGTTGCACAAGATGGATTAACCTTTGCTGATGTCAAGTTTGGTTTCTTCCCCAATGTATCAGGAGGCTCAATTGTTACGTATAACGGTTATCAATACACGGTCTATTACAATAGCGATAGGCATGTATGTGTAGCTCGAAGAGCAAGCGGCAGCGAAGCCTGGGAGATCGCTGAATTAACGGATTATTTGTTTATGTCCATTGATACGCATAATTATGCAACTCTCGGCATTTCCTCAGATGGCGTTATTCATCTGACCTTTGATCACCATGCCAATGATTTGCACTATCGCTCTTCCCAGCAAGGTATTGCAAATAACCCGGCTCAGGTTCAGTGGAGCTCCTCTCTCTTCGGCCCGGTTACCAATCAATTATCTGGGAACACGATAACCGATCTGTCCTATCCCACATTCGTTCAAGCACCCAATGGCAACCTGCTCTTTATGTATCGCACAAGAGGCTCCGGCAATGGGTGGAGATTTCTGGGGACTTATGATTCAGCATCGCACGGGTGGACACTTAACGGGAAGATGATTCATAGCTCAGGGACTTATGTAGGCTCTTACACGGGTACAAGCACACAGCGCGGCAATTATCCATTGGGGTTTGTTTTTGACCAGAATGGGCGCTTGCATATGCCTTTTATATGGAGAGAGACGCCAGATGCGATGTCCAATCATGATATTAATTATATGTATAGCGATAATCATGGTCTTACCTGGAAGAACATTAGTGGAACCGTCGTCTCGCAGACAGGCTCAACCTTTGCAACCGTTGACACGCCGGGCATCATAGTATCGCCAATTCCCCAGAGGCGAGGACTTGTCAATTCTAATTTTAATACGGCAGATGCTGATTCCGCTGGAAGAATTCACTTTATGTCACAGCATATGCCGGACGATACCCCCGATGCAACCGCATCCAATGAAGTTGTAAGGAGATACTTCCATTATTGGATAGATGAAAGCGGCAATGTGAATAAGACTAATTTACATGCTCAGGGCTCAAATTCGCCAGTGTTGTTAGCGGATAATGGCGATGCGTATTTTGTATATATTTCGAAAAGCTATACGTATACCAAAATTGGAGGTCGAAAATTCGGGCAAGGCAAACTACGAATAGCAAGAGCGACTGCTGCAAGCAATTACACCGATTGGAATATCATCTACACCGATAACAGTCTGCCGGGATTGGCCGAAGGCTTGCGAATCGATGCCGACAGATTTAAGAAGGATGGTATTATCTCTGTATTCGTGCAAGAAAACCCGAAGACAACGCTCGGGGAAGCCACAAAGGTGCGCGTCATTGAATATGGAATTAAACAACCGTTTGGCCAACAGAACAAGTTGAAAACAAAATGATAATGTAACGGTTCTTCCTTTATTCAGTGCTCATGCTGTGTGTCAGCAGGATCGTTTGCTGCTCGCAGCATGAGCCTTTTTTTTGAAATTGTGAATGAAGCTGCAAAAATGAATAGCTGCATATTGCGTTTTGTAGATGAAATTGCGTAAATGATCGATATACGATGTGGGAAATGGACTCTTATAATCGGGGTGAGGAGTTGTAAAGCTCTCGACAAAAAATGGGAGGTTGATGGTTACGGTGAAAAAGACAAAAGCAAGCTTGTTGGCTGTAGTACTCTCAGTATTTATGATTCTAGTCAGTGTAACAACAGCATGCTCCAGCAATACGGAGGAGAAAGATCAGAGCTCGAATAATCCGACACAAAGCGCAGCTCCACAAGACAATTCGAATGAGGCGACGACCTATCCCATTCAAACAGACAAGAAGCTTACGTATTGGGCGGGCATTAACTCCAATCTTGCAGGAATTAAATCCTCGCTGGATGAGGTTCCATTCTTTCAGGAATGGCAAAAAAAGACGGGAGTTCCGCTGACCTTCATTTCACCAACGGCAGGTCAACAGAAAGAGGCGCTCAATGTGATGCTCGCATCGGGTGAAATGCCCGATGTTATTGAATATTCCTGGATTAATTTCCCTGGAGGACCGGAGAAAGCGATAAAGGATGGCTACATTCTAAAGCTGAATGACTTAATTGATCAACATGCGCCTAACTTGAAAAAATATTTGGAGGAGCATCCAGAGGTTGATCGTCTGGTGAAGACAGATACAGGCAGTTATTATGGATTCCCGTTTATTCGCGGAGATGAATCACTCCTGGTCTTCCAAGGCCCGATTATTCGCCAGGATTGGCTGGATGAGCTTGGGCTTGCGGTTCCAACTACGATCGATGAATGGTATACCGTATTGAAGGCGTTCAAGGAGAAGAAGGGAGCTTCTGCACCATTATCGTTCTTAAGCGATGGAAGGCTGGCAGCCCTAGGCAACGGAGCGATCATTGGAGCATTCGGTATCAATCAAGGCTTCTATCTGAATAACGGTCAAATTAAGTATGGTCCTGCAGAACCTCAGTACAAGGAATTTCTAGCTACAATGAGCAAGTGGTATGCTGAAGGGCTGTTAGATAAGAACATTGCAACAACAGATCAAAAGACATTAGATGCCAATATAATCAGCGGAGCGACAGGCGTATCCCTCGGTAATGCGGGATCGCAGCTAGGGAAGTGGACACCGCTCCTTAGTGAGCAGGACCCGAAAGCGGTATTGGCCCCGGCGCCTTACCCCGTCCTGAATAAAGGGGATGTTCCACGATTCGGGCAGTTGGATAATGCTTTTGCTGTTAATGGCACGGCTGCAATTACCTCGAAAACCAAAGATCCGGAGCTGGCTGTGAAAATGCTTGATTATGCTTACAGCGAGGAGGGGCATATGCTCTTTAACTTCGGGATCGAAGGTGTCAGCTATACAATGGAAAACGATTATCCCACCTATACGGATCTGATGATGAAAAATCCGGATAAGTTAGCGCCTGCTCAGGCCTTGTCCCTGTACATTCGAGGCAATTATTTCGGTCCTTTCGTGCAAGACAAACGCTACAGTGAACAATATAACGTGCTGCAATCGCAGAAGGATTCTATTGAGGTCTGGAAGACGGATGCTAAATCAACTAAGCTGCCTCCGATTACAGCAACGCCTGAGGAAAGTACAGAATTAGCAAAAATCATGACAGATGTGGATACTCTTGTGAATGAAATGACGCTCAAAATTATCCTGGGAAGCGAGCCATTATCCAGCTATGAATCCTATATGAAGAAGCTGGAAACGCTTAGCTTTGACAGAGCGATTGAAATTCAAAAGGCGGCGTTGGAGCGCTTCAATAAGCGTTAATAGGTACAAAGGAGGCTTAGAGCTCCCTAAGTCTGAGCCACCACCGCTTAACTTAAAGGCAATCAAGTAAATAAGGGGCGAGAGTATGAGACCTTCAGCATCCCCTGGCCATGCTGGGAAACCTGTTAAGAGCAAAGAAATTGTTGTTAGTCGCCTGGTAAAAGATTTGGCGCTGAACAAGTACTTATATATGATGATGATACCTGTTCTTGCGTATTATATCCTTTTTCAATACGGTCCGATGTATGGAGCTATCATTGCTTTCAAAGAGTATTCGCCGATTAAAGGGATTGTAGGAAGTGACTGGGTGGGTTTGGCACACTTTCAATCCTTTTTCGAAAGTTATTATTTCTGGCGAATTCTGAAGAATACGTTATTGTTAAGCCTCTACTCCCTTTGCTTTGAGTTTCCAGCTCCCATCATACTTGCTCTGTTAATTAATGAAGTCAGAAATAAACGGTTTAAATCCATTGTACAATCCGTAACCTATATGCCCCATTTTATTTCCCTAATCGTTATTTGTGGAATTATCAAGGATTTTACGAATAGCGGTGGCTTGATCAATACCTTTATTACCTATCTGGGCGGAGACGGGCAGGCCATGCTTCAGAAGCCAGAGCTCTTTCGAAGCATCTATATCATATCTGACATATGGCAAGGCATGGGATGGACATCCATTATTTATTTAGCGGCGCTCATGAATGTGGACCAAGAGCAATTCGAAGCGGCACGAATCGACGGAGCGGGCAGGCTGAGGCAAATATGGAATGTATCCCTTCCAGGCATACTGCCAACTATTATCATCATGCTCATTCTCCGTATTGGCAATTTGCTTAGTGTAGGATTCGAGAAGATCATCCTGTTATACAATCCTGCCATTTATGATACAGCCGATGTGATCTCCTCCTTTGTTTATCGTAAGGGCTTACTCGAATTCGGCTGGAGCTACAGTGCGGCTGTGGGCTTGTTCAATTCCGTAATCAATTTGATATTGTTGGTGCTTGCCAATCGACTGAGCAAAAAATTTAGCGAGAATAGCTTATGGTAAGGGAGGTGAGCAGCGTGAAGACCAAAAAATCCGGACTTGAGCGGACGTTTGATATTTGCTTATACGCAGTCTTGTCGGTTTTAGTTGTCGTTACCTTGTACCCTCTCATCTATGTGGCATTTGCATCCATTAGCGATGCAGCTTATATCGTGGCTCACAAAGGGATTTTATGGAAGCCGGTAGGGGTCAATTTTGAGGCTTATAAAAGCGTTTTTGCGAATGATGCAATTTGGAGTGGATACAAGAATACATTATTTATCATTGTATTCGGGGTTATGCTGAATTTGTTCATGACGTCGCTGGGAGCTTATGTGCTGTCACGCAAAAATGTCATGTTGAATAAGCCGTTTATGATTTTTATCATCATTACGATGTTCTTTCATGGCGGTCTGATCCCTTTCTATTTGGTTGTGAAGGGCGTAGGGCTGCTCGATACGCTTTGGGCGCCTATTATTCCATTTGCTATTAACACGTTTAATTTGATTATATTAAGAACCTCGTTTCAATCCATTCCTGATAGTCTGGAAGAAGCAGCTAAGATGGACGGTGCCAATCACCTTGTGATTCTGTTCCGTATTATTCTTCCTTTATCCCTGCCCATCATGGCGGTCATGACGCTTTATTATGCCGTGGACAAATGGAATGGATGGTTCTATTCCTCCATTTTTATTAGTGACAGAGATTTATTTCCTCTGCAATTGGTAATCAGGGAGATTCTGATAGCGAACTCGACAGAGGGGATGTCATCGGGAGGCTCGGGCAACGACTTGTTCCAAATTGGCGAGACGATTAAGTATGCGACCATAATGGTGTCTACTTTACCTATTCTGATGGTCTATCCATATTTGCAGCGCTATTTTGTTAAGGGAGTTATGGTTGGATCTCTGAAAGGGTAGTCTGAGTTGCTAGGATGAGGAGGAAATTCAATTGAATCATATGAACTGGATCGATCAGGCTTGGTGTCAGGCCGTGGAGAAGGTGAACAGGACGAGCAAGCGGATAGGCGTATCCTATCCGCATCTCTCTATTAACGGAACCTATGATAATAATAAGAGCTTCTGGACCAAGGGCTTCTGGCCCGGTATGTTATGGCAGATATATAAAGAGACGAAGGATGAGCGACTGAAGGGGATTGCAATTGCAATAGAAGATGAGCTTGATGAAGTGTTGAACGGATTCTATGTTCTGCATCATGATGTAGGCTTTGTATGGAGCTTGACTTCAGTGGCGCAGTATAAACTGCTGAATCATGAGCCCTCCAGGCGAAGAGCGCTTACGGCAGCAAGTCATCTGGCAGGACGGTTTAATATAAAGGGTAACTTCATTCGTGCATGGAATGATCAACAAGGCGGAGGCAAGGATAACCGAGGATGGGTCATTATTGATTGTATGATGAATCTTCCTATCCTCTATTGGGCGTCCGAAGAAACAGGTGATCCGAGGTTCAAGCATATTGCGATCGCTCATGCGGATACCGTGCTGAAGGAGCATATGCGAGACGACGGCTCTGTTCATCATATTGTCTGCTTTGATCCAGATACCGGGGAACGAGTAGGAGCGATGGCCGGTCAAGGCTATTCACCCTATTCTGCGTGGTCGAGAGGAGCGTCATGGGCGATACATGGCTTCGCTCTGTCTTATCGTTACACTGGCGAGCCAAGATATCTGCAGGCAGCGAAGAAAGCCGCGCACTATTTCATCGCCAGTCTGCCTGAGGACCATGTCCCTTACTGGGATTTGCGAGCACCGCTTGAAGCGAATATGCCGAGAGATACAACAGCAGCGGCCTGTGCGGCGAGCGGGTTGATCGAGATCGGCAGATCTGTGCCTGAACAGGAACAACGATTTTATCTGGAGTGGGCAGAGTGTATCGTGAAGTCGCTCTATGAGAATTATGGAGCATGGGATACGGAAGAGGAAGCGCTTCTGGTTAAGGGGACATCCCATTACCCTGCAGGAATCGGGATCAATACGCCGATTATATACGGGGATTACTTCTTTATGGAGGCATTGTCAAAGCTGAGGGGAAACACAGAATTGTTTTGGTAAATAAGCATCACTAAGCTCACATCTGTTTCATAAGGGTGTAGGCTTAGCTGTGTTATCAGGTTACCATTTTAAACCGGCCTCTTACGTTGTCTCCGCTGACTTGCCCTTCAATACTTGAAGTGTCGTCTCATCCCTATGCAACACGTCTTGCTTCAGCAAGTAGGCTTTCATGGCAGCGTAGAGTGACGTGAGCCATTTCTCTGCTTCATAGATCATCCAGTTTGCTATCGTCTGTCTGGAGAGAGTGTATACAAGCTGTACGAATTGCTGTTCCTGGCGATACAACGGTAAGGCTTCTACATATTTTTGACACATGACATGCGCCAAAATCGAAGGGGAAAGCAAGGCTCCCAGGGTAGACAGGCTTTGGCATGGGTGCTCTCGAGAATCGCCGCTAAGGGGGCTAGAGACGTCCTGTTTCACTGGAAGACGTGGGGTGGAAATAAAAAGGGCGAAACCATTCTAGGCCTCCGCCACAGCGTCTATTGGATTGACGGAAGGGATCGTCGCGGCTCGCGTGGAGCTGAGCACACTTCTCGCACCGTTCGACACAAGCGAGGGTGATCGCGCCTGCGGGTGCTGCTGTTCCGGGCGATCATGCCGATGGTAGCGAAGAACGCAGAGTTTCAGGCGCAACATCGCTATTTCATGACGCGAAGTCAGAACGCACTAAAGAAGAAACAGTCGCTCATAGAGTTGTATGGAAAACTCTTTCGAGTACTGTATACGCTGGGACAAAGCAAACCGTGTATAACGCCATTGATGTTATTGGCCCTGTACGGTAAGCCCAATTGCTTCAATTAGTTACTTGTTATCAAGGAAGCAATAATCTGTAATCTCAATGATTCACGAGTAGACAACGGAAGCATCGGAGAAGCCGACGAACTACACGCTGTAACAACGACCCTGTAAAGAAGCGAGAATCGGCATTTACCCCTTGAGAAGTAAAACAAGGAATGTAAGGGCATAAACCCAGCGTGACATGTGGGAGGGAAACCCCAGAGTGAGTGTGGAGATCCAATGTGCGATCATACTCATTATCCACAGTTTTGGAATTCAAACGATCCTGAGCTCTGTTCCCGCCTAGACTTCATTCAACACCAGCACCTCTGATACTGTCAAAGTTGAGATTTTGAGAGTGAACGAAAAAACATTACTTTATTGTGGGAGGGAATCAAATGTTTAATGTGAGGAGACCAAGAAGAAAGGGTTTAAGTTTATTGGCAGGATTTATGGTTATGATTATCGCTATTTTACCACTGGTAGCGTCTTCGGGCTTAGTAGAAGCTGCAGCACATACTAAAGAAAAACCAGATAATGCAATACAACTTACTAGGAGTGAACTTTTAGTGGAAAATACAGTATTGTATGCACCGCTTGATAAGGTGCTTAAAGGTTTTGGACATACATCAACTCTAGATGAAACCTCCGAAAAGATTCGTATTACAGCTGGTCGAAAAAGTATTGAAATGAAGCTCGGAGAATCATTTGGATATTTAAATAGCCTGGAAATATCACTCCAGAAACCAGCAACAACAGTTGATGGTGTTGTATATGTACCAATTACATTTTTCTCGGACATTTTGGATCTTGAGGTCAATGTAAAAGATGCAATAATTCAGATTTCTGAAGAAAAAGAAGAAAACATAAGCAGGACAGATAAGCTTATATACTATAACGAAGACTTAATGAATAAATCAAAAGAAAATTTACTTAGTGGTGTAGAATCTTATGTTGCCGCATTTAATAAAGTTCAAACAGATGCTGAAAAGTTTATGAATGCACTTCTCAACCCAGTAACGAATAAAAGCCTACTGCCACCAAGCAAAGACAAGCATGATTATATAAGTACTGCGCCATACTTCTGGCCAGATCCAACTAAGCCTGATGGACTTCCATGGATATCCAAAGATGGTCAGGTAAATCCTGCTTCAAGAGGAGATGATACAGATTATACTCGTACAAGCGAAATGTTTCATGGTATTGGAAATTTAAGCCTTAGTTATTATTTTACGGAGGATCCTAAATACCTTGAAAAAGCTTATGAAATCATTAAGGTGTGGTTTATTGATGAAGAAACAAAAATGAATCCACACATAAAATATGGTCAGAGTGTCCCAGGAGGTGTAGATGGAAGACCTCTGGGTGTTATCGAATGGACCTCAATTGTTAATGTTATTACTGCATTGCAGATGCTTGAAAAACAGGACATGATATCTCAGGATGATATTAATTCAATGGTAGACTGGTTTACAGCGTATGCATCATGGCTTACAAGAAGTGATATGGGGATAAAAGAAAAGCAACAGCATAATAATCATGGCTCTAATTATGATTATCAGTTAGCAGGTATTTTGTTGTATATAAACAACTATAAAGGGGCTGTGCAACTATTCGAAGAGGCTAAGGTCGAAAGAATTGAGGATTATATTGAGCCAGACGGAAGCTTGCCATATGAACTTAGGAGAACCAAGTCAGTAAATTATCATAATACTTGTTTGTGGCCATTAATACAGGTTGCTGAGATCGCAGAAAGATTTACAGATGTAGATCTTTGGAATTATACATCAGCAAAAGGAGTATCCTTAAGTAAGGCTTTCGAAAATCTCGCTCCATATGCAAAGAATGAAAAAGAATGGGAATGGGAGCAAATTCAGGATTCAGCAGAAATTAAAATGGCTACAATGATAAGACCTCTTTTCCTTAAAACAAGTAATATATTTGGGTATGCTATTGATGGCATATCAGAGCAGGCTATTATGGTGTCAGCGGATGATAGCTTGAAATACAACATTCAGGGAAATGACAAAGGTATTCTCTCAGCTACATATATTGTTCAACCTACAGCAGAGGAGTCGACAATAAGACTTAACTGGATGGTTCAGAAAACGGGAGCTGCAAAATATGTACTTTACAGAAAAGATTCTAAAGATGGTACGTATTCAGAATTGACAAAACTAGATTCTTCCAAGGCAATACAATTTGTAGATAAAAAGGATCTTGAATATGGAAGAACATATTATTATAAGATTCAGGCATTAGATGCAAATGGTGAAATTATTGATGAACTTGAGTCAAAAGAAAGTGAGTTTTCAAGTAAATGGATTGATTTAAAAGAAAAGTTGGCTGATGCATCTGATGGAGAAAAATTTACAATAGATCTTTCCAAATGCGAAAAAATACCACCATTTATCTTTAATACAATTAAAGGAAGAGATATTGAATTTTTGATTAATACGGATAGTAAGATTTCAGGAGTTGGCGTTTCATGGGTTGTAAATGGTACTTCAATAGAAAAAGCTATTACTACTGATATTATTTTTGATGTAACTAATAAATTCTCAATTACTTCTAATGATAGCATGACACAACTTCCAGAAGGTGCAAAAACATATATGAAGCTTGGTAGGGTTCATATTTCACCATTGGGTTTTCAAGCGAAACTCAATATAAATCTTGGTAAGGAGTATGCGAATGATGTGGCTAAATTATATTCTTTTGGCCAGGGATTAGTTGAAGTGAATTCTGGTGTAAAGATCAATCAAGATGGCAGCGTAGTATTTGATATCATAGATACACCAGATTATGCTATTGCAATTTATGGTAATGATTCTACCGCGCCGGCAACGACGGATAATGCACCAGCGGGCTGGACCAACTCTGATGTGACGGTAGAGCTGCACGCAACGGATGCGGAAAGCGGTGTTGCAGCAACGTATTATTCTATTAATGGAGGCGAACCGTCAATAGGCTCGACGGTATCGATAGAAAGCGAAGGGTTTTATACGTTGCAATATTGGAGCGTCGATCATGTAGGCAATCAGGAAGAGGTGAAAACCAAGCTCATTCAAATCGATAAGACAGCCCCAACGGTCGAGCTTAATCTATCCGAGAAGGTGCTGTGGCCGCCGAACCATCGTATGGTTCCTATCACGCCTGAAATTTTTGTGAAGGATTTACTCTCGAACGTTAACGTCGTCCTCCAATCCATTACCAGTAATGAGCCAGACGATGGCTTGGGCGACGGGGATACGGCGAACGATATTCAAGAAGCAGAGTGGAATACGTATGATCTTGAGTTCCTGCTTCGCGCGGAACGATCTGGTTTAGGGGCAGGTAGAACGTACACGGTTACTTATCTTGCCACCGATGAGGCAGGAAACCAAGCGTCCACTTCGGTAGATGTGTGGGTACCTCATTCCAGCGAGAAGTAATCAATAAGTAATGTAATAAGGGGATGTCCCGAAGTCCAATGCGACTGAAGGACACCCCTTTCGTTTTGGATTTGGCGCTGATGAACGTTTAGAATTAGAATTACACCATCCATCCATGTATTCTTCGCCGTACCACCATATGCTTCTATCTGCCATTTCCATTCGATACTCTTGGGGCCTTCTGTAGTAAGTCGAAATGGTTTCCGTATTCAAAGAGACATCCGTGCATAAAAAAGCACGTAGTGCTTTCGGCTCTCCAAACGCTTGCTCTGGCCAGCAAAGGAGAACAACGGCGTTTTTGATATCATTTAAGGCGCCTTCATATCGGTATGTCCAGTATGAAGTTTCGTTCACGGTCACAAGGCGAACGTCTTCTTTGCGGATATGAGCGGCAAAATCCTGTATCGAAATGCGAATGCCTTGCGGGTAGATGATCCGGTTGGTTTTAAGACCGCCAATTAGGTGGTATCCCGCAGCAGCATAACTATCGATCACACGGGTGCAAGTAAACCAAGAATCGACCAGCGCATAGCCGCCATAGGGCGGAAGCGGAAGCGCAGCGGCCATGTCACACACGTGATCGATCTTCGTGTAGACCGTGCCATCAGGATTCGTTTTCGTTTTGTCGTACAAGTCAATGGAATGGATCAATGAGGTGTTGCTGCTTTGGACGACCGTCGCTTGAACCTGATGTCCCCAAACGACTTTACCTTCCAGGTGCGAATGATGAAAGCCGGTTTGCTCCATCAGAGACTTAGCCTGTGACGAAGGCTTTGTTTTCTTGGAAATCGTATCATCATGAATGACAAACAGCGGTTCCGCCGTCTGGTTGGCTATCTGAACCACCTGCTGAAGCGATTCATTCTTAACTTTGTTTTGCAGTACAGCTTCATCCCATTTGCCTTCGGCGAGAAAATGTCCGAGTCGTGCGATGGCAAGCGCTGTATTCGGCCAGATCTACAATCTTGCCGCGAAACCCTTTTGCCGTAGAGGCCGCCATGTACGTCTCGATATGCGCTATGACCGGCTTGGAAAAATAAAGCGGCAATCGATGCTGTAATAAGTAGTTGCGAAGCGTAATGTGATCGGGTACGATGGCGGTATGAGACATAATGATTTCTCCTTGTTGTGAAGATGGTTGTGGTGACTACTTTTTACCACAAGGAGATCGCTTTGTCTCTATTCTTTTTGGTTTTACAGTTTACTGGAAGCGAATTTGCTCATTTATAGTTCTATGAAAACTAATTCTGAATTTCATGCAAACCCATGGGGGTTTCCTGAAAAGCTTCAGCTATCAAATTATGTGAATGCATGGGAAAATGGCATTCAAAATTATTTGTTGAATAGTGTGTGGATTACGATTATTACCGTTATTGCAACGCTTTTAGATCCTTCATTAATTGCATTTATTCTAGCACGCAGACCATTTAAGGGCAGTAAGTTTTTTCTCTCTTTATTTTTACTTGGCATGATGATTCCCGTTCATAGTACTTTGATTTCCCTGTTTGTGATGCTAAACAAAATGCATTTGTTGAATACTTACGGGGCATTATTTTTCCCTTATGTGTCATTCTCGCTTCCAGTCGCAGTGTTTTTATTGTATGGATTTTATTTGCAACTGCCCAAAGAATTAGATGAAGCCGCTTATATGGACGGCTGCAACATATACTCCGTGTTTTTCAAAATATATACACCCTTATCCAAGCCCATATTAGCAACGGTTGCGATATTTACTGCTTTACACGTGTGGAATGAATTTGTATATGCATTGGTATTCATATCTGACGATGCGATGAAAACACTTCCCATTGGACTATTATCTTTTAATGAGGAATACAGCATTGATTACGCAAGCCTCACTGCTGCATTAGTCATAGCTACATTGCCTACCATAATTCTCTACATTTTTATGCAAGAACATGTTACAAAAGGTGTCGCTGCAGGTGCGGTGAAAGGCTAGATGGATTCAGGTACAATGTTTGATATCGCATTCCTATAGCTTAGCGATTCAAACATGTCATGCCGCGAAGAACTCACCGAGTGCAGCTCCGATATGCCGATGGAGAGAGACCGGTGAGATGCTTGAACTGCTTGGAGAAATGGGCAAGATCCATGCCCAGATACTCCGCAATACTTGAGATGCTGCTGTCGGTATGCGACAGCAGCTTCTTTGCTTCTTCCAGCCGCTTCTGTTTCACGTAGTGCATCGGGGTTACCCCGAGGTGCTTCTTGAAATAGGGGATGAAGTAGTTCGGATGCAGATGGGCCAGTTCCGCCAGTACCTCCACTTCCATAGACTCCGCTAAATGCTCATCGATATAAGCAAGAACTTTATCGAGTTTCCCATCTTCAGTCACTCTCAAATGTTCGAGAAATCCGGCATGCTCTCCCTCCTCCAAACCGTAGGCCAACAGCTGCAGAAGGGCGGCTTGCGTATGAAGCGTCGATACCGCGCCTGCAAACTGAAAATGATGGATCATGGCTTCAAAAAGCTCTATGACTTTCTCTTTACTTTTTATGACCGTGATGAAAGGCTGGGGAAAAGATTGAAATAAAGGACGCGTTCCGGTGTTGGCACGAAAATGGCAAATATAGCGGGTAAACGGTTGCTGTCTTGTTGTATGTCTCTCCTGCATGGTACCTGCGGGAACAAGAATAAGCTGATCAGCATGAGGGTAGTAGAGCTTCCCGTTTACCTTGATCCAGCCTTCTCCCTTACGAATAAAGTACAACCGGTTAAAAGTAGGGGTATGTTCCTTGCAAATCCAGCCTTTATATTGGTTCGCCCAACGGGCGTGGGTCACATGGACGGACAATGATTCCCATATGCGTTCGGTAAGTGGTAGAGCTGTTGACATGTATCGGATCTGCTCCTTTGCAAGAGGATGGCTATGGGTTTATGATATCATAAATTTATCGAAAATTGATTACTTATTTACAAATCGATCTTAGTTCCATACATTCTCATATCCTTTTACTCGTACTATACTTTAATGGAAGGACACTCCAATAGTAAAGGAGACTCGAGATGGAGAAGGTGCGTTTTGGTATTATCGGAATCGGCAACATGGGGAGCTCTCATGCCAAGTGGCTCCTGAAGGATATCCAAGGAGCAGAACTGACAGCGATATGCGACACCAGCGTGGATCGTCTGAACTGGGCCAAGACTAATCTGTCTGATGATGTAAGGATCTTTCAGGATACGAACACTTTCTTTGCTTCAAGGGTTATGGACGCGGTGCTCATCGCTACACCCCATTATGATCATCCACCGTTGGCCATAAGAGCATTCCAGGAAGGCTATCATGTGCTGGTGGAGAAGCCAGCAGGCGTACATACCAAGGGTGTACGTGAGATGAATGCCGCTGCAGAACGGTCCGGCAAGATGTTCGGCATCATGTATAATCAACGAACCAACCCGCTGTATCAGAAGCTGCGCGAGCTAGTACAGTCCGGAGAGCTAGGGGAGATCCGCCGAACCAACTGGATTATTACGAACTGGTACCGACCCCAGAGCTACTATGATTCCGGTGGCTGGCGCGCCACCTGGGTTGGGGAGGGCGGCGGTGTCCTGCTCAACCAGGATCCGCATCAGCTAGATCTGTGGCAATGGACGATCGGTATGATGCCGAAGCGGGTGCGTGCCTTTTGTCACTTTGGCAAGTATCGCAACATCGAGGTCGAGGATGATGTCACGGCCTATGTGGAGTATGAGAATGGCGCTTCCGGTCTGTTCGTGACCACGGTAGGCGAGGCGCCGGGAACCAACCGGTTCGAGATCACTGGTGATAACGGCAAGGTGCTCATCGAGGATGACGCCTTGACCTTCTGGAAACTACGGGTGCCCGAGCCGCAATTCAACAAGGAGTGGACGCGCGGCTTCGGTTCTCCGGAATGCTGGAAGATCGATATCCCGACCAAAGGCAAGACGACGGCGCATCCGGGCATACTGCAGAACTTTACCAACGCACTGTTGAAGAATGAGGCGCTGCTTGCCCCGGGTGAAGAAGGGATTCACGGACTGACGCTTTCCAATGCGATGCATCTATCTTCGTGGCTGGATGACTGGGTAGAGCTTCCATTGGATGAGGAGCTCTACTATAACATACTGCAGAAGAAGATCAAGAACTCGAACTCTCAAAAAGTAGCAGGTGGCAAGGTGCTGGATGTATCCGAAACCCACTAAGATTATCTATAAGAAATGGAGCGTGTAAGACATGAAAGTTGCAGCACAGCTGTTTACCTTAAGAAAGCATTTACAAACACCTGAGGACATTGCGGCATCACTAAAAAAAGTAAGCGACATCGGGTATCGAGCGATCCAGGTATCTGCGATCGGCGAGATCGGGGATCAAGCACTGAGGGAAATCGCCGACCGCAACGGTCTGACGATCTGCGCCACTCATGTGCCTTTGGACCAGTTAACCGATAATCTGGATGCGGTCATCGCCAAGCATAAGGCTTGGGATTGCAAATACGTGGGACTCGGCAGCATGCCTCCCCAGTATCGCAATAGCGCGGATGGCTACATCGCCTTTGCCAAGGAAGCCTCGGAGATCGGCATGAAGCTGGCCGATGCAGGGCTGAAGTTCATCTACCACAACCATAACTTCGAGTATGTGAAGTTTGGCGGCCGCTCGGGCATGGACATCCTGATGGAGGAATCGGACACGAAGTCGCTGGATTTCGAACTGGATGTGTATTGGGTGCAAGCCGGCGGGGCCGATCCAGTCGAGTGGATCCGCAAGGTGGATGGACGGATGAAGGTAGTTCACTTTAAGGATATGGTCATTTCGCCGGAGAGAGAGCAACGTTTTGCGGAGGTGGGCGAGGGCAACATGAACTTCGCAGCGATCATCGAGGCCTGCCGCGGCATCGGCGTCGAGTGGGCTGTGGTGGAACAGGACAACTGCTATGACCAGGATCCCTTCGAATGCCTGGCCACCAGCTTGAACAACCTTAAAGCCATGGGATTGGAGTAAACAGTATAGCCCGTTGACAGTCAGAAGATTGAAACACATCCTGAACGCCATTTTTGCGGTTTAGGATGTGCTTTTGTGCGCTTGTCAGCGCATCGACTAAGGAGTGAAAGTCTCCAGTACACCGCGAGGTGGCGGAAGTGCAGAGCTGACACATAGTGCGTAGTCCGTGAGGATGCGTGCGGAGGATGTGAAGGTAAACCCCGGAACAGGCGGCACAACCAGGTTTGCCGGCCGGTAAGACCGGATGACCCAGTTAAATCAGGAGATGTCCAATACCACCCTTGGGTCTTGCAAGTTAGGAGGACTGTGGAAGTGCATGCACACTCTTTCTCTTGTACGCTTCATCATACAAGGGTTTCTTCATACCGACACAGTCCTCCGCTTCTGCTTCATTTCATCAGTGTAATCTGTGTCTACCATTTAGTCTTGCATCAGAAAGCTACATCGAGAAATGCGAAGACGGGGATGGGGAAACAAGGAAATGCCGGGACTGCGCAAGACAGCGTGGAGAAGTTCGCAATATACCTATGCCCAATACAATGCCAAATACGTGGTTTGGAGAAATCGGTCTGTGTAGTCTCCTCGCGATATACAAAAAACTTCATCCCAAGAGGGGATAATCATGGAGGAGCCGTATGCGACGACCCGCGCGTATGGATCTGAGAGAGGTCTATGCGCATGCGCATAGGCTAACTCGATTTGTATGTGAGCCTGCAGGTTACGCCTAGCAGTTCTGCCTGACGTTTGATGTTAATGAAAGTGCAATACAAATAAATGTAATAGGTGCCCCTCATCATCCGACAGATGGGGGCTTTTCCTGCATGAATGGACGGTTATTGGAACAGAATGCATCATTCGAATATAGCTGAAAAATCGGATATTTACCCTATGGCGAAGCTGTCGGTATAGTGATGGAATAACGCCAAGTCTGCTGCAGCACAACAATAAGAAGGTGTTAATACGAATTGGTTGACCAATAAACTCTTGTTAAATTGGAGTGGAGTGTAATTGAATGATTTGACTGCCGACAACCGTAAAATATTTGTTCTCGATGATGATCCCACAGGTACACAAACTGTCAGCGGAGTCGAGATTATATTGCAGCCCGCCTTCCAGAAGTATCATGAATTTTGTAGCAGTACTGCATCGGTTGTGTATGTGCTTACGAATACTCGTGCATTGCCTAAGGAAGATGCCATACAACTACTCACACAAATTAGAGCGGAAGCAACAAGGGCTGCTAGAGAAGCAGGCAAGGAAGCGGTATTCTTGCTTCGGGGTGATTCAACCTTAAGGGGACATGTTTTTGCTGAGATTGATACATTCTCACAGGCTGATTCTGTTTCCTTATTTGTCCCTGCCTTTCCAGAAGGGGGAAGAGTTACTGTAGATGGTATTCACTATCTCACAGTAGAAGTGAAACGAATTCCAGTTCATCAAACAGAGTTTGCCAAGGATACGACCTTCGGATACCAGAGTGAGAAGCTGGTAGACTATGTTGCGGAAGCAGGAGATGGCAGGAAGGCTGTCATTGTACCGTTAGAACAATTAAGAAGCACGATGGGACAAGGGTTGAGGGATGCGTTGTTGCAAGCTGCTCCAGGGACATGTGTCATTCCAGAGGCAGAATTCCTATCGGACCTGGAGCTCATTGCAGCAGGGCTGATGGGAGCATTAGGGAAGGGCCGGCATGTGGTTGTACGTTCTGCTTCTTCGTTCATAGCTGTGCTCACGAATCTTCGAAGCCAAACGATCGAGCGAGTAGAAAATCTTGACAGAGTGTTGGTTGTATGCGGTTCTCATACAGAGGCCAGTACGCGTCAGCTGCAAGAGCTTATCCGATACACAAGACCTCCGATTGTTATCCCAACTGATCGTATTCTGCAGGGAGGACTGGATCTGCTGATCGAAGAGGTAAGCAGTCGATTAATTGAGAATTTGCGCCATTACGGGTTCGCGGTGCTGACATCAGAGCGGATTCGAAGGCTCGAGCATGGAGATCTGGCAACAGGAGCAAGGGTGATGAATGTCATTATTGAAATCGTCCGTAAGGTGTCTGCCCATTGCGATGGTGTCATCTCCAAAGGGGGGATTACATCGGCTCAAGTTGCTGCCGACGGCTTATTATCTCAAACAGCCTATGTGAAAGGTCAGCTTGAGGCGGGAGTATCACTCTGGGAGGTTGAGCTTGAAGATGGACGAAGGCTTCCCTATGCGGTGATACCCGGGAATGTGGGGAATCATCAGACCATTAAGAATATAGCTGGAAAATTTGGAGTGAAGCTTGCTTATGAGTAGACCGGCTAAGGACATAAGGAGGAACCGAACATGAAGTTTGCCCGGGGTAGAGTCGGAAATGATGAGAATTGGAAGTCAGGGATTGTTGAAGGGGATAAGCTTCGGTTAATTGAAGGCGATATGCTTGGAACGTGGGCAGCCACGGATACGGTTTATTCACTTGATCTTGTTCAGCTGGGCTCTCCCATCCTACCTAATCAGATAATCGGTATTGGTCTTAATTATATCGCGAATGGAGAGACGAGGCCGGAATCGTCACAGCAGATGCCCCCATTCTTCTTCAAGCCAGTTTCTACAGTTGTGGGCTCTGATGTGGACATTATTGTTCCAAAGGATCTTATAGAAATAAAGTTTGAAGCAGAAATTGCGGTTGTCATTGGCAAGCCAGCCTACCGGATTCCTGCGGATAAGGCACTTGAATATGTTTTTGGATATACCGTTGCTAACGATGTGACAGCTACATCGTATTTTCATCCCAATGGAAACTGGACATTATCCAAGGTGTTCCCAACCTTCACTCCGCTAGGCCCATACATTGAAACGGAGCTGGATCTGACACAAGCAACGATTCGCTCGGAACTTAATGGAGCAGTCAAGCAAAGCGGCGGTACAGATCTTATGATTCAATCGATTCCGGACATCATTGCGTATCTGACGAAGCTGATGCCACTGCACGCGGGGGATGTCATTCTAACAGGGGCTCCTGCGGGAGCAGATCTGTTCAGACGGGGTGATGTGATCGAGTGCAGTGTGGAAGGCATCGGTATACTGAGGAATAGAGCAGCTGCAGATTAATGCGAGTACCTTCCTGATTGAGAGGAGACACATGTAATTATGACCATTTACAACCATATTCAGGGAGCTATTGATACTCATGTGCATTTGGGGGTTTCACGTTTCTCGGGCGTAGCTACTACTCCCGATGCCATCATTCAAGCTATGGATCGCTTCGGCATTCAATCGAGCCTGGTCATGCCTCAGCCAACCCTGGAATCCATACCCGAGGTGCACAAAGCTATTTATGCTATGAGCCAAAACTACCCTGGACGGATTTATGGAATGGCTAGTATTGATCCATGGCTGAGCGAGGAAGAATATCGGTCGGAAGCGGCTGTATGTATAGAGGATTATGGTTTTGTCGCACTAAAGCTCCATCCACTCGGGCACAATATTTCACCATTATCAGCAGGCTGTGAAAAAATCTATGAGGAAGCCTCTACGTATCGGATACCTGTACTGGTCCATACAGGCATTGGCAATCCGTTTTCCTTGCCTTCACTCATGATCGATGCGGCCAAGAGATTCCCTGCCGTCACCTTTGTACTGGCCCATGCCGGATTTGCTGTATATACGGATGAAGCGGTTATAGCAGCAAAATATTGTGAGAACATCATACTGGAGCCCTCTTGGTGTCCTACCTACACGGTGGTTAAGATGATTAACACGATAGGCGTTGAGCGGATCATCATGGGCTCCGACCATCTGAGCAATCTGCCAGTAGAATTGATGAAGTTTCAATCTATTGGGCTATCCGATGCAGACCTGGAGCAAATTCTAATCCATAATCCAAAAAAGATATTCAATTTATAGGAGGCCAAGCTTAATGAAACATTACCATATTGCCGTATTGCCTGGAGACGGGATTGGGCCGGAGGTTACGGCAGAAGCCGTCAAGGTATTGGATGCCGCTCAGAAAAAATATGGCTTCACTTTAAACTATGAATCACTTGATGCTGGTGCCGAGCGATTCCAGCGGACAGGTGTGACCATGCCTGACTCCCAATATGAGATTTGCAAGCAGGCTGATGCCATTCTGATGGGGGCAATTGGGCTTCCGGAAGCAAGACATCCGGACGGTCGAGAAGTGAACGGAGATGTTATCTTCCGCCTCCGATTTGGATTAGATCTCTACGCAGGGGTACGGCCTGTCACTTTGTATGAAGGAGTCACCAGTCCTTTGCGAGATGTATCCAAGGGAATCGATTATGTTATTGTTCGGGAAAATGTTGAGGGGCTCTATGCCTCGCGAACCGGAGGCTGTAATGTCCGCGGAGAGGTTGCTACAGATACCATTATTATGACTCGAACGGGTGTATCCAAGATTACAAGGTTCGCCTTCGAGCTCGCCAAGAAGCGATCAGGCCGGCCTACCGACGGGAAGTCAATCGTTACCTGTGTTGACAAAGCGAATGTTCTTAGCTCTTATGCTTTCTTCCGAAGTGTATATGATGAAATTGCTGAACAATATCCTGGTGTCGCCAAGGATTATGCGTACGTTGATGCCATGACACTGTACCAGGTGCTGAGTCCTCACCATTATGATGTAGTTGTAGCGGAGAACATGTTTGCGGATATCATCTCTGACCTCTCATCCGCGACAATTGGAGGACTCGGCATGGCTCCCTCGGGCGATATAGGTGATGAGCACGCACTGTTCCAACCCTCACATGGTTCGGCCCCGACAATTGCAGGGAGAAATCTGGCCAATCCAATCGCAACGATTCTATCTGGCTCCATGATGCTCGAGTGGCTGTCAGATCGACATCAGGATGATAGATTGAAGGAGGCGGCCCAAGGCATCGATCAAGCGGTTAGGGCTGTATTGCGTCAGCAACACATTCGCACAGCAGATATTGGCGGTACATCCTCGACCTCTCAGGTAGGCGACGCAGTAGCAGCAGCCTTGCAGAGTGAGGTGTAGTGGCATGACGAAGACAGGCCTAATAATTGGAGCAGGGCATTACGCTGATATTCAACTTGAGGCTTGGCAGAAGGTACAGGGTGCACGAATTGCCGCTGTGCTGAGTCTTACGATGGAGAATGCCAAGAAGCTTGCTGATAAATACGGGCTGCGAGCTTACGATGATTGGGAGACGGCCATTCAAGAGATCGAGCCTGACTTTATTGATATTTGTACACCGCCGGATTCTCATTTCTATTACACCCGATTAACAGCAGATTTAGGGCTTCCTGTTCTCTGTCAGAAGCCGCTTGCCCCTACCCTGCAGGAAGCTGAGGAGCTTGTCGCCTATTGTGAACAACGAGGCGTGCCGCTGATGATTAACGAAAATTGGCGTTGGCAGGCTTGGTACAGAGAGATAAAGTCGATGATGGATGCAGGTTTGCTGGGCAAGGTCTATTCTGCCTATATGGCCATGCGTCCGGGAGATGGTTGGGGCGATAACCCTTATCCGGTACAACCCTATTTCAAGGAGATGGAGAAATTCCTCATCTTCGAAACTGGCGTTCATTATATAGATACTTATCGCTACCTGTTAGGGGAGATTGACAGCTTATATTGTCAGGTGCGAACACTTAACCCTGTTATAAAGGGCGAAGACATGGCTGTCATCCATTTCAATTTCTCCGATGGTGCAGTGGGACTGTATGATGCGAATCGGGTCACTTACATGGAGGAGGTTCGTTGTCCGACCTACGGTTATATGACGTTAGAAGGCACAGAAGGCAAGCTTAGATTGACTGAAGACGGAACAATCTATTATACGCCACGCGGCGGTGAGGAAAGAAGGCATGCGTATACTATTCCTTCCGAAGGCTGGAAGGGAGGCTGTACAATCGCAACACAGCAGCATTTTGTTCATATTCTGCGAGAGGGCGGCTCCTTCGAAACGGAAGGAAGGAATTACCTTACGACGGTTAAGGCGGTATATGCTTGCTATGAATCGGCCTCTTCGAATAAGGTGGTTCAGCTCGGGTAAACAGGAAACAAACAAGCTGCCCCTTCAGGGGCAGCTTGGAATTATGGAGGTAGATTTGAAAGACATATCTCCTCCGACATAGCTTATAATTAGAAGTCCGTTCCCACCAAGCTGGTCATGTCCGCGATATAAACCCGGCGGGTGCCATCTACAAAGCCATTGAATACAAGATGCTTATAATCTGGGGTCCAAGCAGGGTGAGGATCTACGCGAAGCGCATTGGTAACCTCTGTTCCCGGATTGGAGACATTAATTCGAACGATAGTTGCTTCACTTCCCGACTGCAGATCAATGAAACGAAGAGGTACCGTTCCATCGCCGAAGGCTACTTTCTCTTGCTCATAGGAATCCGTTACGATATGCAGTCCATTCGGATGGACTGTCGGGTGGCCGGAGCCGGGAATCGAATCAATTATCTTCTTCATATTGGATCCATCCGCATCCACTTGGACCAAAGCTAGCTGCTTGTCGCCATCGAGACACAGATTCATGGAGAGTCTCTGCCCATCAGGGAACCAATTAATATGGTGACCTCCCTTTCTCCATTGCTCAGGACCTACGGCAACAAGAATATCGCTGCCATCCGTATTCATGGTGACTACCCAGAAGCTCAAGCCATCTGCTATCCGATTCCACGGCTGCTCAAGATCGGTATGGAACCATCTCATAGTGAATAGAATGCGGTCGCCCTGTGGGTTGAATTTGCAATGGAAGCCATAACATTCGCCATGCTTGTATAATTCCTTATCGATTGCAGGTTCAGCACGGTCAAATACATCCTTAATTGAAACCAACAGCGTCCTCTCTCCCGTTTCTGCATGTAAGGAATATAGACCATCATCTTCTTGGAATCCGAAGTTTCTTGGTATGTGCTCATCTGGAACAACGATACCGTAACCGTACTGTGTGCGTCGCATCCTCTTGAGACATGCGGATATAATCGTCTTGCCATCCGGAGAAATTCTATAGATACTCCCCTTCATTATTTTCTTATCCCCGGTATGCGGGTTCAGACGTACGCATAGCTCTTGCCAGGTCTCTGTGTCTACATCGTTATAATAGATGAAATTGTCGTCAGGACCCCAGTTAATGTTAGCTCCGAGCTGTGTCTCCCAGCCACATGTTTCGGCGACAATTCGTTCCTCCGCCGTATGTAGGTCAACAAGCACAATATGAGCCGCTTCTCCAGGCTCAGGCAGACGATGCTCTTGCGGCAGCTGTAGTAAAGCAACATAACGCCCTGAAGGACTGACTGGCGAGGTATCAAAAAATCGATGGAAGCAGCCATTTGTTTTTGGTGTGATACACCTCACTGGAACAAGCGGATCAAAATCAGTGTAAGACGGGAAGTTTTTGCTAATGTTCATTAATGCTCACTCCTATCAACAATATACAATCTTATTACGGATACAACCTGTTTATAGTTTATCTGCATGAAGGGGGGGAAGTCTTTGTTTGGAGCATAGCTGCATTTATCTGTATGAAGGAATTTTGTTTGTGGAATGGAGGCTCATGCATTGCACAAGTTCGAGGTAGAGATGATTTGGGCATCGAGGTACGACTACGACAAGGGCAAGCGGCTGGCCATGCACGCACATGAATATTACCAGATTATTTATTTGATAGATGGAGATATTGCTTTTTCTTACGGAAATGAGCAACATCCGTTGACACGAGGGGATTGTGTGTTCATTTCTCCCGCAGTGGCTCATGGCTTTATTTCGCATAATCAATCCGCTACCAAGACGTTGGATGTCAAGTTCCGATTGCGCAGCACCAGGTTAACCGCAATGATGGACTCGATCAAAGTCCTGCATACGAAGGTGCCCAAGGAAATTGTCATTTTGCTGGAACAGATCAAATATGAGGGAACGCATCAACAGCCTTTTTTTCGCGAAATGGCCTGCTTGAGTCTATTGAAGATATTGTATCTGCTTCATAGACAATCTAACGGAGCGAAGTCATTCGTAAAGAGTCATGTACTTGGTACCGATGTATTGCCCTTGCAGGGAGAGAGAATGACAGTGGCTGAACGGACAAGTGATTATATCAAGCGTCATTATTCGAGTGAGCTGCGAGTGGCGGATATGGCGAACCGCATTGGGTTCAACAAAAATTACATGGGGCAAATGTTCAAGCGAGTATACGGCCACTCGATCTCTGAACATATCAAAGAGATTCGAATCGGGAAAGCGAAGGAATTAATGGCCTACACGGAAATAACGCTTAAAGAAATAGCGTCTGAGGTCGGGTTTAAAAATATTCATCATTTTAATCGTGTATTTAAGCAGGTTGAAGGAATCAGCCCTGGGCAATGGAAGCAGAAAGAAATACTGGGTATACGCAAGCATATTAGGTTTTGATTCGAGCACTTATGGATGATGCCAAAGGAGCGGTATGATGGATAAAGTATGGTCAGCAAGCTGGATAATGGATAAGGCTTTTGAAGGGTTGTCCGTTCCTGTCAATCTGTTTCATAAAGAGCGAAGCAAGCCCGCTGCTATGGAGCACAGGGAGGATCTCACCAATCGTCACTTGTTAGTAAGAAAGACGTTCGAGCTGAACAAGAGTATGAAGCGAGCTGTGCTGGATATAACAGCTGATGATTATTATAAGGTGTATATGAATGGTCAACTGGTAGGCCAAGGACCAGCCCAGTCTACATCGGATCATTACTATTATAATAGCTATGATGTGACGGAGCTGCTTCGGTCCGGTGAAAATGTAATCGCTGTTCATGTCTATTATCATGGATTAATATGCAGAGCTTACAACAGTGCTGATTATCGGCAGGGGATGATTGCGGAGCTGCAGATCGATGATAAGGTGATCGTGCATACGGATTCAACTTGGAAGTGCTGGAATACAGAAGAATATGGTCGCGGTGAAGTTTTGGGGTATGATACCCAATTCGGGGAGCCTCTTGATCTGCGCCTCAAGCAACCGAAATGGAAAACCAGTGAATTTGACGACTCTGGGTGGGAACAGGCTACTGTCCATCCCTCCACCGATCATGTGCTGTATCTGCAGCCTACCCCGCCTGTATCCGTATATGAGAAGTTTCCTG
Organism: Paenibacillus sp. NRS-1760; assembly: GCF_050467785.1. Taxonomy (NCBI): domain Bacteria; kingdom Bacillati; phylum Bacillota; class Bacilli; order Caryophanales; family Paenibacillaceae; genus Paenibacillus; species Paenibacillus sp. NRS-1760. The sequence goes on along the minus strand of NZ_JBITPK010000021.1, from coordinate 740,688 downwards.
AACGAATAACAGAGGTAGTAGCGGGTCATTATCGAATTGACTTTGGTGAAGAAGTGACGGGGCAAGTGAAGTTTACTGCAAAAGGACAGGCTGGAGATCGGATAGAGGTGCGATGCGGGGAGGAGCTTCAGTACGATGGTGCTGTACGTTATGAGATGCGATGTAATTGTACGTATCAAGAGGTATGCACCTTATCGGGTGAAGTTGACGAGTTTGAGTTTTTCGATTACAAGGCTTTCCGCTACGTAGAGCTGATGGTTCATGAACCGGGCATACACCTTGATCTGTCCAGCCTTACAGCAATCGTTAGGCACTATCCCATGAAGGAGGAGGCTTGTGTATTCGAATCCTCCAACCCGTTGCTGAACAGCATTTGGTCAATCTGTCGCAATGGGGTTAAATACGGTTCACAAGAGGGGTACGTGGACTGTCCTTCGCGTGAGAAAGGTCAATACTTGGGAGACAATACGATTATAGCTCCATCCCAAGCCTACTTGAGCGGCGATCTTAGGTTATACCGAAAGGCGCTGCTAGACTATGTGCTTCTCTCCTCTAAGGTTTGCCCTGGTCTAATGGCTGTTGCGCCCGGACATTACATGCAGGAAATTGCTGATTTCTCCTTGCAATGGCCGATGCAGCTGTTAAGGTACTACAAGATGAGCGGCGATATCCAGTTCCTTCGCGAGATGCATCCGCATGTCATGGCTTTATTACATCATTTCGCATCCTATCAAAGGAGTGACGGACTCCTGGAGCTGGTTACGGACAAATGGAATTTGGTGGATTGGCCAGAGAGGCTGCGGGATGGGTATGATTTTGATCTAAGAAAGCCGGTTGGTGACGGCTGTCATAATGTGTTGAACGCCTTTTACTATGGAGCACGAGTGGCGGAGGCGGAAATTAGCGGCATTCTCGGTGAATGTGCAGATAAACAGAAGCTGGCACGCTTGCGTCAAGCCTATATCGAAGTCTTCTATAATCGGAAAACCGGTTTATTCGTGGATGCAGAAGGTTCGAGGCACTCCTCTTTACATTCGAATGCGTTGGCGTTGCTATTCGGACTCGTACCTGAACAAGGGCAGCAACCCATTATTGAGCTTATACGGGAGAAGCGCCTAGCTTGCGGCGTATACATGGCATATTTTGTCTTGAAAGCTCTCGCGGCCGCAGGCGAACACGATCTTGCTTACGATTTGATCACTTCCTCGGATGAGAATTCCTGGGCAACTATGATCAAGGAAGGCGCCACCACCTGCTTCGAGAGCTGGTCTAAGGAGCATAAGTGGAATACGAGCTTGTGTCATCCGTGGGCCAGTGCTCCGATATTGATTCTTATTGAAGATATCATCGGGCTGTCTCCGGCAGAGCCGGGCTGGACGAAGGTGGAATTCGACCCGAAAGTTCCGCATTCGCTTGATGCAATTAAGTTGGAATTTGAAACTGCAGCAGGCCGAATTTCGCTGAATTACAATCATAGAAGATGGCAAGTTAATGTACCTGTCGGGATACAAGTAGTGGAACGATGAGTGGTGAAATGGCGAAAACTAATAAATTTATAGAAAGTCATTAACATATTCGTATATCTACAATGACGGGAGGGGTTACAATGGTACAATCCAGCGAATAAGGGGTGAAGGGTTATGATGAAAGGGACAAAAGGCAATACGACCTATTATCGACTTTATATAGACGGACAATGGACAGATTCGGCCTCCGGGCGACTAACCGAGGTGCTGAATCCCGCAAATGAAGAGGTGATCGCGTTTGTAAGCGACGCCGATCCTGAGGATGTGAAGAGGGCGCTGGTTTCTTCGGAGAAAGCGCAGCTGACCTGGAAGCTGCTTCCTGCGGTGGAGCGGGCTCGATATATGATAAAGCTAGTGGAGAAAATCAAGGAAGAGCGAGAGCTTTTCGCCCGACTGCTTGTGCTTGAGCAAGGCAAGACGTACCGCGAGGCGCTTGGTGAAGTTGATGATACGATGGCCTATTTGCAGTATGCGGCGGAATCTGCGACTCGATTGAAGGGCGATGTGCTGCCTTCGAACCGGCAAGGCGAGATGCTGATGATTCAGAAGGTACCGTATGGCGTCACCATAGGCTTGTGCGCCTGGAATTATCCGCTTGCGCTTATCGGACGCAAGCTTGGACCGGCGCTTGTGACCGGGAACACCATGATTATTAAGCCGCATGAGCTTACACCGGTTGCCTCTGCCGAGCTGTTCCGTCTTATTGACGAGGTCGGCTTCCCGCCCGGGGTAGCCAATTTGGTAACGGGAACAGGTGTTGAGGTTGGTCAGCAGTTGGTGAGCAGTTCCATTACGAAGCTGGTGACGGTGACCGGCAGTGTCAGAGCAGGGCAGGCGATCTATAAGGCAGCGGCGGACAACATAACGGCCTTATCTCTGGAGCTAGGCGGCAAGGCGCCGTTCATTGTGCTGGAGGACGCGGATATTGATCAAGCGGTGGAAGCAGCGGTAGGTGCGCGGTTCGCAAATTGCGGACAGGTGTGCATCTGCAATGAGATGGTGCTTGTGCACGAGAGTATTGCGAATGAATTTACCGAGAAGCTGCTGGAACGCGTCAAGTCGGTTAAGATCGGCGATCCGTTCGACGAGTCAGTGACGATGGGGCCCAAGGCGAACGGTCGAGATTTGGATAAGATTGACGCGATTGTGCAGGAGACGGTTCGCCAAGGCGCTACAATCGCAGCGGGAGGGAAGCGCCCGACGGGCAGCGGGTTTGAGAAGGGCTATTGGTACGAGCCAACGGTATTAACGAATGTCACGCCTAGTATGGCTGCAGCGAAAGAAGAGATTTTTGGTCCGGTATTGCCGATTGTGCGAATCGCAAGCTTCGAGGAAGCGGTTGCCATCATTCATGCAAGCGAGCTTGGTTTGTCTGCATACCTCTATACAAGTGATTACCGCAAGATGATGCATGCGATAAATGTGCTGGAGGTCGGCACAGTATTCTTGAATCAAGGCATGTCGGGCTGCATGCAGGGCTACCACAGCGGTCATAAGCTAAGCGGCATCGGCGGTGAAGATGGAGAATACGGCATTGAGGGTTATCTGCAGAAGCGGACTGTATATATGAATTATGCGTAAAGAAGGACTATTGGGGAGCAGTGGGGCTTGCAGGCAAAGCTCTGCTGCTCCTTGTTTCGTCATAATCGAAATCTTAAGATTTTTATAGTTTTACCCATCATTTGCTTAAGATATTTATGCGATATGATGATCATTCTCAGATAGAATAGAGGGGCGAATGAATCGGAATGCAATCATTTCCTGCATGTGTTGCAACCGCTGTCAAAGTACGATCGTCTCGACAGATCAGGGAGGGGATTATACGATTGCGCAAGGTGAATGGTTCCGAACATTCTGCTACTCAGTACAGGAGGGGAAACAGATTATGAAACGTTACAGTATGTTCATTCTGACAATCGCGGTATTGCTGGGAGCGTTCTCGTCGCAGGCGTATGGCATGACTTCGAAGCATTGGGCGGAACAAACGATCCAGGCCTGGGTGGAAGCTGGTTATGTAGGGGCGGCTTCAGAAGGGGTGAAAAATCCGAATCGCCATCTGTCTCGCGAGGATATGGCGAATCTGATTGAAGCCTCGGTCGGCTGGAATGCCATCGATGTTTCACAGCTAACGAATGCTGAATTAGTGTCATGGGCAAAGCAAGGGGTGGGTGTACAGCCTGAAGGTGTAGTGATCTCTGATCAGCCGAATAAGCAGGTTTCTCGGGAGGAAGCGATCCTTCTGACAGCTGCGCTGCTGGCTGAAGAGCCGACGGGAACCCAAGAGCTGGACCGGAAATTTACAGATTTGGCCGGTATGACAGTTGAAGGCAGGCAGGCTCTTGAGAAAGTATATGGGGCCGGTATATTCGTAGGCAACGGCAGCAAGCTGCGCCCGCAAGGGAAAATGACGTTCGCAGAGCTTATAACTGCACTTGAACGTGTGATGTCGAATCGATCGGGGTTGCCTGCGCTTGATTTTGAGAATGGCTCAATTCCGGGCTTCGTGACGAGTGGTGATTCAACGATAGAGGTCGTACATAACGAAGTGACTGACTCCAAGGCGCTTAAGGTCGTCTACGGAGCAGCGGACTTCCCAACCGTCAAGTTCACAGCGGCAACGGCCTGGAATTTCGGCATGAACAAGGCGCTGGCCTTCGAGGTGACGAATCCGACGGACAAGGATATTACCTTCTATCTGCGAATCGATGATGACAAGAGTGCGGATGGCGTTGCTCATTCCACTGTAAGCGCTGCCGTTGCGAAGGCGAACAGCACACAAAAGTATTTTCTCAGTATGGGCTCAGAAGCACTGGATCTAGGGATGAGGTTCCTGCCGCCTAACTCTGCTGGCAGTCAGCTCGGCTATGGCTGGGGAGAGAAGAGCCTGGATACGAGTCATATTGTTGAATTCCAGATGTGGCAAATGTATAACAAGACGGAGTCGACGCTGCTGTTCGATAATATCCGTGTGATTGGCGATCCTAATACGGATCTGAGCTACATGAATGATCTGGTGGATGGTTACGGACAATATACCGGAATGGACTGGAAGGATAAGGTGCATGCCGATCAAGATCTGATTGCGGATAAGCAGGAGGAGGCGGTTAAGCTTGCCGCTGGCCAGCCGGTGTCAACAAGCAAATACGGCGGTTGGTTAGATGGACCGAAGCTTGAGGCTACGGGACACTTCCGCGTGACGAAGCATGAGGGCAAGTGGACACTCGTTGACCCGGATGGCTATCTATTCTTCTCTAACGGGCTCGATATTGTTCGTCTGGATGATATGAATACCTGGATTTCCGGAAGAGAAAATATGTTCACCGAGTTGCCCTCCAAGGACGGAGAGCTAGGCGACCATTACACGTATACGACGATTGTAGGCACAGCTCCACTGGGACAAACGGAAGGCTGGCTGTTCAATCATTATCAAGCTAATCTGGAGCGCAAATACGGACAAGACTACGTCAATGCGTGGAAGGATATCTCTGTAGATCGCTTCAAGAGCTGGGGCTTCAGCTCGCTCGGCAACTGGTCCGATCCAGCTCTATTCTTCGGCAAAGGCGAAGAGAACCAAATGGCTTATGTAGCCAATGGCTGGTCGCATTGGGGCGAGCACGCCACGATTCCAAGCGGCGGCGGCTGGGCGCCTGTAGCCGATCCATACGATCCGGCATTCATGAACAGCGTGGACGAAATGATTGATGAGCAAATTCTGGCTTATGGTGTCAAGGATGACAAGTGGATGATCGGCGTCTACATTGACAACGAGATCGCTTGGGGCAATCCGTCTAATACGCAAAGTAAATATGCGCTCATTACGAACATTATGGCGATGGACAGCGCTTCTGCGGACAGCTACGCAAAGCGGGCGATGCTGGATTACCTGAAGGAAGAGTATAAGAACAGCATTAAGGATCTGAATGACAAGTGGGGTACGGCGCTTGCTTCGTTCGAAACGCTGGGCAAGCCGTTCCAGCCGGAGCAAATTACGGAGGGGATGCTTCCTGATTATTCGGCGATGCTAAGGCTGCTGGCGGACGAATACTTCCGTATTGTAGACAGCAAGCTGGAGAAGGCGCTTCCTAATGCTCTGTACCTCGGCTCCCGATTCGCAGAATGGGGAACAAGCATAGAGGTGCAGGAAGCGGCAGCCCAATATGTAGATGTTATCAGCTTCAATGTGTACAAGGAGGATGTGGAGGGCGAAGGCTGGATGCATCTGGAGAAGCTTGATCTCCCAACTATTATTGGCGAGTTCGCCTTCGCCTCCGATGATAGAGGGATGTTCGGTACAGGGCCTAATGCGGATACATCGGCAGCCAGTCAGCAGAACCGCGCGGAGAAGTACGTCCACTATATGGAGACTGTGCTTGAAAACCCTTATTTCGTAGGCGCCCACTGGTTCCAATATGTAGACCAGCCGCTGCTGGGACGCGCATGGGACGGCGAGAACTACAATTTAGGCTTTGTAGACGTGGCAGATGTCCCTTATGAAGCAATGGTAAAAGGGGCTAAGGAGGTTCATGCCCATGCATATGACATTAAGTTTCTTGGCAGAGGCGGATCCGGTAGCGCAGGAGATGACGCCAGCACGTGGAAGCTCTCCTTCGAAGCTTCCGAGAATCTGTCGCTGGTCTCAGCATACAAGGATGCCATGCTTCAATATGGCGCTGCAGGTGCGACTGATGGCGAGCGCGCAATGAAGGTAGCGGTAGGTAAACTGGATTCGGATTATTCCGGAGTCGAGCTTAAGCCGGCCTTGGTTTGGAATCTGGGGGGGACGCCGGCCATTACAGCCGATGTGACAAACCCGAATGCGCTTCCGATTCAGATTAGAGTGAATGTCATGGATGCTAAGGGAACCCTACGAACCTTCTACTATGCAGTAGAACCGAAGGAGTCGAAGACAATTTCGATTCAATCCTTCCAGGCTTCCGATCCGTCTTGGGGAGACAAGGAAGGGTTCTGGGGAGCAGAGGCAGCCGGTCTCGATGCCTCAAAGATCGCTTCAGTCAGCTTCTATCTATGGGAGGAGGCGCCGGAAAGCGGAGACTCTTTCATCATAGACAATCTGCAGATTTCGGAGAAGAAATAGAAGCAAGAATGTCAAACGAATCCATGAGCACTTTGTTTCCTATGGAAGCAAGTGCTCTTTTCCTCTTCTGATTTGTAGCCTGCATCTTGCCATATATTCGTAACTTCATGTAAGATCGCATCAGCAGGATGAACAGGTCTAATGGACAGGAAGGAAGGTGAGGCAGGAATGCGGTCGTTCATGAAAAGAATTTCGATTTATCGTTATATCGGGAAGTCCTTATATCGCAAGGTGCTGTTTTCCTTCTCGCTCATTATTGCTTTCATTATTTTTATCCTCGTATTTGATTTCTACACCCGGACGGCTGCTGATCTAAGATCGCAGGCTGTCGATTCTCAAGTGCGAATGACGCAGCAGTCAGCCTCGACGCTCAACGCTTATCTCGCTAATGTGAAGAGCTTCGCATGGAACTACTTCGGCGATACGGACTTTCATCAGTTTGTGCGTGGAATGGGCACGGATCCAGAAGGGCAGAGCTCCTATAGGGGGAAAATCTCTAATTTCGTTTACAATCATCCGATTGTGTCCAATGTTGTGATATCGCAGATGGACGGCTTCTCGATGAGAGTTGGCGGCATGGTCTCCACTTCTATCACGCAAGACGAGATGAAACGCTTGACTGATATTGCAGTGGAGGCGAATGGCAAAGGCACCTGGCTCTCCACCCATATGTACAGCTTCAGTCCAGATCAGCTGGATTATACCCTATCGTATGTTCAGGCTATTCGCAATATTTCATTGATCTCGCCGGGGCCGGTTATTGGAATTATGGCATACACGCTCTCCTCGGAGTCCTTGAAGCAGTGGCTGATGGAAATCGAGGGAGAGGGCACGAATCGTGCTTATATTATCGACCGGCAAGACGGCACGATCGTCTACTCCGCCATGATGAATGAGCGAGGACGTCAAATCTTGTCCGCGGAAGAGCTGAATATTACCCGTTCGGTGAGTAAAGGTCGTTATTACCGGACAAGCTCCACAGAGGATCAATTGATTGTCTTCGAGAGTCTGGGCCATACAAGCTGGCTGCTTGTCTCCGAGGTGCCGGCCCGCTTATTGACGCAATCGGTTAATGACTTGACCAAGCGGACGATGTGGATCGGCGGGTTCACATTATTGGTCTCTATGCTGCTGGCCGGTTGGATATCGTCGCGTACGATAACGCCGCTCAAAGAACTGAGCAAAGGGATGAAAGCGATTGAGAAAGGCAATTATTCCGTTACGCTGCCCATACGGACAGAGGACGAGATCGGATATTTAAGCACTTCATTTAATCGAATGACAAGGGAAATCAAACGGCTGATCAGTAAGGTGTATGAATCGGAAATTGTGAAGAAGAATGCGGAAATCAAGTCATTGCAATCTCAAATTAATCCGCACTTCCTCTATAATACGTTAGGCATAATCGACAGTATCGCCTCTGTGCATGGTGATAATCGGGTGTCGATGATCAGCAGGTCGCTGGCCAAGATGTTCAGATACAATATCAGTGGCGAAGATATATCGAATCTGGAGGCGGAATTTCAGCAGATCAGGCTGTATTTATCTATCCAGAAGATACGCTTCGACAGCCGACTGGACTATTCCATCTACTTGGAGCCAGGGCTAGAGAAGGTACCCATTCCGAAATTGCTGTTCCAGCCGCTTGTTGAGAATAGCATGAATCACGGGATCAGCCGCAGCCTGGAGGGAGGAACGGTTCGAATCGAAGCCATGCGTCTTGATGAACAAAGCCTTCAGGTGAAAATATGGAATAATGGGGCTGTTATTGATGAGGAACGCCAGAAGTGGCTTATTAGCTTATTGCATTCCGAATCTGTAGACGATGAGGGAAAAAGCAATCAGTCTTCAATCGGCTTACGGAATGTTCAGGCACGTATACGCATGTTATACGGGGCGCAGTATGGTATTTCATTCAGCAGCGAGGAGGAATATGGCACATCCTTTTGTATGACGATCAAGACCAGCTTGTCAGAGCAGGAGGGAGAGCGAGATGAATATTATCGTTCTTGATGATGAACCGATTATTCGACAAGGCATTATTCACAAGATACGTCAAACCCGATTGCCAGTAACGGTTGTCGCTGAGGGCGGTGACGGGTTCAAAGGGCTTGAGCTGATGAAGCAATGGCTCCCGGATCTGATTATTACCGATATTCAGATGCCGGGCATGGATGGTTTGACCTTTATTCGTCAAGCGACAGAGGTTGATCCGAAGGCGAAGTTCATCATTATAACCGGATTCGACCAGTTTGATTATGCGCAACAAGCAATTCGTTATGGAGTTAGCAACTACTTGGTCAAGCCGGTTGAAGATGATGAGCTGTACACGACCCTATCCACGCTGCTCGATCGGAAGGAAGCGGAGAAGCAGACCGACCAGATGATTAAAGAGCTGAAGTCGGTAGCCGAGACAAGTCAGGAAGCAGCGAAGCAGCAGGCGTTAACACAGTTTCTCCAGGAAGCGGATTTTTCAGTTGCGGTTGAGGAACTGGATAACTTGGCGGCTCATGCGAATAGCTTCACGGCCGTTGTCATTCAGCTGGAGCCATTCAAGGTTCCCCATCAATCCTTCGGCATAGAGGAGGAGGAGCTGTTATGGTTCGCCATCAAAAATATCGTGACGGAGCGGTTCCTCGCGAGCCGAATTCATGGGATACTTGTTCACCATTCGTTGCGGCGCTATGAGCTGGTATACGTGCTGGGTCTAGGACAAGGGCAGGATGCGGCGGCTGTAGCGTCTACCTTGGAGTCTATATCCTTCGGCATTCGCAAATACCTGAAGCTGAGTGTTACAATCGGCGTTGGCCTCTATCAAGTGCAAATTGCCAAGTTGCAGGAGAGCTACAGGGAAGCGAAGCAAATTGCTCGAAATGCCATCCTGCACGGCAGCAACCGTATCTATCAGTCTAATCAGGCTATGCATTACCCTCAGGAGGCTCAGCGCAAATCGTTTATCGGGAATGAAGATGGGAAGCTTCTCGGCGATTGGATTCACAAGCTCGAGACGGACAAGATTCATCGATGGATCGAACGTCGGTTAGGCGCAATTGTGCAGGATCCAGGCTCTACGTATTTGCTGGTCGAGTGGTTCTGCGTGGATTTGTACCTGTATCTCAACAAATATTTGCTTGCCAACGCTACCGATTCCAAGTGGGCGATCGGAGAATTAGCGGATTTGCAGCGAGAGCTTCAGCAATCGATGGCATGGGATGACATCGTCGAAAGAATGAAGCATCTCGTCACGAATATGATTGGATTATTATCCAAGCACAGCAGTCTAGAGGGCAAAGAAATTATGGAAGCGGTTCGCTTGTATCTGGAACGGCATTATGCCGAGCCGATTCATCTACAGCAGATTGCGGAACGATTCTTCATTCATCCGAATTACTTCTCCAAGCGCTTCAAAGAGAAGTACGGCGAATCCTTTGTTGATTATTTGAACGGGGTTCGCATGAAGGAAGCCGCAGCATTGCTGCTGGAGACAGATTTGAAAGTACGTGAAGTCAGTGAACGTGTCGGCTTCGAAGATGCGGCTTACTTCGGCAGTGTGTTCCGTAAGCGATACGGTGAAACGCCGAAGCAGTACAGAGACAGGCATCTCGTTGAATAAGCACAGCCCGGAAGGAGGTATGGACCATGAGGATGAATAATCTTGGGAGGGCGACTGTTGCGATGGTCATCATCTCTTTATCATTACTAACGGCATGCTCAAGGCAAGATGACTTGCTGCTTAATGGAGATTCGCCCCAGCACGTGGTGGAGATTATTGTTTGGGACAAGCCATATGTCGGCTCGGCAGACAAGCCTTATTATGAGCGCATGTTCAAGGAATTTGAGGAGTTGTATCCTAACATACGCGTCATACATCTGGAGGCCGCTTATCAGAAGGAGCGGGAGCAATTCATGACGGCAGTTGCCGGGGGCGAGCAGCCAGATCTGTACAATACGGCTTTTCCCGATATGGAATCCTATATGGATCAGGGCATACCGGCAGATATTACCGAGATGTGGGAGGCATACGCGGACCGTGTGAGTTTTTCGCCGATCGCTATGAATGTTGCATCGAAGGACGGGCGAATCTATGGCATTCCGAATTTTATGTATGTAACAAGCTTGCTTTATAATAAGCGATTATTCGAAGAGAGTGGCCTGAAGCCGGATGAAGCCTTTGAGAGCTGGAAATCATTCGGATTAGCGGCTCAGCAGATGACTGACAGAGCGAACAATCGTTATGGACACGCCATTCTCGGGACGGAGTGGGCGGATTGGTTCTATGAATATTATGTGTGGCAGGCAGGCGGAGACTTAACGAGCAAAAATGAGGATGGCACGGTCAAGCTGACCTTCACTTCGGAACCAGCCGTTAAGGCGCTTCAATATTTCAAGGAGCTGAGGTTTCAGTATAAGGCTACTCAACTGAATGTCCTGCAAAGTCTGGACGACAACAAAAAGGATTTTTATGCGGGCAAAGCGGCCACCATGATTACCACATCGAATTGGTTCGGCGAAATGATTGCAGCAGGCATTAATATGAAGGATATCGGCACAACGATGCTGCCTCCAGGTCCTGCTGGAGTATCACTGGCCCAAATAGGCGGAGGGATATGGATGTTGAATCCGAATGCCTCCGAGGAGAAGAGGCGGGCGGCGTTCACCTATGCAACCTTCTTCACATCCAAATATGCTGTGGAGGAGCTGCTGAAATTCCAAAAGGAGAATGGCATTATGCCGAATTTACTGTCGGTCCGTATGGATGTCGACCCCTCCTCCTATGTGGAAGGTATGCCAGCAGCACTGATTCACAATATTCAGAAAGCAGTAGATGAAAGCCGTCTCGAATATTTCCTGAAATCGAGGCTGAGCCCCTATGTTTCGAAAGCCGTACAGGAGGTGCTATTAGACGAAGAAACCGATCCCTTCGAGGTGTTGGACAAAGCCCAAGAGCTGGCACAGCGCGAGGTTGTGGACCCCTATAACAGCGAGATTACGATGAAGACGAGCGGAGCGCCCCAGTAAGGGCTCTGCTCGTTTTTTTGTTGTCTGAAGATGAACTTGGCTTTTCAACCGATTCTCTATATGTAAAAAGTACAGTTATTTTTTTGATAGATCCTTTATGATCGTCGCTACATGCAGAACGTACATCTAAATTTATGGTTTTTGGGGAAATGAGCGGTTTGACTAAAATTTAAATGTAGGTTTTACAGGCAAACTCTCTGAAAGGGGGCAGAATATTCTAAAATAACTGTAGGATGTGGAGGCCTCGTAACGACCTGCTATGCAACGACACATTCTCCGATCCATCGATCTGGAATCTGGATTCTTGAATGATCCGTTCGCCCGGCTATTGGTCGAAACTTAAGATTTTCGTATGAACAGCTTAATATATTCTTACGGTACATGAGCGCTGTCCCCTTACAATAAAAAGTGTTAAACAAAGCACATCAATCGAATGGGGGACCTCGCAATGAAAAAGAAATCAAAATGGGCATCGATCCTTACGATGACGCTCGCCGTATCACTGGTTATGTCGGCGTGCTCGGGCAACAATGGCGTCAATAACGGAAGCGGTTCTAACAACCCGATCGGCGGCGATTCGCCTTCAACACCGCCTTCAACAGATGAAGTGGTTGAGATCGTTGCATGGGACATGCCGCAGGACGGAGACCCGGCTAAGCCTTACTGGGAGCAGGTATTCAAGGATTTCGCTGACAAATATCCGAAAATTAAAGTCGAGCATGTAATGCAAACGCTGACCAAAGAAAGAGAGCAGTTCATGACAGCTGTTGTCGGCGGCGAGCAGCCGGATCTGTATGCCAATGCGTTCCCTGATATGGAGTCCTATATCGATCAAGGCATTACAGCTGATATTACAGAGCTGTGGAACAATTACGCTGAGAAGGATCAGTTCTTGCCTTCTGCAACGCAAGCAGCGACAAGAGACGGCATCATTTACGGTATTCCGAACTTCATGTACGTAACGGGTCTTGCTTACAACAAACAAATGTTTGCCGATGCTGGACTGGATGCAGCAGAAGCGCTGAAGAACTGGGAATCATTCGGCGAAGCGGCACAGAAGCTGTCGGATGCCTCAAAAAATCAATATGGCTATGCCTTGCTGGGTATGGACTGGGCTGACTGGTTCTTCGAATATTATGTATGGCAAGCAGGCGGGGATCTGACAGAGCAGCAGGAAGATGGAACGGCTAAGCTGACGTTCACGTCGGAGCCGGCTGTGCAGGCGCTTAAATACTATCAAGATCTCAAATTCAAATACAAAGCAACGCAAAAGAATGTCGTACAAAGCCTGGATGAAAACTCGAATGACTTCCATCAAGGCCGTGCAGCTTCTATGATTTCCGCTTCCAACTGGTTTGGCGCCATGGTCTCCGCGGGGATGGATATCGAGAATATTGGCTTCGCGGCATTGCCTCCTGGACCTGGCGGATCGTCTCCTGCGCAAGTAGGCGGATCAGTGTTGATCTTTAATCCGAAGGCATCGCCTGAGAAACAGCAAGCAGCGTTCACGTATGCGACTTACCTCGTGTCGAAGGAAGTACAGGATGGCTTGCTGCAGTATCAGATGGACAACGGCATCTTCCCGAATCTGCTGAACGTAAGAACCGATGTGGATGCTTCGCAATTCGTGGAGGGTATGCCTCAAGATCTGGTCGAGAATGTGCAGGCTGCAGCTGGCGAGGGTCGTCTGGAATACTTCCTGAAGGCACGTCTCAGCCCGTATGTGGTAAAAGCGGTTCAAGAAGTGCTTCTGGATGAGAAAGCTGATCCACTGGCGGTTATGCAGAAAGCTCAAGATTTGGCACAGCGTGAAGTCGTAGACAAATACAACGAAGAAATCAAAAAATAATAGCCATTGGGATTCCTCCTTCTGGGGGAATCCCGATAGCTGTTCTTGGGGTGAGGGAGACATATGTTACGTAAATTAAACATTCGCTGGGTGCCTGTGCTGTTTCTGTTGCCGTCCGTGATTTGTTATGTGCTGTTTAAGTACTATCCATTACTGAATATGGCTTATATTAGTTTTTTTGATTACAGCATTGTTAATCCGCCTGGCAAATTCATCGGCTTCGCCAATTATACGGAATTTCTGAAATCAACAACATTCTGGCAAGCGATTTCGAATACATTTATATTTTTTGCTCTATATTTAGGCCTGACATTCTGGATTCCAATTGTTCAGGCGTTGTTCCTGATCGATATTCGGAAGGGCAATGCTTTCTTCCGCTTTATGTATCAATTGCCGACCATCATGCCGCTTGTAGGCGGAGTTCTCGTCTGGAAATGGATGTATAACCCGGATTTTGGTTTGTTGAACTACTGGCTTGAATTCTTAGGACTAGGTCCTTACTTATGGTTGAATGATGCCAATATGACCAAGCTTGCAATCGTCCTGCCTGCGGTATTCGCCGGCAATGGGATTTCCCTGCTGCTCTATTATTCCGCACTCAAGTCGATTCCAACTGAAATATTGGAGGCGGCCAAGATGGATGGGGCAGGTCCGTGGAAAAGAATGTGGACGATGCTTCTGCCGAACATCAAATTTATTATCGTTATTCAATTTGTAGCCTTCATGTCAAGCGTGTTACTTGCTTATGACCATATATATATTATGACGCAAGGCGGACCAGCAGGCAGTACTACCGTGGTATCTATGCTTGTGGTTAACTCGGCCTTCCAGCAATCCCGATTCGGCATCTCCGGAGCCGTATCCGTATTCATGTTTATTGTGATTGCGTTGCTGACTATTATTCAGAATAAAATCTCCGCAGAAAAGGATTGATCATATGGAACGTACACGCATAAGGGAAAAAGGGGGAAGATCGCTGAAGATTACGGCCTATATTGTGACGATATCGTTCGTAATCTTTGCGTTGATCCCTATACTGTGGATGTTCGCTTCGTCGCTTAAGACAGAAAAGGATATTAACTCCTATCCGCCCAAGTGGCTGCCGACGATTCCGCAATCGATTCAAGTTACGATCGACTATACAGGTATTGCGGAGACTGATCGGGAGTTTTACGAGAAAGACGCGATGAGAGCGATCTGGTACCCTTGGATGAAAAATATTCGGGAGAGCATCGGTGATGTGACGATTACAGGGGTGAAGGACGGGCGTAAGCTCTATACGGCGGAGACTGTCTCCTCAATGTTCTTCGTAGGACAGCCAAAGGTTGTGCCAACAACGATCTTCAACGACAAGATGATGGATAAGAAGCTCTCTATCATTCGAGAGAACAAGCTGTCTAAGTTCGAGTGGGAGGGAGAGAAGGGGAAGAGCGTCCAGGTGTCTTCGGCTATTGCTGAGTCTGATCTGGCAGGCCGCTTCTCTGCCTTCTATCAATCCAATGAGTTAGTCAAGGGTCAAGTTGTTACCATTAGCGAGGAATCCAATTGGATTCGTATCTTCAGCAGCTATACGGCATTAAATAAGGTGGCACAAGATACGGCCGGAGCATTAGGCTTCGCCCAATATTTCTTGAACAGTGCGATTATTACCGTAGCCAGCGTTCTCGTACAGATGGTGCTGGGCGGGCTTGCGGGTTATACCCTTGCGCATCTGATCGAGAGCAAGAAGTGGAAGTTCTTCTGGATCATGTTCTTCCTGGCTACGATCATGATTCCCGATATCTCCTTGCTGCTGCCGTTATATCTCTTAATGAAGGATCTAGGTCTGGTTAACTCGCTGCTGGCAGTCATCTTGCCTCATACCGCCTGGGGGATTGTCATCTTCCTGTTCAAAGGCTTTTTCGATCAAGTATCGAGGGAGCTTCTGCAGGCTGCGAGAGTGGATGGCGCATCGGAGCTCAGAACGTTTCTGCAGATCGTCACGCCGCTGTCGATTCCGATATTCACAACGGTTGGCGTCATGACTTTCATTCCAGTCTGGAACGAGTTTCTGTGGCCGCTTATCGTGAACAGCTCCCCTAAGTACTGGACGTTCACTGTTGCGCTTAACGACTTGCAGAATCAGCCGAGCGTGCTACAGAATATGTTGATGGCCAGCGCATTCGTATCCATGATCCCTCTTCTGCTAATCTTCTTGTTCGCTCAGAAGTATATCGAGAAAGGCGTAGCGTTCTCAGGCGTCAAGGGCTAATAGCTGACCTCAGGCTGACGCGGTTAAGGGCTATAAGGACAGGGGGCTTGTTCGGTTATGACAGGGAAAGGGAAGGTAGCAATCGTCACAGGAGCGGCGGGCGGAATCGGCAAAGGAGTGGTCGAGATTCTGCTCAGGGAGGGTTGCCGCGTTGCGATGCTGGACTGTAATGAAGAAGCGGGCCATGCTGCGCTGCAGGAGCTCACGGCATCTGGCGCTGAAGTAATATTCATTCGAACGGATGTATCCAAGGAGTCTGAAATTCATGAGGCTGTGCAGCAGACGATCTCCAGGCTGGGGAATGTCGACATTCTGGTCAATAATGTCGGCACACATTACTACAAGCCGGTGGAGCAGATACCATCGGAGGAATTCGACCGTGTATTAAGAACGGACTTGAAGGGACAGTTCTTGCTTATTCAACAAGTGCTGCCGCATATGAAACGGAACCAGTCCGGGTCCATTATTAATATCGCCTCCGTTCATGCTCAAGTTACGCTGCCTGGCTTCAGCTCCTATGCTGCAATCAAGGGGGGAATTGCGGCCATGTCGAGGAGCCTGGCGTTGGAGCTGGCGCCGTTCGGCATCCGGATCAATTGTGTGTTGCCCGGATTGACGCGGAATGTCGGGATGGATCGTTATCTGCGGGCCATTCCTCCGGATGAGCGAAAGACGAAGGAAGCCGAGATGACCCGCAACATACCTTTGGGGAGAATGGCGGAGCCTGCCGAGATTGGAGAGTTGGTAGCCTTTCTTGCAAGCGAGAAATCGTCGTATATGACCGGCTCTTCTATTGTCATTGACGGCGGAGTATCGGTTCGGCTGCACAATGACTACTAATACAGCCAATAAGACGATTCAGCTCTTTAGCTGAAGCGTCTTATTTTTCTGATATTAATTTAAATATAAAATTTAATTTGACATAGAAAATGGATGAAATATAATTGAAGTAATCGAACACAAAGGGGAATGCAGAATGCGGATAACAAACGTTCATGTGCATGTCATGAAGTCGGAGTTGGAGGAACCTTTCTATTTCTCGCAAGGATGGGTGAAGCAGCGCTCATCCGTGTTGGTTGAGGTAGAGACGGATGAAGGTATTACGGGTTGGGGAGAGTGCCTGTGTCACGGACTGCAGCCGCCTGAGATCGCCGCGGCATTCATCCATCATGCATTTGCTCCATTATTAATTGGAAGAGATCCACATGATACGGATGTGCTGTGGGAGCAAATGTACAACATCTCCCGCCCTTACGGTCAAGGGGGCGCGGCGGTGAATGCCATTAGCGGCCTGGATATTGCCTTATGGGATATTAAGGGCAAGGGCTGCGGTCTTCCCGTCAGTAAGCTGCTCGGAGGCACATTCCGCGAGCAGGTCATGCCTTACGCAACGGGTTTCTACCGGACCGGGAAGGGAAGCTACCCGGCAGATGGCGTGACAGAGGCCTTGCAGCATAAGGCGAACGGACTTCGTGCCATGAAGCTTAAGATCGGATTCGGCATTGAGGAGGATCTGGCGCTGATCCGTGCTGTCAGAGAAGTAATTGGTCCGGATACTCGTCTGATGGCGGATGCCAACGGCGCGTATAACACGGGTTTGGCGCGAAGACTGTTATTGGAATCGGAAGCGTCCAGGTTGTATTTTATGGAGGAATTGCTTGCACCGGAAGACATAGAAGGCTACAAAGCTATCCGGCATTTGACGGGTACCCTGATTGCTTCTGGGGAAAACCTGTTCGGCAAGATCGGGTACCGGAACTGGATCGCGCAAGGTGCGCTGGATATCGTGCAGCCTGATCTGTGTTCCTCCGGAGGATTCACCGAATGTAAGAAGATCGCCACACTCGCGCAAGCCTGGAATACGATGATGATTCCGCATGTATGGGGATCGGGAGTCGGACTTGCCGCATCGCTTCAATTTATTGCTTCGCTGGCGCCTGCTCCGCTAGGCCTCTTCCCGGAAGAGCCGATGCTGGAGTACGATCAATCCTCCCATCCGTTTCGGGCGGATTTAATCGGTCATGCGATTACGATGAGGGACGGAATGGTAGCGATACCGGACGGACCTGGCATCGGTGTGGAAATCAATCGCGAGATTGTTGAGAAATATGCGGTGAAGGCTTGAAGCAAGCAGCGAATCTATGCGGCTGGAAAAGGGTGGGATGAGGAATGAAAGTAATTGTTATTGATTGTGGAACAACCAATTGCCGAATGAGGATGCTGGATGGGGATAAGCTGCTCGCCAGCGTTACGAAGCATACAGGGGCGAGCGACGCAGTGCAATCCGGAAGCAACGCCGGATTGATGCGTGCATTGAAGGAAAGCTACGAAGAGCTCGTTGCCGCCGAGCCGGAGGCGATTAGAGAGGTTCAAGATATTGTCGCTTCTGGGATGATAACCTCGAGGGCGGGATTGATTGAGATCGAACATCTCTCGGGCCCGGTAAGGCTGGAGGATTTATCCAGATCGATCAGGCGTTTCGCGTTCCCTGAGTTGTTCCCTCACCCTGTCCTGTTCATACCTGGTGTAAAATTCAAGGGAGAGGAAGGTGTGGATCGGGATATGATTCGAGGCGAGGAGACCGAGCTGTGCGGTTATTTGGAACAAGTAGCGGCAGAGGAGAATGGCGTTAAGGGGCGACTGTTCATGCATTACGGCTCACACCACAAGTGGATCAAAACCTGGGAGCATTCCATCGTAAGCAGCAGCACGTCCATTTCCGGTGAACTGATGATGGCTGTTATGAAGCATACAATTCTTAAGGACAATACGATACCGCTTGATGAAGTGGCACCGGACTTGGATTGGGTTCGGAAAGGATTAGAAGCGGCTAGGCAATTCGGCGCGGGACGAGCTTTCTTTCAAGTGCGAACGCTGAATGTTCTGAACAAACAGGACAAACAGTTGTCGACAAGCTTCCTGATTGGAGTCATCGTTTATCAGGACTTGGCCATGCTGACGGAGGAGTTGCTGCGCGGTGTCGAGGAAATCGTCATATATGGAAGGAGCTTGTTCCCTTCCATCATTGTTCCAATTCTTAGTGAATATTACCCGAATATTGCCGTTCGAGTTGTGCCAGAGGAAGAGTCGGGCATATTAAACGTTCATGGTGCGGCGAATTTATACCGGAAGTATAAAGAGGAGATGAATGGATGTTAACCGTTAAGCAACAAATAGAAATGAGTAAAGTGGTTGCTATTCTTCGCAATGTGCCGCTCGATAGATTGCCGAGAGTCATGGAAGCGCTCTATGACGGCGGTATTCGCGTAGCCGAAATTACGCTTAATTCGGAATACGCCCTTGATGGCATACGTGTGATGAGGAAAACATATGAGGGAAGGATGGCGATCGGGGCGGGGACCGTCGTATCGAAGGAGAACGTGAATCAAGCGATTGACGCAGGCGCTGAATTTCTGATATCGCCCCATGTGGATGAGAGAATCATTGATGCGGCACTATCCCGCTCCAGTACTCCGATCCCCGGAGCGCTTACGCCGACCGAGATACTCCGCGCCACTGCTGCTGGAGCGCCGCTCGTGAAGTTGTTTCCATGCACCACATTTGGTCCTGGCTATATGAAGGAGCTGCTGGCACCCTTGAATAATGTCAAATTTATTGCGGTTGGCGGGGTAACAGCTCCTCTTGCAGCTTCTTATATTCAAGCCGGAGCTATTGCGGTTGGAGCCGGAAGCGGACTGGTCTCACATGCTGATGTAATGACGCATAACTATACTGCGATAACGTCCAATGCGCGTGAACTCGTTCGTCATATTGAATCCTCGGATTAAACAATGGTAGGATATATACATGATCATGATGGAGGAATCGTTGCGGCGATTCCTCTTTTGGTTGGAATGTGACAAGGAGGCGTTGCTGATCATGCAGCATACCGTCAAATTCCGAACGGATCGGGTGCCTGCCGTGGACAATGCAGGTTTGTTCAGGACGAATGCGTTATGGGCTCATATGGACCGCGTGCTGCCTCATGACGTTTTGATTTTTGTCAGGGAAGGGCTTGTCCATATTATTGAAGATGAAATCGAGCATGCCATATCTCCTGGAGAAGTTTTCCTGATGAAGCATGGTATCCGTCATTACGGCTTGCCGCTAACACTGCCGGATTCCGAATGGTATTGGATCACGTTCGGCGCTCCGGAGATGGAGAATAATGAGACGAAGAAGGTAGAGACTGAGACTGCAGCAGCTCGGGGGACGAGCCTGATGACAGGTCAACTGCCGCAAGCCATCGAGCTGAAACGACTCAAGGTCAGCGACTTTCAGGGTATGTGTGTGCGACTGAATAAGCTTCTTCATCACTTTGCGATGGGAACCTCCTACGACAGGCTGAAGCTCAATATTGGTACTCTTGATTTGCTGCTCGAGCTGTACAGGGATGTATCTGATATGAATAAGAAACGGCATAAACTATATGATGATGTCAAAGCCTTCGTACAGCAGCATCTTCATCAGGATATTCGTTCTGAGCAGCTTGCTGAGTCCTTGCAGTTAAACTATTCCTATATGAGCAGAGTGTTTTCCAGAGAAGCGGGTATGTCGATTCGCCGTTTCATTATGGAAGCGAAGGTAAAGGAGGCCATCCGTCTGTTCAGTGAAAGCCGGCTCAATATATCGCAAATCAGCGAGAAGCTAGGCTACAACAATCCGTATTATTTCACCCGAATATTCAAGCAGGTGACGGGGTACAGCCCCTCGGATTATCTCAAGAGGGGATATTATGACAAGGGGACCTTCCAATAAAACTAGCCTCGAACGAGGAAATCGTCCAAGGCTAGTAAACGGATATCTATTATTAGATAAGAGGAAGCCAGACGGACATATCGGACTGCCCGCGGTTATTCCATGCATAATAAGGGACAAGCGTCACTTCGATCTCCTCCATATCAAGCGATTCAAAAGGCTTGTAGAGGGTATCGGAATGATCCTCCTGTGCAATTTTCAAGGCAGTGCCCTGTAATTTAGTAACACCACCGAGTAGCTCATGGTCATAGCGCGCCTCGAATTGCGTGCGAAGCGGTATGCGAATTTGATCAATTGCAATATCTTCAGGCAGATCAATGCTCTCCAGGCAGTAGACAAACGGACCATACATGAAGGCAACCTGTCCGCGAGCTTCCTCGACCATCGGATTGGCGACTATACGTTTCACTTGCATAGGGAGAATAAGCTCAATCTGATCGTTTGCTTGCCACTTGCGCTTCAGCTCGAAGTAGGAGCCGGCTGCTGTTTGGGCTTGCTGAACACCATTCACCTTAACTGTTGCGCCGTCAGCCCACTGAGGAATGCGGAGATAGATGGCGGATTCAATAGTTAACGAGCTGTTAATCGTAATTGACACGATCTCATCCGCAGGGAAGTCGGATTTCATGGTCAGGCTAAGCGTTTCACCGGAGGTCAGAGTCGTGTTCAACTCATTGCCGCTGTACAGATGAATATACAAACCGTCACTGGATTGTCCGTAAGCCCATTGATTCAGTCTCGCCAACGTACGAAGCACCTGCGGCGGGCAGCAGTAGCAGGTATGCGTGAACCATCTTGCGGTTCTGAAATGCTGAGTTTGCGCTGAGTGATGGTTGAAGAGCTTGCCGTTTCTTGTCTCCAGCGGATTCGTATAGCAGAAATGATGGCCGTCCAGCGTCATGGAGCCCAGCAGGCTGTTATAGACAACCTTCTCGAACACATCCATATACTTCGGATCCTGCGTCAGATTGAACATGCGCATCGACCACATGGCATTGCCGATATTGGCGCATGTCTCCGTGTAAGCGGAGCGGTTAGGCAGATGGTAGTCGGTGCCGAACGCTTCCCAGATCTTGTCGCCGTTCGGAGACAGGCCGTTGTAGATGGAGCCGATACCGCCCGTAAGATACATCTTCTTGGTGTACATATTGTCCCAAATTTTCTCAAGCGCATGCATGACAGCCTCTTCGCCCGTATGGGAATAGACGTCGGCAGCGCCAGCGTACAAGTAAACGGCGGTTACGGCATGTCCGGTCGCTTCGGACTCTTCCCGCAGCGGCGTGCGATCCTGGTTCTGATCCTCTCCTCCGTAGCCGGCGCCTCTCATTGTCATAAATATATCGGCTAGCTTTAGGTAGGTCTCATTGCCGGTAATGCGATGAAGATCAACAAGTCCCATAATATTGGAAGGATTCCAGCCGTAATGGATGAGATGCTTCGGACATGGGTTGAAGGTTTCGTTCAGGTAATCAGCCGCTTTTATGGCGATCTCCAGGAAGTTCGTTTTGCCGGTTGCTGTATGATGAACGCATGCGGTAGTAAGCAGATGACCGAAGTTATAGTCTTCATGGTAAATGCGTTGTCCCCAGCGCTTCTTGTGGCTCAGCTGAATGTTGGTGCTGATGTAGCCGTCGGGATCTTGAGCCTTGGCAATAAAGCCAATGTACTTATCCATCTTCTGGTCAAGCGCAGCATCCTTTGTAATGGAATAGACATGTGCGCAAGCCTCCAGGAATTTATAGCAATCTCCGTCAGACCAATCTTCGCCGTAATGCCGGTCTGACTTGAGTCCTGCAGCTACCTCAAAATTTGGCATATAAGTGCCGTTTTCCTTCACATGAATAGCCTTCTCCATGGATTCGATCATCTCTTCATGGCAGAGGTGGAAGCGATCCGCCCAGAAGCCCGTCGTCCATTTGGCATCGGTCATATTTAATGGTTTTACTCTTCTCATATCCTGTTCCACGGTAAACCCTCCAGTTAAGTATCGATTGCCCTGCTGCCTATATTTTAACGAGATTGGGGTATGGACAGCCATGCACTATACCATACAAAAGTAGTACCTTTTTTACCACCTTAGAATTTCTAAATTTACAAAAACAGTTGAAAACGAAATTCTAGTTGGCGGATAAATCCTACTTATAATTTTTTGTCACGGCTCAATTTGCTCTCCCTCAGATTTCTCGGAGTTCTCGGAACTCACAGACACTCATTTCCTGCAAAACCTACAGTTATTTATGCGATTGGCGTCTTGTAGAAAGCTGTTAACTGCAGAAGGTACGGTTACTTTCATCAGTTTGGGGTAATGAGGCGGATTGACGGCGATTTAAGTTTACGTTGAGCAGCTAATCTCTCTGGAATGAAGCGGATGCTCCGAAATAACTGTAGGTTTTGCAGGTAATGATGCACCAGCGTAGACCAGTGTAGACCGACCTGCATTGCTCCCCATTGTGACCTGCAATGACCTGCTTTGCATTACAATGGATACAAATGAATCAGGACTAACCCGAGGGGCTAGTCCTGATTCACTTTGTTAATAGTTAGTTAATAGTTAACCTGGGTCACGCTTACTGCTGCACATTGGCCGGCTGCTGCCTCTTGCACTGGGTAAGCCCCTTCTGTCCTTGAATGGCATGGGCGACCTTCGTCCAATTATTGGTTTGGTCCAAAATAAACTTATACACCGTGTTCATATTCGCCTGCTCCAGTCCCCGATAATCCGCGAGCGGCCCCAGGCCTTCCTTCCAGCTCCGCAGCTTGCTTAGCAGACCTTCCTTGATCTCAAGGTATGCGGGATCGTCGAACAGATTGTTCTGCTCATAGGGGTCCCGCTGCAGATCATACAATTCCCCTTCAACCAGCGGCTGGTCGAAGAAGGCGGAATACTTCAAATAATGATCGCCGTACAGCTTGTCGTGAATATTCTCCTGCTCGGGGTAATGCGTCAGCTTCCACCTCGCATCGCGGATCATAAGGGCAGGCTCGGTATGAATTGAGCCGCAATAATAGAGGCTGTGCGCTTCCGTGCGATGAACCGCCTTCTCGCCCCGGCATACCGGCAGCAGGCTCATGCCTTGCACACCTTCAGGAATAGGGATGTGTGCCGCATCCAGCACCGTCGGCATTATATCGATAATTTCGGCGAAGCTCTGATGGCGCATGCCGCCGTTGTGGCCCCCAGGCAGTTTCACCAGAAGCGGAATCCGGACAACCGGCTCATACATATGTCCCCATTTCTCAATAAAGCCATGCTCTCCCATCATGGCGCCATGATCCGAGGTAAAGATAATAAGCGAGTTGTCGTAGAGGTCCAGCTCCTTCAGCTTGGCAATCACCTTGCCGATCCGATCGTCGACATGAGTGACGAGGCCATAATAGCTGGACAGGCTTTTGCGATAATCCTCCGCATCCAGCTTGTCGAAGCCGCGAACCTTGTGGAAGTAGCGCTGAGTAATCGGCTTATCGGCAAGAGTGCGGCCGGCATTGTCTGGCAGCGTCAGCTCCGCAGGATCGTACATATCCGCGTAAGGCTGAGTTGGCATATATGGCGTATGGGGATCCAGAAGAGATAAATAATGAAAGATAGAGCGATCCGAATGAGGCACTTCCTGAATACGATCGATGTAAGCCTCCGTTAGCCGTGAACAGGAGGTTTGGTCGGGATGAGTAGGGCTTTTCCCATGAATAACCAGAGGGATGTCGCCTTCATTTTTTTTGAAGGTGGACTTGCGGCGCATCTCGGGATCCTTGATTCCCAGGAAGCTGGTATTGGGATCGGGGGAGCCGTTCATAAATTCATCGAAGCCGCATTGCTCCGGTGTTCGGTGCACATGCAGCTTGCCATACATCGTTGTTGTATAGCCGTGCTCGCGAAGCAGCTCGGGCAGCGGCTGCTCGTCTTCAACCATACGCATGGCATTGTCCAGGATGCCATGGCTAAGCGGATTGCGTCCGGTCATGAGACTGGCTCTGGCAGGCACACACATCGGGCAGTTTGTATAGGCTTGCTCGAAGATGACGGAATCCTGCGCAAGCTTATCCAGGTGAGGGGTTCTCACGATTGAATTGCCCATAAATCCCAGGCTGTCAGCTCTAAGCTCGTCGCACATCAGAAAAAATACATGGGGACGATTGGCAGATGCCATTTGATATCACTCCTTGTCAGGTATTACTTGAAATATACTATATAATTTATATTTAATCAATTTGGATAAATATAAAACGAGCTCGTAAATCCGACAATCAAATAACGTTCAAAAAACACATTGACATCTCTAGGCGGCGTCGATATCATTTAAATATATATTATTATTTTATAAATGAAATGGAGCTGGAGATGACATGTACAAACATTATATAGACGGCAGCTTGGTTCAAGGTCTCGGGCTGACATTAGCTGTACACAATCCGGCAACTGAGCAAGAAGCGGGCACGCTGCTGAAAGCAACGGAGGAGCAGGCGCAAACGGCGCTGGAAGCGGCGCAGAAGGCTTTCCCTATATGGTCCGGCTATTCGCTGAAGCAGCGTGGAGAATGGATGGAGCGTCTGGCCCAAGCTATTGAAGCGCGGCGTGAGCAGATTCTGGAGGTGCTCATGAGCGAGACAGGCAAGCCGCTTCCTCAAGCTACTGAGGATATGGAAATGCTGCCCAGATGCTTGAGATATTATTATGAGGAAGCCAAGCGGCTGCATGGCCGTATAATCGAGGATGAGGACCAAGGCATCATGAGCCTGATGAAGAGGCAGCCTGTTGGCGTTGTGGTCGGCTATCTGGCCTGGAATTTCCCGCTGCTGAATCTGGGCTATAAGCTTGGACCGGTGCTGGCCTCGGGCTGTACCTGCGTCATCAAGCCGTCGCCATTGACGCCGCTGACCACGCTGCTGATCGGCGAGATCGCGGAGGAAATCGGATTCCCGGCGGGCGTCATTAACCTGATTACAGGCGATACGATCGAGCTGGCGACGGTTATGAACACGAGCACCATTCCGCGTATGCTGACCTTGATCGGATCCACTTCCGCAGGCAAAGCGATAGTAGGCCAATCTGCGACCTCGATCAAACGCTTCTCCCTGGAGCTTGGCGGCAATGCCCCTGCCATTGTGCTGCCTGACGCCGATGTGGAGGCGGCTTGCGAGCAATTGGTGAATCTGAAGTTCGGCAATGCAGGCCAGATCTGTGTATCACCGAACCGCGTGTTCGTACACGAATCGTTATATGAGACCTTTGTAGCCAAGGCTGTCGAGAAGGCGAACCGGGTTACACTGGGCTGGGGCCGCGAGCCCCAGGCGGGAATGGGCCCCATGATCTCGGCGGGGCATCGCTCCAGAGTGCAGGAGCTCATCGCGAGCGCAGTTGCAGAAGGCGCGACAGTTGCGGCAGGCGGAGGCATTCCGAGCGGCATCGACAAGGGCTACTACCTGGAGCCGACCATTATAACGAATGTGACGCCGTCCATGCGGATTTGCAAGGAAGAAATATTTGGGCCAGTTATGCCTATTATGCCCTATTCGGACAGGGAGCAGGTTATTCAAGAGGCGAATAATACTGAATTTGGTCTTGCCTCTTATGTGTTCGGCACCGATATTAACGATATACTTCATATTGCCGAATCGCTTGAGGTGGGCACCGTATGTGTCAATGGTCCCCATTATTCCGTGGAGCTTCCGCATGGCGGCGTGAAGGAAAGCGGCATTGGCAAGGACTGCTCCGTCTACAGTCTGGAAGAATATTATACGGTGAAGCGGATCACGATACGGAAGGGGAAGTCGTAAAATGGCCCATAAGAGCAAGCCGAACATTTTGTTTCTGATGACGGATCAGCAGAGGAACGATACGTTCTCCTGCATCAATCCGGAGGTGCTGACGCCATACCTGGATGAGCTGATTGGAGACAGCGTCATCTTCAGCAATGCCCGCTGCGCCAATCCATCCTGCGTGCCGTCCCGGGCTGCGATTATGACGGGCAAATTCCCGTCGGAGTGCGAATGCCCAACCTTTATTACGCAGCTTCCCGCTCATGAGACTACCTTTATGACTCGTCTGCAGGAAGCGGGCTACCATACGGCTGTTATTGGCAAGCAGCACTTTGCCGGCTCCTCCATCAAGCGGGGCTATGACGAAGAGATGATTATTGACGGCCATAGCGCCTTCTATCCGGACGATACGATTCAGCCCTACCTGGATTATCTGGCGGAGCATGGCGTCGATAGAAAAGCGGTTATGAGCAAGACGCTAATCAGCGGCGGCACATGGAATGTAGAGTCCCAATATCATCTGGATGATTATTTGGGCGAGCTTGGCAAAGCATGGATGGATAAGAAGGGACGTGCCGCCCAAGCGGACGATAAGCCGTGGTTCCTCACCCTGTCATTCTCCGGACCGCATCATCCCTATGATTGCGAAGGAACGGAATATGCGGAGCTGTATGATCACGAGAAGCTGTCCGCTCCGGAGTCCACTTACTCCGATCTGGACGAGAAGCCTCCACATTTCAAGAAGATGGGCTCCTACGCCGATATTTATCTCAAGCATTTCTCGGAAGAAACGTTCAAGAAGACGAAACGCTCTTATTATGCCAATGTCAGCCTCATTGATCGGAAGATCGGCGAGCTGATCCGAATCATGAAGGAGCACAATCTGTATGATAACACGCTAATCATCTACACCTCCGATCATGGCGACTTTATGGGCGACTTCGGCATGGTGGAGAAGATGCAATGTCTATCGGACAGCCTGATGCGCGTGCCTCTCTTTGTTAAGCCGCCCATTCAAGGCTTCCAAGGCTTCGAGGTGAAGGATGACGTGCTCAATATCGACATAGCGGCAACCTGTCTGGAGGCGGCCGGAGGGGAGGTCCCGAGCTCCCTGTCGAGTTATTCCTACACGGGATATTGGGATGAGACGAGAGAGAAGAAGGTACGCGAAGCCGTCTATATGGAGGCTGGCGCGATCAAAGGCTGTATTCATCAGGGAATGAAGACGGTACATTACATGGACCGAAGCTACGGAGAGCTGTACGATCTGAACAATGACCCGCTGGAGCGGCGCAACCTGTGGAATGATCCCCGTTATATGGCGCAGAAGCTGGAAGGCTATCGTTTCATCGTCGATCATATGTACAGGGCGATTCCGAAGTCCGATGTGCCATGGAATGTGGGAACGCCGGACATTTAAAACCATGAACTTCATGAGAGTATTTACCGTATCCAGTGTGAGGATTCCCCGCACTGGATATCCTTATTTCTGAGGCCTGCTGTACGGAA
This sequence comes from Paenibacillus sp. NRS-1760, assembly GCF_050467785.1. Lineage (NCBI taxonomy): Bacteria > Bacillati > Bacillota > Bacilli > Caryophanales > Paenibacillaceae > Paenibacillus > Paenibacillus sp. NRS-1760. The sequence goes on along the minus strand of NZ_JBITPK010000021.1, from coordinate 712,927 downwards.
GCGATTTGTTTGTGTTAAGTTATTAGGACCGCGCTTTTTTTCCATGATTCCATTCTCGAAGTAAAGGAGCAGCATGAGCATGAGAATGAAGCTGGGCAAGATGTCCTTGTTCTACAAATACCTGATTTCCTACGCGCTCTTGCTTATACTTCCGGTGCTTGTTACCGGCTTTTTTGTTTATCAATATTTTGTAGGGATGCTTCAGACGCAAGTGCTTCAGTCCAATCACGGGATGCTGGAGCAGGTTAGAGATACGATGGACACTCAGCTGTCCGAGATGAGGAATATCGCGATTCAGCTGTCGGCCAAACGGGAATTCGATCCGGAGCAGCTTGGCGAAACTTATGCCGTCTACGAGGCGAAGGAGAAGATCAGTCTCTACGCGGAAGCCAATACGTTTTTCTCGGAGGTTGTATACAAAGCCCATGGGGTGCCGCTGCTGATCTCGTCGAAGAGCACGTATCTGCCCTCCGTGTTTCATCAGATGTATCTCAAGGAACAGATGGATTATGAGCAATTTGAAAAGCTGCTGGCGTTAGACGAGGTTCATGTCCAGGCAGCCGCCTCCCTGAAGAGTGAGCAGGACAGCTCCTGGGACCCTTATATCTCCTATTCCGTTCCCGTGCCGGAAATTGGCTCCTCCATTGATACGAAGGGAATGCTAATCTATCTCATCAAGGAAAATGAAATGAAACGCATGCTTCAGTCCTTTCTTCCTTATGAGCAAAGCAATGTCTATATCGTGGATCAGCAGGGAGAGCTGATTACTTCCTTGTCCACTAATCTGGAGCTGCCGAAGGAGCTGCTGCATTCAGAGTCAGAGCTTAGCGGAATCAGACAGCTTGGCGGTGAGCCCTATTATGTATCTAGAATTACCTCTTCATCCAGCGGTTGGACCTACATTACCGTCGTGTCAGAGACACAGCTGATGAAGCCGGTTGATGAGCTGAAATATAAAGCAACCATTGTGCTGGCCCTGATTCTCATTATTGGCTCCAGTATCATCTACATTAATATGCATGTGCATTATAATCCGTTGCGGAGGCTTATTCGCATTGTGGATGAGAAGCTGCAGCAGTCAGACGGCGGCTCACGGCAAGGACTGGACAAGCTTCGATCGGCATTCGATTATATGAGCACTCGGAGCATGACGCTGGAGAACCAGGTCGAGCTCAGCCGTCCGGCGCGCAGACAGCAATTGCTTGCCCAGCTGCTGCAAGGCGGGATGGGTGATGAGGAAGCATTCCGCCAAGCCTGCGAGGAGCTGGGCATCAGGCTTCGCGGCTCCTACAGGGTCGTATGTATGCAAGCGCATCCAAATGACTCCGCGCCGGCCGCTTCATGTCCATGGAGGCTGATGGTTCCCGATGAGATTGACATGTATCAGGTGGAGACGATACAGCCGCATCGCTGGATTTGGATACAGGAGTGGCAGGAAGGGGAAGCGTGGTCCGATTGGCATAAGGAGCTGGATGCTGCTACTGGCATGCCATGGACGATCGGCGTGGGCGACAAATGCCATGAGCTGAGCGAGCTGCCCAAGTCCTATATCGGCGCGTTGACCGCGCTCCAATTCCATCTGATAGCGGGAAGCGATCGCGTCATTCTGCCGGATCAGCTCACTTCCGGGGACGACAAATTTTTGGCTTATCCGGCACGAGAGCTGGACATGCTCAGCTTCCATCTGAAGGAAGGCGATCTGGCGCAGACGAGACGATATATGGAAAATACGTTGGAGCAGATACGGGCGAGGAGCCAGTCCCTGCTGACGGCCAAATACATTTATTTCGACATTGTCCATACGATTCTCAAAGCGGTGTCCAATGAAGCGATGCATCGCGGCATTGCGATCTCTTATCCCGATATTATTGAGCTTACGCAGTGCACCTCCTATTCCCAGATGGATGCCATCGTGTGGAAGACGCTGGACGAAATTGCGCCGCTGCTGGAAAAGCAAGAGCAGCCAGGGGAGGACATGCTGCTTCAGCAAATTATAGAGCTGCTGCACGCCAAATATGCGGATTCGCAATTCAGCATTCAAGGCATGGCGAGTCATTTCTCCCAATCGGCCTCCTATCTCTCCCGATATTTTAAGGAGCAGACGGGTCGAACGGTGTCGGATTATTTGAATGGCATTCGTATTGATGAAGCAAAGCGCCTGCTCATCGAGACGGATCTAACGGTTACGGACATTGTTCAGCGAATTGGCTACAGCGATCCGTCGAGCTTTATTCGGAAGTTCAAATCCGAGCTTCAGCTCACTCCCGGCGAGTATAGAAAACGTATGCAGAAACCGCACGAAAGACCACCGCAATAGGTGAAAAATGCTCAAAACCCTTGATGTATCAACGGTTTTGGGCGTTTTTTATTTTTCGCATATAGATGAAAATCTCGCTGATTGTACTCTTCTGCCCTGCTTGATACGATGAATGGGAACCTTGGTGAAAGCGCTTTACAACATCGGCATTTTTCGAAATTGGAGGGAATCATGTGTTGAACCGCTGGAAACGACATTACGAGTTATACTTGTTATTGCTTCCAACACTGCTTTATTTCGCCGTATTCGAATACGGGCCAATCTACGGCTTGCAAATCGCCTTCAAGAACTTTGCTCCCTTCAAAGGAATTAGTGGAAGCCCATGGGTCGGATTCGACAACTTCCTTCGTTTCTTTGACAGCTATAAGTTCTGGGACGTGCTTGTGAATACGCTGACGATCAGCGTGTACGAGCTGCTGCTGTTCCCGATACCAGTCATACTGGCACTGCTTATTAATCAACTGACAAGCAAGCGCTTCAAAAAGCTGGTTCAGACGGTAACGTATGCGCCTCATTTCATCTCAACCGTCGTTATCGTAGGTATGCTGAACCTGTTCCTGTCTCCGAGAAACGGAATCATTAACCAGCTTTTGGAGACGCTAGGGCTGGAGACGATCTTCTTCATGGCCAAGCCGGACTGGTTCGCTTCGATCTTCGTATGGTCGGGTGTGTGGCAGAATGCGGGCTGGGGAACGATTATTTATTTGGCCGCGCTTACCTCCATCAATCCGGAGCTGCATGAATCGGCTGTTGTGGATGGAGCGAATAAATTAAAGCGCATTCTGTATATCGATCTGCCGAGTATTATGCCTACAGTTATTGTGCTGCTCATTCTAAGTGTCGGCAACTTCATGTCTGTTGGTTTCGAGAAGGTATACCTAATGCAGAATCCGCTTAACGTATCTTCAGCAGAGGTCATTCAGACCTATGTGTACAAGACCGGCCTCATTGGTGCGCAATACAGCTATTCCGCTGCAATCGGCATGTTTAACTCCATTATTAATTGTCTGTTGCTGCTAACGGTTAATTTCATAGCAAGGCGCTTTGGTCAGAACAGCTTATGGTAGAGAGGAGACATCACAATGGAAACATGGAGTCGAAGCAGAACGGATAAATGGTTTGATTGGACGAATATTGTGTTCTTCCTTGTTATTCTCGGAATCGTCATTTACCCGCTGTATTTCATTATTATCGCTTCGTTCAGCGATCCGGATCTGGTGAACGCAGGCAAGGTGCTGCTTATTCCCCAAGACATTTCATGGATCGGGTATGAAAGGATTTTTGGAGACGCAGAAATTTGGAATGGCTATACGAATTCCATTATGTACACGGTGCTCGGCACCATCTTTCGAGTGTCCCTTATTATTACAGGGGGATATGCCTTGTCCAGAAAGGATCTTCCCATGGCAGGCACGCTGATGCTGCTGATCCTGTTCACGATGTTTTTCCATGGCGGTCTCATTCCAACCTACCTCCTGGTGAAGGAGCTTGGAATGGTGGATACCATGTGGGCCATGATTGTACCGGGTGCGGTCAGCGTTTATCAGCTCATTATCGTAAGAAGCTTCTTCCAGTCCAACATTCCCCAGGAAATGCTGGAGGCGGCTATGATGGACGGCTGCGGAAACTTCAAGTTTTTCCTGCGTATGGTGCTGCCGCTGTCACTGCCGATTATCGCGGTTATGGTGTTGTTTAATGCGGTAGCGATGTGGAATTCGTACTTCCAGGCACTCATCTATCTGAATGACGCCAGCCTCCATCCGCTCCAAATCGTGCTTCGCAAAATATTGATCATTAGCGAGGCGCAGCTGGATCTTATCGATGCATCAGGAGATGCAGCCGAGGAGCAGAAGGTATCCGAGCTTATCAAATATGGTATGGTCGTTGTCTCCAGTCTACCCGTTCTTGTGCTGTATCCATTCCTGCAGCGCTACTTCGTCAAAGGTGTCATGATCGGCTCGGTGAAAGGCTAACTGAGCTTCATGAATAGATGCTTTACTACAAAACAGGAGGTCGAAAAAATGAGAAAAAAATGGTTCGTAACAGGTACGGCAATGCTCGTCACGATGACTATGCTTGCTGCAGGGTGCTCCAATGGCGGCAGCAACGTAAATAATGGCGGCAATGAAGGGGCAAAGCCTCAGGAGAGCACTGCGCCAGTAGAGGAGAGCATCAAGTTCCCTCTTGAGAAACCGATTGAGCTGAGCATCTTCGCAGCAACCGATCCGCAGGTGAAGAAGGATTACAACGAAATGCAGATGTTCAAGCAGCTGCAGGAGCAGACGAATGTTAACGTGAAGTGGACCATGGTCAGCACAGAGCAACTTGTGGAGAAAAAGAATATTACAATTGCGAGCGGCCAGCTTCCGGATGCATTCTTCGGCAGAGGTGTGCTGAGGGATGAAGAGGTGATCAAGCTGAGCAGCCAAGGCGCGTTAATTCCGCTGGAGGAGCTGATCGAGGAGCATGCGCCTAATCTGAAGAAGGTGTTCGAGCAGCGTCCGGAATTCAAGAAGCAGATTACTGCGCCGGATGGTCACATCTACTCCTTGCCTACAACGGTAGAGCGTGATTTCAATGGCATTCCTTCCGCCTTGTTCATTAATAAGAAATGGCTGGATGATCTGGGATTGGCAATGCCAACAACAGTTGACGAGTTCTACAATGCGCTCAAAGCGTTCAAGGAAAAGGACCCGAATGGCAACAAGAAGGCCGATGAAATTCCATTCTCCTTCGTATTCGGCAATAACTCGCAGAATGGTCCTAACGCAATGGCAGGCGCCTTCGGCATCCCGAATGACGACAATCGCGATCATCTGTACATCGACAACGGTACGGTGAAATATGCACCAGAGCAGCCGGAATACGAGAACTACGTGCAATTCATGAGCAAGCTGTACAAGGAAGGCTTGATGGATCAAGAGGTGTTCACGCACAACCTGAACGCTTACCAGACGAAGATTCGCAGTGAAGTGCCGCAGGTTGGCGCATTCTTCACCTATTCCCTTGGCTCCGTATTTGGTAATGTTCAAAATGATTATGTAGCGGTACCGCCTCTCAAAGGCGCTAATGGCGAGCAAGGGTGGCTGCGTATGCCTGTAGGCTTCAGCATTGGCTCCTTCGCGATTACAAACAGCAACAAAAACCCTGAAATTACAATGAAATGGATCGACAGCATCTATGAAGAGAAGCAAAGCTTCCAGTTCGAATCCGGTCCGTTCGGTCTGACCTCCAAGGAAAATGCTGACGGCACAATCGAGAAGCTGACACCTCCAGAGGGCGTTGCATTCGGAGCGTTCAAGCATTCCGAAGCACCTGGCAACGGCGCTGTGACGATTGTTCTTCAAGATATGGTAGATCGTTATATCGATGCTCAAGCGGATGAGAAGCGCACTTATTACAATATGTACGATCCTTTTGCTCCAAAAGAAATTTTGCCATCCATGCTGATGACAACTGAGGACATCGAGACGCTGGCTCCGATCCAGCTTGACCTGGGTGGACCAAACGGCTTCTATTCTTCAAACTTCGCACAATTTGTAATGAACGGCTTCACGCATGCGGATTGGGAAAACTACGTGGCGCAGCTGAAGAAGATGAACATTGATACGTATGTGTCCATTTACCAAAAGTATTACGACGCTTACAAAGCGAAGTAAATAACGGTCAGTCAGCCATATGAACCTGGAGCTTGCTCTCCAGGTTCCCTTTATATCCTAAGTAAGCAAGTTTCATTTGAGGTGAAAAAAGCGATGCTGCACTTAACAAAATATTGGGACGATCTCCATGTCCTCCATGTCAATCGAGAGGAGCCGCGCGCGCACTATATCCCCTATGCGGATGAACGGTCGGCGCAGTCAGCCAAGCGAGGCCAGTCGCCACTGTACCAAACGTTAAACGGGCAGTGGAAGTTCCGGTACTATAACAGCGTGCATGAAGTGAAGGATGCCTTCTATGAGGACGGCGTCGATGTCAGCGGCTGGGATGATCTGCTTGTGCCTTCCTGCTGGCAGTCTAACGGCTATGATCAGATGCACTATTCCAACGTCAATTATCCCTTCCCTTGTGATCCTCCATTCGTTCCCGATCGCAATCCGGCGGGCTTGTATATTCGGGACTTCCAGGTTCGGGAGGAATGGCTCGGCAAGCAGAAGCACGTTGTGTTCGAGGGCGTCAATTCCTGCTTCTATCTGTGGGTGAATGGCTCCTTCGTCGGGTATAGCCAAGGAAGCCGCATGCCGGCAGAGTTCGACCTGACGCCTTATCTTCGGGACGGCAGCAACCGAATGGCCGTTATGGTGCTGAAGTGGTCGGATGGCTCGTACCTGGAGGATCAGGATGCCTGGCGGTATTCCGGCATATTCCGGGATGTCTACTTGCTGGCTCGCAGCGAAAGCAGAGCGCGTGATGTCTTCTACCGGGCGGACCTGTCGGATGGGCTGGATCAGTCTGTTGTGCAATGCACAATCGACACGGTTGGCTCCGTAGACGTAACCATACAGCTCGTAGACGCCTCCGGGGTGAAGCAGGGGGAAGCATCGGGAACCATCGATGGCTCCGCCACGTTCAGCCTGACTGTGGAGCAGCCGGAGCTATGGCATGCGGAACGGCCCTATCTCTACAGCCTGTTCGTCACCGGCGGCGGCGAGGTGCTTCATTTCAAAGTGGGGATGAGGAAGGTTGAGGTTCGGGATGGCGTGTTCCTGATTAACGGGCAAGCGGTGAAGCTGAAGGGCGTTAACCGGCATGATTCGCATCCGGAGCTTGGCCAGACGATTCCACTTAAGCATATGATCCAGGATCTGCATCTCATGAAGCGACACAATGTGAACACAGTCAGAACCTCTCATTATCCCAATGACTCTCGCTTCCTGGATTTATGCGATGAGCTGGGCTTCTATGTAATCGACGAGGCGGATCTGGAGTGCCACGGCGTATTGCACGCGGGTGATTATCATATGCTGACGAAGGACCCGGCATGGGAGGCTGCTTTCATAGAGCGCGCCATTCGGATGGTGGAGCGTGACAAAAACCATGCATGTATCGTCATGTGGTCCATGGGCAATGAGTCCGGTTATGGCGTCAATCATATTGCCATGGCGAGATGGACGAAGGAGCGGGACTCGTCCAGAGTCATTCATTACGAAGGGGCTGCGCTTAAATATAACGGCCATCCCGATACCGATTGCCTGGATGTTAACAGCCGTATGTATGCGACGGTCCAGGAGCTGCTGGATTACGCGACGAATGAGAGCCTGAACAAGCCGCTGCTGCAGTGTGAATACAGCCATGCCATGGGCAATAGCTGCGGCGACCTGCAGGATTACTGGGATGTCATCTACAAGTATCCCAAGCTAATGGGCGGCTGCGTGTGGGAATGGTGCGATCACGGCATTAAGGCTGTATCGCCGGAGGGCGAAGTCTACTTCGCTTATGGGGGCGATTTCGGTGAGATGCCTAATGACGGAAACTTCTGTATCGATGGCCTGGTCAGCCCGGACCGGATTCCGCATACCAATCTGCTGGAGCTGAAGAAGGTGATTGCCCCAGTGCTGCTGGAGGCGGAGGATCTGTCGAAGGGTCTGGTCCGTGTCACCAATCGCTACGATTTTATCGATTTATCGGATTGCGTAATGGCTTGGAAGATAGAACGGGATGGCGAGACGATGGAGCAAGGCTTATTGCCTGTTCTCCATACCGCGCCGAAGCAGTCCGAGGTTATCGAGGTGCCATATACAATACCGGCTGAAGGTGGGCGCTGGTTCCTGCAAATAACGGTCATGCAGAGCCGCGATACGCGCTGGGCGGCTGCGGGGCATGAGCTGACCAGTGAGCAGTTCGAGCTGCCAGCCCCTCAATCCTCTATGGATCAAGAAACGACGATTACCTGGAAGCCATCCTTGAAGGTGCGGACAGAAGGAACGGAAGTAACGATCGAGGGCTTTGATTTCCTGCATGTATTCGATCTGCAGGCCGGCTCCTTCACAAGGGTGACCAAGCATGGAGTCCCGCTGCTGCAGGGTATGCCGAAATTCCACATCTGGCGGGCACCGGCAGATAATGACCGCAAGATTAAGGTGTTCTGGAGGCAGGAGGGCTACGATCGAATCGAAACGAAGGTGTACCGCTCCGAGATGACGCTGGCTGCCGCTGACAAAGTCAGGTTCGAGGTCGAATTCTCGCTGGGCGGCTACATTAAGCTGCCGATCCTGAGGGGCACATCGATATGGGAGATTGATGACGAAGGCGTCATTACCGTTACGGCGGAAATGAAGGTTCGTGAGGAGCTGCCGTATTTGCCGCGAATCGGTCTGCAGTGGATGATGCCGGCGGGCAATGAAGAGGTGGAGTACTTCGGATACGGCCCTCATGAAAGCTATGTCGACAAGAGGAGAAGCGTACGGAAAGGAAAATATGCGCTGACCGTCGATGAGATGTATCAATCCTATGTCGTGCCGCAGGAGAACGGCTCTCGTTATGGAACAGAGTGGGCCACGGTAAGCAATGCGCTTGGCATGGGTTTGAAGTTCACAAGCCCGGGAAGTTCATATTCCTTCCAGGCACTGCATTATACACCGGAGGATCTGACCGAGGCGATGCATACGTATGAGCTGAAGCGTCGGAAGGAGACCATTGTTCACCTCGATCATCGGATGAACGGTATTGGCTCCAGCTCCTGTGGAACGGATCTGCTGGAGGCTTATCAGCTGAGCGACAAGCAATTTGCCTTCAAGCTGGGGATTGCCCCTGTTATGAAGGAAGACGAATAAGAGATCGAAGCGATGGCAGCCTGAGAGCGCGCAAGCATCAATATCGGCTGCCCATCGATTCAAGGAGGTCCATCATGAAGAAGACGATTGCTTTATGGTTATGTATCGTGATGATCAGCGCATTGGCAGTACCGCCTCTTGCCGCTGCATCGCCGCAGCTATCTACTGCACTGGAGCTGGCGGATTATTTGAAAACAAAGAGCGGAGACCCAACAAAAATAGTATTAGCAGATTCGAACACAACGGTTCAGGTCAACACTCCCGTCACGCTGGATGAGTCCTTTGCCATTCCGAGCGGCATCAAGCTGCAAGGCTTTGTGCAGATGATTATTCAAAGCGATATTCAGGTTTATGGCAAGCTTCAGGACAGTCGCGGGCTTGATTTCCGCAAAAACGGTATTGTGGGGACGGGTACAGGCTCCTTCGTCATGCATGCGGGAAGCAGTTATTTCCAGCAAGGCGTAGAGGTGATTGGCGCGAATGGACATTTTATGCTGGGTGCAAACGCCAGTGTGACGTTATCCGCCAGCAATCATTTTGAGATTACCTCCGGGACCGTTACGGTTGCAGCAGGCAAGACGGTAACAGCCAATATGGCCAAGACCATTGTCGTCGCGGATGGCGCGACCCTGGTAGTCAACGGTACTATAGAGGATGGGATTTTGCAAACAACGCCACCGCCGGGCCAGACTGACACAACGGCATTAATTCAAGCTATTAATGAAGCCAATACGAACCGGGCATCCGTATCCATCAGCTTGGATGGAACCGATGTAACAGCGCCCGGCATATGGGTAAGCTCCACTGTAATGAGTCAATATGAAAGCGCTATTTTAGCTGCCGCCGCAGTAAGGGATGGAGCCGGCGCGACCCAGCTGGAGGTAGATAACGCCGTCGCCCAGCTGGCAGCAGCTACAAGCAGCTTTAATGCCGCCAAGGCGCAGGGAACAGGCAATGGGGTTATTCGTATTGCTACGGCATCTGAACTAGTGGCATTCCTGCAAACGCTAACAATTGACGATACCAAAGTAAAGCTGAATGGCAATACGGCAGAGCTCTATGAAGCAGTTGTGCTGGATAAGGCGATGTCCATTGCAAGCGGGGTGAAGCTTCAGCTTTTCACACAGCCAACGGTCAACACCAGCCTGGACATCTATGGCATCGTGCAGGACAGCCGAGCTCCGGAATTGCGTACAGGCGGTTTAATTGGAGCCGGCACAGGCAAAGTTAATTTCCACACAGGAAGCAGCTATTATCAGCAAGGAACAGAGGTAATTGGCGCGGGCGGCATCTTCCGCTTGGGAGCCGACACGAGAGTGGCCGTTCGAGCGGATCATCATCTGGATCTTGCAGCAGGCATGGTCACCCTGGCCAAGCCGGTGACAAGCCAGGTATTTAGCAAAATTACGGTATCGGACGAAGCAACCTTCAACTTCTCCATTGCCAATATTGGAGAGGGAGTCGTATATTTCCCGGCGGGGCTTAACAAGGTGCAGCTGACAGAGGCGCTGGCCATCGCAGAGGCCCATCGCGACTTCTCGAGCTCCAGCGTGGACGGGCAGGATGTGGGGTCCGACACCCAGTGGGTAAAACCAGCTGTTAAGGACAGCTTTGCGGCTGCGATTCAGAGTGCAGCTGCCGTTCGTATGGATCCGGATGCTACGGAATCGGATTACGGCCAAGCTCGGGCGGAGCTGGAGGCTGCGACTACATCATTTGTTGCGGCTAAGCAGCCAGGAGAGCTTCCAGTTGCAGAGATTACAACGGCGGGGCAGCTGCTTTCGGCTATTCAAGCCTTCCAGTCCGGTGGGGAAGAGGTTGTCAGAGCGCTTAATGACGAGGTTGTGAACGGCGTCACCCACCAGGTTATCGAAATCTACAAGCCGGTTACCGTTGCGAGGAATTTGACAGTTCCGGCGAATGTTCGCTTAAAGTACACAGCCAAGATGACGGTGCACGGTGTCATAACGGTGAAGGGACAGCTGCAGGATTTCCGTGATGAAGGCTTCATTATTGGCAATGGCGCGGTAGGCGCCGGGGGCATTGGAGCCGTTCAATTCATGCCGGGCAGCGCGTTGTACATTAAAGGAAAAGGCGAAACGGTTGGTCCGACAGGGCTGCTGTCGCTGGATGCCGGATCGGTGCTGTCGCTGTATGCGAAGAACAGAATGGAGCTGTCGAAGGGCTCGGCCAAGGTGCTGAAGCCGCTTATTGTCGCCTTGACCAATGATGCAGTCATTGCCGAGGGAACGACGCTTACCGTTATTGCTTCCATTCCAAAGGAAATAAACGTCGTATCCTATGGCCAATTAATTGACGCCAGCATTCAGAATACGGAAGCCAAGCTGGGAATGACAGCTGCAGAAGCAGCTTCCTCTAATGAAGCTGTCGTGACAGTGGAATTGAAAGATGGACGTGTCTATCTGACGCCAGGAGCCGCAGGCTCAGGACAGGCAAGAGTGACGCTTACCTCAGAGGATGACAAAACGGCACATATTGATGTGATCGTTGCAAGCAGCGTCATTGTCGATAAGGCGGTTATGAAATATGGAGCATTATCCGCAAGCGAGCTTAAGGCCCTTATTCGAGTGAAAACAAACGAGCTTGAAGAGCTGATTACGCTGGCAGAATCCAGAAGCCTGGATGCGGAGAGGGAGAAGGGAGCGCTATGGTTCGCAGGGGAATTTGATAAATATGCGGACTGGGATGAGCAGAACATCGCTGTGAACAAAAAAATGTTCGCCGTGATCCCGACGTACAGCCCTGGAGGACGTTCTCCGGAGGAATTAGCTGTGGAGCTGCCTGAATTCGAAAGAACTGAAATTATTGCCATGCTGGACACTGCTATTGCGGAGTTAAGCGCCGTATCGGACGGCACGGTAACCAGAAGACCGGTCCGTCTTGTAGACTGGGATGGCATAACGCTGAAGGACAGCAACTTCTACAGCAACGGCAAGCCTGTGTTCTTGCATGATTATTTCTCCAAGCCGCTGGATGTTCCGAAGGATAATGCGACGCTCTACAACCATTATCTCGGCAGCATTGATCTGCCGCGGTCTATTAATCCGAGCTTTGTGACCGATCAGACAGGTACGCCGGCTCCGGATAAGTATGGAGATCTGCAAAATCGTCCAACAAGCAACATGGGCTACACCATTCTATGGCATGATCCAGCTCCGGCATGGGCGGTCAGCCAGAATGGGGATACGATGCGTGATGGCATAACAACCTTCACCAAATATGATATTAATCATCCCGCTATTCGTTCGATATGGGAGGATGTGCTGAGCCACACCGGACCTATTACATCCGGCAAGCCCTATACGGAGCTTGGCTATCTCTTGGCGAATGAGCCGCATTGGTTCCTGGAGAAGGGCCACTGGGCTGTCGCGAAGAAGGCGAACGGACAGGAGGGCATATCAGATATTGCGCTTCAGCAGTTCGCCGAGTGGCTGCAGGATCGCCATGGATCGGTTGACGCGATGAACGCGCTGTGGAGCACCAGCTTTGCGAGCTTCGACGCAGCAGCCAGAGGCGTTATTCCCATGGACAAATCGCACAAGGGAACGGCGGCAGGCTATGATGTATCCCTCTTCAATATGGAGAGAGGCACGGAGTGGCTGACCTTCCTGCATGATCAGGTGAAAGCGAATGACCCTGATGCCAATACGCATATGAAGCTGATGCCTGACCTGTTTGCCGAAGGCAATCGCACGCATGGCATTAACTTCGAGGAATTGACGGAGATGGCGGAGATCATCGGCGACGATGCGAAGACGCGCAAGGTGAACTTCAAGGCAACGGGCTCCTCAGAGGATTGGACAGAGCATTATGCGTACTACTGGAAGGAGCTGGGGATGTCCTATGACTTTATGCACTCCGTCAGCCCAGAGAAGGCGCATGTCAATTCCGAGGTGCATTTCCTCTCCACAGTAGCGTACAGAGACCTATACATGAAGCCGGAATATGTCCGCTCCACCTACTGGCTCGCAACGGTACTGGGCATGGATGCAGGCTTCACCTGGTTCTGGGGCAGAAATCCGGACGGCTCCATCGAGAATCGATTGATGAATACAACGGTGCAGGGCTTGCTGGAATCTTATCCGGGTACGGTGGCCCAGCAGCCGCGTGTAGCGAATGAGCTGAGCAAAACGATGATGGATCTCAATGCGTTCTCCGAGGAGATTGTACAATTCCAGACGCAAGAGAAGCCAATTCGTATTTTCTACTCCGAGACTTCCGCCATCAACGACGAGCATTATGTGGATGATCAATTCGAGCTGTATGAGGCATTGAACTTTGACGGCGTTCCGATCGGCTTTGCCACGGAGGGCATTATCGAGAAGCAGCCTCATTCCACTTGGGACGTCATTGTGGTACGTGAAACCCCGAATGTGACAGATGCGGAGTTCGACGCGCTGCAGGACTATCTGAATGCGGGCGGCACGGTCATTATCGATGAAGCAAGCTTGGGCTTTAATGAGTATAAGCAGCCGCGAACTGCCTCGCTCATGTCCGGCAATGGCACATTAATTGCCATGCATGGCGATGTGACGGCTATGGCCGAAGAGGCACTTGACCTTCTTGATGAGGCCAACAAGCTCTCTCCAGTAGAGCTCAAGGAATCCAATAGCCTTGCTCAGAAGGGCGCATTATGGCGCGTTGTCCAGGCAGCCGACGATCGGTATGTCATGACTATTATTAATGTAGGGAAAAATACCGCCAATCTGGAAATTGCGATGGCGGATCAGTCTTCCGTGACCATTACCGATATGATGACTGGGAAGGAGATGGCCACCGCCTTCACTCTTCCATCGGAAGGCGTTCTGTTGTTGGAGATTCAAGGGCATGAGAAGGAGCAGCCAGCTCCGCCTGTTCTTCCTGTAACTACAGCTCCACCCCTCTCGACACAAGACCCAAGGGCTGAAATCATAAGCAATCCTCGCGCAGATCATGGCGTGATCAAATGGAATGTGCCGGCGAACAAAAACAAGGTGCTTCTGCCAGCTCAATCATCCGGCGTACAAGGCCAGAACAAGCTGCAATTGCTCTCCGAGCAGCTTGCGATTGACATTCCTGCTTCCGTATTGAAGGACCTGACCTCAAGCCTGGGGCAAGCTTCGCTGGAAGGAGCTGTTGTATCGGTGGCCTTCGAAGAGATGACCGAGTCTCAGACTCAGTCCTTGATGGCTGCAGCGATGAAGGCAGGCAATGCTAAGCTCAAGGCTGCTACGTCTATGATCTACTTCACGCTGAGCATTGTGGATAAGAGCGGCAAGGAGATCAAGCTCTCCAGCTTCAAGGAGCCTATCACGATATCCTTGAGACTGAACGTAGGGGCGGAGCTCTCCCAGCTTGGCATGTACTTCATCAAGGAGGACGGCACACTGGAGTATGTAGGAGGAGAAGTTCGCGATGGGATGCTGGTTGCTGAGGTTCAGCATTTCAGCACCTATGCCGGTCTGCAATATAAGAAAACCTTCAAGGATGTGCCTGTGTCTTATTGGGCGGCGCCTGCGATCGAGCTGCTGGCTGCAAGAGGGATTGTCACGGGTGTGACAGCTGATGAATTTAAGCCGAAGCAAAGCGTAACGCGCGCCGAGTTTGCCGCATTGCTTGTGCGAGCTCTGGGTCTAAGCGCCAGCGCCTCCGCTCCATTCTCAGACGTAGCGGAATCGGATTGGTATGCAGAGGCTGTTGCGGCCGCTTATGAGGCTGGCCTTGTTCAAGGTGTAGCTGCCAATCGATTCTCGCCGCATGCCTCGATTACACGGCAAGAGATGGCGGTTATGCTCTATCGCACCAAGGCATATATCGACCGGATTCCGGCTGATGGTCAGCTAGTGAAAGCAGCGGATCTTGATCAAGCAGCAGCATGGGCGCAAGAAGCAATTGCCGATATGCTGAAGTTTGGCTGGATGCAAGGACGCGGCGAGGACGTATTCGCACCGCTAGGGATTACGAGACGGGAAGAGGCAGCTCAGGTCATTGCCAGACTTTTAGAAGGAAGGGGGCAGTAGACAGCAAATTCCGACTACAACATGAGATTGATCCGACCTCACATCGGATCATGAACAGGAGGTGTTCCTATTCGATAAAGGGAGTGAATGTAAATTGACAAAAAAAGCGATTTCGTTATGGCTGATCATCTGTATGGTGTGCGGCTCTTTCTCAGGAAGTATTGCGGCGGAGAGCGCGAGCAAGCTGCTGTGGGACTACGAGGATGAGTTTCCGGCAGGCCAGGAAGTTAATCATGGAGGAATAATCAGATTCGTAGATCCCGCCAAAGATACTTTGTACGTGCGGTTTGACAAACTTACTGAGGAACCCGGCGCAGATCAGCCAAATCCTCGGGCGACAAGCGTGAAGCTATTCACGGAAGAGGGAAAGATTGTCCGCAACTTCAAGTTGTCCATGTCCGAGAGAGAAACGGGCAGAACGTTGAACGCGGTTGTCTATGATCAATACGGCAATCCGATCAGCGGAAGCTCGATTAACTATGTTATTCTCAAGACGGATGTAGGTCAAGGGTACGCAGCGTCCAAGACAAACACGGATAACGAAGTCACGATCTTCCCCAAGCGCCCAGGAACTGTTGATATCGAAGCGAGAGTTAATGGGGGTATCAAGGCAGCTGTATCCATCGAGGTCACGAATGATGAAGTGCTTGACAATCCGGAGGAGCCTTCTTCGATCTATACAGCGCTGGTCGACGACAAGGTGTTTGCTGCCGCAGCCGAAGACGCTAACGAAGCGACATTTGCTATCCGGAAGTCCGAACTGCAAGAAGGCAGTGTTATTCAGATCAGGAACGAGCTGGAGGTTGCGGTCTATCAGGTGTCGGTATCCTTCGAGGAGCCGGGTTCGGCGCAGAGGGCTTCTTCTGTGAAGATGCTGGATGCTTCGGGCGAGGAAATAACTCAGCTTCAAATCTCTATGTCGGAAGCTAGCGAAGGCAGAACCATAACCGCTGTTGTTTACGACCAAAGCAACGTTCCGATGGCAGGGGCTGCTGTTAACTGGGTCATTCTTGATACGGATGATGCTCCCGGCTACGCGGCTGAGAAACAAAGTGTCGGGGCAACCAGCACGATCTTGCCGAAACGAATCGGCACAGTTCTGCTGGAGGCAAGGTACAATCAGACGATTAAGGCATCGGTGCCCATTACCATTGTTTCTGAACTGACGGAGCCGGCATCACCGTTGAAAGCTGAAGCGCAAGCCAAGCTGGCCGCTCTTGGAGAGCTGATGAACATTGCAGAGGAGCTGGGCATCGACATCACGCGAGAGGAAGCGGTTATATGGATGTCCGAGCAGTTCATCTTGTTTGCGGACTGGGATGAAGCGAATATTGAATTGAATGCGAAGCTGTATGAACAGATGGCATTGTTCAAAGGACAAGGAAATACGCTCGCGAACGAGCTGCCAGACTTCGAACGCCAGGAAGTCATTGAGATGCTGGATAGCGCAATCGGCCAACTGCAGGATGTTCTGGACGGCAAGCTCACCCGCAAGCCTGTACCGCCGATGGATTGGGTGCAAGTGGAATTGAACGGGAACTTCTTCGAATCGAATGGAAAACCCGTATTTATATACGATTATTTCTCCAAGCCGCTTAATCAATCCACCATGGACCCGGGACTCTACAATGATTATCTGGGCAATGTAGACCATCCCAAGGCGCTCAGTATCAATTTCCAAAATGCCGATGGAACAATAGACATGGAACGGATGAAGGATCTGACAGAGCGACCGAATACGAACATCGGATACTTGAATTTGTGGCATAGTGGCATCCCTTATAATGCCAATGATCCAAGCAGCGGCTGGTGGGGGTATGATGATCAATGGGAATCGGTATGGGGAGAAGGCATTGGGCCGGAGATGAGAATAGGCCGGAATTATCAATATGCCAATTATGATATTGACAATCCGGCTCTGCGCAAAATCTGGGACAGCATATTCAACAATGTTGTGCCGCAGACTGCCGGTAAACCCTACACGACGCTAGGCTATATGTTATTCAACGAGCCGCACTGGTATACGTCTAGCGACAGCTGGGCCAAGATTCCGCAGGGCATCTCCTCGTATACGGTTGGCAAATTCAGAGCATGGCTGACGACAAAGCATGGTTCGATCGAAACCTTAAACACGTTATGGGGAACCGACTTCGCCAGCTTCGATGAGGTCCATATCCAAATTCCGTTGGATGCGTCCGAGCATGGCACGCCGAAGTGGTATGACTGGTCGCGCTTTAATATGGATCGAGTAACGGAGTGGTTAACGTTCCTGAATGACGGCATTATGCGGAACGATCCCGATGCGAAAACGCATATGAAAATTATGCCGAATGTGTTCACAGAGGGGAACAGAGATCACGGCATTGATTTGGAAGCGTTGACGGAAATGGCAGGAATGATCGGAGACGACTCCAAATTCCGCAAAAGGGATTTGAGAGCAGGCAACGAGCCGGAGACATGGGAGGCGGATTATTCCTTCTTCTGGCAAGAGATGTTTATGGCATACGACTTTATGGAATCAGTGTCGCCGGAGAAAGCCCATATCAACACGGAGCTTCATAGTTTATCGACAACGCAATTCCGAATCATCGACATGAAGCCCGAATACGTCAGATCGACCTTCTGGCTGTCGACCTTGCTCGGGATGGATGCCAGCTTGACGTGGTTCTGGGGAAGGAATGCGGACGGTTCCATTGAACAACGTCTGATTGACGCGGCCGATCAGCCTGGCGGGCTTGGCAAATCTTATCCTGCCAGCGTAGCGCAGCAGCCGCGTGTAGCCAATGAGCTGACACAAACCATGATGGATATGAACGCTTTCTCCGAAGAGCTGGTCGGCTTCCAGAATCAAAGAAAACCGATTCGAGTCTTTTATTCCGAATCATCGGCGATCAACAACTCTCATTATATGGACGAATTGTTCGAGTTGTATGAGCCGATGGTATTCGAAGGCGTGCCAATCGGATTCGCTACAGGGAACATGATTGAGAAACGGGATCATCAGGAGTGGGATGTAATTGCCGTTTACAAAACCGAAGAAGTCACCGATAAGGAGTTTGCAGCCCTGCAGAGCTACCTGGATCAAGGCGGAACCGTTATTATCGATAACGTGAGTCTGAAGTTTGACGAATATCGGAAACTGCGCACAGAAACGCTTCACCAAAGTAACGGCAAATTAATGACGATGGAGGATGGCATGGCGGCTTCTATGCTTGCGAAAGCCTTGCAGTCGCTTCCCACGAGCGAGATGCCTGCCATCGAATTGCTGGAGGATAACGGCGGATTGAAGAAAGGCAGCTTCTGGAGGGTGCAGCCAAACGGGCAGGATCGTTATATCATGACTATTGTCAATATGGGGAAGAACTCGTCCAACCTTCGATTGAAAGCAGCAGACGGCAAAAAAATAACGATTAAAGATATGATGACCGGAGGCGCGTTAAGCTCGTCAATTGTGTTGCAGCCTGAGGGAGTATTGCTGTTGGAGGTTCAAGCCGAAGCGGCGCCGCCTGTGGAGCAAGGAAACACCGGAAGCGGAGGAGCCGCACCGGTTCAGAAGGATACTGCTGAGTTCGAAATCATGGAAGAGCTAATGGATAATGCGGGTAATCAATCCAGGAATGGAATCGCAAGTATTGCAGTTCATATCCCAGCTGATGTGAAGGAAGTGATTGTAAGCCTTCCCGCAGAGGGAATAAAAAAATGGGCGGAGAAGAATATCCGGCGCATTGAAGTGGATATGGGGCTCGCAACGGCATCGTTCCCAATAAGCATGCTCATGCGGTCCATAGGGTCTTCCCCGGATCATGTCGAAATGTCAGTCCAGCTAGTTGATCCTGATAAGCTTGACGTTGATGTAGCGAAAGCGTTACAAGGGAATCCGGTATATGATTTTACACTTGCTATTAATGGACAGAGTGTTAATGAATTTGGTTCCGATCAATTCGTCGAGCTGCAATGGCATTATGCAAGTGATCCTCTGGAGCAACCTCATCTGATAGTAGGTTATTACTTAAACGAGGATGGACAGCTGGAAGTCGTACCGATCAGCAGGTATGACGAACAGAGCGGAAAAGTAGTGATTCGCGTCCATCATTTCAGCCCATATTCGGCGGCTGGAGCCTCTTCTGTCTTCGAGGATCTTGCATCTGCTCCATGGGCCAAAGAAGAGATTGAAGCGTTGGCCGTCAGAGGGATCGTGAACGGAGTCGATCATCGTTCGTTCAAACCTGAATCATCGGTTACGAGAGCAGAGTTTATCAAGCTGCTGATGGAAGCGTGGGAGTTGAAGGATGTTAGCCGGTCATCCACATTCACCGATGCGAAGGCGGGGCAATGGTATTCGGACTCTCTCTCAACCGCGCAAAATTTAGGGATCGTATTCGGCAGGGCAGATGGAAGCTTTGGTATCAATGAGCCTATTACGCGACAAGAAATAGCGACAGTAATTGGAAGGCTTGCTCTCATCAACAACGTAGTGCTGCCAAGCAAAGAGAACTTCGGTGCCTATAAGGATCAAGCTGAAATCTCTGATTATGCACAAGACAGCGTAGAATTGTTGCAGCAGTCGGGAATCATGATTGGTTTCAAAGACGGTCGCTTCGGGCCAGGTCAGATGGCTACAAGAGCCGAAGCAGCTGTGCTTATCTATCGATTGTATGAGCTTTATACGACAACAATATAAAGAATGGCAAAGGCCGATGATGCATCGGCCTCTCCATATTAATCGCTTATTTAATAATCCATGATTTGCTCGGCTGTCAAAGGTTTGTTTGTTTTCGTTCTGCCGTCTTCTCTATAAAGTACGCCGCCATCTGTAGCTAAAGAATGGGTGAATCCAATGGACTGAATGTTCGCAGCGCCCAAATCCATGGTGAAATTTCCGCGTTCTATACTAAATATTGTATCTGTGCGGTATTCCTGTGATAGCATAAGCACGGGCACGATGGGAGTCGTAAGACGTTTGGTTCCTTCAATGGATGGAGCATAATCCGAATAATTTCCGGCTCCGTCTCGCTTGCTGTAGTCAATATAGAGAAGATCGCTAATCGCGAACCATGCAAACTTATTTGTTCCTTGCTGTGTCAGGGTGATATCTCCCTTTAACTGGACGTTTTCAAATCGTCCTCGCTGTCTGTGAATATGATAGGTGTCTCCTCCATAAGAAACCGTGACACTGTCATCCGCCTTAAACTCAGCTACATCTGCATGAATGGCGAATGCGCTGTTGACTGATGTAATATCCGCTAGGGTAATATTGTGGTTAAGTTTTGCATGCGGCTTCAAATAGACCGATGCAAAACCGTTATTGTTGCTGATATTTACTAGAGCGATATGGTGTAAAGCTCCAAGATTCGGTCCAGACATGCTTATATAATCAGAATCCTTTCCGCTGCCTGGCTCTAAACGGACAGTTACTCCATGATCTCCGTCAATGTTACGCATAAGAACGTTGTTTCCGCCAAACATTTGTACTGTGGCATATCCGCCGTGAATTTTGGTTGCTCCTACATTTTGTATCACGCCGTAGGTAGGGACAAGTCCGAAAATAGGATTGTAGGTTTGTTGGCTATTTACCAATATGGTTCCTGGGCTGCCGTCTTGATAGGGGGCTAAAACGATAAAAGGCTGTCCCTCGTAATTTCCTGAGATATTGATTCCGGAAACAGCGAAGTTTTTCACATTTGATATTCGAACAGGGCGTTTATCGCCGCCAACATTGCCATTAGTACGAATGGTAAAGCGGCCCGGTCCTATTGAGGCTATCTCGACATTCTCGATCCTTGGCGATGTAACAGTTGCCGGACGGATATCAAACAAGATGTTGCTGTTCATGTTGAAGACGGCATTGCGGTCGACTTCAACTCGAGTGTTGGATTGATGGATTTTTATGACGCCTAAATTGTACGTGCCGGCCGTGAATTGAATGACGCCTCCGGCGTCAAGTTTGGTTTGAATAGAGCTAAGCGAATCGCTTGGAGTTACGAGCACCTTCGTCGTTGTCGTTACTTTATTTTCAAAGTAGGTTTTTCCCGCATATACGGCCTTTCCTAATCCTTGGAAAGTTGCGGCATCAGCGGCTTTGGCGGATTGTGGGACCTGAAAGGCCATAATGGATAAAGAAGCAATAACGGTCAAGCATACATGTTTGAACCACATTTTTTTGTGCATCTTCAATTCCCTCCTGAAAAAATTTAAATACCGGCCGAAAGAAGAATTCGTATTGTGACATGTAAAGGCGGTTGTTTCAGCTCTCCTTTCCTTCTAATTGGAAGCGGTTACATCTAACCTTCTGATTGAACGGCTCAGTAGTAAATAATAACTTATGTTTTAAATATGGTCAATGATTTTAAATGCATATTTATTGAGGTGGCAGGGATATACGATAGCATAAGTTTTTTGTTCATGGAGCTTCATTCTCGATAGCACTCAGAAGGTTGGGTCTCGTCTATATACAATATAAATGTCTATATATAAAAATGCTCTTGACTCCTGTAAGTGCTTTCAATATTATTTAAATATAAATACAGAATTTAAGTATAATATCTGGAATTGTTTATAACGAAGTGCGACCATTGCATGACAACGAGGAGTGGATGAATCTGAAGTGGAATACAAGCATCAGAAGAGATCTGGTAGGTTATTCCTTTATATTGCCTGCCATTATAGGGTTCCTAATGTTTATGGCTTATCCCTTGTTCAATTCATTGTACTTAAGCTTTATGGATTGGAACATGTTCAAAGGAGCGGCAGGTTCAACGTTTATTGGACTAGACAACTATAAAGAGGTATTTCAGAATGAATATTTTCAATCAGGGCTACTGCATAATCTGCTGCTAATGGTTATGGGGGTCCCGCTCTTAATCGTGTCAGCTCTTGTTATAGCCAATCTGCTAAACGCCAAAATTTTCGGACGCGGACTGCTCAGGGCAATGTATTTTGTTCCGTATATAACGACGATTACAGCTTCAGCCTTAGTCTTCTCGGCACTCTTCCATCCAGAGTTTGGTCCTATCAATTCTTTCTTGCAATCGTTAGGAATTGAATCTACACCGGGTTGGGCGACAAGCGTGAAGTGGGCATTGCCTACAATCGCATTATTCTGGGTGTGGAAAAACGTTGGCTATTGCACCGTTATTTACCTAGCAAGCTTGCAAGGAATATCCAAAAGTTATTATGAAGCGGCTTCAATAGATGGGGCCAACAAGCTGCAACAGTTTTTTTATATTACAGTACCAATCAGCTCGCCTACGACTTTCTTTCTCATCATTACGTCGGTTATCTCTTCCTTTCAAGTATTCGCTGAAGTACAGGTGATGACGCAAGGCGGGCCAGGTACGGCGTCCATGACAATTGTCTACCATATTTATGATATGGCTTTCAAGCAATACCAAATGGGGTACGCTTCAGCCGTATCGTGGGTATTTTTTGTATTGGTCGTGCTCGTTACGGTCATTCAATGGATCGGTCAAAAGAAATGGGTCAAATATGTATAGGGGGCAGCTAGTTGATGAATAGGAGTACGATTGGCGGCAGAACGCTGCTTACCGGAATATTAGCTATGGTTGGTATGGTTATGGTGTTTCCGATTGCGTGGATGTTGTCGGCATCATTTAAATATGAGAGTGATGTATTCAAGATGCCGATTGAATGGATTCCGAAAAACTTCAATCCGAGCAATTATGCTACGGCTGTTAATGATTTCCCGTTTGTGAATTGGTATGCGAATACGGCATTGGTGACGATTTACATCGTTATTTTAGTTCTGACTGTAAGCACGATCTCTGGCTACGCCTTTGCGAAGCTAGAGTTTAAAGGAAGAGATGTCATTTTTCTAATCTTCATTGCCACGATGATGATTCCAGTAGAAGTGCGCATCATTCCCCAGTTTATGATTTTCAAGTCGATGGGATTAATCGACAATGTGCTTAGCGTTGCGCTTCCTTGGATGTTCAATGCGTTCTCGATTTTTCTCATGAGACAATTTTTCACTTCGATCCCGAATGATCTCATAGAGGCAGCAAGAATTGATGGATGCAATGAATATATGACATTCTGCCGTATTGTTCTGCCACTTGCCAAATCGCAAATTTCAGCCTTGTTTATTCTTGCATTCACCTGGGGCTGGAATGAGTACTTCAGTGCTTTGATTTACATTAACGATACATACAAGCAGGTACTAAGCGTAGGGATCGCCAGCTTCAAAGGTGAATATTCAGGCAACTTTGCCGTCCAAATGGCTGGAGCAACACTAGCTCTAATTCCGATTATTGTCGTGTATCTGTTTGCTCAGAAACGATTCATTGAAGGTGTCGCCATGTCCGGAGTCAAAGGGTAGGCAATCACAGGGCAAAATCATGCAGCTTTATGCTGCTTGATCAATAAATAATAAAGGGGAAGTCAAGATGAAAAGAACCGTTCTTTTACTCATTGCAGCGATTCTGACATTAACATTCGTAATGCTTAGTGCTTGCAGCGGCTCTTCGGAGAACAAAAAGCCGGCAGGATTGAATCCAGATGTTAAAATGATTATTCATCTTAACGGTATTGACGAGGATATTAAGATGAAAAAAGCGATGGAAGAAATTCAGACCATGGACAAGTACAGCCACGTTGACTTTGAATTTCACGGAAGAGAAGCTGACTTTCTGACAACAGTACCTATTTCAATCGCAGGCGGCAAACAAGTGGATATTATTATTGTTACTAATCCGATCATTCAACAGCAGTGGGCCGACGCAGGTACGATTGTACCTCTTGATGATCTCATTAGAGAGTCAGGCGTTGATTTCAATCAAGAGTTTGGTCCTTATGTGGAGAATGCGAGCAACAATGGCCAAGTCTTCATGGTTCCGCACAACATCACAAGATGGGCGCTTTACTATAATAAATCCATCTTCGATCAAGCAGGTGTGCCATATCCTGATGACGAAATTCCGATGACTTGGGATCAGTATCGCGAAGTAGCTAAGCAGTTGACAAGCGGAACTGGCGCTGACAGGATTTATGGCGCGTTCTATCTGCCATGGGGCACGTTCTGGTATGGAGACGCCATTATGGAATTAGGCGGCGGAGAACATTTCTACAACGACAAAGGTTTATCCAATATCGAAAACCAAGCATTCGCTCGTTCCATGGAACGCTTATTCAACATGATGCATGTAGATGAAAGCACGCCGACGCATGCGAATACGATAACATCAAAAACTGGCGCAACCTCTTTTATGAACGGCCAGTTTGGCATGGATATTCAAGGCGGCTGGGTATTGCCTTGGGCTGCTGATAAAGAAAATTTCCCTAGAGACTGGAAGATCGGTGTTGCGCCAATGCCGGTTGATAGCGGGACTAGGATGAAAACATGGGGGATCGTGAATGGCCTTGGCATATCGCCGACTTCGGCAGACCCCAAGCTTGCACTAGAAATTGGGCTTGATCTTAGCAGACTTTCTGCCAAATATGCCGATTCCTCTGAATCGGCTAACCGAACCGTGGCGCAGGATGAGTTGTTCCAAGTGTTCGGCGATTCTCTAGCGGGTGACAACATTAAGGTGGAACAGCTTGAATATGTTTTTACCAATCCGGATGCGATATTTGTTGGAGAGAAAATCATGGGTGCCCATAACGTCAATTATGAAAAGGTTATTACCGAGGAAGTTGAGAAGTATTTGGTTAAACAGAATGATCTTAACACAACCATCGCCAACATCAAGGCGCGAGGAGACAAGATCATCCAGGCGAAGTAACGCTCTGTTATATGAACATAATAAAAAGCTCCTCCTATCCAAGCATATAATGCCGGGATAGGGGGAGCTTTCCCTGTTTGCCGCTACGGCTTCCTGTAGCCTAGCTGCTCGGAGATGGCTTGGGATTGCTGCAGGGCGAGCTGAATATACCGGTCCATCGTCTTCTTGGACATGCGGAAGATGGGACCGGACACCCCAATGGCTCCTTCGAGCTGTCCGGCCGCATTCATAATCGGCACACCGATGCAGCGAAGTCCCTCACAAGACTCCTCCATGTCGAGAGCGTAGCCTTGTGTGCGGATTTGCTCGATCTCATCTCTAAGCTTCAACGGATCGGCAATAGAACCCGGTGTTGCAGGCTCGAGCTCATGATGGGCCAGATACAACTCCAACTGATCCGGACTGAAGGCCAGCATAGCCTTGCCCATGGCGGAGGTATGGGAGGGATACTCCAGACCGACAGTCGAGAGGAACTTGATCGGCTCCAGGCTCTCCAACTGGTCGACAACCAGCGTTCTGCCAAGCGAGCCGGGCCTTGTGAGCAAGGTTGTCTCTCTTGTGCCGTCTCTGAGGGCGCGCATGGAGGGCTCCGCTACCTCCTTCAGCGTAATCCGGTTGGCGATGGAGCTGCCAAGGTAATACAGCTTGCCGGTCAGCTGATAGGTGCTGTCACTCTCCCTTTTCTGAATATACTTCTTCTCCTCAAGCTCCTTCAAAATCCGAAAAACAGAGTTTGTTGTTATGGATAATGTATTGCTGATCTCCGTAACCGAAAAAGGCTTGTTCTCTCTGGCCATTAGCTCCAGAATATCTAACACCTTCTCGGCTGCGGGAGCTTTATACTTCTTGTTCGTCATGATCGCGGATTGCCTCCATTATTAACCGATTCATAACTCCATAGTATGTCACTTCATTTGAAGGTTCAAGGGAAAGTTACTGAAGCGGCTTGTTAGTCAAAGCGAACAAACAGCAAACACAGCATCCAATCGGAAAGGCGCTCACGCGTAATCCCTCTAAGAAATAAAGTATATAAGGAATGAAGGGTTTATGCATGTTCCTACATCAGGTCGTCGATTACTCTTATGACAAGGGTAAAACCTTCCAAGGAGGATGAGTCGATGACCAGAATTACACAGGATTTAAGTGGGCATTTATGGCAAATGGAGAAGATGAGGGTTGGAGAAGGTGAGAGGGAAGGCTTTCACAAGCTGCCGCCAGAGCTTCAAGGGGCAACTTATAGCTGGAATTATGCAACTGTTCCTGGGGATGTGTATACCGATTTGCAACGGGCTGGGGAAATAGAGGATCCCTATTATGGCCGGAATATGCACAAGGCGAAGTGGGCGCAGGAGTACGAATGGTGGTATATGACAAAATTTAATGTTTCAGAGACTATGATGGGAAAAAAATCGAGCTTAACTTCGAAGGTGTTGATTATAGCTGCAAGGTTAGACCGGGACTGCAGCAGACAGAAGTAAGCTTAACGATTCCCGATCCAGAGCTCTGGTGGCCGTGGGATATGGGAAAGCCGAACCTTTATGACGTTCAGATCAGGTTAATGACGGCTCATCAGGAGTTAGACCAGGTGAAAGGCAGAATCGGGATCCGAGAAGTGCGAATGGAAAGAAATCCCGGCTTCAACGAAGACGAAGTGGAATTTCCATGGACCTTTATAATTAATGGGAAAAGACATTTTCTCCGCTCCGCTTGTTGGGGAGGCCAGCCTTCCTTCCTATACGGTCGAAATGATGACGCCAAGTACGAGCATCTTTTGCGGCTGGCTAAAGAATGTCATATTAATAATTTAAGAATTTTCGGCTGGCATCCTCCGGAAATTCCAAAGTTTTATGAACTCTGTGACGAGCTTGGTATCTCTGTCTGGACCAATTTCCCGCTTGCCACACAGGTCTATCCAGACGATCCTCCATTTGTCGAAGCTACGTGCAGAGAATGCGTTGAAATTGTTAAGCAACGACGGAACCACCCGTCCAATATTTATTGGATGGGTGGGGAAGAGGTGTTTTTCACAGACGGTCACTTCAAGAGTAAAAACAAAGAGCTCATGCAAGCTGTCGGAGAAGCGATACAGGCGCATACTTCAGTGCCATATGGACTTGCGACACCGCTCAGTAACGATATTGCGGTACGAATGGGCTTCAAACGAAAAGAGTCGAAGCATGCGAACGGACATTATTATTCCGGAGGCAAGGTGTTTATGGAAGATTACTTCCCAAACATTGATGCTGCTATTATACCGGAGCTGACAGCAGCATCTTCGCCCTCTGTGGAAAGTCTTAAGAAGTTTATTCCGCCGGACGAGCTATGGCCAATGGGGCCTAGCTGGGGGTATCATTGGGCGGATATTGACTTCTTGAAGGGACTTAATTTGGAAGTATTCGGGGATATGAGAATGGACTCCTTGGAGGAGTTTGTGACTGCCACCCAGATCGCGCAAGGAACGGCTTTTCAATTTGCACTGGAATTGTTCCGAAGAAGGAAGCCGCGTGTAAGCGGCGTATCCTTATGCCATTTTATAACACAATGGCCTGATATGAAGTGGGGTATTGTGGATTATTACGGCAAGGAGAAAATTAGCTATGATTTTGTTAAACGGTCCTATGAGCCGTTGCTGGCCAGTCTTGCTTTTGCCAAGAGACGTTGGAAGCATGGGGAACAATTTGTGGCGGAGCTGTGGCTTGTCAACGATTATCAGCAGCCATTTAAAGATCTTGAATATGAATGGACGATATTGAATAGGAACGGACTGGCATGCCATGGGGGCATTATGAAAGTTGAAGCCGAATCTGACAGCTCTTGTATGGTAGGTGAGCTGGATTGGACTATTGATTTGCAAGCTGAAAAGCAATTCACAGTGCAGCTGCAGCTGCGAGAGGAGAGCGGCCAGCTTATTTCAATGAATGAATATGTTCTTCTGATTGGTGATCAGGCTGAAGCAAAAGCAGTTTGTGAGGCATATGCCCGTGAGAGCGCCCTGCGCAGAGAGAAATGGGGACGCAGCTATTATCGTTACGAGCTGGAGAGCTGGAAGCTGGAGTAGAACCGAAGAAAGCATTCAACTTGGCTGCAATGCCAGAATGAATGCTTTTTTTTTTTTGCGCTAAGCCTCCTTCCTCACTATTTGTTAAGAATAGATAGATAATATCGTTCTATGCTTTAGACAATTCTGTTCATTAAATGCTTTTACGGTTAATGGTAACCTTGTTTCAAGGCAGTACACCCATAAGTTGAAGGTTATATGAACATCACCGAAAGGAGCAGAAGAATGAATGATATTTCAGACAGGCAGTCCCGCAGCTTGATAAAGAAACCGAATGATAAACGCTGGAAGATTTTGTGGAACGATATATGGAGTATGCGTCTGTTGTATCTGATGATGCTGCCAGGGCTTGTCTATTATTTTGTATTTAAGTACGTCCCTATGTATGGGGTCATTATTGCGTTCAAGGACTATGATATTGTTGGCGGTCTTGGAGCCAGCTCTTGGGCAGATCCTTGGTATTCTCACTTTCGTTTCTTTTTTGAATCGCCTTATTTCGAGCAATTAATAACGAATACCTTCTTGATCAGTCTGTACAAGCTGGTGTGGGGCATGCTGCCGTCGATCCTTGTGGCAATCTTGCTTCATGAAGGTCGTATTCTATGGCTGAATCGAATGGTTCAGACACTTAGCTATATGCCTCATTTCTTGTCCTGGGTCATCATCTATGGAATCGCGATTGCTTTCTTATCCGAATCGAGCGGGTTGTTGAACAGATGGTTGACCGAAGGCGGCTTGGACACCATTCCTTTCATGACGTCTACCGAGCTATTCCGAGGTGTATTGGTTAGCACGGATATGTGGAAGGATTTAGGGTGGGGAGCGATTATTTATTTGGCTGCCATGAGTGCCATTGATCCTACTCTATATGAGGCTGCGAGAATGGATGGTGCGGGCAGATTAAGACGGATATGGCATATTACATTGCCGGGAATCCGGAATGTTATCGTGCTTCTGCTGATCCTCCGTATGGGACATATGCTAGACGCAGGCTTTGAACAGATTTATATCATGTACAATGTACAAGTGTATCCGGTCGCCGACATTATTGATACATGGGTTTATCGTGTTGGCTTGGAGCAATTGAATTTCAGCTTGGCTACCGCTGTTGGATTGTTCAAGTCGGCTATTGGCTTGGTGCTTGTTGTGATGGCGAATCAGTTAGCCAGAAGATGGGGGAACAGTTTATGGTGAGCAAGGGCACGGAAAGATGGTTTGATGTCTTCACCTATGCATTGTTGATCCTCATTGCAATCGTATCTGTATTCCCGCTGATGTATGTGTTATCGGTGTCGTTGACCCCGTATAGCGAGGTGTTAAAAAATGGCGGTTTCGTTGTGATTCCGAAATCCATCACATTAGAAGCGTACAAGTATCTATTCAGTATGGATAGCATTCATCGATCGTTTGGCGTTACTTTATTTGTAACCGTTATTGGTACCATTCTTAATCTTGTTATCACCGTGCTGCTTGCTTATCCATTGAGTAAAAAGAAGCTTCGCGGCCGCGGCTTGTTTATCTTCCTGATCGTATTTACGATGATGTTCAATGGGGGACTCATACCGACATATTTGGTTGTCAAGGACGCAGGTCTTCTTAATACCATTTGGGCGATGATCATCCCAAGTATTGTTGCTACATTTAATGTGCTAATTATTAAAACATTTTTTGAAGGACTGCCAGAGGAAATTTATGAGTCGGCTCGTATGGACGGTGCGGGCGAGGTGACGGTATTAACCCGCATTGCGCTTCCGATGTCAGTGCCTGCGTTAATGACAGTTGGATTGTTCTACATGGTCTCCAACTGGAATGTCTTGTTTCCAGCGGTATTCTATATAACGGATATGAAGCTCTATCCGCTCCAGTTAGTCGTTAGAGATATTATTATGGCTGCGGATGCGGCTGATCTCCAGGTAGAGGTCACTCTGCCGACCGATACGATCCGAATGGCAGCTGTCATCGTGGCGAGTGCTCCGATTATTGCCGTATACCCATTTCTACAGAAATATCTGATCAAGGGAATGGTGCTGGGAGCGCTTAAGGGTTAACCTTCTGGCGGTTCACAAGTCAGGAGTTCCATATTAGCAATGTCAACAAATTAAAGTAAAGGGCGGGTTCTAAATGACAAAAGGATGGAAAGCTTCACTAATCGTTCTGGCGATGATCGCAAGTACAAGTCTGGCCGGCTGCAGCGGCTCCAACAAGACAACTGGAGAGGACCAACAGTCAAGCAAGCCAATTCCAATTGAAGCCATGGAGGTCGGATACGGTACTCCAATGCCTGAAGGTGAAGGCGATTTCGTGAAAAATGGTTTAGACGAGGCATTGAACATCGATTTGACGCTTACGCTAACTGGCAGTGGAGATGAGCTTTCTGAGAAGCTCAATGTGCGTGCAGCAAGCAATGATCTTCCTGATATTATTCAATTTTCCAGTAAGGTTCAGTACCAAGAGTATGCGCGCAAAGGATTGCTTCTTGATCTGACTCCGCATATCAATAAGCTGGATAAGCTACAGGAAGGTATAGGCGACGCGACATTTGAACGTGCAAAGGTGGATGGCAAAGTCTACGGCTGGACCAAAAACCCGTCCAGCTCGGTTAATGTGATTTGGGTTCGCAAGGATTGGCTGGATGCTCTCCAGATGCCTGTGCCAACCACTTTAGACGAGGTTGTCGAAACAGCCAAGGCCTTCATTGAGAAGGATCCGGATGGCAATGGCAAGAAGGACACCATTGGGATAACGGGTGATGTAGGCTTCTTCAGTCTCATCCATGCTCTCCACGGGGTTTCGGGCGGTATATCCCAAGGATCACCTGCTGATTTTTACATGAAGGAAGATTCGATTGTAAGCGGCTTGAATGAGCCGGAGACACGTGAAGCCATCGCTTACATTCAACAGATGACCTCTGCAGGCGTGCTGGATCCCGAGCTTGCGAGCAATAAGCTGAATACAGCCTTGGATAAAGCCTTCCAGGGTAAGGCGGGAATTATATACACCGATTGGACTCGTATAATGAAAGATGAAGAGATGGCGAAGTGGAAGGATGCCAATCCAAATGCGGAGTGGACTTATGTCAAGGGCTTGACCGGACCTGGCGGCTTGGATACAGCAGGAGCCAAGGACGCCGCCTCGAATGCCGGTATATTCGGTATAAACAAAGCGATTGGCCAAGATCAAGCGAAGCTTGACAAAGTGTTTGAGCTGCTTAATTACATTGCAGTTGGCGAAGGCTCTCTGCTTGTTCAATTCGGTGAAGAGAATATTCACTTCAAACAAGAGAACGGCAAGGTTGTACTTACGGACAAGGCTGGCGAAGCAGCTTTCTCGTGGGTGTATCAGCTTGCGGGAAGACCGGAGCGCGAATACTTAAGCACGAAATTCCCTAAGCAAGTTGAACATATAGAGAATGCTTTTGAGGTGCCGGTCCTAATCACTTATAATGATTATATTGAGCTTCCGCAAGGCTTTAACTCGGCAGATGCAATCCGCTATCGCAATGAAGAGCTGTTAAAGTTCTACTATGGCAAGGAGGATCTCGGTCAATTCGACACGTTCTTGAACAAGCTGGATACCACATTTAACTTGAAGCTATATAAAGATGAAGCGATGAAGCAATTTAAGGAATTAGCCATTACGATGGAATAGGACACAACGAGAGGCGGTGAAGCCAGATGAAACGATATTTCCGTATTGTGGGCAGAGTATGGCCGCAAAAGTTGAAGTATCGTTTGTTCACCGCCTTTTTGCTGTTCATATTCATCCCCTTCTTCTTGCTTCAATTGTATAATTATCAACAAATTGAACGGTCGATCAGCAATGAATTTGCCAGCAAGGCCTACGAGCAGCTGGAGCTTCTCCAGCAATCTATGACCGATGTTCTAGCCAAAATGTTTCGCAACTATATTACGCTGGAGCAGCTGCCCGTGGCGAAGCAATGGCTTCAAGGAGGCAGCGAGCTGTCGGAGCAGGAGAGAGAGGCGATCTTCCGAGAGCTGATTAAATCCTTGCCCAATACATTTCCGGAGCATGTTGTATACAAAGTAGCCGATCTACATGGAAATCTGTATGCCAGTGCTCCCCAATCGATGGATGAAAGCTACAATGAATTTGCTTCCAATTCCCGCTTTGAGCAGCTCCGATCAACAGGAGCCTTCTATGTGTGGGATGCTGATACACAGTTCTCGCTCTATAGCCTGCTTGTTGATGAACAAGCAGGCACTATTGGCTACTTGCTCATTCAATTTAATTACTCTCAATGGTTGGGGACTATGTCAAGAAGCATGCTGCTTCAACAGGTTTATTATTTGATTGACGATCAGGGTGAAGTGAAAGCTGCGACGGATGCCAGATACCCGATAGAGGCTGCTTTATTGGGTGAGTTGATCGTGAAAGAGGAAGCAGAGCCGATTATAACGACACAGGATTATACGTCGATTGTCCGTTGGACGTCCATTCATGAGTTCGAATGGCGAATGATTAGTCGGTTGCCGCTCAATCACTACATCAGCAACTTCAATGATATTCGTCGTCAATTCATTTCTACCTTTCTCCTGCTGGGCGTCGTCTTTGTTCTCATAACCTTCGTCATGACAACGACGATGACAAGGCAGCTGCTGCTGCTTAAGAAACGAATGTCAGAGATTGCTGCCAAGGAATTGAAGACGAGTATGCCGGAAGGGAATTATCGCGGCGAGGTGCATGATCTGGCGGTCGCCTTCAATCAGATGCTGCGCGACATGAAGGAGCTTCTTCAACGATTAAAGCTGGAAGAGCGTGAACGCGAGTCTGTCAGATACCAGATGCTGATGGCGCAGATGAATCCGCATTTTCTGTTAAATACATTGAACACCATTAAGTGGAGTGCTTTGGACAAGGATGACGAAGAGACGGCAGAAATTTGTATGGCTTTAGGACATCTGCTTGAGGCGACCTTAAATTCTGATTTGGAGCTGGTCTTTCTTAAGGATGAGCTCGACTTGCTGCGAAGCTACATTTACATTCAGAATGTAAGATATGAAGGTCAGATCACCTATCAGGAGCATGTGGAAGAGGGATTGGATTATGCCCTTGTTCCTAAGCTCAGCATGCAGCCTTTGGCGGAAAATGCGATCAAGCATGGCTTTGCTTATTCTCCCCATGATGCTCGAATGAACCTGCATGTGCGTCGAAGTGGCAAGAGCCTGGAGATGGTTTTTGAGGATAATGGCAAAGGAGTTGAGCAGGCTGACAGCCCGCAGCAACCCGGCAAACGTTCTGGAATTGGCCTGGCTAATCTAAGAGAAAGGCTAAGGCTGCTGTTTCGAGAAGAAGGCGAGCTGCAGCTTCTCCGTTCATCAGGAGGGACGACCGTCCGCGCTTCTTTTCCTTTATTGATCTCCAATCCCTATCGCAAAAAGGAGTCGACATATGTGGAAAGTGATCATAGCTGAAGATGAGCCGTTCGTCCGACGAATGTTGATTAAGAAGGTAAAGTGGGAAGCACTGGGGTTTCGAATAATTGGCGAGGCAGCTAATGGGAGAGAAGCACTTGAGCTTATGAGGGTGGAGCGTCCCGACCTTGTCATATCTGATATTATGATGCCGATTATGGACGGCCTGGAATTATTAAAGCAATCACGTGAAGATGGCATGGCGAGCCGCTTCGTGATGCTAACCTGTATGAATGAGTTCGAATATGCGAGGCAAGCACTGGAGCTTGGAGCAATCGGG
The DNA here is from genome assembly GCF_050467785.1 of Paenibacillus sp. NRS-1760. Classification (NCBI taxonomy): domain Bacteria; kingdom Bacillati; phylum Bacillota; class Bacilli; order Caryophanales; family Paenibacillaceae; genus Paenibacillus; species Paenibacillus sp. NRS-1760. The sequence goes on along the minus strand of NZ_JBITPK010000021.1, from coordinate 679,310 downwards.
TATATCTTGAAGGCTTCCATGAGCATACCTAGCCTTACCGAGTCGTTAATTAAGATAAGCAAGGATCTGCAGGAGGAAAAAACAAAGCAACAGGAATGGAATGCATTGAAATTCCAGGCTTATTATGAGCAGCTGTGGACATATGCAACGTTAAGCAAAGAAGCAGCACCGCCTATTCACCCTTTCCTGTTCGAAAAAGAGTACACAAAGGTCAGGATCAAGCTGGTTCTTCATGGCGAAGCACAGCTGCCGGAATATGAATGCTTGGATAAGCGGCATGAGTCCGTCATTCATTATTATGGTAAGGAAGGCTTGATGATCATCTTCGAATGGTTGTCCGAGGGTCGAACTCTACCTGCAGGCCATGACGATGCCGGCTTCGGAAACGCTGGACACTTGGTGCACCGATCTGAATGGGTCCTTGCAGCGGAATTGCCCAATCTTATGATGGAGCAATTAAATGTACTGACAAATGAGTGGTACGGGAATGCTCCATTGCTGCTATCAAAACCATATGATCGAACGTATAGCCTTGCTTGGAGTATGGAAAAAAATATACTTGCTGCGATGGAGCAAGTAAAGCGCGAAGAGCTGTATCGTCTTATTCACTTAATCTGGGAGGAGCTTCAGAGCCGCAAGGTGCTCTTCAGCATCGTGCGCGAGGCGGCAGGCAGGCTTGATGAAAGCTTGGGCCGAATATCAGGAGTGAAGCATGTGTGGCACGGGAGATTGAAGGCGCTAACGCATGAAGCCCTTCGTGAGGAATGGGGCAATAGGATGGAGACTCACTTGGAAAAGCTGTTCCTGAGCAAAGGGGAATGGAGCGAGCATCCTGAGATTAATAAAGTGATGAGACATGTTCAAGAGCATTATGCCGGCAATCTCACGTTGAAATCGGTTGCCAAGCTAGTATCTATTGAAGAGCATTATCTTAGTCGATTATTCACACAGAAGACGGGCAGCAACCTGATTTCTTATATTCAGAGAGTCCGGCTGGAGAAAGCGAAGAGGCTGCTTGAAGAGACGCAATTGCCGATTGGCGAGATCGGTGCAAGTGTGGGTTTACAGAATGACAATTACTTCGTCAAGCTGTTTAAGAAATGGTATGGAGAAACGCCGGGTTCATACCGAAGAAGGCAGCAAGAAGCAAAGACTTACAAGCGATGAGCTCTTCGGTACTCCGAGGGGCTCATCGCCATATGCAGGGAGAACACCCGGCTGAAATAGAAGCCATTCTCATATCCGCACTCCTGCGCAATTTGATCCACGGTAAGCGTGCTCTCCATCAAGAGGCGTTTCCCTTGGTCAAGGCGAAGCTGCCGCACGAACTCGGAGGGAGAGCAGTCGAATGCAGCCTTGAAGCGGCGAGTGAATTGGACAGGACTTAATTCCATTTCGTCGGCAAGCACTCTCATGGACAGGCTTTGTTGGAAGGCCTGTGCTTGAAGCTTGCGGCGGGCGCTCAGCATGAGTGAATCCCCGTGAACTCGATGACCTGATTCGGGCAGAAGCTGCTGCAGAACATAACCGTCCCATAATTCTTGAATGAAACGATTGCGCCACAACATGGCCTGCTCGGGAGGAAGAGCGTAAAGCTGCTGCAAGTAACGATAAGCGGAAGCGAGACGTTCTTGATCCGCGAATATCAGCTTGCCGAGAGGAAGGCTGGATGGAGGCGATGACCATTCAAAGCCCCAATAAAAAAAGCTGAGCGGATGCACAACTTCACGCCGAAACGGCGTCCTCGGCGGGCAAATGATCCAATCGCCGTTAACGGCTTCACCTTCTTCGCCCATGCCTAATTTGTAGCGGAAGCGGCCCTGCTGAACGGCGAAAACAACCCAGTGGGTGTAGATGTCTTCTTCGAACTGAAAGGCTTGTTTCTTATGCCAATAATAATAGTGGAGGAGCTTGATCTTGCCGGTCTGAGGTTCATGCATTACTTCTGTCCTCCCATGAAATAAAGTATATACATATTGTTATTTTACTGCATGTTTTAAGGAATGTGAATACGTTATGATGAATGAAAAGTATATAAGAGGTGAGAGCAGTGAGGTTGGAAACGATAAAAACAGATATTGCGGTTATCGGCGGCGGATTAGCCGGCGTATGTGCCGCCGTAGCAGCTGCAAGACTTGGCCATGCGGTTGCTCTGGTTAACAATCGCCCGGTGCTTGGCGGGAATTCCAGCAGTGAGGTTAGAGTGTGGGTATGCGGTGCGACTGGTCACGGAACTCATCGCTTCGCCAGGGAGACCGGCATCATGGGGGAAATGTTTGTCGAGAATCAATATATGAATCCGGAGGGCAACCCTTATTATTGGGACCTGGTTGTTCATGAAACGGTGAAGAAGGAAAAAAATATTCAGTTGTTTCTGAACACGGATGTTCATGAGGTAGAGGCAGAAGGAGATGCTGATGACCGTGTTATTCGTTCTGTTACCGGCTGGATGATGGGCTCAGAGCGGCGAATCCGGTTTGAGAGCAAGACCTATGTGGATTGTACGGGCGACGGTCTGGTCGGTTTTCTGGCCGGGGCCAAATATCGGCTGGGACGAGAAGCAAGAGCCGAATTCAATGAAGATTGGGCGCCGGAGGTTCCAGATGACATCACGCTCGGAAGCACGCTGCTCTTCTACACGAAGGATGCGGGCAAGCCTGTCAAATACGTGAAGCCGAGCTTCGCGATCGACATCACGGAGACCTCCATCCCACTTCGCCGAGTTATTCGCAGCGGAGATAACGGATGCGCCTATTGGTGGATTGAGTGGGGCGGCGAGATGGATACCGTACATGACAATGAGCGTATTCGCGATGAGCTATGGGCTGTTATCTATGGCATATGGGACTATATCAAAAACTCGGGCAGCTTCGATTCCGAGCAGATGACGCTGGAGTGGGTCGGCACGGTTCCGGGCAAACGGGAATATCGGCGATTTGTCGGCGATTATATTCTGAATCAGAATGACATTATTGCGCAAGAGCCGTTCGAGGATCGGGTGGCCTATGGCGGCTGGTCGATCGACCTGCATCCGCCGCAAGGGGTTTACTCGCAAGAGAGCGGCTCCAAGCATCTGCATGCGGACGGCAATTATCATATTCCGTTCCGTTCTCTCTATTCCATCAATGTAAGGAACATGCTGATGGCGGGCCGGGACATTAGCGCGACGCATGTTGCGTTCGGAACAACAAGAGTGATGGCCACCTGCGCGGTAATCGGCGAAGCCGCTGGCACTGGGGCGGCGCTCACCGTCTTGCACGGGATATCTCCGAGAGAGGTGTATCAGAATCATCTGGAGGAGCTGCAGCAAACGTTGCTTCGTCAAGACGCCTCCGTGCTCGGCATTCGCAATGAAGATAAGAGCGATCTTGCGAGAGGCGCCCGAGTGTCGGCTTCCAGTTCAACTCAGTTCCTGAGCATTGAGCATCCCATGAAGACGGAAGCAGCGGATGAGGATCTGGGGATTCTGTTCCCTGTCGAACCTTCTCTGGATGGGATAGAGCTGTTGCTCGATATCGAGAGCCCTGCGTCGGTTACGGTAGAGCTGTATGCAACCGGCGAGCCGCAAAACTATGTGCCACATGAGCTTGTCAGCTCTTGTACGGTAGAGACTGCCCCAGGGAAAGACCAATGGGTCCGCTTTGATCTGGAATGGCATCCTGATCATGTGCAAAATGCATTTCTTGTCATAAAGGCAGCTGACGGCGTATTCTTGCATCGATCCAGTCTGCCGTTCACCGGCGTGCTTGGATTCCGTAAGGGCAATCAGCCGATTGTTGATCCAAGACTTGAGGATCAGCCGGATCAGCCCGTGCTGCAATGGCGGACTGAGAAGCTGGATCGCCATCCATTCTGCTTCCGCATCAACACGCCAACCACAGCATACTCGGAAATGAAGGTGCTGAATGGGCTGGTGAGGCCTTACGGCGGACCCAATCTCTGGCGGTCTGAGCCGCTTGAGGGAGAGGAAGCATGGATGGAGCTGTGCTGGGAGAGAGACGTGAGTGTGGGCGAAGTTCACCTGACCTGGAATGATGATGTTAACGAGGATTTAATCAACCTGCATCATCATCGCACACTGTTCGACGTGATCCCGGAGTTGGTGAAGGACTACCGTATTGAGCTGATGGGGGCTGACGGAGCTTGGGTGATTGTGCATAGGGAAAGGGATAATCGCAAGCGCAAGAGAGTGCATCGTTTGGAGACCGGTAATGACACGAAACGTATGCGAATTGTCATGGAGTCGACGAATGGCTCGCCTTGTGCGGAATTAATCGAAATTCGCGTGTATGAATAAGGATTAAGTATACAGACAAGGAGTGTTATCGATGAGACAAGAAAGCTTGGCTATGCGCAGAGCAAGAGAACGCGAGTACGGGAAGGATAGTACATGGTACTGCCAGTTCAAGTACACCCCCGTAACAGGTCTGGGATATGAGGAAGGCATTCACCGCCGGGATCCCAGCAGTGTAATCAAGGTTGGTGACATCTATTATGTGTGGTATACCAAATCCTCGGGTCCAAGCGTCGGCTACGATACCGGCGACTTGGATGCAAAGGTGTGGCCATGGGATTGGTCCGAGGTCTGGTATGCGACCTCCAAGGATGGGGTGAACTGGAATGAACGCGGCCTCGCTGTTGGCCGTGGGGAGCGGGGCGCCTATGATGATCGGAGCGTATTCACACCGGAGGTGCTGGCCCATAACGGCAAGTACTACCTTGTTTATCAGGTTGTGCAGCATCCCTACTTGAGACGCTCCAAGGAATATATCGGAATGGCTCAGTCGAGCTCTCCTGACGGTCCATGGGTGAAGGCTAGTGAGCCGATTCTATCGCCTGCGAACAATGGGGAGTGGTATGGAGAGACAGACAACCGCCACCTTGTCAAACATAGGGGCGACTTCGATAGCCATAAGACCAATGATCCATGCCTCTTCTTCTATAACAATCAATTCTGGCTCTATTATAAAGGTTATCCTATGGGTGAGCAGCTAACCTGCGCGGGCAGAGAGACCAAATGGGGAGTCGCTGTGGCGGATCAGCCGGAGGGGCCTTATACCAAATCGATCTATAATCCCGTGACGAACAGCGGTCACGAAACGTTGTTATGGCCTTACAGGGGAGGCATGGCGGCGTTGTTGACGACGGATGGACCGGAACGCAATACGATTCAATATGCCCAGGATGGGCTGCAATTCGACATTCAAGCTTTTATCGAGCATCCGCCGGAAGCGGCAGGCCCATTCCGCACGGATAACCCGGATATTCATCCGCTGGAAGGCTTGCGCTGGGGACTCAGTCACGAGATCAACAGCAAATGGCATTATATCCAGAGGTTCGAGGTGGATGAAACGACAAAGCATCTGTGCAATAACAATATGAATCATTAGAATTATAAAGTCGAAGACAAACTTAGAAAGAACGATAGGTACTAGATTCGAATCAGAAGAAGCATGCCGTTGATCTTGTGCACCAGTCAAGATTGGGCATGCTTTTTTTGAATTGTAGAGGAGAGGCGCGATGCCCATGAGTGAGCAATGGACATGGAGAGACGTGTCTTATCCGTGAACTTTGAGTTCTAACGGACATTTTATTACCGCAAACGGGTTGAATGGCATAATTGAATCTCTAACGGACATATTGTCTTCTTACTAGACAACATGGTGGGGGTTTAGGCTCACTTGAGCGCTCTAGCGGTGGATAATGTCCGTAAGCAATTCAAACATCTTAATATAGAGTTCTAACGTTACATCATGTCCATTAAAGATGGGAGCTGTAACAAGCCGCTCCATGCGGTGCCTGGGGCAACGTTACATCCACAATCTACAGCAACCTGCAGAACTTGCGATATTCACCTGGAGGCATGCCCTCCCACTTGTGAAATATCCGGACAAAGTAATGCACATCGGCATAACCGATCGCATGGCCGATCCATTCGATGGTGTCGTTCGTATCTCGGAGCAGTCGTTTCGCCCGGGTGTGACGGATCCCCTGGACAAATTTGTTGGGACTGATGCCCATACATTTTTTGAACAGGCGTCCCATATAATCCACGTTAATATTCAGCATGTCCGCCATTCTCTCATTAGACCACAACTCCCCCGCATTCTGCTCTATAGCAGAGGCTAATTCAGCTATGGCCTGCTGCATGCCTGCGCTTGCGACTGCCCGTTGACGCTGGTGAATGGCTCTCGACAGATGAGAGAACAGCTGCAGCAGGAGGCCCTGGCAGCACATCATATAGCCTGCCGGCCGGTATGTAAACTCGTGGATGACGGCTTCAAGCAGGCTGTACACCTCGGAGGTCGCGTGCAGGCTGCCGGCGTTCATCCATTCCAGGAATTCCGCTGACTGGGGCATGCTGCAGTAATGATAATCGTCCTCGTGATGTTCGAGAGAGACAATAATGTCTTCGTCCTTCGCGATATGGAGCTCATTGTAAAAGTCAAAGTGAACGCCCAGGAAGAGCGCATCCGGCTCAGACAGCACTTCAACCCGGTGCTGGAGCTCCGCGGGCAACAGGAAAAACTGACCAGGCTGAACTCGGAATGGTGCTTCCGATTCAATCTGGACCTCGACTTCGCCATGCTCCAACAAGAGGATTTCGAAATCTCTGATACGCCGATTGATGATGCGTTCCCTCGATTGCCTATGCTGCTGCGCCCAGTGAACAACCGGATTTAATCGTCTGATCTCAGCTGTTGCTTGCATCTTGAATCCCCCTGTTTCACAAGTCGGTCAAGTCGGTAAAGTGCAACTATTGACCTCAATCGTTCAAATACAAACAAGTAAACCCATGATAACATAAGGGATATCAAGAGTCGAACAACAATATGAGGAGTGATTGATAATGTCGGATTTGAATAAGCTGCCAGAACTAACAAGTGATTATGAGCTGACTACAGAGCAAATTCAACTGTTCCAGGAAAAGGGACATATCAAGCTGAATCAAGTGGCATCGAGCGAGGAGATCGACGTATACCGTCCCATCATTGGCGAGAAAGTGAAAGAGCTGAACTATCACAACAAGCCAATCGAGGAGCGTGACACTTACGGCAAAGCCTTCATTCAAGTGTCTAATATATGGGAGCAATCCGCTGAAATCCAGCGCTTCGTCTATGCACGCCGATTCGCCAAGATTGCTGCTGAGCTGCTGGGTGTAGACGGCGTTCGGATTTATCACGATCAAGCGCTGTTCAAGGAGCCAGGAGGCGGTATCACGCCATGGCATCAGGACCAAATCTATTGGCCTGTAGATACCGATAACTTCGTTACGATGTGGATGCCGCTCGTTCCTGTATCCGAGGAAGTCGGCTCAATGAACTTCGCTAACGGCTCCCATAAGTTTGGTTATATTAGCAAGCTGGCGATTTCCGATGAATCCCAAAAAACGCTTAGTCAATATATCGAGGCTAAGGGACTTGAGGTTGAAAATTACGGCGCGCTGGAAGCAGGCGACGCAACCTGGCATTACGGCTGGACACTGCACAGCGCACCAGGTAATCCTACCAACACGATGCGTGAGGTTATGACGGTTATTTATTACGCGGATGATGCGAAGGTCATCGAGCCGGACACGAACGCTCGCAAGACTGACTTGCAGAAGTGGCTGCCAGGACTTGCACCTGGCGATGTTGCAGCAAGCAAGCTGAACCCGATTATTTATAAGAAGAGCGAATAAGCTTCCATGACCGCACTCACTCGCATTTTGTCGCTATCGGCAGAATGCGGGTGTTTTTTTGGAAGATAGGAATGCAAGATGCAAGAATATGATGTCACCTCACATTCCCTATACTTCTCATTATGAGCTTAGCTTGTCTACTCGCTCTTTAAATGCACTAAGTACAGTTATTTTTTCGATGGGCCTAAAATAGAAGTTACTAAATGCATAACATACAGTTAATTTCGTGGTTTCTGGGGAAATGAGCGGTTTGAGCTAATTTTAACTGTATGTTTTGCAGGTAAATGTTTTGAAATGGTCATGGTATTACAAATTACCTGCATGTTTTGCAGTTAATTGTCGGATCGGCCTACTTTGTCTTTGCAGCTCTTCAAACATGCAGATTGGGATGCAGGAGAAAGTAGCCCAAAACAAGGTGCAATTCGAGAGAGTCAGTATGTCTGATGGACAATTCGTTCGGTAACCAATATCTCCGCCGAGATGACGGCTAAGGTGAAGTCCGAGTTGAAGGGTTGTAGGATTTTTTTTCTTGTTGGCATGGTAATAATGTAAAGGTTATCGAAACCGTTACCTGATACCTGATACCTGATACCCTTTAACCTTTACCGCATGAGAGTTTGGATAAAATTTTGGAACAAATATAATGTAAGCTTGCTTGAATAAGGAAATACGAGCTAAGCTATCTCGTTGTATTTTTTCCCTTGAATTTTCAAATGGATGATTGACCAGAGTAGAAGAGAGAGTTATAATTTAATTGTTAGCATAAAATGAAATCAATTCCGAAAATAGTGGATATTCTTTGAAAAATGGTTTAAGGTTTTACAACATTCACGAGGGAGAAGGTTGCAAGATGAAAAAAGAAAGCGCTGCGACGATTCGAGGCAAACAATATACTAAAAATGCCGACTGGTTCTGTGAGTTTACGTATGAGCCGGTTGAAGGTCTTGGTTATGAAGAGGGCGTTCACCGCCGTGACCCGAGCAGTGTGATCAAGGTAGGGGATCTGTTCTATGTATGGTATACCAAGTCGGTAGGAGAAGCCGTTGGTTTCAATACAGGCGATCCGGAAGCCAAGGTGTTCCCTTGGGATCAATCCGAGGTATGGTATGCAAGCTCTCCAGATAGCAAGACCTGGACGGAACAAGGGCTTGCAGTCGGCCGAGGCCCCAAGGGCTCATACGATGACCGAAGTGTTTTCACGCCTGAGATTCTGCATCATGACGGCAAGTTTTATCTTGTATATCAAGTTATTGAAGGCCAATATCTGCTCAGGAAATACGAAAATATTGCCATGGCAGTTGCTGAGTCGCCAGAGGGACCTTGGCGCAAGGTTGATACCCCGATTCTTCGTCCAGCAATGAACGGCGAATGGTTCGGTGACGACGATAATCGCTTAACCGTGAAGCATAAAGGTGACTTCGACAGCCTGAAGGTGCATGATCCTATTCTCTTCCATTATAATAACCAGTTCTGGCTCTATTATAAGGGAGAGCAGATGGGCGAAGAGATGAACTTCGGCGGGCGGACGACGAAGTGGGGCGTTGCGATCTCCGATCATCCGGAGGGGCCATACGTGAAGTCGGAATACAATCCGGTAACGAATAGCGGACACGAAACATTGCTCTGGCACTACCGGGGCGGCATGGCGGGACTTCTATCGACAGACGGACCGGAGAAAAATACGATTCAATACGCACATGACGGCATTAATTTCGAAATCGAGGCCGTTATCAAGAATCCACCCGAGGCTGCTGGTCCATTCCGTACAGAGGATACAGAGCGTAGTCCGCTGGAAGGCATCCGCTGGGGATTATGCCATAACGTCCATTCCAAGTGGAACCATATTCTGAAATTCAGAACAGTGGAGGAATACAAGCATCATTATGCGAACAAGGTGAATCCAGAGGTGCTCTGGTTAGGTAAAAAAGCGAAACAGAAGAAGGAATAAGTGAGGTAAGCCGAGCTGTCTGCAATGGACACTCGGCTTCTTGTATGCCGGAAAAAAAGGACGCTGCCTGAGAGGCAACGTCCATTCCTGATGTCAGGAGAGGTAGACCGAACGCATAGAGGGAACAAAGCCTAGCCGCTTGGAGATTAGTGAGGACTTCTCCTTGACGTGTGCTTCCAGTTCATCCTGCTTGTCGAATATTCGGGCAGTTGGTCCCGCTACGCTGATAGCCGCAATCACCTTGCCGGTGTAATTAAAAACGGGACCGGCAATGGAGCTCAAGCCATCATCATATTCCTCGCGGTTGATGGCAATGCCCGACTGTCTGATCTTGCTAAGCTCTTGCAGGAACTGCTGATGGTCTGTAATGGTAGTTGTTGTGTATCGCTGCAGTCCTTTCTCACTGACAATCTTATCTACTGCTTCCAGAGAAAAGTAAGCCATAATGGCTTTCCCGAGACCCGTGCAGTGAACGGGATTCCTTGAGCCGAGAATCGCATTCATAATGACAGAGGCACTTCCATCGACCTTATAGATATAGATAACTTCGCCTTCATTATAAACAGCGAGAAACGCGGTTTGGCCCGTCTGCGCAGCGAGATCTTGCAGGTGGGGGATCGCGGCTTCCACGAGATCGATATTATGAAGACCCGCCATACCGATCTCGATAGCCTTGAGGCCTACAAAATATTTCTCCGTTGACGGCTCCTGCATCACAAAGCCTGCCTTCATTAGTGTCTCCAATATACGGTGTGTTGTGCTTTTGGGAAGCTGAGTCGCTTCCGACAATTCGCCAATTCCGGATCCCCCTTTGTTTAAAGCGAGCTGCTCAAGCAGGAATAGCGCGCGTTCTAACGTGGAGCTCGTTTTATTCGTTTCCATGCTCAAAGAAAGCACCTTCTTTCATTTCATCTCTATTCCGTTATTTTAAATAATGTTTTGATATCAGTCAATCTCATTTATAAATTGATATATTGTTCCGATTTTATATTGACTTAACTATTAGACTGTAATAACATTTAATTAATTGGAACGAATAGATTCCGATCATTGATAATAGAGGGTGAACAATATGGCAAATGCAAAACGGATCACGGATATTCAAACGGACTATTTCCTCGTGCCTCTGGCTGAGCAGTTGGGAGATGCGCGGCATGGGATTCATTCGCACTTCGAATTAATAACCGTCACGATTGTATTGGAGAATGGCAGTGAGGGTGTTGGTTATACCTATACCGGAGGCGTCGGAGGAAGAGCGGTATGCCAGATGATCGAGCATGATCTGAAGCCCTTCCTGCTGGGGAAGGACGCCAGCTGCATCGAGAAGCATTGGGAAGAGATGAATTGGAAGATTCATTATGTAGGACGAGGGGGAATCGCCTCATTCGCAATCTCTGCCATCGATATCGCCTTATGGGATCTTCGCGGCAAGAGCTGCAATGAGCCTCTATGGAAGCTGCTTGGCGGCAATGCCTCATCTACGAAGGCTTACGCAGGGGCGATTGATCTCAATTTCACCAAGGAGAAGCTGCTGTCCAATATTCAAGGATATATGGATAAAGGTTTCCAGGCGGTGAAGATTAAGCTTGGTCAAGAGCGTCTTGCGGAGGATATTGAACGGGTAGCTGCAGTCAGAGAGCTGATTGGGCCAGATCGGACCTTCATGGTGGACGCTAATATGAAGTGGTCGGTTGAGACGTCTATCAAAGCGGCTAAGCTGTTAGCGCCGCATGATATCTTCTGGCTGGAGGAGCCGACGATTCCGGATGATTATGATGGGTACCGTCGTATCGGTGCGGAGGGCGGCTTGCCTATTGCGGCTGGAGAGAACTTCCATACCGTCTATGAATTCGTGAATATGATTACTCGCGGCAAGATTGATTTCCCGCAGCCTGATGCCTCCAATATTGGCGGAGTAACCGGCTGGCTGAAGATTGCGAATCTTGCTTACGCTTACAATTTGCCCGTGTGCACACACGGCATGCAGGAGCTGCACGTCAGCTTAATGTCTGCGATGCCGAACGCTTCGTACCTGGAGGTTCATAGCTTCCCGATTGATCAATATACGAAGCGGCCGCTTGTTATTGAGGACGGAAGAGCCGTAGCGCCGGATGTACCCGGCACGGGTGTGGAATTCCGCTGGGAGCTGCTTCAGCCATATAAACAACTATTCTAATCATCTAACAGGGAGTGAAGACGATGCAAGCTGCATTCTATGAGGGAAACAAAAAAATAGTAGTAGGCACAGGCTCACGGAGAGAACCGGGACCTGCCGAGGTTGAGATCAAAGTGGCCTATGCAGGCATATGTGGAACGGATCTGCATATTTATCACGGTCATATGGATCATCGTGTTACGATGCCGCAAGTCATGGGACACGAAATGTCAGGCGTCATCGAGCGAATTGGCGGAGAAGTAACGGCTTATAAGCCAGGCGACAAAGTAACGGTGAAGCCGCTCGGACCATGCGGCGAATGTCCGGCTTGTCAAGACGGCTGCAGCCATATCTGTCATCGTCTTCAGTTCATGGGAATCGAGACAGACGGCGCGTTCCAATCGTATTGGACCGTTCCCGCAAGCACGCTGCATAGGCTGCCAGATGAGCTCAGCCTGCAGCATGGCGCGATGATTGAGCCTCTGGCCGTGGCTTGTCATGATGTTCGATTGGGCAAGGTGGCGCCGGGTGAATATGCCGTTGTGATCGGCGGAGGGCCCATCGGCACGTTGATAGCGCTTGTTGCCCGTGCTGCTGGCGCACGAGTTGTTGTGGCCGAGATTAATCCATACCGGCTGCAGCTGCTGGCTGACCTGGGCTTCGAAACCTGCAACTCCAAGGAACGGGATCTGGCGGAATATGTGCAGGAGGCAACAGGCGGCAAGGGCGCCGATGTGGTGTTCGAGGTGACCTCCTCGCTGGCGGGCGCTGAGGTGATGACCAAGCTGCCTAAGGTAAGAGGGCGAATTGTTATTGTAGGCATCTTCAGCAAGCCTGTTCCGGTAGATTTGCATCGCTTCTTCTGGAGAGAGCTGCAGTTGTTCGGTGCACGCGTGTATGAGCATGAGGACTTCGAGCAAGCGATTCAGCTTGCGGCGAGCGGCAAGCTTAAGCTTGACCGTCTGATTAGCGAGGTTTATCCGATCGAGCAAATTCAAGCGGGCTTCGAGCAGATGGAATCCGGCAGCGGCGTGATGAAGGTTCTTATTCAGTGCAATTAAGCGGGAGGTAGCGGGATGGATATAATGGATATTTTTTCACTGCGGGGCAAAAAAGCATTAGTGACGGGCTGTAAGCGAGGCATCGGCAAATCCATGGCGATTGCGCTAGCGCAGGCTGGCGCGGATATCGTCGGCGTGAGCGCAACTCTGGAGCCAGGGAGTGAGGTGGAGCAGGAGGTTCGCCAGACGGGCCGAAGCTTCGCCGGTTATGCCTGCGACTTCAGCGACCGTAACGCGCTGTATGCATTCATCGCCAAGCTGAAGGAAGAGCATGCTGATATCGATATTATGGTCAACAATGCCGGCACGATCATGCGCAAGCCGGCGGCGGAGCATCCAGATGATTATTGGGATCATGTAATCGAAGTGAACCTGAACTCCCAATTTATATTGGCGCGGGAGGTTGGACAGGGCATGCTGATGCGTGGAGCGGGCAAAATCATATTCACTGCATCTCTGCTTACGTATCAAGGCGGCATCAACGTACCGGGGTATGCAGCCAGCAAGGGCGGCATTGGACAGCTGACGAAGGCGCTGGCGAATGAATGGTCCTCGCGGGGTGTGCAGGTGAATGCGATTGCACCCGGCTATATTGAGACGGATAATACCGAGCAGCTGCGTCAGGACCCTGCCCGCTATGAGGCGATCCTTGGCCGGATTCCAGCAGCTCGCTGGGGAAGACCGGAGGATCTGAACGGAGCGGTCATCTATCTGGCTTCCTCTGCTTCGGATTATGTAACGGGCACCATCATCACGGTGGATGGCGGCTGGATGGGCAGATAATATCCTCATTAGAAAGAGGGGACATTTGGTGAGGGAGACAAGAACAGTTGTCATTACGGGAGCGACGAGCGGAATTGGTCGCAACATGGCGCTTTATTTTGCAGATAGAGGGTATCGGGTAATCGGCACGGGCAGAGATGCGGAACGCATCCATACCCTTCAGGAGGAGCTAGCTGTGTTCCCTGTTCCCGGGCAGGTCTTCCAGGTGGATGTTCGAAGATACCAGGAGATCAGAGAGCTTGTCAGTCATGTGGAGTCAGAGCATGGTGCCGTTCATGTCTGGATTAATAACGCAGGTGTCAATCGTGCGATCGGTCCAACGTGGGAGATTGATCCAGACGCATGGGCCGACGACCTAGCTATTAATCTCGGAGGGACTTTTCACGGCATTCGTGCTATTGTCCCCGTGATGCTCAGACAGGGCTTCGGCCGCATCATTAACTTGATTGGCGGCGGAACAACTCATGCGATGAAGTTTAGCAACGCCTATGGAACGGCGAAGACGGCGGTAGCAAGGCTTACGGAGAATCTTGCAGAGGAGCTTGACGAGCTTGGAGCGCAGATCAAGGTGTTTGCTCTTAATCCCGGACTTAACGATTCGGAGATGACCAGGGCGCTTCGATCCACTCCGGAAGGGCAGAGATACTTTCCCGATATGGAGGAGTGGCTGCGAAACGGTGCGGCGGATCCCCAGGATGCCCCCGCTTGCGCCTACAAGCTGGCGGAGGGTTTAGCCGACAAGTACCATGGTCGTATCCTAACCATCTACGATCCGATTACCGAGGAGGGTTCCCTTGAACCCGATTTGTATAAGCTGCGTTTGAATGGCTGAGAAAAGGAGATATCCATGAAACTACAATTATACAAAGCGCTTTGGGGAATGGAAGGCACGTATCGTGAACAATTCAAGCGGGCGGCAGATGCGGGCTATTATGGCATTGAAGCGCCTATGCCTCTGCCCGAGCAGGAGGAAGCCTTCCGTGAAGCGCTTCAGATGTATTCGCTTGCTTATATTGCCCAGATCTTCACCGGCGGCGAAGACCATATCCAATCCTTCAAGGAGCAAGTGGAGAGAGCTTCCGGCTTCCGGCCTGCGCTCATTGTGTCACATAGTGCTCGTGACCGTATGAGCGACAGTGAGCAAGACCGGTTCTTCGAGGCTGCGCTGCGTGTAGAGTCGGACATCGGCATTGTTGTTGCACATGAGACCCATAGGCATCGGGCGATGTTCTCACCTTGGACAACGGCGAGATTGCTGAGCAAGTTCCCGGAATTACGAATTACGGCGGACTTCAGCCATTGGACGAATGTATGTGAGTCACTCCTTCATGATATGGAGGAGGAAATTGCGCTGGCTATCGCTCACACTCATCATATCCACGGCAGAATCGGCTTCTCCCAAGGCCCTCAGGTTCCGCATCCGGGAGCCCCGGAGTGGACAGCGGAACGGGAGCGCTTCGAAGGCTGGTGGAAGCGTATGTTCAACTGCCGACTGACGCAAGGCGAATCGGTCAGTACGATGACGCCGGAATTTGGACCTGTTCCATATATGCCGACACTGGCTTATACGAAGCAGCCGGTAGCGGATCTTTGGGATGTTAATGAATGGATTGCGGACAGGGTGAGATCGAATTCTCAGGCATGGATATCCTGAACGGGCAAGGGACAGCATGCCAGCATGAATAACATGATAGAGCACTCGGATCCTTAGGAAACGAGTGCTCTTCGTATCAGCTATACATTTCACAATAACTAGAAGTGGGAGTGATAACGTTGCTAGAGATTGACAAATATTGGGAAGACCCCCGTAAGTTGCACATCAACAGAGAGAAGCCCAGGGCGTACTACATTCCGTATGCGGATGCGGAAGAAGCTGCATCGCGGAAGCGGGGACGCTCTCCCTACTATCAGACATTAAACGGTTCATGGAAATTTCAATATCATGGAAGTTTTGAGGAAGTACGCGAAAGCTTCTACGAGGCAGACTATGATGCGGGAAGCTGGTCCTCCTTATTGGTGCCCTCTTGCTGGCAGAACAACGGATATGATCAAATGCACTATTCGAACCTCAATTATACAATCCCATGCGATCCTCCGTTTGTTCCGGATGATAATCCGGCAGGGCTGTACATTCGGGAGTTCAACCTCTCACCGGATTGGACGGACAAGGAGAAGTATGTGGTGTTCGAGGGTGTGAATGCGTGTTTCTATCTATGGGTGAACGGAAGCTTCGTCGGCTATAGCCAAGGAAGCCGGGTGCCTGCCGAGTTCAATATCAGCAAGCACCTTGTCTCTGGCGTTAACCGGATGGCGGTTATGGTGCTGAAATTTTGTGATGGCACTTACCTCGAGGATCAGGATTTGTGGAGATACACGGGCATATTCCGTGATGTGTATATGCTGGCGAGGGACAAGGCGCATATTCGCGACGTGTTCGTGCGTACAACGCTGCTGAACGGCGACCGGGAGGCTCAGCTGAATATCGAGCTGGAGATGGCCGGCGGCGCTGTTGTACAAGCTGTTCTGCGAGATCCAAGCGGTATTGAAATAGCCGCGGCGCAAGGTGAAATAGGGCAAGCGGGACTGCTTCCTATGCAGGTGCTGGACCCGCAGCTCTGGAGTGCGGAGCAGCCGGTGCTATATGAGCTCCTTTTGTCCTCGGGTGAAGAGGTGCTGCGCTTCAGCGTTGGCTTCCGCCGAGTGGAGATTCAAGAGGGCGTGTTCCAGATCAATGGCGTACCCGTTAAGCTGAAGGGCGTCAATCGTCACGATTCCCATCCAAGCCTTGGCCAGACCATTCCTCTGCAGCATATGATTCAGGATCTTCAGGTGATGAAGCGCCACAATATCAATACCATTCGGGCATCTCATTATCCCAATGATCCCAGATTTCTGGAGCTCTGCAATGAATACGGCTTCTATGTGGTGGACGAAGCGGACCTGGAATGTCATGGGTTAGCCATCGCCGACAATTGGGACAACATGGCGAAGGGGCTAGGGATGCAGTCTTACACGGACTTCCATCAGCTGTCGAACAACCCGGATTGGGAGGAAGCCTTCGTCGATCGGGCGGTTCGTATGGTGGAGCGCGACAAAAACAACCCTTGCGTGGTGATCTGGTCGATGGGCAACGAGTCCGGATATGGGCCCAATCATATTGCAATGGCGAAGTGGACGAGGGAGAGGGACAGCGCAAGGCCGGTCCATTATGAGGGAGCAGCTTCCTTATACCTTGGTCATCCGGATACAAGCGCACTCGACATGGAGAGCCGGATGTATGCGTCTGTACCTGAGATTGAGGCTTATGCGAAGGATGAGTCGAAGGGTAAGCCGCTGTTCTTGTGCGAGTACAGCCATGCCATGGGTAATGGCCCTGGCGATCTGCTCGACTATTGGAATGTTATTTATGCCGAGCCGAAGCTAATGGGCGGCTGTGTGTGGGAGTGGTGCGACCACGGCATTGAGAGGAAGACGGAACATGGCGACACGTATTATGCCTACGGCGGAGACTTCGGCGAGAAGCCGCATGACGGCAATTTCTGCATTGATGGACTCGTAGCTCCAGATCGTACGCCGCATACGGGGCTGCTTGAGCTGAAGCAGGTAATTGCGCCTGTTCGAATCGAAGCCATCGAGCTGGAGAAGGGGCGCCTGCTTGTCCGCAATCTGTATGACTTTATCGATCTATCCCACCTGGTCTTCTACTGGAAGCTGGAGCGTGATGGGGTGTTAATCGAGCAAGGCGAGCTGCGCGGTCTGCGTACCGCTCCTCATTCCGGCGAAGAGGTTCAACTGGTGTTCCAATCGGATATTCTGGCACGAGGAACGCTCTGCTTGACGCTGTCTTGCTGCGAGGCGAGACAGAGTCTGTGGGCGGAGCGCGGCCATGAGATTATGTTCCAGCAATTTGAAGTGAAGACGAATCAGGAAAGTCAAGGACAACAGCCGTACGAATGCAAGGCCACTCATACCTCTATTCGAGTGCGAGAGCAAGACCGCAAGCTGCTTGTAGAGGGCTTCGACTTCAGCCATTCCTTCGATCTGAGGAGGGGGATGCCGGATCAACTGACGAGACATGGCGTAGAGCTGCTGGAGCAGCCTCTATCCTTCAATATGTGGCGGGCTCCGCTGGATAACGACAGGCCGCTGGTCTCGAGATGGACGTATGAAGGCTTGGAGCATGCGAGCATGAAGGTCTATCGCTGCGATTGGGAGCAGATAAGTGATAACGAGGTAGTTGTCACAACAGAGTTTTCCTTAGGCATCTATACCCGTAAGCCGATTGTACGCGGTGTTGCGAAGTGGCATATGGATGCAGAGGGCGCGCTGACGGTGAAGACAAGCGTTCAGGTGAAGGAGGAGATTGACTTCCTGCCTCGCTTCGGCCTGCAGCTTAGAATGCCTGCATCGATGAACACCGTGGATTATGTTGGCTACGGTCCGCATGAGAGCTATGCAGACAAGCGGCAGAGTGTTCGCAAGGGCCGGTACCTGCAGCATGTAGACGAGATGGGCGAACGTTATATTATGCCGCAGGAGAACGGCTCCAGATGGGGCACGGAATGGGCCGTCGTATCCAATGAGCTCGGCATGGGGCTGCTGATGGACAGCGCTGAAGCCTTCTCGTTTAATGTCTCGAACTATTTGCCTCAGGATCTGACAGCAGCCAAGCATACGTATGAGCTGCGGAAGAGGCAGGAAACAATCGTTCAGCTTGATTACAAGATGAGCGGCGTGGGCTCGCACTCCTGTGGTCCTAAGCTGTTGGACAAGTATCAGCTGAATGAGAAGCAGTTTGACTTCCAATTCACCTTAAGACCCGTGTTCAAGGAAGATGAATAAAAATGGTATTGACGCCCGCAGCCTCCAACTGTATAATCAACTCAAATCGGAACAATGTTCCGAAAATAATTATATAAAATATATTTTCGAGTCATTGTTCTGTAATTAAAAGCAGTTATCGTACTGGAGGGTTATGGGATGTCGAGAGTAATAAAGGATTTAAGCGGCAAGCTCTGGCAGATGGAGAAGATGAGAGTGGGCGAGGGTGAACGGGAAGGATTCCATATTCTTCCTGCCGAGCGTCAAGGCGTGATCTTCAGCTGGAATTACGCATCTGTACCAGGAGATGTGTACACGGATCTTCAGCGTGCCGGTGAATTGGAGGATCCTTATTACGGACGTAATATGCACAAGGCCAAGTGGGTACAGGAATACGAATGGTGGTACATTCGCAGGTTCAACGTCTCAAAGGAGATGAAGGGCAAGAAGGTGCAGCTGGAATTCGAAGGCGTCGACTACAGCTGTACCGTCTGGCTGAATGGACAGCTGCTGGGCAGTCATGAGGGGATGTTCTCTCCGTTCTCCTTCGAGGTTAGTGACTACCTGAACTTTGATGAATGGGCCGGCGGCTCCAATCAGCTGGCCGTCAAGCTGGATCCGCCACCGAAGAACTTCCGCAATGTCGGCGGCAAGAAAGTGAACTTCTCCGGCGATTATTTCACCGGATTAGTGCCATTCGGTATATGGCGTCCGGTTCGCCTGGTTGCAACGGAGGATGTGCGCATTGTTAATCATCGTACGGAGTCTGAACTGCATCAGGACGGAGCAACCGTACAATTGCAGGTAGAGCTTCATAACATGGCTGCAGAGACGCAGACCGTTCAGCTTCAGATTGCGATGAAGGGTCATAACTTCGACTCGGAGACGCTTACTCGCACAGTGGAGGCTGCTGTTGAATCCGGCACGAGTCTCACTGAGGTCCGTCTTGAGGTTGCCGACGCGAAGCTGTGGTGGCCGTGGGATATGGGGACGCCTAATCTGTATGATATTGAAATTACAGTGCTGAAGAATGGGTCGGAGCTCGATCGTGTAGAGGACAGATTCGGTATCCGGACGATTCAGATGGAGAAAAATCCAGGCTTCACAGAAGAAGAATCGGAATACCCTTGGACATTCGTTATTAATGGCAAACGTCAATTCCTGCGCTCCGCATGCTGGGGCGGACAACCATCCTTCCTATATGGAAGGAACAGCACGAAGAAATACGAGCATCTGCTAACGCTGGTGAAGGATTGTAACATTAATAATCTGCGAATCTTCGGCTGGCATCCGCCGGAAATTCCAACCTTCTATAAGCTGTGCGATGAGCTTGGCATTACGGTGTGGACGAATTTCACGTTCTCTACGCAAGCCTTCTCCAATGATCCCGCATTTGTGGAATCGGTAGCGAAGGAATGTATCGAAATCGTGAAGCTTCGCCGCAATCATCCATCCAATATATATTGGATGGGCGGGGAAGAAGTATTCTTCACAGACGCGCATATAGAGAGCGGCAACAAGGAGCTCATGGAAGCGATCGGTGTTGCGATTGGAGAATATACAGCTGTTCCTTACGGGCTGGCATCGCCGCTTAGCAATGAGTTCGGTCAGAGCATGGGCTTCAAGCCCAAGGAATCCCAGCACGCCAATGAGCATTATTACGGCGGCGGCCGCAACTTCATGGAGGAATATTATCCGGCTCTGGATTGCTCCATCATTCCTGAATTAACGGCGGCGTCGGCACCATCTATCGAAAGTCTGAGGAAGTTTATTCCGGAGAACGAGCTGTGGCCGATCGGACCAAGCTGGGGCTACCACTGGGCGGATATTCACATTCTTCAAGGGCTGAACATTGAAGTGTTCGGCGATAAGAGAATGGATTCCCTGGAGCAATTCGTAGAATCGACTCAGATTGCGCATGGAACAATCCTGCAGTTTGCACTTGAATTGTACCGCAGACGGAAGCCGCGGTTGAGCGGTGTGTCGCTCTGTCACTTCATTACCCATTGGCCGGACATCAAGTGGGGACTCGTCGATTATTACGGTCTCAAGAAAATGAGCTTCGACTACGTCAAGACAAGCTATCAGCCGCTTCTGCCAAGCTTGGCATTCGCGAAGAGAAGATGGAATCCCGGTGAGACGTTCCAAGGCGAGCTGTGGATTGTCAACGACTATCATGAGGCCTACGCGGATACCGAGCTGGAATGGACGCTGAACAATCATAAGGGCGAGGTTGTACAGAGTGGAACGGTAGAGGTGCAAATCGCCTCCAACAGCTCCGCCAAATTCAGCGACATCGCATGGAAGGTGGATGCTGATGCAGCAGGCGAGTTCTCGGTTGCGCTTGCGTTGAAGCAAGGCGGCAGCATTCTGGCCAGCAATGCATACAAGCTGCTTATTGGCGATCAAGCTGAGGCGAAGCGTATATGCATCGAGCATCTGGACGAGAGCAACAAGCTGCGCGATGAATATGGCCACAGCTATTACCGGTACAACCCGGAGCTTTGGGAGCTGGAATAATATCGGCAAGCGGGTGAAGGATTAATCGTTCTAAAGGGAGGAAGGGATGAACATGCGACTGCGTTTGTTCCATCCCTTCCCCTGTTTCTTGGAAGGTTGTTATGGCTGAGGAGGGATCGCTTGCTTCCGTTAGAGGGTTTGCTCGTTGTGGAATACAGCACGAAGCTTGCCGGTCCCTTCGCTGGGTTAAGGCTGGCTGATCTTGGGGCGCGTGTTGTCAGAATTGAGTGGGCGGAGGATGAGCCGCTGCCGCTTGACAGCTTGTACCGCAACAAGGAGAGATTCCTGTTGAGCTCCAGCTCCGCCGATGAAGGAGAGCATGAGAAGTTATATAAGCTGATTGCCGAAGCGGATGTTCTCATCGAAGGGCCCCCTGCAAGCGGGTTACAGACGACGCTGCTTCCCTATGAGAGATCGCAAGCGCTGAATGCCAAGCTGATCCATGCCAGCATAACGGGTTATGGACGAGAAGGGGCTTGGCAAGCGAAGCCTTATGATGACTTGTTCGTCCAGGCACTCACGGGCATGCCTTGGCTGAGCGGCAATGCGAATGATCCCCCTATCCCATTCCCGCTATCCACGGTGGAGATGTTCGCATGTGCTAATCTCGTGCAAGGCATTCTGGCCGCTCTAGTACACCGTTCCAAGTCGGGAGAGGGAATGCTCGTTGAGGTTAGCCTGCTGGAGTCAGCGATTGATTACCAATTCGAGGTGCTTACTACTCATCTTAATGATGGAGGGCTGCTGCCGCAGCGAAGCTCGCTTAATAATGCACATGCTTATCTGGCGGCTCCGTATGGAATTTATGAGACGGCTGATGGGTATTTGGCTCTGGCCATGGGCTCTGTGCTGGAGCTTGGAGAGCTGCTGCAATGCGACGCGTTGGCCCGCTATCAGGACGCTGCCAGCTGGTTCTTGAGGCGGGATGAAATTAAGGGGCTGCTCGCCGATCATCTCAGAAGCAGAGCGGCTGCGGCCTGGGCGGAAGAACTGGAAGCAGGCGGTTACTGGTGCGCCGTGGTCCAGACCGTTGACGAGCTGCTTCAGCATGAAGGCTTCCTTTCCTTGCACAATATACAGCAGGTACAAGTGGAGGGGCGAGGCTTATTCCTAACTCCTTACTGTCCCATTCGCTTCGAAAACAAGCATATGCGAAGTCGCCGTGGGATTGGGAGGGCGGGCATGGACAACGCCAGGCTTGAGGCGGAGTTTCAGCTGCTATAGGCGAAGCAGCTGCACATTAAGTTGAAGCGAGAGTGATACATCATGATGCCGAGACCTCTGGAGGGCTTGCTTGTGCTTGACTTCAGTCAATTCCTGTCTGGTCCGTATGCCGGCTTGCGATTAGCCGATTTGGGAGCGAGAGTCATTAAGATTGAACGGCTGGACGGCGGGGATTTGTGCAGAAGGCTGTATATCTCTAATTTGGAGCTGGATGGGGACAGCACGCTGTTTCACTCTATCAATCGGAACAAGGAAAGCTATGCCGTCGATTTGAAGTCAGAGGCTGATCGATGCAAGGTGCGGAAGCTGCTGAGCCATGCGGATATGATGATTCAGAACTTTCGGCCGGGTGTCATGGAGAAGCTTGGATTCGGCTATGAAGAGGTGAAGGCCATTAATCCAAGACTCATCTACGGCTCTATTAGCGGATATGGAGGGAATAGTCCTCTCCGCGACAGACCCGGACAGGATCTGCTTCTCCAGGCGCTCACGGGGCTGCCCTGGCTGCACCGAGACAAGTCGAGACGCGGGCCTATTCCATTTGGTCTTGCCATCGCAGATATGATAACCGGCGCTCACCTTGTTCAAGGCATGCTGGCGGCTCTTGTACGGCGATCCCTCCAAGGCAACGGCGCACTTGTAGAGGTTAATATGCTGGAATCCACCTTGGATGCCATGCAAGAGATTTGGGAGGAGAAATGGATGCCGGATAGGAGCTCAGGCTTAGCAGCCGAACGACCGGAAGGAGCGGAATCGATCCGCTGGCTGAAGGGGCTGTATCCAACAGCTGCTGGATATATTGCGCTCGGCGATATGCCTCTGCACACAATGGCCCAGGCGCTTGCCCCTCACTTCACCACGAATAGGCTTGGCGAAGTAACTGCTGCCCGTATGGAGGAGCTGCTGGCAACACGTCCTGCGGAATATTGGAGCGTTCACCTGCAGAAGGCCGGCATCCCTTGCGAGGAGCTGCTGGATTGGAAGCAGCTTCTGCGGGAGGAAGCGTTCCGCGAGCTGCGAATGACGCAGGATATCTATCGAAGCAATGGAGCCCGCATGACGGCTATTTCCTGCCCAATCCGACTGAACGGCCATAGGCTGCAGTCCTCTAGAGGAGCACCGCGCATCGGAGAGCATAATGCCGTTGTTGAATCGGAATGGCTTCTCTTAACCTAGCTGAACATGGATCATTATACGTTGAAGAGATGGTGATGAAGTTGAAATTAAAAGGAATGACATGGTCTCATGAGCGAGGCTTGAACCCATTGATGGCCGCATCAGAGGCGTTCCGCAAGCTGGAGCCTAATGTCGAGATGGAGTGGGACGCACGTTCTCTGGCAGATTTCGAGCTGTACCCGCTAGAGCTGCTTGCAGATACCTACGATCTCATTATGATTGATCACCCCCATATAGGAACAGCAGTTGCGAAGGGACTGTTGCTGCCCTTGAATGATCTTGTAGAGGAGGACTTCCTGGAAGATCAGGCGCTTCATTCGACGGGTAAGAGCTACGCCAGTTATACGTATGAAGGGAAGCAATGGGCTCTGCCGGTCGACGCGGCAGCTCAAGTTAGTGCGTACAGACAGGATTTGCTGGAGCAGGTAGGATTGCAGCCTGCTAGGAGCTGGAACGATGTAATCTCCATTGCCAAGAAGCTGCCGAAGGGGCAATCCATAGGCCTCCCATTGGTGCCGGTTCATGCCTATTCGACCTTCTTCACCTTATGTGCGCAGCTGTCGAACCGGGCTTACTGGAGTGAAGGACTGGATCTGCCTATGGAGACAGGCGAGCAGGCGCTTGCAATAATGGAGGGCCTGATGCCTTATCTTCATTCGGAATCGGTGCATCAGGATCCCATTCAGATGCTGAATCTAATGGGTACTAGTAATGAAATTACGTATGTTCCGCTCATTTATGGCTATTCCAATTATGCCAGAGTCGGATTCAGACCATCTGTCTCGAGCTTCGGCAATATTCCGTCTGACAGCGGTGTGCCTAGCGGCAGTATGATCGGCGGCGTCGGGCTTGCCATATCGTCGAAGTGCAAGCATCCGAATCTTGCGGCCAAATTCGCCGTTATGGTGGCCTCTCCACAGTTCCAGCGCACATCATTTTTCCTGAATGACGGTCAACCGGGTCATCGGGAGGCATGGCTGGACCCTGAGGTGAATCGTCTGTCTGGAGGCTTCTTCAAGAATACGCTGGAGACATTGACGCACGGCTCCATGAGACCGCGATTCCATGGCTACATCAGCTTCCAGGAGCAAGCTGGCAATCTGATTCGCTATTACCTGATGAATCAGGCGCCGGCAAGGCAAACCGTTATTCAAACCTTAAACGAGTTGCATATGCAAATAAGACGAGAGCATCAAGAAGCGGGGGTGTGAGCAGGATGAAGCTGCTGGAGGATATCATTGTATTAGACTTCAGCCAATATCTGGCAGGTCCTGTGTCTGCGCTTCGGTTAGCCGATTTGGGGGCGCGAGTCATCAAGATTGAAAGGCCGAACGCAGGTGATGGAAGCCGCCAGCTGACTCTGTCGAATCTACGGGTGGACGGAGAGAGTACCGTATTCCAGTCTATGAATCGAAACAAAGAAAGCTACGCCGCCAATCTGAAGGACTCCTCTGATCTCGCAAGAGTGAAGCGGTTGATCCAGCAGGCGGATGTTGTCATTGAGAATTTCCGTCCAGGAGCGATGAAGAAGCTTGGCCTTGACTATGAATCGGTTAAGGCGCTAAATCCTGGCATCATATACGGCAGTATTACCGGCTATGGCGGGGAAGGGCCTTGGAAGAACAAGCCGGGGCAGGACTTGCTCGTGCAGTCGATGTCGGGACTCGCGTGGCTGAACGGTGATGGCGATCAGCCGCCAGTCCCATTAGGGCTGGCAACGATAGACCTGCATACCAGCTCCATGTTTGTTCAGGCATTGCTTGGCTTGCTGTATAAGCGGGAAAAAACAGGCGTAGGCGGACTAGTGGAGATCAGCTTGATGGAGGCGGCGCTGGACTTCCAGTTTGAAGTACTCAGCGCATATATGAACAAGGAGCCAAGAGAGCTTCCTAAGCGGAGCGGATTCCGGAATGCGCATGCATACCTTGGCGCACCGTATGGCATCTATGAAACAAAGGACGGGTATATCGCTCTTGCTATGGGCTCCATTCTTATATTAGGCCAGCTGCTGCAGTGCGACGAGCTGCTCGGTTATACGGAGCAGACATCCTGGTTCAATGAGCGGGATACGATTAAGGGGCTATTGAATCGTCATCTGAAGACAAGGTCGACCAAGGAGTGGCTCGATATTCTGGAGCCGGCCGATTACTGGTGCGCCGAGGTGTTCAATTGGGAGCAAGCGCTCCAGCATGAAGGTATCGAAGTGCTGGATATGTTCCAGGAGGTCGTGCGACCAAGCGGTGCCTTGTTCAAGACGACACGGTATCCGGCTAGGGTGAACGGCCAGCTGCTCAAGCATGTGAAGGGAGCCCCGCCTGTGGGCGAGCATACGGCACGAATTAATAGGGACTTCGGCCTCGATAGCGCTGCTGAGAACGCTGAAGGGGGACAAACCGATGGAGAATAACGATATTCGCTATGAAGTTGACAACTATATAGGGACAATTACCCTTGCCAGACCTAGCAAGCTGAATACCGTCACGCGAGCGATGGGCGAGCGGCTCAGCGGGCTATGTCAGGAGATTAACAAGGACAAGAGCGTTCGAGTTGTTGTTCTCACCGGCGAAGGCGAGAAGAGCTTCTCGGCAGGCAGCGATATCGAGGTGCTGGATGACTACGGAAGCCCATGGGATCTGCGTAATCGAGATGATTATTGTATGGCGATTCGCAGCATCCGCAAGCCTGTCATCGCTATGGTCAATGGGTACGCTATTGGCGGCGGACTGGAGCTTGCCTTGCATGCTGATATTCGTATGGCATCTTCCAACGCGAAGTTTGGCGCAGGTGAAATTAAGCTGGGCTGGATCGGGGGCAGTGGCAGCACGCAGCTGCTGCCAAGAATTGTAGGAGCAGGAAAGGCTGCCGAGATGGTGTTGACGGGCAGAATGCTGACGGCAGATGAGGCCTTGCGTTGCGGATTAGTAGAGCAGGTCGTGGAGCCGGGCGAGCTGAAGAGACTGGTCTATGAGACGGCGGCCACAATTGCCGACTACAGTCCGATCGCTGTCGAGAATGCGAAGCTTGCGCTTCGTGCGGCTATGAATATGCCGCTTGATGCAGGCTTGCAATATGAGAACAGCTTGTTCTCCTTCTGCTTCACAACCGAGGATGCGCAAGAGGGCAAGGCAGCCTTCAAGGAGAAGAGAAGCCCGAATTTCAAAGGGAAGTAACGGCAGCTACGGGATGCTAAAGGTTAGAAACGGATATACGTCATTAACCTACCAAAGGAGATGGATATAGATGATAAAGGGCAATCGTAATGGACAGGAGTATTATCGGTTATATATAGATGGGGAATGGGTGGAAGCTTCATCGAATCGACTGATTGAGGTGCAAAACCCGTCGAACGAAGAGGTAATCGGACTTGTAAGCGATGCTTCTGCGGAGGATGTGCAGAAGGCGTTGGAATCATCCGAGCGGGCGCAGCAGAGCTGGCAAGCGCTGCCTCCCATTAAGCGTGCAGCATACCTGGTGAAGCTGGTCGAGAAGGTGAAGGAGAAGCGGGAGCTTCTCGCCAAGCTGCTCGTCATGGAGCAGGGCAAAACTTACCGCGAAGCACTTGGCGAAGTGGATGATACGATGGCTTATATGATGTATGCCGTAGAATCCGCTAATAAAATTAAAGGCGATATCCTTCCTTCGAATAAGGAAGGGGAAATGCTGCAGATTCGCAAGGTTCCTTATGGTGTCACCATTGGCTTATGCGCATGGAATTATCCGCTTGCCTTGATCGGCAGGAAGCTTGGCCCCGCGCTGGTAACGGGGAATACGATGATTATTAAGCCGCATGAGCTGACGCCAATCGCCTCGGCTGAATTTTTCAATCTGATTCATGAGGTTGGCTTCCCTCCTGGCGTAGCGAATTTCGTAACAGGCACAGGTGTGGAGGCAGGTCAGCTTCTAGTCAGCAGTCCAATCACGAAGATGGTTACGGTTACCGGCAGCGTGCGAGCAGGTCAACAAATCTACAAGGCTGCATCTGCTAATATTACAGCCTTGTCTCTGGAGCTGGGCGGCAAGGCCCCGTTCATCGTATTGGAGGATGCGGATATTGACCAAGCGGCGGCAGCGGCAGTCACCGCAAGATTCGCGAACTGCGGCCAGGTATGTGTGTGCAATGAGCTGGTGCTGGTTCACGAGAAGGTGGCGGAAGCCTTCACGGCGAAGCTGCTTGAGCATATGAAGTCGATTAAGGTAGGCGATCCATTCGACAGCAGTGTAACCATGGGACCTAAGGCGAATGGCAATGACTTGAAAAAAATAGACGATATCGTTCAAGAAACGGTTGCCCAAGGCGCCAAAATAGCGGCAGGGGGCAAACGCCCAACAGGCGGTATCTTCGATAAGGGCTTCTGGTACGAGCCGACTGTTCTTGTCGATGTGAAGCCGGATATGGCCGCAGCGCAGAAGGAAATTTTCGGTCCGGTGCTGCCGATTGTGACGATCGGAAGCTTCGAGGAAGCCATTAACATCGTCAATTCCAGTGAGCTGGGCTTGTCCGCCTACCTGTTCACAAGCGATATGAAGAAGATGATGCACGGTACGGATGTGCTCCAGGTCGGCACGGTATTCGTCAACCAAGGCATGTCGGGCTGCATGCAAGGCTACCATAGCGGACATAAGCTGAGCGGTCTAGGCGGCGAGGATGGCGAATACGGACTGGAAGGCTACATGCAGAAACGTGTTGTCTACTTGAATTATAAGTAAGAATACAGGCCTGCGGTCAACCGACCGCAGGCTGATTCCTTATTAAGATTGGCTCGCGGCGAACGATTTCTATATGTGTCGAGTACGGCTTTTATAGCTGAGAAATAAGAGAGAATGGACGTAAGGGAGAGGTAAAGAGATGAGAGGTATTCCGTTTATTAAAGATTGGAAGTTTATGCTGGGTGAGCCTGAGGCTCCGCATCTGCTTGCTACGGACGACTCTTCGTGGAGAACATTACATCTGCCCCATGACTGGAGTGTCGAATTTCCGTTCGATCAAGAGAACGGAGAAGCCTGTACCGGTTATTTGCCTGGGGGTATCGGTTGGTATAGAAAATGCTTCACGACAACGTCCGAGATGGTCGGGAGCAAGGTGATCATCCACTTTGACGGCATCTATAATCGTGCAAGCATATATTGCAACGGAGTACTCGTACGTTTCCACCCGTACGGCTATTCGCCATGTCTGGTTGATATAACGGATTACTTGAATGATATCGACCAAGACAATGTTATTGCAGTGAAGGTAGATCATACCAGATACGCGGACAGCAGGTGGTATACGGGCTCCGGTATTTATCGGAAGGCAGCCATGCATATTGTTCCGAAGCTTCATATTCCTGTTTGGGGCACCTATTATACGACTCCTATGGTTAGTCATTCTTCTGCGGTCGTGCAAGGCAGGATCACGTTGCGGAATGAGGAAGCTGATCCTCAGCATGTTGAAATCATCGGAAGCATCTTCGGTCCGGATGATCAGCTAGTAGCCCAGGAGATCAAAGGGTGCTATCTCGATGCAGACAAATCGGAGGAAATCCAATTGGAATGGACGATTCCCAATCCGCAAAGATGGGAGATTCATGCAGCCAAGCTGTACCGGACGAAGGTTGAGGTTGTGACAGGAGGACAGGTCATTCAGACCGTGGAAGACACAATCGGCATACGAGAGTTCAGATTTGATCCGGACAAGGGCTTCTTCTTTAATGGAAAGAACACCTTGATAAAGGGCGTCAATCTCCATCATGATGGCGGTCTCGTCGGCGCCGCAGTTCCTCTGGATGTATGGAGGCGCAGGTTGGAGAAGCTGAAGGCATGCGGCTGCAATGCGATTCGAACGGCTCACAACCCTGCGTCGGAGGATTTCTTGAATTTGTGCGACGAGATGGGCTTCCTAGTACAGGAGGAATTCTTCGATGAATGGGATAATCCGAAGGATAAGCGAAGCAACGGCGGCGAACAGAAGGTCGATTATATTACGCGCGGACATGCCGAATTTTTCCGCGAATACGCCAAGCAGGATCTGCAGGATACCGTGCTTCGGGATCGCAACCATCCATGTATATTCCAATGGAGCATTGGCAATGAGATTGAATGGACGTATCCGAAATATAATGAAGCAACGGGATACTTCGGGATGAATGCATCAGGCAATTATTTCTGGACGCTGCCGCCGAATGGGAAGGATAGAATTCGCGAAATCATTCAACAGCTGCCAAGAGATGCCTATGACATCGATACGACAGCCCGTCAATTGACTCGCTGGACCAAAGAGCTGGATCCAACCAGACCTGTTACGGCGAATTGCATCCTGCCAAGCGCCAGCTATGAATCGGGGTATATCGACGAGCTCGATATTGCAGGGTACAGCTATCGAAGAGTCATCTATGACTATGGTCACTATCATTATCCGAACAAACCGATTCTGGGAACGGAGAATGTGGCGCAATGGCATGAATGGAAGGCGGTTCTGGAGAGAGAGCATATACCCGGCATCTTCCTCTGGACGGGCATTGATCATATGGGAGAAGCCATTCAGAAGCCTTGGCCTCGGAAAGGCTCGAACCTCGGCTTGCTTGACTTCGCCGGCTTCGAGAAGCCTTCTTATCACATGTTCAGAAGCCTGTGGAGTGAAGAGACTCATCTTCATCTGGCAACGCAGGTTCTGGAGGAATCCTTGTATCGGCTGGATGAATCCGGGGAGCTGGCGGAGAAGGAGCCAGGCGGTTGGCAGCAACGGGTATGGTTCTGGCATGATGTGAATTCACATTGGAACTATAAGGAGGGGGAGATTGTAGTTGTCGAGGTATATTCCAACTGTGAAGAGGTATCCCTGTATCTGAATAATTCGCTGCTTGCGACGAAGCGTCTGGAGCAGTTCGAGGATCATATTTATAAGTGGGCGGTACCTTACGGCGCTGGAGAACTGACAGCCATCGGCACATGCGGCGGACAGGCAGTCGAATCGAAGTTGCATACGGTTGGGCCCGTTCATTCTATCCAACTGCTTGCAGATAAGGAAACGATAACAGTCGATGCGGACAGCGTCGCTCATATTACGGTTCAGCTAAGGGATGTGAATGGGCATGCGATTACCAACCAGAATGTTGAGCTTGAATTCGAGGTGGAGGGCGAATGCAGAATTCTCGGGGTGGACAATGGCAGCTCTGATAATGTACAGCCTTATCAGAGCACTCGTCTCATAACGGAGTTAGGCAGAGGGCTCCTCATTGTGCAGGGCTGCACGCCAGGTCATCTTGCAATACGGGCCACATGCTCTCGAATGAATGTCGTTTCGAATACTAGTATCATCAACGTATCAGCTGTTGCGCATTCATGAAGGGATTTGTAGTAATTGTTATATTAATTAGGAATTTTGAGGGAGGTTTGTACGATGAAGATTACAGCTGTGGAATTATTCCAGATTGAACCTAGATGGCTGTTCGTGAAGATGAGCACGGATATGGGCTTTGAAGGCTGGGGAGAGCCGATTCTTGAGGGTAGAGCTTCAACAACCAGAGCTGCAGTCGAGGAATTGAAGGAGTACCTCATCGGCAAGGACCCGCTCAAGATCGAGGACCACTTTCAGGTGATGTACCGCGGAGGCTTCTATCGGGGAGGTCCTATTCTCATGAGCGCGATTTCCGGTCTTGAACAGGCATTGTGGGATATTAAAGGCAAATATTACGGTGCTCCAATTTATGATCTGCTTGGCGGCTCGGTACGCGATAAAATCAAGGTGTATGCCTGGATCGGGGGCGAGCGTCCAAGCGATGTATCCGCCCATGCTCTGACGCAGGTGGCCCTTGGCTTCAAGGCACTGAAGATGAATGCAACGGAGGAGCTTCATTATATAGATGATTACAAAAAAATTGACCAGGCCGTAGAGCGGATGCAGGCGGTGCGGGATGCGGTCGGTCCGGATGTGGGGATCGCGGTTGACTTCCACGGCCGGGTGCACAAGACGATGGCCAAGATTCTAGTGAAAGAGCTGGAGCCGTGCAGGCCTATGTTTATCGAGGAGCCTGTGCTTCCAGAGCACAATGAAGCACTTCGTGAGATTGCGAGAATGACCAATACGCCTATCGCAACTGGCGAGCGTATGTACACGCGCTGGGGCTTCAAGCAGCTGCTGCAGGATGGGTATGTGGATATTATACAACCCGATCTCTCCCATGCCGGCGGTATTCTGGAAACGAAAAAAATCGCAGCTATGGCGGAAGCATACGATGTCAGTCTGGCGCCGCATTGTCCGCTTGGACCGATTGCGCTGGCTTCCTGCTTCCAGGTTGACAATTGCACGCCGAATTTTGTCATCCAGGAACAAGGACTGGGCATTCATTATAATCAGGGCAGCGATGTTGTCGGTTACTTAATGGATCCGGACGTATTCCAGTACGAAGCGGGATATGTCCGCATGTCCGACAAGCCTGGTCTCGGTATCGAAATCAATGAAGCTGCGGTCAGGGAAGCTGCCAAGAAGGGGCATAATTGGCATTCGCCTATCTGGCGCAACGAAGACGGATCGTACGCGGAATGGTAATGGAGTGGATCGGCGAGAACGGCACGGGACTAGAGGCTTGGACCGTGCATGAGCCGCTGGAGAATGGCAAGGCCTGCTTCGACAAGCTGCTGAGCAGTCCGGGCTCTGTAGCGAAAATATTGTTAGTGCTGAGTTAAAACGGATGGGGGATTAATGGATGAAGCCGAATTTTGTCATATTTGTTGTGGATCAGATGCAAGCACGCACGATGTCTCTGCATGGTCATCCAGATATTCAGACACCTAATTTGGATAAGCTGGGACTTGAAGGGGTGTCGTTCTCGAGAGCCTATTGCAACAACCCTGTATGTATGCCGTCGCGTGCAACCCTGCTGACAGGTCTCACTCCCAGGCAGCACGGCTGCTTGACCAATGGCAACGCTGTCCCTGAGCATTTGCCTACACTTCCGGGGGTGCTCGCCCAGGCTGGATATCGGACTCATGCCATTGGCAAGCTGCACCATCAGCCGGCAGGCTCCGTTAGCAATGGCGAGGACGCGGCTTTCTCGTGGGAAAGCAAAGAGAGCTGGGAATCCGGTGAAATCACTGCATTGCCAAGCGGTTATTACGGCTATCAGACGACGGAGCATGTTGGCGGCCATGTGGACTGCTACGGCGATTATTCGGCCTGGCTGGATCAGGAGCTGCCTGGAGGCAGGCAGAGGCTGCTGCGGGCGGGTGCCTACGAGAAAAACAGTCTCTACGATCAGAATTGGAAGATTGATCTGCCCGAGCCGCTGCACTACAACCGGTGGATTGCGCGCCGCTCTGCTTCATTCCTGGAGAGCCTCCAGCCGGAGGAGTCCTTCTATCTCTGGTGCTCCTTCCCGGATCCGCATCATCCCTTCGCTGCATGCCGTCCTTATAGTGAAATGTATGATCCGCAGTCGCTGACATTGCCGGAGGGCTGGGATAATGAAGCGGATTCCATAGATTGGCTGAAAGGTTTGAGGGAAGTTCATCTTGGCCACTCGCAATTCGATGAAGCCACGCTGCGGCAGATATTGGCGCAAACCTACGGAATGATCACGCATGTGGACAGCTGTATTGGAGAGGTGCTGGACAAGCTGAAGGAGCGGGGACTCTCCGACAACACCGTCATCGTCTTTATGGCCGATCACGGGGAATATTTGGGCTCCCATCGGCTGCTGACCAAAGCGGAGTGGCCGTGGGAGGAACTGCTGAATGTTCCGTTTATGTGGAGGGCTCCCAATGGTGCGGCGCAGGGCGTCTATCGAGACCGCGTAGTTAGCCTGCTGGATTTCGTGCCAACAATTCTGGACTTTGCGGGAATCAATCAGACTGTCATGGATACTCGCGGCATCTACAGTGCGCCTCCATTAGGCTTGCCCGGCCGCAGTCTGCGAGCTGCCATTGAAGATGGCACGGAGCTGCCTGCCCGTCCGGCATTGGTGGAATACGATGAGGATTGGTACGCGCCGGAGACGACGCGTATGCGTACGCTTGTTGCCGAGCAATACAAATTAACGGTGTTTATCAATTCCGACGAGGGGCTGCTGTTCGATCTTACGGCAGATCCTCGCGAGCATGATAACCTATGGCATGATCCTGCATACACACACGTACGATACTCGATGACGGAGCAGCTACTGCGAGAGCTGGTTCGTACGGACCGATTCGATACGCTGCGAATAACGGGAGCATAACGGCAGGCGTGAGGCTGTCTGGAGGAGTGGATGTCCAACTCTTCTGGACAGTCTTTTTTTATTTTCCGACTTTCTTTACCCCCGATGAAGACGACGGAATGCGGTTGGTGACATGCCGTAATTTTTCGTAAACTTCAACGTGAAATAGTGAATGGACTCGTAGCCGAGCTGCTCTGCGATGGAGGTAACGGATAGATTGCTTTCCAGCAGCATAGAGACGGCTTTCCTCATTCTGACGCGAAGAGAGTACCCCTGTGGAGTAATTCCAGTATGCTGGCGAAACAATTTGTGCAAATGCGACTTCTCCAATCCGCTGATCTCGGATAATAGTCCATTGTCATAGCGGCGCTCTGGATAACGCTCCATCTCGGCGATCACCCTCCGAATGCGCGGGTCGTCGGTCGGCAAGCTTTGCAGTGCATAATTCCATTGAAGCAACCATACGAGCATCATGCTGTCGAGGAGAATACGTTTGTACGCCGGTTCTATCGGTTGGTCACAGGTGCGGTAGATGTCGATGAACAGTTCCGACAGATGCGGATATCGATTCAAGGAGTGAACCGTTGGAAGCTCATCCAATTGAGAACATGACTCTATTGTCGTGAACATGCGTTCCTCCATCATTGCCGGCGAGAAGGTAAACAGGGGCATAGCGGGAAGATCCATTGCATCGGGCGCTTCCGGCCACAGATCGCAATAAATGTTGTATGACGAGGATTGTTGCTCCGAGCCGAAATGAAAGCTGTGCATTTGACCTGGCCGGATGAACACGAGCATGCCCGGCTTAACCGGATACAAACGATCCTCTACCTGAATGGAGCCATGCTCTTGCAAGAATAGATGAAAGCTATAGAGGTTGCATTGCCTTCTGGCATCCGTAGGCGCTCCATGGTAGTTGTAATAGTCCGCGTATCGTATATGCGGTTGGATCTGTAGCAGCTTCTTCGACAAGTGTCTCACCTCTAACACACCTAATTTTGCGGAGTATATTATAAACTATCGGATCAGGATAGAAAGACAATACATTACGAGAATCATATAATACAACTAATATCATTGCAAGTATTAAGGGGGATAGGGGAGATGGAAAGGGAAATTTACGGCGGAATTTTGACTAAATAATTAGTGGTCTGTCATCATTACTCATCAGCATGTTGATAAATTTATGAATGGGATGGGATATCTATGGAATCCATTAAAGCCTTCAGTTTGGATGTCAATTGGAAATGCAGATCTCACTTTAACAGTCAAGAAGGGAATCAATTTGCACCTCCAGGAGCTTGGGCATCCCTTGACCCCACAGAACTAGTTAAATGGCATAAGGAGCTTGGAGTCAATGTGATTCAGTCCTTTGCGGTATCTTGTAATGGATATGCATGGTACAAAGGAGGCGCCGTTCCGGAACAACCCGGTTTGAAAACGGACTTCCTCACAGATATGGTCCGTTTAGGCAGGCAAGAAAAGATGAAAGTTTTCGGCTATTTCTGTTTTAGTTCCAACACTCGTTGGGCAGAAGAGTATCCCGAATTAAGCTATGGAGCGCCGTCTGCGCCCCACATTCCATATACAAAAAAATATATTGATTTCCTTTGTGCGTCAATTAAAGAAGCCATAGAAATTACGCAAATGGATGGATTTATGATCGATTGGTTTTGGAATCCAACAACAGGATTGGGGGAAGGTGGAGATGGAGGAAAGGAGCAGTTGTGGTTGCTCTGCGAACAAGAAATGTATGAGGAGCTAATGGGTGAGGCATTCCCTGGAAAAGAAAACATTAGCCATCCTGTTCAGCTGGAATTTAATCGTCGTGCCATAGACAGGTGCTGGCAAGCTGTTCGAGAAACGACGAAAACAGTTAAACCTGAGTGTATTATTTGGCTATCATGTTCGATATTGGACCATCCAGAAATGGAAAATCAACCGCTGCTTAGAGAGGTGGACTGGCTTCAGAATGAAGCGGGTGACAAAGAGACTATTGATAAAATCCGCTCTCAGATAGGGGAACATACACGATTGCTTACAACCTTTAGCGATACGTTCTTTAAACGAAATAAGCTGCAAGGTGAAGATGTTGCAGCTTATGCGCAAAAAGAAAATATTGGACTTTATTGTTATGCTGCTCCAGAAACCTATGATCATGGATTCCCCGCAGTTTCGGAATATGTTAAAAAATCCTTAGATTCGTATGAATTTTTGGATGATCGAAATATTGCCTTGCTTGCAAGGGTATTTAATAATCTGCCGTTGAAATAAGCACCACTTGATGAATTGGCAAACTTGATCCGTGGAGGGCTGTTCAGAAGAGCGATTTAACTTTTCTGAACAGCTTTTTTGTTCCATTTTATAGAGGGTATTGACGGGAACTATTGGGAGATTTATAATAAAAACGAAACGAGCTTCAATTAATATTATATTAATAAATATAATGATTGATTGTTTTGAAAACTCGAAAATTTTTATCCCCTTATTGTAACCGTTTGCGAAGAAGGAAGAGGTGAGCTTGCGCATTAAAGGCATAATACAGAAGGAGTGCATGTTGTGGAAAAAGTGAATGAAGTTCAGCAGCTGTCCGTTCCGGCATTCAGACGGGGGACACCGTTAAAACAGAAGACAGCCAGGCTGATGAAGAGCTACCAGCTTTACTTGTTTGTCCTTCCTGCCGTATTGTATTACATTCTGTTTCATTACGTTCCGCTATATGGTATTCAGATTGCGTTTAAAAACTTTCTCGCCTTTAAAGGCATATCAGATAGTCCCTGGGTTGGACTTGAGCATTTCGAACGGTTCTTCCGTTCCTTCGAGTTCAGGAAGATCATACTGAACACCATTAAGCTTAGTGTGATGCAGCTCGTATTGGGTTTTCCAGCGCCGATCCTATTAGCGCTAATGCTAAACCAGCTGATGCATAAGAAATTAAAGAAATTTGTGCAGACCGTTATCTATGCGCCTCACTTCATCTCGACGGTTGTTATTGCGGGCATGCTGTTCTTATTCCTATCGCCAGATACGGGCATGGTCAACAAGCTTATTGGAGTGTTTGGCGGGGAGCCGGTATTTTTTATGGGCGACCCGGATTGGTTCAGACCTGTGTATGTACTGTCGGAGATCTGGCAGAACACGGGCTGGGGCACAATTATTTATTTGGCAGCGCTTACGACAATCAGTCCTGAGCTTCATGAGTCGGCGGTTGTGGACGGCGCCAATAAGTTTCAACGAATCCTGCATATCGATATTCCAGGCATTATGCCGACCGCAGTCATCTTGTTAATTCTGAGCACGGGCAATATTATGAGTCTTGGCTTCGAGAAGGTATATCTTCTGCAGACGCCTCTCAATCTTCCTTCATCGGAGATCATCTCAACCTATGTGTATAAGACAGGGTTGGTCGGAGCTCAGTATAGCTTCTCGACAGCTGTTGGCTTGTTCAACTCCGTGATCAACTTCGTCATTCTTCTGACAGTAAATCAAATCGCCAAAAAAATGACCAACACATCGCTGTGGTAATAATCAGGAGGTGCTTATTATGTTCAAGCGCAGCCAAGTGGATATATGGTTTGACAGGTTTAATATGTTTTTTATCCTTACGGGCCTTGTCATCATTATGTATCCCTTGTATTTCGTACTGCTCGCATCGATCACAGATCCCAGTGCGGTTCAGATGACACTGCTATGGCCGGAGAAGCTAAGCTTCGAAGGCTATAAGAAGATTCTCGACAGTGCCAACCTGTGGATCGGCTACAAAAATTCTTTTGTATACGCTATCTTAGGTACATTTATCAATTTATGCCTTACTCTTCCCGCAGCGTACGCCCTGTCGCGGAAGGATATGAGTGGCCGCAATACGATCATGCTTGTCATCACCTTCACGATGTTCTTTAGCGGAGGTCTCATTCCCACTTACCTGACGGTTAAGGAGCTCGGCATGCTGGATTCGGTATGGGCCATGGTCATTCCGAACGCGGTGGGTGCATGGAATCTTATCATTGCTCGTACGTTCTTCCAATCCACAATACCTGATGAGCTTCTGGAAGCGGCGAAGATTGACGGCTGCTCAGACGCCAAGTTTTTCTGGAAGATGGTATTGCCATTATCTCAAGCGCTTATTGCAATTATGGTATTGTTCTATGGCGTTGCTCATTGGAATTCCTATTTCAACGCGTTGATCTATCTGCGCGAGCAGGATTTGTTCCCGCTGCAGCTCGTGCTTCGTTCCATTCTGATCGAGAATCAGATTCATAACGACATGATGACGGACCTCTCTTCTATGGGCGATCAGCTTCGAGCGGCCGAGCTCATCAAGTACGGCATGATCATTATTGCCGCGTTGCCACTGCTTATTCTGTATCCCTTCCTGCAGAACTACTTCGTCAAAGGCGTCATGATCGGCAGTATCAAAGGCTGATCCGGCAGGGAGATTATCATATTTGAAGGGAGGTGAGTGGCCAGCTATATCGGGAGTACGGGCCTGTTGTAAGCGCATACGTAAACAATATTAGGAGGTCGTCGATTTGAAAAATCGGAGAAAAAAGATGCTTGTATCCTTTCTTTCAGTAATTATGAGCCTATCCGTCTTATCCGCCTGTGCAGGAGAAACCAATAATGACAATGTGACTCCGTCGAAGGAGCCGAATCAATCGGAAGCTTCTCAATCTCCTGAAGCGACGGATGGAGGAGCAGAGAAAGGCGTATTCCCGTTAGATGAGAAGCTCTCTCTCGAGATGGTAACCTGTAAGCATCCCAATAACGGACCATTCGAGGAAATGGATTTCTTCAAGCAATATGAAGAGAAAACAAATGTGCAAATCGAATGGACGGACATCGAATTTGCGCAATGCGAGGAGCAGCGTAATCTGATTCTGGCCAGCGGAGATTTGCCTGATGCCTTCTACGGTACGCTTGCGCTGACGGGCAATGACGTCATCAACTATGGCGGCCAGGGTATGCTGGTCCCTCTGGAGCAATATATTACGAAGGAAACGATGCCGAATCTGACGGCCTTGATCGAGCAGAATCCGAAGTACAAAGCGATGTTGACAGCACCGGATGGTCATATCTACTCGTTGCCTAGTATCCGCGAGCTGATGCTGTGGCTGTCTCCCGATATGATGTATCTGAACAAGGAATGGCTGGACAAGCTGGGACTTGCCGTTCCTACCACATTGGCAGAGCTGGAGGTCGTTCTGGAAGCGTTCAAGACGAAGGATCCGAACGGCAACGGTAAAAAAGATGAAATTCCATTTAGCTTTATGTGGGATTTCGCAAACTACAACGTATCTGGCATTGGTTCATTATTCGGCACCTTCGGCAGAGCAGATTCCGCTAACCATATCTTCGTAGAGGATGGCAAGGTTGTATTCTCAGCGAAGGAACCAGAGTATAAGGAAGCAATAGCGCATTTCCATACCTTCTTCGAAAAAGGATTGTTCGACAAAGAAAGTCTCGCGCAAGACCGCAATCAGCTGCTTGGCAAAGGCAGCGGCACAGAGCAGCGTCTCGGAGGCTTCTTCGCCTGGAATGCCTTCTCGATTGTCGGCGTTGACAACGATCCGAAATATGTGGTTGTTCCGGCTCTGATAGGACCAAACGGCGATCAAGTGTGGAGAAAATCACTGGGCAACAATCAAGGTGTCAATCCTTTTGCCTTCTCAATGACAGCTGTTAACAAGCATCCAGAGCTGACCATGCAATGGATCGACTTGTCGTACGCAACGGACACTTCCATCGAAGCTGGATGGGGCCCGATCGGAACGACATTGGAAGACAAGGGCGGCACCTTGACATTGAAGGAAGCGCCAGCTGGATTAACGACAGACCAATATGTATTCAAGACAGCACCGGTAGAAGCACCATATGCCATTCTGGAGAATACGTACGGTACTCGACTGGCGATGGCGGACAAAGACAAAGTTAAAATTGACGGCATCAAAGAAAATTATTTGCCTTACATGACTTCGGAGACGTTCCCTGGCGTGATGTTTACAACTGAGGAATCCCAGAAGATCAAAACGCTGGATACCGACATTAACAGCTACGTTAACCAAACAAGCGCCAAGTGGCTGCTTCAAGGCGGGGTAGAAGGCGAATGGGACAAATACCTGGCCGATCTGAATAAGATGAAGGTTGACGAGCTTGTCAGCATTTATCAGACGGCGTACGACCGCTTCAAGAGCGCCCAGTAACAATCGCTTCCACAGAATAGGTCCCCCTGGCGATGTAACCAGGGGGAGTTCTTTATGCGGAACATAATTACAATTATAGATAGGATGGTGTATAACCGTTGAGAGCGTATTCGAAGATCAAACCCATGTTGGCCGTGTTATTATGTGCGGCTTTGCTGACCGTATCTTGTCTTGCCAGTGCCGAGGCTGTCAGTTATGCCGCAGAGGTCAACGACGAGCTTCCTGAGAATATTAGAACCGACAAGGCAGATTTCGATACCATTCCTGCCGTTGCCGAGCATTACAAGGGACAATTCGGCGATAATGCGGTAGCTTATTTCAACAGTATTAACGGAGAAAGCCGGATTCAGCGCATTAACTTCCTGCAATTCCCGGATGGGCAATATTTGCAGATTAATGGCGAGGTAACGTTTGATATTCCTGCCATGGATGCGCGAGTGTGGCGTCTGTTCGGTGATGTGCGCTTCGAGGGATCCGTCGCGCAAACGATGGAGCTATATGTCATTGACCCGAATGGGGTCGAGACACATTGGACAGTATTCCAGAATGGCGGCTGGAAGGACGGCATCACCGGATTATATACCAACTATACGAAGATGGGCTTCCAGGAAGACAACCCGACGGAGGGTATTACCCATCCTTGGCTGATTAAGGGTACGAACGGCGACATTATTTATGAAGGCTACAAAATGAAAATCGTCGGCAACGGAACGCTTCGCAGCGTCTACCACTGGGAAGAGGAAGGCGTGCCGCTGGAGTTCGACACCTCCGCATGGACCGTTCTTGGTGGAGACAAGGACATTCTGAATGTGTCCGTCAATGTGGATGCGCTTACAAACTTAAGTATGGACGGTGTCGATAAGCTGCCCGAGGAAGTGTTCAAGCGTTACCATGTGAACAGTGGTCCGATCGGCTTAGAGCAAGCCGGCGGCGAATTTACGGTGTTGGACGAGGCGTACCACAGAACGACTCATGATTACGGCTTTACTCCCGGCCGAGGTGCGTTTCATTATAATCTACTGACGAGCTGGGCGGGTCTTAAGGAAGATCCTGCGCGCCCTGGATATGCTGACTTTACAGCGACGAATGAGGTTTATGCGAAGAGTCAGCCTGCCATCGACAAATTCGAAAGTCTGTATCCATCCATCGGCAAGGATTATGTCCTGACGCTAGACGGCTGGCCGAGGTGGATGTGGGAATCCCCTAATTCCGGACAATCGGAGCATTTCGGCACACCGTCCCGCGCCAACTTCGATGCAGCGGCGGACGCCTCGGCCAAGCTGATCAAAAGCATCGATACTAGATTTGACGGACTGGGTCCCAAGTACGTGGAGGTTAAGAACGAATCGACCATCCCGCAGGAGTGGTGGTTCTTCCAGTCGGAGCCAGAGCAAGCGTGGAGCTATTTGTCCGAGTTCCACAACAAGGTAGCCGCGGAAGTGAAGGCGGAGAATCCGGACGTATTAGTGGGCGGACCATCAAGCGCATTCATGTATTTGGAGAAAAATGATTTCGACGAAGCGCGCGCCCAGCTGAAATTTATGGATGACACGAAAGATTCCTTGGATTGGTATTCGCATCACTTCTATGAAAATGCCAACCTGTTCATTCATGACAGAGAGAACAACTCGGATGGCTTCTTGAGCGGGCGAATGGAAGCGGTGCTTGACCTGCTTAACGCTCACATGGCGAATACGGATAACGTGAAGCCGATCTATATTACAGAAGAAGGCACCTACAATACGGCTGGAAGCGATGCGGATTACTTCCAGAAGCTAGTGGCCTTCAACGGCTACATGCTGCGTTTCATTAATTATTCCGATACAATCGGCATGCTGGTTCCTTATCTGTATCCCATCATTAACTGGCGCCCCAACTCCACGGGTACGTTCTACAAATATAATGAAACACAGAATGGATTATTGGAAGAAATGACGCCAATGGAAGCGTATCTGGACATGTGGAAGGATTATCGCGGTGCATTCCTGCCTTCTGAAGCGGATCAAGAGCGCGTCTTCACGAATGCGGTCCGCTACAATGACAAGGTGTATGTAGCCGTGCACAATCTGAACTCGCAGCGGGTGAACCTTGATCTGAATGTGTTCACGGGAGGCGCTAATATTGCAGGCGTAACTCGGAAGCATTTCTTCCTGGAGAAGGGCGACCTGACCTATGAACAAAAGAATGTAGCAGATCTGAACAATGTGTATATGCGTGTGCAGGAGATGAGCGTATTCGAGATTACACTTGATTCCAATCCTCCATTCACCAAAACATGGGAGAGAGAATTTGCATACGCTCCTCAGGAACTTGTGCCGACGAGCGTAAATGCACCCGCCTCATTTACGGTTCAAGCGCGGCCTGCTGATCTCGCCAAAGCGACTCTTCGTATTGGCTTCGGCAAGACGGGCAGTGGGTTTGCAGAGGATATGCAAGTGGTTGTAAATTCGGGTGATACGGCCAACATGCAAAGCTTCAGCAAGGATCTGGCCTATACGGATAAGCCTGGAAATCTGCTGACCTTTGCGGAATTTGAGTTGGACACCAGCAAGCTGCTGACGAGCAATACGATTGAAATTACGCTTCCAGACGATGACGGCTATATTACAAGCGTACAGATTATCGAGTACCACGAGCAGCCGGCTCCAACAGGCATTGCGACCAGCGCACTTGCTGCGCCTGTTGCGGACGCCAAGTCGAAGCTTGCGTCTACTATCATATCGTCTACAGGCAATGAGGTTGAGCCAGGCCAGAAGTGGGTGAAAAAACATATCCGCGATACGCTCAACATTGAGGTGGCAAAAGCGGAGGTTGTTGCGCAGGATGCTCTAGCAACAAACGATGAAATAACGAAGGCGCTGGAGGATCTAACCAAAGCGGCTGGTATTTTTGATCAATATACCAAAACAAAATCATCTCCAACCGGCAATCGGGGAGCCAAATTCTCCTTCGAGGACGGAGAAGAGTCAGCGTATACACACAATGTGGACACGGTGACGACAACAACAGGCTCGCAAGGCGCAACGGACGGCAGTAAGGCACTTCAAGCGGAATTTACGTCCTTTACTGCCTTTGCGTGGGATACAACAGGTACGTACTCGGGCAGCCTTGATTTTACTGCCCCGGAGGAAGGCTGGAGCCTGGGTACTACACCCATTACGTTCGACGTTACGAATCTGAGAAGCTACGCGACACAGCTGCGGGTAGAGGTGACAGACACATCGGACGTTAAAGGCACTTATTATTTCACGCTGGGAGCAGATGCTTCGCGAAGCATCAGCATTGCTGATTTCGGCATTGCGGGAGGCACTTGGCTTGCGGACGGCAATTTCCCGAGAAACGCAGCTATCGATACCGAGAATCTGAAGTCGATTCGACTGTTTGTGTTTTCTCCAACGGCCGCTCCTGTTACGAACGCAGCGCTTGCCATTGATCATATCATAATTGGCAGTGCATCGGATCCAGGGCCAGGACCTGGCAATCCGAACGGTGTGTTCCTATCCTTCGAGGATCAGGAAGAGGTTGTCTATACGACTAATGGCCAAGACATTACCGTTACCAGATCAGAACAGGGCGCGACACATGGCAGCAAAGCGCTGCATGCGGAGTTCGATTCCTTCACCGCATACGACTGGGATACGAGCGGCAAGTATTCCGGCAATATTGATTTTACAGCGCCGGAGGGGGGCTGGAGCCTGGGCAGCAAGCCGCTTCAGCTGGATGTCACGAATCTCGTGAACACAGGAGCCCAGCTTCGCGTCGAGGTTACCGACGTTGAGAATCATAGAGGTATTTATTACTTTGCAATTGCTCCTAATCAAGCTCGAACGCTTACGATATCGGATTTCGGCATCTCTGCGGCAAGCTGGCTGGCAGACGGCTATTTCGCAAAGGCAGCGGCAATTGACACCACCAAGCTGAAATCCATTCGATTGTATGTATTTGAGCCTACCGCTATCACCGTGGGTCATGCCGCACTCGCCTTCGACAGTCTGATCATTGGCAACGAGCCGATCCAGCCTACTGAGGAGCAGCTGGCAGCCGAAGCGGCGAATGCGCTGACGGCAGCCTCCTTAACCTTTGCAGCGGGGGACATGGCGCAAGCGGTAACGAACCATATCTCATTGCCATCTGCAGGGCTTCATGGAGCAAGCCTTACATGGGCATCCAGCCATCCGTCGACGGTGGCGACTGACGGGACGGTTACGAGACCGCAGCATGGAAGCGGGAATCAGGTTGTCACGCTGACTGCTACCGTCATGATTGGAGCAGCAAGCTCAACCAAGGCTATTGAAGTCACTGTGCTTCAACAAGCTTCGACTTCCAATCCACCTGGTGGCAATGAAAATCCGTCTCATCCAGAGCCAAGCAGTCCTCCGGAAGTTCATGTCGATATTCTGGTGGATGGCAAGAAGCAGGATAAGATTGCTAGCTCCGTTACAACAACGGAGGCAGGACGTACGGTTACAACGATTACTGTCGATCAACAGTTATTGAAGAACAGTCTGAGCAATATGGCTAATAACGGTATCATTACGATTCCTGTTTCTAGCGGATCTGATGTTGTGAATGGCAAGCTTAATGGTCAGATCGTGAAGGATCTTCAGCAGAAGAATGCGTTCTTCGAGCTAAGAACCGGCACCTTTTCCTATAAGCTTCCTATAAAGCAGATCAATATAAATGAAATAGCCAAAGGACTTGGATCGGATGTAAAGCTTGAGGATATAACCCTTGATCTGACAATCAGTCAAGTAGATGCGGGAACCCAGCAGGTATTGGAGAACTCGGCAAAGCAAGGCGGATTCACGGTTGTTGCCCCTCCTGTTGACTTCCACATCACTTACACTTACCAGGGGGCTACGGTAGAATTCCGAACATTCAACACGTTCGTCGAGAGAGCTGTCATTATTCCGGATGGTGTGGATCCGACTCAGATTACTACAGGGGTAGTGATGGAAGCGGATGGCACAGTGAGACAGATTCCGACTCGACTCGTCAGAGTGAATGGCAGCTACCATGCTGTTATGAATAGTATGACCAACAGCACTTACGCAATCATTTGGAACCCTGCAGCTTTCCAGGATGTGTCCGGTCACTGGGTAGAGGAAGCTGTGAAT
The DNA here is from genome assembly GCF_050467785.1 of Paenibacillus sp. NRS-1760. NCBI lineage: Bacteria > Bacillati > Bacillota > Bacilli > Caryophanales > Paenibacillaceae > Paenibacillus > Paenibacillus sp. NRS-1760. Next base: position 634,452 of record NZ_JBITPK010000021.1, on the reverse strand, counting down.
GACTTGGGCTCCAGATTGGTAATCTCGGGCGTTGACGGCAATCGCTTCGAACCTGATCGATCGATTACCCGTGCCGAGTTTACCGCTATTCTGGTCAGAGCTCTTGGATTGAGGGCAGAGTCTGGCGAGCCGGCATACAGCGATGTTGCAAAAGGCGTCTGGTATGAAGGTTACCTGAATACGGCGACGAAGTACGACTTGATTAACGGCTATGCCAATGGTCAATTCGGTGCGAATGATCTGATCACACGTGAACAGGTTATGAGTATCATGGAACGAGCTATGGCGCTCACTGGACTTGATTCTGCGGCAGAGATGGCAGAAGCGGATGAGCTGTTGTCCAGCTTCAAGGATGGCTCCGAGGCGGCAGCCTACGCGAAGAGCGGTATTGCAGCCAGCATCAAGGCAGGTCTCGTACTGGGCAGAAGCGAGCAAGTGCTTGCTCCGAAAGCAGCTATTACAAGAGCGGAAGTCGCGGAGGTTGTTCGAAGATTGCTAGAGAAGTCTGATCTGATCTAGAATGGATATGGAATAGACGTGAGGGGCCTCTCTATTGAGGCCTCTTGCGCATTCTCCCGATGCGGAGAGAACGAGTAGAAGAGAGGAAGCGGTACGATGAAACGCTATGAGGTTAAAATGTTGTCCCAGGATGGTTATTCTATTGTTGAGCTTCGAGATTCGGAGAGAGAGGAGTATGCGCAGCTCGTACCGGAGCTAGGCGGGAATCTGATCCGATTCCATTCGAACGGACGAGAGATATTGTCTGGACCTGGTTCTATTCCGCAATTAAGAGCAGGGGAAACGATGTACGGCACGCCAATTCTATTCCCCCCCAATCGCGTGCAAGACGGAAGCTTCACTTACAACGGCCGTCCTTATCAATTACCGATTAATGAGCAGCCGGATCGCCATCTGCATGGGGAGCTGGCGCGCAGAAGCTGGGAGGTAGTGGAATGGGGAGGGACGGATACGCAGGGAGCGTATGTTGTCCTCCGCTTCCGGTATGCGGATCATAAGGATATGATGGCATACTTCCCGCATCCTCTCGTATTCAGCATGACGATATCGCTGCTGGATGGCCGTCTCCGGCAGGATGGGATTCTCGTTAATGAGGGCGAGGATGAGGCGCCCTTCGCTCTTGGACTTCATCCCTATTTCCATACTCCGCTGCTGGGTAGTGGACAAGTGTTGCTGCAAGCTCCGGCAGCCAGGGAATGGCCGATCTCCAACTTCGCCTTCATCACGGGAGCCCCAGCTGATACACAACGAGCAGCCGAGCTTCGTACAGGGCTTCCGCTGAATGCAATCGCCCCGCTTGGCGCGGCTATGCTTGAGCTACAGGAAGATGAAGATCGAATCTGCCGCCTTCAGCTGAAGGAAGCAGGCTATACGATCGCTTATCAATTCGGAGAAGTGTTCCCGTTCCTGCTGATCTTCCGTCCCAATTGGTCGGAGTCCATTTGCCTGGAGCCCTATTCCTGTCTGACAGACGCCTTCAAGCTGCCCTACCCCCCGGAGATGACAGGTGTACGAGGCATAGGAGCGGGAGAGAGTATTGCGTTTGATACCTGTATGTGGGTGGAGAAGTCCTCTTAAGCTCTTGGCTTGAAGCTCTCGCGTTCCACTAGCCAATGCTGCAGGATGATGTCTTCTTGAAAGACGAATTCAGGATTTGCGATCAGCTGGTGGATATATTCCACCGATTTCCTGCCAAGCTCGTCAACAGGCTGCTGCATGGATGTAATGGCAGGCCGCACAATCTCTGCAACCGCACTCCCGTCGAAGCCGATAATGGAGATGTCGTCGGGAACGCGCAGTCCATGGTCAAGAGCACAATTAAGCTTACCAACCGCCATATCATCAGTAGCTGCGAAGATCACAGTTGGCAGTTCTTCCTGACGCAGGAGCTCTTCCAATAGCCTGCGGCCGGAAGAGATATCCTGCAAGTCCCCACTGAAATAAGCGATAATTAGTATGACCCATCGATTAAGATGCTCCGTTGCGTTATAAACGCCCTGTAATCATCGATTTGCACGGACAGATGTGCATTAGATGCTGCGTTGACGATCGAGAACAGGATGGGCAAGATAGCGTTATTGATGTAATGATTTCATCATCAGTATACATTTATATAGTCACAACAGAGTGTGCTTAACACTTATTTTGTAAGTAGAGGTTCGTAGCTGTACAAGATGGATACCGTTTAAGCAGCATACCCACATACGCCTCACAGATCCAGGACTATTATAAGGTAACGGTCAAAAATAAAAAGTGGAATGAGTTCTATCAAGGGTTATAAAATTCCCAAAGTAAGCAGCTTTTCCTTCAGGTTGATGTGGTGAAATATCCGCCCATCCTAAGGCAAGGCTGCTTTTGTTTTCCAAGAAATAATGGTCGCTGCTCCATGGGGAAATGACGTTTTAGAGTGGGTAGTAAACGATTGCAGGTGACTCGTTGATGTCGGATACCCGCACTTACATGACTCGGGAGGAGAGCGCAGTTCTAATTGAGCGGCTTCTTTCTAAGTAGTTGTTTGTGATGATGAACCTCTGAGCCTCATTATAGTGAGAAAGTAGATATTTGGGTATCGGAAGTCGAGATCGTTTCTTCTCACTTTACCATTCAAGAGCTATGCTGAGTACAGTATTAGGGAGCAAGCAGGCGGCGTGGTTTGGTAGAGTCGCGCTTGTTATAAGTAATGGTGTTATTGCAACAAAGATTAGAATCAGGGGGTGGATTTTTTGTTACTCGGAATTCCCAATATATTGCCGCCGGATTTATTGAAAGTAATGTTTGAGATGGGCCATGGCGATGAGCTTGTGCTGGCGGATGCTAACTTCCCGGCGGCAAGCCATGCGCAGCGAATTGTGCGATGCGATGGCCATGGCATTGTTGAACTGCTAGAAGCGATCGTCAAGGTGCTTCCGCTGGACGATTACGTGGAGAAACCTGCAAGTGTTATGGCTGTCGTATCGGGTGATCCGATCTTGCCGTCGATTTGGGAGTCCTATGAAGCAATTCTGAAAAAAAAGACGAACTTATCCGCCTCTTTGGAATCGCTAGAGAGATTCAGCTTCTATGAACGGAGCCGATCGGCTTATGCCATAGTCGCAACTGGAGAACGAACACAATACGGCAACCTGATTCTGAAGAAGGGGGTCATTCGCGAACATGAATAGACATGAAGACCAGCAAGAAGGCGCAGTCGACAAGCCCAATATTGTATTCCTGTTCGCAGACGACCAACGATTCGATACGCTGCGGGCCTTAGGCAATCACGACATACGAACTCCAAATCTGGATCAGCTGATCGAACGCGGTACCGCCTTCCGGCAAGCCCATATTCCAGGCGGAACAGTAGGCGCGGTATGTATGCCAAGCCGTGCGATGCTGCATACAGGTAGAACGCTCTTTCATATCCATGACGATGGAAGAAGCATACCTGAAGAGCATTTTTTGCTTGGAGAGACGTTCAGAAAAGCTGGATATGCTACCTGCGGCATCGGCAAATGGCATAACGGCTACGCCTCCTTTAACCGAAGCTTCAGTGACGGTGACGACATTTTTTTCGGAGGTATGGAGGATCATTGGAATGTACCTGCCTACCACTATCACGCGGACGGAAACTACTCGGCGACGCTTCCGATGATTAGAGATCGCATGTTGTCGAACGAAGTGGAATATCGCCATGGAGACCAAGTTCAGGCTGGTATTCATTCAACTGACTTGTTCTCGGATGCTGCTGTGAACTGGGTGAATCGATACAAGGAGGACCGGCCTTTCTTCCTGTATGTGTCCTATATGGCTCCCCATGATCCCCGAAGTATGCCGAATAAGTATATGAAGCTTTATGATCCAGCATTATTGACCCTGCCTGTCAATGTTGCGAGCGAGCATGCATTCGATTATGGCGTTCGAGACATAAGAGACGAGCGACTGGCAGTTTATCCGCGCACCGAAGAAGAGATTCGCAGACATCTGGCTGAGTATTATGCGATGATTACTCATCTCGACGATCGGATTGGCGATATCATGTTTGCACTGAAGGAATCGGGCCGCTACGACAATACGATCATCGTGTTCGCTGGAGACAATGGTCTGGCGGTGGGTCAGCACGGGTTAATGGGCAAGCAAAGCTGTTACGAGCATAGCGTCAGGGTTCCGCTGTTGTTCTCGGGACCTGGTGTTTCGAAAGGTCAGCAACGACAAGAATTTGTGCATTTATCCGACATCTTCCCAACCTTGTGTGAATTAACGGATGTTCCGATTCCATCGACGGTCGAAGGAACAAGCTTGGCGCCACTGTTGTCAGGCGCCGGAGCAATGCCGGAGCGGGATAAGCTGTATTTCGCCTACGCGGATCTCGTTCGAGCCGTGAAATGCAGGGAGTACAAGCTGATTGTATACCGCCACGAGTCCCAGTTGTTTCGCTTGAGCGAAGACCCTTCGGAGCGGAATAATCTGATTGGACAATCGGAGACATCGGGAATTGAACAAACATTAAAGAATGAGCTGATTGAGCACAGCTATGATTCAGGAGACCGCGAGCATCCGGCAGGACGTCAGTTTTGGCAACATATAGACAGACAACAGCAAGGAGCAGATGAACGACTATGATGAAAATAGAGAAAGTAAATAAAGTCATTCGAAGCGGGCCATTCCAGGACAACTGGCAATCGTTAAGCAGCTACTCGGTGCCGCAATGGTACAAGAACGCGAAGTTCGGCATCTTCATCCATTGGGGGGTGTATTCGGTCCCGGCTTACGGGAATGAGTGGTATCCTCGCGAGATGTACTTGAAGGACAGTGCCAGACGTGACAGGCAGGATGTCAGCATGTTTGATCACCACATCCAGACCTACGGTCCGCAGCATGAATTCGGGTATAAGGATTTTATTCCTATGTTCAAGGCAGAGAAGTTTGATCCGGTTTCCTGGGCGAACCTGTTCCTGAGAGCGGGTGCGAGGTATGTGATGCCCGTCGCTGAGCATCATGATGGCTTCCAAATGTACGACAGCCAATTGTCACAGTGGAATGCAGCGAAGATGGGACCGCAGCGCGATATCATCGGAGCGCTGAAGGAAGCTGTGCAGGAGAAGGGAATGAAGTTCGCCGTGTCTTCACATCGGGCGGAGAACTGGTGGTTCTACGACGGAGGAATGACCTTTCATTCCGATGTGAGGGATGACCGTTTCCGCGGCTTGTACGGCCCGGCGCAGCCGAGAGACCCGCAATGGACGATTCATGGAGAAGGGCCAGATGAGGCGTTCCTGACCGATTGGCTGCTGAGAACATGCGAGCTTGTTGATCTGCACCAGCCCTCCATTGTCTGGTTCGACTGGTGGATCATGAATGTCCGCTTCAAGCCGTATCTCAAGAAGTTCGCGGCCTATTATTATAATCGGGCAACGGAATGGGGAACGGAAGTCGCGATTAATTACAAGCTGGACGCCTTTATGCATGGCACGGCGGTATTCGATATTGAACGCGGCCAGTTGAACGGCATTCGTCCCGAGCTGTGGCAGACCGACACCTCTGTCGCCCGCAACTCCTGGTCACACAGTGTCAATAACCATTACAAGGACGCCTCGGACATCGTATGCGATCTGATCGATATTGTGAGCAAGAACGGTTGTTTGCTGTTGAACGTGGGACCGAAGGCAGACGGGACAATTCCGCAAGAAGACGAGTCGATCCTGCTCGCGATTGGTGATTGGCTTAACTTAAACGGAGAAGGCATTTACGATACGACCCACTGGAAAGTTTACGGTGAAGGCCCAACCCAATCGGGTGAGGAGATGCATACGGAAGGCAAGCGGAGCCCTTACACTGAAGAAGACATTCGGTTTACCTTCAAGGATGGAACATTGTATGCTTTTGTCTTGAAGTTGCCGCAGAGCGGAGTCGTTACGATCCGATCGTTGTCCGCGCTATCCAGGCTCTACCGCAGCGTCATTACAAGTGTGTATGCACTAGGCGAAGCCACAGCGCTTGGTTGGAATGTTTCAGATGAAGGGCTGCATATCGACGTTTCTTCGCTATCGTCAACTCCGTATCCAGTAGGATTCAGAATCGGGATGGATTAACCGCTGTATATCAAACGCGAATGCTAAGTATGCATTCGCGTTTTGCGACCATAAAATGATAACGCTTTCTTTTGTCCGAATGGTGTATAAATCAAGGGGGGAGAACATGTTCAATCGTCGCGGAAGACCGGTATTCAAATTTCTTGTGCCCTATCTGAGTATGTTGCTGCTTGCCGGCCTGGTGTCTGTCATTATGTATCATCAGACAATTCGGGTGGTGAAGGAAGAAGTGTCCAACCGGAACCAGGCCGTCCTGCAGTTGGCCAAGCAACAATTGGATCGGCAGATCGTCGAGACCAGTCAGCTTGCAATCAGCTTGAGTAAGGATCCGAAAGTGCTGGCCATGCAGCAAATCGTGAATCCATATGACAGAAGCAGCATTACTCGTCTGTTGGAATTGCAGAAGCAGCTGAGAAACTATTCGGTTATCACATCTTCCATTGAAAGTTACTACATCCATTATGCAAAAAGCCGTTTTATTATTTCTTCCGACAGGCATAGCTTATTATCGCAAGCTTCCAGCGCAGAAGCGAATCCGGAATCCGTGCAGACCTTTATCGATGGGCTGGAGGAGCGATACTATTATCAGGAGATGATGCCGGAGACGAAACTCCGAAGCGCCAATGGGGACCGTATGCTTATTCCGTACATTCATACCATCGGTTATCCAAGCTACTATTTGTCTCACATTGTTATGTTTATCGACAGCACATCTATTCAGGCTGCACTACGTTCCATTGACCTCTCCGAAGGCGGCTATGCTTATTTGGCCAATCAGGAGGGCGACATTATTGCCGGTTTCGCCGGCAATGGAGAATTTCTTCCTCGCACCAGCCATATCGGGAATGAGCGGCAGCTTCCCGGTCAATTCGTAACCTCCATTGAGCTCGACAACGGCAATTGGAGGCTCGTTGCCGTACAGCCTGAGCAAGTCGTGCTGCGAAAGGTGTATTACGTCAAAAACATTTCTGCGGTCATTATCTTAGGCATGCTGGCCATTGGCGGCGTCGCTTCCGTTCTGTTCGCCTATCGTAACAGCAGACCGTTAAAAGCGCTCATTCAGACGGTATTCCAATTAGAGTCGCAGAATGAGCGACTGCATCGAAATATCGATGAGCAGAAACCGATGCTGCAGGCGGCATTCCTGCAACGGCTGCTGGATGGCGCTTATTCCGGTCAGAGAGAAATGGAGTCCGTTATGCAATATATGGACATCCCGTTGAATGGCGAGCGTTATTCCGTCATCATTGTTCAATTGCAATACATTCTGGAATCCATCGACGAAGGAGCTTTGGAAAAGCTGGATTTGGAAAAGGCAGGATTACGGGAATGTATCGCAGAGCTGGAGGGGGATCACTCTTGTCTCCTGGATATTGGCGAGAACAAGCTTGCCTTAATTTATACAAGCGATGCTGCAAACGTCAACTTGTGGAAGCAAGAGCTGACCGCGAAGCTGGAAGCCATCCGGGAGCTGTTTCTTGAGCGGTTCCGGCATGCCGTGCAATTCGGAATAGGCAGACCCTATTCTTCGTTAATGGATGTGTCTGCCTCCTTCGAAGAGGCTTCCACTGCCTTGTCCTTTGGAATGCCATCCTCCAGTTCCATGTCATTCTATGATGATTTGCCCAGACATCCGCAATCGTATTATTATCCGTTCGATCTGGAACAGAAGCTGCTCAACTACTTGCGCAGCGGGAATAGCGAGGAGCTGGACAACACCTTTGACAGCCTGTTTGTCGAGAACTTTGTTGAGCGCTCGTTAATCGTCCCCGTACTGCGGCTTTTGTTGTCCGAGCTGGTCAGTACGGCGCTCAAGTTTCTGGATCAAGCCGGATGGCAGATGTTCGAAGATGAAAGTTCTGATATCATGACGCTTCTGCAATTGCCTCATGCGCCATCGGAGGCGGAAGCCTGCTTCAATCGTCTGAGAAAGCTGTACCATCACATCACCGAAAGGGTCAACGATCAGAAGCGTATACGAAATGAAGAGCTGATGCGTGAAATTGTCAGTTATCTGGACCGTCATTATCCAGACCAATCCTTATGCCTGCCTATGCTGTCGGATCAATTTCAAATTTCGGAGACGTATCTATCCTTGCTGGTGAAAGAACATACGGGCTGCTCCTTCTCGGATTATGTGAATCGGAAGCGGATGGATGCCGCCAAGGAGTTGTTATCGGAATCCATGCTCAACATTGAACAAATTGCTGATCATGTCGGTTATTCGTCGCTGAATTCATTCAGCAGAGCATTCAAGCGGATGCATGGCGTAACACCTACCCGCTATCGAGCGTTGTCGGAACAATGATAGGCATTGCCAACTATGAAAATGCACATTGAAAAATCAAATGAATAGCAGCGTTTTCGGCCCATTGCATAATGAAAAGGGAATTGCAGATAGCAGAAATCCCGTCTTTCTGACTATGATCAAACTGTCGACGAGGATATACGAAAGAAGAGGGGGACAACACCAAGATGAGAACGGTTTCGCCCATGCAATCCAAACCAAACGTCAGGCCCCGCCTGGTGGTTACGCATCTGAGAAATATGAAGAGAAGCTGGCAGCTGCTTGCATTGTTTTCGCTGCCGCTTGCGTACTTGATTATTTTTCAATATTGGCCGATGTATGGCGCACAGATCGCATTTAAGGACTTTATTCCTGTGAAAGGCATTATGGAGAGCGAATGGGTCGGCATGAAACACATGACAAGGTTTTTTGGCTCCTATGATTTCTGGAGAGTATTAAAAAATACGATAGGACTGGCTTTCTATCATTTGATCGTCGGATTTCCGGTGCCCATTATTCTCGCCCTTTGTTTGAACTATGTCAAGCAGGCCAGATTCAAAAAGTCGGTGCAAATGATTACGTATGCGCCGCATTTTATATCAACGGTTGTTATGGTGGGGATGTTGCTTCAGTTTCTCGATCCGCGTACAGGCATCGTGAACCAATTTCTATCTCTATTCGGTATGGAGCCTATTCATTTTATGGCGAAACCCGAGCTGTTCCAAACGATTTATGTGCTTTCGGATATTTGGCAGAATGCAGGTTGGGGCTGCATCATTTATTTGGCTGCGCTGGCAGGCGTAAGTCCGACACTGCATGAGGCAGCTGTCGTCGACGGCGCCAGCAAGTGGCGCCGCATCTGGCATATTGACCTTCCAGGCATTATGCCGGTTATGACCATCCTGTTGATCTTGTCGATGGGCAATTTGATGCAAACGGGCTTTGAGAAAATCTATCTCATGCAGAATCCGGTCAATATTACAACCTCTGAAGTTATTGATACTTATGTCTACAAGGTAGGACTGATATCGGATGGATTAAATTTCTCCTATGCTTCGGCAATTGGGTTGTTCAAATCCATTGTAAATTTGATTTTACTGATTACTGTCAATCAGATTGCGCGTGTAGTCAGCAAAGAGAGTCTTTGGTGAGGAGGGTCACAAATGCGTCACATCGAAAGTACACAACGTCGAATTAAAGAATCGAGAGGGGATGCGGCGTTTACCTGGATCAATTATTTCATTCTGTCCACAACAGTCCTCATTACGTTGTATCCGCTAATCTTCATTGTAAGCGCATCCTTCAGCGACAGTCAGGCCGTCGTCTCCGGGAAGGTATGGTTATGGCCGGTTCAACCAACGCTGGAAGGCTACGAAGCGATTTTCAAACACAAGCTGATCATATCATCGGTCATGAATTCCTTCTACTACATGATTGTAGGCACGTTGTTTAATGTTGTGCTTACGCTGATGGCGGCTTATCCGCTTTCTCGAAGGGACTTTTATGGGGCCAGGCTGTTTATGATTCTGCTTGTATTCACGATGATGTTCGACGGAGGACTGATTCCGCGTTATTTGCTTGTCAAAGATCTGGGTATGCTGGATACGCGGTGGGCGCTTATTATTCCTGCAGCGCTTAGCGTATGGAACGTCATTATTACCCGAACCTATTTCCGCGTGACTATTTCCAGTGAACTGCTGGAGGCGGCCCAGATGGACGGCTGCAACGATTTCCGATTCCTATGGAAGATCGTACTTCCGCTGTCTGCCCCGATTATTGCAGTCATTAGTTTGTTTTATGCCGTCGGGCATTGGAATCAATATTTTAACGCGCTTATTTATTTGAAAGATCAGTCGCTGTACCCCTTGCAGATTGTATTGAAGGATATTCTGGTGCAGAACAAGGTGGATATGAGCATGGTGGCGGATGCCGTTGAAATGGCAGAGAAGGACGCCCTGCGTCAGCTTCTCAAATATTCCTTGATTGTGGTTGCCGCAGGACCCGTGCTGGTCTTGTATCCCTTCGTGCAGAAGCATTTCGTAAAAGGGGTTATGATCGGATCATTAAAGGAGTAGCGTTCGTTCATTAGAGATATTCGAGGGTTGTTTATGGAAAGGAGTGATGCTTATTTCATAATTTTCCTGGCACCAGGTGTCAGAGGCGTTTCATAACAGGCATCATGTGATAACGGGCTCATAAAAAAAGGGAGGAAAACAGGGTGAATAAAAAATGGATTGTTGCGATTGTTATACTGTGTCTGATCATGGCCGCTTGCTCCAATGGAGAAAGCTCCAATGGAGGCGCCTCCAGCGCGAAGCCGGACAATAAAGGGGCAGACGCAGCGGATCGTAGCGGCGTTACTGCGCCGGGCACCTTTCCGATCGTAGAAGAGAAAGTAACGTTAAAGGTACTTGCTGCAGTTCGGCCGGATGTAGAAGATTATCGGACCAATGAATTCACGAAATGGCTGGAAGAGCGGACAAATGTGCATTTGGAGTGGGAGACGGTACCAGAATCTAACATGAAAGAGAAGTTGAATCTGACGCTGGCGAGCGGCGATTATCCCGACATCTTCATGAATATGGGCATTACAGATGCGCAACTTGAGATTTATGGAAACCAAGGGGTGTTCCTGCCTCTCGAAGATTTGATTGAGGAGTATGCAGTGAATACGCAAAACATATTCGCTGAACAGGAGCATATTAAGCCGGCTATCACTTCAAACGACGGGCATATCTATACGATGCCGGACATTAATGAATGTTACCATTGCTATTACTCCGGGAAGCTGTGGATATACAAGCCTTGGCTGGATAAGCTGGAACTGGATATACCAACAACAACAGATGAATTCTATGAAGTATTGAAGGCATTCAAGACACAGGATCCCAACGGCAACGGCGTTGCCGATGAGATTCCGCTGTCGGGTTCGCCTAAGGGGTGGAACAGCTCTGTCGAAGGATTTCTCATGAATGCCTTTGGGTATTACGATTTCATTAACGGGGATACGACAAGAAGATTGTATATGAATAACGGCGCCGTGGATGCGGCTTTTATGACAGAAAACTATCGTGAAGGCTTGCGTTATATGAAGAAGCTGTTCGACGAAGGATTAATAAATGCAGAAGCTTTCGTGCAGGACGGCGATCAACTGAAGCAGCTTGGAGCCAATGGGGACGCAGTCATTCTGGGCGCTGCTCCGAACGGAAGTCCGATCCCGATATCCGACAATACCAGGTGGAAGGATTATGTCGTTGTTCCGCCGCTCAAAGGGCCGTCCGGCACGCAATATGCGAACGCGCAGAACCGAAGAGGAAATGTCAACGGTCGTTTCGTTGTCAGTGCGACAAGCAAACATCCCGAAATCGCCGTTCGCCTGGCTGACGCTTTCTTTGATCCGGAGATTCAGATGTTCTCTTTGTTCGGCGTGGAAGGTGAAGACTGGAGAAAAGCCGAAGAAGGCGAGCAGGGGCTGGAAGGCAATCCAGCGACGTTCGTACGCCTGAAGAAAACAAACGAAATTGCGAATCACAACTGGAATCAGGCGAATCCGACAAATCGTACGGTGGCATTCCGTATTGGTGAAGCGATCAATGATCCGGAGAACAACGTAGAGTACATTTTGCACGCTTCGACCAAGAGCTATGAGCCGTTCCGCGACGAATCGGTCATGGTTCCGCCGCTTATCTTCAACGAAGCGCAGTCGTCGGAGCTGTTGGGCATGCAGAAGACGATTAACGATTATGTCGACAACATGCTCGTCCAGTTCATGATGGGCGATGCTAATCTGGAAGCCGGTTGGGACGGCTACCTGAACGAGCTGAACAAGATGAACATTAAACGATACCTGGAAATTATGCAGGAGGCGTACGATATAAGGTACAAGAAATAAGGAATGATTATCAACCCCGAATAACCATCAAGCGTTCTGCAGCCAAGAACTGGGATGAGTGAGTCGGGGTTGTCTGTTCCTTGCAAAGGGATCGATTAACATTTGAGAGGGGAATGAATGATGAAGTTCATGCGATATCTGTTCATGCTGATGATTTGCAGTTTGTTGGTCATGCCGCAATCAGGCGGTGCTGCGATGGCTTACGAGCTGCCGCCGGATGTGCAGTTGCAGAAGGATAACTATGACTCCATTGCGGGACTGGCGGACATATATCCGATTGAATATATTACACAAGTGAATAACGGCGAGAAACGGGTCAAGCTCATTACGATCGCCAGTCAGATCGGTACGATTAATGGTGAAACCGTCATCGAGCTTCCTCCAGAAATTATGCGAGTGGTGGGTTTCTTTCGAGAGCTGAATATAAACGGGGACCAGATCAAAAATCTCGAAGTATACTGGGAAGGTCCGACAGGCAAGGAGAAGCTAAGCGAATATTTCCGCTCGGAGACGATCATTATGGGACGTCCCTTTCATATTAAGGTTCAGCCTGGACAATATGAGGGCTATCAGCTCAGATTGACAGGGACGGGTACATTGACAAGTCTTGTCCTGCATGAGCCGAATGGGCTTTCGTCCTCTTATGATGTCCGAGCGTGGGGGATATTGGGGGAGGATAAACCGATATTGCCTGTACAGGTTAATGTGGACGCAACAACAAGACGCAGCATCGATGGAATAACCCGTATGGAAGAGGATAAGTTTCGCAGAGTATATGCCAATCCGTTGGGAGAACCGGTCACCTATGAGATAGCGCCTTATTTGGCAGAGAGAGGCTTCCTTCCGGGCAGGCAAATGTTCAAGTTTCGGGACGCGCTGGAGATCGGTCATAAGCCTGGCGACCCCTTGCCGACGGAGGACCCGCTCCGGGACGGATATGCCGACGAATCGTTTTTCGATCAATACGCTGAGAGGGATTCACAATTAATCGACCAATATGATGAGCTGTATGCATCGGACATGAATTATGTAATCGCTTACGACAACTGGCCGACATGGACTTGGCCCGGCGACATTCCCAATAACCCAAGGGGGACGCCGGCAATCGATAAATTCGAAGCTGCGGCAGAGCTCGCCTCTCTCTATACGGAAGCCTACAATCGCAAGCTGGATGGCAGAGGCCCTGCCTATATAGAAGTGAAGAACGAATCTACCATTCGCTCGGAATGGATCTATCATAATGATCCCGCTTATGATTCCTGGGGTCTGCTCGCTGACTTTCATAATATAACGGCTGACAAAATCAAGGAACGCAGTCCCGAGGTTCTGGTAGGGGGACCAACTAGCGCGAATATGACGCTGGATACTAGCGCATTTGCGAGCGCCAGGGAGCAAATGAGATTTATGGATTTGACGAAGGGACATCTTGACTTTTATTCTCATCACTTCTACGAAGGAAAGGACTTGATCCTGCATGAAACAGATGCGAACTATGGCGGGTATTTGACAGGGCGCCTTGAGGCGGTTCTCGATTTGCTCCGAAATCATATGACGATAACAGACAACATCAAGCCCATGGTGATCTCGGAAACAGGGACTCTGCATTCGGGTGCGACGGATATTGATTATTGGATCCAGCTCAAAAACTTTAATGCCTATATGGTTCGATACATAAATCGGGCGAATGAGCTCGATATGGTCGTGCCGTTTCTGCTGCCGATCAAATGGTGGGACATGGGATCACCGGATATGCTCTTCCGGTATGAGGAAGACGGCAGTCTGGGGGTTCCGACTCCGCTGAAATATTATTTGGATTTCTGGCAGGATTACAAGGGTGACTTGCTCCCGGTCGAGGCGAATCATGACAAGGTCTATGTGCATGCCACACAAGCCGGGAACGTCATCTACGTCGCTGTCAACAATATGAACCCGCAGCGGCTGAGTCTTGATCTGAATATCGATCTCGGCGGCGCCAAGATTTATGATATTGAGCAGAGAAGGCTCTATCTGGAGCAAGGCAAGCTTCATTACGAAACTAAGAAACAGGCGGACCTGAAGAGCTTGCCTATGGCAGTAGAGGAAACGTCCATCATCAAAATTACTTTGGATAAATCACCTGTTGTACAAGATACATTGTTGGAAAAAACGTATTACGCCGACGAGATGCTGAAGGTCACGGGACAACCGGCAGCATTCGAGGTAGCTGCACCTGTCGAGCAATTACAATCCTCGGTCTTGCGGGTAGCATTCGGCCGAGAAAATGGCTTTAACGTTCCGCTGAGCGTCACCGTGAACGGCAAGCACTATGAGCGTGATGTCAGTTATACGAATAAACCGGGCCGATTCTTTGGATATGTCGATTTCGACATTCCTGCAGCGGACATCAAGGCCATGAATCAGGTCGTCGTTTCGCTTCCTCAACAAGGGGGGACAGTCAGCACGGTGTCGCTGATTAACCAATATGCTCTGGCAGGATCGTCAGATTCGAGTCCTCCGGAAACCGTAGCGAATATTCAAGGAACTCAGCAGAATGAATGGTACCAATCGGACGTGACGGTACAATTGGAAGCTTCCGACCTTTCAGGTGTTGAGGCCACGTATTACCGGATGAATGACGGGGAATGGAGCAGGTATGAACGCGAAATCGAGATTCAGATGGAAGGTACTCATACTTTAGCCTATTACAGTAAGGATAAGGCCGGAGATGCCGAATCTGTGCAAAGCCGAACGATATCGGTGGATAAAACGGCTCCTGCTGTGACCATCCAGCCAAGCCATATCGATCTGGGAGCGCCGAATAAGAAGCTGGTGGATATAACGGTCGAGCTCGATGCCCAGGACGAAATATCCGGATTAAAAGATATTCAATTAACCTCGATTACGAGCAGCGAACCGGACAGCGGATTATCCGGCGGTGACAGACCCGAGGATATTCAGGGCGCGGAGCTCGGCACCCACGATCTGCAATTTAAGCTGCGGGCCGAGCTTTCTCCGAAAGCAAAGCAGCGGGTTTACACGGTTGTTTATACGGCAACGGATCAAGCGGGCAATCAATCGAAGGCAGAAGCGGAGATTACGGTTTCTAAAGGAGAGTAAGTACGTCCCGTACACCGCACACTGATTATCGCCATGCGCTTGTCCGAGGACCGTGCATGGCGATTTATTTGGCTCCAAGAAGAAACCGTTCCCTGTATCCTCCAGGCGTAACGCCTTCCTTGCTGCGGAAGGTGCGGATAAAGTAGCTGCTGTGCTCGTAGCCCAGCTCATAAGCGATTTCTTGAATGCTTGTCATCGTATGGGCCAGCATTTGTTTGGCCCGTTCTATTCGGATATGCTGCAGATACTGCAGCGGGGTCATACCTGTATGTTTCTTCAGGCATCTGCTCAAATAGTCGATGTGGAAGTGGAGCTCGACTTCCAGCCTCTTCGAACTGAAGGGCTCCCGCATATTGGATTCCAGGTATCGTGCGATTCGGGTGCACAGCTCCAGTGACCGGGACATTGGCCTCGTCTGATGGATGACCTGCTGCAGCTCAACCAATAACTGAGCAGTCAGACAGTGCAGTTCCAGCGCATTGCGGATAAAGATATGATCGCGAATTTCCACCATACGATCCAGAATCGGAAGCAAACTCGGCAAGACGACTTCTGCATGCTTGGGTAAGTACATCGTTTGTGTCTGGGGATTGGCGTCGTCATCCGTTGGCTGCTGAAGCGTCTCCGACCATTCGAAGCCGCCGCTGTTCAACACGCGGGGAGGAACCGGATGGCTGAAGTGCATATAATAGGTTTCGGTATTCTGCTCGCAAGGAAGATGGCCAAAGTGGGTGCGTTCCGGCTCCAGCAGCAGCATGCTGCCAGCTGTTATCGTATAAGGCTGGTCGTCTTCCGTCATATACAGCGCGCCATTTGTTACGATTATGAGATCGTAAATGCCCCAGCTGCGCTGGAAATGCACTTGTCCTTGCTTCCACCAGGAATGACCGACAGTAATAAATTGGGGCAAAGGCGGGATGGTAAATTCCAGCATCTTCATAGAAGATCCTCCTGCAATAGCGTTCTATCCAATAACGATAGGTTACGATTCACCATTCTGTCAATCGGCATCTCTTTATTGCGTTAGTCGGAATTGTTCCATCAGAGGTCGAGTATGACGCTTACAGAGATAATGGCAAGACAGTATCATAGTAGGAAACACGGATTTCAGGTCAGGCCGAAGCTGGAATGTATGCGTTTGCTTCGGTCTAATTGCAGAAACGGGGGATAAGAGTGCGAACGGTATGGAGCTTGAATGCGGATTGGAAGTTTTATTACGGAGACATTGCTGAAACGAATTACGATGCTGTGCACAAGGAGAGATATTCGAATCCACATTGGATCAAATCCGGCAATCATGGCGTTGCCAAATGGGGGTATGACGATGCGGACTGGCTCGACGTTCGGATTCCGCATGACTTTGTGCTGGAGCGAGGGGAATATGACCGGCAGGTGCCCGCTTCACATGGGTCGCTGGTGAAAGGAATAGGCTGGTATCGCAGGTCGTTTATACTGCCTGAGGATGCAGTGTCCAAACGTCTGAGCATTGAATTCGACGGCGTCTTCCGGAACAGCTCCGTGTGGGTGAACGGCCATTATGTCGGAGGGCAGTTAAGCGGTTATACGAGCTTTGCCTATGATATTACAGAAGTGGTGCAGGCCGGAGAACCGAATGTGATCGCCGTGCGGGTTGATGCCAGCGAATATGAAGGCTGGTGGTATGAAGGCGGCGGTATCTATCGCGACGTCAGGCTGGTGCTGACGGATTCTCTCCGAATTCCGCATTGGGGAACGTTCGTGAAGGCCGAGCCTGAGCCGGATGGTTCGCAAGCCGTGGTCCTCATTGAGACCGAGGTCGCAAGCTCTTACGAGAAATCGGTAACCTTTGAGCTTCAATCTGTCCTTATAGGGCCTGACGGAGAGCGGGCTGGCGAAGCCAATACCTCTTCGGAAATCAATGCGGACGATATGCTGGCGCTGAAGCAGTCCGTTACACTTCACGCTCCTTATCTGTGGTCCATTGATTCACCGCAGCTTTATACGCTTAAGAGTACGCTTGTCATCGAAGGCGAAGCCGTAGATACGTATGAAACTGTCTTCGGCGTGCGCACGATTGTCTTCGATGCGGAGCGAGGTTTCTTGCTGAATGGCAATCCGTTGAAGCTTAAGGGCGTATGCTGTCACGAGGATCATGCCGGCGTCGGGATGGCGGTTCCCGCAGCCGTCAATGCGTTCCGGATTCAACGATTAAAGGAGATGGGCTGCAATGCGTACCGAACGTCGCATAATCCGCCGTCTCCGTCAATCCTGGAAGCTTGCGACCGGCTTGGCATGCTTGTGATCGACGAAGTGCGGCAGACTGAGGCTTCCGAGGACGCCATGAATCAATTCAAAAGTCTGATACGAAGAGACAGGAATCATCCGTCGGTTATCCTATGGTCGCTGGGCAATGAGGAGATGAATATACAAGGGAAGGCATCGGGTGTTCGCATCCTCCATGCGATGCAGAAGCTTGCGCATAAGCTTGATCCAACAAGGAAGTGCACGTACGGAATGAATGCCGATTGGCTGCCGATCACCGGGTATCATGAGGAGAACGGCTTCCATATCGACGTTCATGGCTTCAATTATATGATGAGAAGGAACTGGGAAGCCTACGAGCAGTTTCACGAAGCCTATCCGGACAAGCCGTTTATCGGTACCGAGAATGCTTCGACGCTCTCGACACGAGGTGTCTACAAGCAGTCATCGACCGCTCCCGCATTAAATTTGTCCGAACATGGCAATGCAACCGTCATCTGGTCCAATCCGAGGCGCTCTGGCCTTGTCAGTGCTTATGGCGAAACTTACCCGGTATGGGGTGCGCAGCCGGAGGAAGCCTGGAAAGCAGCGGCGGAACATGACTTTGTTGCTGGATTGTTCGTTTGGACGGGGTTCGACTACCGCGGAGAAACATTCCCTTATGAATGGCCAAGTGTTATCTCTCGTTACGGCATTATGGACTTGTGCGGCTTCCCGAAGGACATCTACTATTATTATCAAGCAAGATGGACAGATAACCCTGTACTTCACCTATTCCCGCATTGGAATTGGCAGGGAAGCGAAGGAGAGACGCTTGATGTTTGGGCATTCTCGAATATGGACGAAATCGAGCTGTATCTGAACGGCAAGAGCGTTGGCAGACGTGATGTGCCTGCGCACGGACATGCTGAATGGCAGGTTGCCTATGAAGCGGGTGAGTTAATGGCTTACGGATACCGCAACGGGGAGCATAGGTTGACGGAGATCATCACGACAACGGGCGAGCCCGCTTGTATTCATCTTACATCCGATAGGATCAGGCTGTCAGCTGATGGTGAGGATGTGTGTATCGTGCAGGCCGCTGTTGTTGATGCCTCCGGAAGAATAGTGCCAGATGCGAATACACTCATCACGTTCACATTAGAAGGGCCTGGCAAGCTGATCGGCACTGGCAACGGCAATCCGGAATGTCATGAACAGGACAAGCAACCTTGCCGAAGCGCCTATCAAGGTTTGTGTCAGGTGCTTGTGCGGGCGAACGAAGCGAATGGAGACATACGATTGATTGCGACGGCTGACGGACTGGAGTCGGGGGAGCTGTACATTCGAGCCGACTCAGCGGACAAGGCGCCGCTTGCTGGGGCACTGAAGACCGCAATGTCGGAGCGGACCCGCTCAGAACGGAGAGATGCGGCTGACGGCGGTGTCTGATAGGCAACGACCTGTTGCTGCGACCAATAGCGGCAACGAGCTGGCATCGTATCACACGTATTGGAGGAGAAGCGATATGATTCAGTTACACGATCGACCAAATCTATTATTTATAATGTCAGACGACCATGCCGCCAATGCCATTAGCGCATACGGCTCCAGGCTGGCCGATGTATGCGCGACTCCGCACATTGACAGATTGGCCAAAGAAGGGGCATTGTTCCGGAATTTCTTCTGTACGAATGCGATTTGCACGCCGAGTCGAGCAACCATTCTGACCGGCTTGTACTCGCACCATAATGGTGTGAAGACGTTAAGCGACAGACTGAGCACTGAACTGGAGACATATCCGCGAAGGATGCAGGAAACGGGCTACGAGACGGCTGTTATCGGCAAGTGGCATCTGCACAGCGAGCCGCAGGGCTTTGACCATTACGATGTGCTGTCCGGGCAGGGCACGTATTGGAATCCAAGCTTTATAAAGTCAGGCTTCGACTGGACATCCATAGCCAATATTCATGATGTACGGATCGGTAAGAAACACGAGGGCTATGTAACCGATCTGATTACGGACAAGTGTCTGGAATGGCTGGAAGCTCGAGATCCATCCAAGCCATTTATGCTGCATTGTCACCATAAGGCGCCGCATGACGATTTCGAATATCATCCCCGTTATGAGCACCTGTTCGACGGAATCGACATCCCGGAGCCGGATAGCCTGTGGGAGGATCGGCAGCATCGCTCGGCAGGCTCACGAGACTTCGGCACTTCCGTGTCCGAACGTAATCCGAAGAGGAATGCCGTCATGCGGCAGAGCGATCCGTCGTACCCGACAGGTCCCCTAGAGCTAGCGGGCCTGGATGCGGAAGGGAGAACGAAAGCCGCGTATCAGAAATATTTGAAGGATTATCTTCGAGTAGTCAAGGGGATAGATGACAATGTAGGTCGATTGCTCGATTATTTGGAGCAAAGCGGTCAATTGGAGAATACGATTGTCATCTACACATCCGATCAAGGGATGTTTCTCGGCGAGCATGATTATATCGACAAACGCTGGATTTATGAAGAAGCGTTACGGATGCCATTTCTCATTCGGTATCCGAAGGAGATCGAGCCAGGCACCGTGATTGAGTCACTCGTCAGTAACATTGATATCGGGCCGACCTTGCTGGATTACGCCAATACAGCGTATGAGCGTCATGTAGACGGAGGGAGCTTCAGAGGACTGCTTAACGGAGGAATGTTGGAATGGGATGACGAGGTCTATTATCGGTATTGGATGCATCTAGCGCATCATGACAACCCGGCTCATTTCGGCTTGAGGACGAGAGACTATAAGCTTATCTTCTTCTATGGCTTGCCGCTGGATGCCTCGGGCGCGCTGGATAAGGAAACGCCGGCGTCGTGGGAATTTTACGATTTGCGTAAAGATCCTTGTGAAATGAACAATGTGTATGATCATCCTGATTACAAGGGACGCATTGAAGAAGCACGCCAAAAACTGCTTGCGATGAAGTTCAGGGTGGGCGATAACGATTCGGCCTATCCGAAGCTGCTGGATCGAATGCGGAAATCATTTTAACGTGTTGTGTAAAGACGCAGGCGAATAGAGCAGCCCTGCGTCTTTGCTGTGTTTATTGATAATCTTTGATTAACTACAGGATATAGTTAAAATTTTCATATTTGCTTTAAATACCAGTCAATTACAATGAAAGTGCACTCCAATCATTACGAAAATATGGGAAAGGAGGACAGCTCAAAGATAGGCAGCTTACACACATCATTTATTTGGGAGGTAATAAAATTTGAAGCGATTATTCGCAAGCTTGATGATCTTGGCTATAATTGCAGGGCTGACTGGACAGCCCGGCGCTGCAGCTGCAGCCACGCCGTTCCCTACTCTAAACTTCGACAATGGTGTAATTCCCTCCTATGTAACCGGCTCGAACGCGACTCTCCAGGTTATTACGAACACGACGGGCTCCAAGGCACTCAAGGTCAATTATGCGGTAGCAGACTTCCCATCCGTGAAGTTTGCGCCGACTACACCTTGGAGTGTAGGCTCCGGCAATGCGATCGCCTTTGAGTTGACTAATTCAACAAACAAGGATATTACGTTCTATCTGCGTGTGGATGACAGCGCCCAAGCCGACGGCGTGAAGGACTCGATCGTCAGTCAGGCGGTAGCCAAAGCCGGGACGACCAGCCAGTACTTTCTAAGTCTCAGCTCCGCGGTGCTGGACTTAGGTATGCGGTTCCTGCCGCCCAATCCTGCCGGTTTGCAAATGGGTTATGCCTGGGGGGATAAGACGGTAGATCCTGCGAATGTGGTTTCGCTGCAATTTTTTCAGATGTATCCCAGCACAGCTACAACCTTGGTCATCGACAATTTGAGAGTCATCCAGGACCCCAATTCGAATCTAAGCTACTTGAACGGCATCGTCGATAAATACGGTCAGTACACGGTGGCAAACTGGAACGGAAAAGTGAACACGGATCAGGATCTTCTGAACGACAAGACGGAGGAGGCGCTTGCGCTTAATGGCTCTCAGCCCGTCGCAACCAGTCAATACGGCGGCTTTAAGAACGGTCCTAAGCTTCAAGCAACGGGACGCTTCAGAGTCGCGCAATATGGAGGCAAGTGGACCTTGGTTGATCCTGAGGGGTACTTATTCTTCTCGACCGGTGTGGACGTTGTCCGACTGGATGATGTGCATACCTGGATCTCGGGCCGGGACGCGATGTTCAAGGATCTTCCGGCCAAGAACAGCTCACTCGGCGAGCACTTCCGATATACAACGACAGTAGGCAGTCCGCCGCTGGGGCAAACCGAGGGCTGGCTGTTCAATCATTACTCCGCTAACCTGGAACGCAAATATGGAACTGATTATATCAATAAATGGAAGGATGTATCCGTAGCCCGCTTCAAGAACTGGGGCTTCAACTCGCTAGGCAATTGGTCGGAGCCGACGCTCTTCTTCGGCAAGGGCTCCCAGCACAAGATGGCGTATGTAGCCAATGGCTGGACCAGCTGGGGAACTCACGCTACGATACCAAGCGGCGAGTGGGGAGGGGTTGCAGATCCGTACGATCCGCAGTTCACGGTCAGCGTGAGCGATATGGTGCAGAATCAAATACTAGCATATGGTGTTGCCCAGGATCCGTGGCTCATTGGTATTTATGTAGATAATGAAATTCCTTGGGGTAGCCCCGCCACAACGCAGAGCAAATATTTGTTGATCAGCAATATTCTCGCTATGCAAGCAGCCGATAGCAACAGCCATGCCAAACGCGCGATGCTTGCTCATCTGAAAACCAAGTACAGCAATAACATCACATTGCTCAACGCTCAGTGGGGCACTTCATTCGCCTCCTTCAGCGCGATGGATGCCCCGTTCAAGCCGGCTCAAATATCGAATGGCATGCTTCCGGACTATTCCGCCATGCTGAAGCTTCTAGCCCGGAAGTACTTCAGCATTGTAGATGCGGCCTTAACGCAAGCACTCCCGAACACTTTGTATCTGGGCTCCCGATTTGCGGAATGGGGCATTAGCAGAGAAGTGCAGGAGGCCGCCGCCGAATATGTGGATGTGGTGAGCTACAACGTCTACAAAGAATCAGTGAACGGCCATAGCTGGATGGATATCGCCGCTCTTAACAAGCCTGCCATTGTAGGCGAGTTTGCCTTCGGTTCGAATGACAGAGGCATGTTCGGCACGGGGCCGAATTCGGAATCCGCCGCGTCAAGCCAGCAGGATCGAGCAGCCAAATTTACGAACTATATGAATGCCGCCTTACAAAATCCGTATTTCGTAGGCGCGCACTGGTTCCAATATGTGGATGAGCCGCTGCTAGGACGCCATTGGGACGGCGAAAACTACAATCTGGGATTTGTAGATGTGGCCGACGTGCCTTACACGCCTCTTGTCAATGCCGCCAAAACGGTTCACGCTCAAGCCTACGCCACGAGATTCGGCAGCACGGGGAATACGAAGATATCCTTCGAAGCCTCGGAGAATCTATCCCTGATCACCGCCTATAACCAAGCGACTATCCAGTATGTGTCACAAGGGGCAACCGACGGCGTTCGTGCTATGAAGGTCAATGTCGGCGCTCTTGATACGGTATATGCCGGAGTAGAGGTCAAGCCCGCTTCGCCGTGGAATTTAGGAGCTGCGCCCTCCATCACGGCAGATGTGACCAACCCTACCGCATTGCCGATACAGATCCGCTGCAACGTGCTGGATAACAATGGACAGCTGAGAACGTTCTATTTTACCGTAAATGCCAATGCTTCTCGCACCATTACGATGAGCAGCTTCGGCGCTTCGCCTGCTCAAATGGCTGGGGCTGACGGCTATTGGGGAGCAACGAATGGATTGTCGACTGCCCAAATCAAGTCCATCAGCTTCTACTTGTGGGAGGACGCGCCGCAAAGCGGCAATTCGTTTATAATGGATCGTCTGCTAATCTCAAAGTAACAGGGTAGCCGCTTGCTAGATCCGATAGGGGCTATGGCGTTTCCTCATTCCTGCCTAGCAGTCATTCTTGGTAAATCATAAGTATGCTATAATAGATGTCAATTATTTAGGTGACGAAGGTGATTCCAATGGGGGAACTAGTTTTTGTCTATAATGCGAACGGGGGTATAGTCAACGGGATTATGGACTCTATGCATAAGCTGTTATCTCCCCGCACCTATATGTGCAGCCGCTGTGCTATTACTTATGGACTGGTCAGCATGAAGCGAGAATGGAAGGAATATTAAGAAGATCTGCAATCATCATATACTGTAAAGTTCCCGCATCTGGATGAACTGCTGCCCGACCTACCTGTTACCATGTACCCTTGCTTGTTTCTGAGAACAAATACAACGGTCGCGGAACTAGTAACGGCGGAGCAGTGCTACAACTGCTCGACAGTAGGCGAGCTCAAGATAATTGTTAGGAGAGCCTTCAACATCTTTGAAAAAACTAAATAAAGCCCGAAAGAAGGCGCCCCGTCCCCAGTGACCGGATGCCTTCTACTATTATACTTCGTTGATCGTATCGGCCAATACGATTTCACCCCGGAGCATATCCCTCAAAGGTCATCGCCAAGTATCCGCCTGCCATCCCGGTGAAGCTGAGCACGGGAGACGTCTTGTTCTTCCATTCGCATCTGATCCACCGCTCGTACCTGAACCGGACGACGGACAGATACCGCCGTTCGTACGTACGTATGCCATCACTATAACGCGCGGTCCTGGGTACTGTGGGATCATGACGGGTTCGAGGGCGACTCGGGAAACTACCGCCAAATCTTGGCGAGAGGAAGCACGTCGCAGCCGCATGCTGTAATGAATAGACGTTCATAGTTGCGATACCTGTTTCCTTCTTACTTAACAACGATAGCCAGACCGGACACTGACGCAACCCTAAACAAATTCTTGCATGGCATATAGCCTACGGCTATCCATGATAGCCAAATCCAGCTTTCAATGTTCGTGGCTCAGCGAATATCATGGGAATATCATGGTGCCTGGGAGCAATTCAGTTAATGCAGTATCTGTGGGGATCAAAATTATAATGTAATTAGGTGAAGCTGATCAAGGCTAATGAACACTTTCGCATCCTTGACCTGCTCATATTTGGCACGACTCCCTCCACCGGAGGACCGACACACTCACAACCGGAATGGCAGCTCTATTTCATCGAAACATACACTTTGGAGTTCAATTACCCGATTTGAACATCAAAATGAAATGGTTAGTAGAAGCTGAGGTATAGCTGAAATTTACGATGCTCAGGAAACTACTGGCATTATATTCGATCATTGAACATGACTTCAATTAAAAAACGCAGCTTGACTGATGTATCTATTCGAATTTCACTTCCGTGTAATCCATTCATTTCATATGAAGTCCAGAGATTTATTGGTATTACGTATGTCTGCTTATGCCGATCACGGCAAGGTTATTGACGCTAGGAGACCGTATTTTAAGAGTTGAGAAATCTGGTTTTTTTGCGAAATTTTGTGTAGTGACCTGCAAGTAACATATTAATGCCCTACGGATCTTCGGTCATATTGCCGAAGTACTGTGGGGTTGTTTGTTTAACAAACATAATATTGGTGCTCAGGTACCCGATCTGACCCTCAAAATGAAAGGGTAAGTAGAAGGCCTCGTTTCTACTGGCCATATCGCTACCAAATTCGGTTTGAGGGGATGATCGCTTGAAAACGGATTTATTGAGGTACAGTATGCAAATTGCATTGCTCAGGCAATTGCTGTCACTATCCTTGATAAATGAACAAGAATTCGATTTGCTCAAAAAACGAACTATGCGTGATTATGGCATATATTCGGATCTTACTTCTGGATAAGCCAGCACATCCGTTCTTTTTAACTGATTATTCAAAATCTCAAAATTGCACCTTTGTTGAATTCGCCTGAATTTATTACGCTAATAGCGTAGAGATCAACTCAGGGGAGGAAGCGAAATGTCATTTTCAGTAGAGGTTATAAAAGCGAATCGCAAGCTGTCAGATCGTACCGGTGGGCAACAAGAATTTCTGAGAGTAGCTCCATATGCGCGGGTAAGCACAGATACAGAGGAGCAGTTAAACAGCTATAAGTCTCAGGTATCCTATTATAAAGAGTTAGTTGGTCAGCGCAGCGATTGGATACTGGCTGATATTTATGCAGATGAAGCCATCACGGGTACTCAGGTGAAAAAGCGAGATGATTTTCAGAGACTGATTAATGATTGCCTTATCGGGAAGATCGATATGGTCATCACCAAATCTATTTCAAGATTTGCTCGAAACACAGTAGATACCCTTAAATATGTTCGCATGCTCAAGGAGAAAAATGTTGCCGTGTTTTTTGAGAAAGAGAACATTAACACCTTAACGATGGACGGTGAGTTATTATTAACCATTTTAAGCTCGGTAGCACAGCAAGAGGTTGAGAATATATCATCGATTGTAAAAATGGGATTGAAGATGAAAATGCAACGCGGCGAGCTTGTTGGTTTCCAAAGCTGTCTCGGTTATGACTATGATCTAATATCCAAGCAGATTTCAGTAAATGAAGATGAAGCCGAGGTTGTCCGATACATTTTTGATCGTTACATTGCTGGCGTTGGAGCCTCAGTGATTGCCAAAGAGTTAACGAAGCTTCCTTATAAAACGAAGCGTGGGAATTTAGAATGGGGCGATACTGCGGTGCTCGGTATCATTAAAAATGAGAAGTACAAAGGTGATCTTCTTCAAGGCAAAACCTTTACGCTAGATCCTATATCCAAGCGCAGATTGGATAATCATGGCGAAGAGGATCAATATTACATCAAGAATCATCACGAGCCAATCGTAAGTGAAGAGATTTTTGAGAAAGCCCAAGATATTTTGTACAGACGAGGAATGCCCCGTGGGAAACTTGAAAAAGGCGGTAATCGCGAAAAGTTCAGTCGGAAGTTTACGTTCAGTTGCAAGCTTGAATGCGGTTTTTGTGGGAAAAACTACTCTCGAAGAAGCTGGAATAGCAGAACAACCTACGCAAAAGTCATTTGGCAATGTGTCTCTTTCTCGAAAAAAGGAAAGAAATATTGTCCGCATAGCAAAGGGATTGAGGAAACAATAATTGAGGGAGCTTTTGTTGAAACGTACAATCGGGTCTGCGGCAATCATAAGGATGTGTTGGATGAGCTTCTGTTAAGGATGGAGTCTGTGCTTGGTGATCACCAGCATCACAAGCAGTTAAGCAAAGTAAAACACGAAATCAAGGCTCTTGAACAAAAGCGTTCTAATCTGATTGATATTCATCTGGACGAGAAAATTGATCGCTCCACTTATGAACGTAAATATGATGAGTTGGAGTCCACGTTAACAGAATTAATTGAAGTGAGAGAACAACTGGAGGCATCTGCTCAAGAAGAAGTTGACGTTGAAAAAAGATTACAGCAATTTCGTAACGTGCTTCAAAGCAATACCATCCTTTCTGAATTTGATCGCAATGTATTCGAAAGTGTCGTTGAAAAGGTTATAATGGGAGAAGAAAAGGATGACGGCAGCGTAGAGCCGTATCAATTAACCTTTGTATTCAAAACCGGTTTAAAGGGCAGTATTCAAGGCAAGAACGGAATGAAAAGCCAAAAAAAGTTGGCAGTAGCAGAGAGGAATGATGCATGTCCCCATATCCCAGACAACACATGTGGAGTGCGGAAACATGAACAATATTTTATGGGGACGAACTGGGATGTGTTGATGTAAATACGCAAGGACGTTTCGCTGTACGGATAAGGAAGGCAAAGAGATCACGTTGATCGATATCCTAGGTACTGAAGCGGACGATATTGTGGATCGGGTACAGCTGAAGATTGAGAAGAGCAAAATATATATTTGTTGAGGCTTAATGTAATGATGACATAATAAAATTGATCTCGTAAGGAATAATTTCAACATTTTGGCGGCTGAACCAAAAGAGCTGTACATCATTCCATAAGCAGGATGATCTATAGTGGGTTTTTCAGGGTTAGATGCTGATAAAGGATCCCCATCTTATCAATTTATTGATGATATGCATATAAATTACGCTTGAACCTCAGCGATCACTATCGGGTCAATGAGAAACAAGTTATTTTCGTGCCTGAGCTGAAACGGGAGACAAAAAGCTGTTAGGGGCATGTCCTCTGACAGCTTTTTACTCGAACTTTGACGGTGCAACGTTATAGTATTTTTTAAAAGATTTCGAAAACGTAAACGGATCAGGATAACCCAGAAGGTTAGCAATTTGTTGAATCGTATATTTCTTTTCGTTCAAATATTCTCTCGCCCTGTTCATTTTAATCTGGTAAATATATTGTCCCGGAGTAATGCCCAAGGCTTTCTTGAAATAAGTGATAAAGTATTTTTCTGATATGCCTACAACTGCTGCAAGCTCATTTATTTTAATAGATTTGTGCAGATTGTTATTAACGTATTTGAACACTGGCTGCAACACGTCCAAATTGCTCTGTACTTTTCTTGACGTTCTCCCATTCAGAAATGTGCCGGTATATTGGCCTAGTCCGTAGAGTTCAATAATTTTGGCAATAACGGCCGTCAGACAAGCCTTCAAATATAAACGGTTTCCAGGTATGCTTCGTAATAGATTCGATTGCGTAAAGGCTTTGCCGAACAAAATGGCTTCTTCCCGGATCAGCTCTTGCGGTATGACCCCCGAGAGCTGAAAATCGTTTAGAATTCGTTGCTGTTTGCCGATTTCAAAATCGAAATGAATGTAAATAAACCGGCACCCCTTATCACTAGCTGCTGCCATATAGGGAACCCCTGGGTAAAAAAAGACCACATCTCCCGGGTTTGCTGTATGTTCAAAACCATCGATAGTAATGGTAACGATTCCCGATTGAACGAACCAAAGATCATAGTCGGTGTGTGCCTTGTGTTCAATCCATTTCGTGTCGTGGGTAAGCTCAAAGAAGGATTTCATTCGAAGCGAGATCAATTCCGACAATTCATTGAGAATCCCCATATCCGTCATATTCTTATCCATTGGCATCCCTCTATATTCCTCAACCAGAAGACATTGCTCATATTATTTAGTATATCACTGGATGTGTTAATCACAAATATTCGTACTATTTGACATGAAGGTGAAACTATCTCATATTCTACTTTTAAACCATTCTCCTATAATTAGGTTATAACCAGTTAGGAGGACTTGATCATGATGGATTCGAATGTTTCACAACCGAAGGTAGTTATCATTGGGGCTGGGAGTCTTTTCTTTGGGCGGCAGTCAATCTGGCAAATGGTTCACTCTAAACATTTGAATAACGGAACACTTTCTTTAGTAGATACTGACGAAGAAAAACTATCCAAGATGGTAAGGCTCGCCGAAATGGTTGCAAAGGAAAACAATGTATCTCTTAAAGTGGAAGGCTCGACGAATAGGAGACAGGTATTGAAGGGAGCGGATTTCGTCGTTCTCAGCTTTGCTGAGGATACCGTCAAATACCGTGGCATCGATTGCCAGGTATCTTTAAAATATGGAATTCGGATGTGCTCTGGGGATACCATCGGTCCAGGCGGAATCTTCAGGGCAATGAGAGAGCTGCCAGTTATTATGGAATGCGCTAAAGACATTGAGGAACTTTGTCCCGATGCGTGGGTAATCAATTACATCAATCCATCTACCGTCCATGGGATCGCGTTAAGCCGATATGCGCCGAATCTTAAATCCTTTGCGCTTTGCGACTCCCATCACATGCCGCACAAGAAAGCTTACTACGCGATTCGAGCGGGTATCATTCAGGAACAAAGCGAATTCAATGAGGAGATCGACCAGAGATTTGATTTCCGCGTTGCCGGTGTCAATCATTTCACCTGGCTGCTTAAGGCGGAGTATGACGGAAAGAATGTTATGGCTCCGATTGCCGAGGCATTAAGGAGGTCGGCAGGAACGGAAAACAACGGTGGAGATAGTGGAGCAAAGGCGCTTTATAACGATGCAATCACGTATGAACTTTATAACATTTTCGGGTATATTCCAACATGTACGGCCCATACCAAAGAATATGTCCGGTATTGGCAGGGGCTTGGCAAGAGGAAAGACGTCATCCCGCCTTTATCGATTTGGGAAACGGAAGACCGGTATAAACGACATGAGGAAATGTGGCGGCAAGTGGATGACTTCATCTCAGGGAAATATCCTATCGCTGATTATATGAAATCTTTCGGACCCGATCACGCTACGGATATTATCGAAAACATGGTGGGGAATTTGAACAAGCGGTTCTTTATTAATACGCTCAATAACGGTGCTGTGACCAACATGAATAACGACTCGTTCCTTGAGTTGTTAAGCGAAGTAAGCATGGATGGAATCAAACCGCTTCATATGGGTGAAATGCCGAGGGGAATCCGGGGCATGCAGGAGCTGGTGCTGGATACGCACGAACTGACTGCGGAGGCTGTTGTTGAACGGAGCTACACGAAATTGAGAAGAGCGATGATGACCGATCCGCTTGTGAATTCCATACATGATGCGGATTTAATTATTAAAGAGTTGTTGGAAAAGGAAAGGGAGATCATCCCCGAATATTGGTACGAGTAAACTAGTACGGCAAACATAATACCTAAACAATATTTTTAAAACAATAGACTTGAAATAGCTCATGCTGAAATTGCATGAGCTATTTTTGTTAGGTTTAACTCAGTTGGGAGAACACCATTACCAGTTTAACACCCATAAAAGTTAACAACTAAATATGGGGCTATAGTTTAGGGGGGAAATAGGTCGCTGGCAGCGATCAGTCGGCGGTTCGATTCCGTCTAGCTCCACCATACCTTATCATCAGAACGGCAGAGATGCCGTTTTTTTTATTTTATTTTGTGCTTGGATATTTCAAATCCCTAACTGAGAACATTTGAACAGTTTAGGTATGTATGCTGAAATTCAGTAATTATTTTACATAATTACTAAAATGAAATCAAATGCTTGGTTCTTTGTAACGTCACACATGCTGAGTGGACGTGGTACTAGAGGTGTAGCTAACATGCTGACCAGTAACTCAGCCGCAGTTTATCGCTAATACTGAGGCTCTTAGGGAGCTTGGGGTTGGCGAAGGTGAAGAGGATCCATTAGAAGCATACACGGAAATTCAAAGCGCGATCGACAATGACCTAAAAATACATGGGCATACGCTCGTCTGGGAAAGCCAATCGATTCCGTGTCTGAACAACGCTAAGATCTCTGCTGAATTATGTTCATTTATGAGATATATCCTTTTATTTGAATTTAGCTGGTGGTTCATAAGTTCGGATCTAATATCTTCTTTAATTTTTATAGTAGAATCTCTACTTCGTTAGGTGCCGCCCTATTAAAACGCTCATTATAATTGAAGATACGGGAAGGAGAAGTCATTCAACATCAAGATTGAAAGCGCTTTAGGCAACATCAAAATCCATTATAGGGGGAAGGACATCAAATGAGTAGACGCTTCAAACAGCTATTGCTGTCACTGTTAGCCGCTGCACTGTTAGTGCCGCAATTTTGGTATGCTCCAAATGCAAATGCAGCGAGCGCAACGATACCTGTCATCCTGTACCATGTAATCACCGATAATCCATCCGGAGATTATCAATACAGCACAGCCAACTTCAAAAAACAAATGAAGTATCTGAACGATAACGGCTATACCACCGTATCCGCGGAACAGTACGTCGACATTATCGTGAACGGGGCAACCGCTCCTTCGAAACCGATCCTGCTGACGTTCGACGACGCAACACCGGATTTTATTACAAACGCGCTTCCAGTATTGACGCAGTACAATATGAAAGCGGTATCTTTCGTCATCCAGGACAATATCGGTTCTTGGGGAATGACGCTGAGCCAATTGAACACGCTGAAAAACAACCCGAACATCAGTCTTCAAAACCATACAAAGACGCATGATCAAGCCGTATGGACGACTAGCATCACCAAAGCGACCGCGGCAGCGGAAATCCAATCCGCTAATACGTTCTTGAAAGGAATTACTGGCAAAGATCCGATCCTTCTTGCCTATCCTTACGGCAACTATAACGCGGACGTAAAAGCAGCCGCAACGGAGAACGGAATTAATGTCGGTTTCAAAGCCTGGAGCGGCGATGACGACGCCTTGGCGATGGGACGTATTCTCATTAAGAAAGACGATACTTTAAATACCTTCGCAGCCGCGATCGGCGGACCTACGCCTCCCACACCGGAAGCGATCGGGAACATCGTCGTTTCGAACGACTTCGAGAACGGCACGCAAGGATGGTTTAAGCGCGGTACCGAGACGGTAACGGCTTCGACCAATGCCGCTCAGAGCGGAACTGGCAGTCTCTTAGTGCAAGGAAGAACAGACAACTGGAACGGCCCGGGTTTTAACCTCGCCGCCACCGGCAAACTGAACAAGGAATCAGTTTACGAGTTTTCCGCATGGGTTAAACTCAAAGAGGGAACGACCGGCTCCGAGACAATCCAATTCGGCGCTCAACAGACTGGGGCAGCCAACGAGTACCTGAATCCAGGCTCCGCGGCAACGGTAACAGCCGATGCTTGGGTACAAGTCAAAGGCGAGTATACATATGACATGAACGCCAATGCCCTGCAAGTCTACTTACAGAGCAGCAGCAGTAAAACCGCTAGCTTCTACGTCGACGATTTCCAAGTGAAAGTCGTCAAACCGGCCGTTCTTGTCGAGAATTTCGAAAACGGCATAAATGGGTGGACCGGCAACGGCGCTACGGCGACCGTAACGAATGCCGTCTCCCACTCCGGATCGAACGCGCTTCTCGTGACGGGACGCGCCCAAAATTACCACGGGCCTAGCCTAGCGTTGACGAATACGCTTGAAAAAGGTGCAGAATACGAAATTTCCGCCTACGCTAAGCTGGATACCGGAGCGGCTTCTACGCAGCTAAAGGCATCGATTGAGCAATCTGGATTAACCGGCAACGACCAGTTTAAGGAAGTAATTGGGTTGACGACGGTCACCGACGGCGCTTGGGTGAAACTGAGCGGTACTTATACGTATAACACCGCCGCTACGGGAATTAAACTCTACTTCGAATCCGAAGACGCCGGTAAAAATACAAGCTTCGTGATCGACGACATCGTCATTACCCAGACAAGCGCAGCTCCTCCTCCAGGATTCTTCGTCCTGTCCCAAAGCTTTGAGGATGGTCAGCTCGGCGGTTGGACGGATCTGGGATGGAACGGCACCGGTACTGCGGTAGTATCGTCTGACTACGCATCCGAGGGAACGAAATCCCTTCTGTATAAGGACCGTTCGGACAGAAAGAGCGCCGTATCGCTTAATTTGACCAGCAAGTTGGTATCCGGTCATAAATACGATATCTCATTCAAACTCCGGTCCGCTCAAGGAACCGATAACTACCACTTAGGCGCGAAAGTCAAATCCGGCGGTACGGATAGCTTTCCATGGATTATCCAAAACCAGGTCGTTACGGACACCGTCTGGAAGTCATTCGAGGTGAAAGGCTACGAAGTACCAGCCAACACGACCGAATTCCTAGTGTGGATCGAAGCGAACATCTACGGCTCAGACGAAACCGCCACGGCGAAAGCCGACTTCTATATGGACGAATTCGTAATCAAAGACGTTACGCCTGGCGCCGAGCCTGCTAGAACACCTGCAGTGCCATTCAATACCGTAACGTTCGAGGATCAATCGAATGGCGGCTTTATCGGCCGCGCGGGAACGGAAACGTTGACCGTTACGAATGAAGCCAACCATACCGACAACGGTTCTTATGCGATGAAAGTAGCAGACCGTGCGGACTCTTGGCACGGTCCGACGATCCGCGTCGAGAAGAACGTAGACAAAGGCAGCGAGTACAAAGTAACGGCATGGGTCAAGCTGATCTCGCCGACCAGCTCGCAGCTTCAGTTGTCCACGCAAGTCGGCAACGGCAGCACCGCCAGCTACAATACCATACAAGCAAAAACAGTTAGTGCTGCCGACGGATGGGTGAAGCTTGAAGGCACCTATCGTTACTCAAGCGTAGGCGACGAATTTTTGACCATTTACGTCGAGAGCTCCAGCAACAAGACTGCTTCTTTCTACATCGACGATATCAGCTTTGTGAACACGGGCTCGATCCCTATCTCCGTACAAAAAGACTTGACGCCAATCAAGACAAAGTACCAAGACGATTTCTTGATCGGCAACGCAGTATCCGCGGCGGATTTCGATGGCACTCGCCTGGAGCTTCTCAAATTGCATCATAATGTCGTAACGGCGGAAAACGCCATGAAACCGGATGCGACGCAAGCGGTGAAAGGTACTTTCACTTATGCGGATTCGCTTATCGATAAAGCGATCGCCGCAGGGATGAAAGTACACGGCCATGTGCTCGTATGGCATCAGCAGACGCCTGCATGGATGACTACTTCGAACGGTTCGCCTTTGAGTCGCGACGAGGCACTCGTCAATATGAGAACGCACATCCAAACGGTTATGACGCACTACGCTGAAAAATATGGAAACAATTTGATTTCTTGGGACGTCGTCAACGAAGCGATGAACGACAATCCTTCTAATCCGACGGATTGGGTTGCTGCCCTGCGCACCTCTCCTTGGAAAACGGCAATTGGTAACGATTACGTAGAACAAGCGTTCTTGGCAGCAAGAGAAGTGCTTGACGCAAACCCGTCTTGGGATATCAAGCTCTATTACAACGATTACAACGATGATAACCAGAACAAAGCTACGGCCATTTACAATATGGTCAAAGAGCTCAACGACAAGTACGCACTTACGCATCCGGGCAAAAAGCTGATCGACGGCGTCGGCATGCAGGCGCATTACAACGTCAACACGAAGCCGGACAACGTTAAAGCGTCGTTGGAGCGGTTTATCTCCTTGGGCGTTGAAATCAGCATTACCGAGCTGGACATAACGGCCGGCAACGGCGGCACGATCACCGAAAAGGAAGCAATCGCGCAAGGCTACTTGTACGCGCAGCTATTCCAAATTTACAAAGAGCACGCCGCGAATATCGCCAGAGTCACCTTCTGGGGTCTGAACGACGCGACGAGCTGGAGAAAAGAACAACCGCCGTTGCTCTTCGATAACAACCTGCAAGCGAAGCAAGCCTATTACGGCGTTATCGATCCGAGCAAGTTCATAGCGGAGCACCCGCCGGCTTCGGCAACCGCTAGTCAAACTTCCGCTAAATTCGGTACGCCGGTCATAGACGGAACCATTGACGCGATCTGGAGCGATGCGCCTGAAGTCTCGATCAACAAGTTCCAGATGGCATGGCAAGGTGCACGCGGTGTAGCCAGAGCGCTCTGGGATGATCACAACCTGTATTTGCAAATCCAAGTTACTGATAATGCGGAACTGGACAGTACTAGCCCGAACGCGCATGAACAAGATTCCGTCGAAGTGTTCGTAGACGAGAATAATGGTAAGACAGCTTCCTATCAATCGGATGATGGACAATACAGAGTAAACTATATGAACCAGGCAACTTTCAATCCGTCAAGCAAAGCAGCCGGTTTCGAGTCAGCCACCTCTCTTTCCGGAACGAACTACACGGTAGAAATGAAAATACCGTTAACATCGATCACGCCGGAAAACAACATGAAGCTAGGCTTTGACGTGCAAATCAACGACGGTAAAAACGGTGCTCGTCAGAGCGTTGCCGCATGGAACGATTTGACCGGCCAAGGTTATCAAGACACGTCCGTTTTTGGAGTGCTTACGCTTTTCGGTAAGAATCCTCCTGCAACGACACCGGCGGCGCCTGCGAACGTAACGGCTTCTGCCGTGAACGCTAGCTCGATCAAGTTGAATTGGAACACCACTTCAGACACGAGCGTAACGTTCTCTGTCTATCGCGGAACGTTCGAATCCGGTCCTTTCACGTCAATCGCTTCCGGCGTACCGGTTTCCGAATTCACGGATACGGGTCTGGTGGCTTCAACGAAGTACTACTACTACGTGAAGGCAGTTAAAGGGGATCTGGTGTCGGATGCATCCACAGTCGTAAATGCAACGACGATTCCTCTGGTTGTAACGCCGCCTGAGGAGGTTTTGGAGGCACCTACGGGATTGAAGGTTGATGCTCAAAGCCAATCCTCAATCAAGCTGAATTGGAACACCACTTCAGACACGAGCGTAATATTCTCGGTATATCGCGGAACGTCCGAATCCGGTTCTTTCACGGTAATCGCTTCCGGCGTACCGGTTTCCGAATTCACAAATACGGGTCTGGAGGCTTCAACGAAGTACTACTACTACGTGAAGGCAGTTAAAGGGGAATTGGTGTCGGATGCATCATCAGTTGTGACTGCAACAACGAGAGCCGCTTCGCCTCAGACCGGTACAGACACGCCTCCTCCGGTGACTGAACAACCGGTTGAAAACGGCCAGATCACACCAAAAGTTACAGTGAATAACGGTAAGGCATCGTCCAACATCTCTGCTGGCAATCTGCAGAAAGCGTTCGATCAAGCTGTAACTAACGCTGCAGGCAAGAAAAAAGTTACGATCGACATTCCTGCAACAGCAGGCGCAAATTCATACGACGTGCAATTGCCGCTTCAAAGCCTGAAAGATTCCGGATCGACAGTACTTGTGATCAAGACGGTGAACGGCACGGTCGAGCTTCCTGGCAACATGCTGGCAGGCACGAGAGTCGGCAGCTCCGAGTCCGTATCGGTTCGCTTGGGCAAGGTCTCGACAGAAGGACTTAGCAATGACGTCCGCCAGCAAATCGGTAACCATCCGGTCATTAGTCTCGAAGTTTTGGCAGGCGACTCCGTTGTCGCTTGGAACAACCCGAACGCGCCTGTAACGGTATCCGTACCTTACACGCCGACGGCTGAAGAGCTAAGCAACCCGGATCACATCATCATCTGGTACATCGACGGCAGCGGCAAAGCGACACCTGTGCCGAATGCCCGCTACGATGCAGCAAGCGGTACTGTCAAATTCTCGACGACTCACTTCAGTATCTATGCAGTTGTGTTCGTCGTGAAATCGTTCGGAGATCTTCAGTCCGTACCATGGGCGAAGAAAGCAATCGAAGCGATGGCATCTCGCGGCATCATTAACGGCACGAGTGAGAACGCGTACGATCCGAATGCTTCCATCAAGAGAGCGGACTTCCTGTCGCTGCTCGTTCGCGCATTGGAGCTTAAAGGTAACAATGCTTCCGTAACGATGTTCTCCGACGTGGATTCCTCCGCATACTACTACGATGCGGTCAAGATCGCTGCGCAGCTCGGCATCATTCAAGGCACGGGTAGCAATCTGTTCGATCCAAACAGCAAGATCTCGCGTCAAGACATGATGGTCATCGCGGCGCGCGCGGCGAAAGCCGCAGGCAAAGCGTTGCCGACAGGTGGCATTTTGGATGCGTTCAGCGACGAGGCATCGGTAGCTTATTACGCGAAAGACAGCGTTGCAGCACTGGTCAATGCCGGTATCGTGCAAGGATCGAGCGGCAAACTGGCGCCGAACAGCTCTCTCACTCGCGCCGAAGCGGCAGTTATCCTGCAGCGAATTTGGAGTAAATAAGAGTTTCAGATAGCCTAAAGAGGCTACTCTGCAGATTGAATCTTGATATGCTCCCCATACGGTAGACAGGTGAAATAATATATAACCTGTTTGCTGTGAGGGGAGCATTTTTCATGCCCGAAAATAAACTTAGTGCCTCAGAGAAATTAGCCATCGTGCAAGAGATTGAGAGCGGTCGAATTGGATTGAAGTCCGCTGTTAGTAAATTTAAACTGAGTAAAAACACGCTCGTAAAATGGCGACATCTTTATCGGTTATATGGTATTGACGGATAGATATCCGCCCAATCAATCGTTGCTACTCCGCAGATCTTTAGCTGCAGGCTGTCAATGATTATTTGTCTGGAGAACTGTCTCAGTTTCAGGTTTCTTACCGGCAGGTGTATGGGTGGGTGAAGAAGTACGAAGCAGACGGCCAGGATGCGTTAAAAGACGGGCGCGGGCGGACAAAACAACCAGAGGAACTGACCGAAGTAGATCAGCAGAGGCTTGCCACAAAGAAGCTTGAGTACGAAATGGAACGGCTTCGAGCGGAGAATGCTTTCTTAAAAAAGTTATACCCATTTCAAAGGAGGCGTCGCTGAGCCAACATCATCAGGAGAACGATTATCTCGCGATACAAGCCGTTCAGCAAACGGAATCGCTGAACATACAGCTTCTTTGCAAGGTTACGGGGGCTCCAAGATCAAGTTATTACAAATGGCTAAACCACAAGCCTAGCCAGCGACAATTAGAGATTCAAATTTTAACAGAAGTCATGTTGGCTTTGTACAGGAAAGTCGAGGGTATCTTCGCTTACCGTCAACTCACACTGCATATGAGTAAAGAAATGAAAAGGAAAATTAACCACAAACACGCAAAGCGTCAAATGAGGATACAAGGGATTCCAACAATAATCCGCAGAAAGAAGAAGAAATATACACGTTCTACAATTGTGTGAAATGGGATGTGCTCCAAATCTGAAAACCTGCATCACAGTAGGATTTCGGTCCCATTGGTACCTTTAAGGACACCATGCATACCAAGCTGGCAGCAAAGAAGTCAGCAAGTTTACTCAGAATATCGTTATCCCGTTTGAGTCCGCCATAATCAGAAAATAAGAGGACTCCGGATTTCATCATTCATCCGGGGTCAACTTTTAATGACGGTTTTCTTATCGTTTATGGACTTTTATTTTTACCAATTAGAGCTTCATATTTGAATGCAACCTTAGAAACATCCGCAAACAAGAATACGGATTTGTTGCGGTGGACATCTACTGTACATCTAATAGAGTTACAAGGACTCACTTTCAAAGGAACAGGAGAACCATTTGACCAATCAAACACTTGTGCAGTGACCTTCGGGGTATGTTTACCAAGATTTACACAGTCTACAAGAGCGAATTTGGTAGTCTCTCGGTACATGTGGAGTGCTTTGTGTTGGATGAAAAAGTAGAGTTTAAGGCTGAGTAATGATCGGAAAAATTAACTAAAACCCATTAATGAAAATTAATAATAGGTCTACTCCAAATAGACAAGTTAGGGGGCCTTTAGAAACGAAGTTTATAAATCCAACATGTGAACTTATCGTTGGATTTTTTTGCTTTTCATAATTGTAAAGATTGTCGGTAGAAAGATTATCATCCAGGTATCTAATCCTGTATTTCACTTGGCTCTTTCTTTATTTAATCAGACAGCCCCTTAATTTAGAAGTTTAAGAAAAACTTTATCTTTAACCACATTTCTTTTTTAATAGTATTCCTTATCCTAAAGCTAATGAAGGATTAGGAGGAACCTATGATTGGTCGCTATTA
Organism: Paenibacillus sp. NRS-1760; assembly: GCF_050467785.1. Taxonomy (NCBI): domain Bacteria; kingdom Bacillati; phylum Bacillota; class Bacilli; order Caryophanales; family Paenibacillaceae; genus Paenibacillus; species Paenibacillus sp. NRS-1760. The sequence goes on along the minus strand of NZ_JBITPK010000021.1, from coordinate 595,560 downwards.
TTGTGACCGTGTAATTGTGGTTAGGGCTTAAGAGTCTCAATAAGGAGAGGATGGGTATGAAACCAGTCATGGACTAATTAAACTGGTTGGGAATTGTAGCAGCTACGTCAAGTATTATCCAAGCAGGAGGCATTTCCGTCTGATACAATAAAAGCAATATTAAGGTGATAAAGGGGTAGAACGAATGAAGTCGATCACAATTCTGATAGCTGATGATGAGGCAGAGATTGCCGATCTAATTGAGTTGCATTTAGTAAAAGAGGGTTACCGCTGCATTAAAGTATTGGATGGGCAGGAAGCTGTTTCTGTTATTCAGACGCATTACATTGATTTGGCAATTTTAGATATTATGATGCCTAAACTGGATGGTTATGAAGTAACAAGACAAATTCGAGAGAAGCATCACTTACCTATCATTTTTTTAAGCGCCAAAACGACCGACCTCGATAAGATTACAGGACTAATAAGAGGTGCAGATGATTATGTGACCAAACCCTTCAACCCAATGGAATTGGTTGCCCGTGTGAATGCTCAGTTGAGGCGGTCCATGCAGTTTAATCAATCAGCGCAAGCGAACAAACTTGCTTTGGAGGCAGGCGGACTGATCATCTATCCCGAAGAGCGCACCGTATTCCTTTACGGCAAGCCTATTGAACTAACTCAAAAAGAGTTTGATATTTTGTATCTACTAGTCAGTTATCCAAAGAAAGTCTATAGTGCGGAAAACATCTTTAAACAGGTGTGGGGAGATGAATACTATGAAGGCAGCAATACGGTCATGGTACATATTAGTATTTTGCGGAAGAAGCTTGGAGAAGACATTCATAAAAACAAACTGATTAAAACAGTTTGGGGGGTGGGATATTCATTCAATGGCTAAAATGATCCGAAGCTTTCGATTTAAAATGATTCAATTCTTTGGATTAAGCATGTTATTTTCCGCTGCCATTACCTATATGCTCTATAAAGCTCTCCAAATCTATTATTATACGACCAAATTCGAAAGTCCATCGACAAAAATCCGTTATTTTATAAGAGATATTGGGGATGTTAACTTCTTTTTGCTTATTTTCATTCCTCTCTCTTTTTTGTTCTTCTTTCTTCTCACCAAACGATATGCGGCTTATTTTAATGAAATATTTAGCGGAATTAATCAGCTTGCGAATGGTGAGTTCAACAATCGTATACATATTCCATCCAATGATGAATTTGGGGATGTTGCAAGAGATATTAATCTGGCAAGTGAAAAATTACAGCAAGCTTTGGAGAGAGGAGATTTTGCAGAAAACAGCAAGGAACAATTGGTCTTGAATTTGGCTCATGATTTGCGTACGCCGTTAACTTCAGTTCTAGGTTATTTGGATTTCATTCTTCAGGACGATCAACTGACTGCAGAGCAAAACAAGCACTATACAAGCATTGCTTATACAAAAGCTCAACGTTTAGAAAAACTTATTGACGAACTATTCGAAATTACTCGAATGAACTATGGCAAGCTTACCATTGAAAAAAAACCGATCGATCTCAGTGAGCTTCTCATTCAATTAAATGAGGAGCTATACCCTGTTTTTGAGAAAAACAACCTAGAAACCCGATTGAATGTGACTCCGCATATGACTATTAGGGGGGACGGCGAGCTATTGGCACGCGTATTTGAAAATCTTCTGACTAATGCGATTCGCTATGGAAATGATGGCCAGTATATAGACATAAATTGCAACTTTGATGCAGAAAATGTGTTAATTCAAGTGGTCAATTATGGAGATCATATTCCCCCGGAAGAACTGCCGTATATCTTCGATATGTTTTTTACGGGCGATCAAGCGCGAACTCATCATGAGGGGAGCACCGGCCTTGGCTTGTCTATTGCAAAAAATATTGTGGAGCAGCATCAAGGCACAATTTCGGCTCAAAGCAGTTTAATTCGTACGCTTTTTGAAGTCCGTTTCCCGCATAAAAACGGCTCTGAAACACTCAGTTAATGTTTAAGTCGAGTATTTAAGGGAAATTTTATATTTACCCCACTTCTTTATTTAACAGTCTGCCCTATTCTAAATGTATGAATGGGAGGAGAGAGCTGTGAATGAAGAAGTGGGGTTTTTGGCATGTCAACATTATGAAGAAAAAAATAAAAGAATCGATTCGCAAGGATGCTTCAGCGGCTTTGATGTTTCTGGCACCGAGCGTTATAGGGTTTGCACTGTTCTACCTTATTCCGTTTGCGATTGGGGTGTTCTATTCGTTTATGGATAGTACGGTAGACAGCCAATTTGTGGGATTGGCTAATTACCGCGAGTTACTTGCAAGCCATTCCTTCCGGAAGGCGTCATCCAATACGTTTTATTTTAGCGTGATTAGTGTTCCTCTTATACTTTTGCTGTCGTTAGGTTTGGCAATGCTGTTGAATAAAAATATCTATCTTCGCAAATGGCTGCGGACTGCATATGTGATGCCGCTTGTCGTTCCAGTTGCTTCAATTATCCTGATCTGGACTATTCTATTTGACTGGAATGGCTCCTTGAATACATGGCTGAGTGGCTTTGGAATCGAACGTGTGGATTGGATGAAGACCGATGCGGCCAGAAATGTAATCATTGTCGTTTATTTATGGAAGAACATCGGCTATAACGTGATTTTATTCTTGGCGGGACTTCAGCAAATCCCGAAGGATTATTACGAAACCGCCCAAATTGAAGGGGCCGGGCGTTTACGGCAGTTTGGCAGTATTACAATTGTCTATCTAACATCCACCATGTTCTTAGTAGTTATTATGTCGATCATTAATTCGTTTAAAGTATTTCGGGAAACGTATTTGATCGCAGGCGACTATCCACATGACAGTATTTACATGATGCAGCACTATATGAACAATATGTTCACGTCGTTGGATATACAGAAGATGACTGCTGCTGCGACCTTAATGGTCGGCTGTATTCTTCTGATCGTCATGGGACTGTTTGCACTTGAACGCCGGCATCGGAAGTACATGGAATAGGGGGAGGAAGGTCGTGCTAGTTGCTAAAGTATTGCAAAAAAGTGCATTAACGGTCGTCATGGTCATTATAGCAGTTCTATTACTATTCCCGATTGTGATCACTTTCACAAATTCACTTATGACAGAACAAGAAATTGGCATTAATTATGGACCCATAGGGCAGATGAACAAAGCCGCTGCAGGGAGAGAAGACCCTTTTGCGAATCTAAAACTGCTGCCGGATCAAGTGACTTTGGAGCAGTATGGCAAGGTGTTGGTGGGCAGCTCGAGATATCTAATGATGTTCTGGAATTCGGTATTTATGGTAGTGCCGATCATCGCAGGACAAACTCTCGTAGCAGCGCTGGCTGCTTACGCATTCTCCAAGCTGCGATTTCGCGGCCGGGAACACTTGTTTCTGGTCTATGTCTTGACGATGCTCATGCCATTCCAAGTGACGCTAGTGCCGAATTATATTATGGCGGATAAGCTTGGTCTGCTCAATAGTTCGAATGCCATTATATTACCTGGCATTTTCGCAGCTTTCGGTGTGTTTATGCTAAGGCAGTTTATGCTGGATATTCCATATGCCTACATCGAAGCAGCCAAGATGGATGGAGCTGGACATTTGCGAATTTTTTACAAGATTATTATCCCAATGATCAAACCGGGTCTGTCAGCGCTTATTATCCTCTTGTTCGTCGATTACTGGAACATGGTAGAGCAGCCGCTTATTTTTCTAGACGATCCTCTCAAGCAGCCGCTATCGGTTTATTTATCCAGTATTAAAGGTGAACTGGGAATTGCTTTCGCTGCATCTATGCTCTACATGGCTCCAATGGTGCTGCTGTTTCTGTATGCGGAAACGTATTTTATTGAAGGTATACAATTGTCTGGCATCAAGGGCTAGTTTTTGCGAGGTTAAAGCTTGAAAGGCAAGCTTAGCATAAGTAAAACACAAACAATGCTTACAAATTAAACTTTCCTACGGAATGTTCTTAGGAGGAAGATGGGATATGGAGTTGGAAAAAGAACCGGCTGATCGTAGGCGCAAACGAAGCATTCAAGTCGTGTTCATTGTTTTTATGGGATTGTTGCTATTTTTTACGTTGTTCAGCAACACACTGCAGTCGCTCACTTTGCCGAAAGTGAGAACGGAAAAGGCGGCCAATGGAAGTCTTTTTTTTAGAATCGAAGGTAGCGGTATGCTGCAGCCGTTCGCCGAAGCAAGATTATTGAACCCTGCTGGCTGGAAGGTACAGAAGATTCTCGTAAAAGAAGGGGATCATGTGAAGAAGGGGCAAAAGCTAATCATTTATGACAGCAAAACTGCCGAACGAGAATTGGAAGATGAAATAACCAACAGGGACAAGCAGAAAATCGAGTTGCGGAATATTCAGGATCAGTACATAGAGTCAGTCAAGGAAGAGGACGAGCTCAGAATTCGAAAAGTAAAACGAGATATTGAAACGCGAAATCTTGATCTAGGCATGCAGGAACGTAAAATCAACGAGTTGAGAGACCGTCTAGCAAGCCAACAGGAAATAACCGCTCCGTTCGATGGTGTTATTACAAAATTGAATGCCCTTGAAGGTTTAACATCAACGGGAGAACCGGATGTTCTTATTTCAAACAGCAGCCTAGGTTATCGAATGGATATTTCTGCCGATTCAACTTTGCTTTCTAGCTTGGAGATTTCGATCGGAGATAAGATAGAGGTCATGGTAGATTCAGTCCAAGATCAACAAACCCGTATGATCGACGGCACGATTCATGAAGTGGTGAATGCACAACCTCGTACCGTAAGCTCATCTGGTGAACAAGTGGGGCTGACCCTATCGATCCCGCAGAAGGCTCTTCAAATAAAGGTATTTGATACTGAGCTGAAGGGGGGTGAGCAGGCAAAGATCAAACTTGAAAAACGCTCACAACAAGAGGGGATGGTCATTCCCAATGAGGCAATTCATCAGGACCGTGACGGCATGTTTGTTTATAAAATTGACGAGCAGAGAGGTGCATTAGGTAATGTCTTTGTTGCCACTAAAGTCCGAATTCATTCCAGTGAAACGAATGACAAAGAAACGATGATTCAATCGGATAGCCTCTATGAAGAGGATCTGATTATTCTGGAAAGCAGTGAGCCTTTACAAGATGGAAACCGCGTTCGTCTGCAATAGTTAAATAGGTATGCGATAAAATTATAGGAGGAATTCATTCGATGAATAAGTGGCTGTGTATGATATGTATTGGCATTTTAATGACATCAATGACCGCGTGCAGCTCTGGAGGCAGCGGGGAATTGGCAAGTACGGAGAAACCGGTAAGCAAAGAGGGTCAAACAGTCGTTACTTTGTCTATGCAACAATCGAGCGCATTTTATCAGGCGGCAGAGAAAAAGTTTGAAGAAAAGTATCCGGATATCGATCTGCAAATTCAGATCACAGATGATTATCAGAAATACCAAAAAACGACGAATACAGCGCTACTATCAGGGAAAGGCCCGGATATCTTCGAAATAAGCAGCTTGCCTATCGACGATTATGTGAGCAATAAGCTTCTCCTGAACATGGATGAGCTTATGAAGCAAGATAAAACAATGAGTATAAGTGATTTGCAAATGAATATTTTGGATGAATTGAAGTTGAATGGCGGTATGTATGCCATGCCTTTCGGGTTCAGTCTGCGAGCATTCGTAGGCGATGGGGACATTCTTGAGAACAAGAACATTGACGATAAGAACTGGACCTGGAAGGAGTTTGAAAAGACTTCGAAGGAACTGGGGGAGAGTGGCACAGAACGCCGCTATGCTATAGCGAATGACCCGCCGGAGATGCTCCTTCAAGAAATGGTTGTGGATAAATACACAGAGTTCGTTGATCATACAACGAAAAAGGCAAAGTTCGATTCTCCCCTATTTGTGGAAGCAATGCAACAAATTAAAAAAATGTACGATAATAAAGTCATGACTTCGGAACCGGCGGATATAGGCAAGCAAATGTTCTATTCTACCGTTTTGCAATCGCCGGGAGACTTTATCAATGGTCTACATATATTCTTCTCAAATCCAAAGCTGCTGCAAAAGCCAGAACAAACAGGTGGAACGAGGATTATTACCGATTCCCGGTTCGCCATTCAAGCCAAATCTCCTGTTAAAGAGGAAGCTTGGAAGTTTATTGCCTTCTTGTTATCCGAAGAAGGGCAATCCCTGCAAGAGAGACAAGGGTTTTCACTGCTTAAATCTGTGAATGAAAAGCAGATGAACGACATTCAGGAACAAGTTAAGAGCGGAACCTACAAGCTTTCAGACGGGAAAATTCCGAAGGTGTCGGACGAAGACTTTACTCAGTTCAAACAACTCATTAGTACAGCGGATAACCATTCTGATGCGGACGGTAGTGTGATGTCTATTATAGGAGATGAGTCCAGATCATTCTTTGGCGAGCAAAAGTCTGCAGAGGAAGTAGCCAAGCTGATTCAGAACAAGGTGACAACCTTATTAAACGAGTAGAAAAAATTGAAACTGATGCAGCGCATACCATATGCGCTGCTTTTTTTAAAGCTATCAACGTAGAAAATAGTATTTGCTATATTTTCTTTACATAGTATTCTCTCTTTTTTGAAAGCAATAGAATTTGCAGAGCGAAATGTTCTTAGTGTCCCCGGCAAATGCCCAAACAACACTGATCTCGATTGGGACAATCTAAGGGAAAAGGTATATCTCGGGTTGGTATTTGAATTTGACAGATACTGCATATATGCAGTAAATTAAGTTAAGTGCTTAACTACTTTTTGGTGGTGACTTTATGAAAGATTTGCAAGAATACGTACATGATTTACCTCTACATTCGCTCGCTTTTTTTTCCTTAGTTGAAGTAACAGCAAATTTAGTCGATGTATCGGAAAGATATTGGCAATCCAAAGGTTTGAATGGAGCTAGAATTCGAATTTTGGTTGAAATTATGAAGGAAGGAGGTACGATACTACCCTCGATGCTCGCTAAGAAAATTGGTGTTACCAAACCCAATATTAGTCTTTTGCTTATCCCATTAGAAAATGACGGATTAATTCATCGAGCAAGCCATCCTATGGATGGTAGAAAAACGGTGATTTCAATAACAAGTGAAGGCCAGAGCCTCCTGTTGAAAAACTTACCTGAAAATCGTCAAAGGATTGCCGAAAAAATGAAAGTGCTGGAAGAGCATGAATTGAGGCAACTTCTTATTTTGTTAAGTAAACTACAAAGAACTTGACATTTTTTTTGGATATTTGGTTAAGGGCTTAACTAAATTTGTAGTAGGGAGGATGAAATTTGATGACTATCGTCATTACAGGTGCCAATGGTAAATTAGGAAGTTTAATTATCAAGCAACTCCTTCAGAAAGTTTCGGCAGATCAAATTGTTGCCTGTGTTCGAAACCTTAAGAACGCTAAAGAATTTCTTGAGCAAGGAATTGAAGTGCGTCTGTGTGACTACGATAAACGTGAAACTCTTGATCAAGCATTTACCGGAGCTTCTAAGCTATTATTAATTTCAAGCTCTAATAAGGATGATACCATTAGGTTGCGTCAACATGCGCATGTCATAGAAGCTGCGAAAAAATCGCAAGTGGAACAACTCCTATTTACAAGCTTTGCTTTTCTAGGAAATGGCTCAATTCCACCCTCTAATTTGTACTTGGCTACTGAGCATGCTATTCTCACATCAGGAATTCCACATACTTTTCTCAGAAATTCCTTATATACTGATTTTGTTGGAGTACTTGGTCTGGATGCTGCCATAGCTACTGGTGAGCTAAGCATTTACCCCGGAGATTGGAATTTTAATACTGTGACACGTAATGATCTTGCTTTAGGAATAGCAGCAGTTCTTTCCGAACCAGGTCATCAGAATAAGACATATGAGCTTACTGCACCTCGTCCATGGACGTTCACTGATCTTGCGATGGTTCTGTCTGAACTTTCAGGCAAGCCCGTTTCAATCCGTCAAGATCCTCAGATCCAAAACTGGATATTTGGTTTTTTAGGCAAGATTAATACTTCCTCAACCTCAGCAGATTTGGAAAGATTAATTGGCGGTCCAGTCACTACTTTGAAAGAAAGTATTAAGCCATTTATTACAATTTGAAAATATCCCAATATAAGCTAACTGGCAATTTCAGATGAGGGCTCATTCCGAAGGTATGTATTTGGAGCGGGAGTCTTTTCTTTGGGTGGCAGTCAATCTGGCAGATTGTTGACTCAGAATATTTGAATAACGTAAGATTTTCTTAAGTAGATACTGACGAAGAAAAACTATCTAAGATGTTAAAGCTCACTGAAATGGTTTTAAAGGAAAACAATGAATCTCTTAAAGTGAAAGGCTCGACGAATTGGAGAGAGGTATTGATTCAAATACTGCGGTATTGATTGCAAGGTTTCTTTAAAATATGGAACTTGGATGTGCTCTGGGAAAGCCATCCCATCTTTAACTATTTGGGAAAAGGAAGACCGGTATAAATGGCATGAGGAAATGTGGATTAATAGGAGCTATCTTTCGCGGATAGAGAAAAGGGCTTTGATGAAGCTTTATCATGAGTTTATAAGGCGAATCGGTGATAATGAACTGAGCTCTTATATTACATCTGAATTTATCCAATATAGTGATAAAGTCATTGTTGATTGCACGATGTTATATTAGTAAATGAAACCAAATGGGAGAGATTCCATTTGGTTTTTTCTGTATAAACACTCCACACATGTGAAGTGCTTAATATTGAAGGTGCTAACGATGGTTGAGATGTAACAGTATCGCTCGTGCACGTTATGACATGCTGGATTGGCACTTGGCTAATTTAGTCTTGGATGTTTTGATTTCACGCGGAGGAAAGTGTGTGTAGTTTATGGAGCGGTGACCTCCCTTATTATTAACTTTTATATTGGCTTAAGAAATTCGTAAGGTATGAGTAAGAGAAAAGAGAGACTTGATTCATACAATATAAATCAGAGAGAGAACAGCAAATGTGGTTTGTCATAGGGAGAGTGCTGAATGACTATTTTGAATATTGTTAGTACAGCTTCAAGAACAGGAATGCAGTCGGCATGGATGGCATGGGAAGGTTTATTTGATCAAATCACAAAGATACGTAGCGTATCTGTGACACAGTATGGCATATGTAAGCTAGTTGTTAGAAAGCATCAGGGGAAGAGCATAGCTTGTCATGATGGATACTATATAAATGCAGGAGATTATGTGGGAGAACTGCATCTGGATAATCAGAAGGTGTTGGAGCTGTCGCGTACAAAAGGTGCGGATCGTACAGCATTAATGACAGCACGGATGCTGCGTAAATCGCTTGAACAAATCAGTTATGCGATGGAACATAATCTTGAATTTAGGAAAGTGAAAGCTTTAACTGGCATCACGCTCCTTCACAGAGGGATCATTCACGGATTAGGTTTTAACCAACATCCGATTCAATCAAAGTGTCTTAGAATATGGCTAACAATATACCTGAGATTTCTACTACGAGTGCTACATCCCGTAGGTAAGCAACGTGTGAAGCAGAGCTCTTCAAAGCTGGTTCCAATGATGTTGATGATGTCTAGACAAACGTTGTTACATCGTTATCAAAAAGAAGTGCAATCATGACTCAATGGCTACCTGTCCTGTTTTTAATCGTTTCCTTTGTGTACATGATGATTCCCGTAATATTGTCACGAGTCTTTGGTCTAGGTGTATATAAGAAAGGTATACAAGCACAACAGGCTGAGGTCGCCTTTACTTTCGATGACGGCCCTGATCCACGCTATACACCTGAACTACTAGATTTGCTGAAGGAATATGATGTGTTGGCAACGTTCTTTGTACTTGGTAGTAAAGCTGAACAGTATCCACATTTGATACGAAGAATTCATGATGAGGGGCATCAAGTTGGAATTCACAACTACATTCATAAATGTAACTTACTTATATTTCCATGGAAAATAAAGCGTCAGCATATCAATCGTACGGCAGATATTATTGAGGGAATTATCGGGGAGCGACCTTCTAGTTATCGCCCGCCGTGGGGCGTATTGAGTATGGGCGAATTATTTTGGCTTCGCAAATCATACGACATTGTGCTTTGGTCCGTGATGGGTTGGGATTGGAAGCGTCAAGAGAATTCCGAGAAATTAATTGACCGACTATTAAGTAAGATACAACCCGGATCTATCGTACTACTACATGATAGTGGCGATACGGCAGGTGCTGATGAAGACGCGCCAAAGCAGATGTTGGAGGGGTTACGAATAGTTCTGCAAGAGCTTAAGCACAAGCAGTATGCTTATGTACGGACAGATAAACTATTAAAGAAAAGAGTGGTTAAAGGATATAAAATCGATCAGAATATTCATGCTACACAACACAGCAATAGGCCGGACAGCTTGACGGGGAGTATCAGGTTTCGCGTCGTCGCGGATAGCGACAATGGATAGTTTTCTTCTTTATAACCGGGCCCGCAGATACCTGCGGGCTGTTTTGCTATGGTACTGAGCTCAGGTGAACAACTGGGCCGCGTCCTGCTGGTTCCCGTAGGTCATGAAGTCTGTAGGTGACATCGAGGTGTATTTTTTGAATACCCGGAAAAAGTAAGAGGTGTCATAGTAGCCTAAATAGTTTGAGATATTGGAGATGGACATGTTGGAGTTCAACAACAGGTTACATGCTTCTATCACGCGCAATTGATGGATGTATTTGATCGGCGATTGTCCGATAACCTCTCGGAATACGGCGATCGTATAGTTCGGTGAACGCTGAATTAATCGTGCGAGATCCTTGATCTCAATCTGTTCGCGGTAGTGGTCTAGCAAATAGTGTTTTATCATATCGGCATATTTCGTTTTGATCGGTGTAACCTCGGGCTTCTCTAGTTCTCTTGCGATGATGCCAATCAGCTCTTGCAGGATGCCGTGGCAAATGAAGGTTCTAAAGTTCTCCCCCTGCCGCGTTTCCTCATATAAACGTTCAAATCTTCTATGCAAGTACTGTAGCCTCCACAGCTTGAAATGTACAAATTTCTTATCGTGAAGAAAAGGAATGAATGGCATAGCATCAACTTCATAGTTGAAGATGATCGTAAACTTTTGATGTGGGCCGGAAGGGTGATTTTCACCGGCGCGACGCGAGCCATGTGGAATAAACATAAAGTCTCCCCGTTCACCGGTATAATCTTCGTTTTCAATCCTGTAAGTAACTTTGCCCTCCATGACAAGAACAAGGACATTGTAATTGATAATCTCGGAATGCGTACGCCAATTCGGGATGAAATCGTCAAAATGTACAGCTCTAATTGTCAGCATAAGCATCACCCGTTTAATGAAAATGGTTGCCTTTATTATAGCATTGATAATTATCACAATGTAACCGAAAACGTGTTGAAATCTTCAAGTTAGTGTTGAAATGTACATCTTCCGGAGATTATGTACATCGACAAAGAAAAGGGCTGACTCTTATACTGAAGATAATGCTTAAAGAAGGCGTTATCATTCTAGGGAAAGGGATAACGACATGAAAGCAAGGTAGTCACCGGGCGAACGAGAGCACGGCAAGCGGTGCCGTTGCGGGAGATTCGGGCGAATTCTCAAAGCAGGTGATGCTTCGTAAGAGCGACAGCATCAAGACTGTCCGCGAACAATTTCTCAAGAAATTATGGAGAAATACCCGAATATAAAAATCGAATACGCAGCTCAATTCTCAAGGACGAGGTGTTTGCGTTATTCGAAGGGATGAAGGATGACGGTAGCTTCCATCCGAACACGATGGGAATCTTGGAGCAGTCAAGGGCTAATTACTAGCAAGGAGCTGCAGCAGTTGCAGGGACGAACGACTAATAATCGAAGTAAAGGAGATTGAACGATGCGAGTATTGCTGCTTGATCTTGATTCCACCAGACCTGACCATCTTGGCTGTTACGGGTACCATAGGAATACCTCCCCCCATATTGACCGGATCGCCGCCGAAGGAGTCCGTTTCGATAATTATTACACGTCCGATGCGCCGTGCTTCCCCTCTAGAACGGCGCTTATGACAGGGAGATTCGGCATTCATAACGGGGTTGTCGGTCACGGAGGGACAGCTGCAGATGTGCGCCATGAAGGCGAATCCCGCGATTTCCGCAGCAGGCTGGCCAGTGAAAGCTTCCCTTCGCTGTTCCGCAGCGCGGGGATGAAAACCTCACTTGTCAGCCCGTTCGGAGAAAGGCACACCGCCTGGACGTTCTATGCCGGCTTCAATGAAATTTACAATACGGGCAAGGGCGGCATGGAGTCGGCTGAGGAGGTGACGCCGGTCGTGCTCGAGTGGCTTGAGCGCAATGCCGAGCAGGATGATTGGATGCTTTACGTAAATTATTGGGACCCGCATACGCCATATCGTGCGCCGGAGGAATTTGGGAACCCGTTCAAGGACGAACCGCTCCCGGAATGGATTACCGATGATATATTTGCAGCGCACCGGGAAAAGGTGGGACCGCACAGCGCGCTCGAGATCAACATGTATAACAACCGTGTCTCGCCCCAATATCCCCGTCATCCCGGGGAACTTGTGGATCGCAATGATCTCCGCCGTATGATTGACGGGTACGATTGCGGTGTGCGCCATATGGACGATAACATCGGTATGATTCTGAACGCGATGGAGAAGAAAGGCATTCTGGACGATACCGTAATTATTATAACGGCTGATCACGGAGAGAATATGGGCGAGCTTGGCATCTACGGCGAACATGGTACGGCAGACCAAGCGACATGCCGGATCCCGATGATCATCCGCTGGCCGGGCTGCATAGCCGGTCATGTGGATAAAGGCCTTCACTATCATCTGGATTTGCCGCCGACGATGGCGGAGCTGTTGGGACTTCAGCAGGCGCCGAGCTGGGACGGATGCAGTTATGCCGACTCGATACTGACGGGCGAAGATACGGGACGCGACAGCCTCATTATTTCGCAATGTGCACATGTGTGCCAGCGCAGCGTAAGGTTCGACGAATGGCTCTACATCCGCACCTACCACGATGGCTATCATTTGTTCGACAAAGAGATGTTGTTTCATATCAAGGATGACATTCATGAGCTGCACAACTTGGCTCCCGCCCGCCCTGACATATGCAGAGAGGCTGCATACCGCCTGCTCGACTGGCATGATCAGATGATGATGTCGATGGAGCACGATGTTGACCCGCTCTGGACCGTCATACGAGAAGGCGGGCCCTATCATGCCAAGGGCAACCTCAGCGAATATGCCGAAAGACTGATCGAGTCGGGCAGAGGACGTTACGTGGAGGAATTGAGAAAGAGGCATCCACAAGAGAATTAGCAGTGAAAATGTTGAAATAATTAATGTTTGAAGAAACGCCAGCAGTCCTTTTAAATCAATTTTCATGAGAGAGTTGTTCAATTCAGTGAAAAAATGATTTAAAGGGCTTCTGGTGGCTTACATGTATGTGGAGGGAGGCGAAGGAGTGGAACAAATGAAATCCTGCTGTGCTGCAAGCAGGCTGCATGCGAACATTGAGCCCAGTGTTATAGCGGTCCCAGCACCGTCACAAACTGCCGTTCCGGAGCTGGATCACATCGACTTGGATTGGGCTATCATACCGGGCGGTTCCTTCGAAATGGGAACAATGACTAGCGAAGGGTTTCCAAGCGATGGGGAAGGTCCGGTTCGGAGGGTGGAACTCGAAGCCTTCAAAATCTCGGCTTGCGCCGTGACGAACGCGCAGTTTCGGGCATTCGTGGATGCAACCGGATATCGAACTGAAGCAGAAAGCTATGGATGGTCATATGTCTTCCATTTGCTGGTATCAGACGAAACGAACATCAGGGTTAAAAATGTACCTAGGCAAGTCCCTTGGTGGCTTGTCATTGATGGAGCAAATTGGAACAACCCGGAAGGGCCGGATTCGAGCATTGAGGGTCGAATGGATCATCCGGTCGTTCATGTCTCTTGGAATGATGCAGTGGCGTTCTGCTCCTGGTTTGGGACAAGACTGCCGACGGAAGCGGAATGGGAATATGCGGCACGAGGCGGTTTACAGGGCAGGACCTATCCTTGGGGGGACCTGCTCAAGCCGGACGGTAGGCATATGTGCAATATATGGCAGGGAAAATTCCCAATTAAAAATAATGCAAGCGATGGTTATATCGGTACTGCTCCTGCTCAGTCGTTTGATCCGAACGGTTACGGACTGTATAATATGGCAGGAAATGTATGGGAATGGTGTGCGGATTGGTTCAGTCCTGCTTATCACCGTCAAACGTCTTCAGTGAATCCACGATACACACATGATACAGGCAAAAGGTCGATGAGAGGCGGCTCGTATTTGTGCCACCGCTCCTACTGCAACCGCTACAGGGTTGCGGCGAGAAGCGGCAATACACAAGACAGCTCAACGGGCAACATCGGCTTCCGCGTGGCCGCGGACCTAGTCCCTAAAGTAACTTAACGGCTATCGAAACGGAATAAATGGAGTATCTTAATACTTTCACAGTAACGGTGAATATTACGCCATGTGATCATGGCGTTCAAAATCATGGTTAACCGGAGGATTTTTTGTCGTTGCTCTTGTGCTGAAGCGTTCGGCGCGCTGGCGGACCTGCTGCGAATTTTCTCCAATAAATGAAATGATCAACTGGAAAATATCATACCTGATTACCAGAGGTTGGCGCTGGAGAATGAGAAGGATATCGATCTAATTCAGGGTTATTTTTTCAACTGTTGGAGCAATGGTCAAGGCATCATAATCGAGATGAAAGAAAGAGCCGCTTGCTACTGAAAAAAGTTAATAGATATATACAGCAAAACCTTTGAACCCTATCACAACAGTGGTAGGTGAGCCTATAACGTTGATCTGATGCATAGCGATTTGATTATTTGCAGTTTTCAATATTAGAGGGAAGTAAAGAGTGTCTGCTGTTGTTCTTAGCTAGTTATTTGCATTAGGTTTATTCCATTTAAATTGCAGAAATTCGCTTATTTAAGCGTTTTATTTCTTTATGAAATAAATGGAATTACCCTGTATTAGTTAAGAACATGGGACATCGACTACTTCTAGTTGGCTGCGGAACCGTGCTCTCAAACACGGTTTTTTTACATTATGCTCTAATTGTCAAGACTCTTTTGTTTTGACAATTGTTTGAATGGAGAAATCATGTTATCCGTTAGTCAATTCCCTATGGAGGCAGAAGATGAACGATATGTTCATTTCTGTCCTTTTTTGTTTTTAAAAAAATGAGAAAGTGAGGAGTTAGAAAAAATGTAATCGACGAAGTTTAGGCACCTATTATAAATAGATTGGTAGGTAGATTAATTAATTTGAAACTTCCTCCTATGTATTTTTTAATTTTAGCTCTGGCAAGCGGTGTCGTTCATTGATATACAGGAATAGCAAATGTTATCCATTACTAAACTCCAATTTATATCTTGCGCTGATATAAGTGATGAGTTGAACTTATCCACATTCACTTCAAATACATAATGCTGCAATCCCTAAAGCCTTTAAACACAGCATATCGGGTGTTTAAAGGCTTTTGTATGGAAAGTAGGTTTACAATCTTAGTTCGAGGTCGCATTTGCTCTTCTTGTATGATGTGGTTGAGTCAGGGGTTGTATAGGGTGGACGCGCCACTATAGGAATGTAATAATTGACTTTAGGCGAATAGATATTTAGAATTTTAAAGGGAAAAATGTTTACATTTAGTGAAGTTAAAGAAACGAGAATAGGAAATGAGGTTTAAAATGAAGAAAGAGAATAAACAGACAGCAGTATTGGTCGCGGTGCTGCGAGGACTCATCGTTGTCATCGGTGCTTTTATTACGGCCTATGGCCTTGAGGCAGTATTAATTCCGAACAACGTATCGGACGGCGGCGTGACGGGTCTTAGCATCGTAGGGTCGAATCTATTCGGGTTGCCTTTGGGACTTCTCATTGCGATTCTGAATATACCGTTCGTATATTTAGGGTATAAACAGATTGGAAAAAGCTTCGCGATATATTCCGTGATCGGTATTGCTTCACTGGCCGTGGGTACCGTCGTTATGCACCATATTACTCCGATTGTAGAAGGCGATACGCTCCTCGTCACCGTTGTCGGAGGCATCATTATCGGTTTGGGAATGGGTCTTGCTCTTCGGAACGGCGGCGCGCTGGATGGCATTGATATGCTGGCGGTATTGCTTTCCCGGAAGCTTCCTTTCGGTACAAGCGATCTTATCTTATTCCTGAACGTATTCGTATTTATCGTCGTCTCGACCGTATTTGGCTTGCAGGGTGCTATACTATCGGGAATTGCTTATTTTATAGCTTCCAAGGTGATACATATCGTCGAAGAAGGCCTCAGCGGAGCTAAAACGTTTAAGATCATTACCAAGCATCCTGAAAGCATGATTGACACTATTCGCGATCGCTTGGGTCGCGGCGCTACGTATAGTGTGGTGCAAGGCGGCTATTCAAATGAGCATTTTAAAGAAATCACATGCGTCATTAACCGTCTGGAAGAGCGGAAAATGAAAGAAATTATTCGTGAGATTGACGAAAATGCTTTCATCATGGTGTATGAGGTTGCTGAAGTAAAAGGTGGCAGCTTTAAGAAAAAGGACATCCACTAAAATATTTCAATTTCTAATCCCCTTTTGAAGTGACCCTTAAAAGTTAGACGGGTTATTTGATTAGGCGACATTCTGGGAATGAGTTCGGTACTATACCGGGCTCATTCCTTTTCATTTTGCCTTCACTAGCTCATCTCGAGTGCGGTGATAACCTTAGCGCCCTTTTTTAATCTATCGGCCATAAAAAAATTTTTTAGTGTGAAAAATAATAGGCTCTTCGATTGTATTACTAATGTAAGGGCGAGATCAGAAACAACGAATAAAATATTTGAATTTCAACTAAAAACTCTACGAGGTGAAAGAAATGAAAACAAAATTCAAAATGATTACGATGTCCACGATTACCGCATTATCATTAACCTTTGTAGGTCATAGCTATGCAGCTGCTAACCCTTTTTCGGATATAACGAATATCGCGGTAAAGGATAAAATTGTTGCCTTACAAGAGCAAGGCTTAGTCCATGGTATTTCGGACGACTTATTTGCCCCTAATGATACCATCACAGCGGCACAAGGCATTCAGCTTATTGTTAATGCTGCGAATCTGAATCTAGATCTAGTAAGATTTCTTGTAGAACCTAAAGCTACGGATTATTTCAAAAACGCAGACAACAATGCTTGGTATGCGAATGCTTTAATTACGGCAAGCGTTAATGGAGTCGTACTGCCAGCCGATCTGAATCTGAACAAGAAATGGACGCGTGAAGAGTTCACTCACCAGCTTATTAGCACGATTGAAACGCATAGCAATCTTCCAAAGATTAAGCTTGTTCCTGCCCAGATTAACGATAGCACAGATATAACCGTTGATTATGATGGATCCATCCAGCGCGCGCTAGCTTATAACGTAGTGAAACTAGATGAACAAGGGAACTTCCATCCTAAAGCTGAAATCTCTCGCGCTGAGGCAGCGGAACAAATCTACAATGTACTCGAATACATTAAGGCACATCCTGCACCATCGCCACAAACAGATCAAGAATCAGAAACAAACTCAAAAAGATCACCTTCGTCAACAAGTCCACAAATACCAGGAACAAAATAAGATCTACAAAATCGGTTTTCTCAAAATAATATGCGATCTCCCTAATCATGGGGGGATCGCTTATTTTTGACTATAATGAGTATTAACTTTATTTTAAGTGAGTGTTCCTCTTTGGAGCTCGCTTCATGGAACGATTCTCCTTCGATAACGATTTTAGGCAGACTCTGACCATTTCTTGTATGAGCAGTTATATGGATTCCGACCCAAGAGATTGGTTTGCAGGAGGGGACAAAGCGGGGGCGAATTTCGTCCCCAAACGTCGGATATTTATAAGGCGAAGAGATAATTGATGAAAAAGGCTGATGAAAATCATCGTTCTCTTATTATCTAAATGACGGAGTGCAGGGAAATGTCATTAATTGTTGAATTTGGGATAAAGAATATACGACTAACATAATGCCCAATACAGTAAGGTATGAAGTATTGTTAAATCTGATTTTGGTACAGTGAACGAATTAGCACTACAATTTCTTGAAGCAGATAGGCTTGAGTTGTATAACAAAATAAGTGAAAAGATGACTGGCCTTGAGGGATGAAACCTTCAAGGTTTTCTTTTTATCCAGACTAGTTTCGAGTAAAGCAGGTGGGGAACGACCCAATGGCTTGTGCTTGTCGGACTCACGCTGATGGCTTTCGCCCAATTAAGGTTTGCATTCAATGAATACAATATAAAACTTAAAATAATAAACATTCCAGACGTAGCAGCTTGGTTGCTGCTACCTGGAATGTTTATTTATCAAAATTATAAGGTTGAAATTGCTCGTGAAAGTACTTTGTATTTCTCATAGCGATCCTGATAGATGGACGTATTAGATTCACTTGGGTAAAATATCCGCAGCGGTTTGACAAGTATGTTTACGGCTTCCTCATAAGTTTGGTAAACCCCGGAAGCTTTTCCAGCGAGAATGATGTTACCCATCGTTCCAGCTTCACTAACGTTTAATCTCTCTACAGGACAATTCATAATGTCAGCTTTAATCTGTAGCCACAGGTCGGATTTAGCCCCACCGCCTACCGCGCGCAGCGACTCAATAGGAATGCCCGCTTCCGCAAGGCATTCGAGGTTGTAGCGCATTTCATACGTAACACCTTCCATTAAGGCTCGGTACAGATGGGTCGAATCTGTATCAAATGATAATCCATAAATCGTACCCTTGGCTTCGGGATTCATGTATGGCGTACCTGATCCGGCAAAATGAGGAATCACGAGCAAATCGGTAGGTGATGCTGCAGATGTTGAATTCAAATAGTCGTAAACGTTAATGCCTAATTTGCGGGCTTCTGCTTCGGCGATTTGACCGAACTTGTCTCGGTACCACCGAATAAGGGAACCGCCAGTAAAATTGAAGGCATATGTCAAATATAAACCTTCAATGACATGCGGTGCGCAATTGAATTGATACTGGAGCATCTTCGTATTCAGAATTGGTGAAGAATAGGCAGGCGTAATACATTCCACGGTTCCGATACCGTCCACCGCATGATTGTTATGTAAAATACCTGCACCGAGAGCTGCACAGGCTTGATCATGGCCGCCGGCTACAACTAACGTTTCTGAACGGAAGCCTAGCGATTGTCTTATTTCATTGCGAATGGGGCCAATGATTTGACCAGACTGAATGAGGTCAGGAAATTTGTGTACTTCAATTCCGGCGGCATTAAACATATCAGAGTCCCATTCTTTTTTGGACACATTAAAGGCCATTGTGCGAGAGGCCAAGGTGTAGTCTGTAACCGAAATGCCCGTGAGTACAAAAGCGATGAAATCGCCAAACGGCATGAACTTCCATACTTTTTGGTAAATCTCAGGCTGGTATTGTTTGATCCACATGACCTTCGGAAGGGAGAACATCGGATGCAGAGGGACTCCGGTAAGCTCCATCGTCCGTTCCTTACCGATTTTTTGTTCAATGATTGCAGCTTGCTCTATACCTCTTGAATCCGTATACAAAATGGCATTGCTTAATACATTTCCATCATGGTCGACGGGAACAACCGTCTCACCCAAGGAAGAAATGCTGAGGGCGTGAACATTGACGCCGGGAACAGCTAAGAGCACATCCGCGATAACCCGTCTGACGGATTCCCAGACTCGTTCTGGATTTAGCTCAAAAGCTCCTGGTTTAGGCTGTTCCAAAGGGTATTCCATATACGCGGCTGATAGAAGAGTTCCGCCCTCATCAAAGAGCGAAGCCTTACATCCAGTCGTTCCGATGTCGAGTCCCATTAGTGACAATTTATAATCCCTCCAATAATAAGTATATGTTCATTATAAACAATTTTTGTTTGTTTGTATAATATAAATTTCGAAAATAATCTTTTAAACAAAATAGCTGAAAACTTTGATATATAGCGATATTAATGGGGTTTTGCTATTCGAAATGCTATATTCGAAAAAAACGGTTTTTAATATTTAAATTTTGTGGTTGCTTATTACATAGGGATTAACTATAATATGTTTGAAACGAACATTAAGGAATATAGACTGATAGAAAGGTGGAAGGTAATTTGTCTAAAGTCTCCATGGGTGAAATGCTGCGGGATGCTTCTCGTAGGGGCTATGCGGTCCCATGCTTTAACGCAATAAATTTAGATATGGTTCGCGGAATCATTGAGGCCGCTGAGGATGAACAGTCGCCAGTCATCCTATGCCATGCTGAAATTCATTTTAAGTATACACCGCTCGAGCAGATTGCACCCATTATGGTAGAAGCGATGAACCGTGCCAAGGTACCGGTCAGCATCCTTCTCGATCACGGAAAGAGCTTCTCCGCGGTAACGAATGCGATGCATTTAGGCTTTAACGCAATCATGTTTGATGGTTCGGAGTATGAGTATGAAGAAAATGTTCGCAGAACCGCAGAGGTCGTGAAGATTGCTAAAACGCTTGGCGTTTCGGTGGAAGGAGAGCTTGGCTACGTAACTCGGCCAAAAAGCGGCGGCGCGGAAGGTGAAGATGATGATTCCATCATCGACGATACTTCGCTTTATACCGATCCCGAGCAAGCAAGGGAGTTTGTAGAGCGAACCGGTATTGATGCGCTTGCCGCTGCATTCGGTACTGTGCACGGCGTTTATTTGAAAAAACCAGTTTTGGATTTAATGCGCTTGGAGCGAATTCGGAATACGGCCGGTGTTCCGATTGTGATGCACGGTGGGTCTGGATTGTCGGAGGAAGACTTCCATAAGTCGATCGATCACGGTGCGTCTAAAATTAATTATTACACAGGGATGGCGCTTAAGGTTGTTGATCGGGCTAAAGAACGTTTTATCCAGTCCGAAGAGAAGACTTTCTATCACGAATTCATGATGAATGTCATTCAGGACTTTAAAGAAGATGCGCAGCATATTATGCGCACGTTTCGCAGCAGCAACAAAGCGTAATCACCAATAAAACAAGTATATGGGGTGTGTCAAATATGTCCGTTACCGCTCGTTTAAATCGTTTATTTAGTGAACAAGGCAAGTGCTTTGATGTCGCGATCGATCATGGCTTTTTCAATGAATATTCATTCTTGGCTGGCATTGAGAATATGAAAGCAGCAATCGAGACCATTGTACGTGCCAATCCCGATGCGATACAGCTTAGCGTTGGTCAAGCAGAGCATCTTCAAGCTATTCCAGGCAAAGAAAAGCCTTCACTCGTGCTGCGTACAGATGTTGCTAACGTATACGGCACGAAGCTTCCTTCACACTTATTCAGTGAACTCATTCATAATCCGGTTGAACAAGCAGTTCGCCTGGACGCAGCATGTGTCGTTGTAAATCTGCTGCTTCTGCCGGGACAACCAGAGCTTCATCGTCAATGCGTGCAAAATATATCAAAGCTGAAAACGGAATGTGAGCGTTATGGCATGCCACTTATGGTTGAACCGCTCGTTATGCTTCCGAATGAGCAAAAAGGCGGCTATATGGTCGACGGTGACATTACGAAGATCGTTCCGCTTGTTCGTCAAGGTACGGAGCTTGGCGCGGATATTATCAAAGCCGATCCATGCGATAACGTAGAGGATTATCATAAGGTTGTGGAAGCGGCATCAGGCAAGCCGGTATTGCCGCGTGGCGGCGGACGGGCTTCTGACGAAGAAATATTGTCGAGAACTTACGCACTTATGCAGCAGGGAGCTTCTGGAATTGTATATGGACGCAATGTCATCCAACATAATAATCCAGAGGCGATGACTCGCGCATTTATGGCTGTAGTTCACCAAGGCGCGACGCCTGAGCAAGCATTAGCTATTTTGAAAGGAGCGTAATCGGCATGGCGAAAAAAGTCATTCGCTTCGGCGTTATCGGCTGTGGATTAATGGGAAAAGAATTTGCAAGCGCCTCAGCGCGTTGGTGCCACTTGAGCAATGTGGATTATATTCCTGAGATTACACATGTATGCGATGCGCATCTGCCTGCGACAGAATGGTTCGAGAATAACGTGCCTAGCGTGAAGAAAACCACTTCCGATTACCGCGAGCTCATTGCGGATCCGGAAGTGGATGCTGTCTACTGCGCAGTGCCGCATAACCTGCATGAGCAATTATATATAGATATCATTAAAGCTGGAAAACATTTGCTTGGTGAGAAGCCATTTGGCATCGATGCAGAAGCCAATCAGTCAATTATGAAAGCAATCGCGGAGAATCCGGACGTGATCGTTCGCTGCTCCTCTGAATTTCCATTCTTCCCGGGAGCCCAACGGATTGTCGAATGGGTTAATCAAGAAAAATTCGGACAAATTATCGAGGTTGAAGCCGGCTTCTGGCATAGCAGTGACCTCGATCCGAACAAAACGATCAATTGGAAGCGTCGTATCGGAACTAATGGTGAATACGGCTGCATGGGTGATTTGGGCATGCACGTCGCACATCTGCCGTTCCGCTTCGGTTGGAAGCCAGCTAACGTAAGGTCACTGCTTAGTAAAATCGTGCAGGAACGTCCGGATGGTAAAGGCGGCATGGCCTCTTGTGAAACATGGGATAATGCGATATTGGCATGTGAGGTCAAAACAGATAAGTATAATTTCCCGATGGTGCTTTCCATGAAACGGATTGCTCCAGGTCATGCCAATACTTGGTTTATCCGCATTAACGGCACAAAAGGCTCTGCAGAGTTCACGACCAAGAACCCGAAGCAAGTCGCATTCCTTCCATACGAGCCAGGGGGCGAGCAGGCATGGCATATTTCAGATGTTCCATATAAATCAACCTATGGAACGATTACTGGAGGTATTTTCGAATTCGGCTTCTCGGACTCGATTTTACAGATGTGGGCAGCTTTCTGCGATGAGATCGCAAATGGAAAAGACAACCAATCCTCCTTCCAATGTGCGAAACCGGAAGAAGCGGCCATGAGCCATCGACTATTCACAGCGGCTTTGGAGTCAGAGAAAACAGATAATACGGTTTTGCTGAACTGGGAATAGGACTGCTTAAGGGGGAGGAAAACGTGGAGCTTTACGGAAGGAAATGGAAACGTCGCGAGCTGGAAGCGAGAGTTGGCCGCATTGAGCAAATTGGCGGTGTTGAACGTTATACAAGAAGTGAAGGGCCTGAAGCGGGAGTAGACACGTTCCGAGTGCGAACCGGAGGGGGGTTATGTTACTGGGTAACGCCAAGCAAGGGAATGGACATCTCACTTGCTGAAATGCATGGCATACCAGTTAGTTGGTCCTCGAGCAATGGAGAGCCCCACCCTTCTTATTACGATCAGCGAGAAGCGGAATGGCTGCGAACAGCATCCGGTGGATTGCTTATGACCTGCGGATTATCACAGGTTGGATCGCCGGGTAAAGACAGCGACGGTGCTTACGGTCTTCATGGCCGAATTCATCATACGCCAGCACGTCAAATTTCATCTTGGTCAGAATGGGCGGGCGATGATTATGTGCTGCGAGTCCGTGGAGTCATAGAGGAGACCTCGATTTTTGGAGAGCATCTACGCCTGACTAGAACAATAACTAGCCATTTAGGTGAAAATCGCATAACGATCCTAGATTCCGTTCAGAACGTTGGATTCCGTCCTGCGCCTCATATGATGCTATATCATTTCAACTTCGGATTCCCGCTGCTTGCCGAGGACACGACAGTGGAACTTCCGAAAGGAAGAACGTCAACTCGCGACAGCGATATGGATATGAGAAGGATGGGATTATGGCAATCGCCTGATCCTACCTTTAGAGAACAAGTGTATTATCATAAACCTGATCAAAGCAAGGATGCGGTCTTTGCACGTATTCATAGTCCCTCATTCCCGATTCGTCCTGCAAACAATAATTCACATGGTTTATCGGTAGAATTGGAATGGGATCCTGTCACGCTTCCGAAATTCGTTCAGTGGAGAATGCCAGGGTCAGGTGAGCATGTACTCGGACTGGAGCCTTCTAATTGCTGGACGAGAGGAAGGACGGACGAAAGGGAGAGAGGATCGCTCCGTATATTAGAGCCGAGTGAAACCATCGATTATCGATTGGAATTGCGATTTATTTAAACACATTCTAAGGAGGATAAAGGTATGCTGCAGACTAAGCCTTATGTATTTTGGTTCGTAACTGGAAGTCAGGGACTGTATGGTGAAGATGTTTTGTCAAAAGTGGAGGATAACGCGAAGGAAATGGTCGCTGGGCTGGATCAAGACGATGCTCTTTCTTATAAAATCATATTTAAAGCAGTCGTAACAACGCCGGAAGCTATCCGTCGTGTCTGTCTGGAAGCGAATTCAGACGATCATTGTGCGGGAATCATTACTTGGATGCATACGTTCTCGCCAGCAAAAATGTGGATCTCAGGCCTTACCCAACTGCGTAAGCCGTTGCTTCACTTTCATACGCAGTTTAATGTAGATATTCCATGGGACAGCATTGACATGGATTTCATGAATTTGAATCAAGCGGCACATGGCGACCGAGAATTCGGATTTATTGGAGCCCGTCTTGGCATAGCCCGTAAAATCATTGCAGGTCACTGGAAAGACGTGCAAGTACGCAGCAGAATCGGTTCTTGGATGAGAACGGCTGCCGGCTTTACGGAAAGCCAAACGATGAAGATCGCTCGTTTCGGTGATAACATGCGTTATGTCGCCGTCACGGAAGGCGATAAAGTAGAAGGACAAATAAGGTTCGGTTGGTCGGTGAACGGTTATCCTGCAGGTGATCTGGCCGAACGTGTGCAGGATGTCACGGATGGACAAGTCAAGGAATTGATGGATGAGTACTCAGAGCTTTATGACTTCACAGAGAACGGCCAACGTGAAGGCACCGAGCGTGATGCGATTCGGGAACAAGCACGCATCGAGATAGCATTAAAAGCGTTTCTTCAAGAAAGCGGTTACAGTGCATTTGTAACAAGCTTTCAGGATTTACACGGATTGAAACAGCTGCCCGGGCTAGCTGCGCAGCGGCTTATGGCTGCCGGATACGGCTTCGGAGCAGAGGGTGATTGGAAAACGGCCGCTCTTGTTCGCATTATGAAAATAATGGCTGAAAACAAAGGCACGTCCTTTATGGAAGATTATACATATCACATGCAGGAAGGCAATCAGCTTGTGCTCGGCGCTCATATGCTAGAGATATGTCCGACAGTTTCCGTCAGCAAGCCAAAGATTGAGGTTCATCCGCTGTTCGTCGGTGGTAAAGCCGATCCGGCTCGTCTCACTTTTAATGGGAATAGTGGTAAAGCAATCAATGCTACCGTAGTTGATCTTGGAGACAGATTTCGTCTGATAGTGAACGAAGTAACTGCTGTGAAGAATGAGAAGGAAATGCCGAACCTGCCGGTAGCGCGTGTTCTGTGGAAACCTGAGCCGTCGTTATCTGATGCTGCGGAAGCGTGGATTTTGGCTGGCGGCGCGCACCACTTTGGTTTCTCTTTTCATGTTACAAGCGAGCAGATGGCTGACTGGGCTAAGATGGCCGGTATCGAATGCATCATTATCAATCAGACCTCTACGATGACGAGCTTGGAGAACGAGATTCGTTGGAATGATCTATATTACCGTTTGAACCATAAATACTAGATGTTTTTATGACGAGAAACCAACGCTCCTGTCTGTTGTGCGCTATTAAGAGCCGTTTGTGTTTCTCGTCCATTTTCATTCCGGGGGGACTTGCGATGTTGAGTATTGAAGTTAAAAGTGAGTTAAAAATGATTGTAGGCGATTCCTATTTTAAAGACGATCCCCAGTCGCTGATTACCCATTCCTATGATGGTACGCCGATGCAGCAAGCACTGCCTGATGGCGTCATTTATCCGGAAACGACCGATCAGATTTCAGCAATTATGAAGGTTCTCCATCGTCATCGTATTCCCTTGATCACCCGCGGCTCGGGAACCAACTTATGCGGAGGAACTGTTCCTGTTACTGGTGGCGTTGTAATGGTTATGCACAGAATGAATCGGATATTGGAGATTGATCTTGAAAATTTGACGGCGGTTGTACAACCCGGCGTGAACACGAAGCAGTTTATCACTGAGGTTGAAAATCTAGGGCTTTTTTACCCGCCTGATCCGAGCAGTATGTCCATTTCCACAATCGGTGGAAATATTGCAGAATGCTCTGGCGGTCTCCGTGGTCTCAAATACGGAACGACCAAAGATTATGTTATCGGACTCGAAGCAGTTTTAGCCAATGGTGATATATTACGAACGGGCGGAAAGCTGATGAAGGATGTGGCTGGTTACGATCTTACGAAGCTTCTTGTCGGCTCAGAGGGAACGCTTGCCGTTATTACGGAGGCTACACTTAAGCTTATTCCACCTCCAAAAACAAAAAAAACGATGCTGGCGATGTACAGAGATATCAATGGAGCTGCGAGAACGGTATCCAAAATCATTGAAAACCGGATAATTCCTGCGACGCTTGAGTTTATGGACAGTCCAACCATTCAGGTAGTCGATGATTATGCGAAGCTCGGATTGCCAAGGGATATGGAAGCGATTTTGCTTATCGAGCAGGATGGCGAAGCTGAGACAGTTGAGCGAGACATAGCTATGATTGAAGAAATATGCCGAAGTGAGCAGGCTGATCGTATTGATGTTGCAGAAACCGCAGAGGAAGCACTGAAATTAATGACAGCGCGCCGCAGTGCGTTCACGGCGTTAGCGAGACTGAGGCCTACGACGATACTTGAGGATGCAACTGTCCCACGTTCAAAGATTGCTGACATGGTTTTGGAAATAAACCGTATTGCCAAGAAACATAATGTTCAGATTTGCACCTTCGGGCACGCAGGCGATGGTAATCTACATCCTACGGCAACTACGGATGCTCGAGATCATGAAGAGGTGCATCGCGTGGAGGCCGCGTTCGAGGAAATCTTCGAAGCAGCTATCCGTTTGGGAGGTACTATTACGGGGGAGCATGGAGTTGGTATCGTGAAGGCTCCATTCTTAGAATGGAAAGTAGGTACGGCAGGTATTGAAGTGATGAAAGCGATCAAGTCGGCGTTTGATCCACTGAACATTCTTAATCCAGGAAAAATGTTCGCGAAGGAAACAAGGAAAAGGGTGGTAATCGGACATGCATGAGAAAAGCATAGACAAGCCGAGAAGTCCGATGGCTTCTAAGCTCGCAGCCAAACTGGATTATGAGCAGCTAACTAATTGCATGCGCTGCGGATTTTGTCTCCCTGCTTGTCCGACCTTCAGGGAAACCGGTATTGAGGCAGAGTCACCAAGAGGACGAATCGCCTTAATGAAAGCGGTTGTTGACGGCATAATGGAGCCTGACCAGCAATTTGAGGAGCAAATGGATCATTGTCTTGGCTGCCGAGCGTGCGAACCTGCTTGTCCCGCCGACGTGAAATACGGGCAGCTTATCGAACAAACGCGGGATGCAATTGAAGAACATACCGATCGGCATCGTTGGTGGGTAAAAGGGATCCGCCGCACCGTATTAAAAGAGATGTTCCCTCATCAAAAACGGATGCGACTGCTGGGTGGCGCTCTTAAGGCCTACCAGAAAACAGGACTTCGCAAAGTCGCTCACGCCAGCGGGATGATGAAGCTGTTTCCATCGCATTTGCGGGAGATGGAGAACATATTACCTGACACATCATATAAAGGAGTGGCCGAGAAAATCGGGGTCAGGCACTTGGCTAAAGGGGAAAGAATCGCTACCGTTGCATTATTTCGAGGCTGCCTCATGGATATGATGTTTACGCAAACCAACATCCATACCGTTAAATTGTTAACGGAATCGGGATTTGACGTGCTCATACCCGTGACTCAAAATTGCTGCGGCGCCTTGCACGCCCACAGTGGGGAGTCCGAAGAAGCCAAATCTCTGGCGCGGGTGAATATCAGAGCCTTTAAGGATGCGAACGTCGATTTTATCGTAACCAATGCGGGAGGCTGCGGAGCAATACTGGTCGAATACGATCATTTACTCCATGATGATCCGAATTGGAAAGCAGATGCCAAATGGTTTGCCGAGCGGGTTATTGACATTTCCGATCTTCTGGTTCGGATAGGCCGCAAGCTGCAGTTCTCAGAACGAGGTAAAAGTAAAGCGGAGAAAGCACTCCGTATAACATATCAAGATTCTTGTCATCTCCGTAATGTCATGCGTGCATCGGATGCACCAAGAAAGCTTATGGGAGAGATTGATGGCGTAAATTATGTTGAAATGAAAGAAGCGGATCGCTGCTGCGGCTCTGCAGGTATTTATAATGTGACTCAACCGGAAATGGCGGGACAAATACTGGAGCATAAGATGGTGCACGCAAATAATACACAGGCGGAATACATTGTGACCAGCAATCCTGGCTGCTTGCTGCAAATGAAGCATGGGATTGAGAAGCACGGCTCTCCTGAACGAGTGAAAGCTGTCCATATCGTGGATTTTCTATTTGATCGATTGAACATCGATTAGTAATGAAGTAGTTTCAAATAGTAAAATGTTTAAAATAGACGAAAACATTATGAAATGAAACATATTTTGTTGATTTCCAAGAATTCATTCCATACAATAAAGGTACAACCTTTCGGAAATGTAATCGTTTATTGCTTTTGCTTAAAAACCATCTGCTGGAGATATGAGGGAGTGCCATGAAGGACGACTTGAATGACAGACAAAAACAAATAATTCAACAGTTACAGACCAAAGGTGAGGTCAAAATATCGGAATTGAAGGAACATTTCGACGTAACGGATATGACTGTGCGAAGAGATTTGGAGAAAATGGAACGCAGCGGCCTGCTTAAAAGAACGTTCGGTGGCGCCATTCTTGCATCAAAAGATGTTGCCCTGGGAGAGCGTTCTATTGTACGAGGAGTAGAGAAAGAACGAATCGGGCGTCTTGCAGCCAGCTTAGTGCAGCCTGGTGAATCGATATTTATTGATGGAGGTTCTACGACGCTTCAGATTGCACGGCATCTTCCGGAAGATGCCAATATTACCGTTGTTACGAATGCTATTAACGTAGCTGCCGAGTTGTCAGAAAAAAGGATTCCGACCATAGTTCTTGGTGGCATATTAATGGATACGACCAAGTCAATGGTTGGGCCTGTCACACTGGAGACGATTTCTCGTATGGCATTTGACAAGGTGTTCTTAGGAGCAACGGGACTTCATCCTCAGCACGGATTCAGCAACTCCAATATGCATGAAGCAGAAATCAAGCGTGTTGCCATTCAAAAAGCAAAAGAGTCGTATATTGTAATTGATCACTCTAAGTTCGGTACGAGCATGCTGGTTTCTTTCGCGGATTTGAAAGTTGTCACAGCAATAATTACAGACGAAAGACCGAATCAAGAAATGGTTTCCATTTGTCAAACCGCCGAGACAACCATCTTCTTAGCATAGATATCATTAATTGAATTTGTCTCTACGCTTATGTTTTATGTATCACTTAATTGTTATTGAAATGAAATCGATAAGGATGAATGAACCAATCGTTGTGACATCACAATGGTTGGTTCATTTTTATTGCCGAATATTATGCAGAATCTACGTTGTCTACCAACCATACTAGTTATGCTTGATCAGATTCATCAAATATTGAAGCCAAAATACCACCAAAACACATAGCAGTTTCAAAGATAAGTACATGTTAATAGAGATGGACGAAGTGATAGGATAATGATGTTAAGAAGGGATCCTATCACGGGGGGTATTTAATTGAAAACAATGATTTGGAATCGAGTTTTCCTAGTTGTGATGATTGTGATGTTGTTGACGATGAGTTGGCCGACGGGAGCGAATATTTCATATGCTCAAGCAGGCGAAAGCTCGATTTTCTTTGACAATTTTGAAGATGAAGAAGCTGCAGCCTGGACCCACGAAAGTGGAACCTGGGCTACCGTTAATAGTACGGGAGTAACTTTATTTTCTGATGAATTCGAGAATGGAAGTTCTGCAGGGTGGACTAATAATGGGGGCGAGTGGTCTAGCGTACAAGGCGAAACGTCCAAAGTCTATCAACAGAGTTCCAGCAACGGGGGATCAGAGCTAATTGCAGGGAGCAATGCTTGGACAGATTACTCCTTTGAAGCGGATGTGAAGTTGATCAGCGGCGCTGGAGCGATGCTGGATTTTCGGCATCAGGATAACCAGAATTTTTACTATTTGTATATGAGTGAATCGTACATCAGGCTGATGAAACAAAACGGCAGCGCTCAAGATTGGTTAAAGGCATATGATGGTCCTTCACTTGATGTCTCGAGGTTTGTGCATCTGAAAATCGATGTGATAGGGAATCAAATCCAAGTATATAAAGACGGTGATTTGGTCATAGAGACTACGGACGATAACGGTTATATTCCATCCGGTAAGGTAGCGCTTGCCACATGGGCCTCATCGGCGCAATTCGATCATGTTGCCGTAACAGATCTGTCTGCTAATCAAGTTTATTCGCAAACGGAGAGTAGCGGCGGTATTTCCTATACAGGCAATAGCGCTTGGGCTGATTATTCCGTACAAGCTCAAGTTATGCCGACAGCCATAAGCGAGGATGGAACGGTAGGCTTAAGCCTGAGATATCAGGATAGTCTTAACAGATATGATTTGCAGTATACCGAAGATGGGAAAATCCAGATTGTCAAAGTTTTGGACGGAGAAGTGACAACGCTTTCAGAAGCGGCTTTCAGCATGGAAAAGGGCAAGTCCTATACATTCAAAGGTGTAGCAGGGGGGAAATATATCGATTTTTATATTAACGGCGTTAAACTACTGTCTACAGTAGACACATCTTTTGCAACCGGAAAGATTGCTTTGACGATGTCGAGGGCAACAGCGGACTTTGATAATATCGAGGTGCAAAAGGTATTAGCACCTGTTAATTCGGATGGTCATACAGCTTATTATGTTAGTTCCAGTACTGGCGATGATGCGAACGATGGTTTAAGCGCTGAACGCGCATGGAAAACTCTGAATAAAATTAATATTTCGACTTTCAGTGCAGGGGATTCCATCCTCTTGAAATCGGGCGACGCATGGAATGAACCGCTTGTTTTGAAGGGGTCCGGCTCGAAGGAATATCCGATTACTGTTTCTTCTTATGGTTTAGGCGTTAAGCCTGTCATTTCGTGGAATGCTCCATACGGTGGAAGTGTAGTCACTGGACATAATTTAAGCCACTGGACGATTAAGGGATTAGCCGTCAACATCCTAACCTCTTCAACGTTATCATGGAGCAATATTACAGCAGGAATTAACGTTATATATGATAATGCCGAGCGGTACGAAAATCTTCGAATTGAAGAGAATGATGTGTACAGCGCTAATTACAACAGTAATAGCAATGGAATTATGATTACGGCGTTGATTCCGGGAACAGACATCAAAGAGGTTGCGACGGATGTGTCGATAATTAACAATGAGGTCCATAATGTGGGGTGGTATGGAATAACCACTGCTGGATGGGATACCGCGAAAAACGAGGATTTGCGCTCCCAGATGCTTTTTGGAAGATTTAAAATCAGCGGAAACTACGTGCATCATACTGCCAGCCAAGGAATCGTTCTGCAAGATGCTCATCATTCCGTTATAGAAAGAAATGTTGTTCATGACGGAGGGCTCGGCGTGGACACTTGGGGACCAGGCGGCTTGTGGATCATCGCCTCCCGGGATTCTGTCATTAAATTCAACGAGGTTTATAACATGAAGGACGCCGGATCGGGTTATGATGGATCAGGGGTTAACGTGGATTGGTACTGTGACAATATTACCGTTCAGTATAATTACGCGCACGATAACAAAGGCAACGGCATAACGACAATGAGTAACTACGGAACAAAAATATGGAATAACAAAGTCAGAGGCAATCAAGGGCAGCAGTCGAACGGAAAGGGTCAAATCGCGCTCGGGAATTTCACGGGCAGGCCCGATCTCTCATCAGGAGAGCATGATCTGGATGTCGCCAATAATATGATCATCGTAGACTTAGAGAATTCAGCCGCGATCAATAGCGCTTCTAATCCCCATGGAACGTGGACGGGAAATAAGATTCATGATAATCACATTGCGGTTGCCAGAGGAATAACGAACTTTACTATTTTCGATATCGCTTCAAACACGAACTTCGATGTTATTGATCATAATAATGTTGCTAACGAAGCGCTAGCCTTTAGCTCGATTTATCATGGAGCTACCTATACGAGTCTTGGATCATGGCAACAGGGTACAGGGTTTGACGGCAAGACAAGAGTGCTGCCGCTTGATGAATCGATTCCTTCGACGATAAATCAAGTTACCGCAACGCTTAACGATTATCCTGAGTTATCCTGGTCGGAGGCAGAAGATCAAGGGAACGGGATCCTGCACTATAACATCTATCGAAGCGAAGACGCGGCTTTTTCGCCAGCTTATTCCAATATGGTGGGAGAATCCGCTACGACAAATTTTATTGATAGGGAAGAAGCACAGCCAAACACGACGTATTATTACAAGGTAGAAGCGGAAGATCGGAGCGGAAATGTAGGGGCTGCTTCAGAGGCTGTCCATCTAACAACCGGACCGACTGTCCCGGAAACCGAGCAACCGAAGATTGTTGATTTCGCAACTTTTCGCGATGGTTATCAATTAAATGTGGCCGATTTACAGACTATGCCTTATATCGCGGGAATACAACCCATTCAAAAGGTTGAGCTGTACGTGGATGATAGATTGATTCAGGAAATGACGGTATCGCCTTATGCATATACCGTAAAGGGCTTAAGCAATGGAGAGCATACTCTGCAATACAAGGCTTACGATATGACCGGGAGTGTTACCGAGTCGAGACGGATTAAAGTAAACAAACAAGTTACCGCCCTGCGCAGCTTATTCACACAATCTAGGCCGACAATTGACGGCTCAATCCAAGAATGGGGGACGCCCGAGTTTGTCATGGATCAGAGAGCCCAGGTGAAAAGTATTGAAAGCACTTTCTCTGATCAATGGACTCCGCAAAGGTTAAATGCACTAGGGCATACCCGGTGGGATAATGACAATTTGTATATCGCAATTAAGGTTATGGAAGACGTACATCGTTTGCCTATCTCGAATGCGGCCGATTTGTGGAAAGGCTCCAGCATTCAGATCGCCATAGATCCCGATAGAGGAACTATTCCGGGAAGCAAAGGATACACTGAATTCGCATTTGGGTTAACAGATGAAGGCCAGGCTGTCGGGTATCGTTACAATGCTATTGCCGGCAAAGCTGCAGGCGAGTTTACCGCAGGCGAAATGGAGATCATCAGAGACGAAGCGACGAAGTCTACTAGTTACGAATTGAGTATTCCTTGGGGCGAAATCATCCCGGGAGGAATTTCAGTTAAAGACGGTTCCGCCTTAGGGATCTCTGTACTTGCCAATTATAGCGACGGAAGCTTCGTCAACCCGGGTAATGGAGATTCCCGAAATGGATGGATTGAATACAACAGTGGGATCGGTGCTGGAAAAGCCCCAATTCAATATGGATATTTGATTCTTAACAAACAGATATTTGAAACTCCAACGATTAACGCGAAAGCCGGAAATGGAGAGGCGCAATTAAGTTGGAGTGCGGTAGCCGGAGCAACAGGTTATAACATTAAGTACGGTACAGCCAGCGGAGTGCATTCTAGCAAGATTGATGCGGGAAGCATCACCCATCTTACTGTATCTGGGCTGACAAAGGATACGACCTATTATTTTGTAGCGGAGGCCTATGATGCATATGGCGAAAGCGGTCTTTCTAACGAAGTATCAATCGTCACTTTAGGCGAGAGTGGTATCGGAAGTTCTGGAAGCCAAGTCGGCAACGTTCACTCTAAGGTAGAGATTAAGGACGGGGCGGCGCAAGTGAAGTTGGATGAAGGTCAATCGAAAGCTGTCGTCCTCTTATCGGAAGTCGGGAATTATCCGCTTCAAGTGCATCTTGGCAAAGTAGCGATTACCATCAGTCAAGAGACGCTGGATGATCTCAGAAAACAATCAGGCAATATCACCGGTACTTTGATTGAAGTGACCATGAGCCCTATTAACGATTCTGCTATATTAAACGTGCCGATCAGCGGCAGCAAAGCGACGATGAAAATCGCAGGTGAAGTATATGATTTCGAAGTCAAGCTCAAGACTGCCGATAATCGTGAAATCCCAACCGATATAGTCTCAGGCGGCATTACTCTATCTCTGCCTTATGATCCCGGTCAAGTCGATGAGAAGCTTCTCGGTATTTACTATTACGATAAGGCGAAGATGCAATGGGAATATGTCGGCGGTGAAATCGATGAGGTCATGAATCAAGTTAAGGTAACGCTGCAGCATCTTAGCATGTATTCGGTTATGGAGTATAACAAGACTTTCAGCGACGTGAAGGAAGGTCACTGGGTGAAGCGGGTGCTTCAAATATTGGCAGCAAAGCATATTGTCAATGGTGTGGATGAGTGGAGATTTAACCCTGAAGGAAAAACGACCAGAGCAGAATTCGTAACTTTACTGGCGAATGCTTTAAACCTGGAGGCCGATGGTGTGAGCAATTCGTTCATCGACGTCAAAGAGGAAGCATGGTATGCGGATAGTGTAGCGGCAGCAATTAAAGCTGGAATCACTTCAGGCATAAGCGCAAATCAGTTTGCCCCAGACCAATTCATCAGCCGAGCGGAAATGGTCACGATGATCGTGCGTTCGGCCGGCATTCAACCAAAGCCTGTGGCGACAGTCGTCTATACCGATGCGCATGATATTCCGAGATGGGCTCTACCCTACATTGCCGCTGCCGAAGAAGCTAACTTGGTGCGTGGAAGAGGAAGCAACTTGTTTGCGCCTCAGAGCAATGCGACACGGGCGGAAGCTGCCCAACTCGTTTACAATCTATTGAATAAATAAAGGGAGCGATGGCACATGTTGCTACAGGAAGGACAGAAAATTATATTTATTGGCGACAGCATTACGGATTGCGGCAGAAAGGATGACCCTGAAAATATAGGAGGCGGATATGTACGCATCGTTCGGGATTACTTATCGATCGTACGACCGGAGATCTCTTTGCAGGTAGAGAACCGTGGGATAAGCGGTGAGACGATATTGGATCTAAAGGCACGTTGGAATGAAGATGTAATTGAGTTAAAGCCGGACTGGCTTACCGTATCAATTGGCATAAATGATGAATGGAAAAATGTCAGCTGCGATGATTTCAGAGAAACCTACCGGGAATTATTGGCTGAAACGAAAAGCAAAACGGGGTCATCGTTGATAGTAATGGAAACGACAATCCTATCCGAAGATTCGAACGACGGGAAGAATGAACGACTTCTTCCCTATAATCAGATAATTAGAGAAGTCGCGGCGGAATTCGAAGCCATTCTCGTGCCTCAGTTTCAGTCATTTACAGCATATTTAAGGGAGCAGCGCGGCAAAACACTAACCGTGGATCAAGTTCATATGAATTCTGCCGGGAATTTGCTAATGGCCATCAATTGGTTGAAGGCTTGCGGGTTCGCACAATAAAAAACACATAAAAGCAAACCCGAACTCAAAATAAAACACATAGACAAACCGATTATATTGTGACATTATTGAGTCGTTAACCCTTGTCCGAACTGCTGAGAAATTGTTGCCATCATCATATGTCTCGGAGGATCTCATGTTTAAAGAACTGGTGTCCTATACAACAAAGTATAGATTAAGCTTTCGGATGATCCTCACAAATATTTGTATTGCCGTTTTGCCCATTCTCCTTCTAGGGACAGTGGGCTATTTTTCTTATATTAATATTCTAAAAAAGAACGCACTCGATAATATTAATATTTTCGTGACGCAAACTAACAATCGTTTCGACGAATATTTTTACCGAATGGATCAGCTTTCAAAGTCGATTTTCTTTAACCGGAACGTTCAGTCCATCATGCTCGAGAATAAATCATGGCAGGAATCCGATATTTTGCTGAAAAATTTAAACTCGTATTTGTCACTGGAACCTGCCTTAAAATCCATCGGCATGATTAGTTCAGAAGATTTTCGCTTAGTATCCACAGGAGAACTGCTTATGCATCCTATGGTGGCGTATTTGAAAGAGATGGAAAATAAGAACAGACTAAGCAATAAGCTGCAGATTTCTCCTCCATTTTCAAAAGACCAGGGCATACTGGCTTTCAGGAAGGTTAAATCCGTTCTCCCAAACCGATACCTGCAGGAAATTTACATAGGCGTTTTGTTATTGGATACGGAGTGGATACAGCAAATATTACGCTCAGCGGATTTGGCGGATAAAGCAGAGCTTTATATTATGAACGAGAGTGGCGATCTCATTGGCTCTTCGACTAATAATCCCGATTTTGAACAAATATATGCCCAGACTAGAATGAACCAGGATCACAAAGTCATCGATTTTCAAATGAACGGCATCAATTACTTGTACCAGTCACTCCCGATCAAAAGCTTAGGTTGGAAGTTCGTTGCATTAATTAATGAGGATAAGCTGGTGGGAAAAGCATCAATCATTCAGTATATCGTGATTTCGGCTATAGCGATCATGGTTCTAATCGTCATCTGGGTTGCGATCTCCTTTAATATTCGTTTAACCCATCCTATTACTAAGATGGCCGATATATTCGATAGCGCAGCGAGTGGTGACCTGGATGCCCGGTTGAGATTCGGCTATAAGAATGAAATCACAATTATTCAGGACCACTATAACAATATGATGAATGAAATCAAGAAGCTTACGGACAATCTGCTGCAATCACAGCAGCAGCTCTATGAAACAGAAATGGAGAAACGAATGTTTCAGTTAAATGGGCTCCAAAGCCAGATTAATTCTCATTTTTTGTATAACGTGCTTCACTCTATAAGAGGCATGGCCTTGTCCAACGCAAAGAGGGAGGTAGCTGTCGCAATTGACAATCTCGTCTCTTATTTCCGCTACATTACACGTACGGATGAATTTGTTCTTCTGCACAAAGAGCTTGAGCACCTGGAGCGATATATAGATATTCAAAAAATAAGGTTTGGAGAACGGCTGCAGTTTAAAGTAATCATAAATCAGGGTCTCGGAGCCCGTTCGATCGTGAAGCTCATTCTTCAGCCGCTTGTGGAGAACGCCTTATTTCATGGTCTCGAAGGAAAAACTGGGCGATGGATCATTCACATCCATGCGACTATCAATGAGGAGAATCAATTGCTGATCAAGGTGATGGATAACGGAGTCGGAATGAGCGAGGAACGCTTGATGCGCATGCGTCAAGAGTTTGAAAGCATGAATAAGAACTCATCCGAAACCGCAGGGCTGGGACAAGGAATCGGGCTCGTCAATATTCATAAAAGAATTCAAATCTATTATGGCAAGCCCTATGGACTATCCATCAAGAGTTGGAAAAATAGGGGTACGGTTGTGACGGTCAGCGTACCGCTTAAAGCGAAAGGGTGAGTAAACGATGTACAAGTTGATCCTCGTTGATGATGAGCCGTGGATATTGAAGGATATGGAACAAATTGTGGATTGGGAAGCACTCGGCTTTCAAATTGTAGCGAAATTAAACGACGTACATATGGCTGAAAGCCTATTGAAGCGGCAATCGATCGATATCGTGATCAGTGATATTCGTATGCCAGGGAAAAGCGGCTTGGATTTATTGTCTTTCGTGAACCGTGTTTCTCCCCATACGCTGGTGGTGTTCATGAGCGCATACAGTGAATTCAGCTACGCGAAACAAGCGCTGGAGCTGGGCTGCTTTGCCTATCTGCTTAAACCTGTCAACGAACAGGAATTGCGGGATACGTTAAATAATTGCAGCAATCGGTTAGCTAAACGTGATCGGGATCAGCGCGTACTTCAAACCTACCACAACTCCATGTTGTTTTTGGAAATGATCGAGAAGGGATTAACCGTACAACAAGTATCAAAGCTGTTAAAAGGTTTGGGAGTTGAAATGGGAACCGGAGCAGGATCAGGATATGCCTTTGCTATCGTTAAAAGCAAAACAGCCATATCGGAGCAATCCTTGCTGAGATCGGATCGATTGCTGCAAGAGCATGGTGTTGCTTTATTCCGTGCCATGGCGAGTCCACTCAAATGGACGTATTTATTAAGTCGTTCCGACATGGATTCGAATACGTTTAAGTCATTATATAAAAACATACTAACCATGGCCGCAGAGTTTCAATGGGATGTAGGAATAAGTCTGTCGAACGACTCCGACAGTCAAATCGCAAAATATTACAACCAAGCGAATATGATGGCTGAAACCTCGAGCTTGAACCGCAGGATAGGCGTTTACCGCTATAGGCCGAGAGTAAACGCGGCATTGCCGTCTATCATGGAGCGGATAGGCAAAGCAACAAAGCTTGAGCATCTGGAAGCGGCGTTATTCGATTTACATAGAGGAATCGCCAAAGATCAAATTCATTTAAGTGGGCTAGTTGAAATCTATAATTTTTTTGTCGTGGTGATCAAGAACTTCTCTTCGTCGACCCAATCATTAGCTGAGGACTCCATTACCGTTCAAGATCTGGTCCTCCACTACGGCAATCCCCATGATTTGCTTGTACAAATGAGAATGTTAATTGACGAGCATAAGAAGAAACCGTCGGAGTTAACAACATTTCCAATCGTTGAGGAGATTATCAAGGACATCGAACGACGATATGCGCACAAACTATCTCTCAAAGAGTTTGCCCAGCAGTACTTTATTAGCCCAAACTATTTGAGTCATCTGTTTAAACAGGAGAAGGGCCAAAGCTTTATCCATTTCCTCATTCAGAAAAGGCTTGATGCGGCTATTACGCTATTGAAAGAGGATATATCACTATATGATGTCGGAAAGTTAGTTGGATATGAAGATTATGCCCATTTCAGCAAGCTATTCAAGAAACATCTTGGTCAGTCGCCGCTAGAGTACAAACAGCGCATTGACAATAAAAACATCGTACACAAGAAACCACATCCAAATCTCTTTGATTAATACATAGAAATGCCTTCGAGCCCGTGTCACAATGAGAACCATCAATCAAGAATAGAGGGTGAATGAAAAGTGACAAGGGCCTATGGTATGGAGATGGATACGATGGAAGTGCTGAGTTGGATTAGAATTTATGAAAATGGAATTTATTTGGAGATACAGATTGCCGAATGCGGAGATGTCCGTCTGGTTCATTTGTCTCCCTTCCCAG
The DNA here is from genome assembly GCF_050467785.1 of Paenibacillus sp. NRS-1760. Classification (NCBI taxonomy): domain Bacteria; kingdom Bacillati; phylum Bacillota; class Bacilli; order Caryophanales; family Paenibacillaceae; genus Paenibacillus; species Paenibacillus sp. NRS-1760. Next base: position 556,360 of record NZ_JBITPK010000021.1, on the reverse strand, counting down.
CGAATGAAGATGTACGAGGAACAGAGGAGGTACGAGGAACGCGCCGAATCGTCGAACTGCAAGTGACGGGTGAAGATCGGAACGATCATCATGCGTCTAAATACACAGGGACAATGCCGGGAGGTAGGCTGAAGTACGATTGCCACAGAGATTTCTATAACGAAATTGGAAGAAAACTTGAAGTGGTTATGGAAGATAGGGGTATGTGGGTGACGGTTCACTATCAATTTTATAACGATATCCCTGTCATCCGAGCTTGGACGGAGGTCGTCAATCAGAGTTTGAATTCCATTCCGATGGAATATGTCTCCTCGTTTACAGTGACTGGTATCTCGGGCGGAAGCCGCGGGTCATGGGAAACCAAAAGTCGACTTCATATTGCACATAATGCTTGGCACGGAGAGCTGCAGTGGAGAAGTTATAGGCTATCCGAGCTAGGTTTAACGAAAGTAAATGATTTTTCGATCAAAAGACTTTCGTACAGCAATTCGGGAACCTGGTCTACCGCCGATCTTCATCCGATGGGTGGATATGAAAATATTGAGGCGGGAATGGCCATGTGCTGGCAAATCGAGCATAACGGTTCTTGGCATTGGGAGATTAGCGATAAGGCGAATGATCAACTCTATTTGCAATTAAGCGGCCCTACAGAGAATGAAAGCCATTGGTGGAAAAATGTCGCGCCAGGTGAAGCATTTATGTCCGTTCCTGCGGCAATTGCGATTGTCAAAGGAGGGTTCGAACAGGGAATTGTGGAATTGACGCGTTATCGGCGAGAAATCCGTCGTTGGAATGAAGACAATGAGCGGCTTCCCGTTATTTTCAATGATTACATGAATTGTTTATTCGCTGATCCAACGACCGAGAAGATTTTACCCTTAGTCGATGCGGCTGCTTCGGCGGGTTGCGAATATTATTGCATCGATGCTGGATGGTATGCGGATGGCGAATGGTGGAGCGATGTAGGGCTTTGGCAACCGTCACAAAGACGTTTCCCAGGCGGATTGCAGGAGGTGCTCGACTACATCCGGGCGAAAGGTTTAATCCCGGGACTTTGGCTGGAACTTGAAGTCATGGGCATTCATTGCCCCTTAGCGCAGCAAGTGTCGGATGAATGGTTTTTCATGCGACATGGCAAACGGGTCATTGATCACGGCAGGTATCAATTGGATTATCGACATCCCGAGGTCATTCAATATGCAGATGAAGTAATCGATCGTCTAGTGACGAAGTACAAGGTCGGTTACATCAAAATGGACTATAACATTAATGCAGGCATTGGTACTGAGGTTAACGCCGATAGCTTCGGCGATGGCTTGCTTCAGCATAATCGTGCCTACCTGCGCTGGCTTGATAGCTTATTTGCTCGTTATCCGGATTTGGTCATCGAGAATTGTGGAAGCGGCGGTTTGCGTATGGATTATGCTTTGCTCGCCAGGCACAGCGTGCAGTCCATTAGCGATCAGATGGATTACCGCAAGTTTGCGGCGATATCTGCTGCTGCTCCTACGGCGCTCACACCAGAGCAATCCGCTGCTTGGTCATATCCGCTTAAAGAAGGAGATCGGGAAGAGGTCATCTTTAACATGGTGAACGGCATGTTAATGCGAGTTCATCAGAGCGGGCACTTGTCAGACATTGCATCGGATCGCTTTGAACTGATTCGCGAAGGAATTTCCTATTATAAGAGTATACGAGCATTAATTCCGAAGGCTCTTCCATTTTGGCCGATTGGCTTGCCTAAACACGGCGATCATTGGCTTAGCCTTGGACTTAGAAGCGGTGAGAAGGCTTATGTGGCTGTATGGAGATTGGAAGGCGGAGCGAAAGAGGCGAGATTTCCTATTCCGGATTGTGACGGCAAGAAAGTAACGGTTCGATGTGGGTTTCCTCAGTATGAGAACCGTGGTTGGAGCTGGAGTCAGCTTGAGAATGCGTTAGTTGTTACACTTCCAACGGAATTTACGGCACGCCTGTATGAGTTGCACATTGAGGAGGAGTAGCCAATGGCCAAAAAGTGTGTCTTTGTTGCATTGATATTCGTTATAGCAATGATTGTCTTCGTTCATAATGACAGGGCTTACGCAGCGGGTACGACCTATTATGTAAGCAGTTCGACGGGCAATGATAATAATAACGGGACTAGCGCAGGCACTCCTTGGCAAACTTTGGCTAAAATTTCTAACCTTACGTTTAATCCTGGCGATAAACTATTATTAAAATCAGGTGACACTTGGAATGAAAGCGTTACCTTAAACGGTTCGGGAACGGCTCTGCTTCCGATCCAAATTACCGCCTATGGCAGCGGGAGCAAACCTATCATTCGATCTTCGGCCCCGGCTGTGGTGAGCATGACGAATGAGAGCGGTTGGATCATTTCGGGATTGGACATAGAGTGTACGACGACGAATGGGCTAACCAGCTCGACTACAACGAACAGAGCGATCGATATTACTTATAATGCTGAAGGGGCCTGGTCCAATATCACGATAGATGGAAACCTTGTTCGCGGTCCTGGAATAAACAGCAATTCGGAAGGCATTCTGATTTCGGCGGTTTATCCGACAAACAAGCATAGCGAAGTCGCACGAAATATCGTTATTAGCCATAATGAAATCTATAACTTGGGTTGGAGAGCAATTGGAGTTGCCGGTTGGGATAACACATTATCGAACAATCATAAAAGCTCTGCGTTATTCCGCAATGTTAAGGTTCACAATAATGTGGTATTTCAGCTTGGAAATCAAGGGATCGTCATCGGGAACTCGAATTATAGCACGATAAAATGGAACCTTGTACATGATGCCGGTCAATATGCCGGAACAGGGGTCACCTGGGGACCGGGAGGAATTTGGTCAGTCGCTAGCTCATATGTTGATGTCATGTTTAACGAGGTCTACAATATGTCCGACAGCAACACGGGGCATGATGCATCCGGATTAAACATTGATTGGTCTAATGAATATGTCAACGTACAATATAATTACGCTCATGATAATAAAGGCAACGGCGTGACGACGATGGCGAACATTAATTCGAGAATCACTGACAATAAAGTGAAGGGCAACCGCGGAGAAACCTCTATCGGATCGGGCCAAATCGCATTAAGCGACTTTACAGCGGATACGGGGAGATATTCAGGCTTGAAAAATCTCGTTGTCGCAAATAATTTAATCGTAGTGGATCAAGCGAATACGAGTGCGTTAAGCAGTAAAGATGCGTCACCCGGGGACCCTTGGTCGGGAAATTCGTTTCAGAATAATCGGATCATTATGGCGAACGGAATTTCGGGAACTTCAGCTTATAAAATTGGGTTAAGTGCACCGGTTGATCTTATCAATGACAATCGATTCTATCAGGTAAGCGGGACGGCATTTCAAGCTGAAAGGTTTGGGGTCAGCTACAACACGATGGCGGCATGGAGAAGCGCATCCGGATTCGATCTAGGCAGTACCATCTCCGCATTGGATAGTGTGGCGCCAGGTAATCCGTCCGGGGGATTGGCAGCTTGGAATAGCGGAAGCTTAAGCATATCGTTATCTTGGACGGCAGCTTCCGATACGGGTTCAGGACTTAATCACTACAATATTTACCGTTCAACGACCCCAAACTTTACGCCTGCCTACAGTAATATGGTTGGAGAATCAACGACAGCAAGCTTTACCGATCGGCAAGAGCTTCAAAGCGGCACGGCCTATTATTATTTGATTGAAGCCGAAGATAACAATGGAAATATTAGTTCAGGCACAACGTCGGCAGGTGCGACCAGCGGAACCATTCCGGCATCCACAAGAAAGTATGAAGCTGATAAGGACGTCGGGGCGATCTCGCAGGGACCGGTTTGGTACTATCACAAATGGAATGGCACGACTTATACGCCATTGGCAAATTACTACGCACCATGGAGAATGTGGCGGGATGGCTCGACTTTCTTAAGCGTAGGGGAAAATCTGCAATCTCCAGATGGCAGCGATTCTGTAAGAACATGGTTAGCGCCGGAGGACGGCGAAATTACGCTCTCGTCAAACGAAGCCATTCACCTGTTGAACACGGGGGCGGGAGCGGATGGCGTAAACGTTAAGATTTTGAAAAACAACGCGCAAATTTGGCCGGCGAGCGGCTGGCAACAGGTCATCTACGGAACGACAGTATCGTCTCCCGCAATAACGCTCGATGTGATCAAAGGCGATGCGATACGTTTTGTTGTGAATCAGAATTCGAACAATTTGTACGATACTGTTTATTGGAATCCTATACTAACCTATAATTCCATTTATTTATTATCCGAAAACTTCGAGAGCTCCGCAGGAAGATGGACCGTGCAATCGGGCAGTTGGTCGGTCGTGACGGATAGCGGCAGTAAGAAATACAGGCAGACGGACTATTCAGGGAGCCTTGCAACGGCAGGGATCGACTCGTGGAGCAACTACACGTTAGCTAGCGATATTCAAATAAGCAATACCGCGGGAAGTGGCGGTTTCGCGAATCTGGTCTTTCGTCTAACGGATGCAAATCATAAATATTTTGTTTATATCAGCAATATGCATGGGATGGCGATCAAGAAAACGATAGCGGGAACCCAGACGGTGCTGGCGTCGAAAGCTTATACGATCAACGTCGGGACGACTTATCGCGTGTCAGTTGAAGTTATTGGAAATCAAATAAACTTGTATGTGGATGGCATTCTTCAACTAAGTGCAACAGATCCTGCTTTTACGTTCAGCAAGGGGAGGATTGGGTTAGAAACGTATAATGCGACTGTGCTATACGATAACGTTATACTCACTGAGCTATAGGGACGCAGGACGCCTCGATCACCGATCGGGGCATTTTTTTTGAATAAGGATCCATACAACATCGTAACAAACTACATCCAATGTTCTATTCTCAGCACATATTAAGGGATGGCCGTCTATGGCACAATTAATATAGCAAGAGAGTTAACAGGCGTGGTTAGAGAGAGGAGGCAGGTGAGTGGAGCGCGTAAAGAATGATGATACAGCCGTGAGCATGTCTGAAATCTCAATTAGTGCTCCGGAATGGAGTGGATATAAGAGAGTTAGCGTCGCTGATTTCGGTGCTAGATCCGAGGAAGGGTATTGTAACGGGAGTGCCTTTCAGAATGCTATTGATTATTGCAAACGGGAACGTTCGTCCGAGCTTGTCGTCCCTTCGGGAATATATCGATTTTATAATGGCAATCATCCTATATTCGAAGGGATGCACGATTTTCAGTTCGATGGTGGCGGCTCTGAATTCATCTTTTCTACGGTGGAAGTCTTCTTTACCATAAGGAATTGCGTACGGACGATATTCAAAAACTTCACTGTCGATTGGGACTGGGAAAGCGGGCAATTGGCAAGCATCGGACTAGTAAGGGAAGTGGCCTCAGACAGCGCATATTTCGATCTTCACTTTCCGGAGTATTCGCAAGCGCCGAGCGATCTGAACATACGGACATTAAACGCGATGAACCCGCTGACGTTATCTGCAGGCTGCGAGTTAGGTCGTGAATTCCACAAAACCCATTTCCGGAATATTAGTCGCCAGGATCTCAATACGTTCCGAATTGCACTGTCCAACCCCGAAGATTTTCACTTTCTGAATCCAGGGCAAGCTTACATCGTACGTCATTACATTTATGACGCGAACGCTTTCGAACTTAAAAGCAATCAGCATTTGCAAATCGAGCATGTAACGATCTATTCTGCGCCAGGACATGCTTTCGTGGCGTCGGGAGATCAACACCATTGGGCGCTGCGACAATGCAGAATTGTGAAACGGCCAGGAACGACGCGTTGCATTTCCGTCACGGCAGATGGCTGCCATATCAGTAATTCTCTAGGTTACTTTATGATTGAAAACTGCGATTTCAGCTACAACGGCGACGATTGCCTGAACATTCACGATAATTCAGTTCAGGGTTTCAAGCGAATCGATGATCGGACCTTAAGTATAATTCGTGTGCTAGCATGGCGTAATCCCTTTGCAGTAGGGGACGAAGTCGAGTTTCGAAATGAAGATCTGTCGCCTGCCGAGATCACGGAGCGTATCGCAGGCGTGGAATGGAACAAGGAATATAACACCTGCACGCTTACCTTTGAAAAACCGATCCCAGCCGAGGTTTCAGAACGCGCGATACTTTTTAATCGAAGATATGATTCCAGCAACTATATCGTTCGCAATAATTTCTTTCACCATAATCGCGCAAGAGGGATATTGCTACATTCAAGCAATGGCTTGGTGGAGAACAATCATTTCTTTATGAATCAAGGGTCAGCGATTCAAATTGAGTGCGGTTCCGAGTCTCGCTGGTCGGAAGGATTTGGAGTAAGCAATCTGCGTATCCGCAATAATTTGATTGACAGCTGCGATGTGAATCACTGGAACATGGCCGTTATCTACATGGGTGTATATCTTGCCATGGGTAGAACGCAATATGCGGTCTTTGACCGAGTGTGGATCGAGAATAATACAATTATCAATTGTCCGCAGCAAGCGGTTTATGCTTCATCCTGCAGAAGGGTATATATCCGCAATAATGCCATTCTGAATTCCAATGCTATGAGGCTCAAATCGCATGCCTATGGAGATGAGAATGGCTTTCTCCACCCGGAATATTATCAGGGAAGTTTAATGGCAAGCCATTGTAAAGAGGTTTGGATCGAGAACAACAGAAGATTGTCCACGGTTGAAACAACAGAGGATCATATTTATATTGATAACGCGACTAGTATGAATGTGAATTTGCTTAATAACATCGGATTCAATAGAGACGACAGCCGGTTCAGGCTGCAGAAGAAGACAGGTGAGCTATAATATGGCGACAATTGGGGCGAAAGCCGTAGCGGGTAAGGATGTACGCAGAAGAATAGTCAAATATAAAATGCTGTATCTCATGCTGCTTCCTGCCGTTGCGTTTTTAATTATATTTAGTTACATCCCCATGTATGGTGCATCGATCGCATTTAAAGAATTTTGGATTACGAAAGGAATTTTAGGCAGTCCATGGGTAGGATTTAAGCACTTCGAACAAATTTTCGCGACCGATAAGTTTTGGCAGGTTTTTACCAACACGATTGAAATCAATTTAATGCGTCTCCTATTTGGATTTCCTGCTCCGATTATTCTGGCTATTCTTTTAAATGAAGTAAGGCACAGAATCTTCAAGCGATCGATTCAAACGATTATTTATTTGCCCCACTTCATCTCGTGGGTAACGATCTCGGGTATATTGTTCGCACTGCTGTCTAACGAGGGTTTGGTCAATAGCATTATTGTTCTGTTCGGCGGAGATCCTGTTAATTTCTTGACAAGCAACAGCATGTTCCGGCCACTATTGGTCATTTCAGGAATTTGGAAGGAAGTCGGATGGGGAACGATTATTTTTCTGGCGGCATTGTCCGGTGTCAATCCGGATCTGTATGAGGCATCCGTGATCGATGGCGCTAACCGCTGGAAACAGATTGTTCACATTACATTGCCAAGCTTGCTGCCGATCATATCGATTTTGTTAATATTGAATTTTGGCAGCATGATGAGCGGTGGTTTCGACCAAGTGTTTAATATGTACAACCCGATGGTCTATGAAAGCGGCGATGTTATCGATACCTACGTTTACCGAATCGGGCTGACGCAAGGACAGTATAGCATGGCAACCGCAATCGGGTTATTCTTAAACGTAATCAATTTTGTTCTTCTTATCGCGGTAAACAGCGCGGCTAAAAAAATGAACGGACATGGCATTTACTGAGGTGATTGAATAATGGTGCGATCTACGAGTGTTTCTGGGAAAATATTTGACATACTGAACATCATTTTTTTAGTTTTCATGGCTTGTATTATGCTTTACCCGTTCTGGCATGTACTTGTTGGATCCGTACTGCCGTATGAAGAAGCAGTCAAAACGAGATTTAATATCATTCCGCGAAGTATTTCCTTTGAAGCCTATGAATACGTTTTCTCGAAAAATACGATTCTTATGTCGGTTGTGGTTTCCGTATTCGTTACGGTTATTGGTACGCTATACCAGCTTTTGATTACATCTATTGCGGCATATCCGTTGACGAAACAAGATCTTCCGGGTAGAACCGCTATCTTTCTCTTTATCATATTCACGATGTTTTTTGGCGGGGGGCTCATTCCTTATTACTTGCTAATCAAGAGCCTTGGGATGGTAAATAGTTTGGCCGTTATGATCATTCCGGCAGCGTTAAGCACTTATAACTTGATTGTGCTCAAAACATTTTTTCAAAATATCCCAATTGATCTGGAGGAATCAGCAAAAATCGATGGGGCTGGTTATATGAGAGTGTTCTTCCAGATCATCATCCCCTTATCGTTTCCTGCTCTGGCAACTATCGCATTATTTATCGCGGTTGGTCAATGGAACAACTGGTACGTTCCGATGTTGTTTCTTAACGATAAGGAACTATGGCCGTTAGCGATGGTGTTAAGGGATGTTCTGATTAATAACAATATGGAATTGACCCGCAGCGGCAGCTTCGTAAGCAAGGATTTCATGCTGGGTGACACCATTAAGAATGCGATTGTAATGGTTTCTGTCATTCCCATCATCATTGTATATCCTTTCATTCAGAAGCACTTTGTTAAAGGGGTGATGATTGGATCAATCAAGAGTTGAAAGTCAGTCAGATTACTAGAATGAATTAATTATTCATTAAAGGGGAGTAGTGAACAACATGTTGAATAGAAAGAAAGGTCTCATTTTATTGCTTGCAGTTGTGTTGTTATTTGTTGGGATTATTGCAGGATGTGGAAGCAATAATGAGAAAAACGAAGCGGGTGAGTCTTCTTCAACTGCAAGCCCAAGTTCTAAACCAGTCGTTGAAAATACAAAGCCTGTTGAATTATCCGTATTTAGTTGGATGTTCGAGGGAGCTGACTCGCAGGATTCTCAAATCTATAAGTACTTGCAGGAAAAGCTCAACATCCGCTTGAAGCCGATTACAGCTTCGTGGAATGACTGGGAAGAGAAGCTGAACGTGATGATTGCCTCTGGGGAAATGCCCGATGTATTTGTTTCCTACGGCGTTGACCGTCCGGTTCAATATCGTCAGTGGATTAAAGAGAGCATGCTTCTTCCACTTTCAGATTACTCTGAGCAGTATCCGAATATTAAAGCGTCGCTGGCCAACTTTGAACATTTAGCTAAAACGACCGACAACAAACATTATGCGCTCCCTATATTCAATGAATCCGGAAGCGGCAAGATGGCGGTGAGCGGTCACAATATTCTAATTCGTAAGGATTGGCTGGATAAGCTAAATCTAGAAGTACCAAAGACGATCGATGAGTTCTATGCGGTTGCTAAGGCATTTGCCGAGGGTGATCCAGACGGCAATAACAAGAAGGATACGTACGGTTATTCCTCCAGCGCTGGAGGGATTTGGTGGCAATATCCACTGTTCAACGCTTTCGACACGAGCACTGATAGGTGGGAGAAGAAAGATGGGGAATGGGCGCCGGAGGTGCTTTCCGATGAAACGAAAGACGGGCTTTCTTTTCTAAACCAGCTTTACAAGGAAAAAATTCTTGATCCTGAGTTTATGTTGAATACAGATGATCAGAAAATCGAGAAATTCATAACGGGCAAAGTCGGAATCATGATTCATAACGCAAATGCGACCTTCTATAATGATTTTTATGATAAGTTCAAGCAGGCATATCCCGATGCCGATCCCAAGTCGATTTTCACATGGGTAGGTACCTTGGTAGGGAAAACAGGCGCTCAGCGAATGGATGGCTTCAATAACTTCTGGGCGGAAACGTCTATTAATGCCAACATCTCGGATGAGAAAAAGAAAAAAGCGTTGGAGCTGCTAGACTACCTCCTCTCAAGTGAAGGGCAGCAGCTAATGATGAACGGTATTGAAGGGGTCCACTACAGCAAAGACGGAGATAAAATCACACCCCTCATGACGGATGAAGAAAAGGGCAAAGATAAAGCCTTTTCATTAAAAGCATTGGTTTCTTGGAATTCGGACTTCCTAGCCGACAGTACGCCTAATAAAGAGGACATTGTAGCAATGGCAAAATCGACAGGCGACTTCGCCGTTCCGAATCCGTTAGCTTATTTAAACATTAATCCTGAGGAACTCGATCCGAGTATTCCAAGCCAGCTGAATGATTTGGTAAATGAAAAATTCGTAAAAATAATTGTGGAATCCAAGGACGTTCCTGCGGATTTCGCTTCCTTCAAGGAAGAGTGGTTGTCTAAAGGCGGTACGAAAGTGATTGAAGCAACGAATAAGCAAGCGCAAGCGGAAGGTCGCTAAATCCGCGAGAAAGCTCGTTTAGTGTATGAAGAGACCTTGCTGGAGCCGAATTTATCAGCAAGGTCTCTTTAATTGGGCGTAAATTACATATTTGCAACGCTAAGAGTGGAGGTTGTTGGAATGATAAAGTATGAGGATTTTCAGCCGGGCGAATTGTGGCTGGATACGAATGGAAAGCCGATTCAGGCACATGGCGGCAGTATATTATTCGATAACGGTAAGTATTACTGGTATGGAGAGAATAAAGACGGCCCGAACAGTTTAGGTCGGATCGGTATTCAGCGCGTAGACATCATTGGCATATCCTGCTACTCTTCAAGTGATTTATACAACTGGTCATTCGAAGGCATCGTGTTGCCTGCGGTTTCCGATGATCCGAATCACGACCTTCATCCGTCTAAAGTAGCGGAGCGTCCGAAGGTTCTGAAGAACGATCGGACTGGTCAATACGTCATGTGGCTTCATATTGATAGTGAGGACTATACGCTGGCTAAAACCGGCGTGGCCGTAAGTGAAAATCCAGCGGGACCATTTGAATATGTGGGAAGCAAGCGTCCTAACGACGTGGATAGCCGTGATATGACATTATTTAAAGACGACGATGGAACGGCGTATTTAATTCATTCGTCTGACTGGAACAAAACCCTGATCATTTCGAGGTTAACGGATGATTATACAGATTTGAATGGCGAGTTTACGAAAGCGTTCATCGACCAGTCCCGGGAAGCGCCGGCGGTGTTTAAACATGAGGGGAAGTATTACTTGTTATCCTCGGGTTGTACGGGGTGGTATCCCAATGCGGCTCTCGTTGCCGAGTCGGATCGAATGATGGGACGGTGGGAGCTAAGGGATAATCCGTTAAGTGGACCAAATGCCCGGAAGACGTTTTATGCGCAGAGCACGTATGTGTTTCCTGTTCAGGGATTGGAGAACAGCTTTATTTTTATGGCTGACCGATGGCGGCCGGAAGAGCTAGCGGATTCAAGATATGTATGGCTTCCTATCACTTTTATGGAAGATGGGATAGAAATCAAGTGGGCGGATCGCTGGGATTTGAATACGTTTCGAAAATGAATATAAGGCCGTTCCTCAGGAGGAGCGGCCTTATGTTATTGAGCTGAATTAATCGTTCACAGTCTCTCCACCATTCAAGTGCCTCTGCTTTTTATTCTAATGATCCATGATAAGCATACTTAAATAGGCTTTATTTAAGAGGGATGGGCCTGTCAATTTCCTGAAGGCTCTCGTAAGCATGTCGTTCCCTCCTGTTGGAATAATGAATTAGGCACTTATGAGTATTTTGCGCGGCATGGTACCGTACTTATTTTGATAATGTGCAGGAAGCGAATATTCGTCTGGTCTTCGAAGGTATTCTCCATCATGCGGATGTGTACGTGGATGGTCAGCATATAGGGTACCATTTTGGCGGATTTACACAATTCTCACTCCTTCTGCCGCAGCTTGCTCAAGGAAAGCATGATCTCGTTATTCGAGTGGATAATACGATGGACTGGCAAACGCTGCCAACGGACATTGCGGATTGGCATTCTTACGGGGGGATTATCCGCTCTGTTGAGCTGCAGGAGCTGCCTGATGTATATATAGACTCGATGCAAATTGATTATCAATTGAAGGATGTCTCAGCAGATATTCAACTGCAAATTGAGCTCCATTCACTTAGCAAGGGAGATTGTCAGGTTGAGGTGAGTGCCTTCACGGAGGAGCTTTCACTTTCTGCTTCTCATGTGCAGGTTGCTGCCGGTCAGGCTGTGAGTTTGACGCTTCAAGGGAGCCTTAAGAAGATTCGTAGATGGGATGTAGGTGAGCCTGCGCTTTATACATTTACCGTTCAAGCGGGGGAAGATGACCTCATAGACCGTACAGGGTTCCGCACGGTTGAGGTGCTGGGCAGCGACATTCTGTTGAATGGCAAAAAGCTATACCTACAAGGTGTGAACCGGCATGAGGAGCATCCCGAGTGGGGATTTGCCTTCCCGCCGAAGCTGATGCTGAAGGATCTTGATATATTGACCGACATGGGCTGAAATATCGTGCGCGGATCGCACTATCCACAGAGCTAGTTCTGGATCGACTTGCTCGATGAGCACGGGATGCTGTTCTGGAGCGAGATTCCGATGTGGGGCTGTTTTATGAGTAGAGAAACATTGGCAAGCCCTATCTTCATAGAGCGTGGCGTCAAGATGCTGGATGAAATGATCTCCCGAGATTATCATCATCCGTCCATTATTTTCTGGGGAGCCCACAACGAAGTTGATACGCGGACAGAAGAAGCGCTCGAGCTAACGAAAACTTTCGTAGGCAAAATTCGCAGAATGGATAGCAGCAGACTCGTTACCTACGCGACTATGCATCCGGAGCAGGATATTGTGCTGCCCTATTTTGATGTTATCGGTATTAATAAATACTACGGCTGGTATGAAGGCAGCGTCGATGGATTCAGCAGTATGCCGGAGAACTACTACATTCATGCCGAGAAGCAGGGCGCAGGCGGCAAGCCTGTCATTATGAGCGAGTTCGGCGCTGAGGGATGGGTGCCGCGCTTGTTTAGCGAAGACTATCAGGCGGATGTAGTGACGCGTGCCTTGAAGATATTCCGCGACGACCCTCGCATCGCCGGCACGCTGATCTGGCATTTCGCCGATATCCGCGTCGATGTGCGAAGCGACCGGCCTTACTTCCGCGATCGCGCGCGGAGCTTTAATAACAAGGGATTGATAAACGAGTATCGCAAGCCGAAATTGGCTTATCGCTTAGTGAAGGAGATTTATCGGTCTGATAGGTAAGAGGGAGGAAGTGAAAGAGTAAGGGAGTAGGGACTCATCCTTGTGGGATGGGTTTCTTTTTGTGTGCTTCGCTGCTAATGTGAGCCGATCACGCATCAGAAGGTTAATAGAAACGAGGTGATCGGAATGGCTGGATTAAAAACTGTTCGTCAACCTGACTTAGTATTGATCACTTTGACAAGAAATCCTCTTGTTCCCGGCTTTGCACGCCGAATTGTATCTGTGCCTGCAATCGGCAGAGCTGATCCCTACAAAGCTACGTTGATACCAAATGGATTGCTTGTCACAGCATTGAACTGCCTTTTAGACGATCTCAAAATCGTTTACAAGAAACATCAAATGTGAATGGGTATTTGTGATGTCTGTTGTCCAGAGTCGCATTTACCTATTTTAAAGCTCAGGTACAGTGTAACTTGAGCTTATTGTTCTGGGAACCTACAGCGAGCGTAAGATAGAATCTCATGCTAGTTTTGAGCTAGCTAGTAGGAGGCTTCTACATTAAGAGGTGCATGCTCAGTCAATTAACTTGAATTAACAAAGGTTGTGCAAATTACATGCTAAGGCATTTAAAAGTAATATTGATAGTCTATAAAATACCTACAAGCAGATATTATTAATGTGAAGGATTACTCTTTAAATTTCTGACACTTCAAGGAAGGAATATCCAATAGCTATAGAGAATAATTACGGATATATAAACTCGAAATTTGTCGTGATTGCTCTAAAATTGTGGGGCGTTGGTTTAAAATACTAAAAAAAGTGAAAACTATTTGGTTATCATTGTTAATACGTTTTGAATTTATTAGGAATTTTTATTGCTATAAAATGTTGTGCCAAGCTGAAGGAGTGACAAATCAGAGTGAATACCTTAGTTGAGAAACTTAATAGTTATGAAAATGATTACTGGGATTTTACTGAATATAGAGACAAGAAGGCGCTAGTTAAATATCCTGCCATGATGGTAGCACCCATGCAAGAGCAACTTCTGAAGGATATTATAGAATTTGATTCACGGATAAAGAATATCCTTGATCCATTTGTTGGATCGGGTACAGTATTAGCTGCGGGAGCAACTCTGAATTTAAATACCTATGGTATTGATATTAACCCACTTGCAGTGCTGATCTCACGTGTAAAGTTAGAAGGAGTGTCATTTGAGAATATTCGTGAGAGTATTGCTGAACTCAGAACTAATATCACACTTTTTTTGGGGAACACTGAGCCGTTCGAGTTTACGAATATAAATAAATGGTTTAGAAAAGATGTAATAATTGATTTGAGTACTATACGAAAAGCTATAGTGCGGGAAGGTAATATACAAATACGACGCTTTTTTTGGGTCTGTTTTGCAGATTCTGTTAGAAAGTTTAGTAATACACGCTCAACTACTTTTAAGTTACATGTAAAAGAAGAAGAGAAGATTATATCAATGGATAATAATTGCATTCAATATTTTATTAATAAGATTTCGTCTTCATATATAGATTATGTAAAAAAGAGCGTTTGTTCTAATATCAATTTATATTCAGGTAATTCAATTGATATATTGAAAAGTTTTTCTGAAGAAAGTATTGATCTAATATGCACCTCACCACCTTACGGCGATAATCATACTACTGTTACATATGGACAATACTCAATACTTCCTTTACTTTGGATAGACTTGGGTGATTTGGATCAGTTTGATGTAAGTATACTAGATAAATTTACCGCTATCGATAGAATGAGTTTGGGCGGACATTATAACATGGAGGAGTTTGATGTGGATATAGAATACGAAGACTTAATAGGAAAGATAAGTCGAGAAAAAGCGAAAAAGGTTAAGTATTTTATTAATGATTATTACAAAGTTTTCACTGAGTTAACTCGAGTATTAAAAAAGGGGAAAAGATTAGTTTTGACATTAGGAAATCGTAGGGTAGATAACCAAGAGTTCCCTTTTGATGTTCTTAATGATAGGCTTGCTATTAAATATGGTATGGAAGAAGAAGCGGTTTTAACAAGAAATATCCAAGGTAAGAGGATGCCTGTAAAGTTATCAAACATTCCCAATTTAGGTTCAGTTAGATCAATGAGCAAAGAGTATATAAAAATATATAGAAAATATTAAATGGGGGAACTTTATTATGAAGGAAAATTTACGATTGGATTCTTCAACTATCGCAAGTATTTTGGGGACAGTTGGAAGCCCGTTAATTGTTGTATCGGAATTGATAAAGAACGCAATTGATGCGTCCGCAGACAAAATAGATCTCGTCTACGACAGAGAGACCCAATCGATTACAGTTATTGATGATGGTTTGGGATTCACTTTGGAAGATATTAGACAGCTTTCGCAACCAGGATTCTCTGGGAAAAAAAGAAGTGGAAATGTAACTAATGCCAAAGGAGCTTTTTATACAGGGAGCAAAGGACTGGGGCTGTTATCAGTTTTTTCATTGTGCAATCATTTGACCATTCAAACCAAAAGTGATGATGGAGAATATTTTATTAATTGGTCAAAAGATACTGGCAGTTATAATTATGATGAAATTGTAGAATCACAAATGCAAAAGGGATCAATAATAACTTTAAACAATATTCCTTCTGAAATAATGACTTTATTGACCTCTGATTCGGAGATAAAGAAGTTGCGTCACTTATCCACATATTTATATAAACATACTAGTTTAACATTCCCAGAAATAACTCTATCAATTGATGATAGCATGCCTAATTCTTTGCTGTTTAAAATGGATCTTAGTGGAATGCTTTTTGATGTAGTTTTTAATTACGATAATAAAACAGAAACATTAATGTTTCAGTGTTTATCAGATAATCCTCAGATAAACAACTCGGAAATTTTAATTAATTCGTTTGAAACTTCAGAAATACAGCATTTACTGGAGAAATATTTTAATATTAAGCAATCTATAAAAACACGTACCAATGACAATGTTAGATTTAAAGAACTAGAGGGAATTCAAGGAGTTCCAGCTTTTGAAGGACGTTTTCTGGTTTATGAAAAAAATACAGCCGGAAGTATGCTCAAAGAGTTTGGGGCAGGCGTGAATATATATACTAATGATTTAGCTATATACAACTATTTATCAGAAGAGCTTGATTGGTTGGGGTTTGCTGACTTTTCACAAAGGAAGAAGGCTACACGCCTTAAGCCACACAATGTCTTTGGTTTTGTCAATATGCCTCATTTTGACGAAACGATAGAAAAACTTAAAATCTCTAATGAAAGAGCCGATTTTATTCAAGACTGGGTATTTGTGAAATTGATGTATCTTCTTAAAGGCGTCATTGCTTATATGATCATAAATATTGATGTTTCATACACAAAAGGAAAAAGCAGCATTGCAAAAAATAAACACAATGTCAATAACAGCAATAATAATGAAACAGGTTCTGGTAACAAAACAGAGGAACAAGATGCAAAAACAGATTCGAATGAAAAAAACGATATTTCATCTAAGGATGCCTCTACCAATGATACTGAAGCTTATAAAAAAGACGAATCTTTAGAAGAAAACTATCAAAAAAATTCTCAAGGAACAACAAATAATAGTAAGAGTGATAACTTCGATACTTCAGGAGACTCGGATAATCGGAATAATGACAAGGCTGATGACGTTGAAATTGAGGATGAAGATCAGGAAACTTATGAGCCAGAGACGGTTTTTAAGCCGCAACATAAAAAGAGGAACCATTTAACATTCACATCAGCTGAGGGAAAATTGTTTGATACTCTGAAAAATTCAAATGATTTGGGGAATAAAATATATCAAGCGATCTATGAATTAAGCAAATTGAATGTATTAGTTTATCCATATGCAACAGTGTGTCTCTATAGAACGTTGATCGAATCTGCAACACAGTATGCTTCTAAAAAAATTGGATCCGATTATCAGGAGACAGCGTTGCCAGCTTCAATTAAAAACGTTCTAAACACTTGGAGTAATTCATCAAAAACTACGAAGGAATTTAAATCAAATGTTGGTTTATGGAGAGATTTAGTTAACAAGAGAGATCTTCTAGATAAATTAAACTTGTATATTCATAATGTAACACCAGTGGATGTTGATTTAATTCTAGATACATGGCAATCCATGAAAGGCTATATTAGAGAATGTATTAAGTGTTAAACCCCTTAAGTGAATGTGGGATAGACTATCGTTGGTGTTTGTTGAGCTTGTCTATACTATTCGATAGAAATTGAATAATATAAAAAATAACAGATTAATTTGGTTAAATCTGGACGGACGCTTTTTCGAATAGCGATATTAAAATGGGGTCGATTCCCCGAAGCTGTATACATAATAAACCGCTTAATGCTTGAATTTCCAAGTTTGAGCGGATTTTTGTATTTATTATATAAATTATTAAATGTAGGGAATAGATGTAATAATAACTGATAGACAGATATTTCGTTTTTATCATAATAAGTTGGAAAAGAGTTTTTTGATTTATTTTTATAATATAGATTCATGATCTCTCTTCATTTTTAGTAATCATACGTTATAATGCTATAGTCATATAGGTAATTATACTCATGAAATATTTGAGGCATTTATATACTGGGTAGGAGGAATATGGTAAAGTAAGTATGACCTTATTAAGCTAAAGTCTAGAGTGTAGTCATAAAAGTCACTATGATGAACCATGAGTTAATTTAGTTTATAGGATTTAGACAATATTGAGAAACTGGGGTGATGTTCATGGACGAGTTCGATAATAACGACCTTGTACAATTAATGAACACGGATCCGTTTGAAGAAGAGCATGGGGTAAGTGTGGCTGCTCGTATTATATATCAATTGGGTGAACAACTAATATCAGATGAATTTGTTGCATTGGCGGAGTTAATAAAAAACTCATATGATGCTGATTGTACTGTAGTTAAGATTACTATAGATACCACTGCTCTGACTCCACATGGTCAAGGACGTATAGTAATCGAAGATAATGGTAATGGGATGACAAAGGATTTAATGACTCAAAATTTTTTGAGAATATCAACTTCGTTTAAGAAAGTGTTTAAGTATTCTCCATATTTTAAAAGGCGAACATTAGGAGAGAAGGGACTTGGTAGACTATCAATTCAAAGATTGGGAAATCATTTGAGTTTGGTAACTACACCACGTATTGATAGAATAAAAGAGATAGTATCTGAAAAGGACATTGAATTTGCAAAAAAATATAATCAATATAAATTAGATATTAATTGGAATCAATTTAAAGAATCTGAAGGAGATTTATCAACTATAAAAGCCAAGTGCTCGTTCTTAAACAATGATAGTCCTCGTTATGGAACGAGAATAGTAATAGAGGGTATTAGAAATCTTGATTTTTGGTATATTAATAGAAAATTGGAAACAAGGATCAAAACTGAGATATTCGGCATGGTTAATCCATTCGTTCAGAATAACAAACAAAGGTTTCAAATAAATATTGAGGTAGATGGTACTTCATTTAGCAATAGTAAAATTGATGAAAATGTTTTAGATAAAATGAGTGACATTATGGTTGAGTTTTATTTGGAAGATCGGATTCTTAATATAGAAATTCAGTTTAGAAAACGATATATTGATCGCCTATTAAATGACTTTCTAGTAAGAATGGGAAAACGAGGTTTTAAGAAATATACAATATTTCAAGAGTATCTTGCTCAGGATGAAAAAATTGAAATTAACATTGAGACTGATAAATTAGCAATTGATTTCCCTTATCTAAAAGAAATTAAATTACAAAAACATTATGATGGTGAGAAGGGGATTGAAGAACTTGCATATCCTGGTGATTTTAATGGGAAATTATTTATTAGTGACCAATCAGGTGAAGCATACAATGAATCTCTTATACTATTACAAAAAAATAATTTAGCATTTAAAACAATTAAAGAGTTAAAGGCAATATGGCAAGCGGCTGTTGGGGTTTATTTATTTAGAAATGATTTCCGTATATTCCCGTATGGTCCTGAACATGATTGGTTAGGTGTAACTGCAAGGGCGCAGCGATTAAAAGCTAATGCGTTAAAAGAGCATACTATTTCTGGATATGTTCAGCTTGATAGCATTAGTAGCGAAAAAATAACTGAACAAACTAATCGTTATGGACTTATTGAGGATGAGTATGGAAAGAATTTCTTCACTTTGGTTCGTTCAATTATTGCAGAGATTGTAACAAGATTAGATATGAAACTAAGAGCTAATTTCAATATTGGAGAAATAACAGAGGCTTCAAATAAAATTGAATCTAATGATAAAAATATAATATTTGAAAGAATAATAGATAGGGATGAACAGAAGAAAAGCATTATATCGCAAGTGAAGCAAGTTACAAGTGATCTGACGGAGAATGGAGTTTCTAAAAGTAATACCTTAAATATTAAATTGAAAGAAATTGAAAATAAACTAAATCAACTTGAAAAGCTAAATACTGAGGATCAAGAAGAGCGGAAACAAGAAAGCTTCACTACTCAGCAGAGAATTATTGATTTAAGGGCGCTTGTTGGATTAGCAGGCCAAGGGATGATTGTAGAGTCTCTAACACATGAACTTCACCGTATTGAATCAAATATTCGTTATTATGCAAAGAGTTCTAAAGATATTATAAGTTTAACAAGTAATGAAGACAGAAAAAATGAACTGTTAGATTATCAGGATAGCATAATACAAGAAGTATTCTATTTACAACAGCAGTTAGAGCATTTAGAACCAACCTACAAGAAAAACAGTCTCATACTAGAACCAATAGATTTGAACAAACTGCTAAAATCTCTATATATTGGAAATAATCCGATGGCAAAAAAGGCGTCAATAAGCAATGTAGCCGTATACGTAATTGGCGAAGAATTTGTAATAGAGTCAAATAAAGGATTGTTAATTACTATATTTGACAATTTATTTTTGAATTCTTTGTATTGGGTCTCGATGGGGGTTACTGAAAGAAAAATTGTATTTGAACTTGATGCTTTTAATAAATCAGTTATAGTTTATGATTCTGGCCCAGGTGTGCATAAAGATATACATAACATATTGTTCCAACCGTATGAGAGTATGAAGCAAGACGGAAGAGGACTCGGGTTATATATAGTAAAAGAACTAATGAATTCGATCAATGCGAATATATACTTAGATACAACTGAGAAGAATAGATATGAAAATTATTATAAGTTTATGTTATCTTTTTAAAATGAAATAGGAGTGAATATCCGATATGGCAGCGGAATCAATACTAACGGAAGAAATTAAAGATAGCGGTTTGGTTATGTCAGAGTTGGATGTGTTATTAAAGAGTTTGGATATTAAATATATATTTTCTTATGATGACGAGTGGGATATTGAGAAGTTAAAGGCTGAAGAAGAGGACAAGAAGAAAGAACTATTGGCATTAACATATCAAGAATTTGCAAAAAAATTCGTAATAAAGGTATTTGACAAAGAAGAAACGTATTTATTAAATGAAGATCTATCAACAGTGGAAGATATAATCAATTCTGACGATAAGGACATACAACGACTAAAACTAATGTATATTAAAGCAATTAATAAAGAAAGAGCAAGCAACCCTCTAATTATGCTTAAAGAAGTTTTAGATAAAGTAGAGTCAAGTAACCAAGTTTCAGTAAAAACATTCGCCAATAGATTTGACATTAGTAATGTTGAGGGTGTCGAAGGAAGAATATTGTTTTTGCTAGATATGAATATGGGTGAAAGCGCTGAAGAAAATGATGTAGTTATTAAAACAATTCTTGATATAAATACATCTCGTCCTAATAATCATGATATTGCTGTGGTTTATTCCCATGAGAAACTTGAAATGTACAAACGACATAATGATAAAGTGAATTATGTTGAATCTTATTTGGAGCAAAACAAAAAAACTCTAAATATTGTTGATGAAACTAATAAATATCTAATTCCCTTTCAACTATGGGCGATAAGTAAAGGGGATGCAAATGGAGAACTACTTGAAATTATTATATCTACACTTGAAAAAGCAGCTTTTGGTTATTCCTTACATGATTATTTAGATAAAAAAAACAAAATAACCCAAAAATCCACATTGAATTTAATAAAACTACCTGAAGAAACATTTGAAATTTTATATAATGATTCTTTTATTGAAGGTGAAATCTTCCTTGATGTACTAGAGAGAACTCATAAAAGTATTATGAGTAAAGTTGAACATGAGACTATTTGCGAAAATCCTGAAATATATGAAAATTTATTAACAGTATCAAAAACGAAAAATAAAAAAATATCAAAGGATATAAAATTAAGAGGGATTAACAATTACCGCGTTGATAATGCGAAAAAGAAAACTGACCCTGAGATTTTCAAGGGAGTTGCTGAGTATGGTTTACTTAACTATACTGTAAATCCAAGCTACAATGATATAATGACTGGCGATGTATTTGTATTTAATACATATGATTCAGAGAATAAAAAATACGGAATATTAGTTACTACTGATTGTGATCTTCCAGTAAGACCACAAGGAAATGAAATAAAGGAATGTAGTAGAAATGCAAAATTTGTGACATTGTTGTTATGCGATTGCATCGAATTTTCTACAACAGATATAAAAGTCAAGAAGAAAATTGAAGATGGAGAAGGATTATGGCCAATAATTGATGAGGATAAGTATTGTGTATTAATACCTGATACAAAAAATACATTGTTAACTATTGATTCTATGATATTGGATCTTTGTTCATTGGATAATAAAGGTTGGGCTAATCTGTTTTCAAACATTGAAACTAGTACAACTTACAAAACACATTATTTTAATGAATATTACAAGAATAATTTGATGAATTGGCTCGAAAGTGTAGATAAAATTACGACCTATATTCCAGGGGATTTAACATTACATGAAGCTGCTGTAGCAGTATCTGGTGAAATATTAGATGATTACACCAAAAAATTAATTGGTATAATGGCTGGTTTAAAGTATACGATTAAACTAAATTTAGATGATAAAAAATTCGAAATGAAGAGAATTGGCAGGCTAGAAACTAGAAGAACGTTACAACTAATTCAAACAAAAGTTAATCAAATGAGTAGAATAGGGCTGACATCAATTCCTGGAGCATAAATTTCTTTTAGAATACCTTTTTTTTTGATAAGATATTGTTAGAAAGGCCGCACACTAACAATTAGTGTGCGGCTTAATCCTGGAGCATTATCCCAGGCAAGGAGATGGTATGCTTTGCAACGAAATAGTTCTATTGTGGCTAATAATTCTGATATTTGGGACCTAGATCTTAATTATTCAGGAGAAAATAATTTTACTTCTTTTTTTTCATCCAAAGGTAATATACACTCATATCCGGCCAAAGCTGTTCCAGATATGGTGAATTCTCTGCTAATAAATCTTAAGAAACATTACAATGTTACTACTGTTCTTGACCCATTTGTAGGAAGTGGAACAGTTGGTTTAGAATCTAAAGTATTAGGATTAGATTTTTATGGTTCAGATCTTAATCCTCTTGCAGTAATGTTATCCAAGGTTAAGGTACTTTTAATTAAAAATACTTCGTATATAGAACAACAGATAAAAATATTCTTGGATAACTTATCTAGTGATGAAGTGTATAAAAATAAACTATTTACTATTGAAAAATTTGATAATATTGAATTTTGGTTTAAACAGGAGAACATTAAAGAGTTATCATTTATTAAAAACGAAATAAACCAATTCTTAAAAAAAAGAACTAAGAAGTATAAGGAGACATTTTCACTTATTCTTTTAATTGCATTTAGTTCAACTATTAGATCTGTTTCTTTAACTAGGAACGGAGAATTTAAACTATATAGAATATCTCCTTCAGATATTCAAAGTTTTAAAATGAATGCAATTAAAGTGTTTAGCGAAAAAGTGAAGAATTTGCTTGAATTATTAGAGAAAGCTAATAAACAATATAAAGACCAAACAATTTCGGAGATACATCTTGCAAATGCGAAAGACTTGTCATATCTAAAAATGAGAAAAGTTGACTTGATACTAACATCTCCTCCATATGGTGATTCTAAAAGTACAGTAGCATATGGACAATATTCAAAGTTATCTTTACAGTGGATGAAAGATTTAATGCAAATTCATTTAGCTATTGATGTTTATGCCGATAACTGTGACGAACATCTTTTAGGTGGTAAGAATTCTGACTTCTTATATAATAATGAAAAAATATATTGCTCACAAACTCTTAAACTACTTATTAAACAGATGGAGAGTTTAATAGAATCCAGAAAAGAAAATATGTATAAGACAGTTAACGATTTAAAGAAAATTACGGCTAGTAATTGCGATTTTTCTTTACTTAAAGATGTATTTAATAATCTTGAATTAAAAAATTTAATCACAGAAAGAGTTAGACTCGACAATTACAGGAAAATAAAGAATGTTGCAAAACATCTTACTGATAAAAAGATTAAACAAATTGCAAAAAATGAGACGACAAAATTTATGATAGAATTACAATGCGATAAAGAAAAGGTACGTTATAGAAGAATTCAACAACTTAATGAAAAACTTCCGTTTGTTAAAGAGACTATAAATAGAAAAATCAAATCTCAACCTAAAAGAGCAGTTGAAGTAATTAATTTTTTTAAAGATTTATATAAAGTTGTAATTGAGACTGACAAATTCTTAATTGCTGGTGGACTTCAAGCTTGGATAGTAGGCCATAGAACTGTAATGGGAGAAATTAATGTTAATATGGCAGACATTCTGAAGGATTGGTTTGAGGATTTAAACTATAATCAGATTACTTCTTTGCAGAGACGATATTCTTTTAAAAGAATGCCCCACCATATTAATTCAACTGCAACAAGAAACAGTGAGATTAAAACAATGATGCAAGAACATATATTAGTAGTTCAAAAACAATAAATAATTAATGTATGCAGTACATTTTAGTAGTCATATTGGGCTGCTTTTTTCTTTTGTGAAAGTCGGAGAGCACTTGAATTCAGAAACACAGAAACACACAACACAAAAAAGTCGTGTGGAACAAGACTTTTTTCATTACTATTCAATTCAAAATACTCCATCACTCCAAAAGGAGCCATGAGGCCGGATATTTGAGCAAATATGTTTTGCCAATAAATTAACATGCAGACTGTTTAGAAAAAATGCAAGGTAGACACCTCATGATGTTTACTACCAACGCTTTGAAACTAATCAATGATCATATAACCTCTCCACAACTCAAGATAAGTGGTGTATTCTCAAAAATAGACATGGAAAGCTAATGAAACGTTAGAAGAAGTACTCATTTATATAATATCACAGTCCGTTATCACCAGATGGAGATCAACCTAGTGGTTTGCTAGAATATTATTACTGGTCATAGACAAGCATTACTCGTAATGGATACAGGGACAGGTTAGACGAGAATAGCGTCACTTTTGACTGATGTATGTGAATAATTTCTTGTTTTTGGAGGACAGTATATAAAAGTCTAACTGATAGTTTGGAGCGAAATCATATGACACTGCCACAAGAGCTTGCTTCGATATTTCGGAGCCGACAAAAATCCTACAAAATGGTCTTAATGCTATCTATTCTTGATGAATATAAAGAATCTTTTAATCGAAGGTTACCGCTCAACCAAGTGGCTGAGCGGTTTTTATCGTATTACCGGGATAATAGCATGAATGAAGCACAAATAGATTATCCGCCACAGGGATCTGCGTTTAAGTGGAGTGACTTTACACTGGGTCAAACCAAGTCGTTACTTAAAACACCCATTGATGCTTTATCCTCCATTCTGGAAGTAACACCTGATACCATTTCCTTCGAATCACATATATGGGATAAATTGAATGGCGATGTCGTAGCCGAACTAAGTGAATATGCTCGCATTGAATTGTCGAACTACAACAACCAATTGAGCTCGACTCCGAGAATATCCTTACAGGAGTCTCTTTCACTA
The DNA here is from genome assembly GCF_050467785.1 of Paenibacillus sp. NRS-1760. Classification (NCBI taxonomy): domain Bacteria; kingdom Bacillati; phylum Bacillota; class Bacilli; order Caryophanales; family Paenibacillaceae; genus Paenibacillus; species Paenibacillus sp. NRS-1760. Next base: position 531,326 of record NZ_JBITPK010000021.1, on the reverse strand, counting down.
ATTCTAAATACGTACATTGAAGCTAAAACCCAACAGTTTGCTAATCATCAGCTAGGCAAGCTCTTTAGGCAATCGTTACCCGAGTATCTGAAAACATTATCCTTTATGGATGGAGACTATAAGGTACAAGGCTCGATAGGCCAAGGCAATTGGGCCAACATCCCTTGGCTGGCTATTCTAGATAAACGTCTAACGACAACCACTCAGCAAGGTGAATATATCGTTTATTTGTTTGCCGAAGATATGAGTGCTGTCTATTTAACCCTACTTCAAGGAGTTACTGTGCCCCTAAGAGAACGAGGAAAAAGAGATGGTTACCAGTATTTTGAGCAAAAGGTGAGCGAGATGAGGGAGCTCTTGCCGCTTAGAAATCTACACAAGGACGCTGATATTCATCTAACTGCTAGTGGCTTAGGACGAGATTATCAAGTATCGACTGTTGCATATGCTCGCTATGATCGAAACAACATCCCTGATGATGACGTTCTTATTGCTGATCTAGAAAACATGATGTATAACTATAAGCTTTACGCTGATCAAGTAACCGAACAACAGCAACCAACAGCTCCTCCAACTTTTAAATACACAATGGCACATCTCTATTTGGGTCAAGGAATTATCTCTTACTTAGGTAACAACAATTATTCTCCTATTCCCATCAACGAACTAGTCTCCAATCAAGCAACCGTGCTTATTTCCGGGGACGATGTTAAGAACCCCAAAGAACGGATTCAACATGTGGGGAGAGCCTTACAGGAGCTAGGTCAAATTTCGATAGAAGACGGGTGCTACTCATTAACTCCGCAAGGGACAGAATATTATTTAGCTTTTGATGAAAATAAGTGGAGATTGAGCCCAGAGCAGGTTCAATTAATTAGACGTTATCTGGGAGAATCAAATGGTGACCATGCTACTAATCTCGCTAAAGTAATGAATTTAGCCATTTCATTAGTGAAGGAGCTTGGTACATTTTCGCTAGACGAATTCAATACCGCTTTTATTTCGGCAATGGGGCTTGAAGAAGAATGGGGAACGGTTACGCAAGAGAACAGATCTCGCTTTATGCTGAATTGGTTAGAGGAGCTTCAATTTGTGAAGAAAATGGGAGATCAATATATGTTCCAATTAGATGAGGAGATCGAGCCTTTGGATACAATGACGGTTTCGGAACGCCTAAGTTATATTAAATCCTTCATCCGTAACAAAGGCTTTCACTTTCCGAATGAATTAATTGAGAACCTATACCTATCTCTCAAAACAAAACCCTTTGTCATTCTAGCTGGTGTCTCTGGGACGGGAAAGACGAAGCTAGTGAAATTATTCTCGGAAGCGCTAGGCGCTCTTAGTCATAACTATCAATTCACTCTTATTCCTGTGCGTCCAGACTGGAGTGATCCGTCGGACCTTATAGGCTATAAGGATTTATCGGGTGCGTTTCGTCCAGGACGGTTGGCGGAGGTGCTTGTCGAGGCTTCAAAACCAAGCAATCGACACAAGCCGTATTTCATTTGTTTGGATGAGATGAACCTAGCTAGAGTAGAGCACTATTTCAGCGATCTACTTAGTATTATTGAAACGCAGGAGTGGCAGGGTGAGGCAATCGTGACGATGCCTCTTATTAACAAGGACACTCTTGCAGCAGAAGACCAACCAGTTTACGGAAACCTATCGCTCCCGGATAATGTTTATTTAATTGGGACTGTCAATATGGATGAGACGACGCATCCTTTTAGCAAAAAGGTACTGGACCGCGCCAATACGATTGAATTTAATTACATTAATCTTGAGCAATTTCCAGATCAAGTTATTCAATTGAATGAAGCAACAACTGTTAAGGCCTATAATGTTTTTCTTCGCAGTGAGTATTTGCAGCTAATTGATGCTTACGGGGAGTATCAAGAGCTGGTGAAGCAAGTGACAGCGAAGCTGGTCAAAGTGAATAACATATTGGAGCAAGTTCATTCGCATGTTGGATTCCGTATAAGAGATGCGGTTTGCTTCTATATGATCTATAACGAACGGTTCAGTCTTATGGGTGAGGATGAAGCATTCGATTTACAGCTTTTGCAGAAAATATTGCCACGCGTGCAAGGCAGTAGCTCATCGGTCAAGCGCGTGCTTCTTCTCCTTATGCAGGAAGCGTTAGGCAAAGCTTTGTCAGTGAATAGCTTGATGGATGACGCCTCCGATCTTTATATGAAGTGGAGTGCGCATGAACCGGAAGAAAGAGCTAAATATCCGATGAGTACTCGGAAAATAGCCTTTATGTTACGGAGGTTAGAGGAAGATGGATTCACCTCCTATTGGCTCTCTTAATCAGAGTGTTGAGCTGCTCCGGGTCGAAACGAGCCTGTTTAATTTGTATATACAGGGTAAACCGTTCCATCCAACGGTAGATACGCTGCAATTGCATAGAAATGATGACAATCAGCTCATTGAAGCACAACTGCAAATTTCAGCGCCCTCGACTGCTCTTTCAATAGAAAAAGTTTCAATGTTTCATCCTGAGACAAAGGAACTATCGGATTGGGAGACGGGCATACCGAGCTATCCGCTCTTTTATGAAACGCAGGCTTACGAGATCGTCATCGAAAAAAAACAAGACATTCCGCTTGCCTTTTTCCATGAAAATGTTTATTTAAGGCAGGCGGTCAAGCCGCTGGGCACTATGATCCTATCAGGCGTTTTAAACTTTCAGAATGAGGCCGGACTGACTGATCTGGAGCTGCGTTTGAATGGACAGGCTATTTTACAGCTTCAGCTTGAAGTTTTTCCAGTCAAAATGGATTATAAAAATGATTATCAAATGATATTAAATGACGTCAATCAACAAATCTATAACTTATCTTTCGATTTCTTGCGTAAAACGTACAATCTAACGGGTCTCAAGGAAACACGCCATCAAAGCTTAACCGAGTTCTTCACGATCCTTCAGCATGTATTCGCTCAGCTTGTGCAAGCGGTCGAGCGGATTAATAGCTCCCCTCACTCCAAGCATCAAGTGGAGAACCGAGTAGTAGAAGCAGGCCGTTTGAAGAAGACGGGGAAGGAGAGCATTTCCTATCTGACCAAGCGTCCGCAGCTGCTCGTACAGGACGAAAAGCTTGGTTTTATTCCAATGAACGGACAACGCTATTACCCGAGCCATGCGATTGAGACGAAGCGGCATGTGGATTACGATACGAACGAGAATCGTTTTATTCGTTGGGTTCTGCTCCGTATTGCCAGCAAGCTTAAAGACCTGAAGGCTCGCCTAACTGAGAAGGGACGCCTTAAGGATCCAATGCTGGTGCGGAAGTTGAATGATATGCAATCGCAGCTACAAAGGCTGCTCAAGCTAGATTTTTTGAACGTTAAGGAGATGAGGCAGCTCTCCGTATCGCTTGTGCTTCAGATGGCGCCGGGATACCGCGAGGTGTATCGTAACTATTTGATGTTGATGAAGGGACTCTCTATCCAGAGTGATCTGTTCCGATTATCGATGAAGGATCTGGCGCAGCTATATGAATACTGGTGTTTTCTCAAGATTCATGACTTGCTGAGTCGTAAGTATGAGCTGTTGAAGCAAGATATTATTAAGGTAAACCGGACGGGCGTGTTTGTTACTCTAGACAAATCGCAAAAGGCAAAGATGGTTTACCGTAATCCGAAGAATAGCGAGATTTTTACGCTGTACTACAACACTTTGCCAAGTGGTGAGCAAACGCCGACGATTTCTCAAAGGCCCGACAATGTGTTGACATTGAAGAAGAACGATTCCGATGCGGAATATAAGTATATTTTTGATGCGAAGTATCGGCTCAATCCAGCGTATGAGGGGACTCCCTACCGAAGGGATTACAAGCTTCCGGGACCGGAGGAGTCCGATATTAATACGATGCATCGATACCGTGACGCTATTGTGTACGCAGAGGGAGGCGGGAAAGAACTGGAACGCAGCATGTTCGGGGCTTATGTACTATTTCCCTATCATAATGAGGAGCAGTATGAAGAGCATAAATTTTATAAAAGCATTGAGCTGATCAATGTTGGAGCTCTACCGTTCTTGCCGGGATCCACCAAGCTGATGGAAGCCTTCCTGGATGAAATCATTATGGATAGTCCAGAGAAGGCATACGAACGCTCCGCAAGGCCGCGTGGAACGAAAAATTATTACGAGAACAAGCTAGTTGGCAAAAATGTACTGGTAGGATCACTCCGGGAGGTACAGCAGCTTGATGATGCGTTACAACTTAAGTTTTATCATGTACCGCTTGAGAATATCTCCGATCACAAGCTGCTTACTCAGTTCGAATACGTGGCACTCTATCAATCGATCAAGAAGTTTGAGCCACGCGGGGAAACGGGTATTCACTGGTACGGTAAAATCTCGGACTGGAAGGTCGTGCGGCGCAAGGAGATTACCGAGCGACCAGCAAGATCGGGCACGGAAGAAAAACTGTATGTGAAGTTTACGGTAGGAGAGTGGGTAAAGCGGGATAAGCCGATCTTTCCGGGAGGACGAGGGATCTATACGCTCTTGTACACCTCAAAGTATGTGTTCGACCGAGCTTTAGAGATTGCAGAGCTGAAGCTGGAGACGGAAGAAGATCTACGAGAGTGGCGTGAGCAACGGCGTATAGGACCTGTTACAGTCGAGTTGGATCACGAGCAAGTGGATTTGGCTAGTAGGGTGCTAGGGGTTGGACGGTTATCTTCAACGTAGAAATGAATGAAGCACCCTCCTGAACGAGCTCTAGCAACAGCGGAAGCAGAAAAAAACCTCCTTAAAAGCACATGTGCTAAACGAAACGAGCTTGATAAGAGAAAGACCGTCAAGGATGCAATCTATTCACGATAATCGGTTTTTTAGCATTTATGACATGTGACGTTATGTGGAAATTATGTCATCACAGTCAACTTCTGCAGAAGGTATCGAAATAAAGAGTGTTTGCCCAGGACCCAACGGAAGTTCGGGGATGCCAATATACACGATTCCGATTCGCAATCTTTTCTTTTCCGCTCCAAGCAAGGGGGTTACGCGACTTTATGAAGCTGCATTCGGAGTGAATAGGGGGAAAACGGGTGTCTTCATCAACAAGGGAAAAATTACATTGTAAAATTCATACAGGAAAGTCGAAATGTACAGGAAAAAGTAGATTCAATATACAAGCTGGAGTTTCTCGAAAAATCTTGAAACTCCCAACAATCTGCGCCCAAAACAATTTGAGTTCCAGTGGTCTTTATTTCTAGAGGTAGGGTATCGGAAATTGGTTTAGTTTTATAAAAAATCAAGGAATATACTGGTGTTAGCTCGAATGAATATCACAATAAAGCTAAAAATACTCCATTAATGAAGAAGAGGTGCTTAAGATGACAGTAAATTCTATTATTAAGCCAAGCCCGAAACAGCTCGAGTATCAATCATGGGAGTTCGGATTATTTGTGCATTTTGGTCTACGTACGTTTTATGAAGGGTACGTAGATTTTGATCCAAGAGGCATGTCCCCCGAGTTGTTTAACCCGCAGCAATTGGATTGCGAGCAATGGATCCGTACAGCGAAGGAAGCCGGAATGAATTATGCTGTACTTACGGCTAAGCATCATGATGGGTTTTCTAATTGGCCGTCGCAGTACAGCTCGTTCTCTACGAAACAATCGCCATGGAAGGATGGTCAGGGCGATGTTGTTCGGGAGTTTATAGAGGCTTGTCGAAAATATGATGTAAAGCCTGGTTTATATTATTCTCCTTTTGACGGATCTGCGGATTTCTATAACCAGGATGCAAGCGCTTACGATGATTATTTTGTAAATCAAATTACTGAGCTGCTAGGTCAATATGGAGAGATTGATATTTTGTGGTTTGACGGTTGCGGCTCGGAGGATCATGAATATGATTGGAAACGAATCATAGGAGAAATTCGCCGCCTTCAACCGAATATTTTAATTTTTAATATGGGAGATCCTGATTTCCGGTGGGTCGGGAACGAGGATGGCATTGCGCCGATTCCATGCTGGAATGTCGTGGATTCGCTTGAGTTTTCGATCATGACCGAGGAAAAGGAAGCTTTGACGGATAAGCTATGGCTGCCTGCGGAATGTGATGTACAGATGCGAGCGAATTGGTTTTATAGCGATAGCGACGAGCATACGATCAAAAGTCTGGATCAGCTCATGGGCTTATACTATTATTCGGTAGGGCGCGGTGCGAATTTGCTGCTGAATATCGGCCCGGATAGACAAGGCTTGCTGCCTTCGAAAGACGTAAGCCGACTGGCTGCAATGGGTGCAGAAATACGAAGAAGATTTGACAGCCCTATCGCGACCTTGGAGCAATGTACTCACAACCAGCATGAATGGGTTTATGAGCCTGCTCATCCACATCTGATTGATCATATTGTTATTCAAGAGGATTTATCTTCTGGAGAGCATATTCTCAATTTTCAAATCAATATTATGACAGAGAAATCGCATCGAACCATAACGGTATATGAGGGACAAAACATTGGTCATAAAACGATTGTACGAATTCCGCCAGTTAAAGTTCGAGGCGTCTCTCTAACCGTGACCAAGTCGCAAGGCGAGCCTACTATTAAGGAGATATCATTTTATTATGTTGGGGAAATTGGGAATGGATAAAGCATTAAAATTTCGTACTGACGGTACATTCAAAATAGTCCAGTTTTCTGATACCGAGTATATGGATGATGCCGCTGACCTAAATGAGCGAACCGCTGACATGATGCGAACCGTCATGGAGACGGAGCAGCCTGATCTTGTTGTATTTGCAGGTGATATCATCGGTAGTTTGCGCTGCAGCAATCCAGAGCAGTCATTTCGAGATGTAGTATCGACTATAGAAGCGATGAAAGTTCCGTGGGTTGCTATTTTCGGCAATCATGACTCGGAAGCGGGAATCACAAGGGAACAGCTAATGGATATTCAACTGAGCCATAGCTATTGCGCCGCTGAACGGACGGCTGAGCATGTCAGCGGTGTAGGCAATTATGTGTTGAGAATACAGGGTAGTGATGAACGTTTCGCGGCAGCTTTATATTTTTTGGATAGCGGCAGTTATTCTGTCCTTCCTCACATTCATGGATACGATTGGATTCGCAGAGATCAAATTGACTGGTATGCAGCACAATCGCAGGCATTCACGGATCAGAACGGAGGACAACCTATACCTTCACTAGCTTTTTTCCATATTCCGCTGCCGGAGTATCAAGAGGTATGGAATAAGGCCGAGTGCCATGGCGAAAAGAGAGAAGAGGTTTCTTGCCCTCGTATCAACAGCGGTTTATTTTCCGCAATGGTAGAGATGGGCGATGTAATGGGGACCTTTGCAGGGCATGATCACGGAAATGATTATTCGGGCGAGCATCATGGCATTCGCCTTTGTTATGGACGCTCTTCAAGCTATATTATATGGGATACGGATATTCCAATTGGTGCAAGAGTGATTGAATTGCAACAGGGATCCAGAACGTTTGATACTTGGCTCAGATTAAGTGATGGATCGGCTCAGCAGCGCTCGATAGGGTAATATTTAGAAACCGTCAATAAACTTTTGAATTTGTTATAATGGATAGCAAGCGTTATGTTGACCTCCCCTCACAACGGTGGAGGTTTTTTCATGCAACGAATCCCTCAATAAATATTTATAATATAAAACATAGAAATGAGGAGGAAATATGTCCTGGAGCAAATTGAAGCAACAGCTTGAGAGTTTTCTATCTCCTGCTTTACATGGCAGGTTCGAATATCGTGCAACCAGTTATCGTTATTTACCTGACAAAGCAGGTCAATGTTATATTGCGGTAGATAAAAAGAACGTACTCAGTATGAATGATAGCACTACCTTAATTAGATGGTATCAATCGGAGCTGGAAATTAAGAATGATTCAGCTATCGAAATTCCTATCAACCATGAAGAAATTGAAACGGTGAGAAAAGATACCAATGGGAAAGTTCCTGAGGATCGTCTAAAAGTAATGGCAAGAAGCAGAAAACTATCCGAATATGCTAAGGAAATTTTCTCAGCACAATCATCATTAAGTAAATCAAATTTTGTCGTTGCAGCTAATAAGTTTTTATCCACTTCTATAGAGGAAAGTCTAGAGAGCAATGATATCATATTGAATATTTTAGCTTTGGTGGACAGACGAGTTGGGAAAAAGCGGCTTTTAAACATGGCCGAGAAGATGAAGCTAAAGCATCCCATTGTGCAGTATATTTATGAATTACGGCTTAATACGTTATGAGAATAAGTAACTAATTCACCTTTAATCACCGGCGAGTTCTCTATACTGCTTCGGGGTTTTCTCTGTTTCCCGCTTAAATAGGCTGCAAAACTGCGCATCCGTCGAAAAGCCGCATTCCATAGCGATAACCGATATTTGCAAGGGGGTATGCCTAAGCATTGTTTTGGCATGCTCGATCCTACGCTGCAAAATATATTGGCTGGGAGATAACTTGATCTTCTCTTTGAACAAATGACGAAACCGATCATAGCTATAACCAGATTGGTCGGCAAGAGCTTGAAAGTCAATTTTCTGCGTATAGTACTCATCGATGAAAGCCTGGGCGAATCGGATAATGTCATGGCGGCTATCTGGTTCTTGGGAAGGTTGAGCCCGCAGTACCTCCAAATATAAGCGCGAAATCAAATTATCGAGCAATTGCTTATAGAAGGGGGGCTTATCACGAAGCTCTTTGGCCATCATCTGCATGAGGCCAAGAATAGGCCTTGACGGGGAATCTTGGTAGATTCCTTCTTTCAAGGGAGGATAGACGGTGCTGGTGAACCCCGTAAACATAACCTTCGATGGTTTGCCGTGCCATTCATCGTGAGGCGTGCAAGGTGCTATTATCGCATAATCACCTGCCTTGAAAACATGTTCGGCATCCCCGATTCGAGTTGTCCCCTGACCGCAGTCGTAATAAACCAGCTCATAACACTGATGGTGGTGCATTGCAATATGCTCATGCTTCGCTCTCGTTTCTTGATAAAAGAAGTCCAATGAGGCTGCCATTCATAGCTCTCCTGTCATCGTAGCCAATTCGTGATATAGAACGACCGTATGATGCTACTACATTATTTAAATTATTTATAAAATGAATTCATTATAGCATGGCTGAAAAGCCAATTCATTATATAAATGGAGGTAGATGATATGGGTCTAGATTTCGAGGCATTGCCCGTAGATGAGCTGGTTCGCAAGTTGGAGGCTCCGGGTAGTAGAGTTAAAATGGTGCTCGATACGGATACCTTTAACGAGATCGACGACCAATTTGCGGTTATTTATGCGCTATTGTCACCAGAAAAAATAGAGCTTCAGGCTCTATATGCAGCACCGTTCCATAATGAGCTCTCTACGGGGCCTGATGACGGGATGGAAAAAAGCTATAAGGAAATTATTCGCATTCTTAAGCTAATGAATCGAGAGGATGTCCCAGTCTATCGCGGCTCCGAAGCTTATTTGCGTGCTGTTAACTCCCCGATTCGCAGCGAGGCAGCGCTGAATTTGGTAGAACGTGCAATGGCAAGTGATAAGAATGATCCATTATATGTAGTCGGTATCGGTGCCATTACGAATATTGCGAGTGCCATTCTAATAGAGCCGCGAATCATTGAGCGCATCGTTGTAGTCTGGCTGGGAGGCCATGCACTGGATTGGCCTGACACTCGTGAGTTTAATCTCGAACAGGATATTCATGCATCGAGAACCGTAATGAACTGCGGAGTGCCTTTGGTCCTTATCCCATGCATGGGAGTCGCTTCAAACCTTCGTACGACACTATCGGAGGTTAGAGATTATGTGAAGCCATCCGGCGCAATTGGAGAGTACCTCTATGAGACGTACAAAAACTGCAAGGATGATCATTTCGCCTATTCCAGAGTGATATGGGATATCTCGGTTATTGCATGGCTGAATCAGCCCAAGTGGGTTCCTTCGCGGCTTATTCCAAGCCCAATCATTTCGGAGGACTTTCGCTGGAGCACGGACAGCACAAGACATTTGATACGCTGTGCAAGCTATATTGACCGTGACGCGGTATTTCAAGATCTGTTTTCTAAGCTTGCTCTAAGCAAAATGGAGTAACAAGATGACCAAGCCGAGAATAACCGTCGAAGGCTAGCTCAATATGGGTCTTGTAGTGTCCGTATCTCACATTTGCTTACTAGGTTATAGCGAAGGGCCCCTGTTATTCCGAGCGGAATGATAGGGGCTCTTTTGATAGATCTTACTTTAAAAAGGGAATGTCGACGATATTTGAGGGTCGGGTGCAGACCTTGGATCCTTGAGCGTTTCAAAATATTAGTTAATATGTGGGGGCAAATCTATAATTTGTTAAGTTGTAATGTATGCGCTTACTTTCTATAATTTAGTTATTCAAGACATGAATTGTCTTGAATTAAAAGAAAAATTCCTTAGATAGGAGGGACAGATTTCACGTTATTTGAAACAGGACAAGTTACGCACTGTACTGCAAGGAAAAACAACCGACAAAACAATGAAAGGAGAGAGATTTATAAAAGGTAATATTCAAGTAGTGTGTAGGCAAGTTGTGGAAAAACCAAATTTTAGGAGGTAATAATATATGTTTAAGTTTAAAAAGAAAGTGTTTACGTTAGTTATTGCAGCTTCAATGAGTATTTCCAGCTTGTTTGCAGTATCCGCAAGTGCGGCGACAGACTACTGGCAAAATTGGACCGATGGTGGCGGCACAGTAAATGCTACTAATGGATCTGGTGGGAATTACAGTGTCAGCTGGTCAAACACCGGAAATTTTGTGGTTGGTAAAGGCTGGAATACTGGATCGCCATCTAGAACAATAAACTATAATGCCGGTGTCTGGGCGCCGTCTGGCAATGGGTATTTGACTCTCTATGGATGGACAAGAAACTCACTCATAGAATATTACGTCGTTGATAGCTGGGGCACTTATAGACCTACAGGAACATTTAAAGGCACAGTGTCCAGTGATGGAGGAACATACGATATTTATACGACGCAACGAGTCAATGCACCTTCCATTGACGGAACAAAAACATTCACCCAGTTCTGGAGTGTCCGCCAGTCTAAGAGAGCGACAGGCAGCAACGTCGCTATCACTTTTGGCAACCACGTAAGTGCATGGCAGAGTAAAGGAATGAACCTCGGAAGCAGCTGGTCCTACCAGGTGTTAGCGACAGAAGGATATCAAAGCAGTGGCAGCTCTAACGTCACGGTTTGGTAACAGGTCATCTTCAATTAGGGCAATGGATCGGCGCCTGATGAATTTAGTGTGTTGAGAATGTGTTTAATCTTTTGATAATGTTAAGGTCGTCCGGTCTCACAGCCTGCGGCCTTATCTATTTCAAAAAATGATAGAACCTACATGCTACTTGACTATTATCTTTTAGAATCCATCCAGTTGGATCCTTCAGTTTGGACGCATTGAGGATCGTTTCCCATAAGATAAACGCTCCTCGATGCTGCCAGAGGTGAATTGTAGTCTGTTACGGACTATAATTTTTCCTAAAAGTTTAAAGGAGATATAACAATGAGAAAAATAATCGTTTTTCTTATCATAGCAATAATGGTTGTTGTCAGCGCTTGTTCGCAAGAAAAGCCTGATAAAACTTCGAATAAAATGCCTGATGACTTTGTCTTAGTCAAGGGCGGACCGTTTAAGAACAAGAAGTCCAACTACTATGGTGAAAAAGTAGCATTATCGAACTTTTATATCGGCAAATATGAGGTAACTCAAAAAGAGTGGATTGAGATTATGGGGAGCAATCCCTCGGAATTTAAAGGCGACAATTTGCCGGTAGAAATGGTGAGTTGGTATGACGTTGTGGAGTATTGTAATAAGAGGAGTATCAAAGAGGGATTAACACCGTATTACTCAATAGACAAGAATAATAAAGATCCGAAAAATACAAGTGAAAACGATAATCTAAAATGGACAGTAACGATCAATGCAGGAGCGAACGGTTACCGATTGCCGACAGAAGCAGAGTGGCAATATGCTGCAGGTGGTGGTCAGAAGAGCAAAAGCTACACCTACAGCGGAAGCAATAATGCAGATGATGTAGCATGGTATTGGAAAAATGCTGGAGATAAAATTTTATCAGGAGAATGGAACTGGCCTATAGTTGAAAGCAACCATAACAAAACAAAATCCATCGGTGTCAAGAAGCCCAACGAGTTAGGGCTTTACGACATGTCGGGTAATGTAAGGGAATGGTGCTGGAACGGGTTTGGAGATTCGGAAAGCAATAGCAACTCTACCCGAGTTGTGAAGGGCGGGGGCTGGCTTGGTGATGTTGGCGAGTTATCTTATCTGAGCAATTTTGAGGCAAATGGCATGGGACCCGATCAAGGTTTTCGTGTGAGCCGCGATGAATAAAGGATAAAAGCCCAAGAAGAAGGGTCAAAAAGCGATGATTGACAATGTTGTGCAACGATGATAACTTAAAAAATATAAAACATATTAAACTTATCGGAATTACAAGCTGGCTGGACAACCGGAAGCATGGATTATTAAATCCATGCTTTTTTTTATGTTCACAAAGGGTAGGTTTGAGATGAACCTATTAGAGATGGAGTCTGGCTTAGAGAGGAGAGTGTAAATCTTGAAATTTGCTTTGTTTAGCCTAATGATGAACATACCGAATGCTGTAAGCGGGGAGACATTGACCACCCATCAGAAATTTGAGAACGTACTTAAACAGGCTGTCCTTGCTGAAGAACTCGGCTTTGATGCTTATGGAATTGGAGAGCGGCATGGAGCACCATTTATCTCATCTTCGCCACCAGTCGTTCTGACCGCGATTGCTGCCAGAACCGTAAAGATTCGTTTGCTAACAACGGTCACTGTTCTAAGCGTTCTAGACCCAGTGCGTGTTGCTGAGGACTATGCCACACTTGATCATCTTTCGGGAGGTCGACTCGAGATGATTATTGGCAAAGGAAACGACCCTCGCCACTATCCGCTTTTTGGAATTACCGAAGACGAACAATGGGAATCCCTTGCAGAGCGGTATGCACTCCTGAAGCGCTTGTGGCATGAAGAGAACGTAACCTGGCAGGGGCGCTACCGTTCACCGCTTGAAAATGTGACTACACAGCCAAGACCCTTTCAACATTCAATTCCAATCTGGCATGGAAGCGCATCTAGTACACTGTCCACCGAATTGGCTGCGAAATATGGTGAACCGATTTTTTCCTCCAATACGTTTCACCCCCAGGCTAAATATAAAGCATTAATCGATCATTATCGCGAGAGATTGGTTCATTACGGCCATGATCCTCAAAAAGCAATTGTTGGCTCGGGATTTGGAAGCTTATATCTGGCGAACACCACAGAAGAAGCAGTCAAACGATATAGGCCCTATTACGATGCTTTCCATGCAACGGCTGCATCGCAGCACAACAACTCGCCTTTCAAAGACCTCGAGGACAATGTACAAAATGGGCCTGCCTTGATCGGCAGCGCTGATAAAGTGATCGAGAAGATTTTAAACTATCATGAAGCTTACGGGCACCAAGTGGTCAGCATCAGTGTAGATGGCTTGTCAGAAATGGAGCAACGCGAGCAAATTGAACGATTTGCTACTGAAGTGGTACCTGTGCTGCGTCGAGAGGTTCCTAGTACAGTATGGAATAAAGGAGTTGGGAACGAATTGAGGACGTAATTTATTTTTACGTCCTTCATTTCGTTATGGAGTGTCCCAGTCGTGGAGGAATAAGCGTTGTATGAACATTCTGGTTGATTAGGTGTTTTCACTTATGTATGAGTGAAAATTAGAACAATTACCTGTTGTCTTTGATCTCGAGCATATGAATGATGATCGTTGTCCCTTTGCCCACTTCACTGTTCATTTGAAAACGGGCTCCTTTAATAAGCGAAAGCTTTCTAAATGGATTTGTAAAGCCCAGCCGCTCATTTCGACCACACATTAGCTCTTGCTGCTTTTCTATAGGAATCCCGACACCGTTATCCTCTATTATGATTTTGATATGCTGCTGTTCCCGCGCGATAGTAAGACGCAGCGTTCCACCTTTATTACTTTTGATTATTCCGTGAGTAACAGCATTTTCCACTAGCGGCTGCAGTGTCATTGCTGGGATATAGGTTTGAATCGTTTCGTCGATATTATAATCGATATGCAGCCTTTCTTCGAAGCGCAATTTTTCTATCGCTAAGTAAGCCATCACTAATTCTATTTCTTCCTCCAAAGGGACGAGTGAGCGCTGCTTCTGGTAATCCAGCTTTCCTCGGAAATAGGTAGAAAGATGTTCTAATGCAGTTTGGGTTTTTTTCTGGTCAGACCAACTTAGTGCAATAATCGCATTGAGTGTGTTGTATAAAAAATGCGGTGTAATCTGAGCGTAAAAGCTGCTGAGTTCATGCTCCACAGCATCCTGCGCTGACTTTTTCATTAATAATAAGGACTCGATTCGCATCTCTAATTCTTTTAAATTAACAGGCTTCTGCAAGTAATCATTGGCTCCTAATTGGAAGGATACAACTAAGTCAGACAATTGTCCTGCTGCTGTTAATATGATGACAGGCAAATCTACTAAGTCTTGCTTCTGTCTGATCGTTTTGCAAACCTCATATCCCGACATATGGGGCATCATTAAATCTAAAATTAATAGATCCACCTTTTCCGTTTCAATTATGTCGAGTGCTTCCTGCCCGCTGCCTACTGCAATTACGCTATAATGAAGTGAATGAAGCATATTTATAAGTACCTTCAAGTTGGCAGGCTCGTCATCTACTACTAATATCGTATACGGTTTTGGTCCTTTCACTCGTGTAGGCAGGATAACCTGCGACTGCTGCATCTCCCGATTTTTCATTTGGGTAGACGTAACAGGTTCGTTCATTTCGTGATTGTTTATTTCATTATGCTCTAATAGCTGCTGATTAGTAGCCAGCGGGATTGTAAAGGTGAAGCATGAGCCTTTACCTATTTCAGAAGTTACCCAAATACGTCCGCCTGCACTCTCCACAATTTTCTTGGTAATGCTTAATCCCAAACCAAGTCCTTCTGATTTCCTAGACCGGCTGCTTTCAACTTGATAAAAGGTAGTAAATATGAGGTCTTGGTAATCTGAAGCAATACCTGAACCCGTATCCTCAACCGATATGTGCATTTGTTCCTCTACGATTTGAGCTGAGATTGTGATCGTTCCCTGATTGGTGAATTTAATCGCATTGTAGATCAGATTGAACAAAACTTGCTTTAGCTTTTGTTCATCGGTATATACAAGCGGCAAATTTTCTGGGATCATATTGATCAATTGAACAGGCAGAGTGGGCGGTATAACATAGGCAATCTCAGCGAGCACTTCCTCAATAATTCGGATTTCGATCGGTCTGGATGTAAAAGGCACCTCACCTTGCTTTATTCTAGAAATAAATAATAGATCCTTAACCAAACCTGCCAATCTTCTACTAACCGAGTGTATCAAAATAACACTCTCTTGCTGTTTTCTTTTTAAAGGCCCTTCTACACCCTCCAGCAGCGATTGAGAAAGATTCATAATGCCGTGGAGCGGAGTGCCGAGCTCGTGTGATGTTTTGACTAGAAAATCATCCTTCATTCGGTCGAATTCAAGCAATTCATCAGACAGTTCCTCAACTTTATTATATGCCTGCTGTGAACGGTGACTCATTAGTAGCGCCAAGCTCATCACCATAATTAAAAACAAAAGAAGTGACGGAACTTCGATATCCACATCAAATAGCAAGACAATTGCAAGTAAAATACCATAAACAGCAAAAGCAAAAACAACGATCAGCACATAGTCGGACTCATCCGTTTTTTGCTTATAGGCTTTTAGCAGCATAATAAAAATATACACATAACTAATAGCGGTAGTCCCTGAAACAATGAGTTGAATGAGCGGAAATGGAAAATTCACCATTAGATCAATGGTTATATTTAATATACACACTGCCAAGGCTTGAAATCCTAAGATAGCACTTAATGCAGTGACGAACCTTTTACTGGCAGACATGTTGAAGAAATGATAAACAAATAGGAGGAAAAACAAGACGAAAAGCGTAAGTGAAATGGCTTGAATTCCTAGTTGTGAGGCTGGGCTGAACTCCGGAAATAGTAAGTAGATCCATCTTTCATTTATCGTTGATATATGTACAGCTTGCGCTAAACTGAATAGACTGAAATAGAGCTCATACTGGAATTTCCGTTTGTGTTGTAAATAGGTCGTAAAGTATATAAATGAAAACAGAAAGTAGCCGGAAATGAGAAAGGCTTCAATGAATTTTCCACGGCCTTGCTTTGCTAATATTTGATCGGCTAGACCGAATTGGAGGGAACTGACAATCCCACCAACAGCATAGTCATAATTGGCAACTAGTATAACAAGTTCTATTTGTTTGTCTCTACTATTTCCCAAAACGACATATTTTTTGTAATCAAACCGATATTCTTCAGTGCTTTTGGAAGGAACACCTGCTGAGCCAAGCTCTTCCCCGTTTAAATACACTTTATTGGCATTTCGAATCGTATTCAGCTTTACACCGTAAAGGTCATCCTCCGGAACATGTATAAGCAAGCGATATGTGCCTGTCCCATAAGGAGTAGCGCTTTCAGCTCTATAGCGATCCCACGCTGTAGGAACCGGAATGGAATGGCGTTTGTTCTTATAACGTTCAAAGACATCATCAACCGGGCTTGGCACAATTAATTCATCTGGATAGAAGTCCCATTCTCCATCAAGCGCAATCGTTTTTTCATCTTGCCAATCCCAATGCTGCAATGAAAGAACACCATTTTTCGCCACGAATGTATTGGAGTCAAAAACACGAAATGAGTGAAGGACAAAGTAGGTTGTTAAGAGAGTGACAGCGATCATAATTAGAGTGAGCGTCTTTCTATTTTTCAAATAGCCAATTCCTTTCACTATGAGAGCTTCACCCATTATGGTACTTTCTTGTGACCATTCAAACGGGCGGCAGCGCATCTTGTTCTAGTAGCCTTATCGCGTTCAGTCCTTGCTATAGAGGTGATGATGAGGAGAAACTATGGTTTGTCGAATATTTAAATAGTTTACCATAAATGTAATAGAAGTGTTATGGTAGGCATGCCACCGCGTGGTCCATCCAGTGAATATCAGTTGGGGATTGCAGCGTTCAACATTCAAACGTAAGGCTATCGTTTTCCAAGTGGAGGATTGTTTATATGGTCAATATTCTTATTGTGGACGATGATCCTAACATTCGCGCCTTGATGCGCCTTTATTTGAAGAATGAAGGATTCAATCTGACCGAGGCGGACAACGGCATCGATGCGCATGCTATCGTCAAAGGTTCGGGAATCGATCTGGTCATCCTCGACATTATGATGCCGCAAATGGACGG
Source organism: Paenibacillus sp. NRS-1760 (assembly GCF_050467785.1). Classification (NCBI taxonomy): domain Bacteria; kingdom Bacillati; phylum Bacillota; class Bacilli; order Caryophanales; family Paenibacillaceae; genus Paenibacillus; species Paenibacillus sp. NRS-1760. Next base: position 513,959 of record NZ_JBITPK010000021.1, on the reverse strand, counting down.
ATGGGATTTGTGCAGAGAAATTCGGAAAAGCGATCCCGACATTCCGCTTCTGATGGTAACGGCCAAGGGTGAATCGGGTCAAAAGATAAAAGGCTTCCAGCTCGGGACCGACGATTATATGACGAAGCCGTTTGATCCGATTGAGCTTGTGATGCGGGTTAAAGCGTTACTGAAGCGATCCCGTATTGCCTCGTCCCAGGTCATACCGTTGGGCGAAATCGTACTGAATCGGAAAACGTATAAGGTCATGCGGGGAGAAGAGGAATTAGCGTTGCCGCTAAAAGAATTTGAGCTGCTGTTCATGCTTGCCGGCCACCCAGGGCAGATATTTACGAGAGAGCAGCTGATCACTCAGATTTGGGGCATGGATTACGAAGGCGACGACCGAACCGTTGATGTACATATCAAGCGGCTTAGGGAACGCTTTGCCGGGGACGTCCGCCATTTTCGCATTGAAACGGCACGCAGCGTCGGCTATCGTCTGGTGGTGAATCCGGGATGAAATCGTTATACGTTCGCGTCGTGCTGACTTTTCTGGCCGCCATTGTCATCAGCTTGGTCTCATCCCTTCTTCTCGCCCTTGCTCTATTCCAGAATGATCTGAACGCTACGGGTAAAAACGATATGATCGCGGCCGGCGATCGTATAATACGCGTGTACGAGCAAACGAATCCTCCGGATTTGGATGTGTTCATGAATGACATGGCTGAATTGGTTTCCTATACCTTGCAGCTATACGACGGCAATGGCGGGATGTACTCCTATGTGCCGAGCAAGGGCAAGAAGGTCGGAGCGATTAACTCGGAATCGGTTCGCATGGTACTGCGCGGAGAACCGTACCGTTCGCATGGAAAAGATAACGGTACGTTCGTCGGCCTTCCGTTTTCTTCCGATGGAAAACATTATGCTTTATTTTTTCAGAGCTCTTCCAAGAACGAAATTACGATCTTCCGATTATTATTCACTATTCTGTTCCTCATGCTTGCGATCGGAAGCTTGTGCATTCTCATTGCTGGCAGATACCTGGTGAAGCCTCTTCAAGCGATGACGGATGCGACTAAGCGGTTGGCCAAAGGGGACTTCGAGGTTGAGTTGAAAATCATTCGCGGAGACGAGCTCGGAACTCTCTCGCGGAGCATCAACGACATGGCTAGGGAAATCAAGCAATTGGAGCGGATGCGACAGGATTTCGTATCAAACGTGTCCCATGAAATCCAATCGCCGTTAACTTCCATCTCCGGATTCGCGAAGGCGTTGAAGGATGGCAATCTGGTTATTGCGGAGGATGATCGTGTTCAATACTTGGATATAATCGTTACCGAGAGCGATAGATTATCCAGACTCAGCGATAATCTGCTGAAACTCGCGTCCCTCGAATCGGATCATCATCCGTTTGTGATGGAGTCGTATAAACTAGATGAGCAAATTCGACGAGTAATCGTCGCGTGCGAGCCGCAGTGGTCGGCCAAAAGCATTCGCGTCGACATAGAGTCCCCTTCGGGAGCCGGCGCCGATATAACGGCCGACCGGGATCAACTCAATCAAGTTTGGATGAATTTGCTTGGGAATGCCATCAAGTTCACGCCCCGCGCCGGTCAAGTTCTCATTGGGATCAGCCGGCCTCATCCTCATGAGATTGCTGTTGTTATAAGCGATTCCGGGATCGGTATTGCGCCGGACGATTTAAGCTCTATTTTCGAGCGCTTCTACAAAGCGGACAAGTCACGGGCCCAAGACCGAAGCGGCAATGGTCTCGGTCTTGCCATCTCCCACAAAATCGTTGCTCTCCATCGCGGAAGCATTGAGGTGAAGAGTACCGTCGGACTGGGCACGACATTCACCGTGATGCTTCCCGCTGCCTTGCATAACGATTCGGCCATTTGCAAATAAGTTCACGCTCCGTTCATATTTCTCCAATACACTCAGTTCGATTCACATATAACTGATCGGAGGAATAGAAACGATGAGCTTTATTCAAGATGTTATCGATTCATTGAAATGGTTGACTGTCTGGGAAATGATCTTATGTGTATTAAACTTGTTCGTTTTGCTGAGGTATGCTTGGCCCCTTCTCAAAAATAACCGCTGGTTGGATTTTATACCGAGCGCAGGTGTAATCATTGCGATTATTAGCCTTATGAATGGCGACGCCTCTATACTGGCTCTGCTGATTTACTCCTCTACGGCCATCCTATTCTTAAGTACTGCGAGAAGAGTCTTTAAACCGGCCATTAAGCCGATGTCTTCGAAATTTCGCTTTGTCATGGTTATCGTTTGCGTCCTTGGTACCCTTCCTACGCTATTGGCATTAACCGTTGCGGGAGAAGTTCGATACAATCCGGTGAGCGATTTAAGCCATATGAGCTATTCCAAAGCTTTTATCGCGATGAACGAAAGGTTGTCCGCCGAATACCCTTTCGGAGATTGGAAAAAAATCGATTGGGAAGCAAAGAAAAAGAAATACGAGCCTCTATTCCTCCAAGCGGAAATCAACCATGATCCGAACCTCTACTATAAAACTTTAAGGGATTACCTCTTTTCTTTCCGCGATGGCCATATCGAAATTGCGAATGAACATCTGTACGACGATAATAACACGTTTAAAAATGAAGTCGGCGGCGGAGTCGGAATTAGCGCCGTTCAATTGGATAACGGCAAAGTATTGGTTAGCTTACTGTTAGCTGGCAGCCCGGCTGACAAAAGCGGAATCAAGCTCGGAGCCGAAATCATGTCGTGGGACGGGAAAGACGTTCGGGAAGCATTGGACCAAACGTCATGGAGCGAGAATCCGTCGGCAACCGAAGGAGATCGGATTCAAAATCAAGGGCGTTTCTTGGCAAGAGCTCCAATCGGCAAAGAAATCGAAGTCGAATTTCGGAATTGGGATGATGAAGCGAGCAAGACTGCGACGCTTACAGCTTACGACGATCAATACGAGACCTTGAAGAAAACGAAAATTAAGCTAAAAAAAGAAGATCCTCCCGTAGAAGGCGAGATCCTTCGAGAGGAATACGGGTACGTGAAAATCAGATATTTTCTTCCCGGAACGACACAATCCGATCCCGCGCAAGTGCTGGAAGACCAATTAAAAGAGTTTCAAGAGAAACGCGTAAAGGGAATCATCATCGATCTACGGGATAATCCGGGCGGAGACGACGAACTCGTTGCCCAAATGGCAGGACATTTTGTGAACGAGAAGAAGTTCTATGAATACGTCAGTTACTACAATCGAAATACGGGACGTTTCGAAATCAACCGCGCCGAAACCAGAACCGTTCATCCTTCGCGGAGTTGCTTTCCAGGGGAAATCGCGGTCCTCATTAATTCGAACACCGCGAGCTCAGGGGAAGGATTGCCGTTGTTCTTAAAAGGAATGCAAAATGTCAAGATTATCGGCTTTGCGTCCACGAACGGTTCGTTCGGAGTCGTGTCCGCTCCTATAGAAATGAAAATGCCGGGAGGATATATCTTGCGGTTCCCGGATGGCCGATCACTTAATCAAGACAAAACGATTCAAGGCGATAGCGATGAACGCGGATTTGGCGGAGCGACTCCCGATATCACAGTTCCGATGAACGAGCAAACATTTAAGATGAAATATATCGATGGGCAGGACGTGGAATTGAATTATGCATTAGCATCTTTGAAGGAGAAAAACAAATGACCATAATCGACAAATTAGCATCGTCACTTAACCGCAAAGACGAAGGTCCTAACCAGGAGCTGGCGAAAAACATTGCCGATCGAGATGATAAAGGAGCTGTAATAGAACTAGTTGATAACTTGCATAACAATGACAAGAACATCCAAAGCGATTGCATTAAAGTTCTCTATGAGATTGGAGATCTGAGGCCATCTTTAATTGCTGAATACAGCAAAGAGCTTGTAACATTGCTTGATTATGGAAACAATCGACGAACAGCTTAAGAAATGTCCGACCAATCAGCTTCCAATGTATGCGGAGAATGCAATAGCCATCGTTAACGATAATAACAAAGCCCTTTTCATAAAGACGCTTTCCTCACGACTGGGCGATATTGATAAGGAGACAAAACGAAAGCGAGTGGAGAAAGTGATTAAGAAATTGAGTTGAAGCTTAAGTGAAAAGTTATTATTCAAGGGGAGTAGCCTAACAGGCTGCTCCTTTTTTGTGAGCAAGTGGAGTTAACAATCATAGCTGAGGGGCTATCATCAAATTTTGTTGGCGATAGCGTGACAATAGATCGATCAATCTCCTTCTGGAGACCGAGCGCAAAATACATCGACTGAGGGAAGGTCATTTCTTTTGGATGGTATATGATGGAAAAATAGTGCAGCAATGGGGCGTTGCCTCCATAAGTTAACCGGTGAAACAACAAACCATGTTCTAAAAAATAGAATACGAGGAGATGAAGGTAGTGAAAAAGTTAATCGATTTCAAAAATGTAACCAAAGAATACAACATAGGTGAAGTGACGATTAAGGCGCTAGCAGGTGTTGATTTTTCCATATTAGAGGGGGAATTCGTTGTCATTTTAGGTGCAAGCGGTGCCGGCAAAAGTACGATTTTGAATATACTTGGCGGAATGGATACAGCTTCTTCTGGTCAAGTGTTTGTTGGTGGCCATGAAATCACAAGATTAGGCGAAAAAAAATTAACAGAATATCGTGGTGAGAAGGTAGGTTTTGTATTTCAATTTTATAATTTGATTCCGAATTTAAACACGCTAGAGAATGTTGAATTTGCAACGGAAGTATGTAAAAACCATTTGGATGCTAAAGATATTTTACATAAAGTGGGATTAAAAGAACGGATCAAAAACTTTCCTTCCCAGTTATCTGGAGGGGAACAGCAAAGGGTTGCTATCGCGAGAGCGGTTGCCAAAAATCCTTTACTGCTGCTTTGTGATGAGCCCACCGGAGCTTTGGATTATGTAACGGGCAAGTCTGTCTTAAAGCTTCTTCAAGATTTGAACAAAGATACGAAAAAATGCGTTGTTGTGGTCACACATAACTCTGCAATTGCTCCTATGGCTGATAAAGTCATAAAGGTTAAAAGCGGAAGGATTGAGAGCATCACTATAAATGAGGAAAAACAAAGTGTTGAAGGGATTGAGTGGTAATTATGAAATTATTTTTGAAATCAATAAGGGATATCAAACAATCGATAGGACAATTTATAGCTTTTGTTTTGGTTATCGCAGTAGGAGCTTTCTTCTATACGGGGCTTGTAACTTTAAGTGACAATCTTGGCGCGTATACGAAGGTTTATTTTAAAGAACATCATTTAAGCGACTTAAATGTATACTACAGCCAAATTTCAAGCGATGATGTGGCTCGTCTAAGCGAGATCGCAGGTATTCATAAAATAGAAGGACGGTATAGCTTTGATGCCACGCAAGCTTTTAAAGATTATAAAGCGATTTTGAAAATCCATTCGATTCCTGAAAAAAATGAAATAAATACGCCTACGATCATTACGGGCAATATCCCGTCAAAACAGGATGAAATCGTATTAGATTCCGCTTATGCCAAAGAACATCATTTTCAACTAGGTGATTCACTCAGTATTAGCAGCAATGGCAGAAGCTTTAATTTTACAATTAGCGGCTTGATTGAGAATGTTGAACATACTAAAAAGAACGAAACGCAGGACCATAAAATCAGCGGAATCGCTTATATTGCCGAAGCGGCAATTCCTGCAATCGCTGACGGCTTTTACTATAATGAAGTTATGATTGAGGCTCAAGAGGGTTACGATATAGATAAAATAGGTCAAACCATTGAGGTTCAATCCAAACAACTCCCTTATTTAACTCAAGAAACTAAAGAACGGTCTTTCAATTACTCGCAATTAAACCAAACAATACATAATAACAAATTGATGAGTAAGGTTATACCTCTTGTTCTCTTTTTAATTGAAGCAATTATTCTGTTCCTTACGATGTCGAGAATTATAGATTCACAAAGAAACCAAGTAGGCATTATGAAAGCATTAGGTGTAAAAAACAGAAATATTATGCTTCATTATATGGGCTATCCTGTGCTGGCAAGCATCATAGGATCTATCCTTGGTTTTGTCATATCCGCTATTGTATTTATTCCATTAATTACGGCGTCGAATGCAAGGGCTTACTCTATGCCTGGCATTTCATTTACACTTTCATTATTTTCTATTATTCCTCCTATTATTTTCTCCAGCGCTTTTGGAATCCTGTCATGTTATTTTAGTGGCAGAACGATATTAAATGAACGTGCTGCCCAGGCGATGCGCCCTAAACCGCCAAAGAAGATGAAGAAGCTGCTCATTGAAAAAATTCCGGGTATTTGGAGCCGAATTTCATACAGCCATAAGCTCATTTTGAGAAATATATTTTTAAATAAACAAAAAGCTTTAGCGAGCTCCGTTGGTGTTGTTGTAAGCACTGTTTTATTGATCACTGCATTTGGCACACAAATGTCTTTGGTGAAGGTGGCTGATCAAATTGAGGATGTGTATACCTATGATTTGAGAGTCGATTATGCGGTAGGAACATCTTCTGATTCGATTAATCTCTCTTCCAATATTGCAAAAAGCCATGGATTATCTACCTTTCCTGTTGCCTTTATAAAAGAGGATGTCAAAGAAAACGCCACATTAGTGGTTACGGAAAAAGAAAACGACCTTATTCATTTCTTTGATGAAAATGATAAAAGAATTCGTTTAGAAAACAATGGTGTACTAATACCGAAATCTTACGCAGACAAGTATCAAATTGCAGAAGGCGATACGATCCAAATGGAATTTACAGCACCAGAGCTTAACCAAAAATCGGTGAACATGAAGGTTCTAAAAATATCTAATCAGTATTCGAATCCTTCGTTTTATAGCACACCCGAATATATGAATAGTTTAGGTATAGACTATCGCCCAACCTCGGTTTTAGTTAAAGCGAACAGCTCGGCGGATCTGATAAGCGTTCGTAATTTCTTTGAGCAGGATCAACGTGTAGACACCATTGCAGATAAGGATGATCTAAAGAAATCCGCGCAATATATTTTGAGGCAAAATAGTTTTGTATTCATTATGTTTATCATTTGTGCGGTCATACTCTCCTTTGGGGCTATCTATACGATATCTTCCATTAACATTTATGAAAGGATTCGTGAGCTTGCAACACTGAAGGTATTAGGCTATCAAAAAAATAAAATAAACCGGCTTATCTTCTCTGAAAATATCATTTTAACCGCCTTTGCGGTAATTGTAGCGTTACCGATCAGCGGCTATATCTACACCATTATTGTTCAGGCATTGTCGAGTCCCCATCAGCAAATCCCAGATAAATTAAACATAACGATCTTGTTAGTTTCTATTCTGCTTGCGTTCTTACTTACTACGCTTTCTAATTTACTGCTTCGGCGAAAAGTTTCTCAAATTAATATGATTGAATCATTGAAAAGTATTGAATAAAACGTATTAAGCGTTTCACTAGGTAAGGTTTTCGAAAGCTTCACAGGGCATTTATGTTAAACACGCTATAGTTTAGCGTGTTTTTTTGTGCTGTGATACCTTTTGCTAATAACGAACTCAGAGGGGACAAATGGCTATAGAAGGATAATATTAAACGATTCCGTTTTCTATGAAGTTGAAATTAAAACCCATTTACAAAGAATAAGAGATATTTATCCCTTAATAACATAATCAACCTTCTTTTTGGTTATGGAGACAACTCGTACAATAAAGGGAGAAACATATCAGATACTCGCTTTACACCGCAATTTCCCCCCCGATTTTCTTTGTGCAATCTTCTTTTCTCTTGTTCAAACGACTTAGCAGAACTATGATGTGACGGTTTTCCTTTGTTTTTATCCTTACTTTAGGAGGTGACTGGGCAGAGTCTATTTGATATTCACTTATTGAAAGCGATTTCAAAACTGAAGGAAGAGGTGTATTTAAGAAATGGTACTAGGCGGAGCATCGGTACGAAAAAGTAGTGTTATCCTGTTGGTTGCTTTTCTCATCCTCTCATTGTTTTACTCCCTAGCATTTGGTGGACAGAAGGTAGAAGCAGCTTCAAATTCAAAGATAATCGGGTATTATCCCTCTTGGGGTGCCTATGGCAGAAATTACAATGTCATGGATATGGATGTTAGCAAGGTAACTCATATTAACTATGCGTTTGCAGATATTTGTTGGAATGGCATTCACGGAAATTCAGATCCGACAGGGCCTAATCCCGTGACATGGGCTTGTCAGGACGAAGTTGGTACGATTAACGTGCCAAATGGGACAATCGTATTAGGCGATCCTTGGATCGACACAGGAAAAGCGTTCCCTGGGGATACGTGGGATAAGCCGATAAAGGGCAATCTTGGGCAGCTGATTAAGCAGAAGCAAGCTAATCCTCATTTAAAAACTATTATCTCCGTAGGCGGATGGAGTTGGTCGAACCGATTCTCTGATGTTGCGGCCAGTGCGGCCACAAGGGAGACATTCGCTAATTCAGCAGTAGACTTCCTACGAAAATATCAATTCGATGGCGTTGATCTCGACTGGGAATACCCGGTAAGCGGAGGGTTAGCTGGCAATAGCGTAAGGGCTGCTGATAAGCAAAACTATACGCTGCTGCTTCAGAAGATTCGGGAGAAGCTTAATGCTGCGGGTACGGCGGATGGTAAAACTTATCTGCTGACGATTGCCTCAGGTGCAAGTCCGACGTATGCACAAAATACCGAGCTAGGTAATATTGCTGCGATTGTCGATTGGATCAACATTATGACATATGATTTCAACGGCGGCTGGCAAACCGTAAGCGCCCACAATGCTCCACTGAACTATGATCCAGCAGCAGCAGCGGCGGGCGTTCCAAACGCGGCGACGTATAACAGTGCGTCTGGCGTGCAAGGGCACTTGGATGCCGGAGTTCCAGCTAGTAAAATTGTGTTGGGAGTCCCTTTCTATGGTCGAGGCTGGGCCAATTGTGCAGCGACCGGTAATGGGCAGTATCAAAGCTGCTCTGGCGTGCCTGCGGGTACATGGGAAGCGGGGTTATTTGATTATACAGATCTCGAAAACAACTACATTAATAAAAACGGCTACACACGTTATTGGAATGATACAGCGAAGGTACCTTACTTATATAACGCTGCTAAACGTACTTTTATCTCCTACGATGATACAGAATCACTGGGCCACAAGACAGCCTTCATTCAAAGCAAAGGGCTGGGCGGTGCCATGTTCTGGGAGTTTAGCGGTGACCGAAACAAAGTTCTATTAAACAAGCTGGCGAGCGATTTGGCAGGATCTGGTAGTGCAGACATCATTGCGCCATCGGTACCGGGCAACCTTCAATCCACTGCAAAAACATCAAATAGTGTAACATTAGCTTGGGGTGCGTCCACTGACAACGTTGGCGTGACGGGTTATACCGTGACTTATGGTTCTACAAGCGTAAACGTCACAGGAACGAGCACGACAATTAGTGGACTTGCTGCTAATACAGCCTATACGTTTACTGTGAAAGCGAAGGATGCGGCTGGCAATATTTCGGGAGCGAGCAATGCACTTCCAGTAACAACGAATCCAGCTGCGGGAGATACAACCTCGCCAACAGCGCCAACGAATCTTCAAGTCACAGCCAAAACATCCTCCAGCGTCAATCTTTCATGGACGGCATCTACCGACAACGTCGGCGTAACCGGTTATACCGTGACTTATGGTTCTACCAACGTGAACGTTACGGGAACGAGCACGACAATTAGCGGTCTTGCCGCAAGTACGGCTTATACATTTACTGTAGTGGCGAAAGATGCCGCGGGCAATGTTTCGAGCGGCACATCGATTGCTGCTACGACTGATGCAAACGGTGGAACGGTAAATGCTTGGGCACCTAATGTAAGCTACAAAGCAAACGATCTCGTTACTTACGGAGGCAAAACCTATTATTGTATTCAGCCTCATACATCATTAGCTGGCTGGGAACCATCGAATGTGCCAGCATTATGGGGTTTGAAATAAGCAAGAGCAGCCGCCCTGCCTAAGGGCGGCTTTTTTTATTTTTTAAACGCTTAATAAAAGGAATAATAAGTTAATTATTTATTCATTTCAAATAGAATTAGGGAAGGTAAACTAGCATGCGTGTCGAAAATAGCGTAGAGAGTTTTCAAAGAGGTGATTTGCAATTTACACATTAATGGATAAGTGGTTTGTTTCACTAGGATTGGCGATAGTGCTGACCTGTTCTTTTAAAATATTGGAGTTCATCATTTCAAGGGCTTTAACGAAGACGAAAATTAATCATTTTAAAAGAAATACCGTATATGTATGGGGATTTTTCGCCATCGCAGCAGCTTGTTTTTATGAGGAGAATTATGTTTTTAATCTGCCTATTAATTTTACAATGGTATTATCGTTGACTGCTGTTGTATTCATTGCGAATGTAATCGTCTCACGACACTCTGGATATCGTCTGGAAAGTAAATTTAATAGGATTAATTTTATAATTGCGTATCCGATTATCGAAGAAATCATATTTAGAGGTCTAATGCTTCCGATCCTGAACCAAGCATTCGTAGCGGCATCATCCTATGAACTATTTTATCTTCCGGTCACACTCCCAATCCTCATTTCCTCCTTATTATTTGCAGTCTCGCATTTGCAATACTATACATTAAACAAATTAAGTGTAAGGTTTATGTTCTTTGCTTTCATAGGTGGAATCATATTTGGAACCATTGCAGACATCACACAATCCATATTCATTCCTGTATTACTGCATATTCAGTATAATTTGCTATCTGTCTATTACTCTAGAAAAGTGAAAATATAGCAACTAATTTAATGTTGTTTAGGCGCATCGCTAGTCACGCTGAGGGTTTCTATCACTATGTTTAACGGGACGCTCGGCGAATACATCATTCCACTAGTTAATGAATGGTTTTTCCCATCACAGAGTCCTCATGCAAAAATAAGAGGAAACATTTTTATATAAGGAGAAGCCATGATGAAAAATTGGAACGACTACTTGCTGAAGAGTAAAATGTTCATCGTCTTCTCCGCGGTATCGCTGTTCATCGTCATGCTGACCTGTATTATTTTCTACTATAAAAATGTAAACGATATCAAAAATCAAACGTTAGCGCTTTCCGACACGATTTCTCGGCAGTTCAGCCGAACCTTCGAGCTGTATATTCAGGATATGGAGAAGCTCTCCGTGTCTATTATTGGCGATCCTATTATTCAAGAAAGCTTAATTGATCATTATGGAATTCCGGAACCCGTTACGCAGAACCAAATTGAACTGACGATCAACAATAGATTGTTCACTCATCTTCAGCCGCGCCCTCAGCTCCAGAGCATCTATATTTTCACCACGGACGACATCGCTTATTTTGTATCAAAGGCGGGGGGACCTAAGATAAGCTTCAATCTTCAAAGCGAGAGCTGGTATCAGAATCGACTGGATATGCCTGGAGTCAAATTTCTGCTGCTGCCCGTCACAGCGGAGAATACGGGCGGTGATCGTGAAGCTCAGGTGATATCCTTCGTACGGAATATCAGCCGCATTCCATACCTTGATGTTTTGGGATATATGAAAATTAATATTAACGTAAATGTCATCAAGGACATGCTCGTCAATTCCGACAGCAACGACGTTGAACGGAATATGAGAGCGTTCATCATTACCGATGAAGGCAGCGTCGTCTATGACGACAGGAATGAGCTGACGGGCAGCAATGACACTGGAATTGATCTTTCCATCTTCCAAGACAATTATGAATCAAATGAGGTGGTATGGAACGGCGTGAGCTATATCTTTACAACGTCGAAATCCTCCTATACAAAATGGAATACGTTGATTCTAATTCCGAACGAATTCCTGCTGTCCAAGCAGAAACACTCTACTTATATTCTTTTTCTCGTTGGCCTGCTCGCGATGGGTCTAATTGCTTTCGTGTCCTATGTGCTGTCTTATCAGATGACGCTTCCGCTCCGTAATTTGATGAAGAAGATGGCGCGTGTCGAGCAAGGGGATTTGAGCCAGAGAATGGAGGTGACCGGCAACAATGAGATCGGCCGTCTGAGCCGTATCTACAACAACATGCTGGATAGTATCACACGCTTAATTAGTGAAGTGTACACATCCAAACTGGCGGAGAAGAATGCGCAGCTATCGGCACTGCAGGCGCAGATCAACCCTCATTTTTTGTATAACACGCTTAACATTATGAAGTCTATCAGCAGGGTTCGAGGCATCGAAGAGGTTGCGGAAATGGCAGAATCGCTGGCTGAGCTGTTCAAATACAGTATGACAAATCTTCATCATCCTATCCCGCTGCATGACGAGATGGAGCATATAAGCAATTACATGAATATTCAACAGCATCGATTCGGCAATCGATTTGAGTTCAATATGGAAGTGCCGGAAGCGCTGCTGCAAGCATCGGTGCTGAAGCTTACCGTTCAGCCGCTAATTGAGAACGCAATCGTTCACGGACTGAGCAAGGTCAAGTCAGGCGGTCGAATCGACATCGCTGTTAAGAGGCTTGGCAGTGAGCTGATTATCGAAGTGTCCGACAACGGCTGTGGTATTGAAGAGGAACGCATCCACATGCTGCGCCGAAGGTTGGAGAGAGTACAGGCGGTGGACGCTTACGACGAGGAGGGGCAGGGGATAGGCCTGTCCAATATCGCGCAGCGAATCAAGCTGTTTCATGGTGTCAAATATGGAGTAGAGCTGATAAGTTCACCTGACCGTGGAACGACGGTTAGGTTGACGTTCCCGTATGAACGATTCGTCAAGGTGAAGGGAGAGGCCGACTGATGAATATATTTTTGGTAGAAGACGAGCGGTGGGCGCTTGCGGAGCTCGAGGCCCTCTTTAAGCGATACGAGCCGCAGCATCGTGTGCTTGCGTTCGAGAACGGGGAAGATGCGCTGGAAGCAGCGAAATCCGTAGTCCCGCATCTCGTGTTGACCGACATTACAATGCCGGGCATTGACGGTGTGGATCTGCTGGCCGAGCTTGGCCGCAGCCATCCGGACACCAAAGGTATTATTCTCAGTGTCCATGACGATTTTGCTTATGCACAGCGGGGAATGCAAACTGGCGTGACGGACTACTTGCTGAAGCCTGTTAAGAAAGAGACCCTTTACAAGGCGGTTGACCGCTTGCTTGCGCGTATTGAAGACGAGTCGCGCAGCCGGATCGACCGTGTTGCGTGGTCACTTCTTCAGCGGCTGCTGGCGGCGGATGCGATGGAGCATGTTAAGCCAGCCGAAGCAGAGCAGCAGCGTATGTTCATGGTGCTGCTGCTTCTGGAGAACTGGGCATCGCCGCTTACTTGGAAGGATGCTGGGCTTGAGGCATCGGATATTCTCTCGCATTTCGGTAGCGTCTTGAACAAGGAGCGGGATAGTCATTGCATTACGATCGACGGCCGCCGCAGAGTTCTGCTGCTGCCCGCTGGGAATGAAGCCTTTACGCAGTCGCTAAAGACAAAGCTTCAATCGCTCTTCCAATATGTGAACACCCATGGCATTCTTCTCCATGTGAGCTTCACAATAAAGAAAGAGCACGAGAGCCTGAATCGCAGCTTCATCCGCCTTGGCAAGCAGCTTGAAGAGCATTTGCGAATCGGCGAGCCGACCTTGGCATTACCGGATATGAAGCTGGCTGTGCCTGATATTTCCGAAATATGGGTAAAGGTGCGTGCACTGCAAGCACAGGTTAAAGCGGGCGATATGGCAAGAGGACGAGATACGATATCGCGTATCGTTAATGGACTTCAGTACAAAGAGGTCACCCAAAAGCAGCTGGTACAGTTTGCTAGTGATTTGTTTTATTCGTTGAAGTTTAATTTGCAAGCAGAATCATCGATTCTACTGCAAGAGGATATGAGCCTGCTGCACGAAGTGACCGACTATGAGCCAATCAAGGAATGGCTTACGGCAACAGTATTCGGGATTGCAGGGACACATACATCAAAGGAACAGAAGCCAAAAGGGCTCATTCCGGTGTTGATGAACTGGATTCATGCCAACTATCAAGGCGACCTTTCCCTTCAGCAGTTTGCTTCTGATCATCATGTCAGTCTTGGACATTTATCCAGATTGTTCAAAAGCCAAACTGGCTATACCTTCTCCGATTACGTGAGCGGTTACCGAATCAGCAAAGCAAAGGAGCTGCTAGCCGACGGCACGTCGCGTCCGTCTGAAGTCGGCGAGCTGGTAGGTTACGACGATGCCAAACATTTCTCTCATTTGTTTAAGAGAACAACAGGCGAAACACCGACCGCCTTCGCAAAACGCAAAATGAGCGAATGATCCAAGTGCAAGCAAGCAGTTAGATGATATGCGGGCGATGCACTCTCGCAAGCTGGATGTCTCTTCGCCCGTACCACTTCCTGTTGTTAAAAGGAAAAATTCCCCCCTTAAAATAGCAAATGAGCAGGTATTCATCAAAAACGTAAACCCTTAGACTGAAAATACGAGGGAACCCGGGCCCTTGGAACGGAAGCTCGCTCTTTATGGAAGCGTATTCATCACATTGTAACTTACAGCATCAGTGATGCAAAAAAGAGGCAACGATGGACGGCTGCCGAAAGGAGCAAGGGTCCATACCTACAAAGGGAGGCTGCAGAACGATGAAACGAACGACTGGCCAAACACTCGCATTTGTGACAAGCGTGATGATGATTTTGCTGCTGCTCGCTGGATGCGGCAGCAGCAACAACACCCCCTCTGCGACGAAGAACAACACCGGCGCTGCGAACGGGAAAACGGACACGACAAGCGAACCTGCAGCGAAAACGACCTTAACGCTGATGGTAGGCAATTCAGGCACAACGCTCGAAGCGCTCAAGGCTGTTGCCACTGAAGCGGAGAAAAAGCTGAATATCACCATTGAGTATGACATCAAACCGGATGGCACGGAAGGCGACAACCTGGTCAAGACGCGCCTAGCAACAGGAGATATGTCCGACCTTCTTGTTTATAATACGGGCTCGCTGCTGAAGGCAGTTAATCCGGTGGATAACTTTCTCGACCTGACGAATGAATCGTTTATGGCGGACGTGCTTGATTCCTTCAAAACGGTAGTTACGGTCGATGGCAAGGTGTACGGTGCGCCCGTCGGATCAAGCTCCGCAGGTGCGATACTTTACAACAAGAAGGTGTACGGTGAGCTCGGATTAACCGTCCCGCAAACATGGACCGAATTCATGGCGAACAATGAGAAGATCAAAGCTGCGGGCAAGACCGCTGTTATCGCGTCCTACAAGGATACTTGGACGTCCCAGCTGTTTGTTCTCGGTGATTACTACAACCTGCAGGCGCAGGTTCCGAATTTCGCAGACGATTACACGAACAACAAGGCGAAGTACGCAACGACACCAGCTGCACTGCGCAGCTTCGAAAAGACGGAGGAACCGTTTAAAGCAGGCTACATGAATAAGGACTTCCTAGCCACAACGTATGACGTTGCTTTGAAAATGCTTGCCGATGGCACAGGTGTACACTATCCAATGCTAACTAGCGCACTTGATTCCATCTTGCAAAATAGCCCGGACAAGATCAATGACATCGGCGTTTTCCCAATACCGAGCGACAGCGCAGACGTCAACGGACTGACGGTATGGATGCCGAGCGGTCTGTACATCAACAAGAACAGCAAGAAAGTAGAAGCCGCCAAGAAGTTCGCTGAATATTTCGTATCTAAAGAAGGCCAAGACATATTTGCCTCCAAAGTCAAAGCGGCAGGCCCCAATGTAATTAAAGGAATTGAGCTCCCTGACGATGCTTACGAGGGTGTCAAAGAAATGCAGAAATACTTCGATGAAGGCAAGACGGCACCTGCGCTGGAGTTCGTATCCCCAGTCAAAGGCCCGAACCTTGAGAACCTCACTGTCGCTGTTGGCAGCGGAATCACCTCCGCGCAGAAGGGCGCCGAGGATTATGACAAAGACGTACTGAAACAAGCGCAGCAGTTAAATCTACCGGGCTGGTAGAACGCCCGCCGCATGCGGGAATTCTAGTTGAAGACAGGACTCCGTACAAGAAGCTGCGGGGTCCGTTTTCTCCGGAAAGAAGGGGAGAGCCATGACCAAGCTGACGATTCGGACTTACTCTTATTTATTTCTTATTCCCGCATTTCTGATCTACTTCGTCTTTTATTTGCTGCCAACGGTATTATCGCTCTTCTTCAGTATGACGCGTTGGACGCTCACCGATTGGAATTACATCGGCTTCGACAACTATGTCACTTTTTTCTCAGAGACGGCGCTCAGCATCGGCTTCAGAAACACGTTAATTTATGCGGTTGTAACCTGCGGCCTCAAGGTCATCCTTGGCCTATTGCTTGGTGCGTTTCTCACTTCTAGCGTTTTATTTAAAAACTATTTACGTTCTGTTATTTTCTTCCCAACACTGCTTAGCACGATCGCGGTCGGAATCGCCTTCTCCATTATGATGCATCCTTCGCAAGGGCTGATTAATACAAGTCTGGCTGTATTTGGTATTGACGGACCCGATTGGCTTGGCAATACAAAGATTGCGCTGTTGTCTGTTGCCTTAGTAGACGTATGGAAAGGTATAGGCGTTGCTACCGTTATTTATATCGCAGGCATTTCAGCCATTCCAGGCGAATATTACGAAGCGCTCAAAATCGATGGCGGGAGCAGCATGAACGCATTCCGGTATATTACCGTTCCCTTAAGCAGACCGGCGATGAATTCGGTCATTATACTCTCATTCATCGGAGGGCTCCGTTCCTTCGACCTGATCTGGGCCATGACGAAGGGGGGGCCGGGTTTCACGACCGACCTGATCGCCTCGATCATATACAAGCAGTATCAAGCGGGTTTTTATGGCCTAGCAACTGCGGGCAACGTCATCTTGTTTGTCGGTGTGTCACTGCTGGCGTTTCCTTTGTATAAGTACCTGACGAAAAGTGAGGTGCACTTATGAGCAGCGAAATGAGCCGAGTGATGAATAAAGGCGTGGGCAAACCGCTGAACCGCGGCGAAAACAGGGGGATAAGCAGCGCAGCTAAGAGGATTATCGTTGCCGCGTTCTCGCTGATGCTCAGCACCGCCATTTTTTGGATTCCTTTTTATTTTGTCATTATCAACTCTTTTAAAAATCAAGCCGAATCTGCACTTATGAATATGTCGTGGCCGAAATCATTTCATATTTTGGAAAATTACAGGGATGTGTTGACTGCTGCCGATCATATGCTTGTCCGCGCTTTTTATAACAGCATGCTGCTTACGGTATTATCGATCACTGTACTGATCATCGTCAGCGCGATGGCCGGATTTGTACTGCATCGCAGAGAAGGGGGGCGCTTTTCTTCCTTCTTAAACTTTCTAGTTTTGGCAGGTTTGATGATTCCGCCGGCGATCGTGCCTACGATCTGGGTACTCGACTCGATCGGCCTGTTCAAGACGCTGGCAGGCATCACTTTCGTGGAGGTTGCGCTGCACTTTCCGTTTGCAGCTATTTTGTACAAAGCGTTTGTGGCAACGCTGCCGCGTGAAATTGATGAGAGCGCCTTGATTGACGGCGCGGGCGGCGGGCGGCTGTTCTTTAGTATTATTTTTCCTCTGCTAAAGCCCGTTACTTCAACCATCATTGTGCTTGAATCGATAAACGTATTTAATGACTTTGTTAATCCGCTTTACTTCTTCCCAGGTTCCTCCAACGCGACGGTGCAATTGACGCTGTACAACTTCATGAGCCGGTTCACGACATCGTGGAATTTGTTATTTGCCGATATTGTTCTGATCTCTATTCCGATGCTCATTCTGTTCATTTTCTTCAACAAAAAAATTGTAGCCGGCATGACAGCGGGGGCTATTAAGGGATAATCAAGCATGGACTGCACTGCTTGTGCACGAACGAAATCATTGTAAGGTAATTGATTTTGTCCTCATTCAGAGAGCCGCAGTCATTAGGATTGCGGTTTTTTTAGGATGCTTGGGGTGAATCGGTCGCTGCAAATCCCACTTCGTGAGAACGTTGATCGACCTAAGCTTACCAGCTGTTTGGTGTAGATCCTAAACCAAGCCTCTCCTTTTTTAAAAGCAGTCTCGATCGGAAAGGTTTTTGTCCCGAACCGCCATGATTTGGACAGAAGGAGACAGTATGATGAACTTATAAAGCGTTTACAACTATGACGGCTTGGCGATTAGGCTATCGATATGATCTAGGAATTTCATTATCCAATTCAGAGGACGAAAGGAAGTTGAATATGGCGGTCAAAATCGGAATTGTAGGCATGAACGGGATCGGCAACAACCATGCGAACTGTTACACGGAGGATGAACTGGCTGATGTCGTAGCGGTATGCGATGTCATTAAGGAGCGCGCCGACGCAGCTGCGGAGAAACACGGTGTAAAGGCGTACTATACGCTTAAGGACATGATCGAGAACGAGCCTGATATTCAGGTGATCGATGTGACGACAGGCGGCATTGACAACGGCAGCTGGCATTTTGAACCGGCGATGGAAGCGATGTCTTACGGAAAGCACGTGCTCGTGGAGAAGCCTCTGTGCAACGATGTGCGTGAAGGGCGCGAGATGGTGGCATTTGCTGAGAAGCAGAAGGTGTATCTAGGCTGCAATTTGAACCATTACTTTACGCCGCCGGCGGAGAAGGCGAAGCAATATATGGAGAGCGGAGAGGTGGGCGAATTAATTTATTGTCTGGCAAAAATGGGCTTCAACGGCGGCGAGCTCAACTATGCGCTTGCCAGCTCGGATAAAGTGAAAGGCCACCCTTACTTCCATATGCGGGCGTTCCTGACCCACCCATTCAGTGTTATGCGCCATTTCTGCGGTGATATTACGCACATCCAGACGTTCTCCGACCGTCCAGGCTTCCGCCGGAGCGCAGGCGATGTTATGGTGTCCATCAACAGTATCCATATGAAGTTCGCAAACGGTGCAGTTGGCTATTTATTGAGTCAGCGCGGCGATGCGGTCTACGGACTAGGCGGCTGGTGGAGTCTTGAGGTTGGGGGCTCGAAGGGGACATTCACCATTGAGAACTGCGTCGAGAAAGTGTCGTTCTGGAAAGCGGAAAAGGGCATTCCAGCGATCAGCGTTCCGATTGAGCCTGAAGTGACGGATTTCGGAACAAATGATTTCAACCGGACTTTCAACCATCGTCTGCATGCATTTCTGGAGGATGTTGACAACAAGGTATCTCCGGATGCGCTGCGCGCCAGCGGACGCGATGCGCTTGCTGTGCTGGAGTATGTGCATGCTGTACAGGAATCGTATGAACGCGGAGGAGAAGTCGTTCGTCCTCAGCCGCTCCCGCCGCTGCACGGTGATCCGTTTTATTTGAAATAATCTCAGTAAGATAGCGCGGTGCTATTTTGTTGCTTGCGATTTCTATGCAGGTATTGCAGGAACATGAACTAATACATGTTTTACTAATCCATTATTCAGGAGGGCTCATACATGATTAAACTAGGTGTCAATTCCGTACTGTTCAAAGAGTTCGACTTCGCTGAAGCGGCGAAGCATATTGCGGCCTGCGGCTACGACGGTGTAGAGATTGCCGCTATTCAAGGCATGTGCGAGCATCTGGATCTCAGCCGCTGGAAGCAGCAGAAGAGTGAGCTGCAGGCGATTGTGCAGGAAAACGGCCTAACGTTTCTGTCGACTGAGGTTGCATCGCTCAATGAGGAGCGGCTGCTCCCAGCGTTCGAAGCTGCCGCTGAAATTGGTATTCCAATCGTAAACGTTGGTCCTGGCGGAAAGCTGGGTGTCGAAGAAGACCTTCAGGCATCTATCGAGATGCTTGCGCGGATGGCAGAGAGAGCGGCTTCGTTTGGCATCACGCTCTGCGTTAAAGCTCATGTCGGCAATGCCATTCACAATACGCCGACCACGCTGCGAGCGATGGACTCGATCATCTCCCCCGCGTTCGGCATCGACATGGACCCGAGCCATATCCACCGTGCCGGCGAAAATGCGGAGAAAGCGCTCCCCGCTGTGCTTAGTCGCGTAAAGCATGTTCATATCCGTGACTGCAAAGGACGGGAGCAGGGACCTGGACCGATCATGCTTCAAGCGTGCGGACGGGGCGACATCGATCTATATGGCTACTGCAAAGCGATGGTGGATGGAGGTTACGACGGACCGGTCGTCGTTGAGGTCATTGGTGCTTCACCTGAGCATACGCTTGCGCAGGTATCCATCGTAGCCGCTGAGTCGTACGGCTATCTAAATGGGGTTCTTAAACAGCTGAACGCGCGATAAAAGCATTATTTCATCCAAAGGAGGATTTCAAAATGACTAATAAGAAACCCAATATTCTACTGTTCGGCATAGATAGCCTTCGTCGGGATCATATGAGTGCGTATGGTTATTCGAGGCTGACTACTCCGCATCTGGATAAAATTGCTGCCGAGGGCGTTCTATATGAGAAACATTTCAGCCCGGGCATTCCGACAACGCCTGCTTATGCATCGATGCTGACGGGTATGGATGTGTTCGGAACCGACGTTGTGGCGCTGCGCCACGAAGGACCGCTTGGCAGTCACGTGAAGACGCTGCCTGAGCTGCTTGCGGAGAATGGCTATAACACATCATGTGTCGGCTTCTCGGGCAATCCATCATCGCGCGGTTTCCATACGTATCTCGATTATGAATCTTGGGTGCCTGACGAGTCGGGACGTACGCCTAAGGCGCAAAATCTAAACGATGTCGCTATTCCAGAGCTGGAGCGGCTGGCGGCAGAGGATAAGCCGTTTCTGCTGTTCATGCGGCATATGGATCCGCATTCGCCTTATTTGCCGCCTGCGCCGTTCGAGCGGATGTTCTACGGCAAGGACGAGAAGGACCCAGCCAACGACTCCATGGAGCCGGTTTATAATTTCAAGCCGTTCGCCGACTTCTTGAAGTCATGGATTCCGGAAGGCGTCACGGATGAAGCCTATGTTGGCGCGCAATATGATGGTGCAATCGCTTATATGGATGCTTGTATCCAAGGTATCTTCGAGAAGCTGAACGCGCTGGGCTTAGAGGAAGAGACACTTGTCGTTATCACATCGGATCACGGCGAGACGCTGTATGAGCACGACTGTTATTTTGATCATCACGGCCTGTATGATTGTACGCTTGTTGTGCCGCTTATTATTAAGTTTCCGGGGCGTTTGCCTGCGGGAAAACGGGCTCAGGATGTGTCGGTCATCTCGGATATTATGCCGACGCTGCTGCAGTTGATTGGCATTGACAGCGGCATTTCCTTCGACGGCCGCAGCCTGCTTGAGCCGGTTGCGAGCGAAGATTCAGAGCGGATAAGCGAGCTGTATCTGACGGAATGTACGTGGATGCGCAAGCACGGCTGGCGCACACCGGAATGGAAGCTGATCCGCTCGCTTGAGCCGGACTTCCACTTTAAGCCGGAGGTAGAGCTGTACAATCTGATCCAAGATCCAGAAGAAAACAACAATGTGGCGGAGCAGCAGCCGGAAGTTGTTGCACTGCTTACGAAGCGGATGGAGGATCATATTGCAAAACGTGAAGAGCAGACGGGTCGTACGAATCCGATCTATACGAATCTGAATTGGCATGGCAAAGGCCAGACGTTCACCTCGTCTGAGCAGGCATACGAGTCACTGCATATCGGCAATATTATTGGCGCGCGCTCCCTTCAATCCAAGGAGGAGGCGGCATCCAAATGATTCGGGTTGCTGTCGTTGGTGTCAATCATATTGGGAAAATCCATTGCCGTGCTTATCGGCAGCATCCAGATACGGAGCTTGCGGCTGTCTGTGATCTGATGCCAGAACGCGCGGAGGCAGCTGGTCTTGAACATGGCGTTCCTGCGTATACCGACCTGAGAGAGCTGCTGGCTAAAGAACAGATCGATCTAGTCGTCGTAGCGACAGCGGGGGTTGAGAAGGGCAGTCATCATTTTGAACCCGCGATGATTGCGATCGATGCTGGCAAGGACGTCCATGTAGAAAAGCCGATTTCTAATCGGATCGAGGAAGCGAGGACGCTGGTTGCTGCCGCCCGGGAACGGGGCGTCCGGCTCGCTTGTAATTTGAATCATCGATTTACGCCGGCTGCTTACAAAGCGAAAGAGCTGGTGGAAGCTGGCAAGCTAGGCTCTCTTCTCTTTGTCAATATGAGGCTAACGATTCAGAACCCGCAGGAGGATACGGAATGGCTGCACATGCGTGCTCTGCATCCTCACTCCATCGATGTCATGCGGTATTTTGCCGGTGATATTAAGCGGGTTCAAGCGTTCATGACCAAGGCGCCGGGTCGGCAGAGCTGGTCGACCGCATCCGTCAATGTGACGTTTACATCCGGCGCGGTTGGCCACTTGACCGGCAGCTACGACATGTCGATGCGGCATCCCATTGAATATTGCGAAGTCGCAGGTAATGAAGGCCGGTTTGTTATCGATAACGTGTATGAAAGCATGACATATTATCCGCATCACTCCGATGAGCTGCTCGTTGTACGCAACTCGCTGTTTGGCGGGATGCAGGGCTTCAATGATACGTTTACCCATCGGATCAATCGATTCATCGAGCAGGTCAAAGCAGGCGATGCGCCGGAGAAGATCGAGGCGTCTGGAGCGGATGCGCTTGCCGCACAGGAAGTTATTGAAGCCGCAATTCGTTCGCATCAGTCCGGCGGTATGCCCATTGATGTACCTGCAATCGGATAAGCGACCGAACTTGGCGAGAGGAGAGGACAACATGGATAAACAGCATGGCTCGGTTATATGGTTCATGGGCTTGTCGGGAGCAGGCAAGACGACGACGGCCAGGCATATAGCGGCAGAGCTGCTGCGGGAAGGGCGGCACGTAGAGCTGCTCGATGGCGATGAACTTAGAGAAACGATTTGTAAAGGACTTGGATTCTCACGGGAGGATCGATTGGAAAATATTAAACGGATCGTCTACGTCGCTAAGCTTCTCTCTCGCAATAGTGTAGATGTGCTCGTCTCTGCCATCACACCTTATGAGGAAATGCGGGACTATGCCCGTTCGCAGCTGCCCGGATTTGTGGAAGTTTATGTGCAGTGCCCGCTCGGGGAGTGCGAGCGCCGTGATGTGAAGGGCTTGTATGCTAAAGCGAGAAACGGGGAATTGCACCATTTTACAGGCGTTTCCGATCCATTCGAGGTACCGCACTCGCCCGACATCATAATCGACACCGCTTCTGCTTCATTGCAGAATAACGGCGAAGCCGTAATGGGCTGGCTGCATGCCAATATGAGGTTCAAGCATGCGGCGCAACGAGCATAACCCGAGAGGTGAATAAGGACCGGAATACCGGACTACCCGAAGGAGACATACAATGAAGATCATACTGATATCGCTGGATACGCTTCGTGCATCAAGGCTGAGCGGGTACGGCTATTCAAAGCCGACAAGCCCATATTTGGACCAGATTGCCGAGCAAGGTGTGCTGTTCGAGCGAGCTTATGCCGCAGACATTCCAACCGAAGTGGCGCATACCGGCATTTTTACAGGCAAAGTAGGGCTTACGACAGGGATTGTCTCCCATGGCTCAGAGCTGACGCATCTGCCGAAATCGACCCCATGGCTGCCAAACCTGCTGCGCAGCGCGGGCTTCACAACATCGGCGGTGGACAATTTGTACCAGCTTAAGGAATGGTTTGCCCGCGGCTATCGCTACTATACGAACAGCGTTGGCGGCAATCGCTGGATTGACGGCCGAACGGTCAACGATCTGGCTATGCCATGGCTGGCAGAGCATAAGGATGAATCGTTCTTTTTGTTCCTTCATTACTGGGATGCTCATACGCCTTATTTGCCGCCGGAATCCTATATTCCAGACTTTTATGAAGCAGGGCGAGATCCGTATGATCCGAACAACCGAAGCATGGAACCGGCCTATAATCATCCCGCCTACCCTTTCTTTAAGCACCACCATTACGATCTCGTTGGCCCAGTGACCGACAGCGCTTACTACGACGCGCTATATGATGCAGAAATCCGCTATCTTGATGATCGTTTGAAGGAACTCGACGCTCATCTGGAGAAGTTAGGTATCAAAGAGGATACGATGCTCATTCTATTCGGCGATCATGGTGAAAGTCTAACGGAGCACGACATCTACTGGGATCATTGCGGCTTATACGAGCCGACTGTCCATGTGCCGATTATTATGCGATGGCCAGGTCGTATCCCAGAGGGACGCAGGGTGCAAGGTCTCGTGCAGCAGGTTGACCTCATGCCGACAATATTGGAAGCGATACGCAGCGAGAAGCCAGAAGGTATCGAGCTTATGAAGGTTGCAGACCCGCCAGGCATGGACGGCCGGAGCTTATGGCCTTCTATTCTTAACTTGGCTGACGGAACGCACGATGCTGTGTACCTTAGTGAATGTGCATGGCAAGCGGCGCGCGGCATACGGACGGAGCGCTACAAGTTTATTCGCACGTACGACGCGGGGCCTTTTACTAGACCGCCTAGAGAGTTATATGATCTGGATGCCGATCCAGAAGAGACGGTAAATCTTGCGGAGCGGGAGCCAGAGCTCGCCGATCAGCTGGAACGGCAGCTGGATAATTGGGTGGAGGCGAAGCTGGGGGGACGCGAAGATCCGAAGGATCGGCAGCTACGCAAGGCGGGACTTCCGTTCCGCAGACGCATTGAGCAGATTTTGGCGGAGTCAGGGATGACGTGGGACGAATGGTTTCAGGATCCGCGTCGTGAACGATTCGATCAAGCGACAGACGGTCGGCATGAACAGACCATCGGATCTTGATCCGATTACGAACCGAGGGGATGAAGGATGGGGCATATACTGGGAAGCAATAGTTACATGAAGGATGAATTCCCGTTCTGGATCAATCGGATGGTGCAAGCTTCTGTCTCTGAACATGGTCACGAGTTCATTGAGCTCGTCTATGTGGTGCATGGACAGGGCGTCCATATCTTCCAAGGCAACCATTACAATATTCATGCGGGCGATGTGTTTATTATTAATCCCGGCGAGACGCATGCTTATTCCGTAGAGAGTGGCGGGAGTATGGAAATCATCAACTGTTTGTTTATGCCGTCCTTTATTCCCGATGCGCTGCTTCAGGAGCTGGAAATTACGGCATCAATGGACTACTTTTACGTGCATCCCTTCCTGAAGCAGGATGTCCGCTTCAACCATTACCTGAATCTGAACGGGCAGGAGGCGTCGTCCGTGCTGGCGCTGCTGGAGAACATGATCCGTGAGCTCAACAGCCGCGGCCCCGGCCACACGACGTTGATTCGCCTGCAGATGGTGGAGCTGCTCGTTCTGCTGTCTCGCTATTACGCTTATATGCAAAGCCATCGTATTCATAAATCCCCGCGCCAATCGGAACGAGTGATGATGGCTAGACGGATTTCCGGCTATCTCGAACGCCATTTTGACAAAAAAATTACGCTTCAAGCGCTGTCCGGCCTGTTTAATGTCAGCACAAGGCAGCTGAATCGGTTGGTGCGCGAGGAATTCGGGAAGAGCGTATTCGACCTGCTGCACGAAATTCGTATTGAACGGGCGAAGCGGATGCTGCTGGAATCCGACCAGAAGGTCATCTACATCGCGACTATGGTCGGCTACGACGATCCATCGTTCTTTAGCCGTCTGTTCGTTCGTTATGCCGGTTGCTCACCGCGCGAATATCGGACCGGTACACAGGGGCTACGGGAAGGAAAGGAGCTGAGCGCGCATGCCACACTCGATGAAAGAGCGGAGGCCTAACGTACTGCTGATTACAGCAGACCAACTGCGAGAGGATTGCGTGGGCTTCAGCGGTAAATATCCCGTTCGTACACCGCACATTGACCGTTTGTCTGAACAAGGAGTCTCCTTCTCCCACGCTTATTCCGTACTGCCGGTGTGCGCACCGGCGAGGCAGTCGCTCCTGCGCGGCAGGAGGCCGGAAACATTTGGCGCTTTATGGAATTACAGTGGGGCGCTGCCTGTGGCTGCACTGCCGCCGGAAGCCTATACATGGACGAGAGCACTTGCGGAGAGCGGTTATGCAACCGCATATTTGGGCAAATGGGGAGTCAATCCGGTGCACGGGCCTGCGGCTTATGGTTTCGATTCATACGTCAGCGAAGCTGACTATCATGACTTTATCTCGCAAAAGCATCCGGACATCCGATACGAGAATGGGTTCTTCGGAGAAGAGAGTCCGCTCCCGTTAGAGGACGCAGAGACGCATTGGTTCGCCGCGCGTGCAAGTGAGACACTGGAGCGGCTGCAAGGCGATGGTCGACCTTGGCATATGGCGCTGCACTTCAGCGATCCCCACTTGCCCTGCCGACCTTCGCTTCCTTTTGCAGGGATGTATGCTGCTGCGGACATCCCCGAGTGGGCAGGCTTCCACGATACTTTTGCCGGAAAGCCGTACATTCAGTGCCAGCAGCTGGAGAGCTGGGGCGTTGCCGATTATGATTGGCAGGACTGGGCGCCGATCGTTGCTCGTTATTACGCCATCATTAGTCAGCTCGACGATGCAATTGGACGAGTGTTGGGGACGCTGGAGCGGTTAGGTATGGCGGATAATACCATTGTGATCTTTACTGCAGATCACGGTGACATGTGCGGTTCCCACGGTATGATGGATAAGCACTACATCATGTACGACGATGTTGTTCGCGTGCCGCTCATTGTTAGAATGCCGAGCGTCGGGGACGTAGAAGTGGGCGGACGATGTGACCGATTTGTCTATAATTTTCTAGATTTGCCGCCGACGCTTTTGGAGCTTCTCAATCTGCAAACGCATGATCCTGGCGATTTGCAGGGGCGTTCACTAAGGCCTCTACTGGCTGGGGAGGAGCCTGCCGATTGGCGGGACGCCGTTGTATCGACTTATAACGGCCAACAATTCGGACTTTACACGCAGCGGATGATTCGCACGACAGAATGGAAGTACGTTTGGAATTTAACAGACGTCGACGAGCTGTATGACATGGCTAATGATCCTGGCGAACTGGCAAATGTAAGCGGGAAGTTAGAGCACGCAGAGCTGCTTGTCGTGCTTAGGAGACGACTGTATGAGCAGCTGTCCGAGGACGGCGATGCGATCGTCGCCAACGAATGGACGAGACGTCAGCTTCTGCAAGGCGCGAAGCTGGGTGGGATATGAAAAGGATTGCTGAATCCTTGTTCATCACGTTTTGGAAACTATATGATGTTACTTATAAGACGCGAAGGACATAAAATCTTGCGGTGGGTGACCACTGTACAGGTTCGATTCCCTTCCTCGGCATACCGAAAAAGAAATTGATGGTAATTTGGTTAATACGTGGACAGGTGAGATCGTTAGAAGTCTGAAGGAAGTTGTTGTTGTTGTTGATATATTTGCGTGAGGAAATCCTTTTCAAGATTAAAATGACTCATCTGCGTAGTAGCGCTATTATCATAGTGCATCAATGGTACGATCTGATCATCTCAAACTAAATATTCTATAGGAGACAACATACAAAGGATATTAGCTTATTTGAAGAAAATAATTGTATTATTGCAAAACTAAATAGAAGATTTTTTGGTTTTAAATTTTAGATATATACTCTAAAGAATTAGAGTCATCTTGTTGTTTAAATTTGGCTTTGCAGGATAGTGCGAAGTTTCCTATACTTAGCTCCTGAATTAATATAGATATTGACTTAGAATTGATGCATCATTATCTGCCAAGATCATATAAATTCATTAGATTTTAACACTTTATGAAGTGACCCACTCTCCGAGAAATCGGAGAGTTTTTATTTTGACTATGCATCACAAGATCGTGTAACTTCTGGAATTTGGAAGTCTAATTTTGGCATTCATATGGTATAATCTTACTATAAATTAGAAGATAACTCCTACTAATGATCTATTCTTTAACATACTAAACGTTCAAGGGGAATCACAAATGTCGATATTTAATAAACTATTTGGTCAAAAACGGACTATTCAAAGTCCCACATTCATTAAGGATTTCTCAAAGGATAATCAGCATCTTACTGTCCTCAATGAATTACTAATTAAAGTTGATGATGGCGAAAAGAAAGACAATATCGAAAGGGACATTAAATTCCTTAAATATGGTCTTGATGGTGAAAACAATGTCTACTTTGAATTGAAAAATTCGTTCTTACCTATACTTTGTCTTCATGATGTTAGATTGGAATATGGCGATTATGTAGCTCAGCTTGATTTCGTTGTCATTTCAAATAAGTTTACATGTATTTTAGAAACAAAGAAATTAAGCGGTAATATCTCGATTGATTCAGATGGTAACTTTGTAAGAATCATGAAAAATAGGTATGGGAAAGATTTCAAAGAAGGCATTTACAGCCCTGTTACGCAAAATACAAGACATATTGATATTTTAAAACATGTTCTTTCTAAAGAGTTGAAAATCAACAATATGCCAATTATATCATTGGTTGTAATGGCTAATCCAAAAACAATAATTAAGAAATACAAATGCCCAGTAGAGATTGAAAGAACGCTTATTAAATACGATCAGATTAAATCAACACTAGAGAAGTATCAAAATGATAAAGCAAATCAATACGATCTTGCTGAGAAAGATATGTATGATATTGCTGACTTACTTGTAAGGCTAAATACCCCAATTGAAATGGATATTGTCGGTAGGTATCAGCTTGCGAATGAGAATATTCAAAGAAAAGATGAAGCACAACTTCGTGAACTGCTGATAGCATATAGGCTAAAAACATCTAGAGAAGAAAATGTAAAGGCATATTTCATTTTTAACAACAATGAGATGGACGAAATTATAGCTAAATATCCAACGTCAGAAGAAGAACTACTAATGGTAAAGGGATTTGGTAAGGTTAAGGTTGAGAAGTATGGTAAGCAAATTTTGAGTATTTTTAATTAATAAGAGTTCAAAGAATTCATGTGGTAACAGCGGATTTTTGATAGGAATTGTTTTTTACATTGTTAAGAGTGTTGTGAAAGGGTGAAAAAACAAATTGAATAAATATGAATTAACTGGTGATGAAAACGTAAAAGAACGAATTTTTAAACAATACACTTCAAAGGAAGAACTGATTGGTAGTGAAATTGACAAGTACATCTTCGAACATTTGGGAAATATTAAGATAAATCTTCCTGTGACTGATTGTATTGGATATAAAATTGGGAATAGTGAGAAGTTTGCTAGTTTGACTATTAAAAATAAGCATAGTCTGATATTACACATAGGAGAGAAACAAGAAATGCTTGGTACTAAATTACAAGAAGAAATTGATGAGATATTAGGTGGAAAATTCCCAAGAACACAAACAGATAATAACAAGTACTCACACCAAGCATTTATCAAATTGGAGTGGGTTAATGATATTGAACAAATCAAGCATTTTATATCAAAGGCATATGATCATAGAAAACAGAAATAAGCTAAATCAGATTATTTAGAAGTATAAAATTGAGTTAGGGGTTTGTTCTTTGTTCGGATACTTAGTCTTTGCATTCATTTTCCTCGTATGTGTTGGGATTTTCATTGGATATATAATCAAGAACAAAACGGCTTATAAGAGTGCTAGTCAACCATTGGAAGAGAATTATGATTTAAAAGCAATTGATATTTCAGACATTGATTTAATGGAAGATGGTACTGGATTTGAACATGGAGTGAAGCCAATAGTCCTGTTCTTCATGAGGTTAAGAAGGACTATAAAGCGGAAAAATATGCAAAGTCAGTAATGGGGAAATGAGTAAATCAACGCTCTAAAGATATTTCTATTGGAGGATGATAATTTGATTTTCTTGGGACTTAGCGATGCTGATAAAGAAAAACTTCAGTACGAAGTCATTTCTGATACTGCTCGTTTAAAACTAACTCGACTAATTCGAGGTATATCTTCATCTGATAATTCTGAGGTCGAGATATTTCGACAAAATAGATTTGTTAATATCACTCGTAATGTGATGAATGTGCCGATTTATGTTTTAGAGTCAGATTATTGGGGAGAGTACAACGTAGCTGAGTATGCATGGCATATTGGTGAAATTGAACTCATAATGCGACGACCCAACACAATTCAACTTGTTGAGATATTAGCCGATTTTGTTCAGAATGGTATGATTGATGAAGGAGTAATCAATGAGGTTTTAATTGCTGATGGTTGTTCATTGCTCATCGAGCGAAACGGATTCAACGGTAATGTAAATGTCCTAATATCATCGATTGATGATACTGATGACAACCATTCGAAGGATGAACATCCCAATATCAGGGTACTCGTTCATCGAATGGAAAGATCATTAGCCGATAAGGATTACTCTGCTGTAATTCACGCGAGTGCTTCGATTTTTGAAACATTGGCAAAAGACATTGTTAATTTACAATCAGTACAAAATCAAAGTCTTGGTAATTTTTTCAAAAGGTATAGGATGGATTCAAGACTGCCGAACCCAATACTTGATTTCATAGAGGATATATTCAAAAGAAGAAATACGGAACCACTTGCAGGGCATGGTAACCTCCAACAGCCTACAGTAAACAAGGAAGAGGCTGTTGTATTGTCAGAAATGACGAAAACCTTTGTAAGAATTGAAAGACAGCTTGCCATGCCACAGTTGAATTTAGAAAGGCAAGTAGGTGAGAGAGTTAAAAAAACGAATAATACAAAGAAATAAACTGAATAACTACAGCTACCCAAGAATGGAGGATAATCCTACAAGTTCTAATGTTATTATGTGAGCTAAGACATTAAAAATATATTATATGATTTCAGAACTACTGAGCAATCAAGAGAAAAACGATAAGAACGGAAAACAATAGTATAGATTATTGAAATGCTGATGTGTGGAGCATAGATATGATATGAGATTGACGGGATATGTAAAATAAGGTATTGTTGAACCATTACACAGGGCTGAGGGCTATAAGACCTCAAAATTTATTAAAATGATATAACTGGTTCTGTGTAGCTAGAGAAGGCAAGTGTTGAAAAATCCAGTATTATCAAGGCTTTGGCGGAACTGGAAGACGCACAGGACTTAAAATCCTGCGGTGAGAGCGAGGAGCGCTTGAAACGGCGAATTTCACTTTGGAATTTCGATTGAAATTGCTCCGGGCAAAGCCAATATCAAAAGAGCAAACGTCAATTTTAGAAAAAAGATTAAAAATTATTCTTATATCATAGCTCCGCATGGCTGACCGTCGAAGGAACGGAAGTTGTGGGGGCTTTTTTAGTTATTAAAAATCCGGAGTATTTTCGAATCCTACGACATGTTTTCCTAGTGTTGAAAACCATTGGACTTCGAAGCGCCTGAAAGAATAAACAATATCTGGAGGGGGAATACGTACGACCAGAGTTTCTATATGAAGTAGGCTTTTTCATTAATTTGAGCGATGTTCTCTGCAGCTACATTAGAAGTGCGCGGTGTTTCATTAACAACAACTGTCGGATTTGCCTTTATTATCGACTCAATATTTAATTCCATATCTAATTGCATTAAGGTTCGCAGATCAATAATTTTTACGGTAATCCCCCTTTGTTTTCTACACTTCCTCTGCTCAAATCGAAGGCAGAACCGCTACCACTAAAAGACAAATCGAATCTTAACACTCTAGTATTTAAAACAAAGCAAGGAACCGAATTACAGCAACATAGATTCAGATAGTCAAATAGTCAAAATCTTACTTGCCCTAAGTCAGTATCTCTCCTTTGATTTGCCCTTGTTTGCTCTATAGTGGAATGATTAATATTATATATTTCAGTATTACACGCGTTTTAAGTTACACGCGTTTTGAGTTCCTTAGATTTTAAATTACTAGAAATTTAAGTTACCAGCACTGCGTTCTAAACGGACAAATTTGGAGTGAGAAAATATGGGGATTAATAATAATAGATTAGTAGAGAAACGGCCTGCTAATGTTTGGACTGAGGCTTTTCCAATCGGCAATGGACGCTTGGGCGGCATGGTATTCGGTGGGATTCAATCCGAGAGAATTCAATTAAATGAAGACTCCATCTGGTATGGAGGGCCGATAGGCAATGATAATCCAGCATCCAATGGAAAGCTGCAGGAAATTAGAAGCTTATTGCTGAAAGGAGAACCGCAGGAAGCAGAAAGATTAGCGTTGCTGCATATGACCAATGCGCCGCATTATTTTGGCCCGTATCAGCCGCTTGGTGATTTAAACATTAAGATGGAAGGTCATCACAACGCTTCGGACTATCAGCGAGAGTTGAATCTTCAGTCAGGTATCAACTTTATTGAATATCATTCTGAGTCTATTCAGTATCGGCGGGAGGTCTTCTCGAGTGCAGCAGACCAAGTATTCATTATCCGTCTGACTGCTTCGCAGCAGGCTGCTCTTACTTTAACTGCCCGTTTGAGTCGAAGGCCATTTGAGGGGGAAGTTGGCTGTGAGGCAGATGGTACTTTGACAATGAAAGGACAATGTGGGTCAGGTGGCGTTCATTACGCAGCTGTATTACGAGCAGTCGTAGACGAGGGCGAGATACAGACAGTAGGGAACTATTTGAATATCCGTCATGCGAGTTCAGTTACTTTAATATTAGCGGCACAGACCTCGTTTAGGTGCATTGATCCGTGCATGGAGGCGCTCAAACAGGTGGAGCAGGCAGCTTCTTTGCCATATGCAGAGCTTAGGAATAGACATGTTCAAAACCATAGTCATTTATTCGATAGAGTTTCACTAACATTAGGCTCTGCTGATGAGAATAATCTTGAGCTTGAACAAAAACCTACCTCTGAGCGGCTGCTGCATTATCAGCAGGGTCATACAGATGTAGGTCTTGAAGCGTTGTTTTATCATTATGGACGTTATTTGCTAATGGCAAGCTCAAGACCCGGCAGCCTGCCGGCTAATCTACAGGGAATATGGAATGAAAGCTTCACACCTCCTTGGGAATCAGACTTCCACCTTAATATCAATTTGCAAATGAATTACTGGATAGCGGAAGCGGGCAATTTGGCTGAATGTCATGAGCCGCTGTTCGACCTCATCGATCGGCTGGTGGTTAACGGACGAGAAACAGCACGCAAATTATACGGTGCAAGAGGTTTTGTAGCACATTCCGTTACCAATCTGTGGGCGGAAACAGGGATATTTTGCGCGTGGACGCCAGCAATTTTTTGGCCATCCGGAGGTGCTTGGCTTGCCCTTCATTTATGGGAGCATTACAGATACAACGACAACGTATCGTTTCTACGTGAACGAGCCTATCCGGTGCTGAAGGAGGCTTCGCTTTTTTTCCTCGATTATCTAATCGAAGATGACAAAGGCAGGCTTATAACCGCGCCGTCCCTTTCTCCAGAGAACAGTTATGTATCAGAAAGCGGCGCAATCGGGTCGTTATGCGTTGGTCCATCGATGGATTCTCAGATACTTTATGCATTATTTAGCGCCTGTATAGAGTCAGCAAAAATTGTTGATCTTGATCCACTGCTTCAAGTGGAATGGATGGAAGCTCGGAGCAGACTTCCTAAGCCGGAGATCGGCCAGTACGGTCAGATTATGGAATGGGCTGTCGACTATGAGGAAGCTGAGCCTGGACATCGCCACATTTCACATCTATTTGCTCTTCATCCGGGTGAGCAAATTTTGGCTCATCGAATGCCGGAATTAGGAGAAGGCGCACGGCGTACGCTCGAGCGGAGATTGGCGCATGGAGGCGGACATACGGGATGGAGTCAGGCCTGGATTGCGAATTTTTGGGCGAGGTTAGGTGATCGCGACAAATCCCATAACAGCTTGCAAGATTTGTTGCGTAAAGCCGTTCATCCTAATTTATTCGGAGATCATCCGCCATTTCAGATTGACGCTAATTTTGGAGGGGCAGCGGCAATTCAAGAAATGCTGCTGCAATCGCACGGAGGCGAGCTGCTTTTGCTGACAGCACTTCCTCCCGCATGGTCATCCGGCCGTATTACAGGCTTGCGGGCAAGGGGCGGGTTCACGGTTGATATCGAATGGTTGGATGGAAAGCTAAAGGAAGCCAAGATTCGTACTGAGATCGGCGGGAAGCTTGCTATTTATAGCAAGGTACAACTTGAAACTCGTGATCTGGCAGATAAACGTATAATGTCTGAATGGACGGATTGCACCTATCAATTTGTAATGCCACCCGAAACCATGTATGTTGTTAAGCCGGCAACAGAGTGACACTTATAATTGGTAGACGGAGTCACCATACATGTGAGACTAACATCAATAAAGAGGTTTCCAACGTCTTAAACGAGGCGTGGGAAACCTCTTTTTGTATTTTAATCATGGATCAAACGAAGTTCTTGAAAAAAGTCAAAATAATGCACGTTCCTGCAAAAATTCATTCTCATTAGACGATCATTCTTTCGTTATGATTGAGCGTAACTAATAAATGGTTGAATGAAGGGGGCCTTGCATCGTGTGGAAAACGGCTATTGATGATGCTATTGCAAAGACGCTAAAAAATATAGAAAGATTTGAGGGGAAATTCCCTCATGTCAGCAGCAATGGAACCTATGAATTGAATGAAAATAATGATTGGACCAATGGCTTTTGGAGCGGGATGCTGTGGTTATGCTACGAATATACACAAGACGAACGGTTTCGGAATGCGGCGGATCAGACGGTTACAAGTTTTCGTCAACGTTTGAAGGATCACGTTGTGCTCGATCATCATGATATCGGTTTTTTATACTCTCTGTCCTCCAAAGCACAATGGATCGTGGAGAAGGATGAAGCAGCCCGACAATTAACGCTGCAAGCAGCGGATCTGCTTATGAACCGATGGTGTGAACCTGGCGGCTATATTCAAGCTTGGGGACAAAAGGGAGATGCTAAAGAGAGCGGCCGGATTATCATCGATTGTCTGTTAAACCTTCCACTGTTGTATTGGGCGAGCGAACAGACAGGAAATCCATCCTATATGGAAGCAGCTCGTATACAAGCAGAAAAATCAAGGCGTTACCTAGTAAGAGGGGATGACAGCTCCTATCATACGTTCTTCTTTCAGCCAGAAACGGGTGAACCGATCGGAGGGGCGACGCATCAAGGGTATACGAATGGTTCAACTTGGACAAGGGGACAAGCGTGGGGGGTATATGGATTCGCACTCTCCTATCGCTACACGAAGGATAAAAAGTTCCTCGAAGTTTCAAAGCGACTTGCCCGTTATTTCCTTGAGTATTTGCCAGACGACCATGTAGCCTACTGGGACTTCAATGCTCCCATTGAGAGAGATACCTACAGAGACAGCTCGGCCTCTGCGATTGTAGCTGCGGGATTATTAGAGCTCCTATCCCTCATGGAGCAGCAAGACCCTGAACGTCTTTATTTCCAAGAACATCTTGAGAAATCAATGACCTCACTCGTTCAGAAATACGCGACGATTGGGGAAGAAGACGCAGAGGGACTGCTTAAGCATGGATCCTATTATGTGCACGGAGGATTGTCGCCAGATGACTATATGATCTGGGGAGATTATTACTATCTGGAAGCGCTGATGAGGCTTGAGAAGGGTATCGGAGGTTATTGGTATGAAGGCAAATAACCAAGCTCAATATGAAGAGCGCCTATTTAACCTATTAAACCTAGATTATGAAGGGTTAGAAGTGGTAAAGAAGGCCATCCTTCAAAATCAGCTTAATGATGCATTTGCGACGCTAAAGCAATATTTTATTGAGCGAACTTCTCCTAGAATGTATTTGCAAAAGAAAGAAATACAACAGGTTTGCGACTATGTTCATGTACATTGTTCAGAAGAAATGCAGGAAGTGCTGCAAACAGCTGATGAGGTCGTATCGCAAACCTTCCTATTCCGCTTTCAGTGGGATATGGAGCGTACCCGTGTTCCTGTAAGCTTTGATCAGCTAATCGATTGGAATCACATTCAAGGTAATGATGTGGAATGGGCCTATATGCTTAATCGACACCGGTACTGGATTGCACTTGGACAAGCCTATCAGCTTACTGGAGATGAGAAATACGCGAGCACCTTCTGTCTACAATTAGAGGATTGGATTGATCGAAATCCCGTTCCTTCGGCACAGACTAGGAATACGTTAACTTGGCGCTCTATTGAGACGGGACTACGCTGCAGCAACTGGATCAAGGCACTGCCTTATTTAATCGAAAGCCAAGTTATGACGCCGCGTCTATTTGCAAAGATGTTAGTCTCCCTCCATGAGCATGCGGAATATTTAGCTTCATCATTCACAGGCTGGAGTAATATTAGCAACTGGGGAGTTATTGAAACGAGTGGATTATTTCAATTGTCCGTATTCGTTCCAGAATTTAAGCGAACACTTCACTGGCAGCAGCTAACGGATGAGAGGCTGAGAGAAACGTCACGACTGCAAGTGATGAAGGACGGCATTCATTGGGAGCAGTCCCCCACCTATCATCATGAGGTACTGAACTGCTTCCTAGACATGATGACTCTGGCTCAAAAAAATAAAATGACCATGGAAGCTAGTTTTACTCGTTCGGTAAAGAGCATGGCTGCTGCCTCTCTCTACTGGGCAAGACCGGATCATAGACAGGTGATGCTTGGTGATAGCGATAATAATGATATTCGGTCGGTTATGACGGCTGCTGCGATTATTTTCAAAGACCCCGTGTTTCGGTTTGCTGGATGGGAGAAGGTCGATTTTGATCAAGCTTGGAACTTCGGGCCTGAAGGTATTGGCTATTATGAAGATTGCCCCGTTCAAATACCGCCGCAGCAATCTTATGCGTTTGAACACTCAGGGCATTATGTGATGCGCTCTGGCTGGGAAGAACAAGCGTTGTATCTCTATTTCCGCTGTGGTCCTCTTGGAGGAGGACATGGGCACGCGGATATGCTTCATATCGATATTCATGCGTACGGCAAGGATCTGCTTACGGATCTAGGGAGATACAACTACTCTGATCATACGCCACTGCGCAAGCAGCTTAAACATTGCAGCTCCCATAATACAACGGTAGTTGATGATATTGAATTTACGGAAGTTATCGATACATGGCAATTTGGGCGAATAGCTTCAAGAACAGGCACGGAGTGGATTTCCGAGCCGAATTTTGATTACGTTAGCGGGAGCCACGATGGATACATTCATTTGAATGATTCTGTCTACCCAAGCAGGAGCATCATCTTTGTAAAACCGTATTTTTGGCTTGTGGTGGATTGCTTTAAAAGCCAGAATGAACATACATTTAAGCAGTTTTTTCATTTTGCTCCTGGACAACTGAGCTTATCGCAGGAGACGGGTATTTGTCGCACGACAAATGAGAATGATGCAAATCTTTGCATTATTCCGATCCAGACTGCTGGACTTAAGGCTGAGCAGAGCGAGGGTGTTATTTCTTATGAATATAACCTAGTGGAGCCTAACCAATATTTGACCTACGAGAGAACTGGTTCAGGTACCACATCGATGATGCAGGTGCTTTACCCTTTACGCGCGGGAGAAACAAGCATTCCTATCGTTGAAAAAGTTCCAGTCTACCTATATACTGGTGAGTTGGCAGAGGACAACAGCGTAGAAGCATGCCGGATTGTGATTCCGCATTCAACAGAGCAATATATCATTGTTGTATGCCATAGGGCTCCATCCTCTCATATTGATTCATACATGGTTGACGGCACACAGATTTTTGGCGAAGTGGTGCTGATATCCTTGAAAGATAAGGTCAAAGAGATTACCGTTATAAAATAAAGCCTGAAACGCGAAAAAAAGCGATAAGCTACCCTGCTGCAATAGTCATGAAAGCAACTTGAAAGAGGCGCGGTAAATATGTCTAGGTTAAGCTATTATCAAAAAATTCAGCTGTCATTTCTCCTATTTATTATTGTTCCTATCATTACCGTATCTGTCATCTCATTTGTGCTCATTAAAGAGACGATGGTTGAAAAGCTTCAACTGAGCAATGACAACTTCTTGAATGTCATGATCGAAGAGATTGGAACAACGATTGATGATGTTATATTCGCATCGCATTTCATAGTTAATGATACGAATGTCCGGTCAGATTTGAAAAAATTCGCGGATACAGAACGGTTGAATACGTATGCGGATTACACAAATTTTACGAACATAAGGGGAGTATTTTCTCTCATTACATCGAAACCCTTAAATAATAACATTCGAATGTATTTGGTCAATAGAAAAGGCTTTATTATTTCTTCGAATGAGGATGATTTGAATTTAGTTAATAGAAACCTAGACGATTTATATGAAAAAATTGATCTCAAAAGGCCGGAAACCCTGCAACGGCTCGGTATGGTTAAAGAAGAGTCCGATAAGGAAGGGACCTATTATATGGCAAGAGTGATTCATGATAATGATGACAAACGCTATCTATCGGTTCTGATTATTGGTATTTCAGAGTCATACTTTGAGAAAGTGCTAAAGCCCATTGAGTTTGGTAAAGTAGCGCTTTTTGATGCAGAGGGAACGCTTATTGCTGGAAGCACGGGGCTTCTGTCGCACGATGCAGCAGCAAGCAGAGATATTCTCCGTTCTGAAGTCACGTTAGACAAAACGGACTGGACGCTTGTTTATGAAGCGAATAAGGAAACCTTTACGGGGGAAATTTCAAGAACCTTCTATTTGGGTATTGGAGGCGTTATTTTCCTCTTTATTATTTTTTCCATATCTTCTATGTTTATTGCAAGGAGATTGCACAGGCCAATTCAAAAATTGCAGCGTGCGGTCAGGCAATTTGGGATGGGAAACCTTGATGTGAAGCTTGAAGTGAAAGGCAAAGACGATATCGCTGAGCTTGGTCATTCGTTGAACACGATGATGGAGCAGCTCAAGGGGCTTATCCATGATATTGAGCATGAACAGGAGCTGAAGAGAGTCATGGAGCTCGAGGCTTTGTTCATGCAAATTCGGCCGCATTTTCTAATTAATACATTGAACTCAATCAAATGCAGTCTCATCCTGCACAAGGATCTTCTGCATAGCAAAAGCATCGATTCATTAATGAGCTTGCTAAGAGCCTATCTGAAGGTAAATGAACCGACTTCATTGAAGGA
The DNA here is from genome assembly GCF_050467785.1 of Paenibacillus sp. NRS-1760. Taxonomy (NCBI): domain Bacteria; kingdom Bacillati; phylum Bacillota; class Bacilli; order Caryophanales; family Paenibacillaceae; genus Paenibacillus; species Paenibacillus sp. NRS-1760. The sequence goes on along the minus strand of NZ_JBITPK010000021.1, from coordinate 475,006 downwards.
TGAGTGCGTGCTGCTCGGGCATTACATCGATATTATGAAGATCAGAAATGAAATGGTTCTTGAGCTTACGGTTGAGCTTGAACCAGGGCTGGAACAATTATTAATTCCGAAGCTGATGCTGCAGCCTTTAATTGAAAATGCGATTGTACATGGTTTGGTAGACAATCCTGCTGCCAAAATTTCGATCCAAGCAAGAAGAGTAGAGAACGGAATAATCATTATAATAGAGGATAACGGAAGTGGAATAGAGGAAGAACATTTAGCTGCACTGAACCATCATCTGCATTCAGTCGGCTCAGAGCAGTCCTCTTCTTATCAAAGGGTCGGCTTGATTAATGTGATTCAAAGGTCAAGATTAACATTTGGTCCAACGGCGGCGTTAGCTCTATATGAAAATGTACAGGGCGGGGTAACAGCCTTCCTTCATCTTCCTGTTATTGAACGGCATGTTTATTCTTCGGAGGGGTGAAACGGTGATGTATAAAGTAATGTTAATTGATGATGACGTCCCTATGATTCGGGTTTTGCAGCAAATGATCGATTGGGAGTCACTCCAGCTGCATGTAGTGGGGGCTACCTATTCAAGTGCAAAGGCATTGCATATGTTTGAAGAAACGTCGCCTGATATCGTCATCACTGACATTGGACTGCCGCAAAAAAGCGGTATCGAGCTAGCAGCTATTTTCCGCCGGATGAAACCGGATATTAGAGTCATATTTTTGACTTGCCACGAGGATTTTCATTACGCACAGCAGGCAGTAAAGCTGAATGCCGATGATTATCTTCTTAAAGATCAATTAACGGCGGAGCAGCTTGAGCAAAGCTTAGGAAAATCCATACAATTGCTCAAAATGAAAGTCCCAAAGATCGACAATGAAGTATCGAACTATAACAGTGAGCTGTTCAAGCAAGGTTTGTTTCAAAGAGTCATTGATGGTGTTAATCCCACATCAACTGTGGGGTATGCAGCTCAGCTAGGCATCTCATGGGGATACCCCTTCTTTATGATGGGTGTAGTCCATATCAATTTCTCAACTTACGAATCGCTTTACGTTCAGAACAATATTTCGTTAATTTTTTATGCGATTCACAATATTGCGGTGGAGCTGTCAGGTTCGTATGATGGAATAACGCCATTTTTGGAAAAAGACAATTTAGTTATTTTGTATAATTACCGAAATAATTTGGCGAACAATGCTTATCCTTATTTTCAAAAGTATATGCAGGAGCTGCAGGCTCTTTGTCTACAGTTTCTGAAATTGCAGCTTAATATAGTCACCGTGACAGATAAGATGGAGCTGCAATCCATTGGAGCCGTCTATCAGCAGGTGATTCAATATAAAAATGAGTTTTACAAAAGCAGTGAGTTTACGGTTACGAATATGAATGTCTTCTTACAGAGCATGTTTTTATCCTATCCGCTTGGTTTTCTAGATTGTTATAAATCAGATATTGAGCGTGCGATTATGAAAGGCGACTTTGACAGTATCCATAATATCGTCGCAAATATTGGAAAAAATGCAGAAGAGAATAGAGTCGAGCCAAGTGAGCTGGTTCAAGATTTATCAACACTCATTCGCAGCATTGATATAATGTTCTCAAGATGGAAGTCGGATGAGGGGATTTATATCTACCTGTCTTCTGCAAGGACTTTGCTCGATGTAACAGGATTGATTGAGAGAAAGCTTATTCACATTGCAAAAAACCGGCAGAAGGGATTAGAACCTGTGATCCAGGAGCCGAAGCTGCAGGTGATTCAACAATATCTAGATAAAAATTTATCCGAAAACATTACCTCAATTGACATGGCGCGTCATTTGTATTTGAATTCAAGCTACTTCTCCCGCTATTTCAAACGACTGACGGGTGTGAATTTCACGGATTTTGTTCACCAGTATAAAATGAAAATTGCTGCAAAAATGCTGAAAACGTCCAACCAAAGCATCGAATCTTTAGCTATGGGACTTGGATATTCGGATAGAACTTATTTTTCAAAAGTGTTCAAAAAGTATATAGGCATGACTCCAAGTGAATATAAAGCAAATTATACGATTAACACTTATGTAAGATGAATAGACTGCAGCCACAATCGAAACCTGTTCTCCGATAATGCCGGGGTACAGGTTTTTTTGTCGTTCCCATTGTTCAGAACTCTTATGGTGTTTTCTCTCATTACAAGCGATTTGGAAAGTCAAAATATTGCTCCTACGAAGTCATAATCCATCGTTCTTGTCCTGCGGATTTCTATTATCATTAGTATCAACTTAATAAATGTTGAGGTGATACGAAATGGAAGCTGCTAAACCAATCACAAACCCTGAAATTCTACAGAAGCCAAGAAAATTTTGGACTCCGAGGCGGAAAGAAGCATTAATCGGCTGGCTGTTTCTTGCCCCAGAAATCATAGGTATGTTATTGCTGAATGTATTTGCACTTGGGTTTTCTCTTTATTTGAGCTTTACTTCGTGGGACTTGTTATCAGGCATAGGGGGCATTAAGTTTAACGGTATCGACAATTATATTAAAATGTTTCATGATCCAACCATCATTAAAGCGTTGAAAAACAATCTGCTTTATACCGTGCTAACGGTGCCGGTTCCAATTGCGATATCGCTGGTACTCGCTGTTCTCATTCACAATAAGGTGTTTTGGAAAGATTACTTTAAGGTTGTGTTTTTCATTCCCTATATTTCATCCATTATTGCTGTAGCGGCAGTGTGGAGCGCATTGTTCCATCCTTCACTAGGACCGATTAATCAGTTTTTGATGGATCTAGGCATTTCCAACCCGCCTAAGTGGCTGGTGGACCCAAAAACTTCACTTATCGCCATTGCGATCATCACTTCTTGGGCAGGGCTTGGTTATACAATTATTATTTATTTGGCCGGTCTTACAAGTATTTCGAATGAACTATATGAAGCGGCGGATATCGACGGTGCGACTTCAATGACCAAGTTTCTCAAAATTACGGTTCCATTGCTTCGTCCGACAACGTTCTTCTTGTTTATTACGATGTTGATTGGTTCTTTTAAAGTATTTGATATTATCTCTTATTTGACAGCCGGGGGACCAGACAATTCTTCTACAGTCATTGTGTTCCGGATTTATGAGGAAGGATTCGTGAATTATAACATGGGGTACGCGGCTTCAATCTCATGGCTGCTATTTGCGATTATTGCTGTCATTACTGCGGTTACCTGGAAATTCAGAAATGAAGAATCATTATAAGGGGGAGGGGTCAGCTTGCTTATCATAAGAAAAAATATATCAAAAATAATTGTTACCATTATTATGGGTGCCATATCTATTTTCTTCTTAGTTCCTTTCATATGGATGATTTCATCAGCGTTTAAATTTGAAAAGGATGTTATGCGTTTTCCCATTGAGTGGATTCCTAAAAATATTAATGTGTTGTACAATTTTAAAGCAGTTTGGATGGGAAATGTAAACTTTCTTCATATTTATTTCAATTCTATTAAAATAGCTTTAATTGTCACATGTCTCACATTACTCTTTTCCACTATGGCAGCTTTTGCATTTACCAAACTCCGGTTTAGAGGGAGAGGCCTTGTATTTATGGCTCTGATTTCGTTCATGATTATACCGGATCAGGCCACTCTAATTCCTCGGTTTATGCTGGTTCGCTGGCTGGGTATTTATGATAGTCACTTTGCGCTTATTTTTATGGGGATGTTTTCTATTTATTTCACATTCCTGCTTCGTCAGTTCATGGCGGGCATCAGCGATGAGTATATGGAAGCTGCGAGAATTGATGGAGCAGGCCATTTAAGGATTTTCCGCTCGATTATCATTCCGCTTTGCCAACCGGTGCTTGCTACCGTCGCTATTATAAAGTTCATATGGTCATGGAATGATTATCAGAATCCGCTTATTTTTCTGCAATCCAAAGATTTGTATACGATCCCGCTGGGTATGAGCCTGTTCAGGGATGATTATACAACTAATGATGCCATTATGATGATGGCCGCGCTGTCAGCTATTATCCCTTTATTAATTATATTTATTATATTGCAGAAGCAAGTAATTAATGGAATTGCCCTTGGCGGAGTCAAAGGGTGATATTTGAAAAAAAGTCAAAAAAGTAATCATTTTACCTCAAAATTATACTCTTCTATGAATCGTCCAATCTTTATACTGATGATGAAAGAAGATGAGTCAGCTATTAAATAGGGGGGCAAAAAAATGAATCATAAGGGTAAACGCAAGTTTTTAGTTTCGATCTGTCTTTTGTTAGCGGCTTTTGCAGTGCTAAGCGCATGTGGAGGTAATTCTAATTCGCCTAAAAGCTCAAACGCTGCCGGGTCTGAGGGTACGGCGGACAAGCAAGTGACCATTAAGTATTACAATTTTGACAGTGCAGCTCAAGAGGTTGGTACAAAAGCTATGCTGCAAGAATTTGAGAAAGAAAATCCGGATATTAAAGTTGAGCATGTCATTCTTGTTCCGGGTAATTCCTTGGAAATGTTGAAAAAGCTTGATTTTCTAATCTCTTCGGGTGAAGCGGTCGACGTCGTAAACGTTCCGAGCGCGTCAGCGGTTATCGAAAGAGCAACTAGAGGCGCGCTAGCTCCGCTGGATGAATATTATGCTGCCAATAATCTTGTTGCTGCGGATGAATATTTTGTTAATCCAAAAGTGGGCGACAAAACTTACGGCATGCAGATGTCTACAGGTTACCAGTTCATTCTATTGAATAAGGATGCCCTAGATGCAGCAGGCTTGCCAGTGCCGACATACGGTTGGACATGGGATGACTTCCGCGATTATTCCAAGAAGCTGACCAAAGGCGAAGGCGTGGATAAACAGTACGGTTCGTACTTCCATACATGGGAATTGTATATGAATGCTCCAGCCCAAACGGTGATGAAAGATCCTTTCCGTTATGATGATGGAACGACGATCTTGGCTGATCCAACTTATAAATACTTCTTCCAGCTGCGCAAAGACATGGAAACGGTAGATAAATCGGCTAAGCCTTATGCGGATGTTCTTGCATCGAAGCTTAACTATCGTACTGAATTTTTCAGTGAAAGTGCTGCGATGATTCTTTCCGGAAGCTTTATGATTCCTGACCCAGGAAATACGGAGCAATATCCGCATGATTTCAAAACGGCATTTGCTCCAGTTCCGCTTCCTCCTGCGAATGCGCAGCCAAAAGATTATGAAGGCGGTAAGTACTTTGTAGGTGGAGGGCATCTAGTAATGGGTGCAACTTCCAAGCATAAAGAAGCTTCGTTCAAATTAATGCGCTTTATGACAACGACTGATTCGGAATCCAGAAACGAATTCTCTGGCTGGAAAAAATCAGACCAAAACGTCGTACTTGATCGTTTGATCGGTGCTAACGCTGATAAATATGATGTTGAATCGCTTAAAAACACATTGTTTGGCCCTGAAATTAAATATTTGGATGCTTCACAAGTGGTAACGACAAGTACTGCTGATTTGACGAAAGTTATCGGAGATGGCTTTAGCAAGTTCATGCTTAGCAAAGATTCCATTGACGATGTACAAGCATGGATGGTAAAAGAAGCGACGAGAATCATTGATGAGAAAGAAACAAAATAAAGTTAAGTGAATTGAAACCGAAATTGAGGAGCTTTGAGCAGTCTAGACATGGCTGCTGCAAAGCTCCTTTTTCTTATGTCGGATCAATGGCAACTTAGAAGTGCAAGGAGAAGGAGATGCAGCATGGCTAACTTATCATCATCATTATCAGTGCCAACCGAGCAGCAGCGTCGTTGGCAGGATCTTGAACTCGGAATGTTTTGTCACTTTGGAATGAATACGTTTTGTGATCAGGAATGGGGCGATGGAAATGACTCGCCTTCTTTATTTAATCCGGCCCAGCTTGATGCCCGCCAGTGGGTGCGTACGGCAAAGGCTGCAGGCTTCCGATACTTCGTCCTTACGGCAAAACATCATGACGGCTTCTGTCTTTGGCCGACCGCAACGACAGACTATTCGGTTGCCTCTAGTCCTTGGAGAGAGGGCAAAGGCGATATCGTAAGGGATTGTGCAGATGCCTGCCTTGAAGAAGGAATTGGCTTTGGTCTTTATTTATCACCTTGGGATAGACATGAACCATGTTATTCCGATCCAGAAGCGTATGATCTCTTCTACGCTAGTCAGCTGGAGGAATTGCTAACGGGTTATGGTCCACTCGTTGAGATCTGGTTCGACGGAGCGGGCTCAGAAGGAAGAGAGTATGACTGGAAACGAATCATGAGCTTAATTAAGCAGCATCAGCCCGATGCCATGGTGTTTAATATGGGGGCACCGACGATCCGATGGGTAGGGAATGAGGATGGTCTTGCCCCTTATCCTTGCTGGAATACAGCTGAATCTGCTCGGGTAAGCATGTTTAGTGAAGGAGATCTGAAATGGCTGCCAGAAACACCTCGCTGGGTACCGGCAGAATGCGATGTCCCTATTCGGAAGGACCGATGGTTCTGGCATCCTGAGGAGGAGCATCTGCTGCTTTCTTTGGAGCAATTAATGGATATCTATTATCGGTCGGTTGGCCATGGTGCAACACTGCTTTTGAATGTAACGCCAGATAACCGGGGGCTTATGCCGGAGGCAGATGTGAACCGGGTTATTTCGTTTGGAAACGAGGTTCGTCGCAGGTTTGATCATCCACTTGCCGAGCTGTTTGGCGAGGGAGAGGTTATCGAGCTTGTGTTGCCTCGGAAACTTATCATCGACCATATCATCACAATGGAAGATATTGCTTATGGAGAACGGGTACGGGACTATAAAATAGAGGTTCAAGCCGGCAATGAATGGATAGAAATGATCCGTGGGAGCGCAATTGGGCACAAAAAAATTGATCGCTTCCAACCAATTTCCACGGACAGAATACGTTTAACTGTACTTGAGTCGGTAGAGCGGCCAATGATAAGACGTTTTGCCGTGTTTAATAGTAATTAGATTCATTGTTGACAATGGAAACTATAAAGGATGGGTGAGGAAACCATGAGTCAATTGGAGATTAGAGATGGGCAGTATTATTTGCAGGGGGAGCCTTACCGTATCGTTTCGGGTGCCATACACTATTTCCGTGTCGTGCCAGAGTATTGGATGGATCGTTTGCAGAAATTGCAGGCATGTGGATTTAATACAGTAGAAACTTATGTTGCTTGGAATGTGCATGAGCCGCAGGAGGGTCAATTCCAGTTTGAAGGAATGGCTGACATTGTCCAGTTTATTGAGCTTGCGGGACAAATGGGTTTGCACGTGATTGTTCGTCCCAGCCCATTTATTTGTGCGGAGTGGGAATTTGGAGGATTGCCGGCATGGCTATTGAAAGAGAGCGATATGCAGCTTCGCTGCTCGGATAGTGCCTATTTGGCGAAGGTAGATCGATATTACGATGTATTAATTCCTAAGCTTGTTCCACTGCTCTCTACGCAGGGTGGGCCGATTCTTGCGGTGCAGGTGGAAAATGAATATGGCAGCTACGGCAATGATACCTCCTATTTAACCTATATTCGGGATGGGCTTGTACAAAGAGGGATAGACGTGCTGCTCTTCACTTCTGACGGACCTACTGACGAGATGCTGCTCGGCGGTACGATAGATGATGTTCATGCAACAGTGAATTTTGGATCGCGAGTTGCGGAATCGTTCGGAAAGTATCGGGAGTATAGAGAAACAGAACCGCTGATGGTTATGGAGTTTTGGAATGGATGGTTCGATCATTGGATGGAGCCTCACCATGTTCGTGATGCAGCTGAAGTGGCTGACGAATTGGATAAAATATTGGAGAGTAGTTCATCGGTTAATCTTTATATGTTCCATGGCGGAACGAATTTCGGATTTTACAATGGCGCCAATCATATTAAAACGTATGAGCCTACGGTAACTAGTTATGATTATGATGCACCGCTGAGTGAGTGGGGAGATGTGACGAGCAAGTATGAGGCGGTTCGCAGCGTGTTTGCTAAGCACGGCATAGAGCCAGGTTGTGAGATGCCGCAGCCGATTCCTAAATATCCATATGGTAAAGTGACACTGTCAGAGAGCGCGACACTGCTTGATAATTTGGACCAATTATCAGAGCCAGTAAAATCGACATTCATACAGCCTATGGAGAAATTTGATCAGGCGTACGGTTTTATTTTGTATTCGACATGGGTAAAAGGACCTCGATCTGGGCAGAAGCTGCATATTCAAGAGGTTCGTGACCGAGCGCAAGTATTTCTAGATGGCAAGTTATTAGGTGTTGTGGAGCGCTGGGACCCTAAGCCCTTAGATATTAGCATTCCAGAAAATGGGGCAAGACTCGATATTCTTGTCGAGAACATGGGGCGAATCAATTACGGTCCTCGACTTCGTGATCCGAAGGGGATTACGGAAGGAGTGCTCCTTGATAATCAATTTTTATACAATTGGACGATTCGGACGCTTCCCCTTTGTCCTGATTCTCTAACGTCAGTCCGCTACGAGACAACGAAGGATCATGATTTACGTGTAGAAACTCCGGCATTTTACAAAGGTTGTTTTGAAGTAGAAGAGATCGGGGACACTTTTTTAAGATTTGATGGTTGGAATAAAGGCGTAGCATGGATTAATGGCTTTAATCTGGGACGGTACTGGGAGATTGGACCTCAGCGTGCGCTTTATATCCCAGGGCCTTTGCTGCGGAAGGGACGCAACGAGATTGTTCTTTTTGAGCTGCATGGCTTCTTGACTGAGCCTGTAATCACGCTTAGTGACCAGCCTGATCTAGGGGAATCCGCAGCGGTGGATGACCGGGTGTTAAATTTTGTGCAAGATGAGCAGACAACCTAAATCGGGCTGTATCCCTAGTAATCAACCACGTCCTAAGGACGTGGTTTTTTTATACTTAAATTATTGCGTTTTTGAAAGCATTAATTTACATGTGGTTTGGCGGACATATCAAAATCAACAGCTTCTATAAATTCGATGATTTCCCCATTTGGACTATGAATAACAGCGTTTCTTACAAGAAGAGGCGGTTCGCCAAGAGAAAGGCAATCCGGTGCTACAAAAGGTTTTGCCCCATGAGCGAGTGCCTTTTGATACATTTCATCTACGTTATCTACATAAAAGGCGAAATGCAATAATGCTCCATGAGCGATATCATTTTCAGTTAATGCTTTTTTCCCTTGAGCGGGAATGACTGCATCGTTATCAAAAATCTCAATACAGGTCCTTTGGTCAGGTGAAACCAGCATGGAAGCTTCCTTAATTTGAAATAAGGGTAAACTCCAATGATGGCCTAACTTGAACCCTAAAACCTCAATATAGAATGCAATCGTTGCTTTATAATCTCTAGCTTGGATAGCTACATGTGAAATGCCTTTTACGCTCATCTCTAATCTCTCCTTAAATAATATATGTAAATTATAGAGGCATTAAAGGATGAGAGACATGCAAAAGATAAGCACTTTATAGTAATATGGTTATAAAATATAAGGTATTTTAGATGAAAAGGTTTATTTCATGTTAATGATCAGGAGGCTCTTACTATGGAACATCCTATGGATGACATTGATAAAAAAATTATGGCATTACTTCAGTACAATGCACGGTTGTCCATTTCTCAAATTAGCAAAGAGGTATCGATGTCACAACCATCCGTTAAAGAAAGAATAATCAAGTTGGAAGAAAAAAACATTATCTCTGGATACAATACCGTTTTTAATTTACGTGAAATGAATCGAGGCACGACCACGTTTATTTTAATAAAAACAGAACATTGCAAAGAGATTACTGACTTTTGTGAACATGCTATGGAAGTAACCGATTTATTTCGGATTAGTGGAGAATATAATTATCTTATTAAGGTGCAAACCGCATCCATTGAGGAACTGGCTGAATTTCAAGATTCTCTAATCAAGTTCGGACCCTCAAAGTCTCATATCAGTTTGAAAAATATGTTGGAAAACAGGGTTTTAATCTAGTAGAGAGAAAGTGTAAATATGACGATATGAATGGTGCTAATCATCGGATGGATGGTTTAACTACCTACCCCTTCAATATTTTTGGGGGAGGTTGGGAAAAGGTCACTCCAACGATAGAGCAGCTGCCTTTCAAAGGCGATACTTTAATTGGCAATGATGTATGGCTAGGACAACATGTCACGATTATGCCGGTGGTAAAAATAGGTGACGGTGCGATTGTTGCTTCGAATTCAACTGTTGTAAAAAATGTTGAACCTTATACAATTGTTGGCGGAAATCCTACAAACGTTATTAAGAAGCGTTTCGGTGATGAGATGATCAATCTGTTGTTGGAACTTCAATGGTGGGACTGGGATGAGAAAAAGATATTTGAGAATCTTGAGCAATTAGTATCGGTTAACGATATTGCCACACTAAAGAAGCTATTGAATAAGGAGTAGGATTTGAAACGAAACAGCAGAAATGCTGTTTTTTTGTTTTTTATTGTATGCATATTCCTCACAGTAGAACATTGATCACTTTGTAAATGACTCCTTAAATCGGTCGATCCACCAACGTCTACGAATTTCTTTTCCCCATTTATGACCATGAGCTCTTAATGTAGTTACTCGCCAGTACATCGGCGGGTGATCCATTATTTGGAATTCCATGAACCTTAAGAACCAAGGTGACCTTGCAAGAGTGGACTTTATTTCTTTCAGATCATTTTTCTTCATACTATACTCTGCAGTTTTTTTCATCGCTTCATCTTGGGATGCAGCAAGAGTCGCTAAGCTATTAGCCATTTGCATCGTTCCTCCATCAAGAAATGAAGCGCCTAGATGATCTGCCCTTACTTCCATCAATTGAGAACAAAATGATTGAAATACTGGAAATAGAATTATGAGTAACCAAACTGAAAAAAATAAAGGAATAGCTAAAGCTTCAATATCAGAAACTTGTTTGAAGATAATTAAAAGTGCAACAACCATAATTAACATTAATAGAATTCTATACAGTTGCCCATACAGGATATCTCTCTTCTTCACATGAACTGCTTCGTGGGCTAATATACCTTCAATAGCATCTATGGGCAATTTTAATGTAGCGGTTGTTAAAGTCACCATTGACCGTCCAATATTCATACCTGTTGCTAGCCCGTTGTATTGTGCGGAGTCAGTTTCATAAACTTTCACGTTTGGAATACCAGCTTTAGCAAATACCTTTTCAGCTGCTGATATCACTTTAGGATCGGTTGCAACCTTAGCATCCATGGCAACCTTTAGTACACGATCAGATATATATATATTAAATAACCAATAAATAATCGCTATACTAACCATCAACCACGCAGGAGTTCTAAAGGTATATAAGAGTAATATCATTCCAGTATAAGCGGATACCCCCTTTACTGTTACCGCAAAATAGAACTTGCCTAGGAGCCGTTTGATATTCCGTTTATGATAGAATGGGAGAACGGAAACCTCATTTTCAATAGTACTTTCAAATTTCATTTCTGAACCCAATTCGGTTCTCCACTTTTCTGTTTCTTTAATTGTCAGGTATACAGTTTCTCCTGGTAATTGAAGTCGCAGCACTTTGTTAAAGCTAGTTGTGAAGTCGGTATTTGATGTGAATAGGGTGAGATAGGGATGAAGCTTTAACAGGTCTACCGTTGATTCAATGGTTATCTCCTGTATATCTTTGATTGAAAATTTTCTTGAGTTCAAGCGGGACATGATATATAAGTTGCCTTGTTGTTTAGAAAAATAGAGGCTAGTTGTAAAATATATCACAAGACGTTTAATCATTTCGGTAATTGCAATGAGCATCCCATATACAATAAAATATTTTAATAGGCTATATTCCGGTCCGTATATCAAAAATAAGGTGGCACCAGCAAATACAAGGATTGAAATTCCTAATTCCCCAAGTATCCGTTGATTATTTCGAATAATCCCTATTTCCTCGACTTCTAGTTGGATGACTTCTTCCATTAACTCGCTATACTTTCCCTGACCAGTCATTAAAAGAGACATTGATAAGTACCCAGCCGAAACAAACGCAAAATGAATGAAACCTTCTGGAAAGCCCTGTTGATAAAAGATAAATCCAATTGCTAAAATAGCTCCGGTAATTTCACTTGCATAACCCAATTTACTACTCCATCTTCCAGTTAAGACACCAACAATATTAATAATACAACCTAATAATAGATATAACATAGTTTCAAAGATACTTGGGAACATATAATGACCTACCCTTCTAACTAACTAAGCAGCACTTTTGTTTGATGTGGATGTTAACGTTTCTTTTTCAGAAGTGCACCAAACAACGAATAGAGAATGATGACAAGGCTGACTGTAGCGGTAATATAAGCAGCGCCATCATGAAGAATGAGATGTGGTTCAGCAGGTAGTATACGATCGGACACAAGAAAGAATCCAACATATACGAGCGAAATGATCGTTCCTAGTCCGTACATCATCCAGAAAGATATACGCTTAGAGGAGAAAGAACCAGCACGAAGAATAGTGAATAAAACATAGGACAAAGCTAGTGAGAGTGCTAAATACACGATATTCTCATATAGCGGAATGGTTAGATGTCCACTGAAACCGTTTAGAAAACGCCAAATAAGAAGCAAAGGAACTAGGGGTGCTATTGTTTTTATTTGTTCCCATTTCGATGATTTAGGGAGTTCCTTGATGATCTCATTACAATAGGACTTAGGATCTTGGCCAAAGATTTGTTCGAACGATTTCCCCTCACGCTGAGCCATTAATAAATGATCTTCGAGTTCATTTAGGATCTCACTAGCTTTGGTATCCGGTATGGCAAAACTACTCTGAATGTAGAATCTCATTTCGTTTAAGAGGGTTTTATTTTTTTTGTTCAACATAAGTCATCATCCCTTTTCAATAATACTATTTACCGCATTACTTAGTTCGTACCAATTTCCACGGAATAATTGAAGCTGCTGTTCTCCTTTAAGAGTTAGGCGATAGTATTTGCGGTTAGGTCCCGAAGCAGAGGGGCGTAGTGTACTTGCCACAATATTTTCTTTCTCTAGACGAAGTAAGAGTGGGTAGATGCTCCCTTCCTTCGCGAACACGAAGCCACTAAGAGCGAGTTTCTCCATAATTTCATATCCGTACGTTTCCTCTTCATCAATGACTGCAAGAAGGCATCCCTCAAGCACCCCTCTAACCATTTGAGTGAACACGAGCATTCCTCCAATCGTAGCCTCTATCTATATTGCGCAACAAGGTACCGAATTAAGAAATAGCTAACTTGCAATACAAGCTAGCTATTTCATACTATCCAATTGTTAATTGTAATGCAAGTTAAGATATTATCATTTGAGGGGAATTCTCTTTTACATATTGCATGAAAAGATTTTTGGATGATGAATTATACTCCGTGTTACGTAATTGCAGCAAACCGACTGGAATGGCTGAATCCTTCAGTTCAACGTGAATTTTCACAACATTCGTGGGTAACGCTGTTGAATCTAGAACGGCTCCAACGGAAGGTATTCTCTGAACGAATGAAGGAATAGCCGAAATTTGATTCACCGTATATAAAAAAGGGGTTTCGGTGTAATGGGAATATTGCTTAGCTAACCGCAGATAATACAAGCAGGTATTTCCTCCAACGATCATTTGATAGTTAAGTAGTTCTTCAAAGGATATTATTCCGTTTCTTTCAGCCAAGGGATGGTTGTTCGCTACAATGAAGGAAATACTCTCATTATATAGTGGCTCAAAGCTAAATGAAGAAAAATCGGTAGGCTCTCCGCATATGGCAAAGTCCAGTTGGTTCTGGAGTACCGCTCGTGACAAGGAGTCGGTGTTCCCACTGACAAAGTGACATGCTACTTTTGGTTTAAGTTCCTGGAATTGCTGCAGAGAGCTGGGCAGCACATGCTCGAATATCGATGCTAGCCCTCCGATGCGCAGGGAGCCAATCTCCTCTCTTTGCAAAGCTTTCGCTTGCTCAGTTACTTGGTTCCAGTGTTGAATGAGCTTGTCAATTTCGACGGCAAAAATTTGTCCAGAAGCGGTTAACTCTGCATCCCATCCTCGCTTAAATAGCTGGATGCCCATTTCCTTCTCCAGCCGCTGGACTTGATTAGTAATCGTAGACTGCGCGTAATTCAATTTTGCGGCCGCTTTGGTGAAGTTTCCTTCTTGAATAATGGTTCGAAACGTAATTAATTCCTTTAAGTCCATAGCACATATCTCCATCGGTATAATTGAATTAAAATATCATTTTATTCAATTATACAAATAAATTTGCGGGGAGTAAAATTAAGTTATCCCATTGAAGGAGTGATATAAAATTGCCATTCATCAGAGTAAGTTACATGGAAAACCAATATGGGAAAGAGCAATTGCCCATCATAAGCCAGGCGATTATGAATGCACTAATTCAGCATTTTAACGTGCCGGAAGATGATTACTTTCAAGTTTTCCATTCACACAAAGAAAGCGAGTTTTATTTTAGCCGGAATTACTTAAATATAGAGCGAAGTAACGGGCTGCTCTATATTCAAATTACGCTCAAATCCGGAAGAAGCACCGAGCAGAAAAAAAACTTTTACGCAAAGTTAGCCGAACGATTATCAAATACGCTTAACATGAGGAAAGAAGACGTTTTCGTCGTACTGGTCGATACGGAATTCGAGGACTGGACATTCGGTAACGGCGTAGCACAAATGATCGAACGTCCAGACAACTAGGGGGAGGCATAATAATGAAGCATCGAAAAATCAAATCAACTGCCCGAGAATCATTTGGGGATATTGCACCTGCTTTCGTGCGCTATTCGGAAGAAGTACTGTTCGGGGACGTGTGGAGAAGAGAACAATTATCGCTTCGGGAACGCAGTCTCCTTACGATATCAGCGCTAGTCGCCGGAGGACTTACAGAACAGCTTTCATATCATCTCCGCCTTGCAAATGAGAACGGTCTGACCGAAGTAGAGTTGATCGAAGCGTTGACGCATCTCGCGTTTTACGCTGGATGGCCGCGAGCCGCGTCGGCGATTCAAGTTGCGAAGGAAGTATTCGAGGAGAAGACATAAAGATGGAACACGCCAATTCGGGCGTGTTTTTTTGTGAAGATGGCTGTCCATGGAATCACTAGAATCATGATATACTAAAGCTTGTGGAATAGTTAAGTTAAAGCCTAAGAGGAGGACACAAGCATGTCAACTGTGACCTTTTACCGCGAGGATTCGCTGCCTTTTTTGGAAGCAAAGCGATGTATGAGGAGCGATCTTGCCTATCAAAAGCATTTTCATGAGGAATATTCGATTGGACTTATAGATGAGGGTGAAACGAGCGCATGGTGCGATGGAACGCTTCTTCAGGTTGAAGCGGGAAGAGTCATTAGTTTTCCGCCAAAAATGATGCATGCTTGTCATCCTCTTGATGATATGGAGTGGCAGTACAAGATGCTTTTCATCAAGCCCGAATGGTTTAAAGGCCTTAATCATACAGAGCTTGGCCAGCTTGATATCCCGTACTTGCTGGAAGAGGGTAAAAATAATGCTTGTCGATTGCAAATAAACCGGACGATGGAGGCACTTATTAGCAAAGGTACTCCGCTTGAGATCGAAACGGCTTTAATCGAGCTGGTACAAGCACTCGTTAGTCAGAATACGGAAGATCTTGAACATGAATCACAGCGTAAACAGGATCAAAAGTACGTCAAACTCATTAAAGAGTATCTGCATGCACATTTTGACGAAAATGTTACGTTGGAGCAGCTGGAGAATGAAGCGGGTATCAGCAGATTTCATCTTGTACGTCTATTTAAGAAATGGAGTCATCTGCCTCCGCACGCTTATCAGATTTTGCTGAGAATCAATCATGCAAAGCTGGAATTGACCAAGCAGCGACCAATATCCGAAATTGCAGCAGAAGTGGGCTTTTATGACCAGAGTCACTTTTCGAAAGCATTTGTCAAAATCGTTGGGGCAACGCCGCAAAAATATGCTTTGTCTATTTGAAATTGAGCAATTTTATACAATACCTCTTCCTGTCTAGCTTGTAAACTTAGATTTATTTGAATGAAGGAGTGGTAGGACCATTATGCATCACAGATCAGGCTTAGAAAAACAATTTACAGCTGCGCTCAAATCTATCGCTCGTCGTCCTGACCTAAAGTCATATGTGGAGCAAACGCCACAGCTTAACCAAATGCTGCGACGTGCAGCTGCGCGGTATGTAACCGGTGAAGCAAGGCAAGATGGAGTTGAAGCAGCAAGCGAGCTTTCCGCCAAAGGATACGCGGTATCACTCGAGTATATCGGCGAGAATACAGCTGATGTCGCTGAATGTGAGGCAGCAGTTACAGAAATGATGACGCTCATCCATGAAAGGCAAAATGAGCTCTCCGCACGAGTATCATTTGATCTATCACATATCGGGCTCTCGCTGGATACGGATCTTGCTTATTCGAATCTTATGAATTTAGCTGGGCAGGCGCAGAAAGCTGGCGTTGAACTATTCATTAGTATGGAAGAGTCCTCGAAGACGGATAGAATACTGTCTATATTTGAGCGAGCTGCTTCTATTTATCCGAATGTCGGCATTACGTTGCAGGCACATTTGAAAAGAACTCCGCAGGATTTGGCAGCTATATCCTCACCTAGCCGTATCCGCATCGTCAAAGGCGCGTATCAAGAATCCAGTGAATACTCGTTACCTCGTTCTCCAGCGCTAAATAATCGTTATGTTGAACTTGTTGAGAGCGCGCTCCGCCAAGGACATCGTGTATCGATCGCTACCCATGATGAGTCCATTATTGAACAACTTCTTAATCAAGGAGTGGGATCAAGCTCTAATGCTGAGTTTGAAATGCTGTATGGCATTCGTCCAGATTTGAGCAGCAAGCTGAAAGCAGCAGGACATCCGATCAGGATTTATCTTACTTATGGACATGAATGGTATTTGTACTTGTGCCATCGCATTGCGGAGTACCCGCCCAATCTTTTTCAAGCTGTTATAGATACGGTAAGTCATGAGGGACTCCAGCCTGTGCAGTCGTATGAGTGAAGGAACTGATTGGAGTGATGCTTTCGTTTTCGCGTGAGAGCAAATATGCTGAAGTACACTATAAAATAATCGTAAAACGCTTGAATTTTCGAGCGTTTTTTTTTTGCTTATTTATAAAAAAATGAGCACCTAAGGAAATTTATTTTAATGTTTGGGAGGTTTTGGGTACATTGGTCTAGAATTGTAGATATAAGTAGTTCCAAAGACTATGTTTTAACCGTAAACTAATTAAACTTTCGCTTGATAAACGAACTGGAGAAGCCATAATGATAATTAATAATAACCCATCTGCTATTAACGCTCATAATAGTTTAAAGAAAAATAATATCCAAACGTCTAAAGCATCGGAAAAGCTGTCTTCGGGTCTACGCATTAATCGTGCAGCTGATGATGCAGCAGGACTAGCCATTTCAGAGAAGATGAGAGCTCAAATCAGAGGGTTAGATCAAGCACATAAAAACGTTCAAAATGGTATATCACTTATTCAGACTGCTGAAAGCGGATATCAGGAAATAACGGATATTATTCAACGACAAAGAGAATTGATTATTCAAGGTATGAATGATACGAATACGTTTGAAGACAAACAGAAAATTGACCAAGAAATTCAACAGCTTAAAGAAGAAATAAATAGAATTGCTACCCAAACGGAATTCAATACCATTAATCTTTTGGGACGAGATGACTATCAAATATTAGCCGACCGTTCAAGTCATACGATTAAAGTAAATACATCGGGACCGTTTCCTCCAACGACTATAATTAATGAACGGACAACATCCTTTTTTCCTATTGGTATGACTGAGGTTCCCGTAACCGCTCAATCTTCGAATACGAATACAACGATCGGTAACGTTAACAATTTTAGCGCTTCAGTCACACCTATTACTTCACCTGATGGACGTGAGGGGTATAACAATTATGAAAAAAATGAACATATCCATACAGAGACAACAACTACAGGTACCTATTATTATGGAAGAGAACTAGTCAGCGATCCTAGATATAAAGAGCTTGATATTAAGCATCTTTCCATTAATAATGTGTTTTTTCAGACTGAGCTTATACCAAGTGGAACGACAGCTGGACAGTACCCTGATTTTGGTGGATTTGAAGATCGGTTCATAACTGTTGAAATAAACGGTATCTCTCATACCCTTGATAACTTTACTTTAACGAGTTCGACTATAACTTCGAGCTCGATTACAGCTGTTTATGAAAAAGATGGTATTGAAATCGAAAAAATTATGTCGACGGATGGGTCGGCTTTTAAAGCAGAGTTTAAAATTAGAAATCATTCCGGTGTAGATGATAAACAAATTAAATTTAGTGCTGGTTTTAAGCCGGAATACGACGGATCATATAATATTTCATCCTCCAGCGGAGTTCCCACAGGCGTTACTGCTAATCAAACGGAAATACCGAGTTCAGGGACTGTGTTTGAACTATCAAACGATCTTGTGAATTACGATTTTTCATTCCTGAATGGCGGAAGCTACGTTAAGCCAAATTCATTAACAACGGGAAGCGATATTTTGCAATCGTCAAACTCTGGCCCCAATGTTATTACTCCATCATGGGAAACGACGGATCTTGATGATGGCGCTGTTTTGGAATTTGGCATTGTGCTAAATCATTTTAATTTTAAGAAAGATGTTTACCTCGTAACGAATAAAACGACAAGCCAAATTGATTCTATTATTGAAACAGTTACTACGGACATAAAGGATGTAGACTATATTCCGCCTCGACTTGATATTCAAATCGGGGCAAATGAAAATCAAACGATGATTATTCCCCTTTTCAGTGTGAAGCTAGAAGGATTGGGTATTGCCAATATGTCTATTTTACCGCCGGCCATACCTAGTGAATCGCTAGCTCAAGCAGATCATGCCATAGCAAGAGTTACAAACTATAGAACGATTTATGGAGCATTGCAAAATCGATTTGAACACACAGCGAACAACTTAGGAAATTATGCCGAAAATTTAACCGCAGCAGAATCACGAATACGTGATGCTGATATGGCAAAAGAGATGATGGATTTAACCAAATCGCGTATTCTGAATCAAACGGCACAAGCTATGCTTGCTCAGGCTAATCAGAATCCACAGGCTATTTTACATTTGTTCCAGTAACATGAAACCTACCTTTATGGTAGGTTTTTCATGTTGTTAGGGCATCTGCATTTTCGCTATTGGTTGTAGATTGGTTAAATGGCTGCCGCATGGCAGGAGGATTGCTTTTAAGAGGATAAGGCATGGAAGAGCAGCAGTGAAAATAGTTTTCGCATGGATCGAGCGCCAATTTTGTTCATTAGATTTGATAGATGATTTTTGACCGTCTTTTCACTGATCACGCATTTTTCGGAGATCTCGCGATTAGTAAATCCATACACAACGGAAAGGATGAGAATTTCTGATTCACGCTGTGTCAGCCGATAACGAGTTGCAAAACTTTGCATTACAGAATTCAATCTTCGAATTAGAAAATCGTTAACATCTTCATTTTCTATATCGTAATTATTATTAAATATCGCTTCATATGACGGTTTCTTCACTTCATAGGAGAGTTTCACTGTGTATGCTTACCTTCTAGTATTAAGCGGATTGAGAAAAACACACTTAAAATGAGAAGCAAACAACCGATTGCGTTCCATACGATCAAAAGCATTTCTACAAGTCTCCCTTGAACTTTTTTACTCTCACCTGCAGAAAAAAACATTGCCACTCTTAATTGTTTATCCAACTTTTCTCATTATAGATAATACGAAAGGCTTATTCTAGATGAAGAAGATCATTAGAAAATCGCTTTTTCGTCATTTTTCGACTGCTTTTACCTCGAACATATGACTTAAGTCATGTTTATGATAAAATAAATGGTAAATCTATCATCCCACTCGGGGGCATTACTATGGATGTACAATTAAATAACAAAATGACTCACATCTTGTTCATCATTGTAATAGGAGCGACGGTTTGCTTATTGTTTCATACGAGCAAGCTATCTGCTTTACTTTTATTGCTGGTATGTACGTATATAGCAATCGTCCTCATTCGAAATTACATCATGAAAATCAATCTCGAGGGATGGACAGGCATCTTATGTTTATCTATACAATTAGCCTTGGCTTCTGTCATATCGATAGGGTCGGAAAGCTTTTTTGCACAAATTTATATTTTAATTCTCGTTGGAGAATTTAGCTTTTATCGCAGCAGAAACCTTTCGATTATCTTTACTACGGTGAGCTATCTCAGTTTTGTACTAGGACTTTTGGTTTATCACCAATTCCCGCCCTTTAAAGAAATAGCTTATATGTTGCCTCGTATCATCGACTACTTTGCAATTTTTGGGATAAGCCTCCTTGCAAAAATTGCTTTTCAGCAAAAGAATCAGCTGGCTAAAGACAATGAGCAGCTGCGAATCGCATCCATTGAGTTAGCAAAGAAAACACAATTACAAGAACGGACTAGAATATCCCGTGACATTCATGATTCCGTTGGACACACGTTGACATCAGCGTTAGCCGGCCTGCAAACAGCAGCACATGCGATTGAGAAAAACAATTATGCGATTGCAAAAGATATGATCAATAGAACGAAAGAATATATTCACAATGGTTTGGATGATGTGCGAAGCTCGGTGCAGCTGCTGCATGAAAATGTTCTAGATCAACCTTTTATACCTGAGCTTATTAAGCTGATCGATGAAACGATGAGACAAACTCAGGTGGAAATTAAATTCGAGATTGATGCAGCATTGCCTAAACTGCAGCCAATAGTCGAGATAACGATTTATCGGGCATTGCAAGAAGGCCTTACTAATGGTATTCGGCATGGTTGCTGTACCCATTTTGAGTTTTCGCTAACTCATCGTGATGGGCAGATCCGGTTTATTTTATCCAATAATGGAAAAGTTCCATCGCAATTTGTTCATGGATTTGGTTTGAAAGCGATGAATGAGAGAGTAAAGGAAATTGGCGGAGAATTAACGATTTTGAACGAGCGTGCTGCCGATGGTGTAGCACTAGACATAAGCATACCTATTCAAAGGAAAACGATAGAGCGGAGGGAGCAAATTGTCTAAAAGAACGATTGTGATAGCAGACGATCAGCCCTTAATTCGCGATGGTTTGGCAGCTATTTTAAGTATGGAGGAAGAATATTTAGTTGTAGCTACAACGTGTGATGGGTTGGCAACGATAGCGCAAGTGCGATTGCACCGCCCTGAGCTGGTTTTAATGGACATCCATATGCCGAAGTTAGATGGTTTGGAAGCAACAAAACGAATCAAAACTGAGTTTCCGGATACCAAAGTGCTCGTTCTGACAACGTTCGAGGATGAGGAATACATATGGGAAGCGATACGGTATGGAGCTAACGGCTTTTTAGTTAAAGGGGTTGAGACTAAGAAGCTTCTCTCTACGATTCAGGATTGTTTAGAGGGGAGAATCAATTATCCCAGTCGCATTCAGAAACGTCTTGTACAGGCTCTTAACTTTCCAGAACAGCATGAACAAGGATCACCCAATGAAATTTCCGAGCCTTATTCAATCGAGCAGACTGATGACATGCTGAATGGTTTGTCCGCACAGGAACGAAATATTGTAATGCAGTTGAAACAAGGGAAGTCGAATCAAGCTATCGCTTCTGAATTGTTTTTAACGACGGGTACAGTAAAAAATTATTTGAGTGCGATTTACAAAAAACTGAAGGTCTCCAGCCGAACGGAAGCAATCGCATATCTTCATCATTCTTCGGGAACATCATCACCCCCGAGTTCTACGTAGTCGATTGCCGAAAAAGCTGATTTGGGGATAACCCGAAGTCAGCTTTTTTGCGTAGTCGTACGAAGTATTTTATGATGCGGTGCCATGCTTATTTGTTTAGTTTTTTTCGAAACCATAATCCCGTTCGACCTTGCAAACTCTTGTTTTGTAGCTGCTATACCATTCCGCTATTCCTTGTTGTTGTGCGACCAAATGCCGTTCATTTTGTTTCCATTTTTGAATCGCTTCAAGGGATTCCCAATAAGACACGGTAATGCCTAGCCCTTCTCTCGCACTTTCTACACCAAGATAACCCGGTTGAACGGAAGCAAGCTTCACCATTTCATCCGCCATTTCTTTGTATTGGTTCTCAATTGCTGTTCGTTCTGATGTAAATATGACAGCATAATAAGGCGGTTGTGGCGTTTTAGCAATTTCACTCATGATTTGCCTCCTTGAATTTGTTCATATAAAGTTTAAAGAAAATAATTATACAGTTGTTCTTATCGAAAATAAACAACAGGATGAGCAGAAACCAATATGTGTATTTTGAAAAACATAACGTTTGTGCTATCATAGTTTGTTCCGAATATTAGATTGATGGTAGCAAAAGATTACATATTCCTACACAAATGAGTATTCGAGCAATCACATCAATAGATGAAATTACATTGTTATTAATTCCTTGCCTTGGGAAGTATAACTATGAATGGATTCTAAGAACGACATCGAGAGGGAAACAAATGGAGCAAATGATTCAAGATTTAATTGGTATTGTGAATGATTTTTTATGGTCAAAGCTGTTGATTGTTATGCTTATTGCAATAGGCCTTTACTTCACCCTGCGGTCAAATGTACTGCAATTGCGTATGTTAAAGGAAATGTTCCGTCTGCTGTTTGAGTCCACAAGCGGTCCGCGCGGCAGCATTTCACCATTTCAGGCGTTTTGCATTAGTATGGCAGCTCGTGTAGGAACAGGGAATATTACCGGAATCGCTATCGCGATCGCGTTAGGTGGACCAGGGGCTGTGTTCTGGATGTGGATCATCGCCATTATTGGTTCAGCCTCAAGCTTCGTAGAAAGTACGCTTGCTCAGGTTTACAAGATTAAGGACGGAGAGAGCTTCCGCGGAGGCCCAGCTTATTATATGCAAGCGGGTTTAAAGAAGCGGTGGATGGGCGCCTTATTTGCGATCTTAATTACGCTGTCCTTCGGGCTCGTATTTAATGCTGTACAGTCGAACACGATTACGATTGCTTTTGAGAACTCTTTTGGCACCAATCGAATGGCAGTGGGATTGATTATGACAGCGATATTTGCTGTTATCATTATTGGCGGTGTTAAGCGGATCGCCAAGCTATCCGAATATATTGTGGTTGTGCTGGCGGTTTTGTATATTGGGGTTGCTCTTACGATTGTTGTGATAAATATTACAGATATGCCGGCAGTGCTTGCTTTAATTGTAAAAAATGCGTTCGGAATAGAACAAGTAGCCGGAGGATCACTTGGCGCAGCGCTTATGCATGGAGTAAAACGCGGTTTATTTTCTAACGAAGCAGGGATGGGCAGTGCACCCAATGCTGCAGCTACTGCAACGACCAGTCATCCAGCGAAGCAAGGCTTGATCCAAGCGCTTGGTGTTCTGTTTGACACCTTAGTCATTTGTACGAGTACAGCATTTATTATTTTGCTGTCAGGCGTGTATGAACAGCAGGGACTAGGTGGAATTGAACTCACGCAAGCAGCTCTGAGCGTACACATGGGTTCATGGGCATCGGGCTTCCTAGCGATCATGGTTTTTCTGTTCGCGTTCAGCACATTGATGGGCAATTATTATTATGGGGAAACGAATATTGAGTTTCTCAACACCAGTAAGGTCTGGTTATGGCTATACCGCATTTGTGTGCTGGCGATGGTCATTTTCGGGTCGGTTGCCAAAGTGCAGCTTGTCTGGGATTTAGCAGATTTGTTCATGGGACTGATGGTGGTGGTCAATCTCATCGCCATTACTCTTTTATCACGAATCGCCTTTGATGTACTGCGGAATTATATGCAGCAGAAGAAGGCAGGGCGTGATCCGCAATTTGTGAAGAGCAGCGTCAAAGGTTTGGAAGACGTGGAATGCTGGGATGACAAAGACGTCAAATAGAAAGATTCATTTTTAAAAATAATAATTGGATAGCCAAAAGCAGTTTACTTCTATATTCTTCAGGAGTAAGCTGTTTTTATTTATGGAAAACGAAGCTTATCCTAAGCGGCTCAGTTTTATTTGAATGGGTTGATAATCGATGAAATATCCGAACGGAATGAGGCGAAATATGATGGACATAACAAAATTTTGTGAAGGTATCAGGCTTGATGAATCGGCTCAGCAGCATATGTTTGCCTACCGTATGATGGAAGAGGAATACAAGGCATACAAACAGCATTTTCAATTAGATCGAGACTCTTTTTTTGAGACTGTAAAGCAAACAGGGAGCTATCGAAAATTATTATTATATTTATTTATAAGATTTGCAGTAGATGCCTATGAGGAGTATCGAATTCGAGGGATTGAGGATGTCGTTTATTACGATACCTTCTCTGATATCCAGATTTGGAGCCAAAACTGTTTGCGTGATTACGGTGAATACGGAATTGAAGAATACAACTGGATGAAGGAGCATGTTCAGTTGCGCTTATTCCGATTGGGAAGATTACAGTTTCAGCCACTCGCTCTGAATTCTGATGTAGTAATTAACGGGCAAAAGGTAGTTAAAGATCAAATTGTGCTCAATGTACATATTCCATCCGGAGAGCCTCTTGACCCTCAAAGTGTAGAAAAGTCATTTGTTTTGGCAAGAGCTTTTTTTAGAGGAATATCACCGGTGTATGTTTGTCATTCATGGCTGCTTTATCCGGAGTTAAGTGAAGTATTAAGCGTTGATTCCAATATCATACAGTTTCAAAAGCACTTTTACATTTATGATGTTGATGCAGCCTCAAGGGAAGCAGAACAAAGGATATTCAACCAATTGAAAGACAATCCATTCGAATATGAAGAGCAAACTAGTTTACAGCGCAGCGCCAAAGCTTATTTGGTTGCAGGTCACAAGCTGGGGAGCGGTTATGGGATCAAAATAAATGGGGAGAGTTAGTATTTTTTTCTGTAAGTATTGGTCATTGTCTGGTTTTTAGCTTATAGAAGTGGTTGAGGAAGATTAAACTTGAGCAATATGAGAAGATAGACTCGGTACATCATATAAATCGGAAAGGAGACCTGCCTATGCGCTACCTTTATGAGTTTATCGAGCATCAAGATGACCTCCCGATTCGTCTGTTCGTCAACAGTGTTGCACATGTTCATTTTCATTGGCATAAGGAAATTGAAATTATATATGTGCTGCAGGGCTCTGTCACCATCTATTTGGACCAACATCAGTATTTATTGCAGCAGGACGATATCATCGTTGTCAGCAGCATGTCTGTACACAAAATCGAACGAACGAGTCAGGACAATGTGCTGCTGACATTGCAGTTTAACCCGGAATTGATGGATGAGGGCTCGTTTATCGGATGCAATTCCTTGCAACAGACGGATGAAAACCGTGAAAATTATGATAAAATTCGCCGCTGCTTGGCGCAGATGGCATGGGAAGCAAGCAAGAAAGCTCCTGGCTGCCGCAACTATTCATTGGGTTTTCTCCATATGTTGATTGGTCATTTGCTGCGTTATTTTTCAACAGGCCTAATCGAAGCAACACTCTCGGAGGGAAAGGCTTTTGACTATAAACGGCTTAATCGCGTGCTCCAGTTCGTGGACCGCCATTACAGTCAGAAGATATCATTGCAAACGATTGCCGATCAAGAGCATTTAAGCCTGCATTATTTCTCTCATTTCTTCAGTGATAAAATCGGCATCCCATTCCAGAAGTATTTAACATTGGTCCGTTTGGAGAAAGCAGTCATTGAATTGACGGAGTCCAGCAAAAGCATGACGCAAATCGCGCATGACTGCGGATTCGCTAATGTGAAGCTGTTCAATAAATATTTCAAAGAGAAGTACGAATGTACTCCAAGCGCGTTTCGGGAAGCAGTGTCTTCAGCTATGCCTGCCTCGCCTGCGAGGAAGCCGATTACTTACGAGGAATCGTCAAGCAGTGATTATTATGAAACCGACACTATTCTTGCGATGGAATCATTGTACCGTTATTTGGAGCGGGATGAAGAAGGAACGAACGCACTGGTAGCGAAGAGTGTTGTTTATAACAAGGTTGACATTAAAGTACGCGTGGATGAATCAGGCCAACCATTCGTGCCCCATTGGAATCGGATAACTACTGCCGGCAGAGCTATAGAAGGGCTGCGAGCGGATTGGCAGGAGCAATTTCTGGAATTGCAGCGAAACCTAGCATTCACTCATATACGCTTCCATGGCGTATTTAATGACGAGATGATGATATACAACGAGACGGATGACGGCGAACCAATCTATAATTGGGCCTATGTTGATAAGCTATATGACTTTTTACTTCAATCGGGCATACGTCCTTTTGTAGAATTGGGCTTCATGCCAACGCTGCTGCGCCGTTCAAGCGAAACTATTTTTTTGTGGAAGGGCAATATCGCTCCTCCAGCTATCCAGAACAAGTGGGATTCGCTTGTCCGTCAGTTTGTTCGCCATTGTTTGAATCGTTACGGAATTGATGAAGTAAAGAAGTGGTATTTTGAGGTGTGGAACGAGCCTGATCTGGCTGGCGTTTGCTGGGCGGGAACGAAGGAGCAGTATTTTGAATTTTACAAATCAACTGCCTTTTCGATCAAATCGATAAATCTTGAACTGAAGGTAGGCGGCCCTGCGCTTGGATATGGATCACTTTGGAATGAAAGTTGGGCGACTGATTTTATGTCTTATTGCCGTGCTGGGAATGTACCCATTGATTTTTTCTCATTCCATGTTTATTCCGAATATCCGAATCTGAAGGACGAGGCTGACACGTTGACGACGATTATGCCGCCATCCTTCTATCTCGACAGCGTGAATAAGTTAAGATCGCAAATTGGCGCATATGAAGCCCCGCATATGGAGCTTCATATGACGGAGTGGAACTTCTCCCTCTATGACCGAAATTTGGTGCATGATACGATGTTTATGGCATCGTTTGTCATCCATCAAGCTCTTCAGACGTTAGGCACAATGAATTCGATTGCCTTCTGGTCATTCACTGACGTTTTTGAAGAAAGCCATGTCCCACCGTCCATTTTCTATGGAGGTTTCGGTTTAATTAATAGAAACGGCCTCAAGAAGCCTAGCTATTATGCATTTGAACTGCTTGCCAAGCTGGGAGAGAAGATTGTGACTCGAGGGGATGGTTATATCGTAACGAGTCATAATGATGGGAGCCTGCAAATTTTAATGTACCATTATGTGCATGTGGATCAACTATTCGCAAGCGGCGATTGGTCAGGTCTGACGGAAAAAAGCCGATACTCCATCTTTGAAGAAAAGGGTGACAAAGCATTTCTAATAAAGCTGCAAGGCTTGAAAAGCAGCTATAAAATGACGAGCTATCAGCTTGACCGAGAGCATGGCTCTGCTTTTGATGAATGGATTCGAATGGGAACGCCTGTATACCCATCGAAGGAGGAACTCAATTATTTGCAAGGCAAAACCGGTCCCGAAATGAAGACGGAGCTTATAACCGATGCGGAAAGCTATGAACATACATTCGTAGTTCCGCCTCACGGGGTTAGGTTAATTACGTTGTTAAAGCAATATTGAGCATGTCACAAGCTCTAAAAGCCAGCGCCCCAGCTATCGAGGGGTGTTTTTTGCTGTGCAATTCAAACACTTAGATGCAACTTTATGGCTTTCGAGAGCGATTCGACAAAAAACAGACCATCATGCGGCAAATAAGAACAAGAAAGCGCTAACAAATGATTTTATACTAAGTAAGCAATCACAAACAGAGCAGAATATAACATGTAGGGGGAATGAAAATGGATCGATTGATGAAGTGGATGACCGAGAAATTCGCGCCTCGACTCGAAGCATTTACCAAAAATGTATGGGTGGATTCAATTCAAGAAGCGATTATGGTCACACTGCCGATGATTTTCATCGGTTCACTGATTACGCTTGTTTCTATTTTGAAGGATTATATTCCGGGAATGCCTGATTTGACGCCAATAACAACGTTTAGCTTCGGGCTTCTCGGCATTTTTATCGCTTTTCTCACACCTTACATGGTCATGCAGAAGAAGGAACGCCATAAAATTAAGCTGATTGCAGGTGCGACTGGTTTGTCGCTGTTCCTCATGCTGCTTAAGCCTACGTTCGGAGATGACGGAACAGTCAAGTTTGTGCTTGAGCGATTTGGACCGTCTGGGATGATCACAGCACTCTTAGTGGGAATTTCAGTAGCAGCTGTCATGAATGCGTTTAACCGCTTCTCTTGGTTCAAGAAAGATACAAATCTGCCAGAATTTATTGTGGACTGGTTTGACTTTCTCGTCCCTATCGCTTTGATTCTGACTGGTGGCTGGCTTCTTATTTATCAGCTGCACTTCGATATTTTCGCTCTAATCGTGAGCTTGTTTGAGCCGCTTAACACAATTAGCCAAAGCTTGGCAGGCTTCGTCTTGTTTAATTTCGTTGGTGTTGTACTCTATTCCTTTGGCGTGAGCCCGTGGGTAATCACTCCGATATTATATTCCATATGGATTCCTGCCATCGAGGAAAATGCTGCTTTGGTTGCACAAGGGATGGAGCCCGTGAACATCAATACGTTTGAAACTTTTTTCTCCGGCTGGGTAGGGGTCGGCGGTCTCGGCGCAACATTGCCGCTTGTTATTTGGTTCCTATTTGCAAAGTCGAAAAAATTGAGTTCAATCGGCAAGGCGACTATCGTCCCTTCACTGTTCAATATTAATGAGCCTGTCATTTATGGCGCGCCGATTGCTTTTAATCCGTTATTGATGGTGCCGATGTGGATTAACGGCATTATAACGCCAATTATAGTATACATCGTGCTGGATCTCGGCCTTGTGGACATCCCAAGTAAAGTGTTTCAACTGTGGTATACGCCAATCGGCTTGTCCACGTATTTATTGTCTGGCTTAAACGGACTTTTATTGCTTGCCCTAGTTTTGTTTGTTATTTTCGTCGTTTGGTTTCCGTTTTTTAAAGTTTACGACATGCAGGAGCTAAAGAAGGAACAGCAAGAAGCCGAAGGGCAAGAAGGATAGGCAAGATAGGAAAGAGGAGGATTACAAGATGAAGCAAGCAACAGAAACGATATTGAGAGCAATGACGCTGGAAGAAAAAGCTGATCTATGCGCCGGTCTAAACATGTGGATGACGAAGGAGATCGATCGTCTGGGGATCCCGTCTATCCATATGTACGATGGAACGAATGGCATACGTAAAACAAATAGTGACGAAGAAATAGGCATTACAGGCGAAAATTTACCAGCCACTTGTTATCCAACAGGCTCGGCTATCGGATCTTCGTGGAATGTGGAGCTACTGCATGAGGTTGGAGTCGCTCTTGGAAAGGAAGGGAGACAGATGGGCGTTCAGTTGCTTCTTGGACCTGGGATAAACATGAAGCGAACCCCTCTGGGTGGACGAAACTTCGAATATTATTCAGAGGATCCATGCCTGTCAGGGGAGCTTGGAGCCTCCTTCGTAAACGGCTTGCAAAGCCAAGGCGTCGGTGCGTCGGTTAAACATTTTGCTTGTAATAATCAAGAGTATGAAAAGATGGTAACAAGTTCGGAGGTTGATGAGCGGACACTGCGCGAAATTTATTTGAGCGCTTTCGAGCGGATAGTTAAAAAATCAAATCCGTGGACAATTATGTGTTCCTATAATCTGGTTAACGGTTCCTATGCAAGCGAAAACGAACATTTGCTGAACGATATTTTACGTGAAGAATGGGGATATGAAGGGGTCGTTTTGTCCGACTGGACAGCTGTCAATGATCGCATTCGCGGTCTTAAGGCAGGCCTAGATTTAGAAATGCCTGGGCCTGCCCATTACAATAGGAAAGCTATTGTTGAAGCTGTTCAGGCAGGCAAGCTTGAAGAAGCTCTACTTGATAAGGTTGTCGGCCGAATCATCGAGTTGGTGCAAAAAACGACCGAAACAGGTATAAATAGAAACGAACAAGCAGCTATCGATTATCATGAATTGGCAAGGAAAGCGGCGTCAGAGAGCATTGTGCTGCTTAAAAACGATAATGATATTCTTCCGATTAACACGGCGAAGACAGCATCAGTTGCTATCATAGGAAAGTTCGCGAAGCAGCCGAGAATCCAAGGAGCTGGCAGTGCTAAAGTAACACCTTCCCGAGTTGATATTCCTTGGGAGGAAATGTGTAGAATTGCAGGCGATTCAATTGTACTGTCCTATGCAGAGGGTTATCCTACGGACGAAAGCGTGGATGAACGCCTCATCGAAGAAAGCGTCGAACTTGCGGCGAAGGCGGATATAGCGATTCTGTTTGTGGGACAACCTGAATATGCAGAATCCGAAATGCATGATTTAGAAGGTATTCATCTACCTATGCATCAAATTAAGCTAATTGAAGCCGTTTCCACAGTACAACCGAAATGCGTAGTCGTCACAAGCAGCGGATCAGCGCTTGCGATGCGTCCGTGGGTGCAGCATGTACCTGGCGTCCTTCATTCATGGCTTGCCGGACAAGGCAGCGGCAAAGCGATAGCCGACATTTTATTCGGGAACGTGAATCCTTCTGGTAAATTATCTGAGACTTTCCCTGTTAAGCTGTCCGATAATCCATCGTATATGCGTGTGCGGGGTGAAAATGGGAAGCTGTTTTACCGAGAGGGCTTGTTCGTTGGATATCGTTATTACGACAAAAAGGAGATTGTTCCGCAATTTTCTTTCGGGCACGGCTTATCGTATACGTCCTTCGTTTACTCAAATTTGAAGGCGATACAGCAAGAGGGTAAAATAACTGTCACTTGCAGTGTCGAAAATACAGGAGATGTGTTTGGCAAGGAAGTGGTGCAGTTGTATGTTCATGACGAGGAATGCGATTGGGTTCGTCCTGAAAAAGAGCTTAAGGCATTCACTAAGCTCGCCCTTGAGCCTGGCGAGAAGCAGGAAGTTTGTTTCTTACTCGAAGAGAGAGATCTTGCTTATTATAATACGAAATATAACAAATGGGTCGCAGAGACAGGTTATTATGAATTCGTAATCGGCAGTTCATCACGGGATATCCGCATTCGGGAGAGAGTGCTGTGTGATTTCGGCAGTGAAGAAATCGCTCTTCATAAGTTCAGTTTATTAAATGACTGGCTCAATCATCAAAGAGCGAAGCTGATTCTGACCGACTGCATTAACGAGATGAATCGCCATGTGTCCGACAAGGTATACTTAAATGAGGAGTTTGTCGGATTCTGGGGAGACTTTCCAGCCATTAAAATCATTCAAATGTTTGGTCAAAAATGGTTGACCGACAGATCGCCTGATCAAGTTATGGAGCAATTAATTCAAACGTTTGAGCTTGAACGGCATGATCGATAACAATGGATGTCAAAGGTTTAGAAAAAGCAAAAAACAAGCGGCCTATAGAAGGACCGCTTGTTTGGTTTATGTCACCACATCAACAGCTGAAAATAAGTAGTTATTATTTCTGATCTTAGGCTGTTCTGGCCATGGTAATCTTCAAATCAATTAGAAGTAGAAAAGGAGTGTCCGTAAAGTTAGTATTATTGACTTGTAGGACACTCTTTTTTTGAAATTAAATTTAGTTATTGCTTAATTCAGGTTTCTTCTCTTTGCAATATGATGAAGCTCGCAGATGATAAATGCTTATGTTTTTGTTCGATAATACGCTCAACTTTGTAGTTGCTATAGGCTTTCAAATGATTTAAAATATCCCGATCTCGAATCGTCGGCACGAAGTTTGGCTCGTCGGCGCTAGTAATTCGCGTATATAAAATGACATGCTCCGCCTCGCATGAGAAAATGTCGTTCAATGTTTTGTTGAAATCATGGTCATCCGTAATATGGTAAAGAACGTCTAAACAAACGACGAGCTCGCATGTTAGATAACCATGGTTAACGAAGTGTCGAGGGTTGTAGGCGAGAAAGCTTTTGGAGCGATCACCGGCAAATCTTTGCGCGCAAATATCGATGGAGGAATTGGCTACGTCCAAACCTAAATACTGTTCATAGCTCATTAACGATATTTGGTTTCCATCCCCGCATCCGAATTCGATTACCTTTTGAATCCCGTGTTCGCTTATAAAAGAATTAATTACCTCCGCTTTAAAGTCCGCCAGCACACCGTAAGAACCGCTGCCTGATGTGCCGCCTTGGGAGTAATTGTTGTCCCAATACGTCTTATAGTCAAATGGCGTCTTTTGTTCTTCGGTCATGTTGATCATTAGCCTCCTTTTATTTCATCCATTTCCTTGGCATCCACCATTATATGTATAACAGCTTTTAAGTGAACCGAAGCAAAGTCCTTATAATAGAAAACAACAAAATACTCAAAAAATAATAAATAAAAAACTAAAAATGTGTTTTTAGTTGTTATTAGTTGTTTTTATGTTGACTTTGTAAAGGTAGGTGAGTATGATAAACATGGAAATCATGAGTCGGATTGGGGCAGCACTTAATTCATATAGAAGAGGAGAAATGATGAATGGAGAAAATAGCACGGGTGTTCATTATAGGTTGGGATGGAGCAGGGAATTTCGTGAAAGATGCGCATACACCTAATTTGGATCGATTAATTCGTACAGGTACGTTCACATTTGACGCTCAAACGGTCTCACCAACGATTAGTGCGCAATGCTGGGGATCGCTTCTTCACGGAGTAGGCCCTGAAAAACATGGTCTTACGAATGATATCGCCAGTGAACATACGTTTCCCGAGCAATCGCAATATCCTTCGATTTTTCGAATCGTTCGGGATAACATGCCGGATGCCAAAATGGCGGCGTACAGCGTCTGGAATCCAATTAACGATGGCATTATCGAATCGACGATCGATGTGCATAAAGTATCGATGAATGACCGTGAGCTTTCGCTTGCGGCTGCTGAATATATTAAGGGGAATCCCGATGTGTTGCTGATGTTTATCGGCTTAGACTTGCCCGATGGAGCGGGGCACCAGCATGGATTCAATACACCTGAGCAGCTGCTTGCCATAGAAGAGACGGACGAAAGTACAGGAATCATATTACAAGCTATTGAAGAAACGGGGCTTCTGAAAGACAGCTTGATTATTGTCGTTTCCGATCATGGGGGCGGCGGAGAGCAGGCTTATCAGCATGGCAGCGATCACTCACTGGACAAAACGATCTTCTGGGGCTGCACTGGTCCTGGAATTAAACATAATGCCACGCTTCAAGGTGAGCTTATGATTACAGATACGGCGGCAGTTGTTCTCCACGCACTAGGGCTGAATGCAAGAAGCTGGGAAGCCAAGCTGCCTGAAGGCCTTTTTAATCCTTGATCTTATTTATTCAAAAGCTGAGCTTACCCAATAAACAGCGCGCCCTTAACTAAGGAACGCGCTGTTTTTTTGGGGATATAGACAAATCATTACTAAATACGTAATAAAAGAAGAGCTATTTTCGCTAAAATAGGTGGCCTTGCGAGTGAATCTGACAACATAAACAGGGGCATACAATCTTCACTTTAGAACTGCAAAAATTGCAAAAATAAGTCATTTAAAATAATAATTAACTGCTGTTGACTTCCTTCTAACGAGGAGGTAATATAATTTTTACAACATTGTATACGCTTACATTTTAAATAAATTTGTGAA
This sequence comes from Paenibacillus sp. NRS-1760, assembly GCF_050467785.1. Taxonomy (NCBI): domain Bacteria; kingdom Bacillati; phylum Bacillota; class Bacilli; order Caryophanales; family Paenibacillaceae; genus Paenibacillus; species Paenibacillus sp. NRS-1760. The sequence continues at coordinate 441,447 of NZ_JBITPK010000021.1, read as the reverse complement.
TACATATAGTAAGGAGGAGGTGTGTATATAATTATCAGAAAATTCAAACAACATTTTGGAGTATCTAATTTTTTTACGATGGGGAGTGAGCCGAATGCAAAAAAAAGAATGTGTAGCGATGCTGCTTGCAGGCGGTGAAGGAAAAAGATTAAGCCATCTCACGTCTAAGCTAGCAAAGCCAGCTGTGCCTTTCGGCGGCAAATATCGGATCATCGATTTCACGTTAAGCAATTGCAGCAACTCAGGTATTCATACGGTTGGGGTACTGACTCAGTATCAACCGATGGTACTGAACTCTTACATAGGAATAGGCAGCTCATGGGATTTGGATCGGAAAAATGGCGGAGTTACCGTGCTTCCTCCATTTATGGAGCAACGAGGCGGCAGCTGGTATAAAGGGACGGCGCATGCGATCTATCAAAATATTCATTATCTCGAACAATATGATCCTGAATATGTTTTAGTTATTTCCGGTGATCACGTATACAAAATGGATTACTCCCTCATGCTCGAGCAGCACAAGGCAAGGAAAGCGGATGCTACGATCGCCGTAATTGAAGTCCCATTACATGAAGCAAGCCGATTCGGTATTATGGATGTGGATCATGAAGACCGAATTATTGAATTTGAGGAAAAACCGAAGCTGCCCAAAAATAATCTCGCCTCTATGGGCATATATATTTTTACTTGGGATGTATTAAAAAAGAAATTAATTGCAGATGCGCAGGACCCTGGATCAAGCAATGACTTTGGCAAAGACATTATTCCATCGATGCTCTACAGCAGCCACTCTATTTTTGCCTATCGTTTTAGCGGCTATTGGAAGGATGTTGGAACCGTTGAAAGCCTGTGGGAAGCACATATGGACCTTCTTCTTGAAAATCCGCCGTTTACGCTTCATGACGCGAAGTGGCGAATTTATGCTAAAAACCCTAACAAGCCTCCTCATCATATCGCATCTACCGGCAAAGTGACAGGCTCCTTAGTGAACGAAGGATGTATGGTTTTTGGGGAAGTGGATCATTCCGTGCTCTTTTACGGTGTTCATGTTGGTGAAGGCAGCCTTATCAAAGACTCGGTTATTATGCCGGACGCAAAGATCGGGAACAATGTCACGATTCATAAAGCAATCATCGGCTCAGGCACTGTCATTCAAGATGGCGCGATTGTAGGCAGCGCGGGTGATGCGGCTGAAATTACTCTAATCGGTGAAAACATGGTCATTTCTTCTCAATTGATATAGGAGTGAATGCGATGAATAATGTTCTAGGCGTCATCAATCTCAGCATTAACCAGCCGCTCCTGCATGAACTGACCTACTCCAGAGCGACTGCGACGGTACCTTTCGGCGGCAGATATCGATTGATTGATTTTGTATTATCGAATATGGTGAATTCCGGAATTAACAATGTGGCAGTACTCGCTCATAACAATTACCGTTCCATCATTGACCATTTGGGTTCAGGGAAAGAGTGGGATTTGGATCGGAAATACCGAGGATTGTTTATTTTGCCCCCTAACAATAGCAATGTTCCCGGCTTTAACGGCGATTTGCAAAATTTTTACGGTTCTCTCGAATATTTTGCCCGCAGCACGGAGGAGTACGTCATCGTTTCAAGCAGTCATATGATTTGCAATATCAACTATACGGAAGCTGTAGAGAATCATAAGCGCACAAATGCAGATATTACTGTCATCTACAAGGAAATGGACGTTGATCGTGACGATTTCTCTAACCTCATTACGCTGGACTTGGCTCGGGATGGGCGAGTCGTACGTATGACAGAAAATCGCCAGAACAAGGAAAGCAACAAAGCCTATATGCGGATGATCATCATTAAGAAAGAGCTGCTTATTAATCTGGTCAAAAAAAGCGTAAATCAAAACTACTATGACCTTGTCCGGCATGTCATTATTCGGAATCTGAACGAGTTAAAAGTGTATGGCTACGAATATAAAGGATACTTGGCCGTCATTAATTCCGTTCAAAATTATTTTAAGCACAGTAAAGAGCTGTTGAATCCTGAGGTATGGAAATCTCTATTTTACGAGCCGGGTGTTATTTACACCAAAATCAAGGATGAACCGCCTGCAAGATACGCGAGTAGTGCCATCGTTAAAAATTCACAGGTGGCTAACGGTTGTATTATTGAGGGAACTGTGGAAAACAGTATCTTATTTCGAGGCGTTCGGATCGGTAAAGGGGCCGTTGTTCGAAACAGTATCGTGATGCAGAAATGTGTGATTGATGAGGATTCTAGCCTTGATCACGTTATTCTCGATAAAGAGGTACATGTCACGCGGGGAAATAAGCTGGCAGGAGAGGAAATGTCACCTACCGTTTTCTCAAAGAAAAGCATAATATAAAACATACAGCGACCGCTTCTCGTTTTTTTACGGGAGAGCGGTCGTTTTGTATTTTAATTTACTGCATGCCTTCCATCGCAACTCTGGATTCGCTGCGCATGCGCAGCTTGTATTCTCGTGGTGAGCACTGATTTTGCCGTTTAAAGAGCTTATAGAACTGGGCCATGTTCGTAATGCCGACCTCGTAGCTGACATCCATGATGCTTAGCTCACTTGTCAGCAGCAGCAGCTCGGATCGTTTAATTCGTTTATAGTTGACGTATTCAACGAAAGAGACGCCCATCGTTTTTTTGAAATATTTAATGAAATAGTGGTAGCTCAAATTAAGCAAAGAACTAGCATCCTCTACGGACAGCTTACTGCTTAAATGGGTGTCCACATAATCGAGAACGGGTCGTAAACGATTTAGTTCAATTTCCTCTGTATCGTTCAGCAGGTTTCGGCTGTCGCTTCTAAGCAGCAGAAGCAGCAATCGTTTTATAATCGAGGTGATAGCAATCTCGTAGCCTCTCATCCTCGTTTGCGACTCTTTGAATATTTCCAAAATGAATGCATGGGTTTCTTGCTTGGCTATTTCGTTCATGTCAAAAATATAATTAAGCTTATCGAGCGGCTCTGTCAGCTCGGAGAAGCAATTCAAATAAGGCATCGTACTCTGGTCAAAATGTTTGCCCAAATCTATCTGAAATACAACATAGTGCTGTACTTCCGAAAGTGGCTTGTGGGAGCGATGCGGCTGAGAGGCGCCTAGCACCATAACATCGCCTGGTCCGAGGACGGCATAGCCGTGCTTGCTTTGCACACCTAAGTGGCCTTCAATAATAGCGAGGAATTCTACTTCTTTATGATAGTGCCATGGATGTTTCTCAAGCGTGCTGAAATAGTCAGCTTCGGAGTAAATCTCCCAAATTTTAAGAAACAATAGCGGATTTTGATAAATGACTTCTTCGTTGATCGCTTCGGAATGCGTATCAATGGCGGTTTTTATTATAGGCATATGCATGACCTCCATTTTGAAGTATACCACTTTTGGAAATGTTGAATCAATAAACGCGTCATTATTAGCTGTATTTTCAGCTCATTTGAAAAAGGAAGACACTTTTGAATATAAAATCAGCATGTTTAAGTATTACCTTAATGGGGCAAATTTTTTATACTAAGATTAACTGAATGAATAAGGAGTGTTCATATAATGGCAAAGGTAACGGTATGGAATGAAAATCGTCATGAGCAATTAAATCCGGTTGTTGCTGGAATTTATCCTCAAGGTATTCACGGTGCAATTGCAGCTTTTCTAACTGAAGCTGGCTACGATGCGGGAACGGCTACACTAGATGAGCCAGAGCATGGATTAACGGATGAGGTATTAAACAATACAGATGTACTCATATGGTGGGGACATCTTGCGCATGGAGACGTAAAGGACGAAATCGTTCAAAAAGTACAACAGCGCGTGCTGGACGGAATGGGCTTGATTGTTCTTCACTCCGGTCATTTCTCCAAAATCTTTAAAGCATTGATGGGTACAAGCTGTGACTTGAAATGGCGTGAAGCGGATGAGAAGGAACGCCTTTGGGTTGTAGCGCCAAGCCATCCGATTGCTGCAGGCCTTGGGGAGTATATCGAGCTGGAAAAAGAAGAAATGTACGGCGAGCATTTTGATATTCCTGCTCCAGACGAGCTTATTTTTACAAGCTGGTTTGAAGGTGGAGAAGTGTTCCGCAGCGGCTGTACGTTTACACGTGGAAACGGCAAAGTATTTTACTTTAGACCGGGACATGAAACCTATCCGACGTACCATAACAAAGACATTCAACGCGTCATTACGAATGCCGTGAAATGGGCACAGCCGGTAGACCGCAATCGCCCGGTTTATGGAAATGCACAGCCACTTGAAAAAATTTCAGTAAAATAAAGTTATAAAAAAAGTAATGTAACGCTTGGGAGTTTAATCCCAAGCGTTATTTTGTTTTGAGCACTATTTTGAACCTGTCGGATGACAAGAATATGAGCCGATTAATTACCGCGTAAATCGCGGTTTTTTTGTTTTATCGGTACATATTCTTGGCAATGTACAATGTCAAGAATATGTACCGAATGCCGAATAAGTCCAAGAATGTATACCGATTGCCGATAAGGACCTTTGTTCTGCTAGGCATTCTTCTAAAGGGTAAGTGTGACAAGTTCTGTATAAGCGCTTTACAGCGCGGAAAAAACTACTCGAATTAACCGAATCTAGAACTTTATTTTTCAGTCTAATACTTTATTTTCTTTGGACACCGTTTGTTTAATGCAATCCGGTACTCCGTGCAATCTTGAAATCCTGCGAATAAGCCAGTTTTTGTGCGGAGCGTAAAGCCAGTAAGCAATTTGTTTCATAGGAAGATTTCGATTCGGTTCGTAAGCTTCACCCCTGCGAGCTATGGCAACCAGAATGCGAGCCAGCTTGCCACAAAGCTTCATCACTGAGCGCATTGGCTTCATGCTTTTCGTCTTTATATTCACTTCGTGCTGCCGTTTAATCGTTTCATCGTTCATAATGAGGGCTATAGTTGCAATGAACAGGGCATGTCGAAGTCTTGGTCGGCCACGTTTGCTGATGGACATTTGGCCCTTTCACTTGCAATTCGCGTACGTGAAGTCAAAATGAATGGCCGGACCATTACTCTATCCATTGGTTATTCAGATGACGTGGGAGGAGGGGGATTTAGTAAATCCCACACAGTTGTAACACCAACAAATTTTACTAAAAAGATATTTGTAGTATGTAAGGAACTATTTTATTAGAACGATATTAAACGACCTGTTCGAAACATTCATGTAGGGCTACTAATTTATCGCCTGATGATGTAGCACAGCTCGATCTGTTTGAAGACGACACGAAAGAGCGACAACTAACATCAGCGATAGATGAGATCCGTAGGAAGTATGGTACCGCATCAGTTGTATGGGCTCGCAGTCTGACAGATGGAGGAACAACAATTAACCGAAGTGGGAAAATAGGCACTATTTCTTATCCCTCAACATAAAAAGAAATGCCCAATTATATAATGCTGAAGACGATGTTCAAATGCCGGAATTAGATGAACAAATGCTTGATTCATTACAAGAAACCATCTCGATAGCAATTGAATATCATTATTTTATTACTATAACATTTCATCGCAACAATCGTAATAATTTAGTGTCAGGTCGAATCCGATAAGTTGATCTACATACTCAAATCCTCAAGATTGAAACACTAGCAGGAAACGAATTTGTTAATCTTCCGCTTCAATCTAGTACTAATATCCTGATTCGAGGATGACTTTGGTTCTACTATAAGATAGATATTAATAGATTATGTTAAATGGGGTTTGTAAGGCTCGACAACGCCTCAATTTGATGAGAGGCCTACTATAATGTAGGCCTCCTTTTCGCTATGGCCTGTAATACAAATCTTACATGATGGCAGTCCGGCCTTACACTACATTTTACGAGGTCATAAAGAAATCATTCAAACATTTTTAGAATGAATCGGCCTTTAACGGCTAGATAAAGAAGAATACCAATCCCATTTTGGGATTACAGGCGCTCTTATAGAGAAATTAAGAGATTTGCAGTCGGATTCTCAATATGAGACAGACCAGCTGAACGGATTAAAATAAATGAAAAAAGGAAATTTTCAAAAAAAGATACATATTATGTAATTATATGGTATTCTTAAATTACAAATAAGTAATCTATTTATATCAACAAGCGCTCCAATTATTTCTAAAAAAGAGTTAATGAGGAAAATTTTTAAAGGTTTTTGGAGGAGAAAAATGAGAAGATACAAGGTTGTATTGTTAAGATGTATATGTTTTCCTTTAATCATAGCATTTATGTGGTCTTGTTCGCATAGTCCAAATATTGATACTTATACCGAGACCATGCCTAAAGATTACACCATAAACTTTCTACATAACTCGCAAAATAAAGATGGTGGATATCCTGCACTGACTCAGGAATTGAGTACGCCTTACGATGTATATTATTTATATTATTTAATGTTGATGAAAGAGGAACTCAAAAAAACTCTAACAACAGAGGATTCCAAATCTATCTTTAAGTATATTACAGATGATTCTAAGAGAATTCTGTTTCGTGAGGGTCAAGCGGATGAGTTAAGTCCACTATACTATTTCACTTCGATGTTTTATAAGGAAGTACTTTTGACTCCTGAAATTAAAGATGAAATCATCGGAAGTATTGAAAAACCTAAAATTGAAGATAGTGGATATTATTCTCTATCAAAGATCGATAAGTCAGGAAATCCAGCTAATGATGATAAGATATTAACTTATTCGTCGTATATGGCCACTTATATTCTTTCACTACTAGGTGAAAATCTTGATGATCCAGCTTCCGAGGAGTGGTTAGTTGCTAGTCTCAGTAATATTAGAGTTTTCGATTTAAGTACTGCTAGTGATTTGATGCTAATTATTAAAATGTGTAATTTGCGAAATATTGACATCTCACAGTATCAAAATGAAATTGAAGAAAAAATAACATTTATTGTTCAAGAGTTAGTGGATCAAAATGATTTTAATATGCTGTTTTTAGACCCTGTGATTGAGCTGATAGAACTTTACCCAGGTTCCGGCCTCTCTCTTTATCCTTTGAAAGTAAAAGTAGATGCTTTGCAATCAAAGGATACTGGGTGGTTTAGTATTGATCCAAATAGTGCGGAAAATATCCTACCTACATATATCGCAATCAAATTTTACAATTATGAAAATATTGAAATAAAGAACAGTGAACTGATAGAAAAAAATATCAACAATTATAAGCTAGGTCATTTGTATTTGTTTTATAATAAAAAGCCTTCCTTGCTGTTTACGACCTATTATACTGACAAAATAATAAGTTTAACCTCAAATCAGCGACAAAACTACTCCACCTTTCTGCAAGAGATTGATTTTAGCAAACTGAGTGCTATCGAAAAATATTATTATCTAGCTCTGGGTGGCCAAATAATTACAGGAATAGATAGTATGCTGGATTCACTGTATATTGATCTAGACAAGTTTGTCTTAATGAGTGATTACTCTGGAATTGTATTTATTCTCAAGGCATTTGATTTGTTGAATCATAGACTACCGAATGAAAAAATAGATATGATAATCACATCTCTCAATACAAACAATAACCTTGAGATAAGTAGTAAAGACACTAGAGAAACCATTGTTATGAAGCATTATTATACATTGCTGCTAAATGAACATGTCAATCTTGATACTAGCGTTAAGGAATCGATTGAGTATTTAAAGACAACGGTTGAATCCTCGGAAGAGGTATTTAATAAGTCGTATAACATCGAAATTCTTTTTATGATTGCTGAGCTGCTGGAAGAAAATAAGATCTTTTTTGATTATGAAGCTATTCGCGAAAAAGTTAAGAAAGCAACATTATATAACACATTCATAAAGGCTGGATCTGACCCCAATAGTCAGGTAAGTTATCTAGCAACTTATATAGCTATGAAGTATGGAATTAACTATATTTAGTAACAACACTTTTACATATAAGAGGAGAGGTTCAAATGAAAAAAAGGTTAACTGTATTGTTGTTATCGATTTTACTGATTTCTGTATTTTCAAGTCAAGTATACGCAGATAATGGTGTGAAATCGGTAACAGTTAAAGGCAAGCTAGCGGATTACCAGGTCGTTGAAACTGTGAATAATGGTTTAAAAGGGTACTACGTCGAGGGGGAGAAAGTAACAAGGAAGATGCGATGGAAGCCTTGACAACATTTATTGAAAGTGAAAAGGCTGTCATTAATCCTAATAATGCACAACTTCGAGCAGCCACATATTGTGCAGGTGAAAAGACTGTTACGGGTTATGGTAGTAATAATAATGCTATTAGTACTACTAAAGCAGATTCATGTGTGTGGTCGACAGTAGGTTTTCCATTTTCAGTAGAACATAGATCTGTTGAAGCTGGTTCACAGACCGGAAAGTGGTTAGGGTGTACCCCACAGTGTACACCGAATAAAATGATCTTTCATCAAACTACAACATTTGATGGGGTTTTAGTCACTGTAGGATGGCCCCCATTTTTTGTCCACACAGGGACAACAGGAACCTGGACTTCAGCTGAAGTCACTAATTCGTATAATTTTATTGTAGATCGGCCGTATATCGAAGCCAAAACAAGTTGGTTGACAGCGGGGGCAATTTTTTCTGTAGAAGTAAAAGATCAAGTTGATGTTTATGTTAATGGTGCTATTTATAAACCTCAATCAATTATCAATTTTTAAGAAAAATTATTAAGTGTAAAGTGTTGTTACATTCTCTTGACTGTTCGTATGTTATAAAAATGATATACGGACAGTATTATCTCTTTTATATATTCATATAATTTCCGCATTTTGATGCGATACATGCAAATAAATTGAAATAATAAACAATGGAGGGATCTGTATGGAAATTCTAACAGTGGTCGTTACAATTGGATTCATTTGCACAGTTGGTTATCTTAGAGCTATTTATATTTTACTTAATAGTAAGGATAAAATGAACTAATAGTTTTAGAATGACGTCAGCAAAACAGGGAATTGGTTCCTGATGAATCGCTGACACCAAAGTCGGATGACAAGAATATGAGCCGATTAATTACCGCATAAATCGCGGTTTTTTTGTCTTATCGGTACATATTCTTGGCAATGTGCGTTGTCAAGAACATGTACCGATTGCCGAATAAGGCCAAGAATGTATTCCTCGATAAAACACATTAATAATGAATACGAAGTAGAATGGGAAAGAAAAAGTAATTGTGAGAACGGAACAGATTATATAAATAACAAAGATGGAACTATGGGAAACTGTTTAGTCTCTATCTGCTAAACGTATTATAGTCGATTGAACTCCTTCGAGATGATTCGACTGAGATGTCACTGATTTATGCAAGAAAAAGTCAAAAAGAGTTTAAAACGAAAAGAGATTGATCTTCATTGTTGAAGATCAATCTCTTTGTAATATTTATTATAAGAGAGGACAACAGTTGTTCAATAACATTTATCGGTACATATTCTTGTCATTTATCGGTAGAGATTCTTGTCATCCGACAGAACCGCAACATTTAGTCAAAATAGAGCATTGGCAAATGGGGTATAATCCACCATACTAAATGGAGTAATCGGTCGGACTTGCCTGCCCGATTGCATAGATGAAATCCTTGTCGCACGAACAATACAATAAGCGTGCACTATATCTAAAGCCGGCTGCGTGCTTTGGGATATGGTGCTTTTTAATCCTATGACCGATTGTAAAGAAAGCAGCGTTAATGGTGTTGGCAAGCGGCAGTTTTGGCGAAAATAATGCAGGAAGTTGAAAACGGTTTATTGATCTTACCAGCGCAACCGCCTAAGATAAATAAAACCAAACTCGCACGGCTTGCACATGAGAAGAGGGCATTGCTCCTGAAGAGGCTGCCATGCCTCGATACGGAAACGGTATCGGGGTTTCTTTGGTTTACATCACCCGGGAAATAATTACAGTGTGCTTTTGCAGAGAAAGTTAATGTGTTCGTTACATGGCTTTGAAACTAGGTAAAGGGCGGCTGTTCATAAACAAGAAAACGGCGCTAATCATAAGAGAAAAGGGTGAGGGCTAATGATGAGCAAATCGTGGTTTAATCGGCTGCTTCTTTCCTATATGCCGATATTTATTATCGTAGTTACCTTCACTTTTTTTGTGTTTTTTCAATTAATTAGTGAGCAGGGTCGGAAAGAAGCTATTAATGCTAACAGTATGTTGTCTTTGCAAGCGATGAGGTTAATCGACACGTCCTTGCGAGCGATAGATAACATGGTGATGAAGGAATCGATTAACAACAAGTCACTTATCGATTTTTTCAACAGCAACGAGAATGGTGACCCTTATATTAACATTAGCGCCGTCATGAAAATGAACGATATGATTTCTTATTATCCACTCATTGATTCTGTCTATCTGGTTCGCTATGAAGATCAGGTTGTGCTAAGTAATGCGACGGGCGGACATATCGACACCTATCCAGACAAAGCTTTTATTGAGCAATATCGCAATACGATCTCTCAGAAATGGACGGATAAGCGGTCATTTAAGCAATTTACGTTATTGGAGAGCAAAGATGTTGTCAGCCTCGTGAGAGGTGCTCCATTCATGACGGGTGAAAAAGGTATGATCGTTGTGAATGTCGCAACGGATTCTTTGGAGCGTTTAGTTCATGAACTTTACAATTCGGAAGTCAGCCTCATTCGCATCAAAGACGGAGCGGGCAATGAATTGCTTAATGAGGCAGAACCTGTAGATTCTATGCGCGTTTATGCAAATTATAAATCGAGTTATTCGAATTGGTCTTATATAAGCGGTTTTGTGCAAGGTACGTTTATTCAAACGGTATCGTTGCTCTATAATGTATGGTTTGTGATCGGGCTCCTGATGATCTTTGCAGGTCTCGTATGGATGATTTATATATCAAGGCGAAATGCGAAGCCGGTAGAGCAGATTGTGTCACGCTTTAGTGGATATAAATTAGCACTGGCGGAAAGTGGTAAAAACACCGGATCTGGCAGGATTAACGAGTTTGTCTTTATCGAATCCGCTCTTGATAATTTAACGGAGCAGGCAAAGCAATATCAGCAGCAATATAAGGAAGATCTTCATTTACGGACACGTAATCTATTCCATCAGCTTATTGAAGCTGGAGCGGAGCTGACGCCTCTGGAATGGCAGCGCGAAGCGCAGCGGCTGCAGCTTCCCGCGCCTGCGGATCGCCATACGCTTATTGTCATGGAACTGGATAAGTACGGAGAGTTTTGCAGCAGTTATTCGCGAAACGATCAAAATTTGTTGAAATTCGCTCTGCGAAGCATTACTTATGAGCAATCGTCACGCTTCGGATACGCGTGCTGGGCAGAATGGACAGCCTCTTCTCGTCTCAGTGTTATTTTATTTGAGAGCGGGAATGCTCCTGCTGCAATGTTAGTTCAGCTTTGTGACAGCATTCGGGCTTGGATTGAACAAAATATGAAGTTCACGATTAGTATAGGAATCGGTGATCCAGCCTTGCAGCATTCTGAAATCGCAAAGTCGTTTCAACAGGCTTTGGAAGCACTTAATTACAAAATGGTGCTTGGCGAAAATCGCCTTATTACACGCGAGGATATGATGAGTCAAGGCCAAGTTGAAGTATACGCTTATCTTGGAATGATTAGATCTGCTGTTTATGCCTTCCGCAAATCAGAAGCGAGTTGGAGAGCAGAATTAGACGATTTGTTCAGCCAGATGAAGCAAGGCTTGCTCACTAAGGACGAGATTATGAATGTTATTAATTACTTGCTCTATAGTTTGGGACGCGAGCTGTCAGGTCTCGGCAAGGAATTTAATCTTGTATGGGAAAGCGAAGCACTGCCGGTTCTAACGGGGAAATTGGATAACTGCCATTCTCTGGAAAATATGCACGAGGCGATCATCGGTAAAATGACCGAGCTTGAGCATACGTTTGCAGATATGCGTTACAGCGGTCAGCATGCCGGCATTATTCAGGAAATGCGGAGAGTTATTGAAGAGGAATATGTAAATCCGAATATGTCGCTTGAATATTTAAGCGAGAAATATGATATGAATGCCAAATATGTGAGCAAGCTGTTCAAAGAAACAACAGGCCAGAAGTTCATTGATTTCTTAATTGATATTCGGCTGAATGAAGCGAAGCGGCTATTGAAAGAGACACGGAGGACGGTTCAGGATATTGCAGAAGAGGTTGGTTACACAAGTGCGATTTCGTTTACGAGAGTGTTCAAGAAAGTGGTTGGATGCTCGCCAGGCGAATACCGTTCAGAGACGCTGAAGCAGCAAAATGGCTGAATATACATGGAGTTGAAAATCGTTAAGCGCAAGAATTATGTTAGTTCTTTTATCGAAAAATGGATGCTATAGGGACGGCAGCACCGATAGTATAAGGTGCTGCCGTTTCTTATGGAGCAGCGATGCGAAAAAGGTTAAGCGAGCAATTAATGTATCTTGTTGCATGGTGAGGGAAGCTTATAAAATGATCACATGAAAGCGCAACCAAAAATGAGAATGTTAAAGGAGGCTAGCCCTTGTCCAAACTTAATCATGAATGGCATTCCGTTCCGCAGGCCTTTGCACACCCAGCAAGAAGGTATGGGCCTCTACGCAAAATGGCTCGCCACTGGCAATTGTATTTCGTCATTTTATTGCCGATTGCTTATCTCATCATATTCAAATATGTCCCCATGGCGGGCATCGTGATCGCGTTCAAAGATTACAACGTCATTAAGGGCATCTTTGGAAGCGAGTGGATCGGGCTAAAATATTTCAAGCAGTTTTTCGAATCTCCAAATTTTTGGCTCTATATGAAAAATACGCTTGGCATTAGCTTCTATGGCTTGTTAGTCGGCTTTCCAGCCCCAATCATCCTTGCGCTTGCGCTTAATGAAGTGCGCAATGGACTATTCAAGAAAAGTGTACAGCTGGTTTCTTATGCACCTTACTTTATATCAACGGTCATTATGGTATCGATCTTAATTGTCAACTTGACCCCAAACGTGGGGATCGTCAGCAAATTGTTCCAAATGCTTGGCGTGGAAAACACAAACTTTATGGGTATTCCTTCATTATTCAAATCCATCTATGTCTGGTCGGATGTGTGGCAGCATACCGGTTACGGGGCCATTATCTATATTGCGGCATTAGCTGGCGTCAATCCTGAGCTGTATGAAGCGGCAAGGGTTGATGGGGCATCGAGAATACAAAAAATTATTAATGTCGATATCCCTAGTTTGATTCCGGTATCTGTCATTCTTCTTATTCTTAATTTAGGCAATCTGATGAAGCTAGGTTTTGAGAAAATTTATTTGATGCAAAATCCGCTTAACCTAGCGACCTCAGAAGTCATTTCTACTTATGTGTATAAAGTGGGCTTGCTGGGTTCGAGCTTCAGCTTCTCAGCAGCGATCGGAGTTTTCAACTCCGTTATTAATTTAACATTGCTGATTGTCGTCAACTATATCGCTAGAAAAATTTCAAATAATAGTCTGTGGTAATTGAGGCAGAAGGGAGACTTTATGAAAAAAAACGTTACCATTCGAGAATCAAACGGAGATCGTTTATTCATGGCATTCATTTATGCTTTTCTGACTGTGGTTCTATTAGTGGTGCTTCTGCCGCTTCTCTATATTTTAAGCTCTTCTTTTAGTTCGCCGCAGGCTGTCGTCTCCGGCAAGGTATGGCTGTTCCCGGTCCATTTCACGCTCGATGGCTACAAGGCGGTATTCAACAATCCGCAGATCGGCACTGGATTTATGAATTCATTGTTCTATACGGTAGTCGGAACGATCATTAATGTTATTCTGACGGTCATGCTTGCTTATCCGTTAGCGAGGAAAACGTTTTATGGAAGAAATTTTTACATGGTTCTTCTTGTTATCACGATGATGTTTGAGGGCGGGTTGATTCCGTATTATTTGGTTGTCAAACAATTGCATCTGCTGGATACAAGATGGGCTATGATTTTGCCGGGAGCTCTTGCCGTATTCCAAGTCATCATAGCACGAACCTTCTTCCAGACCAGTATTCCTGAGGAGCTGTCCGAGGCGGCGGACCTCGATGGCTGCAGCGACATTCGGTTTATTTTCAGCATCGTACTGCCGCTCTCGAAGCCTATCTTGGCCGTTATGATGCTGATGTATGCAGTAGGACATTGGAATGCATATTTCGATGCACTCATTTTTCTGCGATCCCAGGAATTGTTTCCCTTGCAAATCGTATTGCGTAATATTCTAATTCTAAATACGGTGGACGCGTCGATGATTTCCAATGCGAATCAGATGCTTGCTCAGCAGGGACTAAAGGATTTATTGAAATATTCATTGATTGTTGTTGCTAGCGGACCTGTACTCATCATCTATCCTTTTGTTCAGAAATATTTTGTGAAAGGCGTCATGATTGGTTCCTTGAAGGGATGAGTAAGAGGAATTCTTTTGGAGGGGGGATGGGTTGCCTTTGGGGCCGAGGCAATCATTCAGTTACGAACGTTACAGCATGCTGCTAGGAGTGACTAGGATATCACAAGGAGGAGTCGGTTTTATGAGAAAAGGATGGAAAAAATCCAGTGCAATCTTAATGTGTGTCGTACTTAGCTGTGTTGTTATTCTAGCTGCTTGCAGCAAGGATACGGGGAAATCCGGCAATGGAAAAACAGAGGAAACAGGGCAAAAAGAAACAAATGCTGTGCAAGAGGATCTTTTTACAGCTGTAGGTACGTATCCCATTGTGAATAAGCAGATGACGCTTAAGATGTTTGCTCCTCAGCTTCCTACGATCGAGAACATGGAGACGAATACGTACACGAAGTTTTTGGAAGAAAAAACGAACATTAAGATTGCATGGGATCTCGTCCCAAGTAATGCGCTTGAGGACCGCAAACAGCTGATGCTCGCGAGCGGTGATTATCCGGAAGTCATTTTGCAAGCTAATCTGACAAGAGAAGAGCAAATGAAGTATGGGAAGCAAGGCGTATTCCTTCCTTTAAATGAATTAATCGATAAGTACGCTCCTAATATAAAAAAAGCTCTAGCAGATATTCCATATATGAAGTCGTCTATTACAGCTCCAGATGGAAACATCTATGCGCTGCCGCAAATTAATGAATGCTACCACTGCGACAATGCTTTGAAGCTTTGGATCAATAAGGCATGGCTTGACAAGCTTGGACTCCAGCTGCCTACAACAACGGAGGAATTCTATCAGGTCATGAAGGCATTTAAGGAACAAGATCCGAACGGAAACGGAAAGAATGATGAGCTTCCGCTTACAGGGTCCGATGAAATGTGGGCTGGCAACGTGTCCGCTTTCTTGATGAATGCGTTTATAGTAGATGATTATACCGAGAAAAATGCCGGTACCTTCTTATCAGTTAAAGATAGCAAAGTCGACTTTGTTGCTAACAAGGATGAATGGAAGCAAGGGCTTGAATATTTGAACAAGCTGTACAAGGAAGGGTTGATTGACCCGGCAGCCTTCACGCAAAATGCGGATGCGATTCAACAGCTGGCGAACCGCGAGCCGGATAACATTATGGGAGCTGTAACAACCGCGCTTATAAGCTATGGCTATAATATGTCGGAAACACAGCCTAGGCACAAGGATTATGTGACGCTGCCTCCGCTGAAAGGACCAAGTGGCGTACAGCAGACACTTAACTTCGCGGGCATTAGCAAATCGCAATTTGCAATTACGAATAAGGCGACCGCAGATCAACAGATCGCTGCGATCAGACTAGCCGATTATTTGTACACGGAGGAAGCGATTGTGCTGCAAGAGAATGGCCCTGAAGGTCAAGGCTGGCGCAAGGCAGAGGACGGCGAATTAGATATTGATGGCAAGCAGGCTAAGTATGCTTATATTCAACGGGAGAGCAAGCAAACGCATAACGATGGCTGGGAGCAAATTGGGCCTTCACTTCGTACCTATGCATACCGTTCCTCTTGGATGGCTATTCAGGACCCGCTAGCAGATGGTGGATATGGGACACGTTTGAATACGGAATCGAAAAAATATGAGTCATTCCATTCCAAAGAAATGTATCCAAACGGCGTATTCATTGCGCAAGATGATGCGGAAATCGCTGCTCAGCTCAAAACAACGATTATTGATTATACAAAATCCAATATGGCACAGTTTATTACGGGCTCCAAAGACATTAGCAAGGAATGGGATGCTTATGTGAAAGGTTTTGACGGCTTGCAGCTTGGCAAATACATTGAAATTTATCAAAAAGCATTAGGCAATTCTTAATAACCGATTGGAGGAGGCATTGCAGCGATGAGCGAGCTAACCAGCGATAACGTGCTAGAAGAAACAGAAGAGCAAGAGCTGCATGAAGGTGTGCATAATTTTAGCAGCGAGCGTGATTGGATACGACCTGATAATCCAGTTACGCTTGAGCGACTGGAATGGTTTAAGGATCAGAAGCTCGCACTTATGATGCACTGGGGACCTTATTCCCAGCTAGGAGTTGTAGAGTCTTGGGCGCTAAGCGACGAGGATCAGGATTGGTCGCGCGAAGGCATTGACTGGGAGAAGGATGGCGAAGCATTCAAACAGCAATATTTTGATTTAAATAAGACGTTTAATCCGATTCGCTTTCAGCCAGACGTATGGGCAGATCTAGCGGAGGAGGGAGGTTTCAAATACCTCATTTTTACGACGAAGCATCATGACGGATATTGCATGTGGGACACAAAAACGACGAATTATCGCATCACTGATGAACAGACACCGTTTCATACGCATAAATATGCCGATATTTGCCGCCATGTATTTGATGCGTTCCGCGCGAAAGGATTGTCTATCGCGGCTTATTTCTCGAAAGCAGATTGGCATACGTCTTATTACTGGGCTCCGGATATGGAACGCAGCCTTACCAATACGCGGCGTGGACCTACTTACGACCCGCAGGAGCATTCAGAGCTGTGGAACAAGTTTGTCGCGTTTACCCACGAGCAGATTACGGAGTTATTGACGCAGTATGGCCGAATAGATGTGCTATGGCTTGATGCCGGCTGGGTAAAGCCGCTGCGGAGCGGCCAGGACATTCGCCTTAGCGAGATTGTGGAGAAAGCAAGGGAGCAGCAGCCATGGCTGCTCTCGGCAGATCGCACAGTAGGCGGACCGTATGAAAACTATGTTACCCCTGAGCAGACCATTCCCACCGAGGCGATGAACATCCCTTGGGAGAGCTGCATTACGATGGGGACGTCCTTCTCTTTCCGATATGAAGATAAATATAAACCGACGCGCCAAATCGTGAAGATTTTGCTTGAGGTTGTAGCTAAGGGCGGCAATCTCGCGTTAAATGTGGCTCCGCAGCCTGATGGCAGGCTTCCCGAAGGAGCTATCCAGCGCATGAAGGAGCTTGGCGCTTGGCTGAAGGTGAACGGCGAAGCGATTTATGGTACTCGCATTTGCGCGCCTTACTATACAGGCAGTCAAGCGTTCACGCAAAAAGGAGATTATGTTTATTGTGCCAACCACTATCCATCAGCTGATACAGTAGTTTCAGAGACGGTCTTTATTCCTTATGAAGGCTTGCTGGAGTCGATTGAGCTGCTCGGAATGGAAGGAAAGCTGAACTGGACACAGGATAATGAAGGGATTTCCGTGCAGCTGCCTGAAGCTGCCGTTAAGGGACCTGCACCAATAGCACATGTGTTTCGGATGTTGAGGAAAATAACTTGAGGTTGTCTGCTATAGCATAGGAATAGGTTGTTCAAGATATTAAGCTTAAGCATGTTGCACTCAGCAACATGCTTTTCTCTTGAGGAAAAGGTTAAAAGAAATATATTTATCGTATATGAAAACAACAAATGAATCCTTTCAACCAAAAAAAGAAGGTGAATCGGGAAGAAATACCAGTTATACTTAAAAAGTGTAATTCGATGACGATAACGGAATCTGCTTTTGAGACGTTTGAAAGTTAAAGTTCAAATATGTTCGGCGGCCGCTTCTCGGTATATTTTCCGGGAGGAGGACGCCTACACTTTTTTACGATATGGCAAGGAGAAGCAGCTATGAACCTATCATTATCAGAGCCACAGAAGCGAGCCGTAAGTATGAAAAAGCTTTGGTCTTTTTTTCTCCCGTTAGGCATTTCGGCAAGCTTAGTTACGATTTCACATGTCATTATCAACAGTACCTTAAGCCGAGCGGCTAACCCTGAGAGCATCATTGCCAGCTATGCCATTGCGATGAGCTTGCTTGCTATTACAGAGAGGCCAGCCGTGCTGCTGCGGCAAACCTGCTCCACGCTCGTTCGCGACAAACGCTCGTTTAAATCGACGCTTACCGTGGCACAGCTTGTGTTTGCCTGCATTATGCTATTAGGTTTTATAATCAGCTATACCCCGGTTGGAACGCTTATTTTCAAGGGAGTGTTCGGGGTAAGTGAAGACAATGTCCATGATGTTATTCGTGTGTATAAGGTACTGATGTTCGTAAGCTTGTTCTCTGGCATTCGCTGTCTCTACCATGGTGTCATTATTTATAATCTGCGTACGAAATGGTTAACCATTGGCATGGCGATTAGATTGGCAGGAATGTATGCGCTTTCGCTTTATTTTATACATACAGGCGTTACCAGTGGGGTTGTTGGAGCGATTATTTTCTTATTCGGCATGATGATCGAAGCAGCTGTCAGCTATTCAGAAGGACGTTTACTGGTGCGAAAAATGCCCGAAAAGCTGGACAATCACCCTGTTGAAAACAAGCATCATGTATTTTCTTTTTACCGGCCCTTACTGTTATCCTCGTTTATATCCGTATGGATCGGACCGGCGATTAATGCGATGCTGGGGAAAACATGGGATGCGCAGCTAGCCATTTCATCGTTTGCTATTGCGGCTAGTCTAGTTATGCTTCTCAGCAGCTTTTTCAGTTATTTTCATCAAATTGTGATTAACTTTTATCGTGTCGATCCTTTAGCTGTCCGAAAGTTTATTTTAATGCTAGGTTTTATTCCTGCTATATTAATGGGATTGATAGCATATACACCCGCAGGTGTATTTTTACTAGAGCATGTGATCGGCGTTCATGGACGGCTGCAGGCTGAGAGCATACGAGTGCTGCAAGCCTTTGTGTTGTTCGCGCTCGTTATGCCTTGGCTCGATGTCATGAATGGACTCGTGTTTGTGAGAGGGCAAACGAAGCTGATCTTTGGTTCTCAAATTGCGAATCTCAGCTTTACCTTCATCACACTTCTAATCGGCATTGGGCTCGCTCCAGAATGGAACGGGACAATAGGGGCATGGGCACAATCGATCGGCATGACGGCAGAGCTCCTCTTCGTAGCGCTGGCGCTGAAATTTGTTAAACAGCATGATCCTGTGCCAATGGGTAAACGTGGATAGATTCACCCTGCAATATTCGAAATCGACTCATTAATCGACGAGGAGAATGATCATGGGAAATCGCATATATGAAAATCTATTGCCGGCACCGAAGAACGGTGGATTTAAAATGGATGGCTATTATATTTGGTGCGGCTCTGTTGTGCAAGGCGAGGATGGAAAATATCATATGTTTGCTTCAAGGTGGCCTAAGGAATATGGCTTTGCTGCACAGTGGCTGTTCAACTGCGAGATTGTTAGAGCAGTTAGCGATACGCCTGAGGGGCCTTATACGTTTGCCGAAGTTATATTTGAGCGAAGAGAGCGCAGTTACTTTGACGCTTTGAATCAACATAATCCATCGGTGAAATATTGGAACGGAACGTACTATCTTTACTATTTTGGAACGACTTATGGAGGGCCTATCCCAGCTGTGGGAGAGAAAATAAGTCAAGAAAGAGATGTCGAGGTTTGGAATCGAAAAAGAATTGGTTTAGCCACTTCGAAATCTATATTTGGACCGTGGGAGCGTCCAGATGCCCCATTGTTAGAGCCAAGAGCGCCAGGGCATTGGGATTGTACGATTACAACCAATCCATCAGCAGCTATACTGCCGGATGGGACGACGTATATGATTTATAAGTCGAGAGAATATGCGGGCTCTACCTTGCAATTAGGCGTTGCCCGTGCTCCTCGCCCTGAAGGTCCGTATACCCGTTTGCAGGAGGAACCGATTTTTCAGTTTGACAATCCAGACTTCCACGTCGAAGACCCGTTTCTGTGGTGGGAGGATGGGAAATTTCATATTTTAATTAAAGATGATTTTAAAAATGATTCGGGCGGTGTCACTGGCGATTGGGGAGCGGGCATCTACGCAACAAGCACCGATTGCTTGCACTGGGATATTTCAAATGATTCTAAGGCGTATACAAGAGATGTCCTGTGGGATGATGGCACAAGGACGGTTCAAGCGAACATCGAGCGTCCTAATTTGTTGTTCCATGATGGCAAGCCAACCCATTTATTTCTGGCAACCGGAAACGGGACTCAGCCTTGGGATTTCGAAGGGAACACTTGGAGTATGGTTATTCCTTTAAAGAAAACAGTGTCCGAGCATAGCTGAGAACAAGCTTTGATTTTTGCCTAAAGACTCTAATCATTCATTCACATAAAAAAGGCAAACGATCACTTTTGTTAAAGTGACTGTTTGCCTTTATTCATTATTTCTCTAATTTGCTCATTTAGTTTCGATCTGCTTACAGGTCTGTTTCTTTGCTCGTACGCTTGAAATCCTCGTCCCATTTGTAACGTTCATTATAGATTTCCATTACTTCTTGATATAAAGGGCTGGCGCCTGCGTGCGGACTGCTGTGAAGCATTTGATAAAGCCGCAAGAAACGGTCTTTAGGAAGCTTTCGTGCATAGCGCATCAGCAAATAGGGATAGAGTGTGATGTATCGTTTCATCCTAACTGCCGCACCGGCAACACCAACGAGAATGCTCTCGCCATGCTCCATTTTCAAAATCTGCGCCTCGTGAAGCAAAACATAACGGAATGTATTTTCTTTCAGCAAATCTCTTCTGATTTTGGCAAGCTCGCCAATATATTCAACGAGATCGGGATTAAAATGATCCATTAACAAGGGGTCCAGCATCAGATCCATATCCTTGCGCAAAACAAAGGATTGCAGCAGCAAAATTTGCTCCAGTCGAAGCTGGTCAGTATGGACAAGCGCGCCAATTTCACGCAGCATTTCATACGCAAGCGGTTTATCGCCGCTATGGAACACTTGAATAGCTGTTTCTCGGTCATTTACTAGACCTGCAGAGAGAGTATATGCCTCTTTTTGAAATATTTTTTGCAGCTGCAGGAGCAAAAGTGCAGGGGTCGACCGCTTCTGCAACGTCCATAATAGAGCGACTAGCAGCATTCCTCCGGCAACAATCAAAGTGGAATGCATTGCTGATTCGCTCATTGCAAATCCGACAATAATAATAAACAATGCAAAAAACCGCTCTTTCCACATCTTAAGCTTAAGCTTATAGGCTGCCTGAGCTTCAACATTTTTTAGGGCAAATTTGCCGCACACGGGGCACTGCGCATCACCTAGTACTGTAAAGTGGTTGCATCTCCGGCAAATTTTAAGTTTATTATAAGGATAGCGTGTTTTAATATAAGGGTTAAGTAGTACCGGCAGCTTCTTCATCATTCGCGATCACGCTGCCCGCTGCTTTTTAGTATGGAAAGGACAAGCTTGCTCAGCTGTTCTGGAGAAGGCGCCCGTCTCCGCTGTGCGCGATAGCTCATTGCTTTGATGATGACAAAAAGAAACAATAGTCCAAGACAAACGTAGGTAACCATATCCTATTCCTTTCTTACAATAAAAGTGATTTAACAAAATCTATCAGGTATACTTATTTTGTAGTATATCATCATACTAGTAGCAGTGACTAACAGTGACTATTGGACTAGCGAAGAAGAACCGTTTGTCCCATTACAAAGGAGTACAGCAAAATGAATAGATTAAAACGTTTATCATGTCAGCTAATTATGGTTTCTGCTATTTTGCTGCTGCCGTTCAGCAGCTTACAAACCGTGCATGCAGCGCAAGGCGACTCGCAAATCGATGCAGTACTTGTGCTGGATGTCAGCAATTCAATGAGCACAAGCGATCCAGGGAAAATTGGAAATGAAGCAATGAAGATGTTCATTGATATGCTGCCGACACAAGGCGACCGTGTTGGCATTGTGGCTTATACCGATGAAATTCAACGTGAGAAGGCGCTGCTGGAAATTCAGTCTACTGCAGATAAAGATAAGCTGAAGGGCTTCATCGATCAGTTAAACCGCGGAGCCTATACCGATGTTTCTGTCGGAGTAAAGGAAGCGGTACAGATTTTGGAGGATGGTGCCGACCAAGATCACGAGCCGATGATTATTTTGCTAGCTGACGGCAATAACGATTTTAATAAGGCATCCGGCAGAACGCAGGCGCAGTCCGACGCGGACATGGACAAGGCGCTTAAAGAAGCGAATGATAAAGGCGTTCCGATTTATACGATTGGCCTAAATGCAAATGGAAAACTAAATGAATCTGCGCTTGCTAAGCTATCGGAAATAACCGGCGGGAAATCATTCGCGACCGATTCGGCTGACGATTTGCCGCGAATTTTGAGCGAAATTTTTGCCAGCCATCTTGAGCTGAACGTCGTACCGGTTGATTCTTTGACGGCAAACGGCAGCTATCAGGATGTGAAAATTTCAGTTCCCAACTCGAATGTACTAGAAGCAAATATTTCGATTATGTCGAGCAAGCCGGTTGAGGCGAAGCTCGTAGATCCATCTGGCAACGCTATTCCTATTCCTTCGAATGGCGTCTTGCTATCGAGCTCGAAGAGCTATTCCTTGCTGAAGCTGTTAAAGCCGTCGGAAGGCGATTGGAAGCTTCAAATCAAAGGCGTGAATCGCGATAAAATCGACATTAATCTTATTTTCAACTATGACTTAAGTCTTGCTATGGATCCACTAGCCAAAGCGACCTATTCCAAGGGCGACAAGGTGACGATCAATTCTTATCTCGTAAGCGGCGGAAAAAAACTGGAAGACACCTCCCAGTACAGCAACATGAGCGCGGTTTTACTCGTTAAAGACTTAGACACGGGCAAAACCGAGGAAATACCGATGGAGAATGCGGGCGACCATTTTGCAGGCTCCTACAAAATACCTGAGAAGCATGACTATGAGATTATAGTGAAGGCCAAAGAGAAAAGCTTTTTCCGAGAGACCGATGCGGTTAAGATTTCGGCAAAGGCGGGAACAACGGGGCAGACGCCAAAGCCGGAGGCAGATAAAGAAGAGAAGCCGTTCCCGGTTGTACCTGTTGTAATTGGCGTTATAGGTCTAGCGGCATTGCTTGCAGCAGCTTACTTTATATTAAGAGTGCTGAAACAAGCGAACCGTGGGTTTGTTGGGCAACTCGTCATTGAAATTCGAGATGAGAATACAGGTGACAAAACGTCGCCGCAGTACAAGAAGCTGACAGCCTTCAAAGGCAAGTTGCAGCTTCACCAGCTGTTGCAGCTAGCGCCTGAGCTGAAGGAAACCGACAAGGTCATTTTCAAGCCGGGAAGCAATGATCGTATCGTTCTGCAAAATGGTTCCTCCTGCACAATTGAGAAATCGGGACGAGCAGTGGATGCGACGCGTGCATTGGAAATGAAAAGCGGAGACCGTATTACGGTTTCATTGAAACAAATAGACAAAACGATATTCATTGAATATCTCGTATAAATAGAGCCCTGGAGGTAATGAAAAATGAAACCGATCGTAAGAGAACACATACAGCAGCTTGACGTTTCGCTTGGCGGAGGTATTGTCAGCGAGAAAATTCGGGTAGACACCATAGATAATCCCATTCTGATCATTGGACTTGGCGGTACCGGTATTGATGCGCTTCTGCGCCTGAAATACCAGATCAATCGCCGCTTTAAGCTTCCTGAGGATCCCGTTTCCAAAAGAAAACGCGAGAAGCCTGATAATGTGGAATTTCTTGCTTTTGAAACGAATGAACAGGACCGCAATAAAAAGTATAAAGGGATCGGTCTTGATCCTATTAATGAATTTGTGCTGCTATCTAATGCAGAGGTTGGAGGACTGCTGCAAAATCGCAGCATTTTGGAGCCGTACATCACGGACTGGCTGTCGCCAGAGCTAAGTATAACTGATGGCATGAATGGTGCAGCTGGCGTTCGACAAGCAGGTCGGCTTCTGCTGTTTACGAAGATCAATCAAGTGGTGCAGAGCATCGACAAAAAAATTAAGACGTTATCCGTCGGGACGAACAAAAAGCTGATGGTGTTTCTGCTAACCGGCTTGTCTGGCGGAACAGGAAGCGGCTGCTTCCTCGATATCTCTTATATCGTTCGAGGAATTATAGAGCGTGATCACGGATCAGCCGGCATTGACCGCGTTAATACGCTTGGTTATTTGTTTACGCCGGATATTAACCTTGCAAGCAAAAGCTTGAGCGACCATACACGTGAGTACATTAAGAAAAATGGCTATGCTGCACTGAAGGAACTGGACTATTGGATGAATGTGGACAGCCGCGGCGAGAGGTTTACGCAGCAATATGGCAATATTTTAAACGTTAATTCGCCGCTCCCACCATTTAATTTATGCCATCTCATCTCGGCTACAAATGCTGAGGGCAAGCTGCTTGAAAATGCTTATGATTATTGCATGAATGTAACGGCAGAGAATATTACGAACTTTATTTCCAGCGAGGAAAAACAATCCGGCGAGGAATTCGCTATTCATGATTATATTAGCAACATTCGGACCAATATTGCTCAAATGAACAAAATGTACCCGGCTAACTACGATTACAACATTATCGGAGCTTCTTCGGCGGTACTGCCGATCGAGGAAATGACGACTTATTTGGCTTACCGGCTTTTCAACAAAATGGACAAAATGTTTGAGAAGGCGCCGAGTCAGGACGATGTAGAGAAATTTGCCCGCAAGCTTGGCATTGATCTCGAAACGATGATGAAAACCTTTGACTCACGCGTACCTGAACCGCTGCCAGGCTTCGAGAACAGTGAGCGACTCAGCTACAATAACGTGGTGAAAATGCAAGCCGTAAACATGGATACGGAGCTGGAGCAAAACTTTTTGGCTCGTGCACGCGAGGAATATATTAAGGCCAAAAAACAGCTGCCAGGCGAAATTGTTGGGCAATTTACCGATCAAATTCGTCGTACATTTCTCCATCCAGAGCAAGGGCCATTTTATGTATCCCGTCTCCTGCATACTGAGAAAGGCTTCTGCTTGCTGAAGATGCTGCTCTCTTATATTGAGACGCTACGTGAAGGGCTGTCACGACTCCCTAAAGAGATCGAAGCAGCTAGAGAGCAAGCCAATGAGCGTATGGGCGATGCGAAGAGTGCGTTCGTATCCAAGGATAAGAAGAAAAACAACTATATCGAAGCAAAAATAAATGAGTACTGGCTGCTTGCTGACGTTGAGCGAATGGAGCAATTGATCGAATTTTATGAGGATCTCCACCAGCTGCTTAACAACGAGAATAACCGCATTTATAACGTATTTACTGAAATTTTGAATGTGCTTAATTCGATCTTTGCCAAAAATGGTGAAATTCTAACAAGCGGCGAGGAACAAGCGGATCATAAAGGAAACAAAACATACTATTGGAATATCGTAGGCGTACCAGACATCTCCGACGTTATCAGCCGTTTAATGGATAAGAAGGACGGCGATGATCTGATCCGCGACTTTACGCAGGAGCTTCTAGACCATTCGAATCTTTGGGTAAAAGAGCAGGAAATTGATATCGTCAGCTCGATTTCAGAGTTTTTGACGAATAAATTCGGCGATCTGATTACGAAATCGATGGAAGAATTCCTAGTTATGAAATACGGGAACGATGAATCGATTGAGAAGTTTGTTGAGCGTCATATCGCTAGCAAGCTAGATGAGGAAGCTGTGCCTGTATTCCATCTCAGCAACAGCTCAGGCAATTTACATGTCCCTTCATGGGGATTTGTGTCCGTGCCTGTGCAGGCGCCGAGCATATTGAGAGGGATTCGGAACTATCAAAATAACTCGATAGGCAAATCCCACTTTACGATAAAGGAAAGTGAAGTGAAAAACCGAATTTTCTGGCTGAATACGAGAAATGGTGTGCCTTTGTTTGTTTATACGCCGCTGAAGGTATATGAAGAAAGCTATGAACGCACGATTCTTGATAAGGAAGGCATCGGCCGTCATTTGGTGCAGACTGACCGTGTCAATTGGACCTATTTGCCTTCGCCGATTCCAGAGAAATCATGGGGCGACACGTACGTCAACCCACGTGTGAGAAGCTATAATGCGAGGGTTCGCGCTGAGTTTGTCATAGCCGAGAGCTTCCGTATTATTGAAGAGAAGGGCATAGACAATAACACGAGCAGCCGTTACTCCGTTCGCTTCACGAAGCCGTTCCAATTATCGGATGCGTTAAAACCGTTCAATATGCAGCTTGATGGCGCGAAGCCGAATTTAGGTGAAGTAAAGCGAGCAGTAAATGAGCTGAAGCGCCTTTTATCCGAGGGGCTGGAGCTTGAATCGACAAAGGATATTTTCGGCAGCTTTACAGAGGAGCTTGCACAAGAAAATCTCATTCGTTCGCCGGAGCAGCTAAGACGGGTTCGTGAGGAATTGGCGAAGTATGAATCCATTTCTGTAAAATTAGTCGAGCTTGAGCAGCTGCTTATGCAGCATCAAGATGATGAGAAGTTGCTGGATCAGTTTATTGAGGCGCTATACACAGAGACCATTTGCAAGAAAGGTGCCCTGTATGTTTATGATCGCGAGCCAGAGGAAGATGCATGGCCGCCTTTCGCTAATTTAATGAAAAGCAGCAGCTATGTTGAGTTTGAGGTGTTTGAGAGCTTCCGACAGCTGGATGAGAAAAACCGCAGCGTTCTTAGACGCAAAGCAGAGCGCAGAGTAACGGAGCTGACTGCAACGGAGGATACTTCAAAGCTGTTAGCTAAGCTTGAGGAGCTGTTCGGTACATTTCTTGATGCACGCGAGCGTCTCGAATACGAGAAGGTTGAGCTGGCAAATGGAGAGGAAATGCACCGGTTCTACCGGGAAATGTCTACTAAACTTAACGAAATTCGTAGAAAGTTGAAATAATGATGAGAGAATTGTTGGATCTATATGCAAGCGACTATTCGGCTGCTGAGCAGAAGCTAAGCGGCCTTGAGGATGATCAAAGCAGCATTCACTATCCAACCGTATTTCTATACATCGGAGATGAGGCAGGACATGCGATTGAACCTATGATTCAATCCAATGAACTGAAATGGGACAACAATGCCGGCGTTATTTATTTCCATGTCTCGTCGAGTGAAGCAAATGCTGCCTCTGGAAGTGCAGGTTATAAATTATCGTCATACCATGGGGCAAATCTTAATCGATCTGTCCCGAAGGTGACGAGGGTAGCGCTTACGGATGTTGTAGATGGCAAAACGGATAATCGCACCAAACGCAAAGATATAGGCACCGCATTCCATAAGGAAGGGCGTCATCTAGCGGATCTCAACCGGGCGCTGCGTCAGGTTAGCGATACAATTGCTGATTACGGCCGATTGTACGCATCTTTCGATCGCCTTCATCTTGCTGTCATTACAAGGGTTGATGATCCATTAAACGTGCTTGTTCCAGAAATATCGCTGCTTGCTCAATCGATTTTTTTGCAGCTGTTCAAATCCGTTCAAATGGATTTGTACGCTTTAATTAATGAACGTGAGCAATCAGAGACGTTTGGTTTGGCAAGCGCAGCGGGTATCAGCTTCCTGCGCGAGCTGGATGGAATGCAGCGGCCAGATTATTCTTTTTCGGCGAGGCTTCAGGTGACGGGTGATGGATTATCTATTCCGGTCACCCACAAGGCATCGCCATTATTTGATCTTGTTTATGTATTATCTGATCGCAATGAGCGGGGAATTACAACGCTTAACGGGATGCAGGATAACTATGAAATCATTTGCAATATTTTGCTGTTGAAAAACAGGAGGAGAAAGGAAACACAGGTACAATCGAGTGACGTAAGCTACAACAACTCTTCTTTCAAAAACAGTCTTATGACGGAATCCGGAAGACAGGGGTTCGTATCAGCGGGGTTGTCCAAGGTGAAACGACCGAATCATTCGATTGCGTTAACCGTCCTTTATCATTTCTTTAAACAAATAAAAGAGCGGCTGGAAATTGCTGACCTGCAGGGCAGCAAGGAAAAGCTGTCCTTCTTTGGGCTGGATTCAGCTGCGATGGACACTAGAATGCTCGATCTGATGCCAAGCGAGGACAGTCTCATCGATATGTCTGGTCTTCTGACGAACAACATTCGTTATGATCAACTGCGGCGCATGTCGCTGCGCGAGGCAGAGGAAGCCTTGTTCGGGGATGGCTGCACCATCTTCTTCCGTAAGCATTTCACTAGTTCAGCTGAGGTGAACTTAGGTTATGTGAAGGCTTCAGATGAGCTGCGAGCCACTGTAAACCGTAATATGAAAGATCAGCCATTGTTTAGCTTTTTCCAGGTTACCAAGTGGACAGACGAGAAAAACGAGACAGACAGCGTCATGACAGCTGTTCGCGCTCGAATGCGCGATTTGGTCAGAGAGATTGATATCGCTCAGGATGAGCTTGGTCGAATCCGCGAACAACGTGTGGATGATTTGAAATTTCAGCGTCTTCCATTTATGGACAAGCAAAATGTTCGATCCTTTATACGCGCTTTTTTTGATGCGGTGTACCGGCTGGAATGGCAGCTTTTACGACTTGAGACTGAGCTTGCTTTGTACCGTAAATTTGCTGCTGAGCTGGAGCGTCTTCATGAGAAATACCGAATTCGCGTAGAACAGATGGCGCTGCTAGAGGAAACGTTGAATGCGGCGGCTCAGCACAGTATCCGTTCTGCGGATGATTATATCGGGCAGAACATCTTCGAGTATTATGAGCGAGTCACTGCAGCTGTCATGAAGGATATTGAAGAGAAACGCGGCGCATCCATATTTTTTGAGGAACGATTTCTCGGCAATATGACCGAGCTTCTGCAGCAGGGAGATTCCGCGTTTCTGGAGCGATTAATGGAGATTTGCCGAAAGTACATTTTGACAGCAGAGCCTTTTGCACAGACTTTCGAGGAGGAGCTGCTGCTGCGTGCCAATGTATCCGTTGCATACAGCAATCGTAAAGCTTTATCGAGGGACGAGCTGTTTCACCGATTATACCGGACACTGGAAGAGCATGCGGTCGTTCATATTCGTCTTCTCGACTATACACATGAGCATCGTTATGAGGAAAAGTATCTGTTCGGAGATCGCGAGAGTGAATTTATCCGATATGCACTTGGCGTTGACGAATCTTCACGCATTTACAAGCTGGGGTGTGTACATGAGAAGCGCAGCAGCGGTGTAGAAAAGTTGAATATTATGGGCGGCTTTCATTTAGAAGATTTGATGTATTATCGAAACGGCAAAGTGTATTATGAGACCTATTTGCAAAATGGGTACGAATTTCACACGCTTGATCCTGCTCTGCTGCCTGATCTTCGCTGACCGATAAACATCAACAATGCTGCGGTCCACTAGCAAGTAGAAAGGGTGCTGTTATTATGCAACGAAAAATAAATGGGCTTCTCTTACTGTTCAGCTTGATAGGAGGCGCAGTAGGATTCGTCATCGGGGAAATCATACTGGGGGCGCTGTCAGAAATCTGGCCGCGCTTTGCCGTCGTTGGGCTATACTTTGGCGTTCTTGCTTTATGCATTGGACTGGCCTGCCTGATTGCTGAAATGATTTCTCCTCGTTTGAACGGAACTTCGTGGCGTCAGCGTTATACCGGATTATCGTGGCAGCTGCTCGTACCAGCAACGTTAGTTCTGCTGTTTGCAGTCGGCGGATTGCTGCAATTTATTTACGGCGCACATTTTGGCGGTGCGAAGCAGGTAAAGGATATTGTGCTTGTTATCGATAATTCAGGAAGCATGCTGGAGACCGATCCTGATAACGAGCGTTATTCGGCTGCGAAGCAATTGATTCAAAACATGGAAAGCGATAAGCGTGTGGCGGTGGTTGCATTTCACAATACCGCACAATTGATTCAGCCGTTTGTTAAAGTAAGCACACAGGAAGAGAAAGATAAAGTAAATGCCGCAATCGACTCACTTGAGCCGACGGATGGCGGTACAAACTTTAGTCTAGCGCTTGGCGAAGCAATGAAGACGATTAAGGATAAGGAAAAGGCTGGGCGCGGGACAATGGTTATTCTGTTGTCGGACGGTTTCAGCGAATCCGATATCAATAAGCAAATTGCACAGTTCCAAGAGCAGCAAATTGTCATTAATACGGTAGGCCTTAGCGTTGCAGATTCCAAAGGCTCTGCCTTGCTGCAGCAAATAGCTGATTCCACCAATGGAAGCTATTACGATGTGTCGGAAGCGAACGGGCTGGCGCTCGTATTCCAAAATATTTACAATACAATCGATAATCGGACGCTTCTAACTGAAAGAACGGGATCGCTTGCGGACAGCACGCTGTATACACTGCTTCGTATTTTATCCTTAGCCATTATCGGTGCAGCTTTAGGAATGTCGCTAGGATTGTTTTTCGACAATCGGTTTTTGGCATTAAGCTTTGGGGCGGGCGGTATTGTAGGCGGTTTGCTGGCTGGCTTCATTTTGGACTCCGGTTTGTCCGGGGATATGCTCTCTGACGGTTTATCACGTCTATTCGCTGTTCTTGTACTGGCAGCCATTATTAGCATTTTCACACTTGTTGTTCCGATAAGGGATAATAACAGTACAAACCGTTATGATGGCGGCAGAAAAAACAGCAATAGAGATCAGTCCACAAAGGCGTTAGGCGAACGGACGAAGGACAGCCGCAGTCATGGATTTTAAACGATGCGGGAGGCGGATATAAAATGCGGTTTATCGATGCAGAGGATGGTTCTCCGATTATCAGCGGTTTAACTCGCGTGTTGGAGGAGGACCGCTGCACGCTGCGCTGGATTTGGCCGGGCGGTATAGAAGCGGTTTACATTGGGAAAACACCGGCTGAGCAGGCGGCGGAAAGCCCTGTGGATATAGGAACTGTCAAGTTATACACGAAGGCAGAATATAAAGCGAATAATGGCTATCATAGCCGATTAGAGGGCATCGGACGTTTGGTCTTTACGGTATATGCCGCACTGGAAGGGAGTGGCGGTCCGCAGCTCATCCTTCAGCCCAATCATGAGAACAGCATAGAAATAAGTGCTGGCCGAGCTAAGATTCATTATTCGATTACAAATAAGAGCGGTTTGTTCAGAAAGTTCAAAACGATTCAAATTCAAGTTTCAACAGAGGTACCGATTGGGAAAGACGTACTTTGTTATGTGAAAAAGCAGGGCAGCTATCCCGCGAATAAAGAAGACGGCATGCTGTATCCGTTCGTTGCGCCTTTCGCAGCTGGAAAAACCGTTTTGCCTGCCATTGAGGTTGGCAAACAGGATTTTATACGATTGTTTTTCACTGATGGCCGAACGTCTGGACAGATGTACGAATTGATTTCAGTATAAAGGAGGAAGATCGCATGGGTATTTTCGATCTTTTCAAGAAAAAGCCGGAAGCAAAGCAAAGGCCTTTGTTTTATGATATTGTTTGCCCCTATTGTTTTAGTAAATTTACACCGGATGAGGTTGTATTCCGCGCTTCACATTCCCGTGAGGATGATGAGGATTATGCGCTTGGAGAAGATGATGAGCTGAATAAGTATCGTGAGCGTTTTGGCCTTGATTCTGTACATGATATGGAAGCGGTTCTCTATCCAAACGACGTGCCTGAAGAGCATCGGATTTACTCAGACCATGTATTAATTGGAATTAATGACCGCTATGGCGAGCTGACACGCAGAAGACTTTGTCCAAAATGCCACAACGAAATTCCAGTAACGGCAGGCAAGGTGCCGAGCAATATTATTTCTATCATTGGCGCTTCACAAGTAGGCAAGTCGGTGTATATGACCGCGTTGATACATACGCTGCAGAACACGACAGCGGATCATTTTAATGCAGCCTGCATGCCGCTTAACGCTGAAATTAGCCGGAAATTCCGAACCTATTACGAGGAGCCGCTGTTTGAGCGCGGCGATCTGCTTGCGTCTACCCAAAAGGAAAAGATGCAGGAGCCTTTTATTTTTCAATTTGTTTTTAAAGATGAATCGAAGCCACCGCTCACTCTCGTATTTTTTGATGTCGCTGGCGAGGGCATGGTAGAGCAGGATTATCTTGGTTTGCATGGTCAGCATATCAAAAATTCAGCAGGCATTTTGCTGATGGTAGATCCGCTGCAAATTCGCTCCATTCGCGAGAAAATTAGAATGAATCTGGGCGATAAGCCAGGTGTTTGGGTTTCCCAATACGACGAGCCGCGCGACGTTGTTCTGACGATGTTTGGCGACTTTATTGCTTATCAGGAAAACAACAAAACGGATATTCCGACCGCTGTCGTTTTAACGAAGAGCGATATGCTTCATTCCCTAAAGGATGAAGATGGTGAATATATTAAATCGAACAGCAATATTTTCAACAACATGGTGCATCGCAATTATTTTAACCTGACTGAGTTTGAGAATATTGATGGAGAAATCCGCCGTTTCATCGAGAAGGTTGATCGTCCCTTTAAAGGTACGATGGATGTTTATTTTAAGGATACGGCTTATTATGCGGTTTCCGCACTCGGCAGCAATCCCGTCGATCAGAAGCTGCAAACCGTCGTCAGTCCCATTCGGGTAGACGAGCCCTTCATTTGGCTGCTTTATAAGCTGAACTTCATTGAGGGGAGAAGAGAATAGTGCGCGATTCTACGCCCAGCAGGATGATTCAGCAGCAGATGTATGCACGGGAAAGACGCGGCATTTTCAGATCCACGGAAGGTTATGACACGATCGCCAAATCAAGCGGTTTGGAAGCATCATTTGTCAAAAAAGTGCTTCATCCGTTTTGTGTTTATGATGCCCCGACTGAGCTGGCTACCCGCGGTGAGAAGGACGGTTCCGCGTATCCAGAGACGATGCACCTACTTCATTTGGATAATGGCGATGTGCTGCTTGGCAGAAGCGTTTATCAGGCAGCCGACTTCACAGGTCTGCGCAGCGCGTTTTTTACGCATAACTTTATTATTCCAAGCGGTCATAGCAGCAAGCCTGCAAGTGATTATATGAACTGGCTGCAAGCCGCTTTCGCAGATCAATATAATATTGACAGCGGTACGGAAATAGCAGAGCTGCTAGAGCTTCCGATTCAGAGTGCAGCAGCGATTAAGCCGTCTGCTCGTTCGATCCTTTCTTTGCTGAACATTTCAGAAAAATCGTTTAAACAGCTGCTCTTTGCGGTAATGGCAGCAGTCGGAGGTAAGAAAAAGATCTATGTTTCGCTTGATGTACCAATCAAACAGCTGCCGGACAAGGCAAAACAGCTGCTTGGTGTGCTATATGCGAGTTTACCCTACGCCTTCCGCAAGCAGCTTGGTTTCATCACCTATGCGAAAGAACCGGTAAGCCGCAAATCGGTTCATCTTACGTTCGTAGAGCAAGGAAGCCTCCGCCATGGGGATCGCAGCATCGAGAAGGATTTTACGTTTGATTTCGGCAACGACCGAATGATGAATGTTGATCTGGACGGTATAGATCAGCCATTTTTGGATTTTGCATGGGATAACTTGGATCGTCCTGACCGTACGGATAGCTTCTTTCAATTCGCTGAGCTGATGCTGGCAGACATGGGGGAGGAGCGCGAACTCGCAGCAGCCAGTTATCATGAGCTATGCGTCGTTTACCAAATCGAGGAAGGCAACGAAAAGTTATATGAATCGCATAAAAGCGCGGTAATGCGGAGCTTGATGGATTATTTGCAGCCATCCGGCGCATTGGATGCCAAGATGCGCTTGAATGATTTATTTCTTTCTCGATTTGATTATGAGTTTGACCGCGCTAGGCAAGGAGTAGTGCCGGAAACCTTCATTGTAGATGTGTTTACACAATACTATCAAATTGAAGGTAAACATATCGAAAATAAGCTGGTTTCCTTTTTCATTTTGGCATTGCTAAATGCAAGAAAACAGAGTGAGCAAGACGCGGCGGCTTCCTTCTATGCGGCAGTTGAAAGCAATCCTGCTTTTAGCATAGCTTTTTTCACAAGAGTCTTAGTAGATGCGAAGCTAAGTGCAAACTTATTTATTCCATTCCTAGAGCAAAAGCTTAAAGCAGCTGCAGGCTCCAAAAGTGTTCTGCAGCTCATTGAGCAGTGGGGCAATGCTCATCCTAAGCTGTACGGTGATGAAGACTTTTTTGTGCTGGTCCGCCAGCAGCTCATCGAGAAGCTGAAACGGGAGCGCCACTCGCTGCCAGCGACGAGCAAAGCGCTTGAGCAATTGCGCAGCTTAGCAAGTGAAGGCAAGTTTGGCGTGCGAAAACAGCTGCCATCTCATGATGCGGTAGAGTTTTATACGGAGCTCGAGCTTGCAGCTTATCGAGCAATGTTAATTGAACTTGATATGGAAAGATTGACGAAGGATCAGCTCATGCTGGGCGAGTTTCTCAAATCGAAGGAGCAGCTGAAAAAATGGAATGGACAGCTGAACGATCCGAGGCAGAAATCAGCAGCGCTTGAGCTGCAGGCGCTTTACGAATGCTTCGCATTCCCGGAGCCAACGGTAGATTTATTCGATAATCTATCCCCAGCAGAGATCGACCGGGTGCAGCTCGTTGGTCGCCGATTGCTTGCCAATCAGCTGGAGTTAGCCGAATTTCCGCGTCTCGTGCTATTGTTTCTTCGCAGTTCGGATATGGAATCAGTGGATTATGCCACGCTCCTCAACTATTTGCAGCAAAACGCGTCTCAAAAAGATACGGTATATCTATTTTTCCGATGGGCAGAAAAACATCCTAGTTTCATGCGCTCAAGAGGTTTTGTTCCTGCCTATGTAACTGCAGTAGTCAGCTATTTCACAAAACATGACCGGGATGCATTTAAGAAACGAGCCAATTGGAAGCAGCATTTTGACAAAGCGGGTCCTATTCTTAAAGGTGTATATAAACAGGCGGAGCGCGAGCTATCCTCACCGCTGACTAAATTTTTTCGCAGGAATCGTAAATCGACGTTTATAACATCGTTATCGGCTATAGGTATTGTACTAATCGTAGCCGGCATTATGTTTGCCTTCGGCGGCAAGGATGATGTGAAGCCTGGTGGTGCTGTTTTGCCTGAAACGACTCCTGAACCGAGCATCAGCCAGCCGGATACAATCGTATACGTGGAGCAAAATGCTGCATCAGAGGGGAAGAAGGCTGCGACCACCCTCGTCTTCGCATTTAAGGAAGCAGCAGCTTGCGGACTGTTTAAGCCTAGCTCATTGACGGTAGAAACGCCGGATGCAGAAGCTGTTGCGTACACCACACTTGAAGTTGAATCTGATTGCAAAGCGGATACAGGGAATAGCAGCACGGAAGGGAATCAAGTTGAAAGCTCATCACAGCCGACGGAAACAACGGATTCGACTGCCAAAGAATCCGATAAGCCGACGCCAACGCCGGCTGAAACTGATTCACTGCCGACAGCTACCGATTCTCAGACGGAGCAACCGAGCAATACTGCAATAAATGTAGCAGACTATACGAACCGGGTTGTAGTTAACCTCGGTAAGCAGGTTGATATACCTGAGAAAAGCATTATCACGGTCGGTGAATCGAAGTATGAGATTTCCGTGCTGCGTGTTGCTGCGCCATAACCAAAGCAACGTATTTATAAGAATAGGAAGGGTTGTTCCGTTAGTAGTTTTACTACTGTTGGAACGACCCTTTTTTTCTTTTTAGCTAATCGGCTATTAAAATGATGAAAATGATTAATGTCATAAAAGTGGATAAGAAAGTTGAATTTATGATAGAGACATAGGGTCTGCAATATTTTACAATATCGGTACTACAACACGAACAAGGAGCTGTTTTTCGATGAAAGGTATTAATAATCCGATAGTCCCAGGCTGGTATGCTGATCCTGAAGCGAGAACGTATGAAGGCAAGCATTGGATTTATGCGACCAGGTCCATTACGGAATATACGAAGCAATTGAATTTGGATGCGTTCAGCTCAAGCGATCTGATCCATTGGGAGAAGCATGAGAGCATTATTGAAATGTCAGACTTTCCATGGATGTGGAGAGCGGTTTGGGCACCTACGATTACCCAGAAACGAGGAAAATATTATTTGGTTTTTGCAACAAACGATATTCAAAGCAACGATGAAATCGGCGGTTTAGAGATAGCCGTATCAGACCGTCCTGAAGGACCATTCAGAGGATATTTGGGAAAACCGCTCATTGATCGATTCATTCATTCCGCTCAGCCGATTGATGCTCATTTGTTCAAGGATGATGATGGAACGATCTATTTGTATTATGGCGGCTGGCGTCATTGCAATGTAGCGAAAATGAATGATGACATTACGGGGTTCATTCCACTTGAAAATGGTGAAACCTTTCTCTCCATTACGCCTGATGGTTATGTTGAAGGACCTTGTATGATAAAGAAGGATGGACTTTATTACCTCATGTGGTCGCAAGGAGACTGGGTTAACGGTTCTTATTGTGTTGCGTATGGCGTGAGTGAGAATCCATTGGGTCCATTCGAGAATAAGGGTATCGTGCTTGAGCGACAAGAGCCTATTGCGGAAGGGCCAGGACATCATGGGTTCCTTCATTTGCCTGAGAGTGATGAATGGCTCATTGTTTATCATCGCCGTATTATTGGTGACCCTGAAGCGGGTAATCGTATGCTCTGTATAGATAAAATGATTATTGCTGACGGGGAGATAAAACCGATAGTTATGACAAATGCTTGGTAGTTGTTATCCCTTGAAATGTTTCTTTAGAAAAGCTATTATCGAAGTTAAAAGGCTTGTATTTGCTTGCAACTAGAGATGTCAGGCAAAATAAAATGTGGAAAGGAAGAGCGTGATGTGCCGAAATATTAAAACGTTATTTAACTTCGATCCACCGGCAACAGAAGAGGAAGTAGCTGCCGCTTCACTCCAGTTTGTTCGGAAGCTATCGGGATATCAGTCACCATCGAAAGCCAATGAAGAAGCATTCAATGTTGCGATACAAGAGGTGGCTGCGGCAGCCCAGAAATTGCTCGACACGCTAGTTACCCAAGCTGAGCCGCGTGATCGAGATGTCGAAATCGAGCGTGCCCGCGCAAGAAACGCCAAAAGATTCGGTACGGCGGAAGCTTAGCGGTTGGAGTTCTTATACCTCTTATAGTCAAATGAACCTCAGACTTCTCTGAGGTTTATTTGATT
This sequence comes from Paenibacillus sp. NRS-1760, assembly GCF_050467785.1. Taxonomy (NCBI): domain Bacteria; kingdom Bacillati; phylum Bacillota; class Bacilli; order Caryophanales; family Paenibacillaceae; genus Paenibacillus; species Paenibacillus sp. NRS-1760. The sequence goes on along the minus strand of NZ_JBITPK010000021.1, from coordinate 404,253 downwards.
AGGACATCTATAAGGAGATAGTAAAGCCTTTTTTGTTATGATGATGAGGCTTTTGCTATTTTCCATTGTTCATGAGCAAGCTGTATTCTTTTCCATAGTTCATCCCTCTCTTGACGGCTGTAGTTGACGAGTTTCTCTTCAAAAACCTCACCCAACACCTCGAGCCACTGGGATTGACTCACTAATTCCGTCTGCCTCACACCGTCAGTTCCTCGTTCATTCCAAATGCAGCCTCGGATTTCATTACTTCCGCCAGCATGTCTGTTTCTAATTAAAAACATATTGATCCATGGAGATTCTGCGGAGCGGCTGTAATGCTCATGCTTGGGCTCAAACTCTGTCATATCCGCCAAAACGGCAGCATCATAATCCACGCCAACAAATGACGCAGATGGATCATGCTCTAAGCGCCATCCCTTTGGAACAACAAGAGATTCTGTTACTTTATAAATAAAAGGGTTTTGGTTATACGTTCCAACAAGAAGTGGCAGCGGCTCAAAAGGCATATCGCCTAATCCAACATCAATAATCCATTGTTCTTCTTCGTTGTTTTCGTTCAACAAGTGAGCGGTTAGTCCAAGGTGAAACGAGTTGATACGAGGCTCGGCACCTAGTGGCTGTACACCTGCCCGGTGGAATGAAACCTTGTAGCCTAATGAACGCAGAAGCTGGCTAAATGCGCCATTTAAATGAAAACAATATCCGCTTCTGCCATGGATAAGGAGCGGGACGGATTGATTGAGTTGAATTCCTGCGGGTTTACCTGCAAAAACATCAATGGTTTGCCAAGAAAAAACTCTTACATGGGCTCTATGAAGCTCAAATAAAAATGCCTTGGTTGGCTCCTGAATTTCTGAGATGCCAAGCCTGCTTAAATAAGCTTTTATTTCTTCTCCCGTCAACGGTTCCATAACGATTCACCTCTATTGCTCAAACATCATTTTGAGCTTCTTTATTTTATTGCCTTTATCACATCCTAAACGAGAAAGAGCTAGAGAACAATGTAGAAATGCAAAGACTGTACCGGTACAGCATCATCAAATGAATGGTTAGTCATGATGACCAAGTCCTTATACATATACTTTTTGAAGAGCATACCGAGAGGAGACATCTGCGTGAATAATCAGGTGCGTTATTATAAGCCGTTTATTAGCCCTTTAGATCCCTGCCCGCCTATAAAAGTAAAAAGCTTCAGCACACCGCCTCAATTATTTATTACCTTTCAACCGCCCAATTTACCTCAGTTTTCACCTCATGAAGCATTGAGATATGGTACTCTCTGGCCCATGTTGTATAGCCCATATGATCCGAAAAACGACAGACAGGAAGAAGGTGATTGACGGTGGCGATCATACTTGATGAAGAGTATTACAAGCTGCTGCATGATTTGCAGGCGGTAGATTTTGTACTCGTGGAGCTGAATTTATATTTGGATACTCATCCTACAGATTCCAATGCCATACATCAATACAATCAGTTCGCACAGCTAAGATTGCCTATCGTACAGCAGTATGAATCGAAGTACGGGCCTTTAAAGCATTTTGGCCAAAGCTTCTCCACCAACCCTTGGTCATGGAATGATACACCATGGCCGTGGCAAGTATAAATAGTGGATAGAGCCAGTAGGAAAACTAGAGGAGGCACCGTACATGTGGGTTTATGAGAAAAAACTGCAATATCCCGTTCGCGTAAGTAAATGCGATCCAATGATGGCTAAGTTTCTAATGGAGCAATATGGCGGTGCTGACGGTGAGCTTGCAGCAGCGCTTCGGTATTTAAACCAGAGGTACACGATTCCGGATAAAGTCATTGGATTGCTAACAGATATAGGCACTGAAGAATTTGCCCACTTGGAAATGATTGCTACAATGGTCTATAAATTGACAAAAGATGCAACGCCTGAGCAGTTAAAGGCTGCTGGCCTAGGTGCTCATTATGTGGCTCATGACAGCGCCTTATTCTATGAGAATGCAGGAGGCGTACCCTTTACGGCTACCTATATTCAAGCGAAAGGCGATCCGATCGCGGATCTATATGAGGACATAGCGGCGGAGGAGAAGGCTAGGGCGACGTATCAGTGGTTGATTGATCTAACGGATGATGTCGATCTACAGGATAGCTTGAAGTTTTTGCGGGAGCGCGAGATTATACACTCTCTGCGGTTCCGGGAAGCGGTTGAGATCCTTAAGGAAAAGCGGGATGAGAAGATATTTTATTAGAGGGAACCTCTCTGCAGGGTGCTGCGGGGAGGTTTTTTTAGTGTAATACAGAGATTTTATTTGAGGTAAGATAGTTTCCAATTATGACCTACACTAGCGCTGCATAAAATTCCGAAGTCATTTATGCAACGCTAGTGGGTTCGATGATTAATGTTTACTTTAAATTTAACCAAAGGTATATTTTATAAATTTTCAGTTTAATTCGACATAAATCGACAAAATATAACAAAATAACCCTCTATTTATTACATTATTTTAATATAACCTTATTTAGCAGAGTAATTGCTGTAAAAATATTAGGGATGGTGTCATGTTGGAAAGAAAAAGAACGAGACTAATTACCCATGTATTGATTTTAGTTGTTTTTTTGCAAGTATTTACATCAATTCAATTTACAAGACCAAGTATAGCTGCGTCATATGATTTTAGTGACATGTTAATAAGTAATGCCCTATCTTCAAGTTCATACGCATTAAAACAAGGTAAGGTTTATGCTTGGGGAAACAATTATTACGGTCAATTAGGAAATGGAACCTTGAAGAATAATCCTACTCCCACAGCGGTACCAGGGCTTACAGATGTTAAACAGTTGGTAGCAGGCGCGAATTATGCGCTAGCCTTAATGAAAGATGGCACAATAAAAGCCTGGGGATATAATGCAAATGGTCAATTGGGTAACGGAACCAAAACAAATCAATTGACGCCTGTTTCAGTGCGTGGTCTGCGCAACGTGAAACAAATTGTTGCAGGAAACACTCATTCTTTGGCTTTAATGGAAGATGGTACCATAAATGCTTGGGGAGATAATTCATCTGGTCAATTGGGTGTCGGAAATAAAATAACTCTAATCACGCCTCTTTCAGTGTCTGGTCTAAGCAATGTGAAGCAGCTAGTTGCAGGAGGCGCGCATACGTTGGCATTGATGGAAGATGGCACCATTAAAGCTTGGGGATTTAATACAAATGGTGAATTAGGTATTGGGACCAATACAAAACAAACGACGCCTGTTTCAGTGCTTGGTCTAAGTAATGTGAAGCAGCTAGTTGCAGGGGCTGCTCACACGCTAGTGTTAATGGAAGACGGTATTATAAAAGCTTGGGGAGATAATTCATTTGGTCAATTGGGTATCGGAAACAGAACAAATCAATGGGCGCCTGTTTCAGTACTTGGTCTGAGCAATGTGAAGCAACTAGTTGGAGGAGGATATTATACAATCGCCTTGATGAATGATGGAACGGTAAAGTCATGGGGGGATAATCTTTATGGTCAATTAGGGAATGGGACTGTGGAATACTCACAAATACCTATGACTGTAGCGAGTTTGACGAACGTCAAGCAAGTTGCTGCAGGAATAAATCATACGATCGCCTTAATGAAGGACGGCTCAGTGAAGTCATGGGGGAATAATACCTATGGGCAATTAGGAAATGGAACGATAAATATGGGGACTACTCCTGTAATGATACCTAGTCTAATCAATGTGAAGCAGATAGTTAGAGGAGGATTTCATACACTCGCATTGATGAAGGACGGTACAGTAAAGTCATGGGGGGACAATTCATTTGGTCAATTAGGTAGCGGAACCCTTATGAATCAGACTATACCCATGACGATATCTAATCTAACCGATGTTAAGCAAATTGCATTAGGAGCCTATCACACTTTAGCTTTAATGGCAGACGGTACGGTAAAGTCGTGGGGTATGGGTCAAACTACACCTTTGACGATAGCAGGTTTGACCAATGTCAAGCAAATTGCTGCAGGAGGCTTTCACTCGCTAGCTTTAATGGGAGATGGGACGGTAAAGTCATGGGGAAGTAACAGTAATGGTGAATTGGGTAATGGAACTTTAACAAGTCAGGATACCCCTTTACTGGTACCAGGTCTTAGTAACGCTATACAATTGGTTGCAGGAATTGCACACACGCTAGCCTTAATGGAAGATGGAACCGTGAAATCGTGGGGACTTAATTCTTTTGGTCAATTGGGCCATGGAACCACAATGAGTCAGAATAAACCTTTGTTAATAAATGGTTTGACAAATGTAAAGAGATTATCAGTAGGGTTTTCTCACTCAATGGCCATATTAGAAGATGGAACGGCAAAAGCGTGGGGAAATAATACACTTGGCCAACTGGGCACATCAGGAACGGGTACTGTACCATTGACTATATTAGGACTAAGCAATGTAAAACAACTAGAGGGGGGAGAGAACTACTCGCTGGCCTTAATGGAAGATGGCACTGTAAAATCTTGGGGAAATAATGCATATGGTCAACTGGGTTACGGAACCTCAAGTCTGAAACAAACGACACCTTTGACAATTGCAGGTCTAAAAAACGTAAACCATATAGTTGCAGGATCAACATACGCGTTTGCAGTACTGGGAGATAGTACTGTAAAGGGATGGGGGAACAATCTAACAGGTAATTTAGGGTTATATCAATTCTATATTCCAATAGTGATTAAATTTAATTTAAAATTAATAGAATATTCATATGATATTAACGGTCAATTAACTGAAATCACTCTGACTAATGGAGACATCATAAAAATGCAGTATGATTCGAACGGGAATTTAATATCAAAAACTCGAATAACATCTAGTTAACGATGTGTAAGTTGATAAATAGTTGAAGTTTTCCAAATACTTCTTTTTGTCCTGCACCCGAGTGATAAAGACATAATCTTAATGTAAACCCAATTGCAACTCCGATTCTTATTTGTACCAATTCACTAGTGGCGTTTAATATATAACACTAATGTTGAATAATCTATAAAAAATTATTATAAGTTTCCGGATATTACTTTCGTGTAATAATCCAATAGATTTAGCACTCTTTAAATGTAAGGCATATGAAAAATAGAAGTTATTCTTGCGATGAGCCCTTTTGGTGGATTATGTAACAGGTATTTTTCACATATCTATTGTATAGGGTTTCTTTCGTTGGAATAAGGAAATGGCTGTACGTTTTAAAATTCCTTAATATATATGTCTAGCACTTGTTAGTTTTATAAATAATGAAATAGGGAGACACATAAGTGTACACTAAAAAACGAATTAAACTAATATCAATAATTTTAATCATCACTTTTTTTATGGGACTATTTAATAACTATGAGCGACAAACTGTTAATGCGGAAGCAGAAGAGAATCAATCGATTATAGCGCAAGACATGATGAAGCGCTTTTCAGTATCAGAGAGCTTTATTCAGGAGAATATAGATAATGGCTACAATTTAAATGAAATATACGCTGCTTTGTATAAAGCTGAATTAGAAGGGATTTCATTTGAACAAGCACTTTATCTGTTATTTTCTAAAATGGTGAATGAATCACAAACTGCAACAACGAGTGTCTATAATGGAGCAGCAGGTGATTCCACCCCGAAAATGATAATAATTGAAGCTGATAAATCAACGATTACAGGAAGTGTCTATAATCCTGATGTGACAGATAGTGTTTATGATTCTCCTTCGGTAACTGAAGGAGTTTATGGGAACAAAGGATATCAGTCAATGAGTTTGGTCGAAACACCGCCAATATTAGAGACAGCTCCGGTGTACGATAAAACTAAATTAAGTGAAGCCCCATATAGTGTTGGAATTAATAATGAATCTATTTCGAGTTTATCAGGCAGCTTATCCATTCAAAATGTAGATATGACATTACCAGGTAGAAATGGACTGTCATTTGCCTTAACGAGACAATATGACACAGATGATGCACAATACTATGATGAGAAATATGGTTCAGAGGTCTATGAATATGGAGACTATAAGTATTATGTCCAATTTAACGCGATTAAAAAGAAAATATTATATCGGTACACATTGAAGTACAATGAAAATAAATGGATTCAGCAAGATTACGATAAAAACGGAAGCATTGATTATAATACCATTCCGTTATCTACTGATGAAAAGTTGCGTGGTACTTATGAGACTAAAGCGGCAGCCCAAGCAGCAATGGTCTTACCACTAAAGTATTCTATTAATTCTGATCAGATTTACAAAGAAGAAATCAGGCCGTTAGATAATTTGAATACAATCCCTAACTATATTATGTATAGTCAATATGGATATAGTGGAGCACTTTATAAAACAGGAGATCCATTTAAAACTTCCGGAAGCTTTACTGATGCAGATACAAAAACAGGCAAAGACACATGTATTGCGAAGTTTCCCGGAAAATATAATTCTTCTAAAATTTGGCAATCCACCGAGCCTGGTGGAAGTTGTGGTACTTCTATGTTTTATGACAAGGATGGTTATGTAGGTAATCTTACAACCAAAGTTAATTCACTAACTAAAGATTGCCCGAATGGTAGTACGCCTGGTTGGATATGTACAAAAGAAATCACATCTTATTTTTCTGGTTTGGTTACAAAACCAGCTGTAGACAATCGGAAATATTCGCAAAAATATAATGGATACCCGACTATGCCAGCTTACGTGAGTTCGACAAACTATGGACCTTGGGTAGATGATTCTGTAACAGGAGGAAGAATGAGGTATGCCTATGAAATCAATGGTTCTCAGTGGATTGATATTGAGGCATATGACGGACCAGTAGAAGGTGATCCAGTTCCGTTGATAACCCCTTTATATGAATATACAACTGCTAAGGATGAAGCTATTTCTATTAACGGCAGAGGAAATACCTTAGCGGGTACAGAGGACGGATATAATTATTATTATGCCTCAAATCCCAATGCGGAGTTGAAGACTTTCCGAGTGGGAACATCGGCTGGAATTCGATACTTTAATGATACGAGTATGCCGCTCAATGAGAAGCTCTATCCAATTGGGAAAGGGTGGTCATGGAATCTACCGCACGTGCAGTCGGAGCAAGATAAACTCTACGTCATTATGGGAAATGGCGGGAAATATGAGGTAGAAGGTACCAATCTGAAAGGATCTGACTGGTTAGGCACGAGCTTGACATTGGATACTACGGTCAAGGTAAATGGAATAAGTTCAAAATACGTCTTGACTCCAATTGATGGTAGTATTAAGCAATATTTTGATCAGGAAGGTCGTATTATCCAAATCTCCGATGCGTATAACAACACGATTGAATTTAAATATGCCCTTGAGAACTCAACTTATAATGGTAGGAAGTTGTTAAGTCAAGTTAAGGATGCAATTGGCAATACCATTGATATTATCTATTCATCTACTGAAGTGAAGATTCAAAAAGGAAACGAAATTGTAACCTATACAAAGAAATTAGAAGGGAATATGGAACTGCTTGAGTATGTCGTAGATGCTGAAAATAGAAGAACAGATTATAAGTATGAATTGGGAGAGGCAAAGTTTAACTTGATGAATGCCTATCCGGAACGTGCGAAATCAAATCCTTATGTATTACTGAAAAATATTAAGCATCCTACTGGGATGAAAACGGAGTATGTATATGAAGCTGCACCTGTCAAACGCTATTCAGGTGTGGATGTCATGAATGAGGCTTACCGAATTTCTTCTCGCGTAGATCGATTATATTATGAAAATGGGACGGAAAAGCAGTTCAATTGGAGATCTATGTCTTATAACAATACGGATGTTGGTCAGTCCTATGGTCAAGATTTTACATTTTCTACAACATTAAATAACGGACTAACAAATGTGACCACACAGTATAAAAAAGACTTTATTAATGATCAAACACCAATGCAGGTTTATCTCGAACAACAAAAGGAGTCGGCAGATGGTTTTGATAAAGTAGCTAACCATGCCTATACAAAGGTTGTCGGGTCTAGAGCGTACCCCGTGTCGGCTCCAACAAGCACCACATTGAGTGGAGTTGGTCAAATATCCCAATAATCAAACGCTTGCTGCAGCTTATAATGATACACAAAATACTGTAACGGTGACGGATGAGATGGGATACCAGACCGAGACTCGTTATAATGGATTGGGTTGGAAAGAAGAAGAAGGGGTAATTGTAGCAGGCAATTTTCAAGTGAAAAATAGACTCTTATATGATGCATTTGGTCGTGTAGCTGAATCGCAGGATGCATTGGGCAATCGAACCCAAATGCAATACGATAACCAAAGCCGAATAGTTAAGACCACTGGAGAAGATGGAACAGAATCTACTATTTCATATGATGATGCGCAGCGTAAAATAACCAAAATGGATCTTATGGGTTATACACAAGTTGAATCCTATAATAAATATAACCAACTAATGACGCTGCAGGAAATGTCGCAATTAGGTGGTGAGCTTCGGTACTTATCTCGTAATGTCTATCATCCGAATAGTGGGAAATTGATCCAACAAACGAATGCAAACAACGAGACGACAACATGGGCGTACGATACGGTAGGACAATTGAGGTCAGTCACCAATGCAGAATTGGAAACAACAAGCTACAACTATGATTTACTAGGTAACCTCGTGAAAACGACATTCCCAGATGGAATGTTTCAAACGAAAGAGTACGATGAGCTAGGCAGATTAATTCGATCAAAAGATCCCTTGCTCAAAGAGAAAACTTTTTATTATGATGCGAATGGGAATCGAATTAAGATGAAAGATAAAGCAGGTCAGGAATTTGTTTACACCTATAACAATAGGAATTTCTTGATGTCTAAACAAGGGCCGTCTGAAGTAATATCTTTCACATACAAAGCTAATGGAGCACGTGAAAGTATGATAGATGGGATGGGGACAACTAGTTACACATATAAGCCATTTACGGGTGAGTTAGAATCGGTTGTTTATCCAGACCTTAAGACCATAGCTTATACGTATGAGCAGAGAGGGCTGCGTGAAACAATGACGACACCTTTCTCTGATACAGTTAAGTATGATTATAACAATATGAATCAATTAGAATCAGTTAAGTGGAATGGTGAATTACAAGAAACCTATAGCTATAATGACAATGGTCAATTAGCTGAAAAGACACAATCGAATGGAATAAAAACAGAGTTAGGCTATATCGATAACAAGTTGATAAGTCTAAAACAAATTAATTCGATTGCGTCGGTATTAGGTGAGTATGCTTATGAGCATGATGCAAACCGTAATATTAAAAATATAATGGAGAAGTTTGAGGGTGATATTAAATCGGATAATAGCTTTACGTATGACTCCTTGAATCGAATTAGTACATCTAGTCAATTTGACGAAACATACACATATGATAATCGCGGCAATCGTCTCACTCTTACATCCGATAATGAAATTCAGCTAAAAATGAATACCTCATATGAATATGATGAATGGGATCGTCTAACGAAAGTAACCGATGATGATGGACAGGTTGTTCAGTATCGTTACAATGGGGACAATCTACTCGTCGAACGAATAGAGAATGGAGAAACCACTCGCTATTATTATGACGGACAACAAATCATAGCTGAGGGTATCGTAAAGCCTAACGGCAAGGCGGTAGAGAAGGTAAGCTATCTTCGAGGTAACGGTCTAGTTATGCAGGAGCAAGTCAATGGAGAAAAAGGATACTATCTGCATAACGGGCATGGGGATATTGTCGGCATTCGAGATGAAGCAGGAGATATTCTGAATGAATATGAATATGACCTATGGGGCAATACAATTTCTAAAGTGGAGCAGGTAGACAATTCTTTCCGCTACTCTGGTGCATATTGGGATGAAACTACTGGATTACAGTACCTTCGTGCTCGTTGGTATGACCCTTCAATGGGGCGGTTTATAAATGAGGACACGTACGAAGGGGAACTGGGAAATTCATTAAGTCAGAACCTATATACGTATGTGGAAAATAATCCATTGATTTATATGGATCCGAGCGGTATGGCTCCTGTTCTAATAGGTTACATTTATATTATTGAAGGTCCGAATACAGAAGTATATATAGGGTCAACGGCACAAGATATAAAGAATAGAATGAGCAATCATAAATGGAAGGAATTGGTCAAAAATCCGGATACTGTTGTAAGGGCTATTGAGGTGAATGCTGAACTTGATATAGAAGCCTCGAGAAGAGGAACTAATTTGGGTGCCAGAAATGAGGCGTTAAGAGCTGCTGAACAAGAAGTTATAAATAAGTATAGAGATGCAGGGACAGACCTTAAAAATTTAGATAATGCAGCTGAAAAATCAAATATGGATATCTGGAAAGCCCGTCATTCAGTTGAATTCGATGTTAACTCGTCAAAAATTGCTTTAAAAGGCGGCAATCGTGTGAATTCTGCTATGGGAATATTTGATTTTTACGGAGCGTTTATGGCTATAACCCAGTCACAATATGAATATGCTCCCTATTATATGCAAGACCAAGGAGGAGCGTTTACGATTGGAAATTCTAAGAATGGTTGGTTTTCTAGTACGAATTATTTCAAAACCTATGAGTCGGGTACGACTGAAGGGATTAGTAAGGATGAGTATAATTTCTGGAAGGCGGAAGGGAGAGCACTTTGGGGGTATCTCGATAAATGGGGTAATTTTGTTCCGGGGTTATTCAATCCGAGATTAGAAGATTATACTGCATAAAAATTGTTGCCCGAGCAAATCAATATAAGGGTTTTGTTTGGGCGACAAAAAAACTTAAAAGAGGATGATTATAATGGCAGCAGATCTAACGATAGATGAGTCGCATTTTACTAGAATCGTTAATATAGAGTCGCAGTATAACAGCTTGACAATCAGTAATACATTAGAAATAGAAGTAAATGCTGAAGCATTAATTGAGCATCTGAATCAGATGGAAGGAACGGACCGAATCGAGAAGCTGATAATAAATTATAACTCTTCATTAGGAGATCTCAGTGTACTACAGGCGTTTTCGAGTTTGAAAATTTTGTATGTCTATGGACAAAAAATTAAATCTTTTGATGGAATAGAGCGGCTCTGCAAAGGTGAATATATTCAAATCCAAACTCATCGTAATCGACGAAGGGATATATCTCAGCTTTCCCAGACAAAAATAAAACGTATTGATATTTATGTGGAACAAATCGAGGATTATTCGGCTGCTGCAAGATGTAAGCATCTGCAGACCATTGATATTTTTCACAGCTTGATAGAGCCGGATTTTGAGGAATGGAAAGAAAGCCCAGTTGAAAAAATGGCATTTAAAAGCTGTAAATTTAAAGAGTTGGGAAATGTAGCGTTAATATCAGGATTGACTAATCTCAGTGTACGGGGTTGTCGCAGCCTCGAGCGTTTCAAGGGAGATAACAGCAGCATTAAAAGGTTGGAAGTAGACAGCTGCAAAAAGCTGGACTTGAGTACGTTAAAAACATTCAAGGGAGTTGAAGTGCTAATTGTAAATAGCTGTACCAAGGAATTTAATCTTACAGAAATTGAAGGATTGAAAGACGTAAAGATTCTAGGTTTCATTTTATGCAATGTAGAGGTAGATTTAATCAACCTGAAGGATTACTTTCCGAATTTAGAGTCCATGCATATCTCTAGTATGAAAAAAGACTATGGTTTGCAGTTGAAACAATTGAACCCTGATGTCCAAATTACGAGTCGATCATTTGAGCTTTAGCAGAATATCATTAAAGTCAACTGATTTAAAAGAAACCTTGGAAGGATTCATGCCTTCAAGGTTTCTTTGTTTGCAATACTAGTTAGAGCTGGTTTTTATTAATGTATTTAATGTTGTAATTCTACCTGGTGAACCTGGTCGTGAAAATAGCAATTAGTGAACGAACGAAGTTTTTGCGTGTTTATCGCACATTTTGATTGCAGTGGATTGATTATAAAATGCTTGTAATCTCTACGTATGGGATAGGAAACTAATCCTCGATGGTAATGGTCGGTTGCTTCCAAAATAATGGTTGGTTCTTTACCCGAGAGTACCTTCAATTCATCAGGCAATTCTCCCAGTCGTTTAAACCGCTCTCCTCGTGCGTAATATTCTCCAATATTCCGTATGGTTCATTCTTTCGCAGAAAAGCCTGTATCACGATGATTTATTTAGCCGCATCTACTCCTATAACTGGCTCCATAACACACTCCCTAATTAAGCGGGATGAGAAGATATTTTATTAGAGGGAACCTCTCTGCAGCGATGTTTGGCTGTGGGGAGGTTTTTTCGCTTACTTATGCTATTGAGTTAACGGGCAGAGGTGGTGCATACAGAAGAGTGGGAAGCAAACCGACTGCGATGGAATGAAGTAATAGGAATTACGAAGTCCTTCAACCTTTTGGGCTCGCGAACGTTTTGTTCTTAACGCGCGAACAACAGATAATGGTATTAGTACTACATAGGCGATCGAGGTCAAAGCAGCAGCGGAACGAATAGGTAGCACGACCTTAGCATCTACCGATAAGAAAGCACGGAGTGGTTATATTGGTGCTAAGCAAGGTAAGGTTAAGCTAAAGACGTTTTAAAAGATGGGGACTATGTATTCCATTTTAGAGCCATGTATTCGAATGGCATCGCGAAGGAGAGGGATGTTACATCGATGCCTGATACGTGTCAGATTTTCATATCGCAATACAAGGCTAGATACATAGCCATATTTAAGTTTTATACCCACGACATCCGCCACGATTTTAACCTCTTTACGTTTCTTGTATCTGTATTTATGTTTCTTGCCTTCTACAAAAGGGCTATCTGGATGCTTCGATATAATTCCTTCCCATTCGCGTTCATTTAACCAGTTCTAAAGTGCCGGTTCATCATAAAGGAGATCCGTTACAAAGACTCGCGGCTGCTTAGTCATAAATTTAGAAGCAAGTCGAGCATAGCGTTACATCATATCTTTTACGATTAACACCCATCAGGACGCGCTGAAAGTTCGGACGGCTGCCGTCAAAATAAGCGATCTCATCATCTAATACACATCGGCCTATACGTAGAGGACTAAGAAGCTATAATTTCGGGAAAACGATCATTTCACAGCTCAACACGCTTTGAGAAGATTTCTATACCTCTGTCTCCATCCTTCCGTACCAGAGTGCGAATGCCATCCCATTTAATTTGGTAACCCCAATCGGGGCCTGTAGGAATGTCTGCTGAAGTAATTGGAGTAATAGGGACTGTAGGCAGCTGCATATTCATGAGGCATTATCCATGGTTTTCATATTAAGATATTACTTTTTTTGTGTTAAATGAGAGATATCGACCTAATTAGACAAAAAAAGTCTTTTTTAGCTATATATAAATAATGTTTGTGTCATTATACTTTACATATGAAAGGTGATTATGAAATTAAATCTAAAGTTTAGTTCTTAGGAGGGGTATAGTGGGTAAGAAAAAAGTTCTATTTGGTCTATTATTGGGTGTGTTAATCCTAAATTCTTCATTTGTTTATGGTAGCGTTGAGAAAGGGAAACGAATAATCCAAACGAATCAATTAGCATTAATGAGCCAATCAATAAATGGCAATGAAGAATTGATTAAGGATAGTAACGAAATGGAATTATCTTGCAAACAAGAATTAAGCGCAAGTAATGAGAGATTGAAAAGTATTAAAGCTTCGCAACCATCTCTGATTGATGAAAATACAAAGCAAAACGGTCTAAGTAAAGATGAGACACTTGCGAATGAAATCATAAGTGAGCGAACAGAGCATAGTAAAACGTTTCAAATTTCAGAAAACATCCAAAAGTTTGTTTCAACAGTGGAATCTCAACATTATATAAATGACGGACAATGGCAAGACATTGACTCTTCGTTTAAATTGAATGAACAGTCACAAATAGTCATGGATGGGAATAGGTTTTGTGTGACTATTAATAACGATTCAAGTTCCGTCAAACTTGCAATCGCAGACTCCACAATGGATTATGTCCCTGTAAGTGCTAATAAAGCTAAGGTAATTGTGGATGAGAACCAAGTAAGTTTTATAGAACTTTGGACTGACACTGATTTGGTTTATACCGTGCATAATGATGTTTTAGAGATGAATATTAATTTGAAGTCGTCCAATACCCCAAGTCAGCTTAAATTGAAACTTGGTATGCATAACTTGCGAGCGGAGGTTGATCAGTTCAATAATATTTTATTAATTAATCAAAATAATCAAACCCTTATGGTTTTACCCAAAATGAATAAACATAAAACCACAGTGGGAAGTCAAATTGAGGGTGAATTTTCCTATTATCTAACGACTGAAGATAACGAATCATATCTAGTATTTAATGTAAACCCAAGTGAGCGAAAAGCATATCCTTTGTCAATTAGTCCAGTTATTACAGAAGTAGAGGGATACTCAAGTAATAAGTTATTTCATGATCTTCCTAATATAAGTACGGATAAAATACAAAGCATTACTTTCCGGAATGAGTCGTCAAATGATGATGATTGGAATCCTATTAATCGTCCTATGAAAGTTTATTTTATGCGTGAAGAGGTCTATGATAATGGATGTAATTATGGACGCGGTTGTAGTCCTGATCTAGAACCAGGTTCTGATGGGAGAACTGTAGCTTGGCTAGGAACTACAACAAGTTATGATGGCTTTTTTAATAGTATCACTTTCTATTCACCTGAAATACTTCAACTTGTAGGAACGATAGATATTTATGGTGCTGTATTTTATCATACGAGAAATCTCGTTGAACCTACGAATCATATTACATCAATTGAAATGATCTATAAACAAACAACTCCAAAGCAAATTCAATATTTCTATGATGCTAACAATAGATTGAACTATATCCTCATGGACAATGGGGAAAGAATTAACTACATATATGATCAAAATGGGAATCTAGTAAGTAATACATTAATAAATAACCCATAGTAAGCGAAATGATAAATAAAACCTATATTGTTAATGTAACAATAGGCGCAATTTAGGTCGAGACACATGTATCGCAAAATTCCCCGGAAAGTATAATCCACAGGTCCTGGTGGTAGTTGTGGGACCTCAGATTAAATGTCTAGTATGCTGCGTGTTAAAAAAACATATTTTAAAGGAGAAATGAAAAGTGAAAAGGAGAAACAAAGCTATCTCCAAAATTATACTTATTTTATTTGTGTTCCTTTTAGCCGTGACTGACTCGTTGCATATTGTAAGTGCAGAGCAACTAACTGATAAAAATGAAAGCTCAATCAATTCGTTGCAGGAGACTCAATTTCATGGAAAAACTGAGGATTCAATGATTCCTGAGTTTGCACTACAACCTTTAGATATTTCACCTATATCAGTAAATAATTCAGTCTATAATGCAGATTGGAATGGAAAACTTAATGAACTTATTAAGCAAGCTAATATAGAGAGGGAAAATCGTCTTTTTCCTGAAGATCAATTTAACTATACAAAACAAGAAATTGAAGAGTTAATAATGCAAGGTGCGACTGTAGAGGATATTTATATGTCTGATTATATAGGTAATGTTTTACTGGAAAATCCTAAAGATCTGATCCTTTTAAAAAAAGAAAGAGATATAAATTGGGAGCAAATTGATAATGAAATCAAAAATGAAAAACAAATTAAAATAGAAACTTTATTAAAAAAGTTCTCTTCAAAAGAGAATAATATATTAAATATTAAAATGAGTCTTGCGGAAAAATTAATTCTTTTAGAAGCGATTGAATATGAAGGACTAAATAATGCAGATGAACTCGTCGAAAGTTATCAAAATCTAGGTTTTAATGGATTGAATCGAGATATCTCATTTGAGGGTAAAATAAAAATTGAAGAATCTAGTGTTACAAATTCAGTCTATGATAACACTAGATTAGTTAATGGAAAAAGTGTGACTGAATCAGTATATGCTACTTCGCACACTGTAAACAATAAGTATTCTAATATGAGATTAAATATAAATAGCGTCTTGGATGGATTAATAACGCAACAATTAATAAATCAAACAAATAAACAGCAGTTTGCAAGTAATGAAGGTACTGAAACTATCGACCCTGTAACAGGTAAATTATCATGGAAACGCACTGATATCCATCTTCCTGGTAGAGATGGGCTTGATTTAAATCTAGGTGTTATGTATAACTCAAACTACTCATTTGACTATATGAGGAATACTCCAGGGTCAGATCAACTATGGAGGTATAATTATTTAGTATCGAGATATGATTTGGGGGTAGGGTGGTCTTTTCAATTCCCTTCTGTACAAAATGCTGATGGATATCTTTACTATCATCGTGGGGATGGACCTATATATCAAGTAGATTTCAATGCTACGGACACTTTAGGCAGTTATACTCATTTAATAGGATATGAAGGTAAAGACGTTAAGTTTATTCAAGATAATCAAGGATCTTATAGCAATGGTCAATCTAGTTCTGCCTATTTTCTTGAATACGCAGATAAAAAAAGAGAATATTTTGCATCAGATGGCAGGTTGTTGGGAATAGTCGATAGATTTGGAAATGAAATAAAATTTCAACATATTGATCGTCAATTATATGATGGTCAGACTTATAAAGTCATATCAACGATTACTGATTCAATTGGTCGAAAAATATCCTTTGAATATCAATCGACTTTACAAACGACTGGTACGTTTAGTGGTGAAAATATCAAAGTAACTGTGTTAGACCTAAATGGTATTGTAAAACAAACAGTAACATATCAAAAATGGCGTTTAGCATATTCTGATGTGTCAGGTTATTCCCCATATTTGTGGTTAATTCAAGATCAAAATAGTGAATTCACAACTTTTGATATTACGAAATTAGTAGGCTATCATGATTATTGGGCAAAAAATTATAGTAGTAATCATGGTAATATTTATTATTATGGACTAGCGAATATCAATTATCCACGATCATCTGTTAAATTTCAGTATGATAAGATAACACGAAATTGGGGTCCATATGGATACGCAGAAGAGTTCCGAGTGAAAAACAAGTTTAATCAAATAAAGAAGGATTCTAATCTCCAAGGCGATATAAATCATATTAACTATTTATACGAAGGAGATTATACGGGATATCCAAATTATTTCAATCCAAATAGTATCCCTGTTTCTCATTCTTATTCATCGAGCTCAGTTATTCAAAGTACTTCGTTAACCAATGGATTGATTTCTAAAAGCAATTTTAATGGCGTCGGACAAGTGACTTCGACAGAGTCTATTGCTGCAAATGGTGAAAAGAAAATTATTACCAATCTGGCATTTCACCCCACTCAAATTTATAAACCCACTCTTATTCAGAGTGAGGATTACGGGGTGGGAGATACAACCGCCACAACTAATAAGTTAATTTGGGATATGCAATATAATGATTGGGGAGGTGTTCAAAGTAGCAGCTTGCCACTTACGCAAACAGAATTTAATGATTCTTCCATAAAAAGAAAACATACCATTACTTACACATATGACCCGAATTATTATTTTTTAAAGACGAAATCGTGGTACCAAAATATAAACAATACGACTCTTTTATCAGAAACTACAGATTATTATTCAAATGGAAGATTAAAAAGTTATACCAATGCCAAAAATGAGATTACAACATATTGTTATGAAGCAGTTGATGTTAACGGCATTGTGACATCAAATTGTACTAATGCAAGTAATGTGTTGGTTGGTAAAGTACGATTGATAAGAGAATCAACTAATCTTGGAAATGGACAAACAACACTAAATGAAGTTTTATATGACAACAGCACTGTTTATGCATATCCTAGTGAGACCAGAAGTACTTTTTCAACTAAGAGTAACAGGGGGCTAGATATAACTCAGACAGTAAAGAAGACAATGCTCTATGACCTGGGAATGGGGCTAATCAAGGAGGAAAAGGATAGTAACAACGGAAAAACTTCATACACTTATGATAATCTAGGTAGAGTAAAGACAATTACCTATCCATCATTTACGAATTTGAGTAACGTAAAATATAATACAATTGATGAGTACAACTATATAAATACAACAATTCCTCTGAGTGCGATACCAAATAATACTGGCGTGAATAGCGTAATGATTGAATATGGAAGAAAATACATTCAGCAATCAAATGGCGCTACAACTATTTTATCTAAACAAAAATCTTATTATGATGGAATAGGTAATTTGCTATATGATCTTGTATCCAATAACGGAACAGAACAAATAAATCAATATCAATACGATGATTTATCTCGACCAATTGTTGCTTTGGATCCAATGAATAATTCTACAAACGTAACCTATGATGCTTGGGGAATTCAGAAAGAAGCATCAGATGCTTATGGAAACTTATATATTTCAGAGAGAAATCTAAAATTGAGGAGAAATATCAATTATTTTATTGCTGCTGCAGACATAGCATTGTATCGAGCTAATCCATTACAAGATAATATAAAAGAAAGCTATATAGAGCAGGATTACGATCATCATGGTCAACATATCACAACAAGGGCCTACAAAGATTGGCCAATGAAAAATCAGGAATTAACAGAGCGTTTTAGTTATGACATTGCAGGAAATTTAATTGGATACATTGATCCTAAGAACAATCTAAATGGTGATGGGGTAACCACACGATACGGCTATGATACTTTGAATCGTCTGATTAGTGTAAAAGATGCAATTGGACAAATCACTAAGTATCAATATAATGTTAGTGGTCAAATTACAAATACCACAATGCAATTATCAGATACTGATACGCCAAAAGTATTAAATGAAAAAACCTTTACAGAAACGGGGTTAATTTCTGCTAAAACAGATCCTTCCTTGAAATCAGATTCATATACGTATGACAAGCTTGGATTACTTAATCAACGGACAGATCGTAATGATACAGTAGTTTATTCTGATTATGATGAACAATTTAGAAATACAGTGAAGACGGCGTGGTCAGGTGTAGAATATTTAACGCAACAAAGTAAAGTTAATTTTGGCAGTCTCGGAATTCAAAAAGATACTTATGAGTTGTATGAAAGTGGAATTCTCAAAAGTTCCTTAGTTACTACAATAGATAACTTAAAACGGACAACATCTATAAATATACAGAGTCAATCATATACTTCAAATCTTGAGTTGTCCTATGACAAGAATAACCGTATAACTTCTGTTAATAGTATTGGTAATGCAAACAATGCCATAACAAATTTAAAATATGATAAGTTACGGTTAAGCAAAGTCCAAACGAATGGACAAACAGTTATCAATGATGCGGATTCAGCTAATGTGAAGTATCTATATTATCCTAACGGACTATTAAAATCTATAACGTATCCACCGATTGCTGATGGAAGCATTTTAAAGTCAGAATATGAGTATACTAAGTTAAAACAAGTGAGTACTCTTATTAATAAGCGAGGATCAACTGTATTATCCTCTACTTCGTATTCTTATGATAAAAATGGAAATATTGAGACTTCTGTTCAGGTAATGAAGGATAAGCCTACAATTTCTAATGTATTTACCTATGATAAATTAAATCGAATTATTGGAGTTACAAGATCAAATGGCCATTCGATCAGCTATACGTATGATTTAAAAGGAAATCGTTTGACATCTACTGATATAGCACTATTCCCGATTACCATAAATATAAACAGTTATTCTTATGATCTATTCAATAATTTAAAATCCACCACTAAGGGATCATTAACTACTACCTTTGAATATGATCCTAATGGGATGCGCTTTAAGAAATCATCAAACGGCAATATTAAGCAATATCGTTATAACCATAATAAAGAAGTCGTTGCTGAGATGTCTGGAAATAATCAGACATATGCCACATACATCCGAGGAGATCGCTTACTATTAAAGAAAGATGTTATTACGGCAAAGGACTATTACTATTTATATAATGGTCATGGTGATGTCATCCAAATTGTTGATACTGATGGCAATATAGTTAATAACTACACTTATGATGAATGGGGAAACATTACACAACAAGTAGAGGGAATTCCAAACTCCTTTAAATATGCCGGAGAAGAATTTGATAATGAGACAGGATTATATTATCTAAGAGCACGATACTACGATCCAACTATGGGAAGGTTTCTAAATGAGGATACGTATGAAGGGGATATTACGAATCCGCTGACGTTGAATCTTTATACGTACGTAGTAAATAATCCATTAATTTACTCTGATCCATCAGGTCATGACCATGTTTTCAATCAAAATCAATATGATTATCTAATGAACTTGTACGAGAATGGTTCAATAGGGCAATCAAAATGGGCATATAGTCAACTTGACGATGGAAGATACTACATCGATAAGGCAAAACCAAAAGAAGTATTAACTTTAGATGAGGCAATATATGCTGATGCTAATGTTCGTGAAGATCATGTATCAGAGTTTATTATGGATACCTTTATTACTGGGGGAAGCGGTCTAGTAATAAAAGCTGGAAAAGCTGCTGGAAAAACAGTATTTTCAAAAATTGCTGGCTTGTTTTCAAAACCTGCTGCCCAAGAAATTGGGTTTCATGGAGGAAGGGCTGGAGAACTTTATTTAGCTAAATCATTAGGTGCAGATGCAACTCAGGTGTTTTTTAAAACTACTCAAGGCAGAAGGTTTATAGATGTTCTTCACGATGGAATAGCACATGAGAGTAAAGTAGGCTATGTATCCTTAACCTCATTTACTGAGAAGCAAATACTAAAAGATGCTGAATTAATTAAAAATGGTACTGTCGATGGAGCGATCTGGCACTTTTATAAAAGCGGAGTCACAGGTAGAGGAGGAGCGTCTCAGCCACTTCTAGATATGTTAACTGCAAATGGTATAAAATATGTAATAGAAATAGTATATAAATAAGGAGGTTGTTATTGTGAAATATCCCCTTTTGATACCTTCAGTTGAAGTGAAAGATTTTAGGGAAATGAAAAAAAAAGAAGCAGAATTTCATTTTAAATGGTTTATGGATCAAATTCCTACGCAATTAGAAGTTCTAATTAGACATAGTAAATTAAATCTAGATTATAGTCAAACGTCTCTAATAACTATTTGGACTTGGTATCTGAACCAAGTTGAAATTGTTGATAAATCAGTACAAGAACTAGAAGATGAGTATTTACGGAAAAGTGGATGGCTCCAAGAATTTATTTCTCCCCAAAAAGTGAGTGTTGAATCACAGGCTATTGCATTTGATATTGCAATTTATTTAGGAGAGGTAATGAGAAGACACCATGGAAGTATTGAATGGGGAGTTGTCTATAAACCAAAGTCATTCGCCAGTGTAAATCGACCGTTGCTGATTGGATTTAGCGAGAAAATTGAAATGGACGTAGTATTGATTGTTGCTAATAAAATGAGATCTATAATTAAGGGAGAAAGAAATACAGATACTCTATTTAAGATCTATCAAATTTGGAAGGAATATGTATAAAGGTTTATTATTTAAAGTAACATAATTGATAAAGAAAAAGTAATTAATACCATCGTTGTTGTGCTTTATAAGGGAATTAATACCGCAAAAATCACAGAACAGAAAAACGCCTATTTATAACTTTTTTTGCCACATGAGAGTATAAACTATGGTGTCGTTTAAATGGGTGTGTATTCTGCATATCTTTCAGCCACTGCAGCAGTTGGCAGAAGCCGGCATCGTCATTGGAGAAGTGAAGCAGAGTGCCGAGTGTGATTCAATGGAAGTTGACAGTGCGAGCAACATGGGCCTGCTGGGCAATGTCGATACCTAAGACATGGTGCTGGGTTGAAATGCGTTCGAGCAGTTGATTTTATTTGACTTGAGCTTTAAACTTCAAGATAGAGCGACCTCCTTAAGATGGCTAAAGGGCTATGACCCGTGACTACCCCATCGTACAGGAGTCGCTCGTTTTTGTGCAAAGCGCAAAATTAACGCCCTACAGGAATCCTAACGGGTAACTATAGTTCAACCATCTTGGTTTTACGTTGAGGTATAAAAGATTTTGAATTGATAAGTTGTAACAGAAGTGTGAGACCAGTTTTTGGTTGTCGAGTTGCCGCTTCATATAGTCAAAAGGCATTAATACCGAAATATTCAAAATCGAAAAGCCTTTCTGTGTATAGGAAAATCATCACTGTTAATTACAATGTACCAACGAATTTGCACACCTTGAGATGATCGCAACTATGATTTACAAGCTGACAAAAGATGCAACGCCAGAACAGCTTAAGGCTGCAGGCCTAGGTGCTCATTATGTGGCTCACGACAGCGCCTTGTTTTATGAGAGTGCAGGCGGCGTACCGTTTACGGCTACGTATATTCAAGCGAAAGGCGATCCGATCGCTGATCTATATGAGGACATAGCGGCGGAAGAGAAGGCTAGGGCGACGTATCAATGGCTTATTGACATGACGGATGACGTCGATCTGCAGGACAGCTTGAAGTATTTGCGGGAGCGGGAGATTGTGCATTCACTGCGGTTCCGGGAAGCGGTGGAAATACTTAAGGAAAAGCGGGATGAGAAGATATTTTATTAGAGGGAACCTCTCTGCAGGGTGCTGCGGGGAGGTTTTTTGCTGACTGTTGATCTTAAGCTAACAGTAAGGATAGCGTGGTGAAATACCTATTTATTATGGCTCTTTCTTTTGCTAGAGTAACACATCCGCTTCACCTACAATTTGATTGATCCCACAAGTCCATCAGGAGCTAAGCGGAATTTCAGATATACGCTTATAAGCAGCGGTGTATACAGAAGAGTTGGAAGCAAACCGACTTAGATGGAATGAAGTAAACCGATGGACTTACGAGGTCGTTCAACCTTTTTGGGTGTTTCAACGTTTTTTTCTTAACGAGAGAACATCAGACACCGGCATTAGAATGGGATTTGGACTTATGCAGGCTGGAATGAAATGTGTCGGATATGCGGAATGTGATACAAAATGCGAAACATGCCAAACATTCACGCAGCATGAAGCTCATCCTAAAAAAGTATTACACAATCTGCCTAACGTGCGGATCTCCTAAAAAACAGCCTACTCACGATAGTTTTAAAATCTTACATGATCCAAATGAAAGGATGTGGAGTGCTTATGATGTCAGATCCGTCACAGATGACCATATTCGACTTCTTGGAAGAGAACGAGGACCAATTCAAGGAATCGTTGCCGGATTTCCTTGCCAGGCTTTCTCCATTGCTGGAAAGCGTAAAGGATTTAACGACGCTATTAGAGGGACAGTATTCTTTGAGATCATCAGGTTCGCATCTATTCTCAAACCTGAATTTATACTCCTTGAAAACGTCACAGGACTCCTCAATCATGACAAAGGGAGAACGTTCGAGACTATCATCGGAACGCTGGATGAGTTAGGGTACGTGGGGGAGTGGTGTGTGCTTAACAGCTCGGCCTATGTGCCACAAAACAGAGAACGTGTCTTCATTGTCGCAAGTCTTAGAGGATCAAGTGGACGAAAAATATTTCCTTTCAGAGAAGAAAACAACAAGTCTGCTAAAGACTCTAAAATAATAACTTCTAAGGTCATGATCGCTGGAAATGTAAATCCAAGCAGAAGAGGTATGAATGGCCAAGTAATTGCTGCAAACGGACTAGCGCCGACACTTACAACGAATAAGGGTGAAGGTAACAAAATTTTAGTTAATGTATTACAAAAGACAGGTGTCAACGAAGCAGGAGAAGCAGCTTGTTTAGATGCAAGTTATTTCAAAGGATTAGGAGCCAATCAAGCTCGAACAGGGGTCATGGAACCCATGGCTGTATTAACACCTGACCGCGAAGAGAAAAGACAGAACGGACGTCGATTTAAGGAGCCAGGAGAACCATCTTTTACGCTAACTGCACAAGATAAACATGGAATTTATGATGGGTATCGTATTCGTAAACTAACACCTCTTAAATGTTTTCGACTGCAGTCTTTTCCGGATGATTGGTTTTATACACTCAAAGGATATGGGATAAGCGATTCCCAATTATATAAAATGGCAGGCAATGCTGTAACGAGCCGAGTTGCTTATGAAATCGGTAAACGATTGGTGGATTCCTTCAGTTTTTAATGTAATTGAGTAATGCAGTCTGCTCAGTGCTGCTTTACTTTTTTAAACATTATCACATTGCTATCTGAGGGTAATAAAAATAGTACATGCTAGGTTATCAGTATAATCATTGCCCTTAACTAATAAAAGAAAGCAGCCGATCATTTTGATTGGCTGCTTCTGTGTTTTTATTGAACTATCGTGTCCCGATAGCGCAATAACGTCAATCCAGATATCAACTTACCATCCCATACGTTCTCAAAGTGAAGTTATCTGTGCGATATGGTGATAAGCATGCCATGAATACCTTTGAACAGCTGTATCTAAAGTCATATCACCATACGTTGGACTCGTAACCACCCTTTACCGCTTTCTGCATTCGAGTCGGTTCAACTGGCGTAAATTTTTTTTTTGTTTCCAAATACTTATATTTAGCCTCTTTACAACACTACAATATTAGTGTGCTATTTGACTAACACACAAATACAGGGTGAGTGAACAAATCTGTTAGGATACTAATTTTCAGAGGATACTAATTTTTAGAATATGTATTTGAGTGTACAGGCGAACAGACAGGAGTGGTGAAAATTGTGTGCGTAGAATTCGATAACAATTTACCGATTTACTTGCAAATCATGAATTACATTAAGAAAGAAATTGTTATGGGACGGTTAAAGGCTGGCGATAAAATTCCGGCAGTTCGTGAACTAGCATTAGAGCTACAAATTAACCCGAATACTGTACAGCGTGCCTTACAAGAGCTTGAGCGTGAGAATATCGTAGAGACAAAGCGTGGGCTGGGTAGATATGTGACGAGTGAGGAGTTGAGAATTATGGAGATTAAGAAAGAAATGGCCAGCGACTTGCTCGGTCACTTTATACAAGGCATGCAGGAGCTTGGGTTTTCTAATAAGGACATTATCACAATCGTCTCAGAAGCTGTTCAGGATGATAGTAAACAATAGGAGGGAATCAATCGTGGTGAGTATTTTGGAACTGAGCGGTATATCAAAATCTTATTCTGGGAAGGTAGCTTTAAATAATGTATCGCTTAAAATTGCACCTGGAAAAATCGTTGGACTTCTAGGCAGTAACGGGAGTGGTAAGACCACTCTAATGAAAATTGCAGCAGGATTAATTGCAGCGGCTTCAGGTGAGGCAAAAGTAGTCGGTCAGCTTATAAATAAAGAAACGAGAGCAATTACTTCATTCATGCCTGACCGGCCATTGACGGAAAGCTGGATGCGTGTAGAGGATGCGATACATTTTTACACAGATTTCTATGCAGACTTTGATCGTACGAAAGCTCATGAAATGCTCGCATTTATGAAGTTGAACAAAAGAGATCGTGTAACCTCATTGTCCAAAGGGATGAATGAGCGGTTGCAGCTTACATTGACCTTATCTCGGAATGCTAAGCTCTACTTGCTTGATGAGCCAATTGGAGGAGTAGATCCAGTTGCGCGAGCTAAAATTTTGGATGCGATCGTTAGCTACTATAATGAGGAGAGCAGTATCGTAGTGTCCACTCACCTCGTACGGGATATTGAACGGATATTTGATGAAGTCATATTTATACGGAATGGTGAAATTGTACTGCAGGATGAAGTAGAGAATATACGTGTTAGCAGCGGCAAAAGCGTTGATGAGATGTTCAAGGAGGTGTTCGCGGAATGATGAATCTGTTGAAATACGATTGGAAACGGAATATTACCCTTGTCCTTAGTACATTTGTTGTACTCATAATCATGCAAGCTGCACTTACCATTGTTGGAGACGTAAGGGACTGGAATAATCAAATTGTCCTTGTTCTAAGTGTACTTGGTTACACAGCCGTTGCTATACTGTTATTCGTCAATAGCTGCAGGACATTTGATCATAACATTAAATCTTTTAGCCGCAGGCTGCTGCCGATTCATCCGTTGAAAGGGGTTGGAGCTGTCGTATTACTAAGCTTGTTGGTAGCGATCGCCGTTGTTGCTGTTGCAGTTATCCATATCCTCCTATATATAGCCTTCATGGGGATGAATATAAGTGAGCTATTAGACGGGATAACTTTCAACACTCTTACAGTAATCAAACTGTTAGCCGTCTCTATATGGGCGTACTCTACGGTTCTTATTGTTATTATGGCAGCTACAACTGTAACACGCTGCTTTCATAGTAAACATGCGATTTGGATTGGGATCATATTTTTCTTTGCAACTATGAGTTTAATAAGTTGGTTGGAGAACGTGCTGTTTGAGAGCTCAGAAGGAGCGTTTAGAGGTGTTTCTGTAGAAAATGAATTTTCATTCTCATCATCCTTGGATTTCGACATCCCACTAGGACCTATACTGTTAGAAATGGTTGTTGTTGGAGCGCTCTTGTATCTAATAACGTATTTATTAAATAAAAAGGTGGAGTTGTAAATCCACTTGTCACTTTGGAGTATGAGGGACCTCGTGTCCCTTATACTCTTTTTTTGTTTCAACCAACTAAGAAAACACTTAAAATGTTCAGATTCAAGTCGGTGCAAAGCAGAGCCAGTCATTGTTTAGAGCGATTTCGGTCACGTGCAAAAACGATTCTTGCCGAACATATGTAAAAAATCATCATTTTGTGAGCATGTTACCTCGTAGATGACAAAACGCACTAAACGAACAAAAAGGCCCTACACGCCATTTTCCCTTTATGATCGTGAACTTCGACCTATAAAAAGAAAATGGCGTGTAGGGCCGTTTATATGCTTCTGAAAAGATTTTGTGGGTAGACATGTTCACAAAAGTGAGTGTTTTATTTAAATGTCCGTTATTGAACTATCGTTAGTTGAACAGCGCATAGATTAAAGTTGTTTCATGTAATAAATTGTGAAAAAAGCAGCCTCGTTAAAACCAAATTGCCTCTTTTCAATGAAATAGCTTACGTCGAATATATCAATGACATCGCCTTTAATTAATGTTGGTAAAGAAACTTTTGTTTCCTGTTCAAATAAACATTTGTTGTCAACAAAGAAACGAGTTATAAAAAATTCTACGGGGGGAAACTCGGGCTCATATTTTTCAATCTGCATCATAGTCACCTCGTTATTTGTTCACGGAGTACCGGATGCATTAAACCAAAGGGTACCGACCCGTACCGTTAGCAAGACCGGCCTCCACCCCTTGGATAGGCGTAACGAAGGAATGAGAGGGCTTTGACCCGTTAAGACATGGGAGTGAAAACCTCCAAGGGCGGCGTGGAGAATGCGTGCAGTAAATGAAAATATATGGGACGACAACCCCTTTATTCCCGAGCGCCTTCATGTTGCCAAAGTCTAACATGGCGTTCCCCTTCTTGTCTTTCAGCCCTTACCCACCGGGCGAAATCCTGCGAATAAGCGAGAATTCGTGAGAAAATCATATCGTACAAAGGGAGTTTAATAAAATGAGCAGGATACCGAAGCCTGTTCTAAAGCAGACAAATATAGTTTGAAATTAGAAAACCGAACTTATTCTATAAAACATAATGGTTCCGTTCATATGATAGAGTATGATTTTTTAATTGATGTAATATCAAAACATACACCTGATCATGAGCAAAAGAAGATCCTGGGAATCATTGTTCAAATTGATTTTAAAAATGGTGATGTACATCATTTTTTAGAGCATCTGGCTACGGGGTATGTAAAGACCAATTACTAATCAAGATCTCGATGATTATACCGTATCAAAATGTGTGATAAGTAAATGAAACGTATCAAAAATCAAATATACAGTTTTTGAAACACTTTATTGTGTCTTTTTTTAGTGTATCAAAAAGCGTCGTTATCTAGACAGCCGTCACAGTTCATATCAAACAGAATACGAACAAACCTAACACCATCTTGATGATTTGGTGTTGGGTTTGTTCATAAAAGTTCAAGATGACATAATATATTTATGGCACTTTAGCTTATAGTTTTGAATTCGTCCCGAAATACTGGACCAGGGTTGCAGTATTACTATCTTTATAAGTAATACCAGACTGATAATAAATCGTTTTAAACTTAAAGTCGTTTTCTAGTCCTTTATTTTGAATAATTGTGTTAATGAATTTATCAGTAAAGTAAGGGCTGAAATACTTTCTTATTTGCTTAATAGAAGAAATATCGGTCGCTTCATTTAATTTGTCGACCAATACTTTAAGTCGCTGATCGTCGCTGATCTGTGAACTGCCGTCTTAATGGTTGCTTGTTCGGTTTGCTGATTCCATCCAACCTCTGCCCCCAGAGTTTGACTTACAAAACGTAGTGGAACATATGTCATTCCTCCACCAAATAGCTTAGCCGAAACATCAAGAGACACTTGTGTGGTTGACCGATACTTTTGGAGAATTTAGTGTGAGCTTTATAGTTGTGCTGTTCTGGGTGATCATGATCTGTTTGCTTTGTTGATTCCACTGTAGATCAGCACCCAAATTCTCCTATACAGCCCACAAAGGAGTCAGCATCCGATTATTTTGAAGTTTTCCACTGTCTAATTGAACTGGTGCGCTATCCGCAAAGCTGGAGTCTGCAAAAGTTGGCAACGGCAGACGAATTATGCCTCCAGATAACGGGGGGCTGCAATACTTTGAGAGCGAACACCCAATTCAACCATGTAATGACTTGAGAGCAATCAAACTCGAAACGTTATCGGTTTGAAATACAAATTGCCGGTCGTATTATTTTTAGATTATAGAGCAAGATAATACCACATGATTTTGATTACTTTCAGGATGGAGAAGACTATGGTTGAAAAATACGACCCTCAAATGTCCACATGGCTTGATGTATTAAAACAGAAATTAAACTATATGGATGATGCCGAAATCGTTGAGCACAGAATGGGTACCAGTGTTTCAGTCCATCTTTTATACATAACGACGTTAATCGATCAAGAGCGTTTAAACGAAGCGATTATTCAGCCACTTCATCGATCTGCCGGCAATTCGCTTTCTTCATGCATAACCAATACCAAAGTTTCGGAAGTTCTATCGATCGAAGATGCTGAGCAAAAAATAATGCAGGGATTTATTCTTCTAAACGATTCAGTCAACGATCAATGGTTAGGCGTCCAACTGGAAAATCCTCTTGGTCGGGCTGTTGAAACTTCCCAAACGGAAACTGTTATATATGGAGCGAAAGACAGCTTCAGCGAACAAATCGATAAAAATGTTACAATGTTGCGCAGGCGTTTGCCTATAACCACATTAAAAACGGAAAGCTTCACTGTAGGTTCACTGAGTAAAACGAAAGTTGTGTTACTGTACATAGACGGATTAATTAATCCGGAATTTGTTTCTCTTGCAAGAAATAAAATTGAAAGTGTTGATTTCGATCAATTTTTAGACTCCTCTCAGCTTGCAGCTTTTATTGAAGATCATCATCATACGGTCTTTCCGCAGTTACTACAGACGGATCGGCCGGATTCCTGCGCCTACGCCTTAGGTGAGGGAAAGCTGACGCTATTGGTCTCCAATTCACCGTTTGCCTTAATTGGTCCCATTACTTTTTTTCATTTATTCCAATCGCCGGAAGACTACTTTCTTCGTTGGCCAGTAGCCAGTTTTTTACGTTTAATCCGGTACGGAAGTTTTATTGTTTCTTTGACGATGATTCCATTTTATGTTTCGCTAACGACATTTCATTACCAAATGGTTCCGTTGCCGATTCTTTTCGTATTATTGGAATCCAGGAGCAAGTTGCCCTTTACTCCGTTTGCGGAAGGATTTTTCATGATCGTAACGCTGGAAATCATCAAAGAAGCAAGTTTGCGAATGCCTACCAAAACCAGTCAAACGTTAGGGGTTATCGGTGGTATCGTCATTGGACAAGCGGCTGTAGAAGCAGGCTTTGCAAGTAAGGTATTGATTGTATTGATGGGTATATCCGCTATTGCTTTCTTTTTAGTTCCCAATTATCAAATGACAAAATCCATGGTGCTGATGCAAGTTCTTCTTCTTATCCTTGCATCATTTCTTGGGTTGCCGGGAATCATGATCGGGCTTATTGGGATTCTTGCACATCTTCATGGATTAACGTCATTAGGTCAACCTTATTTAGCGCCGATTGCCCCTTTTTATGGGAAGGATTGGATGGACCTCTTTATCCGCGGCCCTTTAATATGGATGAAAACGCGTCCGAAAAACCTAAAACCACTGCGGAAATGGCGGAAGGAGATGAAGAAGTGAAGAGTTTATCCTTATACAATCGAACTTCCACTTTTGGTGGCATCTATTTCCTTTTATTAGTGAATCGCACGCAAATGCATTATTTTATTTTAATCATGCCGGTTTATTTGGTTCATTCGTATATGGTTTGGGGAATTATCGTGATAGGGCTGCTGTCCCAACTTAATGTGATGATGCTGTCCAAATGGTTTACTTCCAGTTATGCAGCGAAAGGCTATCAAGGATTTTTACAGCTTTTCGGGAAACGGATGGTTCAAGTTTCCGCAATACTTGGTTTTGTGATAATATTGTTAAAAATTTCAATCATCACATTGGGATACGTTGAAATGCTCCATAGTTTTATTTATCCATCAATGAATAAAAAGTGGCTGATCTTAATGATTCTTTTGATTAGCTTATTTGTGGCTTCACATGGAATGGAAAAAACATTGCGTTTTGTCGTCATCGCCTTTCTTTGCGGGGCTTGGATATTAATCGTATTTATACCTTTTTTATTTCCGCCGATTGCAAATTATCGCGATTTATATCCCCTCATACCCACCGAATGGTCAGGACAATCATGGCAGGGTTTGTTGTTTATTTGGTCGGCATTTTCTGGTCCAGTATATTTGGCCTTTATAGTTCCATGGTTAAGCTCCAATAAAAAAATATTGAAATATCTGGTAATTGGAAACATGCTGACGATCTTGGAATATTTATTATTGTTCATTGCTTCGGTATTGTTTTACGGTTCGAACTTCTTAAGCAAGATCAATTTTCCGATAGTATATATGGGAAGCTACATTCAAACGAGCGGTTTAGAACGAATCGATTATATCCTTATCTCTTTTCATATGTTTAATTATGTGTTTGACATTTCAATTCTTCTGTTGTGTTTTTATGGAGCCGGAAGAGTCTTTATGAGAAAAATGAACAAACGCACAACTCGGATCGGATTATTGTCGAGTTGGTTCGTCATCTTGATAAGCATCATCATAATGGATCAATGGTTATGGCAAATGGTTCCGGTTCAAAAGATGTTATTGAACATTCAAATCTGGCTCGGCGCATTCCTTTATTTACTTGTTCCTACGATCCTTTTCACTGCAGTTAAACGAAAGGAGAGTATTTAGGCATGGTACCATACAAGCACTATGGTTTATTGGCGATTGTAAGCCTTATGTGGATGGCCGGCTGCTCTTCTCCATATGTTGAGAACAATATGATCGAAGAGATCGCTCCGGTAGTTTTCTGGTCGGTTGACAAGGGGACGGAAGGAAAGTTGAAAATCAGCACTTTAGTACCACCGCTCATCCAAGAAAAAAAACGTTTTCTCTCCAAGGAAGTCGATCTGTTAAAACAGGGAGGCAAGAAGTTTAATTTAATTTATTATCGGGAATTAAAGCAGGGGCAGCTGCGAATGTTATTAATCAATGAGAAGCTGGCAAAAAAAGGAGGCATTGAAAAGCTGGTCAATACGATATTGGTTGATCCCGATATTTCAATGCGTGTCTATTTATTGATTGTCAGAGGCGATTTTGATGAATACATAAAAAATCAATTGACGAAGC
Source organism: Paenibacillus sp. NRS-1760 (assembly GCF_050467785.1). Taxonomy (NCBI): domain Bacteria; kingdom Bacillati; phylum Bacillota; class Bacilli; order Caryophanales; family Paenibacillaceae; genus Paenibacillus; species Paenibacillus sp. NRS-1760. The sequence continues at coordinate 372,521 of NZ_JBITPK010000021.1, read as the reverse complement.
AAGAAAACCAAGATTATTTTCTTTATCGGATGTTAAAGCATTACGAGGAGCATAACCAAGGTGAAATGAGCATCGTCAATATTCATCAATTTATGAAGATGTTATATTCCCCTCTTAAGGATCCGATCCTGCCAGTTTTTCATTCGGATAAGAACAATTTCAATTACGTAGGGACAGCTTTCTTCCAAAAAGATAAAGAAGTAATGGTCATTCAAGACGTGGACGATGAAATTTTTCAACTCCTGGATAACGATCATTTCCTAAAAGTCTTGGCCATTCCAAAGTTATCTATCAGTTTAGGACGTATTCGATCCAATGTTCGCATGAAACTATCGAGGGACTATTCATCCTTGTCTTTACACGTGGAATTGAACGGAAGAATTGAGGAATACCAGGGAGAAAAGAATATTCAAAGTGAGGAACAATTGGAACATTTAATTCATGAGATTGAGGTCTACCTTGAGGAACAAACGTCGGATTTATTAAAAAGAATGCAACGGTGGAAAGTGGATCCCCTAGAGGTCGGAACACATTCGCTTAAGCCGTTTTCTAAAGAAATAACGGAAGAACAATGGTTGAAATATTGGGGAAATATGAAAATTAATGTTGACTACGATATCAAAATACATCCTTTAATGTAGATGAAAACAACGCGTTAAGAGCGCAGCATAAGAAAATTGACAGTAAGGAATTTTATCCTGAGCTTGGTATTCTCGAGATTTTCGTAACTCTTAAAAAATCGGCTGTATGAGGCTCACAAATCGATTTATTGGTGCTTGCTTTGGCTTCAAAATGTGGTTTTAATCACACAACAACACTATATGTACTAATCAAGATTTCGATGATTATACCGTATCAAAAAGTGTGTCCAGAAAATGAAACGTACCAAAAATCAAATATACAGTTTTTGAAACACTTTATTGTGTCTTTTTTTAGTGTATCAAAAAGCATGCATTTTGAAAGGATAGAATGGTGACTAAGGCTATACCGGTATATAATTCAATCCAGATACTTCAATATGTGAAAAAAGACAATTTATCTTTCTTGTACAATATGGGACACTCTTCTGAATTAACGTAATGGACAAAGAGTATGAGTTATAAACCTACAAGGGAGAGAAGACATAGATATCTTTATAGAGATGGAGGAGTATTAATGATGGAGATGGGCTACGCGCGTGTTTCTACTAAGGAGCAAAATCCGGAAAGGCAACTGCTGATAAATTGAGCGGCAAAGACTTCAATCGACCTCAGTATCAGTCTAAGTGTCTTATGTTGAGACAAGGTGATTTAGTTTACATCGATTCGTTAGATCGATAGGGACGAGATTACGAAGGAATCATAGATGAGTGGGGATATATTACTCGTGAGATTGGAGCGGATATTGTTTGTTTAGATAATGAGCTGCTCTTTGATTCTAGAAAGTACGAACCATGGGTAACTTCGGAAAGGTCCTGGAGAGTCAATTTCTTAGTTTGCTTGCCTATGTAGCAGAACAAGAGTGTAAAAAGAATCTGGAGCGACAAGCTGAAGGAATTGCAGTGGCTAAATCTGAAGGAGTTAAGTTTGGCAGGCCGCGAAAGGAAATTGAATCAAATTTTATTGAAGTGTATCAAGCTTGGAAAGCTTCCGTAAATCTATAGCTTATGTCACAAGGCAGATGGAGGAAAATATAAGATTTCTGCTTAGGCTACGCTTTAACGACTAGCAACTCAAATTACCGCTGGCTAGTCAAAAAGCCGAGCGGTTTTTTTGGCCAACCTGAGAGCGCATAGCTCGTTTATTACCTACCACAGACATCATAGCTAGTACGGTTAAGAGGTGTGCCATAACGCCGTGAAGCAATGTCGCCGTATGAAATCAAGACGTTGAGCATTGCTCTTTCCTTCTAATTTATTGTTGCCTCTGTGATTAAGAGACGTATACGCCAACCGTATCCTGCTCGGTTAAACCTTATGAGCAAGCTACTCGTGCGGCGGCTGTAACGGTTATCATCAGGGCATTATCTCTGTAGTTGCGAACAGCCCCAGTAGACTGAACATTTGAGAAATGTTTAGTCTGTGAGGTTTTCTATGAGGCCAACGCCAGCTGTTTCACCCCATTCAGAAAAGAATCGTCGTAAGAATGCAAAATAAACTACGACATCACAATTAACTAATGGGTATTTCCAAGCCGGGTATCAAAGGTATAGGGGAGAATGAGACCGAGAAGAAGCAGTCCAGTATGCTGGCAAAAAATCGATTAGGAAGCGTCCCCAATGTTTGAATTAGAATTGAACTGACTCACTATCCGTATTGCAATCAAACGTCCTTTGTCTTATTGGCGTCCTGCGTTTCAAGCTTCATCGTCTGCCGCTTGAACCTTCTGAATATTTTGCAACTCAGGAACCGAGAATATTGAATTATTAAGCGCTCTCTTGGATGATACAATGTTATTGCAAACAACCACAATAGAGAGAGGGGCATCATCCTTGAAAAAGTCAAAACTTGCTGTCATCGGCACAAGCACACTGCTCGTCACTGCCTTCCTTGCAGGCTGCTCATCCAATAACAATGTGAACACCGCCAGCCCGTCGGGAACTGCTTCAGAAAGCGCATCCACATCGTCTTCTGACAAGCCCGCATCCGGCGAGCAGGTCAAGCTGACTTTCTGGCGCAACTCCGGAAATGACGCCGAAAACTCCGCTTACGATCAATTGGTGAAAGCATTCAATGCGAACAATCCAGACATCAAGGTCGAGATGAGCCCGATTCCTTATTCGGACTATGATGCGAAGCTGCGGACCTCGATCGCAGCGAACAATCCGCCGGATATTATGGCGATTGATGCCCCGAACATGGCATCCTACGCGCAATCAGGAGCATTGCAATCGTTGACGAATTATTTTAAGGTGGACGGCAATCTCGACGATATTCCGGCGGGTACAATTGGGGCCTATACGTACAAGGACAACATCTACATGGCGCCGCTTACCGAATCTTCCATTGCTCTTTTCTACAATAAGAAGATGTTCGAGGCAGCAGGTATTCCTCTACCATCCAAAAACCCGGATGAGCCGATGACATGGGATCAAGTGCGCGATGCGGCTATCAAGCTGACCGACGCGAAAAAGGGCATTTACGGCATCGATCCGGCCCAAGGCTTTGGGAACGCGGGAGCGGCCGCTTACTTCAAGTACCCGATCATCTGGCAGTTCGGTGGGGAGATCATGGACAAGGATGGTATGACATCTAAGGGCTACCTGGATATGCCGGAGACCAAGAAAGCGGTACAGTTCTTCGCGGATCTGTATAATAAGGACAAAGTGTCGTCGCTGGAATACCCGCCGGATCCGTTCCCTACAGGCAAGCTTGCGATGACGGTCGACGGCTCCTGGTCGTTGTCCTTCTTGGCCGAGAAGTTCCCGAATTTCAAGCTCGGTGAGGAGTGGGACGTCGCGCCGCTGCCTAAAGAAACGAAGCAAGCGGTGGCCAACGGCTCTTGGTCCCTCGCCATCTCTTCCAAGAGTAAGAACGCGGACGCAGCCTGGAAGTTCGTGAACTACGTGACTGGAGCGGAAGGCTCCAAGCTGTATAGCAGCGTGACGAAAGATATTCCGGTTCGTTACTCCGTCGCGAAGCAGTTCCCGGAGCTGAACGAATATCCGAAGAACGTCTTTGTCATCCAGAACCAGAAATACGGCCGCTCGCGTCCGATTACGCCGATCTTCCCGCAGATGTCGGATGCCGTCAACAAGATGATTGAAGACGTAACGATTGGTAAACGCAACGTCGATACGGCGATTGCTGATGCCATCAAGAAGATCGACAAGGCTTACGCCGATATGCCGAAGTAAGAAATAAAGGATAACCTGAAAAAGACGTCCGCTATTTGCGGATCGTCTTTTTCAGGCTTTTGCGTTCAAATAGCTCTCATCTTACATTCACCGGAGGCCTGACGACATGCTCTACTCGCTTCGAAGCCGACTTATGGTTGCTTTCTCCATTCTGCTTATTTTCCCGTTCGTTTCGTTGGTCTATATTCTGACTTCCGCGTCGGCGAACCTTATTAAGAATTCCCTTGAAATATCCGCTTCGCAGACGATCGAGCAGTATGCTTCCCACGTAACGACCTTGATGAAGCAGTTGGAGGATATCGGCAACCAGGTTCTCGGAAGCTCGATTACCCAGACTTGGCTGGCCGATCTGCGCAATAGCGAAGACCTGGAGAGAGAAGAACTGCTGGCGAAGCGCAGGGTGCGGGATTTTCTGTCCTCCTATGCGGCGAATAATTCCAACGGAATCTCGATCAGTCTTTTTACTATAGCGAAGGGCGGATTGTGGAAGCAGGATCGCACATATGAACAGCAATCTTGGTTTCTGGATTACAAGGAGCAGAATGTGAAATGGACGGGGTCACACCTGGACGAGGACCAGCCGGATGAGAACATGAGGAACCGCAATGTGAACGGCTACCTGCTGCCTCTTGTTGAGCTTCAGACGTTGACCAGCGTTGGCATCGTTAAGGTCAACTATCCGACGAGCGTTCTGCGGGATCCACTTGAACGGATTCATTTCGGCGAGACGGGCCGCGTCTTCCTGCTGGACATCGATGGGCGGAGCGTGCTAGGCCAGCAGTTTACAGGAGTAGCGGGCATCTTGCAGGAAGGGATAAGCAAGCTTGCCAAAGTCCGGCAGACCAATCAGGCGGGGAAGCGAGAGAGGGAGAGCGGCGTGTTCGCCGTACGAAATCAGGGCAAGCCTTACCTGGTCTTCTACGAGGAGCTGCCGGATCAGAACTGGACGATCATGGGCGTCGTGCCGGAACGGGAATTGTATGCGAAGCTGAACCGCATTAAGGAGACGATGCTGCTCGTAAGCGGAATTCTGCTGGTGATCGTGCTTGTCGTGGCATTCGGCCTGTCCAAAAGCGTCACGAATCCCCTTACGCGAATGGCCCGATCCATGAAGCTTGTGAAGCGAGGCGAGTTCGACGAAGCGATTAAACAGATGCCCAACACCCAGCGGGGGCACAGTGAGATCGGTTATGTGACCGGCGCTTTCGGACAGATGACGCACCGGCTGAAGTACCTGATCGAAACGGAATACGAGACGAACCTGAGGCGTAAAAACGCTGAATACAAAGCGTTGCTGCTGCAGATCAACCCGCATTTTTACAACAATACGCTCGAAATTATTAGCGGTCTGGCCGCTATGAAGCGCAATGACCTCGTTATGGATGCAACCGAGTCGCTGGGACAGATGATGCGGTATTCGCTGGATTTGAGCTCTGATCAGGTGTGGGTGCCGGAAGAACTCGATTATATCCGGGATTATTTGTTCATCCTAAAGCTAAGGTATGACGATAGACTACAGGTACGGATCGAAGAGGCGCCAGGGGCCCGTGAACTTAAGATGCCTAAGTTTATACTGCAGCCCTTGGTTGAGAATGCGGTTAAATACAGCTTGGAAAACGGGGAAAAGGCGATTGTTGAACTAGGTGCCGAGGCCCGCGACGGTTGGCTGTACTTGACCATCTCTGACAACGGAATCGGCATGAATGGGGAACTGGCAGCCGATTTGCAGAGGGGGCTGTCTGGGGCGGATACGACGGCGATCCTCCACACGGAGGGGAACAGCATTGGACTCCGAAACGTGCTGGCGCGTTGCAGGGTGCAATACGGCGATGCCTTTGAAGTCCACATTGCTTCATCACCTGATTCCGGCACGACGATAACGATGCGGTTGCCCGCAAGCAGGAGTTGATCATCATGTACCGTGTAATGCTCGTAGACGATGAAGCCGGTGTTCGCAATAGCATCCGGGCGAAGATTGATTGGGAGAGTGCCGGATTCGTCATCGCTTACGAAGCGTCCGATGGAGAGGAAGCACTCCGTATGCTTGCCGAGGCGGTGGTTCGTCCGGATATCGTCATCTCGGACATTAGAATGCCGAAAATGGACGGGATCACCTTCATCCGAGCTTGCAAGGAGGCCTATCCGGAACTGCGTGTTATCGTCTTGTCCGGCTATTCGGACTTCGATTATATGAAGTCGGCCATTCAGCTCGGCGTCAAGGATTACCTGCTGAAGCCTGTAGTGCGGGCGGAGCTCTCATCGTTGCTCGGGAAGCTGGCGGGCGAGTTGAAGGAGGAACGACTGCTGGAAGGTGAGCGCCAGCGGGAGAAGGTTCAGCGTAACCAGCAGTTGCGGCAAATGCAGGAGCATTTCCTCCTTCAATTGGTGAAAGAGGAAGGCGTAGGCGAGTCTGCGGTGAGAGATCGACTGCACCATTTGCAGCTCGCCAAGCTCGACGGCGAAGCGCTAAGCCTACGCTTTGCGACACTAGAGATGCGCTTGCCGCCGGGAAGGCTGCGAAGCTGGGAGGGACGCCGCGATCTGCTGCAGCTGGCATTCCGCATGCTCTGCCGAGAGACGGCCGATAAGCGTGAGGACGTGTACCCATTCTATGACGTGGGGCACCCGTCGATGATGTTTTTCCTGCTGGTGGACACGGGAAGTAAGGAGTCTGGGGACGCAGCCGCGGAGCAGTTCGTTCGCGAGCTGAGGCGCAATGCGGCGATGTACCTGCGGCTTGAGAGCGTCGGCGGCATAGGCGAGCCCGTGTCGGGGTGGCGCGAAGCGAAAAACGGCTATGCCAGCTGTATGCTGGCCTGGAGCCGCGAGACGATCGATGGATCGGCCACCGCATCGACCCAGCAGGGAGTACTGGATTGGGCGCAGTCATTCACGGCTGAGACGGAGCGAAGGCTGATTCAGGCGATCGAGACATTGAATCGGCAAGCTTTTTCCGCTCAATTACTCGAGCTGTTCCCGTCGAATCGAGACATGCCGATGTTCGCCTTCACCTTCCTGGCGCTGCGGGTCATTCTTACCTTCGGTTCACTTGCGAAAAAGTTTGAACTGGGCGATACCTCGCTTCAACAGGTGCTATGGAATTGCCAAGCTTCGATTGCGACCTATCGGAGTCGGGAAGAGGTACTTGCGCAAATTGAACGGATCGCCGATTTGGTCATGGATGCGGTGCGAAGCAGCCGGACCTCCAGCGGCCAGCTGCAGGCGGAGGCGGTCCGCAAGTATGTGGATGAGAATTATCCTTATGAGTTGACGCTGTCTCAGTTGGCCAGTATGTTTCACATGAACGAGACTTACCTGTCGGGCTTGTTCAAGCAGAACGCTGGCGTTACATTCAGTGACTATTTGACGCGGCTCCGGATGACGCGCGCCGCCGAGCTGCTGAGCGGGACAGATCTGAAGTTGACGGATATCGCGATGCTGGTTGGCTACTCCAGCTCCAGCTATTTCAGCACCTCTTTTAAAAAGTATTACGGCTGCAGCCCAAAGGAATACCGGGAGAAGCGGCAGACAACGAATGAGAGCTAACAGCTTTTATAGAAGAAGTCATCCCTCCCCACTATTCGCTACTTCCTCCCCCCCACCCAGCATTTTAAAAGTTGCTCCCCGAGCATAGTGAAAGTCTTGGCCCTTCCCGCAGCCTTACAATAGAGGCAATCGAAACAAATATGGAAAGCTGCGGGAAGGAAGAATTCGACATGACAAACACGAACACGAGGCAAGACAGCCGCCAATCCGAGCATGAGGAGGCGCTTAAGATAGCGGAGGAAGCGGTACAGGCCGGAGCCGCTCGGGCGGCGCAAGATCCGTTCCGCCTGCGCTATCACCTGATGGCGCCGTCGGGCTGGATGAACGATCCGAACGGACTTATTCATTTTAAAGGCGAGTACCATGCCTTCTATCAACATTTCCCATTCGGTGATTATCAAGGCCCGATGTACTGGGGACATGCGGTCAGCCGGGACTTGGTGCGGTGGGAGCATCGCCCGGTTGCCCTTGCACCGACGGAGCCCTACGAGTTCGGTTCGTCTGAAGGCGGCTGCGGCTGTTGGTCGGGCAGTGCGGTGGAGCACGAGGGACAATTGGTGCTTTTCTATACCGCACACGTCGATGGGCGTACCCCGGAGGAAGTGCAGACTATGGCGACGAGCGAGGATGGAATCCGCTTCGTTAAGCATCCGGTGCCCGTCATTCAAGGCAGTCCGGACGGTGAATGCTTCGGCTTTCGCGACCCGAAGGTGTGGAAGCATGAAGAGCGCTGGTATATGGTCATTGGCTCAGGTAAAAACGGTCGCGGCCGCGCCCTTCTATACGAGTCTCCCAACCTTTTGGATTGGTCGTACCGGGGTGTCGCGGCGGAGAGCGACGGGACGCAGGGAGATATGTGGGAATGCCCGGATTTGTTCCCGCTAGGAGGCAAGTACGTCCTAATCGTTTCACCGATGAACATGGACGGCGTCAAAAATCTCTACATGATCGGTGAGATGGACTTCGCAGCAGGTCGTTTTATCCCCGAGAGCAGCGGCATCATCGATGACGGACCGGACTTCTATGCCGCGCAAACGATGTTGGACAGCAACGGACGCCGCATCCTGATCGCCTGGATGGACATGTGGGGATCGCGACTCATTAAGACGGGACGCGCCTGGTATGGGGCTATGACGCTTGCCCGAGAGCTTCAGATGACCGAAGATGGGCGTCTGGCCTCGAGGCCAGTAGAGGAACTAGCTTCTCTTCGAGGACAAGAGATTTCGAAATTAGACAACGGACTCCATCTGCAGCCTGGCGAAGAACGAATCTGGTTGCTGCCGCCGGCCTTTGAATGGCAAGCCGATATTGATTTGTCTGCAACAGAGGCGCAGGAGCTTCGGATCGTAATTAGTGGAGCATGCGAGGATTTATCCGACGCTGAGTCCGTAAAGAATTCGCGGTCCGTCACAGACCAAATCACTAAGATCCGCTGGCTGGCTGCGCAGCGCCGCATCGAATTGAACCGCAATGAGGCGGGAATTGGCGATCCCGGCGTGTACGTATCCGACCTTCCGGCTTCTGCCGCCACTCGCCTGAGTCTCCGTCTGTTCTCAGACAACTCGTCCATAGAGTTGTTTGTCAACGATGGCGATCGAGTGTTGACCAGCCGCATTTATCCTCTGGCTTCAGGACGCAGACTGGAGATTCAGGCGGTGGGAGGAACCATTGTATTCGAAGCCATGCGGCTCTGGACTATGGATGGACTGGAGGTTAAGTAATGAGCAGGATTCCGAAAAAGTCTATGTCGGCCCTAGCCAGGATCGCTATCGGCACCGTGGTTGTGCTCGCGATAGGAGGAGCGATCTGGATGTCTTTCCACTCCGATTCAATTAAAGATTCCGCTGGAAAAACCAACAAGGCGGAGGAAATCTACGCGACGCCCGCACCTTTCCGATTCAACCCGATCGCGAATTATTACACGGAACGCTATCGCCCGCAGTACCACTTAAGTGTCGAGACCGGCAACATGAGTGATCCAAACGGCATGGTGTATTACGAGGGAGAGTACCATCAGTTTTACCAGAACAGCGGTCAGTGGGGGCATGCGGTCAGTCAGGATCTCGTGCATTGGGAGCATCTTCCGGTCGCCTTGATTCGCGATGAGCTCGGCGAAATATGGTCGGGCAGCGCGGTTGTGGACTGGAACGATACGAGCGGTTTTTTCCAAGGTAAATCCGGGCTGGTTGCAATCTTTACGCATTTCCAGAGCGGCGTGCAGTCGCAGAGCATCGCGTACAGCAGCGACCGCGGGCGCACCTGGACAAAGTATGAGGGTAATCCGGTCATTCCGAATCCCGGAATCAAGGATTTCCGCGATCCGAAGGTTATCTGGCACGAAGCGAGCAAGCGTTGGATCATGGTGGTATCAGTCGACAATCATGTTAGATTCTACTCATCGCCCGATCTTCGAAACTGGACCAAGACAGGTGAATTCGGCATAAATCAAGGTTCGCATGCCGCCGTATGGGAATGTCCAGATCTGTTCGAGCTTCCGGTAGACGGCAGTGGTAATCACAAGTGGGTGTTGACGCTGAGCGTCGGCAACAACGAGGCGACCAAAGGTTCGACAGCGCAATATTTCATAGGAGAGTTCGACGGAAAAACCTTCCATAATGATAATCCCGCCGATAAAGTGTTGTGGACGGATTACGGTAAGGACTTCTATGCGGCGGTCTCGTATTCGGACATCCCGGAGAAGGACGGACGGCGTATCTGGCTCGGCTGGATGTCCAACTGGCGCTACCCGTTTACGATGCCGACCGATCCTTGGAAAGGCAACATGTCCGTTCCCCGCGAGCTTACACTTCGCGATATTCCTAGTGAAGGGATCCGTCTCATTCAACAACCAGTCAAGGAACTCGATTCGCTGCGCGGCACCGTACTTAAGCTCGAAGCGCAGCAGCTCGCGACCAACTCGAACGCGTTCGGGAAGTGGCGCGGAACCTCTTTTGAGCTGGATACGATTTTCACCGTTTCGGCTGATGCTGCGTTTGCACTCAAGGTAAGGACTGATGGTACGGGGGCGGAGGAAACCATCATCCGCTACAATGCCGCAGCAGGAACACTTACAATCGACCGTTCGAAATCTGGCGCTGTTTCGTTCGAGCCGGGCTTCGCGGAGAGCTTTGCGGCTCCGGTGAAGCCGTCTGCAGACGGAAGGTTACCTCTTCGGATCTATGTAGACGAAGACACGCTCGAAGTGTTTGCTGAAGACGGAGCGAAGGTGCTATCCGCCATCGTGTTCCCCGAGCCTTTAAGCAATGGCTTGTCGCTAGAACTTGAGCGGGGTAGCGTCAAGCTAGATGAAGCCTCATTTTACCCGATGCGCTCTGTGTGGCGTGACGAGAATCCTGATTCCAACGTACCGAGCCGCATCCTCATCAGCAAGGAAAGTGTGGATGTGGCGCTTGGCGCCCATGTAACCGTGAAGTCGTCCGTGCTGCCGCTGTCCGCCTCCCAACAGCTCGAATGGGCGTCCAGCGACATGTCAGTCGCTAAAGTGACACATGCAGCGGACGGAAACGGTGTTGACATCTCCGGCATAAGTGCAGGTCAAGCCGACTTGATCGCGAAGACGCCTGACGGCAAAGTGACGGCGACGATGAGCGTGTTTGTCTTCGAGCCGTAAAGGGCGATAGCTCTCTGAATCAAGTTTATTCACCCAATCCACCAAACTGAAAGGAAGGGAAAACCATGGCACACACCGAGCTGGCTCCATTGATATCCAAGCGCCGCAAAGGAAATCCCTTCGGCCGGGCACTGCGCCAGGAAGAGAAAACGGCTTGGCTGTTCATCTTGCCTGCGTTGGCAGCGCTTCTGCTCTTTGTCTTCTACCCGATGGTCCAAGCATTCTTCATCAGCTTCCAGAACTACAACATGGTAGGCGGAACCCGGTCTTTTAACGGCATAGATAATTACCGGACGCTGATAAATGACTCTGAGTTTCTGGCAAGTCTTCGGCATTCACTATTCTTCGCGGTCATTGTTATTCCGGTACAGACAGCGATCTCGCTAGGCCTCGCGTTGCTGATTCAGCGAGCCGGGCGTTTTACAAGCCTGTTTCGCACGGCTTATTTTATCCCAGTCGTGATCTCGACCTCGGTCGCAGCCACGGTGTTCAAGCTCATCTACAACAAGGACTTCGGCATCCTGAATCAGCTTCTCAAGTCGATGGGACTGCCGCTGACGAACTTTTTATCCAATCCGGATACCGCGATGTACGGCATAATCATTCTCGGCATTTGGAAAGCATCTGGGTTTTTCATGATTATTTTTCTTGCGGGACTGAACAACATCTCTCAAGACTTATATGAGGCGGCTCGGGTTGACGGAGCAAGCCGAGCGCAGCAGTTCTTCCGCATTACGCTGCCGATGCTGAACCGGACGATGGCTTTCGTTGTCATTATGACGACGATCGATGCAATCAAGCTGGGTGGTATCGTCTTCGTCCTCACCAATGGAGGACCGAACGGGTCCACCCAGACAGTCGTGTATTACATCTGGAAAACGGCTTTTCAGCAAATGCAAATGGGCTACGGCACAGCGGCAGCTTTTGTACTGTTCGCTATCGTGCTGATCATCTCGCTTGCGCAAATGACCTATTTCAATAAGAAAGCTGACTACTAGGGGGATTATTATGCGGCAAATGGGGTTTGCGCTTAAATACATCATGATGACGCTCATCGCCATCGTCTGCATCATTCCGATCGTATGGATGGTCGCTGGATCTCTGCGTCCTTATGAGGAACTGTTCCAATATTCATCGAGCTTGAATTGGCATATGTTCGTGCCAGTCAAGTTTACCTGGGAGAACTACAAAAACGTTATTTTCAGCGAAACGAATCCATTCCTACGCTACATTTGGAACACAGTGATCGTGGCTGGATCCGTAACCGTCAACGTGCTCGTCGTAAGCGCCTTGGCCGCCTTCGCTTTCGCGAAGCTGCGATTCCGTGGCAAGTCGATCGTCTTCGCCTTGTTCATGTCGGCGATGGTTATTCCGGGTGAAGTAACGCTCGTGCCAAACTACTTGCTGATGAACAATTTCGGTTGGGTCAACTCATACGCTAGTCTCATTGTGCCTTCCTCGCTGTCGGTGTTCGGCATCTTCCTGCTGCGGCAGTTTTTCGCGGACATTCCGAATGAGATTATGGAAGCGGCGAAGATTGACGGTGCTTCGGTTATGCGTGTGTTCATTAGAATCGTCGTTCCGGCGGCCGTTCCGGCGCTAATAACACTCGGCCTTATGACGTTTCTCGGCAACTGGGACTCGTATCTCTGGCCTCTTATCGTCATCAACGACGAAAAGAAGCAGATGCTTCAAGTCGCGATTGCGTCGTTCTCTTCGCTAGCCGGTACCGATTGGTCCAAAATTTTGGCGGCTAGCACGATAGCAACGGCTCCGATTCTGATTCTGTTCTTGTTTCTGCAGCGCTACTACATTCAGGGCATCACGATGTCGGGGGTCAAAGGGTAATGGGGCACAAAATTTACGATGCGGTGGCACTTGGCGAGTATTTGATCGATTTCGTGCCGGATGGCGTTTCGGTATCGGGTGAGCCTTTGTTGGAGCGCAACCCCGGCGGCGCACCGGTTAATGTACTGGCGGCGCTCGCAAAACTGGGCAACAAGACTGCCTTTATCGGCAAGGTCGGACAGGATCCGTTCGGCGAGTATTTGCGGGATGTGCTGATCCGGCAAGGAATCGCAGATGAGGGGCTTGTATTAAGCCGGGACGCACATACGACGATGGCGTTCGTACATTTGGACGAGCGGGGAGAGCGTTCGTTCCACTTCGCCCGTCAGCCGGGAGCGGACGCGCTGCTTACGGAGGCCGAAGTGCGGCCGGAACTTACAAGCGGAACGCGTCTGTTCCACTTCGGCTCCATCTCGCTAACATCGGAGCCTTCGCGCCATGCGACGATTCATGCAGTTGAGGCGGCGCGGCAAGCAGGCGCGATCATCTCCTACGATCCGAACTGGCGTCCATCTCTGTGGGAGACCGAGGAACTCGGGCTTGTATGGATGAAGAGTGGGCTTGAACAGGCTCACATTGTTAAGGTGTCGGATGAGGAACTGGCGCTGCTGACGGGCCTGCCTGACGCCGGCACACTGGATATTGCTACCGGAGCCGAAGAGCTTGTCCTTCGCTACGGGCTGGACGTACTGCTTGTCACGCGAGGAGCAGCAGGAACGTATTATCGGACGGCGCGCTATGCCGGCGAAGTAGCAGCCAACCGTGTCGTTCCAGTCGATACGACCGGGGCGGGCGACGCTTTCATGGGCGCGTTTCTGCACTGCGTGCTCGGCAGCGAGACGAAGTTGGCGAACTGGAGCGAGGAGGAACTGCACAGAACAGTCGCCTTCGCCAACGCCGGCGGGGCGCTCGCTACGACTCGTAAGGGCGCCATTCATTCGCTCGGGACGCTGGAAGAAATCGAAGAGTTGCTTCGCGGGAGACGTTAACCCCAAAAAGCCAGAGTCAGTTGTCTGACTCTGGCTTTTTTTGTGCACCGTACCGTCTAAGAGGCTCCAGTAAATTATTTTGATCAGTTCTGAGAGTTTGATAGCTATTCCAAATAATTCCACTGAATGGTTAACGTTGGATGCTCTCAAATATTGAAGGAGGATAAAAGCATAAAACTCGGGTTTATCGGATGCGGCGGCATTTCAGATGTGCATCTTAAAGGGATCGTTGAGTTATGAAAGGAAAACAGGCAACCTTCGAGCCGTCTATATCGATTACAAGGAGATGCTCGTACTTGGCTGCATCCTCCAGCATCTTCCATCCGAAGGACGGGGAACGTTAGTTGAATAGCTTAAGATGAAGCTTTCCGACCTAGTGAATTCGGGTTTTTTGATTTTTTAGTCATGTTAATGGCCCGTTTTTTATTAAACTAATGGGAAGGTTAGCGCAAAAAAAAGAGATTTACAAGCCGTATACTTAGTGAGTCAGCGAAATGAGATTAAGAGGAAAGAATGAAATATTTAACTAAAGAGTTGTACGAAGAAATGCAGATAAGAGGAGATATGGAGTATTAAACAAGGTTCGGAGTGACCAAGCTGGGCAAAATTCTATGAATTAATCGCTACTTTTTTTAAGAAATTACATCAACTACCTTGATAACACCGTGAGCGCAGAAAAGACTTACAAGCACTGTTCAATATTGACCGATGATATAAATCTATACTGTATGAGAAGTGCGGTTCCCTCTGGCAGATCATCATTTTTCTATACAGGGGTTTCTTACAGCACTACGATTTATTATTAGGTAACATTAACGCATTTAGCCCTTTCGGCAGTCCCTTTGGGAAAAGGGATTTATACGATTCTTTACTCAATTGGCATGCAGATACTGGATGTATCGATCCTGTCGGCCCGGCTCCTTCACGAATCGAAACAGGGTGGTGTTACGTTTGGCAATGGTCATTCAGTCGAAGTTGTGCTCCATGAGGAACACGAAAAAAATCCTTACCACTGATCCAGGGCATCTATAAGCACACGAGACGTTTCGTGAAGCATCAGGATCCTTTTCTTTAAACTCGCTTAAGACGCGATTGGGCAGTATGAGCAAGGAGGAGGCGAGTGCTTATATCCGCCACTGGATGAGCATAAGCCGGACGGAAAGCCGGTAGAACAGATCTATCTGAAGATTCTGCTTGCTGCCGCCGCTCGAAACCTAGAACTGATATAAGAAGGCGATGTCGTCCAGGTGCTTACCGATATGGATCGACAGCGAGACGTTACCAATTAACTCAAAATTTCCCCATACTCCCATTGTTGGCGTCTGCCGCTCCTTATTCACATGGCCTATAAGTCAATGAGAAGTAACATTTGACTCACTGACGGGCAATGAGAGCTAATTAAGTATAATGAGAAGGTGCTGCGGACATGAACAAAGAGGTGTTTCTAAAGGAACTCGATGAAATAGTAGAAGATAAAATGTTCATTGGAAATGATATCGATGACTTAGAAGAAGAAATTTCACAAAACACATGGTCAATTTCGATGAGTCAACAGTTAGCTAGTGAGTTTACAGTTGGTGAGATAGGAAACTTTTTTTGTAATGTAATTACAAATAGAACTGAACAAATGACAAAAGCAGACTGTAATAGAATGCTTTTTTATGTATGGTTCGATTGGCGATCTGGAAGGTTGCGCTTTAATTTCATTTCAGACATCCATACAAAACTACCTTTTAAATGTGAAATTGAAACAGTAGAAAACATAGATTCGATAATAAATGTGTTTTTAAAATATCAGTATCATGATGGTATTCCTTTTGAGGAAGCAAGAGATGAAGATAAGCAAACTGTGGAAAATATAAAAGTAAATTCACTTAATGTTTTTTGTACGAATTGAGAAGTTAGAGGAACAAATTGATAAGCTAACAGGGAACGATAGCACAATAAACACCTATGATGAAGCTGCCGGAACGATGGGCAGCTTCATTACGTTAACGAGCAGAATACGTTAATCACCTCTGTAAGTAGAAAACCATTTACATAGTTATTTTTCTCATGCTACAATTTTCCATATTAGAAAGGATTGAGAAAAATGTAGTCGAAATAACTCTTATTCTCGTGCAAGGTCTTCACCTACTTTACGTGGTATGGGTTCTCAAATTGATAGATGCGATTTTTAATATTACTTATTATGTAAAAGTACATGAAGCGTATATTGGGAGAGTTGAAAGATGATCGTTATAAGAAAAGCCTTGGCTTGTGATTTGGATTTCATATTTAGTATAGATTTTAAAAGTGAAGGAACGACAACAACAAATGCCGATAAGACACCTGAAGAAATAATGGAGCACCGGCTTACAGTTTCTTCCTTTATAGAGAATGATGATAATGGAATAGGTGCATTTATTTGTGAAGACCAATCATACAAGAAAAAGATTGGATTATTGATGTATCGAGTAAGAAATCGTGACGATGTTCCCGATTTTAGTATTTTACGGAGGATAGATCGAGCTTTGTTTCCCGAAGATGGTCAGCTTATGGAAGTTTACCAACTATGGGTCGATAAAGATTATCGTAAACGAGGGATCGCCTACGAACTTAAGCTAAAATTAGAAGAGGAAGCACGAATTAAGGGTGTACAATTAGTCTACTCCCATACTGAAGAATCAAATATCCCCGTGATTAAAATGAATAGTAAGTTAGATTACGAAGTGGTATGACGCGGGCCTATATGGGATGATCAAATAGTACGAATTGCATTTATAAAACACCTCGTATCGAGCTAAACGTTCACGATGTTGAATGGAGACAATAAGAGGCATCCGAGCACAAGTCAGTGAATCGGAATTATAGGACTGAGGTAACTTAATTCATTTTTAATCGTAAACAGCCTGCCAGATCACTCCGGCAGGCTGTTTAGCTATCAACACTTTGAATGCTATGACGAAGAATCTAAAAGAAACCTTGGATTTCTCAAAATCTCATCTACAACTTCCTCAATATCAGTGTGCGTTGTATTCATGATGTGCTTCTCAGGTGGATTTGACTTTAGTATCTTGTTAAGCCCTATAATACAACGATCACCCATTTGATGTCTAAGAGGTCTCTGACTATCTCTTCGTAATAACTCATTCTTGTCAACCAGCAATACAATAAATTTAATGTCAATGTTTAAATCTCTTGATGCTTCCATCATATAACTCGTTTTATCACTATAGGTAACGTAATAGTCGATAACAACATCATGATTATTATTCAAAAAATTCTTTGTTAAGGATAAAATGTTAAGCCATATCAAATTCAATTATGCGAACCATTTTTTGAGCCTTCATAAATACCTTAAACCCTTGTGCAACAAGGGTTTAACCTATTTCCCTACTTCGCTTTTGGTGCTTTGTTTTCGCATAACTTTGATTTTTTTAGCTTAGATATACGAATCAGGTGTTCAAGGTTTATGCGCAGAAAAGGATTTGCGAACCTGAATTTCACGAGATATACGAAGCTGATACTGTCATATTACTTATGAAAGATATAATAGTCGTTTGCAACATGTCCATGCTTTCTCAAAGCGATAATGGGTTTACCGTATACATGTGAAACAGATAAAGGAGAACTAGCTTATAGCGAACCACAACATCATAAGCTGCAACCTCTGGGCAATCCAGCGTTTTTTTAATGCAGCCAAAAGGAATATTTTTGCAACCAATCAAACCACATATTCGTTATGTATAAGACCACCAACAACTTATATAATGGAGAAATCATGAGAACTTTCGAAATATTATTAACTCTTTTGTCTTTTGTCATGCTGTTTCAGCAAAAAATGCCGAGAAAGCTTGCGGCGTCAGCCGGATTTGCGAACATTGGCTTATTGGCGGGACAGCTTTTTTTTGAGGGGTACAGATGGCAAATGGTTTTGATCTATCTGATCTCCGTCGTCCTCGCCTTTATCGCGATCTTCGGAAAAAGGTTTCATATCAGGATGTGGAAGCCGCTGAAATATGGCTTGTATGTTCTAACAATCGCCATGCTGGCGGTCTCCGTCTTCCTGTCTGTATACCTGCCCGTTTTCGATTTGCCTAAGCCTGACGGTGCTTATTCGGTCGGGACGAAGATGTTTCATTTGACCGACCGTGGCAGAGAAGAAACGCTGACAAAAAATCCGCACGATCATAGAGAACTGATGGTCCAAGTATGGTACCCCGCACAAGGTTTGAATGGACAGAAACAGGCACCTCTCTTTTCCGAAGACGCAAGCACATTTCACGAGTATATCGAGAGGTTCGCAGATGGATTCGGCCTTCCCGCGTTTGCTTTGGACTATTGGCGCTATATCAAAACTAACTCATACGAAAACACCACGATTTCATTAGCTGAAGCCCGATATCCAGTCGTCGTAATCAGCCACGGCTTCGGAACAAGCCGGCTGCTGCACGCTTCCCAAGCCGAGCATCTGGCAAGTCATGGATTTGTCGCAGTGGCTATCGATCATACTTACAGCACAATGGCAACGGCTTTTCCAGACGGACGGGTGACAGGCTTAACAACCGAGCCATATATGAACGGAGTTTCCGAAAACATCAGCAAGCTCGGGAACATTTGGACGCACGACGCCGACTTTGTCATCAACCAGTTGGATCAGCTGAATCGTGATGCCTTTGAGGGAAAACTCGATATGGATAACATCGGGATGATGGGTCACTCATTCGGCGGCGCCACGGCGTTTAACGCCGCATATTCAAATCACAGAATTAAAGCAGGAATCAACATGGACGGTTCATTGTACAATGTCAACGACAAGCAGGCGATTTCAAAGCCGTTTCTGTTCATGGAATCGACCAGCTTTATGAACATCAAAAACAAGGCGCTGAGTGGAAAGATTTCTGATGAAGAAATCAAAAATTCGGGTTTAACGAAAGAAGAATTCAACAAGATGATTGAGGAACGAAAAAAGGAATACAAAATCATAGACCAAGCATCAATGGTGTATATTGAAGGTACAGAGCATTACAACTTCACCGACTTACAGCTTTATTCAAAACTTTTGAAGCAGCTCGGCATGACGGGCGACATTGACGGCGAACGAAGCGCGGATATCGTGAACCGGTACGTTTTGGATTTTTTCAACAAGCATTTAAAAGAAACCGGCGGTGGCTTGATCAGCAAGCCGAATCCGTCATATCCGGAGGTTGAGTTTCCGAAGGAATAAACCGAAAACTACAGAAAGGGTGCCGACGGTGGCACACTCTCTTTCTTATTAACATATACAACAAGGATGAAAGAACTAAATATTTTTCGTTCTGGCATGCTACAGAGATGCCTTTTCACTAATTGGCCGCTAAACTCGGCATATCGGAATTGTGTAGCTTGTAACTCCGCGTCATGCACGGCGTCGCTAAGATGCGTTTCATGTTTTCCACCGGACTCTATTTTTTATGCTGCTGTTTTATATCGCTGCTGAATAATTTGACATAGTAATCGACCATATCGAGGGTGGCATGTCCCAAAATGCGCCGAAGAGTCAACGGATCGCCTCCGTTCAAAATGTGAAACTTCGCCATCGTGTGCCGGAACGTATGAGGAGAGACTCTCACTCCCGAAATGTTTGCCGCGTGACCATAGGCATGCATCTTATATTGCAATGCGCGCGCGTACTGATTGGCTCATTATTGATGAAAGAACCTTTCAGGAACAAAAAGTCTCATTAGATATGTATACGAAATAAGCTTCGAGATTTACAATTCTGAAGAAAGAATTGCACAGCAGCGTTCCAATTGACGTTCATGATGAAGTGATCTTGGTTTTGCACTTCGCATATCCTTATGAAGTTATGCGAACCAAAACGGATATACGAAGGAGGAGGGGAGAAATCGTATAACTATGGGATATACGATTTCATATAACTTTCACGAAAAATCGGAATATTTGCAGTCGATTGGGATTGTTTTACAAATGACATGATCCCTTGATCCATAAGGGTTTATCGGGAATTTAGAGGTCTGGAATCACCTGCTTCCAGCTCGTATAACACCATATTCACGCTTCGGGCCATTCGGCTCTCGGTCCTTTAAGCTAACGGGAAACGATAGCTGAGTAATACACATTGATGAGCAAGGGCTAAGGTATCCTGCTCTTTTTATTAAGCAAACGGATAGGATAACGTGGTGGTCATTCCGAAAGAACTAAAGTTCTCCGTTAGAGCTAACCGTTGTATGCAAGCAGTAGTAACTTTTTTTATTTCCGCAACTTCTGACAAGTGTATCTTTCAAAACGCTATGACGGGTTTCGCTATTGCCGTTTGAGGGGATTACGGAATGCGACTAAGCAAGCGCTCATGACCGCAGCCGAGCAGAACATGAAAAAGATTGCCCTTCTCCTAGAAAGGAGGGCAATCTAGGGAATATTCCTTTAACCTCTCTTCAAACCGTGTCTTAAAAAAGAGAAACCCATTGCATCGGAAAAAGCTTGGGTTTCTCTACAGCTGACAATTGATCTAATAAGATCAATTGTCTTTTTCATATTTAGGTACGAATGCTTTGGGCGGATGAAACTCTGACAAATAGCTTGTCAATATTTCCAGCAAAACAACTCGAAATCGTATGTTATAGTGAGTCTGAAGAAGGATGAGCAGAGAACATTAATGCAACGTTAGTAAAATGAGATACAAAGTAGCATATCGATGAAGGCGATGCCCATTCAGCATTTCATTTTAACACGCGTCCATCGACAGCTTAAAAAGCTGTCCCTCTAGGTATTCCACCTTGTGTGACAGACCTTAGCAAAGATGCAAGCCACTGATCTTATAAAGTTAGAATATCTACTCCCAGAGCTGGCAGCGTCATCTTCTGTTCCGATATCTCGCTCGTCAACAAGCTGCGATAGGGAACATCGAGAGTAACCTCTCGTTGCTCATTCGTCAAATTGATCAGGAACAGGAAGCTTTCCTCACCCTTCGTTCGAATCGACAGCTCCACACCTTCTGGCAGTTGGAGCTTGGGAGACAAGCCTTTTTCCTTCAATATCCCTTCGAACAGCTGATAGAAATACGATGGCTCCGGCCAAGTGCCGACATAATACACTTCACCTTCACCAAGCTTATTGACAGTAACTGCCGGCACACCTTCGTAAAAGTCGTTGTCATACCAGGCAATCGGTTCTGCTCCTCGCAATTCCAGCAAATCACACCATTGCTTCGCAGCGAATGTCTGTCCCTCCGCGTTCCGTATTCGATGTACGCTGTTGCCGATTGCATCATATTCACTCACGACAACACCCGCCGCTTCCGCAAGCAGCCCTGGCAGAGGCAGCATCTGACATACATTCCTCATGTTCTTCACGCCTGTCCGATTGGTGAGGACGACCGTGCCACCCCCGGCTGCGAATCGCTCCAGCCGCTGCGCTGTTTCTTCACTTAACAGAAAGAGGGAAGGGACAATGACCAGCTTGTAGCCATCGAGCTCCTCGGTCCAGTTGATAACGTCCGTACCGACGCCCATTTTCAGAAATGCATTGTGCATAGAGGACAAGTTGTCCATATAGTGCATCCCCCCTTCCGCTTGCGCCTGAAGGGAAAGCGCCGTATGCTGATCATGCGAATGCAGAATCGCAACCTGGGTAACGATTGTGGAGCCTGCCAGTAGTTCTCCTAGCTGGTTCACCTCGCGAGTAAGCTCCGCGAACTCCCTGAACCTGCGTCCAGGAACATTGCTATGGTCGATGAGTCCATGCCAGAACTGTTCGGCTCCCACGGCAGCACTCCGCCAGCGGAAATGGACGACCATATCGGCGCCGCGGGCGATTGTCTGCCAGGAACGAGCTCGGATCAGTCCGGGATAAGGGGTACGCTGAATTGGCATCCAGGCGCCTTGCGCTCCGCTCAACTGTTCCATTACCCAGAAATTGCGGCGCTTTATGCCGCGAACCAAGTCCAGTGTCAGCGCTCCGTTCCTCGGAAACCGATCGCCATGATCGCGATACAGCTCATTCGGATAATAATCGACAGAGGCGAAGTCCAGCTCTTTGTAGAGATCATAATAGTCCAGGCTATTCGGGAATTGCCACATGTTATGCGTCACGAATTTGCCGGGACAGTTTCTGCGTAGAATTTCAAGCTGCCATCCCAGCAGATAGCCTACGCTGTCCGAGCAGAATCGCTTGTACTCCAGAAGATAAGAAGGGTTCATCGGCTTGCTGGTACCGAGCGGCGTCGTTACCTCGGCCCAACTGCTGTACTCTCCGCTCCAAACGACCATGCCCCACTCCCGGTTTATCTCATCCAGACTGGAATAACGCTTCTGCAGCCAAGCGACAAATGCACGATTGCACGTATCACAATGGCATTCCTGGTAGTGCATCTCGTTATCGATTTGCCAGCCAATGACGGCGGGATGCTTCGCATAGCGCTGTGACATCACTTCGACAAATCTAGAGCCCAGCATTCTCAAGGAATAGCTGTTGTTGCAACGATGTCCACGCACACCCGGCCGGATGATTTGACGTTGCTCATCCATTGGCAGCACATCCGGATAACGGGTTGTCATCCAGTTCGGCGGCGTATTGGTAGGTGTGCATAACACGATCTCCATGCCGCGTGCGGCGAATACTTCTATAGCCGCATCTAACCATTCAAACCGATAATGACCCTCGGTCGGCTCCATTCGGCTCCAGGCGAACTCCGCGAATCGTACAACTGCAACACCCGTCTCTTGCATAAGCGCAGCATCCTTCTCCCAAAGCTCGGGAGTCCATTGCTCTGGATAATAATCAATTCCGATCTTAATCGTCATCCTGTAATCTCCTTTGTTCATCAATATATTGCGATTATATGATATATTAAGTGGAGTTAAAATCTTAAATAATTAATACAGTATAATAATATTAAGATAATAGGAGAGTTGGTCGCATGCCTCATCCCAATCGCGCTTTCCCAGTACTTTCCGCTCGAGACAAGCTGCTCCCTTTTTATTTGCTTGGCATTGGTCTGCATCATGACCAGGAGCATATTCGCCGAGACCCAGGCATTCTCGATTATCAGTGGATTCAATGCCGCAATGGCGAGGGCAAGCTCAAGCTAAGCGAAACGGAGTATATCGTCAAGCAAGGCATGGGCATGCTGCTGTTCCCCGGTCAGAAGCACGAATACTATGCTTTGTCGGGGAACTGGGAAGTCGACTGGATTATCTTTGATGGCAGCGGGTCAGCGAGCTTGTTTGAAACAGTCGGCATTGTAGACACATGCGTATTCGCGCTCGCATCGCCCGAATACCTTTTATCCCGAATGCGGGAGTTGCTGCAAGCTGCCCTTACGCCGCAAGAGCAAACGTTAAGCAATTACTCCTGTTCCGCCATCCTCTATACCTTATTGACGGAGATTATTCAGCGCGTCTCTGTCGAGGGCAGCCAGACCGTCGGGCAGCAGTATGAGCGGATAAAACCGGTCATGGATTACATTGACCAGCATTATGCCGAAGAGATTGCTTTGCATACACTCGCCGGACTGATGTGTGTCACACCGGAATACTTCTGCCATTTGTTCAAGAAGACGACAGGCATTCGCCCTATCAGCTATGTCAATCAGGTAAGGATCAACAAGAGCAAGGAACTGCTGCTCGACAATGTGCAGCGCGGGATGCAGGACATTGCTCATCAAGTTGGCTTCGAATCTGCTAGCTATTATGGAGCTATCTTCAAGAAGCTGGAACGGCTGACACCTGGTGCCTTCCGCCGTAGCTATCAGAAGTCATAACATATGTGCTGTCTAAGTGCGTTCGGGGAGTAAATGTGTTTCTAGTTAACTTGGAAGCAAATTCATTGGACATAAAAATCGCGTTATCCAAATGGGATAACGCGATTTTTTTAGGATTTCAGTGAAATGCCAGCTTTGCTAGAGCAGGCATTAGGCTAAGATTACTTAAAGCACTCTGATAGGAAGATGCGGAAGAACAATGTAATGCCATACTGTATGCGTATATAAGTTTCGTCAGCAGCCTCAACGCGGACAACTTCTTCTGTAGACAAATCGGAGATTGGAGCAGAGCCCGGGAGTCGAATATATTTGACCTGAATTCGAAGATAACAACGTGCATGCGAGACTTGATCCGGGTCCGGGTTCCGGGGTGTTTATGAGCAAGATGATTAAAACGATCTGAACTGCAGGCGTTTCCTTTTATTTCGAACAGTGTTGCATTAGCGTGGTTTTTCGAAAGCGAAGCAGAGACCAATTTCATCTTATTCTAAGAGTAAAGGAGCTAAATATTTAAATGACTGTAACAGTAACGATACATTAAAGATCAGAATTCGCCTGAGAATATGAATGCCTTTTTGGTAAGAGCATTTAACTCTAAACAGCTGGTTTATATAAGCAACAAATATCAGAAAAAAGGCTTGGTAAATCTCTGAGTTTGGGAAAAGAATGAGAATGCTATTGATTTTTATAAAAAATGGGTTTTGTTCAAACGGGAGCTCACTCCTTTTATATGGGAGATGAAGAACACATAGATTTTATTATGACCATACACTCTTAGAACCTTAGTAAAGGCAGCAGGATGAATTATCATTGGGTTTCTGATCGGTAATTCTTAGGGGAAGCTCCTTTTATCTTTTTAAACATTTTGGAGAAGAGCAAAGGGTCATTGTAGCCGACAGAGCGGGAGATATCACCTATCGTCAGCTCAACGTTCCCCATCATTTCACATGCTTTTTGGACCCTAATACGAATTAAGTATTCCTGGATACTAGTATTCATTTGTTGTTTGAATAACGAACAAAGATAGCTTCGATTGAGTCCGATGATGCGGGCAATGTCCTCAATGGTAATTTTCTGAGCAAAGTTAGTTTCGACGATTTCCTTCACCTTTTCTACGTAAATTTCCGCACGACTATCCTGTTGCTCAATTGGCGTTACCGGTCCATATTCTGCAAGTAGGGATAATAATAAGTAAAGCAAACCGGTCAGTCTTGTTTCTCTCGTTTTTTGATTTCCATTGGACTCGGCCATTAACATCAAAAATTTATAAATCATATCGTCTTTACCACAGTTGAGTATTGGGCATACCCTCGTTAATCCTGCTTGCTTGAGGAGCAATTCTGCCAGTGTTCCGTCAAAACCAAACCAGCAATATGACCATGGGATTTTGGAATCGGCTTGATAATAAGTAATGACAGCCGGGCATATAAGAAAACCCTGACCTTTCTGAAGCCGGTATTTGTTTCCATCGACTTCAAAAATCCCTTCTCCGTCCAAAATATAATGAAGAAGAAAGTGACTTCTTATGGCTGGCCCAAAAAAATGACTCGGAATACATTCTTCAATTCCAAATTGTGTTAGATACAATTCAGTGTGCTGTTTGCTTCGTGACAAATACTCAATCATGGTATAACCCCTTAATATTAAATTCCAAGCATTATAACATAATTAGTGAGCATCAAGCTATGTACTCAATATTAAGTATTGATATATTATTCCTGTATAGTTGACAAATAATCTATTAATTAGTACCAAGCTTAAAACCATATTTTATTTTGAGAACACTAAAACATTTGCTCCGAGAGGGTAGTGTTGAGAGGAGAAGTTTTATGGGCATCATTGTTCAAGAGAATACGGGGCTTTTTCACCTGCAGTCGGCCGGCATGAGTTATCTTATTCAAATTAAGGACGGATATCCTATCCATGTGTATTGGGGGGGCAATCTGAAGCATCGGGAACCCATGGCGGATTTATTAATTCACACTCCCGAGAAGGCTGGATTGGATCGCTTATTCCAAGAATACCCTCAATACGGGAGCGGGGATTTTCGTAACCCGGCTTATCAAGTAGAGCTTGAGGATGGAACCCGAATTACGGAGTTAAAGTACGTAGGTTATAAGCTCATTAAGGGGAAGCCCTCATTAGCTGGACTTCCAGCCGTTTATGTAGAAAATGAAGCCGAAGCAGAGACTTTGGAGCTGGAGCTGAAGGATGCCTATTCGGGTCTAAAAGTAGTCCTTATTTATACTGTTTTTGTTGATCGGAATGTCATTATCCGTTCAACACGCTTGAGTAATGAAGGGGGAAAGAAGCTTCGGCTTCTCCGTGCTCTAAGTGCAAGTGTAGACTTCCTGGATAAAGGGGACTTAGAAATCATTTATCTTTCTGGAGCCTGGGCTCGAGAAGGTAATATGACCCGCAGAGCTCTTCATCAAGGTGAAACTCGAATAGATAGCAAGAGAGGCATGAGCAGCCATCAATTAAACCCCTTTTACGCGTTGGTCACTCCGGAAACAACGGAAAACCATGGTGATGCTTACGGCTTCAGCTTAGTTTACAGCGGCGGATTTGAAGCGGTTGCTGAAGTGGATTCATTCAACACTACGCGAATTAGCATGGGAGTGAATTCTTTTGACTTCACATGGCTACTGAATCCAAGTGATAGTTTCCAAACACCGGAAGTCGTTATGGTTTACTCTAAGCAAGGGTTGGGCGATATGTCGCGTACTTATCATCGCTTGTACCGGACAAGGCTATGCAGAGGGGAATATAGAGATAAAGAGCGGCCGATTCTAGTTAATAACTGGGAGGCTACTTATTTTAATTTTAATGCTGAAAAGTTGTTAGCAATTGCGGAAGAAGGGGAGAAGCTAGGAATTGAGCTGTTCGTCTTGGATGACGGCTGGTTCGGCAAGAGGGATTCGGATAATTCATCTCTTGGTGATTGGTACGAGGATCGCCGGAAGCTGCCGAACGGACTTGCTGATGTGGCGGAACGCATTAATCGGCTTGGGCTTAAATTCGGACTTTGGTTTGAACCCGAGATGATATCGCCGGACAGCGATCTTTACCGGGAGCATCCGGACTGGTGTCTTCATGTTCCTGGACGCAGGCGCAGCGAAGCAAGGTGGCAGCTCGTGCTGGATTATACTCGAAAGGAAGTTCGAGATTACATTTATGACTCCCTTTCAGCGATCTTCTCCAGCGTGCCGGTCTCTTATGTGAAATGGGACATGAACCGCGCTCTGACTGAAATGGGTTCCGCTTCACTGCCCTCTGAACGTCAATCGGAGACGGCCCATCGCTATGTGCTAGGATTGTACGAGCTGTTGGAACGCATCACCACGGCATACCCGAATATTCTGTTTGAGAGTTGCTCAAGTGGTGGAGGCCGCTTCGACCCTGGAATGCTCTACTACATGCCTCAAACCTGGACAAGTGATAATACGGATGCTGTAGAACGGTTAAAGATACAATATGGTACTAGCATTGTTTATCCTGTAAGTGCAATTGGAGCCCATGTATCAGCCGTTCCTAACCATCAAGTTGGACGGATAACGCCACTTGATTTTCGTGGGAACGTCGCCATGTCTGGAAACTTTGGATATGAGCTTGATCTAACCAAATTCAGCGATGAAGACAAAGAGATTGTCAAAAAACAAGTCATAACATACAAGCAAATTCGTGGATTAGTTCAAAAGGGTGACTTGTATCGCTTGAAGAGTCCATTTGAAGGGAACGAATCGGCTTGGATGTTTGTATCTGAAGACAAAGAGGAAGCCGTTGTGTACTATTTTCAAGTGATGGCCGTGCCGAATGCAACGCGAAGAACCTTGCTGCTTGATGGGCTTAACCCGGATCTTGAATACGAAGTTTGGTCAGGTAATTATGGAGAAAAGTCAAGCTATGGGGGAGACAGGCTCATGCAATTGGGACTACACCTAGCTTATCATCAGAAAGACTATGAAAGTGGATGGTTCAGACTTAAAGCAGTTAAGGCTGGGTAAGGCCTGACTTCATTAATGTTCTAGAGAAATTTGGTCGTCCGGAAAAAAATTCCGTTGGCTGAATCATATGAATGACATTAATTTGCAAAAGGAACTCCAGTACATCGAAAAGGTTACGGGGAGGCTTCCTGCGCTTTGTGGCTTTGAGCTGTTAAGTTATTCGCCGAATATTAATTATGAAAACAGCAGTCCAGAGTGCCTGCTTGAAATTGATGAGAACCGAAACACGCTTGACCGTGCTTGGGAATGGGCAGAACGAAAAGGTATGATCACCTTCACCTGGCATTGGTTCTCTCCTTTTGGAAGCTGGGATAAGGGATTCTATTCGAATAATACAACATTTGACGCCTCCAATGCTGTAATAGAAGGAACGGAGGAGTATGAGGCATTGATTTCCGATATGGATCATATGGCCGATATCCTGAAACCTTTTTGCGAGAATCGGATTCCGATTCTGTGGAGACCCTTCCATGAATCCGAGGGGGAATGGTTCTGGTGGGGTCACAAAGGGCCAGAGGTTGCAAAGCAGTTGTACCGTATTATGTATGACCGATATACACACATTCATGCTCTGAATAATCTAATCTGGGTCTGGAACTCACCTTTGGCGGAAGGATATGCAGGTGATGATGTGACTGATGTGATATCAAGAGACCTGTACCCTCCCAAGCATACGCATACGGATTTACAGCCCGAATATGAGGAACTCATGCGCATAACCTCAGAACCGAAGTTAGTTGCATTAGGAGAGATTGGGGTGCTGCCTAGCATAAATCAACTCTCTATAACTAGAATTCCGTGGGTTTGGTACATGATCTGGTCAAACGAATTTGGATCGACTGCAGAGTGGACTTCCGAGGAGGAACTACTCCAGGCTTACCATCATGAATATGCGATTACACTCGATAAATTACCCGTATTGTATTAAACCAGTTGAGTTCTAAACAGGCCGTCTCGGATTTAACGGAGACGGCCGATTTTTTTCATGTGTAGGTGTCACTATTACTTAGCGCTGTGTGGTACAGTCACGTTTACAGCAGCAACGAGCTTCTTCAACATTTTGTGGATGACGGTCTTGCCGGCTGTGCTGTTCGGTTGTTCATCGCGGGAAAACGATCTACGAAGGCTATTTCGGTTATGCGGATCTGGCGGAAAAACGTCCGTTCGGCCCGATTATCTTTATGCAATGACCAAGGCAATCACCAACGAGTCCCATTCGAATTATAGATTTGTTTTTTAAGAAAAGAATCAAGTTCATCCGAATCTCTCTCGAGAGAAAAGACGAAGATTTTAACAAATGGCCTCATGGCCGCCTATTTTTGTTATCGAACAAAGAGCAAATCATTACGATGAAAATCCAATCAACGTTATATGGTTTACCTAACTGAAACCCCTTACAATGTATTACAGAAGGAGGAATGCGACATCATGTTAGCACAACTATACAAATATCGTTGGCAGTATGTCATGATTTTACCGGCTGTTTTGCTTTTGTTTCTATTTAATTATGTTCCTATGGCGGGCATTCAAATCGCATTTCGCGATTTTCAGATCGGGTCATCTATATGGGACAGCGCGTGGGTTGGAATCCAAAACTTCACGTTTTTGCAAGAGCCTCAGTTTTGGATTGTCGTGAAAAATACGTTGTTCATTTCGGTTTTGAAATTCGTATTCGGATTTCCGGCTCCAATTGTATTGGCCATTATGATTAATGAATTGGTGAGCGCAGGCTTCAAAAGATTCGTCCAATCGGTTAGCTACCTGCCTCATTTCTTCTCATGGATTGTCGTCGCTTATATTTTACAATCGTTTCTTACGTTAGACGGCGGCTTGGCGAATGATTTGATTACAAAAATGGGCGGAGAGCCTATCTTCTTCCTAGGCTCGGAGAGCTGGTTTCGGCCGATGATCGTCTCCAGCGGATTGTGGAAGGAAGTAGGCTGGAATACGATTCTTTATCTCGCAGCAATTACAGCCATTGATCCCCAGCAGTATGAAGCGGCCAAGGTGGAAGGCGCAGGGAAATGGGCGCAAATCCGGCATGTTACGCTGCCAGGCATGATCCCGACGGTCTCAATCGTTCTCATTCTTAGCATTCCAAGTTTGATTACCGTGGGCATGGATCAAATTTATCCGCTCTTGAATCCGGCGAACATGCAGGTGGCGGACGTTCTCGATACGTATGTGCTTCGAACCGGCCTTCAACAGGGGTATTTCGGAATGGCTACAGCAATCGGTCTCCTGTCATCCGTTATCGGTCTTATTCTAGTGGTGCTCACGAATCAGATATCTAGAAAATTGAATGGCGAGGGGTTATGGTAATCGATGAAACGTACATCTGGTGAGATCATTTCCCAAATCATTCTTATTGTTCTTATGCTTCTGCTGTGTTTATCCGTGCTCTATCCATTCGCGTATATGCTGGCGATCTCGCTGAATGAGGGAACCGACGCAGCGAAGGGCGGCGTATATTTGTTGCCACGGGCATTTACACTAATCAACTATGAAATCGTACTCGGTAACGAAGTGATTCAGCACGCATATCTAATTACGATCTTGCGTACTATCGCGGGTACATTAGCTGGCCTCATGGTCACGCTGATGGTGGCATTCGGCTTATCGTATACGAAGGTTCCATTCCGTAAATCGATTCTCAGCTATATTTTGCTGACCATGCTTTTCAGCGGAGGGCTTGTACCTCTTTATATTCAACTTTATAATTTGGGGCTTATTAATAACTTCTTGGTTTATATCATACCCGGAATGTTCTCGGCTTGGAATATGTTTGTCATGCTGAAGTTCATTCAAGGCATTCCAGAGGCACTTGTCGAGTCGGCGGAGCTGGATGGTGCAGGGCCGTTCCGCGTATTGCTCCAAATTATCGTTCCGCTGTCGAAGCCAATGCTTGCGGCAATCGGATTGTTCACCGCTGTCGGCCATTGGAATGATTGGTTCGCCGGAGCGTTCTATGTCACTAAGCAGGATCTCATTCCGGTACAAACGTTTCTCCAGCAGTTATTGTCGGCGCAGGATATGTCAGCAATCCTGGGCTCGAACTCGAATCAGGAAGCGCTAGCCAGAGGGTCGCAAATGCAGAACGTGACACTCATGTCAGTCAAAATGGCAACCGTAATGGTAAGCGCGATTCCGATTCTATGTGTTTATCCGTTCCTTCAGAAGTATTTCGTGAAGGGCGTATTGATCGGCTCCGTCAAAGGTTAAGAGCCACCGTTAATGAGGGTATAGGGCTTCATCACATACCGTAACTTAGGTAAGCGAAAAGGGGAGAAAAGAAGCATGCAGAACAAATGGGTAAAGAAGACCGGTTTAATGGCTATGTCCGGTGTCGTATTGCTATCTGTCATCGCAGGATGTTCCGGTTCGAATGCATCGAAGAACGATCCGAAAAGCACGAACGCAGCGCAAGGCGGAACGGAAACGACAAAAGGCTCCAACAAGTTCAATCTATGGCTGGGCTGGTCGGCAACGGTTAATAATGATAGCCTTGTCCAAAAAAATTGGAAGGAAACGGAGCCAGGCATTGAGGTTGTGCTTGAAGCTACTCAAGGTGATGCAGTTACGGCGCTTAACTTGAAGCTGAATACGGGCGGCTTCGAAGATGCAGCTGTCTTCAATCGAAGTGAAATCGTGAAAGCAGCGATGATTCGCTCCAATAAAATTTTGTCAGTCGAGCAATATTTCGATATGCCTGATCAATATCCCAACCTTGCAGCGATTCCTAAGCAATATTTGGACCAAATGAAGGATGCGGACGGGCATATTTGGTCCATTCCAACCTGGTTCGACCAAAATCCTGACAATCCATGGCCGGGCTGGGCATCGCAAACATGGCTTGTCCGTACGGACGTGCTTGAGAAAGCGGGAATGACCACAACTGATTTGGCTACGATTGAAGGTGTTGAAGCGTACTTGAAAAAAGCCTCTGAGCAAAAAGACGCGTCAGGCAAGCCGCTGATTCCGCTTAGCTTCTTAATGGATCCTAACGATACGGCAGGCTGGAACGATGAAAATACGGTTTTGAGCACGTTTGGCGTAACGACGGGAGGCGGTATTATCCCGGTAGAGAAGAAGGGTGACGAACTTGTCCTCTTGTATGACGACCCACAGTATAAAGTGGCTTACCAATGGATGAACAAAATGTATCGTTCCAATCTGGTGGACCCAGAGGTCGTAACCGATAAAAAGGAACGCTACAAAGAGAAAAACAAAGCTGGACGCGTAGCGATGAACGTAGGCTCCTTCTTTAACGTGGATAATTCGATCTGGGAGACGTTGGACGGCCCGACTGAGCCAGGCTGGTTCTATCAAGTCGTTCCATTCCCTAAGGTAGAGGGCGTTGAGAAGCTTGGAGCGAACACTGTCATCAACCCGTATCCAGGATATGACGTCTACATTAGCAAAAATTCCAAAAATCTAGAGGCGGTTTTGAAGTTTCTTGATTACTCACTTAAGCCTGGAGCGGATCAGCAGCAAGTCATTAACGAAGGACCAGAAGGAAAGTTCTGGGGCTGGATCGATCAGCCGCTAGGACGATGGAATTATATTGATGCAGAATATGATAAAGCGCGTAATTCTGGCGAGCCTGCACAGAAAGCGAAAGTAACGCCAGAGCTGTATATGATTTCTTCCTACAATAACGACTGGTATCCGTGGTGGAATTACGGCACAGGCGATAAAGTCGGAAACGAAAAAACGTCGAAATTCACGGCAACGGTAGGACAGATGGGCGCCGTGCGTAGCACGCAAACCTATGACTTGGTTAAAGCGAAGGCAGGCGGTCTGCTAGAGAAATACTTGCCTGAGCTCGAAAATATTCGCAAAGAGTATAGAGCGAAACTCATTATGTCCAAAAGCGGCGAGCAGTTCGAAGCAACCTGGACGGCTTTCCGCGATGCTCTTGAGAAACGTGGACACTGGACTGAAGTTAAGCAAGAATGGCAGGAGCAATATGAAGTATTGCTGAAAGAGCAAGGATAGCGGTACACCAAAATGGAGCACTCCTTTCTGGGAGGTTGCTCCCTTTTCCATTGTTGCGAATGCGATTACAATACGGAAAGGAGGGATATGATGCAGTTTCGCCGCAGCCTTGAACGAATCGTTATCAAGTACACCCGGAAAATGAATCTTCGTACAAAAATATTAATTCTTTATGGAGCGATTATTTTTATTCCCACGATCTTTTTAGGTATCGGAGCGGGCTATCTTGCGCTTGAAAGCTTCAGAGCGAATTATTTGGTTACCATTAATGAAGCGATGCGCCAAACCGTTCAAAATATTGACTTCCGCAAGCAGAGCTATGATGTGCTTGCCACTCGGACGGCAACGGACGGGGAGTTGATCTCGCGATTAAGCCGCGATTATTCGGATATGTTCGAGCAGTTGAACACAGTCGAGTATGTCGACCGCTCATTTGTATTCACGAGTAAATATTTGCCGGGTATCGACGATTTTCGAATTTATCACATGAACCCGACGCTTGTGCAGGATGGACGATTGCTTTGGAAGCCGGAAGGGCGTATGTTACAGCCTGGCTTGAATGAAACGGATTGGTTCACCCAAACGGCCGAGGCCTCAAGCTCGTTAATATGGAGCAATGTAAACAAGGATAAGCTTGTTATCTCCCATAAAGTGATGAGTCCTGCCGGCAATATGCAGGGCATTATTTATATGCTGCTAGACTATAAATCGGTTTTCGGCAACCTGTTTAATCAGCCGTTCAGCGGTTCCGGTGAATTATCGATTATTGACGATTACGGCACGATCATCGTTTCCTCCGATCCAGAAAAAATCGGATTAAAGCTTCAATCGACAACGCTGAACAATCACTGGGAAGATGCGAGCTTATCTGATGGCGTAATGGTGGATGGCAATCTGCTTATGGTAAGGCCGATTGATTCGAACTGGCATGTGGCCGCGTTGATCCAGATGGATCAGCTTGAGCGCCAGTCCAAGATGATTTTATACGGCATCGTGGCTGTTATTTTCTTTTTTCTGCTTTGCTCTACTTTTTTAATTATGACGGTGCTGAAAAATGTTATATGGCGTATTCGTAAGCTTGGCACGCGCATGTACGATGTCAGTCAAGGACAATTCGATGTCAGTATTCGCAATACGGCTAAAGATGAGCTCGGCGATCTGGAAATTTTGTTTAATTCGATGTCCGGCCGTCTGGGTATGCTCGTTGAAGACATTACGCAAGCGAAGCTCAAGGAACGCGAGCAATCATTCAAAGCGCTGCAGGCTCAAATCAATCCTCATTTTATATACAATTCGTTAAGTTTGCTAAGGTGGCGTGCGCTGGAGCTTCAAGACGAAAAACAGCTGCGCACCATAGACGCCTTGACCGCCTTTTACCGTCTGGCGCTGGACAATAAAATTAATGTCATACAAATAAAGGGCGAGCTTGATCATGTGAGAGCTTATTTGGACATTCAAGAAATGCGTTATCCGGGAAGGGTGACCATCGAGTGGCATATCGAGCAAGAGCTGCTGGAGCTTTACACGATCAAGCTGTTATTACAGCCTATTGTGGAAAATTGTTATTTGCATGGCAACATTACAGGGAAAAAGGGCGGCGTTATCCGAATTTCGGCGCAGCTCGAACAAGAAAACATTCGATTCGAGGTGTTCGATAACGGAATAGGCATCTCCAGAGAGATGCTGGAACAGATTAAATTAGGCAAGCAGGCGGGGAACGGAAACGGATACGGTACGGCTAATATTCGCGAGCGGCTCCAGCTCTATTTTGAGAACAAGCATGAATTTACCATAGACAGCAAAGAGAACGAATGGACGGCGGCAACGATTATCATACCGGCAAGCGTTCATAAGCCGCAGATTAGGAAGGTGAGGTAATGTTGTTACAAGCGTTGATTGTGGATGATGAGCCTACCCATATTCAGGGGCTAGTGCGCTATATCAAGTGGCAGGAGCTAGGCTATGATACGCCTTTCACCGCAGAGTCCGGTCAAGAAGCGCTCAACCTATTGCGGAATACTTCTATTGATGTGTTGATATCAGATGTATCCATGCCTGTTATGACAGGAATTGAGCTTGTTGCAGAGGCTAAAGCGATCCAGGCGCAGCTTCAAGTGCTGATGATCAGCGGCTACAACGAATTCGAATTTGTACAGGAAGCGATGAACGTTGGGGCGCAAGCGTATGTGTTGAAGCCGATTAAAGTGGAAGAGGTAGAGAGCAAGCTTACCGGGTTCCGCAAGACATTAACCAAGTTAAAGCAAATTGAAAATCAAGCGCAGGAGCTGCAGCAGAAAGTTTCCGGCAGCCTCGATATCGTCAGAGAACGGTTCGTATCCGATGTTATTGGGGAGGCAGGCATTCATGCCCAAATGCTGCATTCATGGGGCAGCCTGCTGGAGCTTCCAGCAAGCAACCAAGAAATCGGATTAATCGTTTTGGGCTATGATCACTTTCATTCCTCGGTGCAGGACGCAAGAGAGCGGGTTGTGATCAGCAACGGATTTTTGAGAACGGTCCATATCGGTTTAAGCGATTTTGATCAGGTTTATGTCGCGAAGACCGTCACCGATGAAATCGTGGCCTTACACATTAATTTAAGTCCGCTTGAACGTGCGTCAATTGAAAAACAGCTTGCTTTCATCCAAAATGTCATGCAGGAGCAATACGGCTCAACGGTTACGATTGGCAATAGCAGAGTATGCACCGCTTGGGAGGATGTACCGACGCTTTATAAGGAAGTTAAATTCATGATGGCAAGATTCCGCTTGATGGAGAGCGGGCAAATTCTGCACTATGATCGGATGGATGAATCGGAATTCCAACAATTTCGTCTGCGTGAAGAGATTATACCCGAGATTATACAGCTGACAGAAGATGCTGCCGATGCTTATAAGGTCGTTGACTACGTTAATAATGTGTTTGATATGCTGCTTCCTCAGCCTTCCATGCCGTTTACGTATATACAGGCGTTTGGCATGGCATTGCTTAGTGAACTGGCTCGCAAGCAGACATGGAATAAAGAGCTGGGCGGGGAAATGAATTTGGAGATGTGGCAGAAGCTGATCGATTGCAGAAGCGAAGCGCAAATTCGTGAAGTCGTGATTGAATACGTTCAACGCCATATGGTTATCGAAAAGAAAGGTGAAGCCAGCCAAAGGCATAATCTGATCGGCAAGGTTTCCGAGTATTTGGAGGCACATTTCCAAGAACATATCACAGTAAAGCAAATTGCTGAAATTCATCATCTGAATGCGAGTTACTTAAGCGTGCTGTTCAAAAAAGAGATGGGCAAAACGATATCTGATTTTCTACAGGAAACGCGCATGAATAAAGCCAAAGAGCTGCTTAACAATCCAAGCATCAAGGTGTACGAGGTATCTGAGCAGGTCGGATTTCAGACCGCAGCTTATTTTGCCTATTTGTTCAAGAAGACGACGGGCTATACGCCGCAAGAATATAGGGATTACCATTAAGGCATTTGCTAAGAGCTGGAGGCTATGAAAAAATGATGATAGAGTCAATTGCGGGAACGTGGAGATTTTGCTTGGATGAGACCAAGCAAGGCATTGATCAAAAATGGTATAACGAGCGGCTGCAGGATCACATTCAGCTGCCAGGAACCACCTCGGAGTATCAAAAAGGCGAATATAACACGGCCAAAGAAGTCGCTCACCTAACTGAGGCTTATCCGATAAACGGTTATGCATGGTACCAACGCGAGATTGAAATCAAGGCGGAATGGGCGAACAAGCATATCCAGCTGTACGTGGAGCGGACAAGAGTAACGAAGGTTTGGATCGGCGATGAACTGCAAGGCATGCAGAACAGCGTAAGCGCGCCCCATATCTATGAATTTGGGATCTTGACTCCTGGCACGTATACGTTAACCATATTGGTAGATAACAGCGGCCTGCCGATAAAAGGCGGTCATATGACATCATCCGATACGCAGACGAACTGGAACGGACTGCTCGGCAGAATGGAGCTTCAAGCAGCGGATTTAATCCGATTGGACAACATTCAGGCGTTCCCCGATGTTGCTAATAAGTCCGTTCAGCTCAGGTTTCAGCTGATCAACGATACGATGGACAATGCGGATACCCAGCTAGCTATCGCTTTAGTGGATATGATTGGAACAATCCAAGGCAACGTAAATGCTGCAACAGCAGTAAAGATCGCTATGATTCAGTCCGTACCGGGTAACCAGTCTGTTGAACTGCACTATGAACTCGGCGAAGATATCATGCTGTGGGATGAGTTCAATCCCGTATTATACCGCTTGCTTGTGAGTCTGGAGGCGAACGCTAACGGGAAATTGTATCTGAATGAGCAATCCGTAAGCTTCGGCATGCGCAAGTTCGGTACGGAAGGCACACAGTTCACGAATAACGGTCGTAAAGTATTTTTGCGAGGAAAACATGATGCGTTGGCTTTTCCTTTAACCGGTTATGCGCCGATGACGGTGGAAGAATGGGTCAAGGTGCTATCTATCGCCAAGTCCTACGGGATTAATCATTATCGCTTCCACACCTGCTGCCCGCCAGAAGCAGGATTTATAGCCGCGGATTTGCTCGGTATTTATTTCGAGCCTGAGCTGCCGTATTGGGGCGCATTTCAAGATCCAGCGGATGAAGACTATGATGAGGCGAGATCGGACTACTTGCGGGAGGAAGGATTTCGCATATTAAAGGCTTATGGCAATCACCCATCATTTGCTTTGTTTACGCTAGGCAACGAATTGCATGGCAGTCGCAACGCCATGTCGAGCTTGTTGAAGGAATATCGGGAACAAGATAGCAGGCGATTATACGCTGAAGGGGCGAATAACTATTTCTGGGCGCCGGCTTTCTCGGAAGACTCTGATTTCTGGGTTACCATGCGAACAGGGCATGGCGAATCGATGGTTCGAGCTTCGTTCTCCCATGCGGACTTGCCCCTTGGGCATGTGCAGGATAGCTATCCTTCAACCTTAACGGACTATCGTGATAATCTTCCGGACATTCAAGTGCCTACGATAAGCCATGAAATTGGCCAATATCAATCCTTCCCAAACTTTGGCGAAATAGAGAAATACACAGGCGTCCTGAAAGCACGGAACTTAGAAGTGTTTCGCGAGAGGCTTCAGGCTGCGGGAATGCTCGATCAAGCCGATCATTTCTTCCGGGCATCCGGACAGCTCGCGGTTATATGCTACCGCGAAGAGATTGAAGCCGCTTTGCGCACTCCGGGCTTCGGCGGGTTTCAACTGCTAGATCTGCAGGACTTTCCGGGCCAAGGAACGGCATTGGTTGGCGTATTGGACGCGTTTATGGAATCCAAAGGCTTCATAGAACCAGAGAAGTGGCGCGAGTTTTGCTCGGAAATCGTTCTGCTGGCAAGGATTCCGAGGTTTACGTATACCCAAGAGGAGACGTTTGTCGCCGAGCTGGAAATCGCAAATTACGGGTCTGATTCGCTTGAAGCTATGCAGTTGGAGTGGTCGCTAAAGCAAGGAGACCGACTAATTGAGGCTGGAGCGATGGCGGCAAAGAATATTCAACAAGGGGCTTTGGAAAATGTGGGTACGCTGCAGATCGACCTGTCCGCAGCAGAGGCTCCCGCCAAGCTGGAGCTTACTCTGAAATGGAAGGGCAGCGACGTTATAAATCATTATCCGATCTGGGTATATCCGTCGGCGCAGGCAGAAGCCAAGCCGCAACAAGCTGAATTTCACTTGCGTAGAGAATTCAATCAAGAGGTAGGCGATATTCTCGAAGAAGGCGGACGTGTTTTGCTCATTCCCCATCAAGAGCAGCTATCATCCCATATCGGCGGAGCGTTTGCTTCGGACTTTTGGTGTTATCCTATGTTTAGATCCATCTGTGAGGGAAAAAACGCGGCTCCAGCACCGGGAACTCTCGGAATCTTATGTGATGAGAAGCATCCCATGTTCGAGGCCTTTCCAACCGAGTTTCATAGCAACTGGCAGTGGTGGCCGATCCTGACCCACTCTCATTCGCTTATACTGGATAAGTGGCCGGAAGCGTTCCGTCCCCTAGTGCAGGTCATTGACAACTTTGAGCGCAATCATAAGCTCGGCTTGATCGTTGAAGCTAAGGTTGGCAATGGAAGCTTGCTCATATGCGCAAGCGACCTTATTGGTCACCAAGATAAGCCGGAGGTACGCCAGCTTTTTCATAGCCTGCTGCAATATGTGGCATCTGCGGAGTTCAACCCATCATTAGAACTCAGCTATGACCAGATTCGCAGCGTGCTGGATCCGAACGTGGAGAGCGATCGCGAGACGCATCGCGGTCAAGCGGTTATTAATCCTTCCTATCCGAATAATATAAGTTGAACTAAAGACACTTCTACATTCTGATGCAAAGACGATAGATAATACTCATGGGATTCTTTCATGATATTAATCATAAATGTCCCTTCATTCTTCCGTATCTCAGCGGTTATGTGATAAAACAAACTATTGATGTTGATGTCATCTGCTCTGAGCCACTTCTTTAACCCTTCAACCAGGTTACTCTGTGGGCTGTACGCATCCCGGAGAAGGCATGCCAGAGGTACTGGTTTGCGTGAACGATTCGCACACTCAATTCGCATTCTTAGCGTTAGAGAAACGGGGGTTTCCTATCCCCCAAAGCTGCGCGATAAAAGGTTTTGACAATACGTTCGACAATCTTCCTCTTCTGGTTAACGTGAACGTTAATAAAGAGCTTCTTGGCAAGCGGGCCGTAGACCAATTGCTTTGGAGAATGGCTAATTCGGTTCGGATTTTGAGAAATAGCTTATCAACGGTGATATCATTATGAGAGAGCAATTCTCCTAAGCTAAAAACGATTAAGTAATGAAAGACAGACACTCATTGTATTTATACAATGGGTGTTTACTATTAGTGTGGATCGAACTGCAGAGGATAGCTTTCCACTCTTGGCAGCAATGATTTACATAGGGTTGTGTCCACAACCTCAAAAAATTCGATAATACGGGTGAGGACTTAGAGGATTTGATTTCAATCGGCACCATAGCCCTGATCAAAGCTACGGTAAGTCTATTGACTTGGGATTTAGAAACAGTAAGTTTTAAAGGAGAAGTGTTTGGAGTTGCGAAAAACCCAGATGATGTGATTTTTCTAACTCCAATAGATCGAAACAAAAAAGAAAATAACATTAAAAGAAGTTATTTCAGAGTTCATTATTTTGAAGAGCAACATTAGTTCTGTCTGATGATATGAATATCTATACAACGGAAGTCGCATAACATGTGGCTTTTTTATATATTGTCTAAATGAGTAGGATACCATAATGCCAAGTCAGTCTTGGAAGGCATTTGATTTTGATCGTAGATTGTATTAGGTTGAGACACAGAGGAGCCAAACGGCTTTGAAAAGATAAGTTGCTACTGCAGTGTGAGATGAGATTTTGGTTTTAGATTGATGATTTGTAGTCACATGCCCTAAAACCTAAAGTGTTCAAAATCGAAAAGCCTTACTGTGTATAGGAAAATCATCACTGTTAAATACAATGTACCAACGAATTTGCGCACCCTGAGATTATTGCAACCATGATTTACAAACAAACAAAAGCTTAATTGCAACAAAGGTGATATACTCTTCTCAGGGATAATATACCATGAGGGGATGGAATAGCATGGCGATAAAGAGGGTGGCAATCTATTGCAGAAAAAGCCGCGAAGCCGATGATAAGACAACTGCATCTATAGATGGACAAGCTAATTCTCTAATAGAACTATGTGAAAAGTGCGGGTATGAGTATGATTTGTACAGTGAGACAGGATCGTCTCAAGAATGGGATCGTCCAGAGTTCCAGAAGCTTCTGTCCAAAATCAAGCACTATGAATACGATGCCATCGTTTGCACCGAACAATCTCGTTTGACTCGGAATACCAAACATTACGAGGAAGTCAAGGAAATCATGATCAAGTCGGGTTGTATTCTTGTTACTCCAACATCGATGACGGACTATACCAATGAAGATCAAATGTTCAGCGGCGACATTATTGCCCTGATTGAAAAACGGGAATGGCAAACCACTAGAAAGCGTCTTATGAGGGGTTCAAGAGAATCGGCAAAGAAGGGCAACTGGATGGGCAAAAAAGTTCCATTAGGATATCAATACAATCGTGATACCAAGAACCTTGAGATTGTTCCTGAGGATGCCGAGATCATTGTGCGCATGTTCAATGAGTATGTATCAGGAAAGTCTACCACAACTATAGCATACGACTTCACCAATGCAGGGATTACTACCATGCAATGGAGTTCATCTTCAGTGGCACGAATGATTTCCAACATTGTTTATGCTGGACACTCTTCATACGGACGCACCAAGCAGTATAAACAAGATGGAAAGCGTGTAACAGAACGGACTTCAACGGAAGATCAAATCTTGATTAAAGATGCCCATAAACCAATTGTTCCTCAAGATTTGTTTGATATGGCACAGAGAATCAGAAACGAGCGAAACTCTCGACCTGCTGCTTTGAAAATTGGGAAACATATATTTTCTGGTCTAGTACGTTGTGGGGGATGTGGTAGTATTCATTCTTTTCAAACCGCACATGGTAAGAAGAGAATTACAAGTTGCACGACACGGACATACAAAGATGATGGAACTTATATTGTATGTACAAATGGCGGGGTATACGTTGATGACTTCAAAACTCTTTTCCATGAATATTTTGCTCAATATGTCGATCAGCTTGAACAATACGCCCACCTCATGACAGATGATGAGATACAGAATTTTGATGAAGAGATTAAGCGTAGAGAAAAGCAGATCGAGAAGCTAAACAAGGATATTAAACGAGTACAGCAAGGATTCGTTATGGAAATCTTCACACCAGATGAGGCTCGAAAGCAAATTGCATCCTATAAGGAGCAGATCGCAACACTGGAGGAACAGATCGGCACGATGACAGCAGAGAACAATATATCAGAACACGATAAAGTTTCCGCCCGGCTTGAAAACATGAAACGTTTTCTAATTCATGGCGATAACATTCCAGAAAATGAAGCAAATGATATTCTGCGTGAATTTATTGATACGATCATCTACACTAAGGACGGAAATGAGATTAATTTGAAAATCATAATGAAGGAATAAGAAAGTTTCTGGATAATTACCAGTGAGCATTGCTCTGCAAAAATAACAGTTAGAAGCCTGGGGCTGCTCTCAACCACAGGCTTTTATCATTTACTTAATTCACTAAATATTTCGGTCAAAAGAGCCACCACTCCGGTGTTTAGAGTGCCACTCGTCCGAAAAAAAAGCGGCTTCTCCGTTAGCGAGAGCCACCATAACCCCGCTAAACTAACGGGTAGATTTACTCAATACAAAGACAATCTATTTATAAATAAAAGGGAAGTCTAAAGGCTTATCGAATATATAACAGGATATGTAACTGCAACTGCGAACTTCGTAAATAAGCAGTTATAGGAAATTGGCGCGAAAGATATTAAACCATCGACAATCTATGATATCATATTCCATATATTTACTATGGAAATGAGGTTAATACTTTGACTATTAACAATAGAACGATATCTATTTTGAGAGAAAACATTTCTAAGAATTCTTCTGATATCAAAGAATTAAAAGGGAGAATCAAAGTCAAAGAGAAGAGACCTTCAATAAAAAACAGCAAGTCAGAAATTACGGTAAGAAAAGCTATTATTAATCCTGACTTTTCTAATAAAACGGTGTTAACTGACTCTACTTGGCATTATGTCGAACTCTTTTTAAGAGAAAAGAAAGATAAGGAAGCTCTTAATTATTGGTATCAAGCGGAGAATTTTTTTAAAGCTACACAATCATTGGATATGCTTTCAAAGCCATTAACTACGTATTATTGCTTTCTGAATGCAACTAAAGCATTACTTACATTTCATCACGTCAATTATGATTTGCAACATGGAGTATCAGGTGAAAGATTACCTGGGAAGATAAATATTCAAAATGAAAAGATATCTATACATCCAAAAGGCGTATTATCTGGACTTTGTAATTATTTAAAGGAAACAATTCAAACACCTAAAGAAAATTATACTTTGAAAGATATTTTATATAATTTAGAGTACATTCATCGGGCATATATCATGACATATTCAAATCAATCTGAACTATATATTCCTTTAGATGATTTAAGATTCGTACATGACAAAGATAGAAAAGAAGGATGGCTTGAGGTTATTTTAGAGCCTCAAGATTCAAATAAATCAGGACTTTCCAAAATTACTGGATTTAGCATAGATAATTATTATAATAACTCCGAGTTTTATGTACTAAGAAGAAATAAGACTTTTATTTGGGATGCTCCTAGAAACAATCCGACTTTAAGTAGTTTGAACAGTTTTAAGCGTTATTATTTAAATAATAGAAAGAATTTAAGATATATTTTCAGCCCAAACAAGCTATGGTACTTAAAGAGAAGTAATCTAGCTAACGGGATTATTGACAAAGGGACTTTGCCACTTACTTTCGCTGCTATGCATCGTCTTAGCGAAATGTCACGTTATGATCCAAATACTTTAGATAAACATCTATCTAGTTCTTCAGGTTGGTTGATTTCAGAGTTTATCACTAAATCTGCATTTCAATTTATTGATATGATTTCTTCCGAAATAACTGGCGATGATTTCCGTGTTACAGGGTTTAGAACTTAATAATATGATTGTAATTCGAGAAGGCGCCAACATCCTATAACACCATATTCACGCTTCGGGGCATTCGCCCCTCGGTCCGGCAGGAGTTAGATGTGGATTCGGAGAGGCATTTCAGTAGCAGGGAAGCAGATTCAGCCGGACACATCCCACCACCTAACCGCATCGCGGCCGCCACTTCGTGGCTTAAGGTGGTAGGACGTCGTGAATACAAGAACGTTAGGCGAAATCCTAGAAAGGAATGAATTTATGACATTTCAAGAAGTTTTGAATACCATCACGGCAGTTATTACATCTATTGGAGGAGCAAGTTTAGTCATCGTGGGCATCTCGAGTTGGCTTGGAAAGGTTTGGGCAAATAGAATTTTAGAGAAGGATAGACTTCGTTACACAAAGACCCTTGAAGAAATAAGACTTGGATATTCGAAAGATCTTGAAGAAAAGAAGGCAGAGTTAGAAAAATCAAATACATTATTTTTTAGATACTCTGAACATCAATTCAATTTATATACCGATCTCTATCGTTCACTATACGATCTTAAGGTAGCCGCTGACTACCTTTGGGAAATAGCAGAATTTAATAGGTTAAGAGACTTCTCGGAACAACTTAATAATACAATGACTATTGTTAATAAGAGCATTTTATTAATCGAAGATGATCATTATATTCAATTAACTAGCCTCTTAGAGGAATTTGCGAATTATAAAATCGGTAAAACCGAATTAATAAAATTTAGAAATATGAATATGCACAATCGGCCTATGCAAACAGAAGAAATATCAATAGTAATAAATAATAATCAGATAATAAAAACTAGATACACTGAGTTAATTCAAGAGATTGGTAAACAATTCAAAAGACAAATGAAGCTTGGGGGTTGATCTGAACGGACTTCGCCTAACACCATGTTCACGCTTCGGGCCATTCGGCCCTCTGTCCGGCAGAAGTTAGATGATGTTTCGGGGATGCAATTAGCAGTAGCAGGGGAGTAGATTCAGCCGGACACATCCCACCACCTAACCGCATCGCGGACGCCCTTCGGGCTTAAGGTGGTGGGACGTCGTGAACACAAGAACGTTGTGCGAAAGGCAGA
Source organism: Paenibacillus sp. NRS-1760 (assembly GCF_050467785.1). Taxonomy (NCBI): domain Bacteria; kingdom Bacillati; phylum Bacillota; class Bacilli; order Caryophanales; family Paenibacillaceae; genus Paenibacillus; species Paenibacillus sp. NRS-1760. The sequence goes on along the minus strand of NZ_JBITPK010000021.1, from coordinate 328,151 downwards.
GCACCAAGACAATGAAGTAAATTGAATTTTGATAGAAGAATTCCTAATCCCCGCCCCAAGGCGCCCGCCGTCCGTGGCGGGCTAGTACATACAAGGAAGGTGCAAATAAATGAGTTGGAAAATTTTTGGTGTAAAATACGACAATCGAGAGACGTGGGCATTTGAACAAATGTCTTATTTGCTTTTCTGTGCAGAGTTTAATAATCGAATTGGAATATTTCGCTATAAAAACCAAACAGGAATTGAGACAGAGACAATTGAAAAAGAAGGAAAATATTATGGTTTTCAATCCAAATATTACACAACCTCAATCGCTGACAACAAAGATGACATTATAGATTCAATCAAGAAAGCCAAAAATAAAAACAAACACTTAGACGAATTACTTCTATACATCAACAAAGAACTTTCCGAAAGCACCACTAAAAGCAAAAAGAAACCTCAATACCAACTAGACATTGAGAAAGCCGCAAAGACAGAAGGAATTAATATTCAATGGCGAGTTCCAAGTCATTTTGAACTACAATTGTCTTTGCCAGACAACAAATACATCAATGACATTTTTTTCAGCCTTGACCCAAACGAAGGAGATTTACTTGATGAAATTTATAAACACAACGAGAATATATTACATGCAATTCAAACAGAAATATCCTTTGGAGACAAACAAATTAAAATTGACCGAACTTCTGTTGTTGAAGCAATAGCAAATACTTCTCAAAAGAAAAAAAACATAATTATCTCAGGGGAAGGCGGATGCGGTAAAACCTCAATTTTGAAGGAGTTTTATAATGCTTATTTTAACAAAATACCAATTTGTATTTTTAAAGCAAATGAACTTAATGCTAATCACATTAACGACATATTTCACTTTGACCACAAATTTACATTTTCACAGTTTCTCAATGCTTACAAAGATGAACCACTTAAAATATTTGTAATTGATTCCGCAGAAAAACTCGCAGAGATTTCTAACAACGACATTCTCACTACGCTAATACAAAAGTTAAAAGAGAGTGCTTGGATTATCATCTTTACTACACGCTACGCATATCTTAACGATTTAGTTTTTCACATCAAGGAGAATTATCAGTTGCCATTTGACGTGAATGACGTTTCTTTGATTGGTGCGGATGAACTAAAATCTATAGCAGATGAATTCAATTTCTCACTTCCCGACAATCAAAAATTCTTAGAACGACTTAGAAACTTGTTTTATCTAAGAGAGTATGTTCAACAGTATTTAAACATTGACAAACAAGGAAACTATAATGGATTTATTGACTTGCTTTGGAAAAAGAGAATACAAAATACTGTTCAAAAAGACAACCTTCATCTTGAAAGAGAAAGGTGTATTATCACCATTGTCAAACAAAGATGTGAAACAGGACGATTTTATATTAACGCAGATAGTTTGCCACAATCAGCATTGTTTCAATTAAAGCAAGACGAAATACTTGGATATGACGACACGCATAACGGATATTTCATTACTCATGACATTTATGAAGAATGGACATTGGACAAAATAGTTTCCCGCAGTTTTTCAAATTATTCGAACACAAAAGAATTTTTTGTCGACTTAGGAAATTCATTGCCTATTCGCAGAGCATTTAGATTGTGGTTATCTGACCATTTATCTGAAAACAGTAAAGAAATAGAAAGTTTTATTCAGGGTGCATTCACAAACGTCGAGGTAACACAATTTTGGAAAGATGAAATTTTAGTTTCTGTTTTATTGTCGGATTATTCAGATACATTTTTTAAATTTTTCGAAAAGGAAATCATTGCAAATGATTTTTTAGTACTAAAACGAATTTTGTTCCTACTAAGAATTGCTTGCACTGATATTTCAGCAATTGAAAATATTGAAATTATAAAACCTAAAGGCAAAGGTTGGGAAGCGGTAATCACCCTTATTTACAAACATAAATCTGACTTTTTTGATAGCAATCTTAAACTTACTTTATCAGTTTTAACCGATTGGTGTGACTTCAACAAAACAGGAGAAACAACAAGATACGCAGGCTTATTAGCACTGAGTGTAATTCAAAAAACTGAAACTAAAGAAAACTACTATATGCATGAAGTTGGAGAAGAAAATATATTGAAAGTGGTTTTCAATGCAGCCAATGAACTAAAATCAGAACTAAAAGAAACATTTGACAAAGTCGTTTCTAATAAATGGACTGAACACAGAAACCCATACGAAGGACTTTGCTCTAAAATTTTAGAGAAACCATATATAGCAACTGAATTAATTAAAACACTTCCGCTATCGGTTATCCAATTGTGTGATTTGTTTTGGCAAAAGCAGCCGAAAAAGCAAGATAGATTTGGATATGATAGAGACACAATGGAAAGTAGATATGGCTTAGCAGGAAAGCAAGAATTCAATTATTTTCCTTCAAGCGCTAATCAAACACCAATAAAATGGTTATTACAAATAGAATTCTACAAAACGCTTGATTTTATCATAGATTTTACGAATAGGGCTGTTGAATCTTATAGTAAATCTGATTATGGAAAAGAAGATGTCGTACAAGTTACATTACATATTAATGAAACGGCGGAAGTATCACAGTATTTGAGTGGTGCTATATGGAGTATGTATCGTGGCAACGGAAGCCCTGTTGTTCCAAACGTATTGCAGTCAATACATATGGCATTAGAAAAAACTCTTCTTGATTTTTCACAATTCTTAAATTCTGAAATAATTCAGGATATACTTCTACGAATTCTAAATCAATCAAAATCAGCTTCTCTTACTTCTATAGTTTGTAGCGTTGTGCTTGCAAATCCTGATAAGTTTTATGATGTTGCTTTGATATTATTCAAAACAATAGAATTTTTTCATTTGGACACTTCCAGATGCACAAATGAGTACCATACGAAATCACTGTATTCAATAGGATATGGAATGGATAAAATCAGAGATATTTTATACACAGATGAAAGATCGAAAACTTGCGAGGATAAACATAGAAATTCAAATTTAGAATCACTGTTTTTAAATTATCAGTTTTTTGGCGTGAAAGGTTTTACAGAGGAACAAAATACTGAATTCATCGAAAAGTTGTATGGGATAATTGACCAACATAAATCAAACACTTTAACAAGTAAGTCTTACGGAATTTTGTTGGCAAGAATGGACAGACGAAATTTAAAACCAAAAGTATCAAAACATGACGACGACCATGTACAAATAGAATTTAGTCCCATAGAGCTTTCTGATGAACTTAAAAAGGAAAGTGAAGAAGCCTTAAATCAATACCAAGATGTTTTTAAATATTCTTCGCTAAGAGTGTGGGCAGATTTTTTGGCTGGTGCAAGAAATCAAACTAAAACCACAAAACAAGAGGAATATGACAACAATCCTCTTTTAGCATTATCCGAAACAAAACAACTTGTTGAAGAACTGAAAGATGGACGAAACGGAATAGGTATGTTTGATTATTCCATACCTGCGTTTTCGTGTTCTAAATTATTACTTGAGCACAAAGACAAACTATCAAAAGAAGATAAGGCTTTTTGCAAAGAAATAGTTCTTGCAACCATATCTAATCTTTTTGCAGATGATTATGGCTATCAAATAAGTGACGGAGTTGAAGCAGCTGTCCATGCAATTCCAGCATTAGTAATTGAAAATCCAGAAGAAACAGAAGATTATGTTTCGATAATGGTTTTGGCACTTTTAGATGAAACACCAATTGGGCATTACAAGAGAATATGTGACTACGTTATTGAATCAATTCACAAATCAAAATTATGGGAACAAGATTCAAAAGTTGCCCAATCAATTTTGTTTGGTCATATAAAATTCAAACCTATTTATAAAAATATCATTGCTGAAATAAGGAAAGAAAAAGGTTGGGGACGAATTTCTAAAAGTTCAATTTTTGAAAGGTTAGGCAAGATAAATGACGATTTCACTTTTGAAAATATATCATTTGATATAGCTAATATTGCCTCACTTGATATTCATGACATGGAAATAGTTCTTCAATTAATTCCTTCTGAGACGAAAGATAAAATTCACTTAGACATTTATACGCAATCGTTGCCTTCATTAGCTTCACAGTTATTAAAAGACAGAAGAAGTTACAATGATGATTCGGGTGACGACTCTAACATTTACTTGTTACGTAAACATATTTTCAAAAATTTTGCTTATTTCATTTTACAAAGAGAAAAAAGTGAAATTGATGTATTTCTAAAACCATTTGTCGATTCGTTTTCTTCAACAGAAGAAACGGCTTCATTTATTGAAGAATTAGTAATTGCGGAAGATTACCTAAACAATCATGAACAATTTTGGCATATTTGGAACATCCTATATCCAAAAATAAAAGAACTATGTTCAAATCCACGTGGCTATCATTTAAAAGAAATCATAATAAATTACTTGTTCGCATGGCGTTGGTGGCGTGAAGGAATTGAAGAGTGGCATAGCTTAAAAAAGGAAAATTTGACTCTCTATAATAGCGCTTCTAAAGAAATTGGAAATATTCCATCTGTATTGTATTCTATTGTAAAAATATTGAATTCAATCGGAAGCAATTTTAAGGATGAAGGTATTGAGTGGCTTCATACAATTGTATCGAATAACAAGTCCTTAAATCTTGATGATTTAGAATCAAATACCTTATACTATTTGGAAATGTTTTTGAGAAAATATATCTTCATTAATAGAGAAAAAATCAAAGAAGAAATAAGATTGAAAAACAAGATTATTCCGATTCTTGATTTCATGATTGAACGAGGTTCTATACATGGATATTTATTAAGAGAAAGTATCTTATGAAGCGACCACCGGGAGCGGAGCATATATGCGCTGTTGTGCTATCCGCCGGCAAGTTGCACGAGTGGTGCGGGCAATTGCGCAAATCCACCCAGGGACATCTTGGCCGAAATCAAGAACTTCAAGTGTGCCTTATAAAGCGTGTTGATGTTGCTTTCGCTGTAGAAGCCGCGTTCCATCACCAGCTTGACCTTAGAAAACCCGTATGTAGAGAAATCAGAGAGTAAATTCGTGATGGTCTTCGCGTCAGGATGTTCCCCGCCAGCTTGCGGTAATAGAACGGCAGGTTGGAGGTCTCTTCAAACACCAACGCCAAGTTCAGCTGCGCGAGTTGATCACCTTCTTTATTCCGTCCGTATTGAACTTGGCGCAATCCCTCAGAATAGCTGGAGATAGAGGTGATGTCATAAGATGTCATAAGCCCAATATTCTTTGTCCACTCGCCGCTTTCCTTGCAAGCGGAAGAACTGGCTTTTGGCTTCTTCGGTAATTGAAGCGAATATTTCGCTACTTCGTTGGGAGGAGATATTGTCTCCAAAAGGGTGCTTATGTAAGTGGCTCCATTTTACGAAGCGGTACAGTGGATTTTTATCCTCAAGGATCAGGTAGTAGACGATCCAGGTTTAATCTTGCAAACTGTTTAGTGTGATGACAAACCGTGATTCTTAAGGAACAAAATTGGATTGGTGATGGTGTAGAATTATTTCAATCTACATCATCACCATTTTATTTACCGCTAAAATTGTATTTGTTAATCACCTCAAGCTCTATCGCTTGCACTCTTTTTAATTCTGTAATGTATGCCAAGGAAGACTCCACCAACAGTTTTAGCATATGTTCATCTAATGTCCATGGCTCACCTTTCATTTCTTTAGCTATCAAAGTCCCAAATTTCTTATAATCAGAAATAATTATATTGCGAGCCCTTAATCCCAAGGAATCCTCGTTCGGAACATATTTCAGAAGAAATCTAGTTAAACCTGAGACAAAATTATTTAATTTCTTATCTAGTTTCTTCAAAGAATCCCCTTCTTGCATTATGAAATCTACAAACAAAATATGAATTTGATTTCCGCACTTATAGTAAAGAAACTCAATTGCGTTTTTTTGTATGCATTCATACTTCTCAAAAATATAATCCTCTTTAAGATTATAAAAATGAGAAGAGATACTTAATTGACTATTAGGAAATTTAGGAATTTCTATTTCACCAACCACAAACATTTGCCAGAATGAGTGATATTCAGCATACGGAACATAGTCAAATAGCAGGTTATTATATATTTCTTTTAAGTTGTTATCGTCCCCATATAAAACATCAATAAGAAGTTTTTCAAATAAGACTTTAGATAGGTCACTATTTTCAAAGTCTCCCCATAGTAATTTACGTTTATCTTTTTTAAATCCCAACTCCTTTGTTAAATGTACTAATAGTGATTCAGATATTAAATTTGGATTTTTCTTGGAATAGGCTTTCCCGCCTGCAATATTTTTGATAATAGAAAGGTCATATTTCCCGTATTTCTGTTGTTTATCTTCTTTACTATCTTCCACTAAGTCCTTCTTATGTCCAACATAGTCAGACATATTTTTATAACCTGCTAATTGGTAATACGTCAAATTTAACTCATCTTTTTTTGTATGTACTCTTTTCCCAATCTCAGAAAAAATGTAGTTTTTAGTTTCTATATAAATCATTACTACGCCTCCTAAGGTGGTAGAAATTGAATTGTATTATACCTATATAGTAACATACTATCTCCCCCTCTTTTTTAATATAAAATGAAGAAGTCAAAGGAATCGCGAGTCCAGAGATAAACAAATCTATGCAATATGTACTAGTCATATTGCAAAAGGAGACCTTTATGAAAACAAAAAATTCGCAAAACGCATACAACGAGAATACAGCAAAGCAGTATATTTCAGACGTCAAACCAATCATCAGTGTTTCATCTGAAGTAGAAACACAGTATAACTGGATTGATGGTAAACGAACGGATTTGGTAACAGGTTATAAACTTTTCTTCATTCAAGAGGGAGTTACCCCATTCGCTGTAAAATTTGAGAAGAAACCGTCCCTTCCACCGTTTCTTTCAGAAATCAAATTGGACAAGCTCGAAGCAATAGAAATTCGCTCAAATGTGTATTTTCGTGCAGAAGGGGTACGGAGTGTTAAATAATGAAAAACTCAGAACTTGAAGGATACTTGCTCCAAGCTCTGAACATGGCATTGCAGCTAAATGGTGAGACTTCTTACACCAACTCGTTTGATGTAAGGGTAGCGGACGAAGGCTTTTACTTCGTCCCTCGCCTCCCAGCAAGCTTTGTCGTTGATAATGAGCTTTATCAAAAAATATACCTTATTAGTAATGCAGTTCTATACCCTGATTTTACCTTATTAAAGCAAGCAGGTGCCTATTTTGTTCCATTAAAGACAGATGATATTCATGTGAAACGTGCTCTTTTCTTTCCGTGGATGAAGGGTATTTCCAAACGGTTGATTATTCAGGAAATAGACGAATTTGTAGCAAATTTACCAGTAAACAAAGTGCCCGTCATGGAAAATTTCGAGTTCGATCTAAACAAAGTTACAAGTATTGCTATCGCAGGGAATTCGGGTTCTGGCAAGTCCTATGTGTTGACATATTTTTTATGTGTATTGAAAAAGAGTTCAAGGCTCGTAATTATTGATCCGAAATTTGATATGCCTAGCAGGTGGGGAAGGGAAAACCATGTCAAAGTCATAGCGCCAAGTGATAACAGGAACAAAAATGATTTTGTTTCAAGTGTGAATGCAGAGCTTAGCCAGTGCTTGGAGCTGATTCATCAACGGCAACAGGTGCTATACAATAACCCACAAGCCGAATTTGAGCACTATACGGTGGTAATTGACGAGGTTCTTGCATTGAGTGATGGTGTGGCAAAGCCGATTAAGGAAGCTTTCTTTAGTCTATTGTCTCAAATGTCATTGCTTGGCAGAGCTTCAAAGGTTCATTTGCTACTGGTATCACAGAGATTTGATAACAATGCGATTCCTATTTCGTGTAGAGAGCAACTCAATGTGTTGATTCAGGTTGGAAATATTAATTCCAAGACAACACAATTTCTATTTCCCGACCTGTCACTTGAGGGGATAGTCATACCACAAGGAATTGGAACGGGACTGATACAGGTTATTGACTCCGAGCACCCATTTCAAATTGTTCCATTACTAACACCAACATTTAATGATTTGAAAGGAATAATGTAGATGAAAAAAACAGGTAAATCATTCTTCATTCGGACGTTCCATATTAACGGATTTCTATTATTTATTTCATTGATACTCTTCTTAGTTCGAGTTCCGTTCAAAATGATAGAAAGTTTTTTGCACAATGAAACAAGTTCATTCCTGACAGAATACTCAGAAATAATGTCTAAAGTATTGGGGTCAATTTCCAATACATTGGATGGGATGATTGTGCTATCTGTCGCAACTTTGCTGATACTGGTAGTTCCTGAATTGGTAACAAGGATTGTTCAGGACTCATTAGCAAATTGGTTCTATTCAATATGGGTTAGCTTCCGTTTGAGGAAATTTCTAATAAAACAGGCAGACCATGAAGGTGAAGGAATTTTTAAGCTTCAACAGCATAATAAAGCAATCCGAAAATCTATCATTGATGTTAGGGGAAAGAAAATCACTTATATTATCAAGTTGCCAAATGGTGTTCAAGCACAAAAACTTATCTTAGAAACAAAAGAAATTCTTCGAGAAGAAATATCAAGTCGCTTTCCAGATTACACTTTCTCGAATTTTGAGCGGTACAAACACTGGCTGAGGATTGAAGGAACAAAAATTAGATAAAGAATAGCGGAGCTTTTGCCTGCCTTGGGCAGAAGCAAAGGTACTCCGTTATTCTTGATAGATGGTGGAAAAAGATATTCCACCGGGTTACTACGACCGCCGTGGGATCAATAATCGAGGAAAATGAACTATGGAAAAGAAAAAAGAGCAGAGAAGCAATAAAGTTGGTTGGAGTGGTGTGGGCTGGTTGGCCTTGAACGGCGGGATAGCACAGCCTGTCAGGGTTCCGATGGTTGGCGATATGAAGAAGCTGGACAGAGAAATTTATGACAATCTCGCCAAGTCATTGGGGCGTGTGGGGCTAACGGTGGCAAGGTGCGAAGCACAAGCGCGCAGAGCCGATAGACACACACGCTGAGCCACCTCACGATGTAGGATTGCCATAGGCTAGTATTACCCTATGGCAACTACTGTCGCAAGTAGCAAACAGACATAATTAGCAAAATGGTGGTGAAGATCATCAAGGACACTCAGTCGAGAAAGTGGCTTATAACGATTAACAATCCGTTAGAAAAGGGAGCAAGCCAAGAACAAATCATTGAGACTATGAAAAATTTCAAATCTTGTGTTTATTATTGCATCGGTGATGAAAATGGGAATGAAGAGCAGACGCATCATACCCATCTATTCATGGTTGCTTCATCACCGATTAGATTCAGCACAGTCAAGAATAACTTTCCAACTGCTCATATTGATATGAGTCGTGGCACCAGTCAAGAGAATCGAGACTATGTGTTTAAGGAAGGTAAATGGTCAGTTGACGAAAAAGCAGACACCCGAATCATGAACACTCAATATGAGTGGGGCGAGATGCCAATTGAACGTCAGGGGGCTAGAACCGATCTCGCTGACTTGTACGAAATGATTAAGGACGGAAAGACCAACTACGAAATCATGGAGGAAAATCCAGATTATTTATTACGCTTGAGTGATATTGAACGAGCAAGAACGGTCATCAAAACAGAAGAGTATCGTAATACGTGGAGAGATGTCGAGATAACGTATATTTACGGTAAAACGGCATTGGGAAAGACTCGATCTATTATGGAGCAATATGGTTACCAGAACGTGTATAGGGTAACGGATTATTTGCACCCTTTCGATGGTTACAATTCCCAAGATATTATATTGTTCGACGAGTATGATGGACAATTTAGAATTCAAGAAATGCTGAATTACTTAGACGGTTATCCGCTCGAACTACGTTGTCGGTACGCAAACAAAGTAGCCTGTTACACGAAAGTATATATTGTTTCTAACAGTGGACTATTAGAACAATACAAGAGAGCGAAAGAACAAGCCAATAACACATGGCATGCATGGCTTAGGCGCATTGGAAAAGTAATTGTGTACACGGATGTTGGAGTGTTCGAAGAACTTAAGATAAGTGAATATTTAGATAAATATAGATGAGGTGATGATATTAAGCCCTAGATGAATAGGACAAATCTTGACATTCATAGAAATAAGGCAGAGGTGATGCTAATGCCGAAGACGGAAACGATGATGGGGCAACCATTGACCTTCGAGAAGACGATTGACGGCAAGGGTAGTGTACAGGTATTCGGAAAACTTGATCTTGATAAATTCATACAACGGTTATTATCCTCGAAAGCTCTAGTCAAATAGGGCTATTTTTTTGTGCAATTTAGAAATTGTCTACAAGCTGACAAAAGATGCAACGCCAGAACAGCTTAAGGCTGCAGGTCTAGGTGCTCATTATGTAGCTCATGACAGCGCCTTGTTTTATTAGAATGCAGGAGGAGTACCGTTTACGGCCGCCTATATTCAAGCCAAAGGCGATCCGATCGCGGATCTATACGAGGATAGAGCGGCGGAGGAGAAGGCTAGGGCGACGTATCAGTGGCTAATTGATATAACGGATGACGTGGATCTACAGGATAGCTTGAAATATTTGCGGGAGCGGGAGATTGTGCATTCACTGCGGTTCCGTGAAGCGGTGGAAATACTTAAGGATAAGCGGGATGAGAAGATTTTTTATTAGAGGGAACCTCTCTGCAGGATGCTGCGGGGAGGTTTTTATTTGTCTGTTGACAAGGAAAACGATACGCAAGAGCAATATTGACTATCCATAAACTACGTTGATAATAATGAGGTTGCTCTTTATATTGATTTTGCCGGTACGGAAAAGAGTTTTAAACTCAGGGAGGAATTGATAAATTCTGGGCGAGTCGTAAAGGTGCAAGGGGAGGTGTACTCTAAAGAGTATGGTCGAAACGGCTCGCTAAAAAATACATTATCACTGTATATACCTTAGTGAAATGGCGGCAACTATTTGAACTAAATGTAAGAGAAGGTTTGGAAATTCGAACATGCCAGGACTTTGGAAAAGTGATGGAGGAGCAATTTCTTAGCTTACTCGTATACGTAGCTGAACAAGAGAGGAAAATGCTATGCGGGAGGGAGCTGCCAATGCTAGAGTGCTTGTTCGGAGAGCAGTTCTGTCGTTTTAGCTGTCGTTCGTTCATAAATCATAAACAATGCCAAGGGGCTCTCTTTTTCTATATTTTAATAAGGCCTTTTTGGATTATCAGAATTGTCTGCTTGCGTAATAATTTTGACCATCCTTTTTAATAGATTTCATTAAAATGAAGTAGAAATAAGAGGAGGATGGTAGGCATGAACGTCGGATTAATTGGGTGCGGCGCGATGGGAAGAGTATACGTTGATCGTTTGATGAGGATGAAGGGAGTACAGGTAACGGCAGTCTGCCATCCCGAGTGGGCGAAAGCAGCTTCGTTAGCAGAGTTTTCGCAGGCAAGAATCTATACATCTTACAGCGAAATGATCACACGTCCGGATATCGATATCATCTGCGTGACTTTGCCGACTTACTTGCATAAGGAATATGTGCAGCTGGCTCTAGGGGCTGGAAAACATGTGATCTGCGAGAAACCGCTATCACTTACCGAGGAGGATTGCTGGGAATTAATAGAGACAAGCCGGGCAAAAGGTGTTAAATTGTGTGTCGCCCATGTCGTTAGATTTTTTCCGGAATATAAGGATGCCCGCCTGCGGCTGCAATCAGGGGAAGTTGGAGCGGTTAAGTCCGTGCGTACTATAAGAGCAAGTCTAACGCCAGCGGAGAACAGCTGGTTTCTGGATAAGCGAAAAAGCGGCGGTGTTGTGTTTGACCTTATGATCCATGATATCGATTACGTGCTTTGGCTTCTTGGAGATCAAATTACGCAAATAAGAGCTAAAATTGTAGCTCTCGAAGGTAGGGAGCAAGCGTTGGCATGGCTCTATTATGCTGACGGTACTAAGGTTAGCTTAGAGGCTGTTTGGGGGGCGACTGACTTTCATGCCGGGTTTGATATAACGGGAGAACAGATGGTTCTTAGTTCAAACGGCTTCAATGAGGATATTGTGAGCGATAATAAGGTGGTTCAGAACCATTCACCGGATCGAGGTGTGATCATACCTGAAAAGTCAGAGCTTGAAGACCCCTATTATTTCCAGCTGTCAAGCTTTATTCAGGCAATCGAGATGAATAGTCCGCTTCCTATAACGGCGGAAGAAGCTTGTTCCGCCGTTAGAATTGCAAATCGGATAGTGAGGTGCATTGAATCTTAATCCTTTGAAGCATCGAATTGAGGGGAGGAGGTTACTGGCTCCCTTAAGTGCTTTAGCCGATATTCGCGTGGTGATACTCCTTCGATTTTCATAAAGACCCTGGAGAAGGTGCGAAAGGATTGAAAGCCAGCTTCCAAGGAGGCATCCAGTATAGACATGCTTGTGTTCAGCAGAAGGCCGGTAGCTCTCCTAATCCGAAGGCTGTGCAAATATTGAAGGAACGTTGTTCCCATTACTTCCTTGAACGCTAGACTAATGGCGGAGACGCTGGTATCGAATTGGCTGGAGAGCATTTCAAGGGATAAGTCGTTAATATAGTGGGTATTCACGTATTGAATAACATTCCATATCAACTTTTTATTGCGGTAATTGGAGCTTGGCGGCGTGAGATTATTTCTTCTTTGATGAGCGCGGAAATAGATAATCAGGGCTTCGATCAGTTTGCTGCGAATATACGAATTTTTAGCCAGCTTGTCTTCTTGGTATTCTAGCCGCATTTTTTCAAGGCAGGCTCTCATTTCGGCATAAGGGTGTGAATCGAGATCTAAATAGGATGTGGATCCGTCATTCGTTCCTAAAATGATCGTGCCGAATTCCGCCTCCATTGTGGATCCAAACAGCAGGCTTATATCGAACATGCAACAAATCACTTCTACTCCAGTATCATCGCAAAATATTTCGTGCATATCATGGGGGCGTAAAAAAGTGACTGTTCCTGGTTGAAGTTTATGCGGACTCCCGTTTATGAATTCGGTTCCGGTTCCGCTAACGACGAGGGATAGTTCGAGCACATCATGGTGGTGCAAAGCATAATGCTTATGGAGCGTATGCGTTGTAACTACGCACGAAAACTTGCGACTCACTGCTCCAGATAAAGACAGAACATCTTCATATTCCGGAAACATTACCATGTCGATTTACCCCCCGATTTCTTCACTGTTTTCTTTTTATTGACCAGGTAAATAAAAAAAATGACCGAATTCTTTATGAAATGTATTATAACATAGAAATCGAAAGGAGTGATTCTGTGGAACTTCAATTGAGTGTCGGTACAGCCAAAGTCGATATCACTCCACCATTCGCTTTGCCGCTCGCTGGATTTGCCAGCCGGAACAATCGAAACTTCGAGAACATCGATAGCCGCTTGTACTTGCGAACGTTTTATTTCCAACAACACTCTACGGATGGTTCAAAGTTACAGTCGCTGCTCTTGTCTGCCGATATTCTGTTCTGGTCGGAAGAACTGGCTGATCAACTGCGCATGCGAATTGAGCGGCAGTGGGGAATCAAGGTGGACGCCATTATTCTACATGCCACCCATACGCACTCCGGTCCGGCCATTTCAATGCGAACAATTGGGATAGGAGAGCCTGATCCGAATTACCTCGTTTTTTTGGAACAAGCGGTAATGCAGAGTGTGGAACAGGCAGTAGGCGATGCCGAGCCTGTGAACATACAGATGGGAAAAGGCATATCCGAAATCGGCGTAAATCGCAGGAAGAAGAATGGGGACCAAATTGTGTTGTCTCCTAACCCCGAAGGAGTGACCGATCCTGAGCTAAGGGTATACGTCTTTACTACTCTCTCAGGGAAGAAGAAGGGGGTGCTAACCCACTTTGCCTGTCATCCAACGTTAACGGATCGCAATTCGGTATCCTCTGAATTTTGTGGTTACGCGATGGAACGGCTGGAGAACCGTTACGACTCCTTGACGGTATGCGCTTATCTTCAAGGCTGCGGCGGCGATATTAATCCCGTTAAGCCTAATGTTGCCGAAAGCAATCAGGATGTCATTTCCATCGTAGGACAAAGATTTGCTGACGATGTAGATGCGATCCTATCTGGAGAACTTGAATGGCTTGAACCCAATGTGTTGTCTAGTAGGCGGTCGATTGCAGTACTCCCCTTTGCAGAAATACCTACGAAGGATAAGCTGCAGCGAGTCGTGGATGAATCGGCTTCAGCCGACGTCCGCAAGTGGGCTCAAAGTTTCTTGGAGCAACCCGACAAGCTCAGGAAGCAATTCCGATTTGAAATAACAAAGCTAGAAATAGCCGAAGGGTTAACATTCATAGCTATGAATGGCGAAATGGTCGTGGAATACGGCTTGTTCTTGAAAAGCTGCTCCCCGGTCCTAGTCCCTCTGGCTTATAGCAATGGAATGATCGGATATATTACAACCGCTAATCAGCTGCAGGAAGGCGGATATGAGCCGATTGAATCCGTCACTTATTTCGGCCTTCCTTGTCCCTTCGACCAGGCTGTTGAAGCGGAAGTGAAAAAACAACTTATGGCTATTATCGATGAGCCAAAAAACGAGGAGGAGTAACAGCATGCAGAAGTTAAGATTAGCAATAGATGGTGGAAGCCCGATAAGAACGCACCCATTTCCCAAGTGGCCGATATTCGGAGACTTGGAAGAAAAGCTTATGTTGGAGGCCGTTAGATCGGGGAACTGGGGAGGTGTGGATCCAGATAAAATCAAATTATTTGAGGAAAAATTTGCCTGTCTGCAGGATGCGAAATACGCCGTAACAGTCAACAATGGCACAATTGCCATTAGCATTGCTTTACTGGCTGCAGGTGTAGATGCCGGCGATGAGGTTATCATGCCCCCTTATACGTTCATTGCTACCGCTACCGCAGCATTATTGATTGGCGCTATTCCAGTATTTGTGGATGTAGATGAGTCCATGCTGATCGATCCGGACAAAATAGAAGCAGCGATCACTCCAGCTACCAAGGCGATTATCGCAGTGCATATTGCCGGTGCTCCAGCCAACATGACACGCTTGCGGCAAATTGCGATGACAAATAAACTAGCTTTAATTGAAGATGCCGCGCAGGCAGTAGGAGCCAAATGGGAAGACCAAGGGGTAGGAGCTCTAGGTGATCTGGGTACCTTCAGTCTCCAATCCAGTAAAAATCTCAATAGCGGTGAGGGCGGAGTCATTGTGAGCAACGATGAGGAATTAGCCGATCATGTCTGGTCAATTCATAACTGCGGTCGTGTTCGCAACGGTAGATGGTATCAGCACGAGCGCATTGGCTGGAACTTCAGGTTCAGTGAGGTGCAAGCTGCGCTTGCGCTTGCACAGTTGAGCAGAGTGGAAGAACAGATGGAAATTCGCCAGCTCAGCGCAAATCATTTGGATGGACTCTTGCAACAAATTGAAGGAATCCAGCCCGTGAAGTATGATAGCAGGATTACGAAGCATGCGAACCATCTTTATATGTTCAAGCTGGATAGAGACATTACAGACAGAATTGTTAAAGAAGATTTTATCCGCAAGTTGAATGCAGAGGGTATACCGGCAACGGCAGGTTACGTCCCACTTAACAAGAATTCCGCCATTATCGATCGAATCCACAAGCTGGTTGGAGAAGTTAGGACTAACAGCTGTCCGGTAGCAGAAAAAGCCGCCGAACTTGAATTGCTCTGGTTACACCAGAACGTTCTTCTTGGATCCGAGAGAGATATGGAAGATATTGCGAATGGTATCAACAAAGTAATTCAATCCTATTTATAGAGCAATAGATTTATAAGTGAGTGCAGGCTTCGCAGTATACGGTCTAGTTTCAAAGGATTGGTCAAATGCTTTGAAGGATCGCGACCTCAGGCAGTTGACCGCCTTGCAAACATAAATAATGAACCACACTAGACGAGAGGGGTATCACTAAATGAAGAAAATTTGGGTTATCGTCATCGCATTAGCACTCATTCTTTCCGCGTGTTCTAGTAAGGGAAACAAAGGAAACGAGCTCAGTCCGAATAGTGAAGGGAAAGAAAGCACCGATAGTAATAATGAAAGCGGTACCAAAAACCCGGATTCGGGCAATAAATCCATAAAGGTACTGCTTTCCCATGCAGAAGCGGAGTATGCCAAAACTGTAAAAGCAGAAGATTCCTATATCAAAGAATTAAACAAGTTATCGGGTTACAATCTCAGTTTTGATTTTCTTGGACATTCAGACTACGATCAACAGCTCTCTCTGCGTTTTGTTTCTGGGGAATTGGCTGATTTGGTCCGGACGCCCAGTATCGATTCTACCATTCATAAGGATGCGGTTGAACAGGGTATCTTCAAAGAATTAGGTTCCTTGATTGATCAGTACGGTCCAAACCTCAAAAAACGCATTCCCGAAACCGCATGGAACAGTCCACGTGTACAAAAGGACGGGAAAATTTACGGCATTCCAGTTCTTGTCGGAACGGCAAACGACAGAATCGGTTTTATCCGCCAGGATTGGCTCGACAAACTTAACCTAAAGCAACCGGAAACGATTGACGAGTGGCTCAACTATTTCGAGCAGGTTAAGGTTCAGGATGTGAACGGAAATGGTGATCCGGACGACGAATACGGCTATACGATGTTTGAGGGAGTGGGATGGAGCTCGATGTTCTTCGGATCGTTTGGTGTTGATCCCGGAACCTGGCACATGCAGGATGGCAAGCTAATTCCTGATATGATCAGCCCTAAGATGAAGGAAGCAATTGAATTTTATAGAATGCTATATGAGAAAGGTTATGTCAATCGTGATTTGTTCACGAAGAAGGAAGCGGATTTCCGCGCAGATATTTATAACGGCAAGTCGGGAAGCTTTGCTGCCGCTGTCTATCAATACACACCAGACTTCAGTGCAACCAATGCACCGAAGAAGTTTGTCAACGAGCCGGACAAGGTCGAAATCTCGATGGTTGCTCCACCGGCGGGACCTAGAGGCGAAAGAGGCTTGGGACCCGTGTCCGACGGCATTTATTTCGTATGGGTGATTCCTGACAAAGTTAAAAATCCCGAAGAAATCATCAAGTATCTCGATTGGGCATGGAGTGATCCGGAGGCTGATAAGTTTTTCGCCTATGGAATTGAGGGCTCCAACTATACCGACGAAGGCGGAGAGCTCAAATATGATGTTTCGGCTCCCGTGAATGCGGACAAAAATGCGTTCCAAATGTTCCAATTGTCCATCAACCCCCGTGAAATCGGGTTCAACAACGATCTGGTATTAAAAACGCTGCCGGAATCGGAAAAGATAATTGCAGGCTATAAGCTCTCGGCGGATATTGCAATGCCGCATGATAGTCTGTATATGCCGCCGCTTGTCACCTTCCAGAATAACCCGGAGATATCGACTTGGGGAACGATGTTCGTCGAGATGTTCTCCAAGATCATGACGGGAAGTCAACCGATCGATGCCTTTGACAAATTTGTTGCGGACTGGAATAAACGCGGCGGAGATAAAGCAATTGATGAAGCAACGCAATGGTATAATGCGTTCCATAAATAACGATAATCGTGGATTGCGCTGCATGCCTCATGCATGCAGCGTGGTTCGCGAATGATCAGTAAAGCTGAAAAAGCATGTTGGCCATCCACAAGAATCGGCAGGTGATGTTATGAATAGGCGGTTAGTTTTACGCGACAAATGGATTCTCATCTTGTTCGCTTTGCCTGGATTGCTCTATTTTTTAATATTCAAATACGTTCCACTACTTGGCAATGTCATTGCCTTTCAGGACTATAACATCTTCAAAGGAATTTTACACAGCCCGTGGGTTGGCTTTGCTCAATTCAGGCGGATGTTCGGTTTCGAAGATTTTTATGAAGTGTTTCGCAACTCGGCGAAGCTTGGCGTCTATTCGCTGTTGTTCGGTTTCCCTGCACCGATCATCTTAGCGTTGCTGCTGAATGAACTGAAATCGATGGCGTTTAAGAGAATCGTACAAACTGTTGTCTACATGCCTCACTTCTTGTCATGGGTTATCGTCGGATCAATCTTCATTAATCTACTTTCTTACGATGGCATTATTAATACAATAGCTAGTCAAATGGGTATAGAAAAGATTGACTATGTAACGCAAGGAAACACTTTTATAGCCGTACTGATATCCACTGGAATCTGGAAAGAGGTTGGGTGGGGCACCATTCTCTATCTGGCGGCACTATCCGGAATTAATCCGAATTTCTACGAAGCTGCCATGGTTGACGGCGCCAGCAGATGGAGACAAATGTGGAGCATTACACTGCCCTTATTGATGCCGACGATGGTTGTCGTACTGCTTCTCTCGATTGGGCATATTTTGGACGCGAATGTAGAGCAGGTGCTGATTTTCCTGAATCCGCTAGTTAGGGATGTTGGAGAAGTGTTCGATACGTATGTATATACTTTCGGTTTGGTAGGCGGCCAGTACAGCTATACGACAGCAATTGCCTTATTTAAAGCCGTGGTAGGCATTGTACTTGTATTCGGGCTGAATGCGCTCAGTCGTAAAACAACCGGAGAGAGCCTTTACTAACTTAGGAGGTGGAATCGTGCGTAAACTTATTGCTTTTCAAGCCCTTTTGGTCACTATTTTGACCGCTCTAAGCTTAATCATGTTGGCTCCGTTAATTCACATCCTGTCGGTTTCCTTAAGTTCACCGCTTTATGCACAGGCTAAGTTAGTCTATTTCTGGCCCAAA
This sequence comes from Paenibacillus sp. NRS-1760, assembly GCF_050467785.1. Classification (NCBI taxonomy): domain Bacteria; kingdom Bacillati; phylum Bacillota; class Bacilli; order Caryophanales; family Paenibacillaceae; genus Paenibacillus; species Paenibacillus sp. NRS-1760. The sequence continues at coordinate 309,442 of NZ_JBITPK010000021.1, read as the reverse complement.
GGACTGCAGTTTGCCGTTTACAAAAAAATAATTTCGATGGATGAAATGTGGAGGGCGATGGGCGTCAGTGTCTACATTACCATTGTCGGCACGTTAATTACACTGGCTCTCACGTCCATGATTGCTTTCGCGCTCTCTAGAACGACCATGCCAGGTCGAACGTGGATTATGCGGCTCATTGTACTTACTTTTATTTTACCCGCACCACTTATACCGGGCTTTCTGCTTGTCAAATCTCTCCATATGCTCGATACGCTCTGGTCATTGATGATACCGGGAGCAACAAGCGCCTTTTATGTGATCATAATGCGAACCTTTTTCCGGAATGTTTCCGGAGAGCTGTTCGATGCCGCGAAGATGGACGGCTGCAGCGAGGCGGGCATCTATTTCCGTATCGTGCTGCCCTTATCGACGGCTGTTATTGCCACCATCGGTCTCTTCCATGCCGTTTATCAATGGAACACTTACTTTTCCGCACTTGTTTTCATCAGGGACAAGACACTCTATCCTTTGCAGGTGCTGTTGCAGAACCTAGTCGCTAAGAAAGGTTTGAACAACTTCATGGGGGAGGTACAGTTCGAACTAAATATGCCTGTTACGCCAGAAATGATGAGCGCAGGTATTATTATTTTTGCTACGGTGCCAATTCTGGTCGTCTACCCGTTCCTGCAAAGATATTTTGTCAAAGGCGCAATGCTGGGATCGCTTAAAGAATAATAGAGGAGGTTATTAAATGAAACGTTATCTAGTGTATCTGACAAAAATAGTGATGGTTCTAGCTCTTGCCACAACCGGATTTCTCATCGGCCCATTCGAGCGCGCCAGTGCGGCGATTGCAGATATCGACAAGATCGTACCAACACCTCAGCAGGTTAGCTATACGGACGAGTTTTTGACGCTGCATGACGGTACTTCCTATAAAGCGACTATCGTTATCGGAAGAGATGCTTCACCGGCGGAGGAGGAGGGTGCAAATTTGCTACAAAGAGTCATTGCGCGCAAGAACGGTCAGCAAATTCCGATACTCTACGACGATCAATCCAATTCCGCCTATTCGGTGGTCATTGCCATCGGAACGGCGAATACCAATACCATTAACGGCAGCCACTCCATTGACGTTCCCGATCATAAGGAGGGGTATGCAATCGAGCGGGCGTTGGTCGGTAATCGGCATATCGTGCTAGTAACCGGTTACGAGGCTATCGGAGCCTATTACGGCTCGACGAGCCTTGCCCAAATGGTAGATTCGAGCAGCTCCCTAACTAGGCTACGGGTCATATCGGTTCGCGACTATCCGGATATGGATATGCGGATCATCAAGGACATCTACACAAAATTTCATAAAAATAATGAAGGCGAATTTACGTATTCCGACGCTAGAGACTGGATGCATATGCTTCCTTTGCTGAAGGTCAACGTGTTCAGCTTATCTTACAGCCATCTTTTACAGAAAGAAACTGGATGGAGAAATCCTAATGCGGATTACGTGAATGCGGTAAAGGAACTTAGCAATTATGAAAGGGATAAAGGGATCATCCAGCTTATGCAGGAGGTTAATCCCGGTTATTCGGGAGGCATGCCGACTGATGCGGAGTATAGCAAGCTGCTCGATTTGTTTAAATTATCACTAGATGAAGGCGCTTCCAAAATTATGCTGGCCTTTGACGATCAGGCATATCCGGATCCGGCGAAGCATCGGAATTTGGCTAATAAAGTACAAAAAAGTTTGACAGGTCAGGAAGGGTTTTATTTGCTGACGACACCGGAGAAATATTTTCTTGGTGCGACCGATATCAGCACTTACTTGAATACTTTTACGGACGGACTGATCCCGGAGATCGGGGCGACTTGGACAGGGTATGATATCTTCTCGACGGAGGTAACTCCTGCCAACGTATCTACTTGGAGAAACTCTTCGAACAATCCTTATAAACTGCCGTTCTATTGGCACAATGATTACGAACTGGCGGATACAAGATTGAATTTTAAAGATCCGATCGTACCGAAATGGGAGATAAACGATTATTACTTTACAGATGGAAGAGTTCCGTTTAAAACGAAAACACTAGTTCCGACTTTTCAACCTTTAACATTGCCGGGCGGTTACGTATGGAACGATATGCCGCGAAATACTTCCGAAGGCGTCATCGAAAATATTTTCCGGCCGACAACTCCGCATAAAATTTATGCTATTTCGATAGCGAACTGGATGTGGAATCCCGATGCCTACAAGAACGATGCGACAGAGTTTGCTCGTGCCAAAAAATATTGGGACACTATCGTATCCAATCCGGGTTTTAAGAAAACCGCTACTTCTTCATCGCAGTACAGCGCTGCCTATGCTTCCAATAAAGCCGTGGACGGTATTAACAGCAATGATTCCGTGGAGAATGCATGGGCTACTGCTAGCGGTGCTACGCTTAATTCTTGGTGGAAGCTGGACCTAGGCAAAAAGCAGAAGATGGAAGGCGTGCGAGTCAAGTATCGTGAATTTGAAGAAAAAGCATACATGGTACCGAGCTCGGTAACCGTGCAAATAAGCAACGACAACGTCAATTGGACAACGGTCGTCAATCAATCGACGAATGTTCCGCTGGAAAATTCAACCTATGCTTCCGAAGTGTACCTCTATCCTTTCCAAGGAGAGGCTAGATACGTGCAGCTGAAGTTTCCTACAGGCGGGCAAAACTCGATCATCGAGCTTTCGGAGGTTGAAATCGCGCAAGAAAAAGCGGTAACAGCATCCGTTAACCTAGCGATCGGAAAGCCTGCTTCCGCATCTTCTGTAATTGATAGTACCTATACTGCAGGCAAGGCGAATGACGGGTTGAATAGTCATGGAACCGCCAGTCCAAACAATGCGTGGTCCAGCGCCTCGGGTACGAACCTGAACAGCTGGTGGAAGGTCGATTTGGGGCAGCAGGAAAAATTCAAAACCATCGAGGTAGAATTCAGGGAATTTATCGCAGATACGGCCTATATGGTGCCTAAGACGATTACGGTTCAAACAAGCGACGATAATACGAATTGGACGACACTGATCGCAAGATCGGCTAACGTTCCTGCGACTGGTCAGACCTATGGGTCTTCTAAGTATTCCTATTCCGTAAACGGCAAAGGAAGATATGTCCGATTGCTGTTTGAGGACGGCGGCCAGGATAGTCTAGTGCAAGTGTCGGAGGTGGGGATCTACAACCGCAGTCTTCCTCAGCATCAGCGGCAGACGCTGAATGCTGCCTTCAAGAGAAAAGCGACGGCTTCATCGGTGTATTCGACGATGTATCCGGCAGCTAAGGCAAACGACGGTACGCACTCCCGCAGAACGGCGGAGAATGCATGGGCTTCAACCGCCGCAGGAGCGGTAAACTCATGGTGGGAGGTAGATTTGGGGAGAATAACGTCCATACAGGATGTGGCTTTATACTTCCGAGAATATCCTTATGGCACCGCATATACTGTGCCAACCAATATCACCTTTGAGGTTAGTAATGACAAGCTTGCCTGGACAAACATACTGAGCGCGAATAATGTACCTGCCGAGGGTCTGAATTACGATTCATCGAAGTACTCGTATACTTTGAACGCTTCGGGAAGGTATTTGCGGTTAAAATTTCCAGGAGGCGGTCAGAGCAGCCTTGTGGAACTATCCGAAGTAGAGGTGCGTTCGCCGTTGCTTGCCCGATCCGATTTCCATAACGTCATCTCTCAGGATGGCGCCGACGCATGGATGTATAAACATACTGACGGTTACTATTATTATACCCGGACGACGGGAAACAATGTGACGATATGGAGGTCCAAGACCCTGTCCGGTATTGAATCCGGAGAGAAGAAAGTCATCTGGACACCGCCGACCAATAACCCTAACGCGGCTAACTGTCAGGATGTCTGGGCGCCGGAAATTCATTTTCTGAACAATGCCTGGTATGCCTATTATTCGGCCGCGACATGCGGTGATAAGGGTTTAAACCATCGCATGTTTGTACTGGAAAATACAAACGCCGATCCGTTCCAAGGAACTTTTACCGATAAAGGGAAAATAACCGACGCGACGGATTTGTGGGCAATCGACGGCACCGTGTTGAATCTTGCCGGTCAGTTGTATTGGTTCTGGTCCGGATGGGATTCTCCGTATCAGCTTCGCCAGAACATCTATGTGGCATCGATGAGCAATCCGTATACGCTGTCAAGCGCAAAGACCTTAATATCATCGCCTACTTATGGCTGGGAGATGAGTCAGGGTGGTCCTGATTTACCTGATGTAAATGAAGCGCCGCAGCCTATCGTCAAAGGCAATAAGGTTAATCTTGTATACTCGGCGAATGGCAGTTGGAGCGATAATTACAACTTGGGACTGCTGACGGCAAGCACCACGTCCAACTTATTGTCAGCAGCTTCCTGGACGAAGAAAAACTCGTCGATTTTCAGCAGTGGAAGCGGCATCTTCGGACCGGGGCACAATAGCTTCACCAAATCGCCTGACGGCACGGAGGATTGGTTAATCTATCATACTGCTAGATTTTCAGGCGCAGAATGGACACGGAATGTAAGAGCTCAGCCTTTTACGTGGAATGCCGACAACACGCCTAACCTCAGCGTTCCGGTCTCATCGAATTTCCCGATCCGGACACCGTCCGGAGAGCCCGAGAGGAAGAGATATGAAGCCGAGGAGGCGAAGCTTGCGAACGGGGCAAAGAGAGTTCAGGAAGAGACGGCCTCAGGCCGCAAAAAGGTTGAAATCAATAATGTGAACAGCTATGTCGAATTCGATGTTACCGTCGCTTCGGCAGGTTCCTATATCCTGTCTGCAAGAACGGCTAACGGAGCTGGAGATCCCTACCATACTTCAACGTACAACTTGACTGTCAATGGAGGAGCGAGTCAAGCAGTCGATATTGTGTATTCCGATTGGGGAAACTGGGGGTCGACTGTAATCGAGAAAAACTTAACTGTCGGACATAATAAAATCCGGTTTACCAAAGGCGTTGATTACGCGGAGATTGACTATCTGGATGTTATGCTAAAACCTTAAATAAGAGCTTTTGGAAGGGGAAGCAGAGGAGAAGGCTAGGGCGACGTATCAATGGTTGATTGACCTAACGGATGACGTGGATTTACAGGATAGCTTGAAGTATTTGCGGGAGCGGGAGATTGTGCATTCACTGCGGTTCCGGGAAGCAGTGGAAATACTTAAGGATAAGCGGGATGAGAAGATATTTTATTAGAGTGAACCTCTCTGCAGGGTGCTGCGGGGAGGTTTTTTACTTTTGCCTGCTGATGTTATTAAGCTATCGGCAGAATAGTTACATAGACGTCAGAATTTTGCATAGGAGAATAGTCCACCATCCAATACTAATTGTGTGGAAAAGAGTCTAGATAAACAGTATACTAGCAATAATTGTTTTTTGTTGAGGTGAATATCAAATGGATGAAAACGATGAATCAAAACAGCTTGTATTACAAATCGGCGGTGCCTTGAAAAAGTACAGAAAAGAAAAAAACATGAGTTTAGACGAATTAGCGGAATTAACGGGTGTAAGCAAACTTACTTTGGGGAATATCGAACGTGGCGATACAAATCCAACTTTGGCGATTATATGGAAAATTTCAAAAGGCATGTCTTTACCACTATTGGCTTTGTTGAAATCAGAAGACCCTGTTAGTTTGTATCGAGCAGGCGAAGGACTGCGGTTTTCTAATGATCAAAAAAATTGGATCATTGAACCAGTCTTTAAACACGCAAGCAACGATATTGAAATGTGTCGGGCTTACTTACAGCCGAATAGCTCGTATCACCCTGAAGGTCATCATGCGAATACAACTGAAATTGCGACAGTAATGACTGGTTCCATTGAAATTCAAGTCAATGGAGAGGTTTACACATTGAATCAATATGATACGATCAGTTTTCGTGCAGATTGTCCTCACTCTTATACCAATCATACGAATAGCGAAACAGTGCTCCATATATGTTTAAAGTATGATTTCTAAAAGTCAGAAATCCTACTTATTTAATACAACTCCGAATTCCATGACGGGAATTCAGAGTTGTATTTTTGTTTTCAGACGATTTAATATATATTATACAATACCACTTGTTAAAAATAATATATTATACTATACTTTTATTATTCGCGCGGATGTTATTTCATAGCTTTTCAATCAGTAGGAAACAAATTATACGTATAAATTCAGGAAGGTGAAATGAAGAATGTCGAACAAACAAAATAAAAAAGCCGTACCATCTTCTATAGGACTGATAATTCTCGGCATTATTGTTATTGCAGCTAATTTACGTGCTCCCTTAACCTCAGTCGGTCCTTTAGTGAGTTTCATAAGGGATGACGTTCTTATTTCAAATACATTAGCCGGCCTGCTAACAACGGTACCTTTGCTTGCCTTTGCTTTATTATCGCCACTAGTACCAAAATTAGGACGAAGATATGGTGTTGAACGTATCATTTTGATTGCCCTAATCTTTCTGACTGTTGGCATTGTAATACGTTCTTTATCTGGCACAGCTAATTTGTATATTGGGACAGCAATTCTTGGATTCGCAATTGCCATATGTAATGTATTATTGCCAAGTTTAATCAAAAGGGAATTCCCAAATAAAATTGGCTCCATGACAGGTATTTACTCCATTTCAATGAGTTTATTTGGAGCAATCGCATCGGGAATCAGTGTACCGCTAGCCGTGAACGCAGGTCTAAAATGGCAGGGAGCATTGGGAATATGGGGAATTCTAAGCTTTGTATCGATTCTCTGTTGGCTACCCCAACTAAGAAATCAAACGAAGCAAACAACCACGATGAGTCAACAGATAGCCAGTAATGATGTGAATGTTTGGAAATCCCCTCTTGCCTGGCAAGTAACCCTGTTTATGGGTATACAGTCCATGGTTTTCTATGTGTTGATCGCATGGTTGCCTGAAATTTTAAAGCAGCAAGGAATTGACTCAAACCAATCAGGATGGTACCTCTCGATAATGCAGTTAGCTCTGCTTCCATTTACTTTTATTGTGCCGGTTATTGCTGGGCGCATGTCTAGTCAACGTTTGTTAGTGGTCATCATAACCATTTTGCTTTTGACGGGAACGCTCGGACTTCTATACGGAAGCTCCAATATAATTCTGTTATGGATAATAATACTCGGAATTGGTGGAGGCTGCGCCTTTAGTTTGTCCATGATGTTTTTTGGTTTACGTACTGAAAATGCGCATCAAGCAGCGGAACTGTCTGGCATGGCGCAATCGATCGGATATCTTCTTGCCGCAATCGGTCCTGCCCTTATAGGATTTCTGCATGATTTGACAAATAGTTGGAATCTACCACTGTTCATTCTGCTTGGCGCTTCGGTCTTACTCTTTTTAGTCGGTATAGGAGCAGGAAGAAACCGTTTTGTAGGTAGCCTAAATAGTTACGAACTGCCACAGAAAGGACGATGAATAGGTTTGACAAAATTATTGTGGCAATTGATAAAGCTGAAATAACGAACAAACTCCTCGATGCAACCGTTGAATAGCCTGAAAGAAACAAACTCAAGTTACCTTGGTTAATGTCAGCCAGGAATATGTATCGAAGGCTTTCGACAGCTAAATTGGCGTTCGTTGATTATCATTGAAAGTGGATAATCACTAACAAACAAAAAACTAGGGCCCCAAAGTGGCCCTAGTTTTTTTAGAAGCGTCAATCATGATCAGCTCAATCGATTAAATTAGCAATGATTTGACTCCTAATTGAAAAAACATGAGTGTTAATTAGATTCTATGAGTCCAGTTGTTATTAAATCTTCAATGTTCAGATACATGGTTCCTTTGTATTTCTTAATACGAATGTCACTTAAAGTAAAGTCGCCATCCGTCGCCTTTTTGTATTCCGCTGTCAAATTAATATCCACTCTGACGATTTCGAAGCCGACATATTTGCCTATCGTGATGATGTTGGCATTGCTATTGCCCAGTTTGCTTACGCCTTCGATTTCAGACAGCATAGATAATGAAATCCATCCCTTGCTCATCAGTGGCGGCAATGCTTCTTTATTCTCTGCTGCAGCTACATAATTGGCGTCAAAATAATCTGGATATCCTTTATACCCTGGTAGTTTGGATTCCTTCTCTGTTGGTGGCGCACCAACAACGCGGAATTCAGGGAAATTTGCAATTGTCTTGGTAATGGAATCGATCTCGGCTAACTCTTTTTGGGTATTCAGGGCGTTGGTTGCAGCGGGACCAAACGATATCACTCCATCAGCACTGAAAAATATCGGGATACCGTCGATCGTGTAAGAGGCCCCTTTAAAGGATGGACTATTAACTTGAATCACATTTGCTTCTGCAGACCAATAAACGGAGTTACCTGTTGCTTCCCCAACGATTCTAATTGGGATGTAAGTGTTGCCATTTTGAGTAAAGGGTTCTGCTTGCAATGCTTTCTTCTGGCCGTTCACAACTGCTGTTTTGTTGCCAATCGTAAATGTAATCTTTAAATCATCCTTTTTGCCCGAAACTTGTTTAAGTTTTGCATCGTAACCGATTTCCATTTTCAATTTTCCAAATAATTCTCTGAAGGGAACGAAGGAAACTCCATTCTTACTTACTGATTTAGATTTGAGCGGGACTCCATCTACAAAAATATAAGCTCCTTTATTGGCTGCTGATACAGGAATAACACCTATACTGAACAATAAAACGCAAATCATAGCAGTAATCGACAATCTCTTCAAAAAAACGCCTCCAGAACTAGATTTTATTTCCACTATTTACTATCTTACTATTATTTGGAACTCTGTCAATGAAAAAGATAGTTATTTTGTCGAAATATGACCCAAGCATTCAATGTTCTTTTGAATTCCCCCAAATGAAGAGGCTAACCCAACTGCAGCATAAGCTCATCAATTTTTTTATATACTTTGGGCTGTCGGTCGGTTCATGATCTCAGCATGAAAAAGCATCGACCACGCAAGTTTATGCTCAGCTCCGCGGAGAGCATCGGAGAGAACATTATCGCCGATTTTTCTAGAATTTAGTTAATTAGGTTCAATAGTATTGTTGGATGCCTAACGGAGACAAAAATTAGAAAGTCTAAATCAACCGATTTCCATCTATTGTAACGTGCATAACTGCGAAACTTCGTCGATACTAAATGCGTCTAACTTAATTAAGAACGATTTGTAATAAAGAGGAAAATTCGCTCGATTGGTGGGAGGCAGTATGAATCTTTGGCTGATGAAATTCATTTCAATTCTAATTTGTTTTGGATTGGTGGTATGCGGATGTGCTAGCTTGAAAAGCAAGGACACGGAGCATGTCGAGGCAAGTGATTTCATTATTCCCTTGAACGTTAGCGAAGTGATGAAGCGTCCAGAGACTGAGGTTATTAAATATTTTCAAAACCGTCGTGAAGATTTTGATATTCTAGGCAGTTATCTGTTAGAGAATGAAAGAGTATTCCAGACTCGGCCTGTCATACTTCAACAAGATTATGCCATCGAGAAAATCCAAGAGACTGACATTCAACAATTCGCTCAAACGTTGTTCCAAGAAGGTATTGTGAAAAGGATATCTTCCTTAAATGATGACCCAAGTAAACGTATTGATTTTTTGTTTGACGTCGAAGATAACTTATATCAACAAGGCATCACCTACCTCAGCCTACCGGAGATGGCCAAAGGCGATCCTTCGAAATTCAGCTATGTGAATGACTATAAAAATCTGGGCGGCGGTTGGTACTATTATATCTTCCATTATGACAAACTTAAAAATGAAGATGAATTTCGGAATCTAGCTTGGACCAAGATCTCAGAAAAGGAACGAAACACTTTAACCACGCCGAAAGAGAAAGCTATAGTGACCCTAGAGTCTGGAAAAAACGTTGGCAACTGGATAGATGACAGAAAGTTAGATGTTGTAGTATCTGTTCAATTTGACACGGAAATGAACGGTCTACTGGGACCGATTACAATGTTTTTCGATCCAATGACCAAAGATTTGATCGGGGGCAATCCGCGTTTCTAATAGGCTAGTGAAAAATGCCCGATTGAACTTATAGGTAACGTTAATTGAACAAATAAGTGGCAGTTTGCTACTGAACTACTCCCTTTCTTTATTAAGCTAACGGGCAGATACGCAACATTTTTGTCTTCAGATTTCCACTTGACCCTTACGTAACGTAATGATTTATAGTAAACGTAAGAGAAGGACGAAACATGGCCTACTGCCAAATAATCGAATAACTAAATTAGAAATCGGAGGAGAAGCAAACATGAGAAAACTCGTATTGTTTATGCATGTATCGCTGGACGGGTATGCGTCGGATTCGAACGGAGGACTAGATTGGATTCCGTACAACGAGGAATTAGAGAAATACGCCGAGGAAGTCGTAGCCGAAGTCGGCTCTCCCGTGTACGGACGAACGACGTATCGGATGATGGAGAGCTACTGGCCCACGGTGCTGGACAATCCGGATGCGTCGAGGCACGATATGGATCATGCCAAATGGCTGCAGGATGTGAAGAAGATCGTCATTTCCGGCTCGATGGACAATGTCGAATGGAACAATACGGTACTGATCAAGGACAATATTGCAGATGAAATCAAGGCGCTCAAGAAGCAGCCTGGCAAAAATCTCGTTATCTTCGGCAGTCCGGAGGCGGCGAAGACGTTGCTTGAACTCGGCCTGATCGACGAATTCCTGCTGACGATTTGTCCAGTCATCTTGGGCGGCGGAAAATCGGCATTCCGCGGCGGCGGTGAGAAAATCAGGCTCAAGCTGCTGTCCAGCCGAACGCTCAAGTCGGGCATTATAGCGGCCCGCTATGAATTGGAGAAATAGCAGTGCCGTACAAGATGTTCTACTAACGGGTAACGATAGTTGAAAACTAAAGGGCTGCCGCTTGGCAGCCCTTCGTCATTACGCTAACGAGCAGTATTGCTATTAAAACATACGAGGTTTGAGTAACAAAATGACTCCCTTGTATGATGTTATTGAACACAAGATGCTCACCAGCTACCGGATTCAAAACAAACCAAGGAGACTATAAGATGAATATTACTCAAAATGAACGCATTAAACAAATTACTTCTTTTACTTTTTATTTGTTGGTGTCGATAACAAAAAATTAAAACAAGCAGCCCTAGCGCAAGACTATCTCGGGGTCGAGCTCGGAAGGCGGTATTTGTATGAGTGTAATAAGAGATGCGTTATTTGACTGTTCCAATTTATTGAACTGATTAGACGCTCAATAACTCTTGCCGCTCTATTCTTTCCACCTCATCATCATGTAAAGCTGCTCGACGCTTTAGGAGCTCATATGTCTCACTCCACTCGTCAGGGTACCTTGTCCATTGAATTCTCTTATACAATTCTTCTAGGGCAAGCTCTACTTCATTTCTAAATTGTTTCCATAGCTTCTTAGCTTTGTAATAGTCACCATTATTACAAGTAGCATTCACTACGTCATAACAAAGTTTATCTTTTCTGAAAATCTCCATACTGATTTCATCAACTGTAAAAAGAATTTCTTTTTTGAGTTTGGCGTCATTCTCCATAGTTGCAATCATTTCGGCCATAATAGAAGTTATATTGGGATTATTTTGAGCTGAGTGATTCATACCTTCAGTGAGTTGGATAGTCATAAATTTTTCCCTCCTAGCAACGTTTTGTTACCATTCTGGTTTTATATAATACTTTTCGTTAGAAGGAGGGTTTTTTAGTCACTAAGCAAGTGAGGATAGCTACTGGTAATAAAAGGGGGAGTGAACATAATTAATGGATGAAGAACAAACATGTCAAGCACTTGATGACTTTTCGACTAATGAAACGATGGAACGGTTAGATAGAATGTAAGTGGATGAGCTCTGACCTTATCCTTCTCAGTATGTGAGAATCATCCAAAATCCTCGATTCAATTAGGGTTATCATTATATTTATGAAAAAGTTGAACTAACGGGACACATTAGTTCAACACAAAAAGGAGCAGCTGCAGACGACAGCTGCTCCTTTTTTGATTACGCTAACTGGCAGGTTTGCTCCATTATCGGGCATTATCGGACTATATTTAAGGGGAGCGAGGGTGCGGTTAATCCGAGGTGTTATGCAAAAGAAGATAATAGTTGGTTGAATCTATCGCGCTCCTCCAAAAAAGGGCAATGACCGCTGTATTGAAATGAAACAAGTTGCGAATTTTTAATCAGCTTATTTGTTTCCTGAGCTTGGGAAAACGGAACGACGTTATCGTGAATTCCATGAATAATTAATGTGGGCACATTGATCTGTCCAAGATCGTTGTAAACATTCTCGTCTCTTAGCGTGACCATAATAGCGGATGTCGACCAATTCGCAGCTTGTAAACCCATTAGAAAGAACCATTCGGATTTTGGTTCAGAAATGTACTGAAAGAAAAAAATCTCCGTTTGGTTTTGCAGCATGTTCGGACGGTCATTGTTTGTTTCTTCGATGATTTTATTCGTAAATTCTTTGGGAACGCTTGATGGAGACGCAGCGTCGATCAGGACGAGTTTAGATACCCCGTACCCTTTGTAACGAGCCATATAACGAATCGAGATCGCGCCTCCGGTAGAGTGTCCTGCTAATATTATGTTTTTTAACTGTAACGCTTCGATGACCATACGAAGATCATCTGCTAATCTATCGAAACCGTAACCGTCGAATGGTTTATCCGAATTGCCGTATCCTCTCCAGTCCATTCCGATACAACGATATCCGAGCTTCGGAAGGTAATTGAACTGATATTCGAACTGGTTATGGTTTAGCGGCCATCCATGAATAAAAAGTATCGTTTTATTTCCCTTTGGATTGATGTCCTCTATAAATACTTTTACGCCCGGTTCCACAGTAACGAAGTATCCCAAGTGTATCACCTCATTTTTTAAAAATGCACTTCCTCATTAAGATATTCGCCCTAGGCAAGGTGAATGCCCAATTTCGGCGTCAAATTAGGTTTAGATCGTACGTAGAGATTTCTGAGGAATAGCTTGAGAAAACAACTTCTTCAGATCATTGAGCTAACGGGCGGTTTTGTTGAACAAGTTGCAAATTTAACATTTTAAAGTAAGAGCATTTCTTTGTAAAAACGATATTATTTTATCGTAAAACAATAAATTTTGTGATAAAGTAAAAACTGACATTAAATAAGTGAGGTGCAGTTTATGAAACGAAGAAATACACTCTTTTTGAAGATAGCTGTTATTCTTATTGGAATCCCAATTCTTGCTTTGTACATATTTTTGGTGCCTAAGATTGGGGATTTTGCTGAAGAATTGTATCCAGAAATGGCGTATATGAAATCTCTCGTCTTAATCGATATGTACTCAGCAGCGATTCCTTTTTACTTTGCTCTGTATCAAGCTTTTAAACTTTTAAGCTATATAGATAAGAACCAAGCGTTCTCGGAATTATCGGTAAAAGCTTTAAAGAATATAAAATACTGTGCCATCACAATCAGTACCTTGTACATGCTAGGTATGCCACTCTACTATCTCATGGGGAAGAGAGTTGACCCTCCAAGTTTCATACCAATGGGATTGGTCATTATTTTCGCCTCTATGGTGATCGCCGTTTTTGCTGCTGTTCTCCAAAGACTTTTACAAGAAGCTATTAATATAAAATCAGAAAATGATTTAACGGTCTGAGGTGGAGCATATGGCAATTATTATTAATATTGATGTGATGTTAGCAAAACGAAAAATGAGCGTAACGGAGCTTTCGGAGAGGGTTGGAATTACTATGGCGAATCTTTCTATTCTTAAAAATGGGAAAGCAAAAGCTGTTCGTTTATCAACATTAGAAGCGATATGTAAAACCTTGGATTGTCAGCCAGGTGATATTTTGGAGTACAAAAGCGACGAAGACAATCAATAAAAACAGACAACAAATTTATTTAACTAACAGGGAACGAAAGTTGAACGGACCATAGAGCAGTTAGTCGATGGCAACTGCTCCTTTCTCGTTAAGCTGAAGGGCAGGATAGCGTAACCTTTTATCGCAGATAGAGTCTAAATTATTACATATTCAGGATTAATAAACGAGGTGAGCTAATAATAGAATGAAAAAACGAATTTTACTTTTTGTTGGTATTCTTGTGTTCTTGGCAATTATCGGCGGTATTACATTGCATAATTTTACTAAAAACCTAGGCGAAAGTTACAATCAAATAGGTTAATGGGAAAAGAGGGCTTACAAATCCTGGCGTTAATCAAACGGGAAACGATAGTTGAATAATAGACATTGATGAGTAGGTACTACGGTATCCTGCTCTTTTTATTAAGCTATCGGGCAGGTTTGAGCAATGAAAAAGCTGCTTGGATACTGGGCAGTGAGTGATTATACGGAATAATTGCTACTGAGTCAATTTATCCCATTTTATAAAAAGCCATGGCTGTTCCTCCCATTACATAAGCCAGATGCAAGCTATATGAGAGGACCGATACCGGAGATACTTTCCTTGTACAATCGCTAAGACCTAAGTGAGAAATTACGGATTCGCAATTAATAATAAATGAATAGCAGCAAGAATTCCCATCGAATAGATGATTAAACGAGAGAATGTATTTTTAAATTCGTTGCGGGAGTGCTTTTCGAAAAATAAGTGCAGGATCGCATGGATCATGAGAAAGATGTCTATCACCCAAAACGTATTCGTCTGATATTGGCTAAAAAGTAAAGCGAGTATGATGGTGTACAGGGGGAGATGGATAAGGGTGAACACTTTATAAGCTTTTGCATCATCCATATCTTGTAGAACGAAAAATAGTTTCCATTCCGATCTTCGAATTGCATCCATTTCGTGCAGGAGAAATAAGGATAAGTTAAATAAAAATAGCAACAACAACAAATCTGGCATATCAAACCTCCAAAAATTTTATATCAAACGTTTACTATAGCGTAATAAACAAACACATTTAAATATTTCCCTTGGTTAATACGTAAAGCTGTTCGAAATGTAACAAGTAAAGCTATATCTGTCAGAGTAATGTGGAAAATTTAAATGAACATGAAAAAAAGCATTCAAAATGACAGTGAAAATTTGATCAACACGATAAAAACGACGGTTGAATTTGATGCCATTTTTTAATTAAGTGTATAATAATGGTAAAACAATTTCTTATGTTAGCGTTTCATTGAACACACAGGATTATTTAGTTCTCGTCACGAATACCATAAATATGGAAATTTCGTGAAGTTCGTAAATAAGACGATATAGGAAATCCACTTAAAGATCTTTTGCTATGGAGGTGTCTCATGGAGGATGAATTAAATCTCATAGAGGATGAAATAAAGCGAATTAAGAATAATCAATCGAAAATAATATTCTATTTCATGCTTTCGATTGCAATAATTGGATCAATGATAATATTGCTTCTGAATATCTATCGCTTTACTTTAGCTGATATCCTCACTTCTTTTTTTTCGCCATTTATTGAGATACTGGGTTATATTATTTTCTTTATTTGCTCATTGATTGTTTTTGTGTATTTTGTCGTAAGTAAATCCTTCAATAGGGCAAGAAGAGGAATACCTTTTTTGTTGAATCTAATTATTTTTATTTTGGTGTTAATTGTTCCTTTTACCTCAATAGTTTTAGATTTAGATTATCGCTTCAATAAGGAAGAAAGAGAAGATGTAGTTCGAATGGTATTGGATGGCACACTGAAACCGAATGTATCTGATAATGAAAAATTGATTCGTTTGCCAGAGGAATATAAGAAACTTTCCAAAGGCGGTGGTGAGATCGTGGTTCAAGGATACGGACAGAGCGATCAAATTCTTTTTTTTGCCTATCGTGGAATATTAGGTAATATGGCTGGATTTATTTATACCGCTAATGATAGCGCCCCTGATGAAATGCTTTTTGGCGGAGACTTTATGGAAGTGAAAAAACTGAATAAGAATTGGTATTCGGTTAGAGCTACGTAAAATGGATTTCATATATGTTCACGCAAAAGATCGTTTTCACCGATCCTCAGTCAGCAGAGGCATTTCGAGTTAACGGATTCATGAGGACACTTACGAGAGTAATTCGTCGGATGGCAGTAAATCATTACGTTAACGGGACGTGATAGCTCAATAAAACACGACGGCAGCTGCAGAAACAAAAGCGCATGTACGACTGAAACAATCGTACTCGATATAACGTTCTTAAATGTGAGGTGATAATTCATGATTAAATGGGTGTTAACATTAGCGGCAGCATTAGTGCTGCTATCGGGCTGCAGTGAGAAGTCGGGCAGACCTAGTGACAATATGACTAATCCTACTACTGCTCCTGCACCGGGGGAGACGTTTACGCCTTTAGCGAAGCCGGAAGCGTTTCCCGCTGTGTCTAACCCTTATGATGCCGACCAAGCAGCGGAGAACGGCGATATCGTGAACGTTCACGGGAAAATGTACAATCTCGACAAGTGGAAGCTGTTTCTTGCGAATCTAGATGTTGGCGTGCCGGATCAAGTGCGTATTACGCAGTATACGATTGAAGGTGACCCGATCTTCTATGAGCTAGTCTATGACGGGGCTGAAGTGATTACGTATACGTACGACAACTCGCGTGACGGGTTCGGCAGCAATGCAGGTCGTCCGAGCACGTTGTGCCGAGGCATTGAGCTCGAGGAGGACAATGAGTTAGGCTCCCATTACAAGCTAACCGGATGCGATTCTGAAACCAGTAATACGTTCTGGTTTACGAACGTAGAGTCGGAAGACGAGCAGGGCAGCCAATAAAAACAAGATACTCTCCCTTCAATAAGAAAACGAGGAGCGTTATTACATTAGCAGACAATGATAAGCAGGGACTACGGCAGCCTGCTCATTTTATTAAACTAACGGGCAATATACTGCATATTTTTTAAATAGCTCCCATATTACAGAGGTGCTCGTTCGTTTTACAGGAATTCTAACGGGTCACGTTATCTCAAAAATGAAAGAGGCAGCCGATGACAACGATCGGCTGCCTCTTGATCGTAGACCTAACAGTGCTATAAGTAAATATGATAAATAATTATAAAAATTTAGAAGTTAGGCACTAGTATTAAAAGCTCTATCATTCATTTGAAAAATGATAATTTCGACGATGTTGATCTAAATGGCGATTTAATGATGGATAATTCATAACTGGAATTGTCCGAATGATTAGCTCAGTCCAATTCTGCGCGAGTGAACAGATCGTAAATAAGCACTTCATCCTCACAAGCGAATTTGAACGCCCATGCGAACTGTTCTAATGCGGCTCCATTACTCGAGTAGGCACAGAACATATCTGCTTCCGGGTCAAAATGAATCGTTTCCGCGAGTTCCGGCATCCGCTCATTCAAGAACACCGCCGCCAGTGAAGCCCAGTCGTAACCGTTGCCTTCGAACCCCTCGTCCGCCCGGGTGCCGAATAGTTCGGCCAAATAGCTACCGACCGTCAGAATGACAGATTTTCCGCCATTATTTTGTTTCACGATGGTAAAGGGGGCCACATCCTTCGTTTCTCCTGCAGCTGACAATGACTGTGCAGCTTCCGCTTCCGCGGAAAGCTTTGCTATAACCGCACTGCGTGCCTCGTCCGTGAAGCGGAGAACCCTGTTCTCCTCAACGATAAGGCCTTCCGCGATCCGCCCATCCAGCCAATCGCTGATGAAGCCAGGAGCGTACCCTCCTTGGCCGAATTCGCCGCCGAAAGCGATCATTTGCTCATAGGTATCCAGATACTGCTGACGGCTGGTAGTCGGGTAAGCGTTGGTGTATAGCCAGAACTGGACATCGTACATGAGATGAGACCGTTCATCCGCATGAAATGAGAAATGGTTCTTCTCCTGGACGATCCGGGTACAGACACTGCGTATTTTGGACTCCAGCCCGTCAACCTCAGAGGCCAGACCGCAGAGTTCCGTGAGCAGTGGAGAGAATTTTCCTTCAGCCACTTTGCGCAGATCGTTCTCTTTATCTTCTTCAGTAGTGTCGTAATCCTCATCATTCACCAGACCACGGATGAACGACTCGAAGTTGGGTGCCAGGAATGTGATCTCGTAATCATCTTCCTGATCGACATGAATGACTTCAGGTTCGCCGTCCTTCCCACAGAGACGGTAGTCCAACATCACAACATCGTGCCCTGCCGAAGGGCAATCACAGATTACCACGCCGATATCCGGATAACCCCATTCTTCAATCATGAATGGACTGCCGAGATCACCGCAGATAGAGTAGCTTTTATCGCGTCCGATCCCCATAATTCCTGTTATAGCAATATGATCCTCAGCCCAAGAGGTAGCTTCATCTGTCGGAAAGGATGTATTATGGGGAATGCCACCGTTCTGATGCTTCATCAGAGCGATGTAGGCTGCCGGTAGCTTATAGCCGAGTTCTTCTTCTACAGAAGAAATCAGCTCATCTGTAGGCGGATCAGAGACATATTGTTCTCTAGCATAGTTACTGTCTTCCCAGAAGCTGTCGAGATCCATACCTTCAAAAGGGATCGCTTCCTGGTCTTTCTTTTGTTTGCTGAGTGTGCGCAGGGATTCAGCCTTTTGTTGTTTTTGCCATTTGCTATGGCTCCAGTCTAACAATCTGGCTGAATGCTGATCGTCAGGATCCAGCTCTAGCGCGGTGCTTAACACACCTGCCGCTTCCTCATACCGCTTCATATAATAGTAGGAATAGCCTACGCGAAAATACCACAACGGATCATTTTTTCCCTGCTCAGCAATGATAGCAAACTGTTCCAGTGCTTTTTTATACAAACTCAGATTGTTATAAGCCCGACCCATGCTGCTGATCATATCGTAATCTCTGTTCGCTGGAGGAATCTTCATCAGAGTGTCTACGATCTGCTGGTGTTCGTCATCCTCGTGCCACTGCAATATCTGTGCGCTTAGCTCTTGTTCCATCGTTGTCGTCTGCCTCCTAAGTAAAATATGATTTTCTCTATTTTACCAGAGAGAAAGCTATGAATGGAAATGTTAGCGTCAATACGCAGTCTGCGTCGGTCTGCCCCAAAAGGGCAGTATACAGCTATAGGAAATTAGTGGTAATCTAGTTTTGTTATTTTAAAAAAGGGGAGGACGATATAGTGGCTCCAAAACATATAGTTTCTGCGGCAACAATTGTAGTTAATGAGCGTAACGAAATATTATTGATAAAAGGACCTAAACGAGGTTGGGAAATGCCAGGAGGGCAGGTTGAAGAAGGTGAATCATTGAAAGATGCAGCGATAAGGGAAACAAAGGAAGAGAGCGGTATAGATATAGAAGTGACAAAGTTTTGTGGTATTTTTCAAAATGTAAGCAGTAGTATTTGTAACACTTTATTTTTAGGCAGACCGGTCGGAGGAGAATTAACAACTACCGCTGAGTCTTTAGAAGTAGGATTTTTTCCAATCGAAACAGCATTAGAGATGGTGAGTTGGGGAAATTTCAGACAAAGAATTGAGCTTTGCTTGAATGAAGAACTTCATCCTTTTTATGTTGAATTTTCCATTCCGCTTAAAGATTGCTAGAGCGCTATAAGTTTATTCCTTCGGAACTAACGGGTAAGTATGATTTATTGGTCGTTGAAAGAACGATCTTAGTATGACACGGTGTTACAAAGGACTTAAAGTTGGTAATCAAATAGCAAAAAGCCATCGTTTTGGTCAAACTAAACGATGGCTTTTTTTCTTTTCATCAGGTCCGGTTTAAGTGGATATAAAGGATCAATGCGAGTTATAAAGTAGAAATGTCAATAACGAACCGATACCGCACATCACTTTTGAGAACACGTTCATACGATTCTTCGACTTGGTCTGCACTTATCACTTCAATCATAGGGGAAATACCGTGTTCAGCTGCGAAATCAAGCATTTCCTGTGTTTCACGAATTCCACCAACAAGTGAACCTGAAATGCTGCGACGACCCATAATTAAGGAAAATACGTGATACTTATCTGGTTCGGCTGGTGCACCAACATTTACAAGTGTCCCATCAACGCGTAGTAGTGATAAATACGCATCAACATCCAGATTTGCAGACACGGTGTTTAAGATCAAATCAAAACGACCCGCTAATTCTTTAAATGTAGCAGGTTCACTTGTAGCAAAGTAATGATCTGCGCCAAATTTCAATGCTTCTTCTTTCTTATCAATAGAGCGACTCAATACTGATACTTCAGCACCCATGGCATGAGCAAATTGCACTGCTACGTGGCCAAGACCTCCCATTCCGACAATGGCAACCTTCTTACCTGGGCCAGTATTCCAGTGTTTTAAAGGAGAGAATGTCGTAATGCCGGCACATAATAGTGGACTTGCCACATCCATATCCAGACCGTCTGGGATACGGACAACGAAGCCTTCCTTTACAACGATTTTTTGGCTATATCCTCCGTATGTTGGATTACCATCATAGTCTAGACCGTTATATGTGTTGACTACACCCTTCGTACAATATTGCTCTTCTCCAATGAGACAATATTCGCATTCTCCGCAGGAATCAACAAAGCAGCCAACGCCAACACGGTCTCCAACAACAAACTTGGTGACTTCTGTCCCTACTGCTTCTACGACTCCGGCAATTTCATGACCAGGAACCATGGGGAATATTCCGCCACCCCATTCACCGAATGCACTGTGAATATCAGAGTGGCAAATGCCACTAAATTTAATATCTATTAAGATATCGTTTGGCCGTAAATCTCTTCGCTCAATAATGATCTTTTCAAATGGTGCTTTTGCACTTGGGACACTTAGAACACGTGTTGTAGAAATGTTTTTATGATTATTACACATAATAGATAATACAATCCTTTCTTTGGTAAAATAATAAGTTGATTGAAGAAGTAACTCGGATCAACTTATTTTAATAGCAAGATTAGCTTAATCCTTAATGTGGACTTTAAGGCAAGGGCTTTTTGAAAATTATTAAAAAGTTCTTATTTAAGATTCTCTTTGTAGTACTTCTTTTCTAATACATCGTAGTAATCTATTTTCAAATCAATTTTTATAAAAGCGTTATCCAAGTCTCGTTGTTTCTCCATCATTTTTTCTTTATGCTTTTCAAATATCTGTTTGCGTTGCGAGGCAGTGCTATCTCCTACTTTTGTTAATTCCACGATTGCACGTAACTCTGAAAGAGGGATGTCAGTTTTTCGTAAACATACAATAAGCTCTAACCATAATAAATCTGCTTCGTTAAAAATACGATTTCCATTTTCATCCCTTTTTATAAAAGGTAAAAGACCTTCTTGTTCATAATATCGGAGTGTATGTGCAGGCAAACCTATCTTATCTGCTGCTTCTTTGATATGAATTTCCATTTGAATCCTCCATAAATCCTTATAATTATTTTGTTCTTATTAATGCGATCATCATTTAGGTTTTATTATAGACCTTAAAGTACACTTTAATGCAACAGCGCTTTCTCATCTTGTTCTAGTGATTTTAGATTATCGCTTGACTTAAAGTCGACTTTAAGAGTTATTGTTGCTTTGCTTTAGAAAATAGTAAAGATGTAAGGAAGGCTGGAGATGCTTTTTATGGATAAACGAAGTAATTTGCTTATATTTATATTGGCGGTAGGAGTTTTCGGTATTTTGAATACTGAAATGGGTGTTATTGGTATATTGCCTTTGATTGCTGATTATTATGATGTCAGTGTATCAAAAGCTGGATTGTTTGTGAGTCTCTTTGCACTTGTGGTTGCAATTTCTGCTCCAAGTATGCCGCTATTGTTTTCAGGAATAAATCGCAAAAAGGCAATGTTACTTGTACTTGGTGTGTTTGTTTTGGGTAACTTAGTCTCGATAATTGCATCTAACTTTACAATTGCATTAATTGCTCGTGTGATTCCAGCTATTTTTCATCCCATTTATTGTTCAATGGCATTGACAGTAGCTGCTAACTCAGTAAGCAAAGAAAAAGCTCCAAAAGCTGTTTCCAAAATAATGTTGGGAGTATCTGCAGGTATGGTAATTGGTGTGCCAATTACCAGTTTTATAGCTAGTGAAACTTCGTTTGAAATGGCCATGTTATTCTTTGCTATCATTAATGCTTTAACATTCCTTGCTACATTGATATTCGTACCATCTATGCCTGTTAAGGTAAGACTTACTTACGGATCACAGTTAAGCGTATTAAAATATTCCATTACTTGGATTTCCATTGCCGCAGTTGTTTTTATAAATTCAGCAATATTTGGGGTTTACAGTTACCTTGCTGAGTATCTTGAAACCATCACTAATATTTCAGGGAAAACGATTAGTTTAATGTTAGTAGTATACGGTGGGGCAAATGTTATTGGAAACATTGTGGCTGGGAAGTTACTTACTAAAAATGCCATCAAAACAGTAGCAACTTTTCCTTTCACATTAGGAGCAGTTTACATCTTGTTATTCTCATTTGGACAGTTCACTGTACCTATGGCTATCATTACTTTGGTTTGGGGAATATTAGCTGGTATTGGAGGTAATATCGCTCAATATTGGATCACGTCCGCAGCTCCCAAAGCTCCTGATTTCGCTAATGGATTATTTTTATCATCTGCTAATATAGGAACAACAATTGGTACAGCTGTAGGTGGATTATTTATATCAATAATCGGTACACAATACATTGTAGTAGGGGGATTACTATCATTGATATTGGGTGCGGTGTGTATTTTGCTAAGAAACAACATATTTAGTCCTAGAAAACAAGTTTCTATAGAAGAAATTTAATCCTGATTTTCAAATGTGCTGTGAGATGTGGGAGGGTTGACCGCCATTTTTTTCATTCACAACTTCGTTCCATCTAGATGCTATTTGAGAAGAAGAATACTTGGTCAAAATCTAAGAAAACGTGAGCATTTAAGAGAAAAGCGTTTCTCCATAGAGGGAGGTTAGCTTGGAAATGATCAAATCAAAAACATGAAATTAGAAAACCGTAAGTTACACTTTTTGGATAAAAGTAAATGAAATATAATGTCCTAGGATCGACTTAAGAGAAGTGACACAAAAGTTTAATAATCAAAAATATACTTCACTAAATGAAAGTAAGAAATAGTAGGAGAGTGACGTGAGATGAACAGTAAAGAAAGCTTTTCGAACCGGGTTGATTCATATTTGAAGTATCGCCCGAGCTATCCGAAAGAGGCTGTTGATTATTTGTACGACTATATCGGTTTGCGTTCGAACAGTAAAATAGCAGACATCGGTTCCGGTACAGGCATCTTTTCAAAACTACTTCTGGAACGCGAAAGCTATGTGATTGCGGTCGAGCCGAATCAGGCAATGCGGGTAGCCGCCGAGCAAATGTTAGAAAGCAATCCGAACTTTCAGAGTATATCAGGTTCTGCAGAATCTACTGGATTACCTGATCAGTCGGTTGAGTTTATTGTCTGCTCACAAGCGTTTCACTGGTTTGATCGCTTAGCAGCGCAAACCGAGTTTCGTAGAATTCTACAGCCGGGCGGGAGAGTAATACTAATCTGGAATTCCCGTCTTACAAGAGGTACTACATTTCGTGAAGAGTACGATCAACTGCTCCATACATACGGAACCGACTACGTAAAAGTTAATCATAAAAACATTTCTCAGTCGATGCTTCACTCTTTTTTCAAGGAAGGTACGATGCATGAGGTGCGATTCAGAATGAGCCAGGAGTTTGATTTCGAGGGCTTGAGAGGCCGGTTGCTATCATCTTCCTACAGCCCTGTACCTGGGCATCCCAATTACAAACCGATGATGACGGATCTGCGAAATCTATTTGATAGGAATAATCAGGATGGTTTTGTTCTATTCGATTATGAAACTGAGATATTTTGGGGAGAAGTATAGATCAAACTTCGATTATAGAGAATCATTTTGCTAATGGAGAACGCTAAATATATTAAAACTTCACATTAAAAGAAACTCTAGAATTATTAGGTTTAATGGGAAGTTTTATTATGAATTTAGGTGAATTGTTGAGACTGTATGTAGTCGATAAGCAGATTAAAGGATTTAGTCCAAACACTATAAAAGCATACGCCTTACAGC
Organism: Paenibacillus sp. NRS-1760; assembly: GCF_050467785.1. Lineage (NCBI taxonomy): Bacteria > Bacillati > Bacillota > Bacilli > Caryophanales > Paenibacillaceae > Paenibacillus > Paenibacillus sp. NRS-1760. The sequence goes on along the minus strand of NZ_JBITPK010000021.1, from coordinate 285,457 downwards.
TACAGATGCTGGCTTCTAAATTTGGCTTTCCCTACTATCAGGTGATCATTAAAGCTTCTATTTGGCCCATTAATTAACGGCACTTTTTTCAAAATAATAGCCGCTGTTACTCAAATAAAGAGCAGTACAACTTAATATTGAACTTAAAAAAAAAGGAACATTTTATTATCGATGTGCGTCTATATTTACAGGACAATGATCTCCAGTACAGGGAGTTAATTCTTGTTTACCGGTATTTTTGGAAAGGAGTGCTCGAATAAAAAAATGTTGGATTCTTGTTTTACTGACGGAGAATGATAGTTGAATCATACTTAATGTTGAGCAGGTGAGTGTTAGCCTGTTCATTTTTATTAAACTAAGAGTGATGCAATTGTTGATAAAAATTAAAGGCCAAATGCAAATCATTTGGGTGGTGGGTAAACTGTTTCCTATAAAATTAACTCTAACAATGATAGTTGTTGCTACCCTCATTATTGGATGTATATCACAACCAGTAAGACCAGATGATAAAGTTATTGAGGCCTTTATTAGTGACAATAACATTAACGTAATTGAGTTGGTGAAGTACAAGGAGTACACAGCAATTGCATATAAGAACGATACAGAGGTAGGTTTCTACTTGGATCAATCAGGTAATGGAACATTTTCGAAACATTGGGAGAATGTAGAGGGAACAAAGATTCCACAGCGATTCATTGGAGGTTTTTCTGACAAATACTTAGTTGAATTTATCATCGATGAGAGTATTTTAAATAAAATAAACACTTATACAACCAGAATAGGAACCTTTACAAAAGAACCAAATCAGAAGTGCTTTATATTTCCTACAGGAACTGGTGGTATTCAGTATTTTGACAAAAACAATAAACCGATTGAATTTTAGGAATTAAAATGGGTTGTACTAATGGAGAACGATTGTTCAATTTTAGAGAGATACTACATGGCAATAACTAAAAGGAGTCTAAGAATGATAAAAACGCAACTGCTACTGGCTGTTCAACTGCTGGTTTTCGTTCTTGCCGGTTGCTCTGATAACCAGGAAGATATCGCCTCAAAGAATAACCATACCAACTTATCTGTTTCGCCTACCCAGAAAATCGAAAACACCATTGATTCTGGGGAACATTCGAAATCAAGCCGACCAAATTCATTGATCGAAAACGGCATCTCCAATTTGGAATTGACCCTGCCGAAGGGATGGAACCTGAATATGGAAGACCACTTTGGCGCATCCCTCACCGACGAGAATGGAATCAATCTCGGAAGTGTTGTCACGTACCCGTATACTGACGATTTCAGCTTTAACATGTATAAGCCGAACCATAGTGAAATTACATATGAAGAAGTAATTGATACTTCCATCGGTAGCGGCAAGCTGTATACGCTTGACGCGGATAACGGTACGGCAGCCTCAGGTCTGACCGGCACGCATGACGTCTATTTCGCAGTCATACCTATTCAAGACAAAAAAATATATGTATTGGAATTCACGAAGCATGATAAAGAGGCATCGACCAAAAAACAATTTATCAGTTTACTGAATGGGTTGCAGTTAAAAAAGTGAATGTCAGCCAAGCGGGGCCTTTTGGAAATGAACGTAATCCTTTTTATAATTAGTGGAATGTAGATCTTAACAAGCAACCAATATTTCATTAAACTAACGTGTGTTGGGCAATTTATTATCGCTCTTTCTTATGCCAGAGTAACACATTCGCTTCACCTACAATATGATGAGTCTAGAAATCTAAAGAGGTGAGTCAATGGCAGTTGTAAAAGCAAGGCAACAGGATATTAACATGTTGGCAAGGTTGCTTCGAGCTGAAGCTGAGACCGAAGGCGAAATGGGAATGCTGCTTGTTGGAAATGTTGGCATTAACCGAATAAGAGGGAATTGCTCCGATTTTAAAGATATCCGGACAATTCCCCAAATGATCAACCAGGAGCATGCGTTCGAAGCGTTGCAACATAGTTTGTACTATCAAAATGCAAGAGACAGGGAACGCCGTCTGGCGCAACGGGCAGTGAATGGGGAGCGGAATTGGCCAGCCAAATTCTCCCTATGGTATTTCCGTCCAGGATCGTTCGAAAATCCCGGTCCATGTCCGCCAACTTGGTATAATCAGCCGCTCGCAGGACGGTGGAAGAAGCACTGCTTTTATGAACCGACCGGGGAAGAATGTGAAAATATCTATAATACGTTTTAATTTTATAAATGCAAAGAGCTCATTAGTATCTCATAACCCGACTTGTCACAGCCATGTGTCGGTTGACAACAACTTAATCTCATTAAGTGCCGCGTAAATCGCGGCTTTTTTGTGTTTAGTGGAATAAAGTTGTTGTTGGGTTAGAGATTGAACTGACGAATAACTATACCTCAACATTAATAAAAACAAGTCTTCCGGTATGTTAAACGGCATCTTCGTTGAGCTAACGGCCTGGATACTTGAATTTGAATCATTTGGCGAATAATATTAGAATTAAAATTACTTAGATACTGGAGAATGTAACAATGCAAATTCGTGAAATTAAAGAAAAGGACAATCAAACAATAGAGCGAATTATTAGACGCTCATTGGAATCATTTAACCTAAACATTCCGGGAACAGCATATTTTGACCCTCAACTCAGCAATCTGGCACAATATTACAAGGAACAACCAAATTCAAAGTACTGGGTTGTAGTGAATGAACAAAACGAAGTGGTAGGCGGTGTGGGGATTGCACCTTTTGGGCAGAAACCGGGAATTTGTGAGTTGCAAAAGCTATACATTACACCGGAAGCTCAAGGTATGGGTCTGTCGAATGATCTTATGAAAGTAGCACTCGGCTTCGCCAAGGAACACTATACACATTGTTATTTAGAAACATTGATGAAACTTCAAGCAGCGAATCTCCTCTACATCAAATTAGGTTTCCAACAACTTGAAAAACCATTAGAAGGTTCAGAGCATAATGCTACAGATGCTTGGTTTATAAAAGAGTTATCGATTTTGGATTAGTGCATTATCCCGAAGGTGATGTTAGCACCTGGCTGGAGATTTTAAGAACGATAGTTCAATGAACTTCCAGATTTAATTAATTTAAAATAAAAAAAGTGATTCAGCTATTGGAACACGTTAGCGTGAAAACAATGAGTAGTCTGCCGCAGCAGCTGCTCATTGTTTTTTCTGTTACTCTACGGTTGTTTTTCATGTACTTAATCCTATGGATTTGCCTTCTAATTTCAACGAGACAACAAAGGAGCACGGGGCCTTCCTACTAGACTTGTCTTCTGTTCACTGAGCTGAGAAAGAACCTACAGTATTGTGCAGTAAATGTCGGGAAGGGAATTACCTTCTCTGCTATGCTTTGAGTAACGAGGGGAGGCGATATTATGGATATGCTGGCGAAACTGAACAAAGCTTTAAGCTATATTGAGGAGAATCTTACTGATCATGTGGACTACCAGGAGGCTGCGAAAATTGCCTGCTGTTCAGAATATCATTTTACACGGATGTTCTCATTTCTTGCAGGCATTACTCTGTCGGAATACATTCGCCGAAGACGCTTAACTTTGGCAGCACTCGAGCTAAGCCACAGTGACATCAAGATCATCGATGCTGCGATGAAATACGGATATACTTCGCCGGATTCCTTTGCTAGGGCTTTCCAAAGCATGCATGGGATTAATCCCTCGGAAGCCCGAATCCACGGACAGTCCCTCAAAGCCTTCCCGCGGATGACGTTTCAACTGACTATCAAAGGAGGAAGTGAAATGAACTACCGAATTGAAGACAAAGAGGCTTTTCGCATCGTGGGAATCAAAAAAAGAGTGCCAATCGTATTTCAAGGGGTGAACCCGGAGATTGCAGCGATGTTTGAAGGACTCAGCCCAGAAATGATTGATAAGATTAAGAGTTTTTCGAATATTCAACCTTCAGGACTAATCAGTGCTTCCACTAATTTTAGTGAAGGGCGGTTTGAGGAGAAAGGAGAGCTCGATCATTACATTGGGGCGGCCACAACGAAAGATGGGGATGGCCTTGCCCAGTTGGAGGTGCAGGCCTCTACATGGGCTGTATTCACAGCCGTCGGCCCTTTTCCAAGTACTCTTCAAGAGATCTGGGGACGTATTTATTCCGAATGGTTTCCATCTGCGGAATATGAGCTAAGCGATGGGCCGGAAATGCTCTGGCATGAGCACAAAGATGTAGCATCACCGCAATTTAAAAGCGAAATATGGATACCCATCATAAAGAAGTAAGCAGTGGGAGCGTTTAATGAAGCAACAGAGAACTATAGTTAAATGATAGACAGTGATGAGCAGGTACTACGGTAGCCTGCTCATTTCATTAAACTAAGGGGCAGGATAGTGGAATTATTCCTTGGGGCAAACGTAAGATATGAATATCAATTTTGTGAAAAAAAGGGGTGATTTGGTGGTTATATTAGGAATTTTTGCAATTGTATTTTCGATTTTCTTCATATTTTTATTAATTTTTGGACTTATACAGTGCAGGTAAAATAACTTCATTGCAGGCTTTTACTTCTTTCTTATTATTTTAATATTGAAGATCTATGATTTTATTGCACCTTTTACAATAAGTCGACTCATTAATTCTTATGATGCGAACCGTACTACACTACCGCTTGGAATGACATTTGGAGAGATGATCACAATACTGAATATCATCCCTAGGATCATAGAAGTTATTGCTTTTATCTTACTAGTTGTCGGACTATACCAAGTATGGAAATCTAAGACATTAAAGCTATGAAGCTGAGATAAGTGATTGTGCTAACGGGGAGGATTGTTTATTGAATGTGCGAAATGCTTAAAATGTTAGGTGTTTACGAAGTTCGCAAGGAGCATGACCTGATCATAAAATAAGCCTTGTTTCAAGGAGGAAAAACATGGATTACAATTCACCAATTGAAGCGGCGTTAGAGGTGAAAAGATGGCCTAAGGATACCATAGCGACGGGTCGTCGTCATACCGTTGGTCTTAAATCGGACGGAACGGTGACGGCAGTGGGTGATAATAAATATGGTCAATGTGAGGTGAGCGACTGGAGCGATATTGTGGCGGTTGCGGCAGGTAATGTTCATATGGCAACGAACACAGGTAATGCGCATACAATCGGGCTTAAATCTGATGGTACGGTGGTGGCTGTAGGTTGGAATAAGCATGACCAATGCAATGTAAACGACTGGAGCGATATTGTTGCAGTTGCGGCGGGGTGGCGTCGTACCGTTGGGCTTAAATCTGATGGGACGGTAGTGGCTGTGGGTCGAAATAATGAAGGCCAATGCAATGTAAACGGCTGGTGTGATATGGTGGGGGTATCGGCAGGTGACTGGCATACCGTCGGTCTTAAATCGGACGGCACGGTGATGATTGTGGGTAATAATCAGTATGGCCAATGTAATGCAAGCGATTGGCACGACATAGTGGCGGCAGCGGCGGGTTACCTTCATACCGTTGGGCTTAAATCAGACGGAACGGTGATGGCTGTGGGTTTGAATAAGCATGGCCAATGCAATGTAAGCAACTGGAGCAGTATTGTGGCGATAACAGCGGGTAGTAATCATACAATCGGGCTTAAATCTAACGGCACGGTGGTAACTCTGGGTAGGAATGAACATGGCCAATGCAATGTAAGTGGCTGGAGCGATATTGTGGCGGTAGCAGCAGGCTGCGCTCATACGCTCGGTCTTAAATCGGACGGCACGGTGGTTGCTGTGGGCGATAATGAATATGGCCAATGCGATGTAAGCAGCTGGCGTGGCATTCAACTGCCGGGCAATTAGTTTCAATTTTGATAATACATATAAAGTTTTAAGTCGGTGGGACGTCTGCGTGGAATGTTTCATGCACCCATGTGTGATAAAATTTGGGTATGATTATGGAGAAATATGAGAGAATGCAGGTGAGAGATTGAACTATATTTTCATTAAACGATTTGGAATATTAGTAGCAAGTCTTTGCATCTGGTTTATCATTCACACTACTTTCGTGATAATAGATGGGTTGAATGATGAATTGAAACCAGTTGACGCAGCTGTAGTATTAGGAAATAAAGTAGAAGTTAATGGACAGCCTTCTGAGCGGTTAAAAGCAAGATTAGATAAGTCCTTAGAGCTTTATAAAAGGGACTATTTTACTTTTATCATTGTAAGTGGCGGTATTGGTAAGGAAGGTTTCGATGAAGCAAAGGTTATGAAATCTTATTTAATAGATAAAGGGTTACCGGAAGATAAAATTATAGAGGATAATAATGGGTACAACTCATATATGACAGCCCAAAATACGAGCAAGATTATGGATGAATTAGAATTAGACTCTGTTATGGTTATTACTCAATATTTTCATGTATCTAGAACAAAATTAGCGTTTAGAAAAATGGATATTAAAGAAGTGTACTCAGCTCATGCCAAAGTCTTTGAGTTTAGAGATATTTACTCCTTAATACGAGAATTCCCAGCATATTATAAGTATCTCTTAAAATAATGATATAAATAAAATGATAACCTTACCTGCATTCATGTAGGACGGAATCAGCTTTACAACTAGTTAACTAACGGGCAGATTAACGCTATAAACCTCTTAGGATTAGTATGCTTAAGTAAAAGAAGTATTCTCATGATTTATCAAATGTAAATAAATACAAATTCCACTTCAGTTAATCCATTTTCTATACATATTTTTAATAGTATATTGAGGTAAATAAAGTGATTATTCACTTTGATAAATCGGAAATTTTTTGTCGGTATCATTTTATGGCTTCGTAAGGATTGCAAAACCATCGAAGTATGGGAGTTTAAAACAGATGTTGTGGCGTAGTTAGTTTTATGAAAGGAAGGTATAGGGGTGAGTATTTATTACGCTTCAAGCAAAGAGGATATCACTAAGGATGCACTCCAAGAGCTATTTCTTTCGGTAGAATGGGAGTCTGGCAAGTATCCAAACGAGCTTTTACAAGCAATCGGAGGGTCTCATTCAATTGTTACCGCTTGGGAAGAAGGAAAGCTTGTAGGTTTAATAAATGCTTTGTCAGATGGTGTTTTAACGGTATATTTTCATTATATGCTTATTCATCCGAGTTATCAGAGTATAGGTATAGGTAAGGAAATGATGAATATAATGCTTGATAGATATAAAGGGTGTAAAACAAAAGTATTAATTTCTTATCCTCATGCAGTGGATTTCTATAATAAATTTGGCTTTAATACAGAGGATGGAGCTACACCAATGTTTATCTCAGAGTTGATATGATTGAACTAACAGTGAACGTTAGTTCAATAATTAAAGGGCTGCCGTGAGGTAGCCCTTTGTTCAACTAATGGACAGTCAAGAGACGTTATTTAAAAGGAAAGTAATACTTAAACTAAGGAGCGAATATGTGTGATCATTCAATCTATCACAATATTATGGGATAAAAAGGTCAGAGGAGCTCCACACTCTACTTTGAGGAATAGATTTAGCAAGTCGTTCTCAATTCCAGATAAGCTGATAAATTATATTGGAAGCACTACGATTCCTTTTCAGGAAATACTAATTACTCAAAATAAAAATGGATTTGAAATTGAAAGTAATAAAGTCGAGTATCTTGACTCACACCTAAATGATTGGAAGATAGCTAGTACTGAAATACAAAACAAGGTTGACGAACTACAAGTATATTTTAAGTATTCTGATTCTTGTGGCAAACCTGTTCGTTATGATTCAAGATATCAATACTTATCTGAAAATGCGTTTATACTTCAAAGTAGTGAATATGGAAGGATTATCTATAACGGTAGATTAGTACACGAAGATACAGGAGATTGGATTTATCAGTTAAAGATATTGAATATTTATAATGGTCATAGTGATGACAAAGAGATTTTAACAAAGAAATCACCTTCGAAAGATTATAAACAAATAGAAGTGCTTTTTTAGTATTTCACGAAGGCATTCCTATCATATAACATCATATTCACGCTTCGAGCCATTCGGCTCTCGGTCCGGCAGAATTTAGAAGTTGATTCGAAGATGGCATTGGCAGCAGCAGGGGATTGGAATCAGACGAACAAACCCTCACCTCATCACGATCGAACCATTGAGCTAACGGGACACATTAGTTCAATAAAATAGCGACAGTTTAGGACTCTTTATTTTCTCGTCCTTGGCTGCCGCTATTTCAATTTCTAAATTCAGACCAAAACTTATTTACGGAGTCTTACGATATGACAACTCGCAAAATCGGGTGGAATAAAGACATCCAGTCTAATACTTTATGTTCTTTTTACATATCGAATCATGACTGCTTTTTTCTTACCATGGAATTGAAAATTTATGACGCGTGCTTTTCCAATTCAACGTACCGGTCACGACTAGAGCAGCAAAATAAAGTAACAAGGAACAGATGATTGAAATGATTACGCACCATAACTGCGGCATACCGTGGCTGACTAATTGGTTATAGGTCAAGTGTCCGCATATTGCCATTAACATCATGCAGATCCCAACCTTGATATAAGGACGAATACTCCCATAAAATCCGATCGAACTCGAGATGGAAAAAAAGTTCAACAGCGTTTGTATCAATATGCCAATACCGATGCCGAACGCAACACCGACGATTCCTAATTGACTGCCTAACACGAAGACCGAGACACCTTTGAAAACAGTGGCTATTATGTAATTCCATAGTGCTGCTTTCGCGCGACCGAGGCCAAGTAGAATCGCATGAAGTGGAGCGTCGAAATAATGTAGAAAAAACATAGGCGCTAGTATTTTTAGAAGTAATCCTGCTTCAGGCGCATTATAGACTTGTGTCGTTAGTGGAGTTGCCCATTCGTACAGAATAACGGTCGCTGGCGCGCCGATCAGAAGCCCCAATATCATAGCCTGATTCATCCTCTCATGTATGAGCAAACTATTCTTGTTCACCGTGGCCTCACCAATCGCGGGAATAAGAGCGGTGGATAAGGATTGCGTGATAAAGCTTGGCATGAATAATAGCGGAAACACATAGCCGGCCAGCAGACCGAATTGCTTTGTGGCTAAAGCTGTGCCGATGCCGTACAGGCCCAGGCTGGTTGTAATAAGAAGCGGCTGGAAGGCGTTGTATAACGAATGAATGATACCATGACCAGTCGTCGGAAGTCCGATTTGCAGCAGCTCGCCGAGTGTGCTTCTTCCTTGTTTCAGATGGCTCGCCCAAGTCTCGCCCGATACCTTCGATTCACCATATAGCTTGTAGCTTGTCATCAGAAATAAGAGGCTTATTGCTTCGCTGACGACAGAGGCAGCCATTGCACCAGCAGCTGCATAAGCAATTCCGTAAGGCAGCAATAGGTGTACCAACGCTAGCACACACGCGATTTGAACCGTATGCTCCAGCACATCAGAAGCTGCAATGGTCTTCATCTGCTGCATGCCCCGAAAATATCCCTTTAATACGGCGGAGACTGCGATAATCGGTGCGATCGGTGTAATCGCTAGCATGGCGTAATAAGCCCGCTGGTCGCTTAACAGAATAGACGCGATCCACTCTGATCCAAGTAACGATATAGTCGTGAGCGCTACGCTCAAAACGCCCGTAACAGCGAGCGAGACATACAGAATGCGCCTCACTTTCATCCGTTCGCCGCGGGCCTGGGCCTCTGCGACCAACTTGGAAATGGCCACCGGTAATCCAAGCTCCGTAATCGTAATGACGAGCGGAACAAGCGGATGCGCCATCATCAAGATGCCGATTCCCTCTGCGCCCAGTACGCGAGCTATATACATGCCGCTGATAAATCCTAGAATACGATTGATGAAAGCTGCAACAGACAAAACCAGAGTACCTCTCATAAACGATTGCCCGAGTTGTGACATGACCTGTGTCCTCCTGTTAATCGAATACATAAATGTATTCAAAAATTTGAAAAGCATGCGAACAAGCTCAAGACGCTAGCCAGGCGCCAGCGGTGTCTTAAGAAAATAAAGTCTTAGGCAGACGGTGCTTCATTAAGCTAACAGGTAAATAATCATCAAGACGAGGCTGCCGGAATAAATCGGCAGCCTCGTTGAGCTAACGGGCAGTTTTTTAGGGTGGACAAGAAAAGTGAGCTGCACGATCAGTCTCGCGAGTGGTAACCATGGTTACCACTTTATGGTTACGTGCTAAATAAACGTCTTACAAAATTGTAAGGTAGATGTAAGGCAAAGCGATAGCTTAGGCCAGTTTTACAGGATAATATTGGAATAAAAAAATAGAAATTTTTAAAAGGAGAATCGAGATGAGGCTGTTTGAATTATTGCTTTTGTTGTCAAACATCGGTTTGTTTGCATTAACAGTCCTATTAAAAAAAGGACGGGGTAAAATTTCAGTATTCGTTGCAAGCGGGATCGCCACACTTTTACTGGTCATTCATTGCACGGTGGAAGGATACAGAGTTCAGCTATTTTTTCCGTATTGCATAACGATCATTTTTTTAGCCATTTCAGGTTATAGCTATTTTAAAAAAACCAGCCAAAAAAAAATCCCGCGATTCATGTTGGGTTCAGCTAATACCGCTATAGCGTTAATGCTGGTCGTAACAGCGGGTCTTATGTATGCTTTTCCTGTATTTAAACTGCCTGAACCGACAGGCGAATTTAAGGTAGGAACACAGACACTTCATTTCGTGGATACAAAGAGGGAAGAGATTTTTGACGAAGCCAGAGAAGGAAAGAGAGAATTAATGGTTCAGGTATGGTATCCGGCTCAAGCTGGCACCGGAAAGTACGCTCCCTTTATTCCCGATCCCCAGATTTTACGTTATATGGCCGGGAATTATGGCCTTCCCGGGTTTACTCTTCAACACCTGAAGTACGTATCCAGTCATGCTTATTCGGGGGCCGAAGTCTCTTCGGCACAGGCTTCATACCCGCTGATCCTTGCCAATCCGGGGTTCGGCTCCTCTAGGTTCCTCCATACGTCGCAAGCCGAAAATCTCGCGAGTCACGGATATATCGTGGCAGTGATTGACCACACCTACAATACATTTGCAACCGAGTTTCCGGATGGTCGAATCACCACCAGCACAACCAACGACTTATTCTCGCCCGACCATGATTACAGGACGGAAAGCGGAAATCGCGACAAGTTGGGAAAAGTTTTAACCGACGATGTGGCGTTTACGCTGGACCAATTCGAGCTCATCCAATCGGGGCGGATTCCAAGTGATCTAAAAGGGAGGATTAATCTCGGCCACGTCGGGGTGTTCGGTCATTCCATCGGCGGAGCGACGGCCTATGACGCTTCTTACGATCCGCGAATCACGGTTGGAATAGACTTGGATGGAGCGCTTTATCGACTGCGCGAGAGAGAGGGTCTGCGTAAGCCGTTTTTGTTCATGAACTCGCAAAGCGAATTCGAAAGATTAAAAATGGTGAAGGATAACCACGCCTATACGGAGGCAGAGCTTAAACGTATGGGAAACACAAGAGAGTGGATGGATCAAGTAACAGAAGACAAAAAGGTAGAGCTTGAACGGATGCGCGAAACGGTTGACGTAGGGGGACAATCCCTCTATATCGACAATACGGAGCATTTGAATTTTACCGATGTACAGTTCATTTCTCCGATTTTCAAAATACTGGGAGTTACAGGAAAGATTGCGCCCGAAAGAGTGAACTCCGTTATCAATGCCTATATGCTGGATTTCTTCGATATTTATCTAAAAGATCAAGGCGGAATCTTAATGAAAGGACCGGATAGCCGCTTTCCGGAGGCGAAGTTCGTAACCTCGCTGCTGTAATTCCGATATCAGGTCTCATATTAAGCATTAAGGGCTGCCATATGGCTGCACTACGCTAACGGGCAGTAATGTCCAATAAATAGGAAAATGTAAATGATTATTTTTCTTTTTTTTTAATTATAAATTCAGAGTATCATTGACTAGATAAATGGTCAGCTCCTTACTTATATCAAAATAAATCTTCGGAGGTGCAAACCGGTCGCGTTCATTAAATAACACAGAGGCAACTTGACTTCGATTCCTCTCAAAAGACTGCCTTCTTTAGAATCAGTATCATACCGCGTCAAAGGGACTTTAGCATTCGCCGCTTCCAAATCTGCTTTCTTAAAATTTTGAAATCGGGCATTCAACTTTGACGCCTACCTTATTGATTGCGGTGGCGAACCGCTAGAAGCCCGGTGTCGGCGAAACGACAAGCGCGACTGCCGCACAAGTCCTGTCCAATATCGACCGGAAGGAGCATCATGAAAATGCTACTGTTGTTCACTCCGTTTCTTCTCCTAGCGTTCACCGCCCTCATTCGGGCGGTGTTTACGTTCGCGCGAAAAGCTAGGGAAAGCGAACAAGGCGAAGGATTGACGTTAACCCGGCTCGTAGACGGCATTCTACTTTCAATCGCCTCGTTTCTCCTGATCGTTGGATTCGTATTTGATGTGAAAGGGGTACCAGGAGGTGCGCCGTTGAAAATGTACTCAGAAACCGGAGAGCCATTATATGCATACGCATCTCTGTCTCACAAGCATAGTGTCGTGCTTTGTGTTGACTGGTTGCTCGGCTTCTGTTCCTATTGGGCGCTGAGAATCTATCATAGGAAGCTTTCTCCAATTGTCTATACTTGCTGCAACGTCTTTTTGGTACTTTGCATTTCGCTGACCACAGTCTATTTCATTCATACCGGCATTTCCAACTACGATTTTAATGAGATCTTCTCCGTGTTGCTTCTTCAAACCGGGAGCTTAACGTCTTGCCTGCTGTACCTGGCGCAGCTCAAGCGCTCATTGGACGTATGGAAGGCGTTCGGAAGGGAGGAAGATGCGGAGACGATGCCCGCCTGGCAGCGGCCTCTGCATCGCTTCATCATCATGCGTCACCGGGCAATTCCGGCGCTGTGGTTCGCACTGCTATTCCCCGTTCAGCTTGTTGTTCAATTGTTTCTAGTCATGTTCGGGCAGAGGCCGGATGGCGTAGTGCGGGCGTTTTTGGATACAAGCGGCTTCTACTTGTCTAGGCTTCCGGCGCCACCGCCGGAAATGGTGTCGGGGGATGGCCATTATTTGTGCACCGTCGCCGCTTTGGGACATCGATCCCTAGTCAAGCCTCTTAGGCCGGGAATCCGGCACGGCAGGTCTATTACTGTGAATCGCCAGCTGATGATCGCTAACGCGTTCGAAAACGTGCTGGAACAGTACATGCCCGCCTGCCACCGGACGATTCGCCGACTATACGACAAATACGGTTATCCGGTAAGTCGCCAGATTCGCACGAAGACAGCAGCGGATGTGATCTATGTGGCGATGAAGCCGCTGGAATGGTTCTTTCTGCTCGTTCTGTATACCGTCGACACTCGTCCGGAAGACCGGATTCAAGTGCAATACAGTGGGTACGGTAAAAAGATTAGTCGACCGGACGCCGAATTGACAGGGTAACGCAGAAAATAAAGTGTCGGAATGAAATACTCTAAGTTTTTATCCGCGTTCAAAATTAAAGATCGGATATAGATCGTTTAACTAACGGCATACGTTAGTGAATTAAAACAAAAGAACCTCGGGCACTGCTTCTTGCAAGCAGTGCCCGAGGTTCTTAATATTGGAAATGCCCTTAAGCGGCGACGTCGCGTCTCGTAAACAGCAGCCAAGCTAAGAATTGAAATACGATGTAGTAGGCGACAAGCATCATAATCGAGAACGTCATCGTCATTTCCGGTCTTAGCGGCGACGCTCCTTGCATATATTGCGTCAGGTCGATGTTGGAGAAGAGCAAATACTTGACCCAGCTATAGCCGCTGAGAAGCGCCGATAGCGTATTGCCGACCAGCATGAACAGAAGCGAGAAGGCTATGGCCATCGAAGAGCTGCGGAACGCGGACGAAATCATGAAAGCCATCGTTACGTACATGAGCATGGATACGATCGAGAAAGCGTATTTCTCCAACGAATTCAACAAATAGGAACTTTCTTGGATAACTCCGGCATCGGTAATTGATATTTTCGCTTGGCTTGTTCCTTCGAAGCCTTGGAGAATACCTCCGGCCGCGTAAGCAGACGCAAATGTCAATATGAGCAGCAGAAGCGCGAACCCAAGCGTGGCGATGTATTTGCTGATCATAATCTTCGTGCGCGAAGCTGGACCGACAAGCAGCAGCTTGATCGTGCCCCAAGTGAATTCGGCCGCAATCATATCGGCAGCGATAATGACGGTTAGAATCGTCGCTAAAATAATTAAGTATGATGATGTATCTACATAATTCCACAATGACAACTCGTTAGGATTTGTATTTTGTTCCAAATAATATTCATTGAGCTTGATTTCGTTAGTGAAGTATGCTTTGTCCTCTACCGAGAGTTCTTTGTTTTCTTGAAGCTCCTGCTGCATGTTGCTATTTCGTTCGGTCAGGTTGCTTTGCCAGTCGATCGTATTATTTTTGCCTGATTCCCACTTCATGATGCCGCTCATCAATGCGATTGTAAAAACGAGGAAGGCGATCATAAGCCATGTGCGAGGACGACGATATATTTTCATATTTTCGTTTCGAATTAGATTAGACAGACTAGACAACCATCTCACCTCCGGTAATTTCCAAGAACTGTTCTTCAAGCGACTTCTGCGCCACTTGAATGCCGAGCACGTCAATCTCCGAGCTTACAAGCAGCCTTGTAATATCGGGGATGGCAGCTTTGTCAGCCGCAATTTCGAGCTGATTGCCTTTCACCGTAATGCGGGTTGCGTCGAAGATAGCGGATAGCAGCTGCTGAGCGGCAAGTAAATCGCCGACTTCGATAACGATCTTCGACTGTATTGAATCGCGAGTTTCCTGCAACGAGCGAATATCGATGAGCTTGCCGGCTTGTATTATCGCAACCCGGTCACACATAAGCTCCATTTCGGATAGAAGATGGGAAGAGACGATGACGGAGATGCCTTCTTCTCTCGTCAGCTTGCGCAAATAATCGCGCAGTTCTCGAATGCCTGCAGGGTCGAGCCCGTTTGTCGGCTCATCAAGGATGAGCAACGATGGACGATGCAGAATCGCTTGGGCAACGCCAAGCCGCTGCCTCATGCCGAGAGAGTAACGTTTAACCTTCTCGTGAATACGGTTCTGAAGTCCAAGAAGCTTAACGACCTCATTGATCCGTTCCTTCGTAATGCCTTTATGCCGACGGGCAAAATGAACAAGGTTTTGATAACCGGTCAAAAATTTATACATTTCCGGGTTTTCGACGATCGCTCCTACATGCGTCATGGCAAGCTCGAAGTGCTCGCGGACGGATACGCCTTTAATTAGGGCCTCGCCCTTCGACATCGATATCAAGCCAACAATCATCCGTATTGTTGTCGTCTTGCCGGCACCGTTCGGTCCGAGAAATCCGAATACTTCTCCTGCGGGTATATCGAAACTAAGATTGTCGACGATCTTACGTCCGCCAATCGATTTGGTCACGTTGCGAAGCTTCAAAACGGCTTCTGTCATGCGTTAAAACCTCCTAGTATTATCTTACATATGGAACTATACTGGAAGTTGCTTTGTCATAAAATAGACCTTCGATCAGGATTTCCCCCCTGCTTAGGTCGAGTATGAACGTTTTTAAAAGCATTTTTCAAACAAGTACTTAAAAATATGCTTGATAAAACAACTATGGATTATTTACAACATAATGAGGTATCTCTCGAATTTGAACTGGAGGGTATAGGTGCACTTTCTGATCATTACCCTGACTAGACAAAACCCGAAAGATGATTACTCTTTCTAAACAGTCTATCTTTAGGGTTGCAGTTCAGCTACGGCAGCTGTTAATCTAACGGGCAGGTTACGCTAATGAGTATTCGTTCCATAACGTGGGCCAATATCTTGTCAAAATTACATTAGAAGGAATCCCTGTTGTCAATAGAGAAGTCATTTAAATCAAATATGCTCGATGCAGGGAGCTAGAATAGGAATGAAAAAGATCTTCATTATTGGAGTTGTAGCTAGTGGTAAGACGACATTGGCTAAACGCTTATCGCAGAAAGTTAGTGTACCTTGTTATGAACTTGACTCCATAGTCCATCATCAAACACCCACGGGACGATATAAACGTTCAGCAGAAGAACAAATTGAGGTTATAAAGGAAATAGATATACACGGTACATGGATATTTGAAGGAACAGATAGAGAGTCCTATCAATGTTTGTATGAAATGGCCGATACAATCATATTTCTTGATACTCCATTGTGGACGCGAAGGATAAGAATTCTAAAGAGATTCCTTAAGCAAAATCTTGGTATTGAAAAGTGTCATTATAAGCCAGACTTCCTGATGTTGAAGATGATGTATAAATGGACAAGGGATTTTGAACAAAATAGAAGCGGTTTCGAAGCTAAGTTAAAAAAATACAATGAGAAAGTGATCAGGTTAAGAGATAATAACAACCTGGACTTTACCTGAACGAATATGACTAATGGATGGGAGACGTTAGTTGAACACCGAAGGGACTGCCGCGTGGTAGCTTATCGTTACGATAACGGGTAGTTATGCTTAACAAGATACTGTTGTAAAATGAATACTTTAATTAATCTAAAATAGTTGGTATTGGTGATCTTTATAAGGAGTTTTATGCGAAAACTAAGAAAATACCTGTTGAATCTAGCTTTGGGTGAGTTAGTTGCGGCTATTTCTTTTTTGGTTGTATTTAAACTGTATCTAGATTTAGGATTCGCAAGCTTGCTTGCGTTTTCATTTCTTGTGTTGCAATTAATTCAAGGTGTGCTGTATTGGGTATTTAGATCTCAATCATTAGGTAAAGAGAAATCATTGTTAATGCGGAAAATCCTAATCATGCTTAGAAGAATTAATCTTCTTTTGGCTGTGATAATTGTTATTTTGTTGTTAATGCTTGCACAGAATAAAAGAGATCTATTTTTTGGTATGTTGATTTATGTTTTTTCCGTGATAGAATACATAAATTACTATTGGTATCGTTTAAGCTATGGGAAGTCGGGTTTCAATATTAAATTGCTTATTCAAGCTGGTTTAAAGCCTTCGAGTATTCATAAATTAATAAAAAGAAATTAATTCTCTAAACTATCGGATAATAAGAATTCATTCACAAAGGGCTACCGCTATCGCTATAAGAGGTAGCCTTTTCAACTAACGGAGAACGGTAGCTGAATATTGTTGAATGATGCCTTGTTTACAGTGGGGTCAGGGGTACGATTTCTTGTCGCGCGAATGGACGAGGACGTGTCGGCACCATTTCGATCGAGCCTTGCAATGATGATATTATTCATTGTACAGGTGACCGAATGAACAACATTTTTGGTCTTGACAGTTTTTATGTGCTACGGGAGCATCAGTGTCGGGAAATCGGATCTGCTTCAATAAAAGGTATGGCTAACTGTCTGGCCAAACGTGAAATTGAAAGTTTCTGTCCGGATAGCGGTTGTTATCGACATGTTCCAGTTCAATCGATGTATTAGTATATAATGATAATTGAATAGGAGGGCGTTATCTAAATGGTATATATAGAAACAGGATTAAAACTATTTGTGTTTATAATAGTTATTTCTCTATTCTTTAGTTTGGTACGGTTCCTTGTCCAAAAATATCTAAGTGATTTCTTTCAAGGTTTCTCTGAAAAAACATTAAAAGTATTTAGGTTACTTAAAGGAAAGTTTCAAAAAACAGGCTGACCATATGATTAGCGTTTTGAGAAAACGATCTATTTTAAGCATATGCCCAATAATGCTGAGCGTAGAAAAAACGTCAAATTGTTGGCGCAGCGCTATTTATTTGGCAGGGTATGTAAATCAATTTGTGAAAGTTTCAAAAAACATAAGGGAAGAGGCATCATAGCTTTATGAAACTAGGATAAAGGTTAACACAAAGGAAACCACCTAGTATTTGACATATAACTTTTCCATATGTTAGCATAAATTTAACTTATACGAACGGAGGGGTTACGTGTGTTGATCTAATTCTTCGATACTTTTTGCACAATGAATTGGTTTGTGGTTTAAGACTATTTTGTGTGCATCGTAATCGAAGATTAGTTTGCCTACACGGTAACCTAGTTTAGTTTTATATCATTGGGATAGGGGTAACCTTACCTCCATGCCATATAAACTAGATACAAAGGAAATGGAATGAACCTTTTATGATAAAGCCGGTGATTAGACTGATAGTCTTCCATAGGGTAATCATAATACTGTGTTCATTCTCAAATTCTTTTTCGATTACAGTATGCGCACAGGCCTATGGCCTGTGTTTTTTATTTTTTAAGAAACATTGGAGGGTTTCATATGAACCAACAACTAATAAAAGTAAATGGGATTAACATATGTGCAGACAGTTTCGGAAAGCCAGATCATCCGGCCATCTTGCTAATTATGGGTGCTCAATCCTCATTGATATGGTGGGAAGAAGAATTTTGTCAGCGTTTGGCAGATGCAGGACGTTTTATCATTCGTTATGATAACCGAGATGTTGGACGTTCAACAACTTACGAGCCTGGTCAACCGGGTTATACTTTTGAAGATATGGCAGATGATGCAATAAGAGTATTGGATGCTTATAATTCGCGCATTGGCGGAAAAAGAATTTGTTAGAAGCAACAATATTGCCAGCATGGGGAATCACGCCTTATTGGCAGGTGGGGAATCCTATCTGGTTAGGACGAGTGAAATCATTGCACGTACTCTGATTGTACATGGTACTGAAGATCCCATTATCCCTTATAAAAATGGAGAAAATCTTGCTAATGAAATTCCGGATGCGGTTTTACTGACATTGGAGGGTACTGGACATGAACTTCATTATGATGACTGGGATAAAATAATTACTACTATTTCCAAGCACACATCAATATCAAATTAGTACAAGCCGATTTATCGTATGGTTAAAGGCTTAGTTCACGTTTTCTCTATGCGGATCTTCTCCATTTGAATTTATGTTATACTTGTTAGGAAAAGGGGGTGCTTACTGATGGAGAATCTCTTAAGATTATCTGGTACTTCTTCCACTCATGCAAAGCCTGTTATTGGAAAAGCGTTACTTTGCGTGGGGCGAAACATTTTATAGCGCTGAATAAGCTTTTCTAATATTTTGGCTTTGCACCTTATTTTTAATTGTCAAAATAAGGAGCGGGCGAAGTTGAAATATATTAATGCAAAAAAGATATTGCCTGAAGAGCTAATTTTGGAAATTCAAAAGTATGTTCAAGGAGAGGCTCTTTACATTCCTAAGCAAGAAAAGGAATATAAGAACTGGGGAAGCTTGAGCGGTGGTAGACAGTTACTGGATCAGCGAAATGCCGCTATTAGAAATGCTTTTATGAGTAAGCGCAGTATCGAGCAGCTTTCGAAGGAATATTTCCTCTCGATAGATACGATTAAGAGAATTGTGTATTCACATAATGAATAAAGAATAAAGGGCACTGGTGAGAATTTCTCATTAGTGCCTTTTTTGTGTAAACAATGAATCTAAGCCGTTGTTGACATATGAATAGCTGTCTACATTATTTAAAATAGGTTTAGCATGTGAGAGTGTACATGATAGTTGGAAATTAGCTGACGAAAGAAAGTTAGAAAGGGCTCAAATTTGTGCATAAAACGATGAGCAGCACATCATAATGAATGATGTGTATAGATAGAAAGCGAGGAAATTAAAAACCATGAGTGAGCAAAAAAACAGAAGCAGACATTTAGTTGATCAAGAAATTATCAGCGCTGTTGATTTATTTCCAACAACTGATCTTTCTGAATCAATGTTAATAGAATCGCGCACAAATCAAGCGAAAATGCTGCCGCAAATAGATGTTACGCAGTTGTTCCCAGTTACTATTGAAGAAAAAACAGTACCAAGTTATTTTGGAGGTCCAGATATTCGCATAGAGATCATTAAACCAATCCAGCCAAAGCACAAGAAGTTGCCATTATTTTATTCTATTCACGGCGGCGGTATGGTTATGGGAAGTCCGGTTGGTGATCGTACAGCTAATGCTTCGCTTGCTTCCCAGCATGGTTTTTGCTGTGTATCTGTCTATTATCGCTTGGCACCAGAGCATGCTCAGCCTAGTCAGCTACAGGATTGTTATTCGGGCCTTAAATGGTGTATTGAGCATGCCGAGGAATTAGCGATTGATTCTCAAAAAGTGGCCATATCCGGCAGCAGCGCAGGTGGAGGATTAGCAGCGGGTCTAGCCATTTACATTCGTGACCAAAAGGAATTTGATATTCATCATCTAAGGCTGCGTAATCCAATGCTTGACGACCGTACAAGTATTGCGCCAGAACATCCCTATGCGGGTGAGTTTGTTTGGACAAAAGGAAGCAATTATTTCGGCTGGAAATCTGTTTTAGGGCATGAACCTGGTAGTGAAGAGGTCAGTCAATATTACGTGCCTGCGCGTGCAAAATCACTAGCCGGTTTGCCACCCACTTATATAAGTATAGGCAGCATCGATTTATTCATCGATGAAGCCTTATTATTTGCAAAACAACTGGTCTTTGATGGTGTCTTAGTGGAATTACATGTATACCCTGGGTACCATCATTTGTCCCCGATGTTTCCAGATGCTCATTTTTCAATAGAAGGCTTCAAATCCAGTGAATGGGCTTTACTGAAGGCGCTGAATTTACTTTAAAGCGGAACGCATTTCTGGCGAAGCCAATAGGGAACCAAAAGAGTCAAAAGTCTAATCCATTCAAACTGAAAATAAACCTCTCTACAGGATGCTGCGGGGAGGTTTTTTTGCTCATTCTTGTTATTAAGCTAACGAGCAGGAAATTTCAGTATATCTAACGAATTTTTAGATTAATATTTGTTATCGAGATTCTTTAGATGGAAAGATGGCACTTCAACCCTCATATGCCTAAGAACGGCGAACGATTGATTAAATATGCATTAAATATGCAATTGCAAATGGGGTGGGATTATTATTTAGATAAGAAGCCGCTGATAGTCGAACAAGGTCATGGCAAACAAGAACGCATTAGAATACAACAATAGGGCTGGCATAGTATAACCATGAGGGGTGAGTAAAATACATGTATATCATCTCAGCTGTATTGTATTTCCTGACGAATCACCCATTCTGGTCATTGTTGATAATCTTATTTTTCAGCTTTGCCATGGGGATCTTCTTATCTATATGGCGTAATCATGGAAAATGGTTTTTCATACTGCCGTCTTTGGGGCTTCTGGCAGCAATTCTCAACATCTTTGTCGCGCATTATATAAATTCATTATTTCTTAACGCAGTTGGAACGGAAAGTACTGCAATCATTGTTTACGCAGAGGAAACTAACTCCCTTTACAATGATCAATATGTTTGGAAGTACGAAGCGGTCCTCAAAACCTCCGAGGGGCAAGATATGGAGGCGAGTTTCACTACCATGTCCGCCAGTATTTATCCGCTGCGTAATGCCATTCTTATTCCGCCTAAGGGTGAAGTTTTCGTCGCCAAGTATGTTCCAGGTTTCGAACGTAATCTCCTCATCATGAGCGATAAGTCAGAATACGGGAAGAAATGGATAATCAATAAGGATTTGAAACCAATTATTAAAGCCGAAGCCAAGCTTGCAACAAACTCCGCCAACTCAAAATTCATTTCGCAATACCGCCAAGCACTTCAGGCGTTCATCGAAAAACACCGCAATGGGCCCGATCCAGCCCTAATTCGTCAGTATGAGCAAAAACTCGAAGTACTTGAGTCGACGGAACGTGAGAGACAATCTGAATAGTATTGAAGGGTTCTAATTATTTATATAACGAGGCTGGCTACGGATATATTGGTTGTTGAGATAACGGGACACAATAGTTGAAATATAAAAAATGTGAGCAGACACTGTGGTGGACTGCTCATTTTATTAAAAAGGACTTGACTATAACACTAGTGTCATACTTTATGATGAACTAAGAATACAAAGAAAGGAGGTTGAGCTATGAAAATGAAAATAAGTCAAATAGCGAAACAGACCGGCACTAGTATTCGATCCTTAAGACATTATGAGAAAAAAGGGTTGATAACCGCTTCTCGTCTCGACAATAATTATCGCGAATTTGATGATTCTATTGTCGAAGTTATTCATACGATTCAACTCTATCTTAATTTAGGACTTACAACGGATCAGATAAAAGATATTATGTATTGCCAATATCTGGGTAACGACGAATTCGGCGAAAAAGATGAGTATTGTGATGAATTACTTCAAATCTATGAAACAAAACTGGATGAAGTTATTCGACAACAGAAAGCTTTAGCAGATGCGGAATTAAGCTTGAAAAAGCAAATCAGTTTAATGAAAAACCACCAAGATAAAAGAAATCAAGGAGGCTGAGCCATGACGGTTTTAGTAACAGGAGCGACCGGAAATGTGGGTCGCTATATCGTTGAAGAACTTATCCGAACAGGTCATAATGTGCGCGCGTTGACGCGCAATCCGGCAAAAGCAAATTTCTCCAAAGAGGTTGAGGTCGTTTATGGCGATCTTGCTTCTCCAGAGTCTCTTGTGCCCGTGCTGAAGGGCGTTACAAGCATGCACTTAATCACTTTTAACAGTGAAGGTTTTGGCCCGCTGCAGACTGGACCCGAAATTGTTGAACTGGCCAAGAAAGCTGGAGTAGAGCGAGTCACAGTATTGTGGAGCGGTGTGAACGGTCCCGTGGAGCAGGCCGTGGAAGCGAGCGGTCTGGAATGGACCTTTCTCCAGCCGCCTCCAGAGTTTATGTCCAATACACTTATCTGGGCAGAGTCCATTCGCTCGGAAGGCATTGTGAAGGAGCCGTTTGCTTATTCTTTGGATGCGATGATTCACCCGGCCGACATCGGCAGTGTCGCTGCAACCGCCCTGACCAACACCGGTCATGCAGGTAAAATCTATACGTTGACCGGACCTGAAGTGCTAACGATACCAGAAAAGGTTCGCACGATCAGTGCTGCAATCGAGAAGGATATCCAATTCGTCGAGCTCACCGAAGAGCAAGCGCGCGAACGCATGCGGAATATGGGAGCTCAAGAGGATGTTATTAACTTTGTAATAGGCTGGCATGCCAACCCTCCTAAATCTGCGTATACAGTGGTTCCTACCGTCGAACAGGTCACTGGCCGCCCAGCACGCACCTTTGCCCAGTGGGTGTCTGAGCATGTGCAATATTTTAAAAATCAATAATTTGAGATGTTACAAAGCAGCAACTATAACGGAATGAGAAGATATTTTATTAGAGAGAACTTCTCTGCAGGGTACTGCGGGGAAGTTTATTTGCTTATTTGTTATTAAGCTAACGGCCAGAATAGTTCCAATATGTGTTAAAATTGAGTGACGAAAACAGTTAAACTACGATTTTTTTCTGAGGTGATTCAGTACAATGAGCTTAAACCCTTATGAGGTAAAAACAAAAGAGGATATGCTTCATTTTGTAGCTTCTTTAATGAGCGATTTGGATACAAATAATAATGATTGGGAAAATCCTACGAGTGATGATTTTTTTATTAGTCCAATTTTGATAGATTAATTTACTTTGAGAGCAGCTTAAGACGTTCATATATTTTAAAATAAGGTAAAGATATTTTTGGAGGAAAACAATATGACTTTTGAACTGGTTATGATTATTGTTTTATTTCTTTTAAATATTCCAATATATAAATTTCTGTTCCGTATTTTCTTTGTGGATGAAAATGATTATAACGAATCTATTAGGCATACTTTCACTCCTAACATAATTTCGTTTTTTAGAGGAGAATATTGGAAGGATAGAATTAACACAGCAAGACTTCAGTTTTTTATACTTATTTGCATAGGAATAGTTGTGTTGGAATACATCGTTTTGAATAAGATAATTGATGTTTTTCGTTAAAAGGGCATGACACTGCGTGACCAGGACTGGACAACGTTCTCAGATAAATAAGGCTCTCTTGCGCTAACTAGGGAAGTTAGTTGAATAAATCAAAGGATGAGTAGGGACTTCGGTGGCTTGCTCATTTTATTAAGCATATAATGATATGCAAATAGGGGGATTCTCGATGAACATGGATGAAAAATTGTTTCATTATTATCTTGAACTCAAAAGTCCCGAAGCTGGTGAGTGGAACTCATCACCACCCTGCATCCACACTGAATTGGTGACAAGAGATTACGTTAGAAAAGCATTCCCCATTACAGATGAAATGCAAGTATGCAATGTCGGTATCGGTACAGGGGATTGGGATGACTACCTTGGATATTGGTTAAAGGGAAAGGGGAATTTAACGAGTATTGATATAGACATTGAAATATGTGAAATATTCTCGTATAGGCAACAGAAGGAAAGACATCCGAATCCTTCAGAAGTTTTGTGCAAAAATATTTTTGATTTGGATTTGCCTATAGAAAAATATGATCTTGTGACATTAATAGGATCTGCTATACACGAGACTGGGGATTTTAAAAAATGTCTGGATTCATGTTTTAGATTGTTAAAGCATGGGGGATATCTAATGTTTATGTCTAGCTTAAAATACCCAATAGAATTAGTTTATGAATACATAAGAAATAGTAGCTGTCTCCTAGAACAAAAGGATGTATACGAAGTTTTTCCTGAATATTCTTTTTACATTTGCAAAATCAAAAAATGATTTAACTGACGGTACAAGATAGCATATGAAAATCAGGATGAGGCTGTTGAATGCGTAGATCAGAATTAATGGTAACTGAATCTATGATCGAAAAATATTGAAAGCATATTTAATGAGGTGGATTATGTTCGAGTTGAGTAGGAACGAATTTTCTAAAGTATTACCAATGTTTTCAAAAATCCAAAACAAAGCAGTCTTTGCCTTTTCTGTAATTGAACATGTGCAAAATGGAAGGATATTTGTAAACAGTAGATTAGATCCGTCTGCTGCTTTTCTTACAAGTTGCGGTGGATTTTATTGTTTAGTTGGTAATGCCTCAGATTGCACATTTAATGACGCTGTAGCTAACTTTCTAAATCATAAAGACAACCACATTGGGTTCTATGCACTGGCGATGTTCACAGACGAATGGGAAATAGCTTTCCATAAATATCAACTAGAACATGCAAATAAAATAAAACGTACTTATTTCCGATTTAATGATCAAAAGTTTATTGAAAACAGTAAAGACATACATATAAATATCGATGAAGGACTGAAATATGAAGTACTAAACGAAGATATCTCGAATAGATATCGCGAGGATTTCTACACATACTATAAGCTAGTGTGGGATTCCAACGAGCATTTTAATGAGCGCGGCATCGGACATTTTATTACAAAAGAGAATAAAATCATAAGCGTTTGTTCATCTCCTTACGTTGGCGGAGGTTTTGCTGAGATTGATATTATTACAATTGAGGAACATAAATGTAGAGGGCTCGCGACAAAAGTTGGTATCGAGTTTATCAATGAGTGTCGTAGTAAAAGACTACTACCAAACTGGAGTTGTCATTCAGATAATCAAGCATCGATATCTCTTGCAAATAAACTTGGATTTGATCAAATCGCAGAGCATCCGATGTATTGGTATAACATGTAGCGTGGCGAGAGCCCATTGAAGTAGGGAGCGCATTGAAGGCGAGGACATCTCAGATATTTAAAGTTTGGCAGCATGATCAATATAGGGAAAAGAAATTGTAGAATATTTTGAGATTAGTCTCCATAGTATAGAAAGGAAATTTTATATTCTACAAACTTGCTTCGTTAAAATTGTTATTGGACGGTGACGAGATATGAAAAAAAGGTATTTATTAATAATGGTACTAATGACTTTTACGGTTCTTTCATTAACGGGCTGTGTACCTGGAGACGGCGTAAATAATGCTCAAAATCCTGCAGGTTTTTTCTGGGGGATATGGCATGGCTGGGTTGCTCCTATTTCAATTATTATTGGCATTTTCAATCACGATATTAGAGTATATGAAATTTACAACTCTGGCTGGTGGTATGATATAGGTTTTTACATTGCTGTCATCAGTGGCTTTGGGGGAATATCACTTTCTCGACGAAAAAAAGTAAAACGAGAAGAATAGCTGTTTGTATAATTAGCTCGTTAATCTAACAGATATGGTGATTGAATAGCATAGAAGAATGAGCAGGCGCTGCGGTAGCCTGCTTTTTTTTTAGCTAACGGGCAAATTAGTTATAACCGAAAATTACTAACTACGCATTGAATTTACTAGTTATAATTATAACAATTATTCATTAAGTGGAGGTGTTTCTGTGCAAGAAATAGACTACAGCACTTACTTTTGGCAAGACGAAGCTATACGATTGCGGGGAATTTCACTAGAAGATTGGGAAAGCTGTTATGTAAGTGGATATGACACTCCTGCGCGTCGATTGTTAGAATGTACAATAGAATTGCCGCCTACAATTTCTGAAGCAAAAAGATTTGTTGAGGAAAATACGGACTTTTCATCAACGAACAGTAGAATTATGTTTACCATTGAAGACCTGAATGGTGTAAGTGTAGGCGGTATTAATTTAAATAGCATTGACGAGAGGAATGGAACATTTAGCATAGGCATCGTGATTGATAAACTCTACCGAGGTAAAGGATATGGAACCAGGGCAGTTCACATGCTCCTAAGATACGCTTTCTTCGAGCGTAGACTAAATAAATTCAATGATTATGTTCTTGAAGGAAATGAGCCATCGGCTAGTATGCTTAGAAAAGTAGGGTGTGTTCAAGAAGGAATCAGGCGTCAAGTGTTTTACATAAACGGAAAATATCATGATTCCATCTTGTTCGGTTTAACGAAGGATGAGTATGTGAATTTTCTTCACAAGGACCATCAAAATACATAGCCTGGTTAAGCTAACGGAAGAATAGAGATTGATAAACATGTTAGTGCGCTTATTTAAAAATAAAATTTAAACTCCTAAAAAATTTGAAATGTTAGAGAGGTAATTAATGAAAAATATAAATGTTGATGTTGTTGTAAGCTTAATAAATGAACAATTCCCAGAATGGTCTGAGTTAGAAATCAGACCTGTAAAATTTAGTGGGAATGATAATAGAACTTTTCATTTAGGTGAACATATGAGTGTAAGATTGCCAAGTGCAGTATCCTATGCACCTCAAGTGGAGAAAGAGCAAAAGTGGCTGCCATTGTTATCAAAAAAACTTTCTTTACCCATTTCCATGCCAATAGCTAAGGGGAATCCTAGTGAAGAATATCCTTGGCCATGGTCAATCAACAAATGGTTGGAAGGAGAGACATTGTCTCAGGAAAATTTAAATGATCTTAACCAATTGGCAATAGACTTGGGTTCTTTTTTAATTGAATTACAATCGATTGACTCAAGTGAAGGTCCTTTAGCTGGGGAGCATAATTTCTATAGAGGCGGATCTATAGCTGTATACGATGAAGAGTCGAGATATGCAATTGAGAATAATAAAGATGTTTTTAATGAACAGGTATTAAAAGAAATTTGGGAATCGGCCCTTGATTCTAAATGGGAAATGGAGCCGGTTTGGGTTCATGGTGATATTGCACCAGGAAATATACTCATTCAAGACGGAAAACTTTATGCAGTCATTGATTTCGGTATATTGGGCGTTGGTGATCCGGCTTGTGATGCTGCAATGGCTTGGACATTTTTTGATGAAGAGAGTAGAAAGATATTCAAAAGTGTATTAAATATGGATGATGGAACTTGGAACCGAGCAAGAGGATGGGCGTTATGGAAGGCGTTAATAACCTACAATGGTAATAAAAATACTAACAAAGCTATTGCAGACGAATCATATAAAATTATTAATATAATCGTAGACGACTACGAATCAGAGAAAACTGAAAAATAACTTTAGCTGCCGTTTAACAGAAACTTTGTTTTTCGTAGTGGAGTTTCTTTTAAATGATTTGTACATGAGTAAGAATTACAATGAGCAGGCGCTGCGGTGGCCTGCTCATTTTATTTAATTAACAGGCAAGCTAGTTCAATTGAGCAGCGTTATGAGTTATAAGGACCGACGTCAAAACAGTACAAGCTGTAGGTCTCAAATTGATAACCGAACTTCTTCTCCTACTTCTGATTTTGTTCGCCATAACAAGACTAATGATAAAATCACAATCACCAGACAAATCCAATACACCGATCGAAATCCTGTAAACTGGGCAATGATACCACTGCCGAGCGTTCCTGCCAGCCTACCAATAGTGGAGGCGTTGGTATATAGCGTTGTAGCTACTCCCGGTGAATCAGGCATCATATTCGTGAAATAGCTAAGTCCATTGCCCATCACGATTGCCACAAACGTTGCCTGCATAAGCTGCGCTATAATCAGTTGAATCGGATCGTTCGAAACACCTAAGGTGACGAAATAGAAAATAGCAATAATGCTGCCAAACATTAAAAGAGTGTGATTTGATATCTTTCTACCATACGCACCCAAGATCAGCATGATAGGAATTTCAAAGCCGGCACAAATACCGACCACTAACCCGACATCCGTATGTGTGCCTTTAAGCTCGTTCACAATAAAGAGCGGCGTGTTGATTAAATTCATCGCGTTAACCGTGAACAGAAGAATAAAAGCGATAAACGGCAGCCTGATCTGCCTGTTAATGAGCAAAGAGGTACCGACTGTGTTGCTCAACCCGGTTTTTTTTGGATTTGCTTTCCGGCTTGAAAGAAACAGGAATATAAGAGATGCTGTCGTAAGATAGATGGTGGATGTCACCAGAAAGAGACCTCTATACCCAGTCGCCGCCAAAAGAAGAGTCCCTGCCAATGGTCCAATTAGAAATCCCAGAGAAATTAGAGAGCGTAATGCAGATATCGCTAACGTTTTGTCATCGGATTTGCTTTCATTGGCAGATTCCTGTGCATAAGCATAAATTTGCGGTATGGAGGCAGCGCCAAATCCACTCAATATACTGACCACAATCAGCAGAATAAAGAAATTATCGAATGTCAAATACGCAGCATACACCAAAGCAGACAAAAGCATTGCTGCAATCAATATCCATTTCCGGTCTAGACCGCTATCCGAACGTTTGGCAATGAGCGTGTTCACCAAGATACCGCTTAATGAACTTACTGCCATGAACACGCCGAACGCCCCAGTGCTCATTCCTAAATCTTCTGTGAAATAGAGAGCTAGATAAGGCGTTGTAATCGATATTCCTATCCCTATCATTAGCATGCAGATGACGAATAAACGATACCCTTTAATTTCGAACAATTTTTTAAATCGTGCGAGCAATCTCTGATCCTCCTTCTCCCTTCCGAAGATAGTTAGATATCGAGTTTCCGGGTACCGATCCATTTCACCATTTCTGGGTCCCGATGTGAAAAGAACTGGCTCTGTTTTGTATCTAATGAAGCAATTGACTCCATATCTTTAGGGTCTAATTCGAAATCAAAGATATTGAAGTTTTCTATAATTCTTTCTTTACGAGCCGACTTTGGAATGACAACGACTTCTCTTTGTGTTAGCCAACGCAAAACTACCTGAGCAACGGATTTATTATGCTTTTCGGCTATAGCTACCAATAATTCATTTTGAAACAAGTTATTTTTCCCTTCAGCAAATGGCGCCCAAGACTCGATCTGAACATTGTTCTCTTTCATGAAGGCTGCATTTTCGATTTGCTGGTTGAAAGGGTGTGTTTCCACTTGGTTTACGGCAGGAACAACTTCATTATGAATAATTAAATCTATTAGCCGATCCTCATGAAAGTTACTTACGCCAATTGCACGAACCTTTCCTTCACGATAGAGCTCCTCCATAGCGCGCCAAGAGCTATGAACATCGCCAAAGGGCTGATGAATTAAATACAAATCCAGATAATCAAGCTGCAATCTTGTTAGTGATCGTTCAAATGCCCTCTTTGTGCGCTCATAACCTGTATCCTGTACCCAAAGCTTTGTAGTGATAAATAACTCTTCTCTTGCTATGCCACTGCGTTTTATTGCTCTGCCCACCGCTTCCTCATTTAAATAAGAGGCAGCCGTATCAATCAGGCGATAACCTGCTTTAATAGCTTCATGAACGCTTTCTTCACATTCATTTGCATCTGGGATCTGAAAAACCCCAAAACCGAGAGTAGGCATTTCAACACCATTGTTTAGAATTACTTTTTGCACGGAAAGACCTCCATTATTACCGATTACAACCTTATTATGCACTGGATTAAAAAGAGACAGTTATCCCATTCGTATCAAATGTTTGCCTAATCCTCTCACTACCGCTTATGTAACAAATGCATATGGTCTATAATTGAACTATAAAAATAAAGTCGTTGGAGGGGCCAATGTCTGAAATAATCATGAAACAGCAGAATGAACTCGCCGAAATCATTAAGCGTTATTCTGGAAAAGACGGTGTACACCCTACCGCTATTCCATCCTTATTTTTCATCCATATCTCAAATGTTAATGTACCTAGGCATGGAGTTTACAAACCTTCCTTATGTATAGTTGTCCAAGGTGCGAAGGAGGTCTGGTTGGAGCAGGAGCACTTTAGATACAGTCCGACTGATTATCTTGTTGCATCAGTTCACTTGCCGGTCATAGCCCAAGTTACTGAAGCGTCTCCCGACGCGCCTTATCTGGGTTTTAAACTTGAATTTACACCAAGCCAAATCTTAGAGGTTCTACAAGAGTCCGAAAAACAATTGAAATCGAAAGTAGATTCAAAGCGGGCAATGTTTGTCAGTCAGATGGAATCAACTTTGCTGGATGCGGTGCTCAGATTAGCTCGTATGTTAGATAATCCCCAAGATATTCCGGTTCTTGCTCCATTATTTACGAAGGAGATTCTGTATAGGGTGCTGGAAGGTGAGAATGGAAATATTTTAAAACAAATTGTAATGGAGGGCAGCTCAGTCCACCATATTAGAGAGGTTATTGAGCGGATCATGAATCATTATGATCGCAGTTTCCGGATTGAAGAGCTTGCCGAAATAGCGAATATGAGTGTCTCCTCGTTTCATAGGCATTTTAAAGAAGTAACCGCTATGAGCCCAATTCAGTTCCAAAAACAGCTGAGACTGCAGGAAGCTCGTCGCCTGCTTTTAAACGAGTCAACAGATGCCACTGATGTCGCATTTCGAGTAGGCTATGAAAGCCCCTCGCAATTCAGTCGAGAGTATTCCCGAATGTTTGGCTTTCCTCCAAGACAGGATATAAAGCGGCAGAAAGCTTAAAAGGTTAGAAATAAATCCGAAACCAGATAGGTAAGGAAATACTTAGAAAGTAGACATAAGCCAATTTTTTTCTTTTTTTGGTATTTTATTGATTAGTAACCGCTGCGGCTATTAAACTAACTGAAGGATCAAATGAAAAATAAAATGTTAATAAAAAAGAGAATAAAGTTGTTGAAGTCAAAAAAATATATTTTAGGAGTGTCGCTAATTGATTGGTCCAGATATAAAAAGTGTTTTCCCAATGAAGGATATCAGAAGCTTATGTTTTCTTAAAAATATAGTGGTTAATCCAAATATTGAAGTTGGAGATTACACCTATTATGACGATAATAATGATCCGTTAGGCTTTGAGAAAAACGTTCTTTATCATTTTGATTTTATCGGTGATAAGCTGAAAATCGGAAAATTTTGCGCTATAGCATCAAGCGTCAAATTTATTATGAATGGTGGGAATCATAATACAAACTCGTTTACAACCTTTCCTTTTGGGGCATTTGGAGGAGAGTGGGAAGCCGGCCTAAAGAATCTAAGTGGTGGTTTCAAAGGGGATACAGTTATAGGGAACGATGTTTGGATAGGCTATAATGCTACAATTATGCCGGGGATTCATATTGGTGATGGTGCGATAATCGCAACAAACGCAGTTGTAACTAAAGATGTTCCGTCTTATTCCATTGTTGGAGGTAACCCAGCAAAATTAATCCGTAATAGATTTGACCAGGAGACTATTGATATTCTCAATACTTTGAAGTGGTGGAACTGGGATGTTGAAAAAATAACTAAATATATTCCAATTTTGACAAGCAATAATACGGATGATTTAAAAGAACTACTGAAGTCATTATAATAACGGTATTACGCTAACAAGGTAAGATAGTTTAACAAATAAGGAGCAGTTCATATGGCGACTGCTTCCATTTTCATTAAGTAAGCTGGAAGTTAACGCAATTGTCAGGATGGAATCGTGGACCGTTTCACGTATTTTAAATGTATATATTTTGAAGAAACAGAGGTCTGTTCATAATGATAACCGCAAAAACGGAAAAAGATATTAAAATTGACCCTGATTACTTACAGTCACTATTACGGCGAGTTGTAGCTTCTCAAAATTTACAGTTATTATCGTGGAATTTCAGCCCTCTTGGAAAAAACAAGGAAGAAAGTTCGGTTTATAGGGTATCTTGTATAGCTCTGGACAACGATAGAAAGCAAAATTATACAATGATACTCAAGATATTAAAACCTGATCCTATGCGTAATCAAGTCAATCACTACTACTACTGGAAACGTGAAGCTCTGGTTTATAATTCAGGGATTCTGAATCAATTGCCACTTGGTATAAGGGCTCCCTTATGCTATACAGTAGAAGAGCATCCGGATGAAAATGTCTCGATCTGTCTCGAGGATATAGCTATTGAAAATGTCCAAAGTGAATGGTCATTCAAGCACATGTGTAAAATATCCTATTTACTTGGCAAATACAATGGCGCATACATAACAGGGACACCTCTCCCAACTGAATCTTTTTTATGCCACAATTGGATGCGTTCTTGGGTTGAGGTGTGTACTGCTTATGCTAAACCCATTGAGGAGCAAAAAGTTATTTGGGATTCTTGCTTGATTGATTTTAATGATAAGAGCACTATGTGGGAGCTTTATCGTATCACTAGAGACCGAGTAAACAGCTTGCTGGAGACATTAGAATTACTGCCTCGTGTATTTGCCCATCAAGACGTACACTGGGATAACATTTTTATAGAGCAATTGAATGGAAATGATTCATTAATAGCGATTGATTGGCAGTTTGCAAGTATTTCAGGTGTAGGGGAAGAGCTTGGTCGAATGTTTGGATATGCGTTATTAAAAAAGAAAGTTCCCGTTAACAAGGTAGCAGAGTATAAGGAAGAATTATTTCTAAACTATATGCAAGGACTCAGGGATGAGGGATGGGACGGGGATTTCAAGCTTGCCCGTTTCGGTTTTACTGCGACCGCATCGCTTAGGTTTATCATGGTTATTGATAAGATGCTTAGTAATTTAGAAGTAGACGATAAAATAAACAAAAAAGAAAAATCAAGTCATCAGTTGTTAGTAGCTCAGATACTGCTTGATTTGGCAGAAGAGTCTTGGAACCTAAGAAGTCAAATACTATAGTACTTTTCGGGGAAAGGATGGGAAATGAGTGTCAGCATCACTTGATCATTATCTCAATGATAAGTTTCTAGGACTCAAATTGGAATCCCCTCTATTTTATAACGCGGATGTAGGCATTCGATTTGAGATCGGTGACCCGGATCCTTTGGTTTCTGATGAAAAATACAGAGACCAAGTTCTCTATCGTACTACTCAACTATTTAAAGAAACGCACAGTGAAAGTGATGAAATATTTATTGTTTTATTTCTTAGTTTTAGAAGGAAGAGTAAGCCTCACAAGATAAAATTTTTTAAAAAAGGCGTTAAAAGCAAGGAAACTTTAAAAAAACTTAATTGTAACAGCATTATAGGATCTGATGAAGAGGAAGATGGATGGGTAAGGTTCCGTTATGTACTGAGTTGCAAAACATCAGATATTAAGCCTGCAGTGTTTCTCTTCGCGTATCATAGAATATTTTTCGTGAATACAACTCGTAATACGATTTTTTATTTATATGACGACAGAGGTTTAGATATTGCTTCTAACACAACGGCACCTCTCCAAGAACTTTACATAAATTATAATCACTGGATATTAGATTACGATAGAGAGAGTATCGACTCCATCTTCAAATCGTAAGTCAACTTCATTTCTGTTCTTTTAAGCCAATCGGCAGGATAGTTCAATAAGATTAGGGAAATATGATTTTTCATATTGGTTGGATATAAACAAGTTCAGACCTAACTTTGTTCTATTCAATGAAGCCCCAAAATATTTGCCACATAGAACCATAGCGAAATAAACGTTAGTTCTGCAATAATATACTATAGGAATTTCATTTTAAGATGTAGGCTATGAGAAGAGCTTGAAAGGAGTATTCTCATGGATTTTACATCTTTTTTGATTTACTGTACGATTGCTACGTTTACACCTGGACCTACCAATATCGTCATATTATCCACGGTGCATAATTTCGGTGTAAAAAAGGCAATGAAATATTCGTTTGGAGCAACAATTGGTTTTGCCTCATTACTTGTTATTTCTGCTTTGCTGAACACGATTCTCATAACGATTATACCGAAAATAATCATTGTGATGCAGATCATTGGAAGTGGTTATATGTTTTATCTTGTTTATCAAATTTACAAAATGGATGCATCAAACGGAGCATTAAACCAAACGGCTACTTTCTTGTCAGGGTTTCTTATGCAGTTTTTAAATCCAAAGGTAGTATTATTTACATTGACTGTGATTCCAACCTTCATTATGGCTAGCTATAGCACAAGTTCTGCAGTCTCATTAAGTATTTTAGCTATCACATTAATTGGTTTTTTGGCATTTATGACATGGGTTCTCTTTGGTTCGATCTTCAAAGCGCTTTTACAAAAGTATAATAAGATATTTAATGTATTGATGGCGTTATCTCTCGCTTACGCTGCAATCATGATCTGGATGTAGGCAAGTGATGAAGAGGTGAATGGAATGAACAAATTTATTTATCGAAAATCAGCGGGTATTACGGTGCTGTCAGCGAATATGACTGATTTTACGTATAAAAAGCACGCTCACCAAGAGTATGCCATGGGTGTAACTTTACGTGGAATCCAAAAATATAATTTGGATGGCACTTTACAATTATCCCACCAGAATGGTGTTATGTTTTTTAATCCGGAGCAGGCTCATGATGGAATGGCGCAGGATAAGACAGGTCTGGATTATGTTATGATCTATATTGATCCGCAATTGTTTTTGGAGGTTATTGAGAAAAAGGATATCGTACGTTTTCCTAAACCTGTTGTGTATGATGATCGACTAAAACAAGGGATATTAAATCTTTCCTACGCAATATTGAGCGGAAAAGACGAGGCCATTTGCAGTGAATTATTCGTATCCCTCACTGATAGCCTCGTCCAAACGAAGTTTTCGACTGACAACAAGAAGGATACCGCACTAATTCACAAGGCAAAGAATATGCTTCATGCCAATCTGGAACAGGTATTGAAACTTGATGAGATTTGTAATGAACTTCATTTATCAAAGTTTAAGTTTATTCGCTTTTTCAAGGAGAATACTGGTATTTCACCGTATCAATACTTTCTTAACTGCAAAATCGAACTTGCTAAACAGTTGATCGAAAAAAATAGAGATATTTACTCTGCAGTGGCTGCATGCGGTTTTGTGGATTTAACCCATTTAAATAAACATTTTAAAAGTGTATATGGCACAACTGCTTTCGAATATATGTCATATTTGAATTAGAGGGGCGATAGGTGCCTATGACAGTAGGTGAGATAATCTATAACCACTGGGATTAGACCTGTTATTCTCAATCAAATATAACTTATTAATCATTAAAACGAGGCTGCCGGTATAAATCGGCAGCCTCGTTGCGTTTACGAGCAGCTTAGTTGGGATGAAAATGTTTATTTTGGATGATATACCATAAATTAAAACATTTTTGGATATCTAACGTCTATACAGTTATGGTTTTCAAAATTAAAGAAAGGAGTTCTTAGAAAATTATGGAGGTGTGTAATTGAAAACACTATATCTAATACTAGGTGGAATCATTAATTCATTTTTAGCGCAGATGTTTCCATACATTATAAAAATCAGTGCATCATGTATATATGTAATAGGTTATTTTTTCGGATTACATAACGGTTCTGATATGAGAGGAGAAGAAGATGTAATAATCGTCCTCCTACCCATAACTATTTTATTATTAACTTCATTTCTAGCTATTTTAATATTTAGCAATCGAACAATTTTCAGAAAAATAAAGATAAGAAAATCACAGTTCGTTTTGTTCAGTTTTGTATCCTTTATACTTTTTTTTAGTTTAAGCATGATGATTTTTGACCCTCCTAATCTTACATAACGACTTGAGATAGAATTGATAATTATGGAGGTTTAAAAGTATGGATGAAATAGTAGGAGAATGGTCTGCAGATGCTTTATTTGATCCGGGACCTAGTGATGAGATCATTTATTTTCTAGAACACGGAGATGGGTGGATAGAATACCTAAATTGGTCACTTTCCGCAATCGAAACATTTAGATGGTGGCGTAATGAGGAAGGGAGAATTAATATTAAGGGAGAAACCATTCATTCAAACTCTGAACCTCTGAGAAAGTCAAACAAAGTACATTCAAATTTATTAATAAGTATTCAACAAGGAATTACCACATTAGATAAACCCATAACTATCCTTACAGTAGAAACCGATAAGCTATATGAAACAAATAAATATGGTCTAGTGAATAAAACAATAGAAAAGGATTATTTGGCTAAAAGACTGCTATTTTTAAATAAAAGATAGTTTAACTGTGAACGACAGTTTGAGTTAATGGGTAAATAGTTAAAAAAACAATGAGCAGTTTGATGTGATACTGCTTACTTGTTGAGATGTCGGGGGAAAATATGAACGCTGTTGAATTGGAGAAGTTCGCTAAGCAATACAATTCTTTTGAAAAAGCACATGAGGGATTCTGGGTATATGTAAACTCTTGGCTTAGTGATGAACCTGAAGAATTTGTTGAGGCATTTAACAGTAATGATATCTCAACTTCGACAAAGCTTTCAAATGAGAGAATAGCCCTAGTTATTAATTATCGATGGGACGATCCAATATATTTTGTTCAAACCACATTGAATGTTGAGATAAATGAGAGAGAAATTGCTCAGTATCATTTATTACAAACCCTTGATGGCGAAGATATGGATGATGGCCTCAGTTTTTCTAACGTATGTTTCGTACCAAGAAATATAGATTGAATACATTCCTCAAGTTATACGAGTAGGGAAGGTTGAACGCTATAACTTCTAGAACTAATTGTTCTGCTTGATCGGTATGACCATAGGGAATGCGTACGGTGGCTAAGCATATCGTGGAGCGATGTGAAGCTTATCCGGTCCTAATCGCAATGTTCGCCGAAAAAATAAACTAAGATGAATATCGCCAGTATGCTCATTCGATGTTAGGCATAAGAGGAATGAATGGAGAGGCTTTCGGAATATTCCGGATGCCTTTTATTCTGTTTGTGTAAAGTGCCAAAATGTGAAAATCGGCTGCTTTCATAAAACAATGAGAACGATTGTCCAACATCACAAAAATGAGGCGAACAGCAAGTAATAGTAGCCATCATGAGTGAGCCAACTGGCATGGTAATATCTTGTGAGGGTATATCTATAAATTTGGTTGTATACAATGAAATTGTTATGATAAAAATGTAATTTGTAATAGAGTTTGTATGCAAACTGTACAATCCATAAAAATGCAGTACAATGGAACCTATGTGCAACTGATGAAAAAGTGATGACACGGTATTAGTCAGTGTCCATCAGCTTGGAGCGGCAAGCAATCCAGTGGATTTATTAATGATCTGCTTATTATCAAAAACATAATAGTAATTTGATGTAGAGGGGTACTCCTTGATGACAAATAGTGGACTGAATCTTAAGGTTGATGGATTTATAGGTAAATCTAAAAAGTGGAAAGAAGAATATAAAAAGTTGAGAAATATTGTACTGGACTGTGAGCTGACCGAAGAATATAAGTGGATGCATCCTTGTTACACGTTTCAGAATAAAAACATAGTTTTAATCCACGGATTTAAAGAATATTGCGCACTTCTGTTTCACAAAGGCGCCTTGTTAAAAGATCCCAATGGCATCCTAATCCAACAAACAGAAAATGTACAGGCGGCGCGCCAAATTCGGTTCACCAGCGTTCAAGAAATAGTTGAAATGGAAGCTATCCTGAAATCCTATATTAATGAAGCCATTGAAGTTGAACAAGCCGGTTTAGAAGTGGTTTTCAAAAAGAATACAGAATACATAATTCCTGATGAATTTCAAAACAAATTAGATGAAATGCCTGCCTTGAAAACTGCTTTTGAAGCATTGACGCCGGGACGGCAAAGAGCGTACATTTTTTATTTTTCTGAACCTAAACAATCCAAAACTCGCGAGTCAAGGGTTGAAAAATATAAGCAGCAAATTCTGGATGGAAAGGGTTTAAATGATTAGGATATATATTTGTTTTCCTGTTCGAAAGAAATAGAAGAACCCAGTCGCTAAATACCATTTAGCTAATGGGACTTATAATGAAGTCTAATGGATTTTTAAACTAAACGGTAAAAGAGTGGTTTTATGTTCATTGTTACTGTGGAGATGACTCAGGAGCGAAAAGATCAGCTGCTTAACTGGGTTGACTCACATCAGAAGGCTACATTGGAAAATGATAAGGGAATCCTGGCAGGGCTGCAATGGATGGTTGATAAGTTGGATTTAACTGATCATCTCTACTCAGAGATGGTTGTAACAAATCCTATTATTATTAACCAAACTATTATTGATGAATGCAAGAAGAAGTTTGAAGAAAATTGGATTCATGCGTTATGGAATAGCGGATTTGCTTTGGCAGTTTTTGCGGTTTTGGATCTATTCAGCATTCAAATTGTGGAGTTTCCAACTGCAAAAAGAAACTAAAAATGCTTGAAATACATACGTTTTTATAATTGTATATTAAATAAAGCATTCTTATATAAAGCGTGGGCTTCGTGGTTAGAAGGAATAATATAATGGGGTGGCTAATGAAAAAACAGCAATTAAGAAGAAGCTTAAATTACTCAGCATTGGGTCTTTTAGTTGCCTATTTAGCGGGAATAGTTATCGTACTCCTCATCTTTAGTATTAAGCGGTTTGATGAAGATTTTGAGTTCATGTTTACCTTTAACTTTTTATTATGGGGTGGAGTTTCTTTGTTAATCTCTGTTTTCTTATTGATGGTTACTAAGTTAATAGTAACAAGAGGTTGAGGCTTAACAATGCAATGGCGAATTTAACGGAATCGATGAAGAACTGATTTTGCGGATAAGAACGGATAACAGCGCTGCTCCGCCAGCATAGGTATTGTATAAGATATTTGATCTTGTCAAAAAGTTGGTTATAATAGGTTTGTATAATTAAACGAATGAACGGAAGTGAAGTGTATGAGCCAAAATACTGAACAGATTGTACAGCAATTTAAAGATTCCATTCCCTTGCTGGATGTTCTTACAGATGAAAAACGTCAAGCCATAATTTTGCTGCTTGCACAGCATAAAGCTGGACTTAATGTCAATACTATAGCGGATCAAATTGACTTGTCCCGGCCTGCCGTCTCCCATCATTTGAAGGTATTAAGACAGTCTGGTTATGTTAGTTACGAAAAGAAGAGCGTAGAAAATTACTATGTCCTGACTCTCCGCAAACCATTAGAGCAACTTAAATCTTTAATTGAGGCTATAGAAGCTCAGTGTAGCGGATCTTTGCAATCTTCAATGGAATAAAATGAACGTTTGCTTCATTAGTCCATTGGAAAAATGTTTTTTTGCTCTATACGTTTATATGTTTAAACGAATGATCTTAATAGGAGTGATAATAATGAAGGCTATAACAATAGAGAGATATGGAAAAAATATCCCCTTAATAATGACGGAACGACCAATGCCTACAATGGGAGAACATGATGTATTAGTAGAGATTTATGCGGCGAGCTTAAATCCTATCGATTTCAAAATAAAAGAAGGAAAAGTAAAATTACTGCTAACGTATGACTTTCCTTTAGTTCTCGGAAATGATTTTTCTGGAGTAGTAACCAAGGTTGGTGAACGCGTGAGCACATTTAAACCCGGTGATGAGGTTTATGGAAGACCTCGCAAAGACAGGATCGGAACGTTAGCTGAATATATTGCCATTCATGAAGATGATATTTCTCTTAAACCAGAAAATCTAAATTTTGAAGAAGCGGCGTCAATCCCACTGGTCGGACTTACGACATACCAAGCCTTTTACGATATTTTGAACCTTCAAAAAGGGCAAAAGATTTTGATTCATGCAGGATCTGGAGGGGTAGGAACATTTGCTATCCAACTGGCCAAATTGATGGGCGCTTATGTCGCCACAACAGCAAGTGATAAAGGCTATGATTTGGTCAACTCACTGGGCGCCGATCAAATCATTAATTATAAAACAGAGAATTTTGAAGAAATGCTTACAGGCTATGACGCGGTGTACGATACCTTAGGTGGGACAGCATTGGAAAAATCATTCCAGGTACTGAAACCAAACGGAAAAATAGTATCGGTCTCCGGCCTGCCCAACTCCAGATTCGGCAAGGAAGCAAAATTAGGCTGGTTGAAGACGGTCGTTCTATCCATTGTGAGCCGTAAAATTACAGCCCTAGAGAAGAAAAGCGGTACGAGATATCATTTCCTCTTTATGAAACCAAGCGGAGCGCAATTAAAGATCATTAAGAAGTTTATAGAAGAGGGTCACATTATTCCGGTTATTGATAAAGTGTTTGATTTTAAAGATACAGGGCAAGCCTTTCAATACCTTGAAAGCGGTAGAGCTAAAGGGAAGGTAGTCGTTAAAATAAAGTAAGTTTTACCAAGTAAAATAGTAGAATGATAAAAGGCAGCCGATATAGGCTGCCTTTTCCGCTTATATACATATTCATAAATAGTCTGTGGGAGGCACTATAACACTTACCTCTTTGCGTTTCGCTTCTCATCCAACTGCTTCTGTATTTCTTTCCGCACCTCTTCGATACCTGCTTGTTTTAGCTCCTGATTAAATTTTGGTAGGATTGTGTCAACATCGACAGTACCGGTCATAAGGCTTGGATAGTATTTTTTCCAAATCATCTCGATGTTATCGGTTTGGGCGGTCAGCTTAGATAGATCAGGCGTGAAGCCAAGAATGGTGGACTTGATTGCTTCAGCGTTGTATTTGCGGAATTGATCCCACTTATCGAGCGGTTCCGGGTTATCGCCGCCTATAGTTTTCAAGATAAACCAGTTACCCTGTGTATATTGTACTCCCGCATAGCTCGCTGGTGCATCCGGGATCGGGTTGCCTTGGCTATCTTTGCCGGGAATGGGGATCGCTTGCCCATGTTCACCTAGCGTGTAATGCAATCCTTCAATACCATAGTTAAATAGGTTTCGTATTTCAGGGTCTGTATTGAGCAGGTTCAGGAACTTAATAGACTCAATAGGATGCTTGGTGTTGGCATTAATAGCCATGATTCCTCCACGGACGGATTCCGTAGTGACGACACTAGGGGTTACAGGATTCGATACAACCTTGTACCCGCGATCCTTACTCCAATTCGTATCCGAGAGTGGGCCGCCGCCTGAGGATTTCCAGAATACCTGATCCCCACGCTTAAGACCGCCAGGCTCCCGCAGTGCAGCATCCTGGTTAATGAAGCCCTCTTTATAATAACGCCGCAATGTGTCTAATGTCTGCCGGGCTTCCTTCGTTTCAAAAATATTCACGACCTTAGAGTTAGGGTCCAGTGATTTCACCATTAACGGAACTTTATGATTCAAAATATACTCGTAGCCATAGAGAGCAAAGAAATTTTGTGAATCCCGATCCAATTCCATTGGTATATAGGTTGGTTCATTCTGTTGAATCATCCGGAGCAATGGTTCTAGCGATTCCAGCGTATTGTATTTGGTAATGTCGATATTGTACTTCTTAATGATCGAAGCAGGATACATCCAATGATCACGTACAGCCAGCTCTTTATTGGTCGGTACACCATAAATGCCTCCATCATTCATTCGTACCCCTTGCCAGAAGGTGGGGTCAATCGTGTCGTACAAATCCTTGCCTAGACTCAAAAGGTAGTCATCAAGTTTCAGCCATGCACCGCGCATAGCGGTAGTTGCATAATTGGGGGCAAAAGCAATGTCGAACTGGCTTCCTGCGGATATGAGCGTGTTCAGCCGATCCTCATACTCCTGCCAACCAACCTTAATATAGGTGATGGTCACGCCAATTTTACGAGCCATAATTTCATTGATTTTATCGTTTACGAGCTTCAGATCTTTGTCAGGCTCTCCAATTGTGTAATAGATCAGATTTACCGTGTCCCCATGATATTTATCAATGTTGTTTTTGCTAGCTTGACGGGAGCAACCGGTTGTATATGCTGTGAGCAGCAGTATAATACTGAATGTAATGAAGATATATCTGTATCTAGAGCGCTTTTGCATCGATATCCGCCTTTCTGCCGAGTTCGTTGTTAACCTTTTCCCCGCAGATCAGAGGGAGACTTTCCGAAAAAGCTTTGAAAATGTGTATAAAAATAATTGAGATTGTTGTAGCCGACGGAAAGCGCGATAGAAGAAATCTTCTCATCTGTCGATTGAATTCGTTCTTGAGCAAGCAGCATACGGTAAGCCATTAGATATTCTGAAAATTTCATATCGGATTCTTTAAGAAATAATTGTCCAAGATAGGTACTGTTCATCTGGAAACGTTCTGCCACTGATTTTAAAGTAATATTCTGAGCATACTCCGTCTTGATCATGAGCAAAATGCGGTTGACCAGCTTGGATAAGCTGTCATAGCTTACACCGAGTACCGGGTCCTTGTTCAGGCTCTCGCAGCTAGCATTACCTATCGTACCATGGAGATCTTCAACAATAATTTTCTCAATCACTTGCTGCAGCTTTGTACGATCCAAAGGCTTAAGCAGATAGTCTTTCACACCACAGCGAATGGCTTCTTGGGCATACTTGAATTCACTATAGCCGCTCATAATCACATATTTGGTAGGGATTTGTAGCTCATTAAGTCTATGAATCGTTTCATAACCAAGATCCTTGCCAACACAGACATCAAAAATAGCGACATCAGGCAGCAGGTCTACAACCTTGGACATGGCGGCTTCCGTAGATTCGCACGTATCTATCCGACTGAAGCCATATTGTTTCCAGTCGAGGATTCGCTTCATCCCCTCCAAAATCTGTGGTTCGTCATCCATTATCAGCAGTTTGTACATGTTCAATCACCTCTTTTGGAATCCGTACAGAAATCTTAACTCCAGCTTCCTCATTATTTCCAATCTCTATATAAAAGCTTTTCCCGTAAAAGAAGTGCAGCCTCGTGTAGACGTTGCGCAAACCGATACTCTCGGAAGAAGTATCATCCTGGTTGGACAGTGTACTTCGCACTGCATTTAAACGCTCCGCCCCAATACCGCGACCATTATCCACAAATTCCAATACATAATAATCTTCAGCTTCCCAGCCATTAACGATATACAAGTTAAACTCATTGCTAGCGCTAAAGCCGTGGATGAAAAAGTTTTCAGCCAAAGGCTGCATCCAGAATTTCACGGTAGGAATCGAGAGCAGCGCAGGATCTACATTGACCTGATAAAAAAAACGTTCTGGATATTTAAACTCCATAATTTCCAAGTATTTTTGCAGCAATTCCAGCTCACTTGCAATCGAAATAATATTTTCCTTCTTGACGATTTCGCGATAGAGCGCCCCTAAGGTAGCAATGGCATCAGCGGTATCTCTGTCCTG
This sequence comes from Paenibacillus sp. NRS-1760, assembly GCF_050467785.1. NCBI lineage: Bacteria > Bacillati > Bacillota > Bacilli > Caryophanales > Paenibacillaceae > Paenibacillus > Paenibacillus sp. NRS-1760. Next base: position 241,841 of record NZ_JBITPK010000021.1, on the reverse strand, counting down.
ATTAACCAAAGCAGTGGAGCGGATGACCTCTAACGTATTATAAAGGAAATGAGGATTGATTTGATTTTGAAGCGCTTTCATCTCAGTTTCTTGCTGTTTTAGTTTAAGTAAATATTCATTGCGGATATGCTTATCTAACTGCTCAATCATATCATCTAGTTCCCTTGCAATCATGCCGTATTCATTTCGACGATAACGGGCAGGGCGATTAGGTGTGAAATTAGCTGATTTCACGCGCCCAATCGATTGAATAATGCGGTGCAGGAAGCGGAAATCATCCCGCATATTATACACAATAAGCAGTAGTACACTTATCATGGTCGTTAATACGATCAGAAAGATGGTAATCAGCATTCTGGCATGCTGTTTAATCAGCATGGATAAATCAACGATGCTAACGAACTTGAAATTGAACTTGGTGGATGGAAAGGTAATATAAAAGATATGCTTGAACAAGCCCTGCGAAATAACGCCATGACTGCGTCCATTCGCCGCCGCGAGACGCGATAATTCCTCTAAGTTCTGATCCTGCCCGCTGCCGATAAGGTAGACCTCACCAGAAGTGCTGACTGCAGCAGCTTTTCCCAATCGATAATTTTGTATAGATTTAAAGACTTGATCACTGCTGACCAAGAAGCGCAGCTCCCCTAATTCCTTAGAGCCCAGTGATGTATCCGATAGTTTCTTGCGATATACGAAGCCTTTTTGAATCGTATCGTGAAAAGCTTCGTCTGTATTTGGAAGACCGAATATGAAGCTTGCAATTCCGTTTTCGTTAAAGCGTACAACATTGCTATACTGATTGGTATGCAAACTAACCTGCGTAATTTCACCCTGCGCCCAGCTGTACAGGTAGGTTTTAATATCCTCTGGGAAGGATACCAACGGCTGTGAGAACTCGCTGTTTTGCAGACTATTGGTTAAATAGCCTTCAACGCTGCTGTTCAAAAAGCTGCGAGCATCTTCCATTAGACTATGATTGGAGTATATACGCTGCATGTAAGCCTCAATTCGGTCAGCATCGTACTGCAGCTCATTCTCTACACCTGCGAACGCATTTGCAGCCTCTAAACGAGCATCACCAACCCACTGATTCAGCAGCATGACACAGGTCAGAATGCCAAGGGCGAGTCCGATAGTTACGACAAAGACGACATAGGCAATAAACTTGTAACGATAAATTTTAATTTGTAAAAAAGAGCTCATATGGCACCTCAATTGCAGCAGCTCGCCTTAAAGCAAGTGGTTTCCATACCACTTTATCATGATTAAGCGAAGCTTCATAGATAGCAAGAAATAAGCATCCCATACAGAGTGTCTCAATATGGGATGCTTATTCAACTTGCTTAACTTACTTGAAGTAGTTATTGATTTGCTCTTGAGCCGCTTTCATAATCGTGTCCATGCCAGCGGACTTTAATTCAGCAGTAATTTTCGGAATCATTTTTTCCGGATCGGATGCGCCTGTAATGAGTTCATATTTGTATTTATCCCATACGGACTGGCAATTTGCTACTTCAGTCTGAAGATTGCTGATGTCCAGTGCGAAACCTAGCACAGTGGAGGATGTCGCTGCGTCATTCAGCTTTTTAACTTGATCCCATTGATCCTCAGGAGCACCTTTGGTAACTGCTAGATTAAAGAATGTACCTTGGGAGTATGCAGCCAGCGGCCAAGTATCAGAAGTACGCTCGATAACCTTTTCGCCATCCACATTTTTGTAATCTACGTCTAGCTCGCCGAATGCAAGCATATTGCGTAGTTTTGGATCAGTGTTGACTAATTCGAGGTACTTCAATGCTTCTTTCTTATATTTCGAATTCGCAGAAATCGCATTCAAGGAGCCTTGGATTGTGCTTGTTGTATAAATAGGGCCAAAGTGTTGAACCATATCATATTTTTCAACAGCATCATTGATTTGCCAGCTTACTTCTGCACCCGGAAATGCCTGAGCTGCAAAGAATGGTCTGCCTTTTTCATTCTCTGTTTTAGTCGGAGCATCTGGGTTGATGATGCCATCTTGGTACCATTTATGCAGGAGCTTCAGATCGGCCATAACATCAGGCTGCTCAAGAACAGAAACAACCGTACGTGATGCATCGTCAGCTTTTACGCCAACTGGAGTGAAGCCTAGTGTTAAATCATCATAATTGTTAAAGAAACCATTCAAGCCTTCACCTTGCGTCATCGGCAATGGGTAGAAGCTTTTGCCTTCGCCGGACTTGATGTTGTGAAGCGGTTGATCAAGGTCCTGCAGGGTTTTGATGCTGTTGATGTCAATATTGTACTTTTGCACGTATTTATCATCGTACACCCAATATTGCGTTAGTGCCGAATCCTTATAAGTAGGAACGGAATAATATTTGCCGCCAATTTTCGTGCCATCCCAAACCTTTTCAGGAATCAATTTGTATAAGTCAGGCGCATCACTTTGAACTAAATCAGTGATATCGGCGAAAGCTCCCATAGCCACTTGCTTGCTGTATTTACCGCTGTTTGTGAACATAATGTCGAAGGGTTCGCCAGTATTTACAATCGTGTTGATTTTGGTGTCCCATTCACCCCAGCTGGCTACTTTGATGTCAATTTTCACACCAATTTTCTCCGCTGTATATTCATTCATAGCATCAATCGCTTTGCCGAAGTTATTAGGCACTTGGCCGCCGATCGTCCACCAGACGAGCGTTGGAATATCCTTGCTTGGTGCTTCGCTGTCCTTTGGCGCGTCTGTCGTTGACGGAGCGTTTGTTGCAGCTGGTGAATTCGAGCCGGAGCAGGCTGCTAAGCCACTCACCATTAGTGTGAGAATACAAAGCGTAGAGATGAACTTCCAAGATTTCTTCATTTCATTTCCCCCTTATTGAAGTTGTGTCACCGTAAGCGTTGTACAGTGATCTATCATAAACCAAGCAGGCTTGGTTTATTTCGTTGATTATCCTTTAACTGCGCCAATCGTTAACCCGGAAATGAAATATTTCTGGAAGAACGGATAGGCGAAGGCTACAGGCAGAACAATGATAATCGCTACAGCCATGCGGGCAGATTCCTTCGGCATCGTTGCGACGAGCACGGCATAGCTTACGCCCATACTAGCAGCGTTTTTGGCAAGCGCATCGACATTGCTCATCAAGCTGTTAAGCAGTGCCTGCAAAGAATATAGGTTCTGGTTGTTGATGTATAACATCGATTGAAACCAGTCATTCCAATAAGAGAAGCAGAGAAATAGTCCAATGGTTGCAATGACCGGCAAGGAAATCGGCAGAATGATGGAGAAAAAGATTCGCAGCTGGCTCGCACCATCAATTTCAGCAGATTCAATCAGCCCGTCGGGAATCGTGCTTTTAAAGAAGGTTTTACAAATGATAACGTTAAATGAAGAGACGGCAAGCGGCAGAATAAGTGCCCAGACGCTGTCTTTTAGCCCTAATAGATTAGTATTAATGAAGTAGCTGGAAACCAGACCGCCATTGAATATCATGGGGATGAAAACGACCCAAGTTAGAAAACCCTTCAGTTTGTAGTTTGGGCGAGAAAGGACATAGCCCATGGAGGTGGTAAGAAATATACCGAGCACAGTACCAACCACCGTAACAAGAGCGGATACGCCGAGCGCCCGCAAAATCATCGTTCCTTGCTTGATCACATAAGCGTATGCTTCACCTGATAGTGCAACCGGCAATAGATGATATCCTGTCTCACGTATGGAGTTCTCACTGGAGAGTGAAATGGACAGCACTACAATTACGGGTATGACGCAGATCAGCGCCAATACGATAAAGATCAGGTTGAAAAATAAGTTTACAACGTTGCTTGTACGGTTGAATTTCTCAAGACCTGTTTCGTAAGTCCTTCTCGTTGACATGGTCTTACCTCCTTACATCATCGCGCTATCAGGATCGATTTTGCGAACAATCCAATTAGCGATTAGAATAGTTGCACAACCCAGAACGGACTGTACGAATGCGGCAGCAGCGGCCATCCCTAAGGTAGCGGATTTCAGTTGTTTATACACCATGACATCGATGGTGGTAGACACGTTAAACAATGAATTGGAATCTCGCGTGACCTGAAAGAACAATCCGAAATCGGTGTAGAAGATACGTCCAACTGCCAGAATGAACAGCATGACGATAACGAGTTTGAGCATCGGCAATGTAATAAAACGTGTTTGCTGCCAAATGGAAGCGCCATCAATTACAGCGGCTTCATAGTACGTGCTGTCAAGGCTTGTGATGGTTGCCAGATAAATGACCATGCCATAACCTAAGCCTTTCCATACATTTAAGAGAATTAGAATGTACGGCCAGTAAGCCGGCTCCATGTACCAGTTAACAGGATCGCCGCCCATGTTGACGAGCAATTGATTAAGAATCCCTTTATCAAAGCTTAGGAACGCCCAGCCTACAGCAGATACGACAACCCAAGATAAGAAATAAGGGAGGAACATCATCGTTTGATAGACTTTGCTTGCTTTGCGGCTGTGGAGCAGCCCGATCATAATAGCGAAGAGAACGGGCAACACAATACCTAGAACGATAAAAATAATGTTGTATCCAATGGTGTTTCGAATAATGATCCAAGCGTCATTTGACTTGAATAAGAACTCAAAGTTTTTGAAGCCTACCCAAGGACTATTAAATACATTGCTCAAAAACCCGCCGCTAATTTTGAAGTTTTTGAAGGCAATAATGATCCCGAACATAGGTAAGAAACAAAACAGGATGTACCATATCGTTGTAGGCAATGCCAATAGGGTGAGTTCCGTATCCTGCTTGTGCCAACGAATTCGTAAGCGCTTTCTTTTATCTTGAAGTTCAACTGTCGATTTCATGCCTTTTACTCCTTTCGGTGTCTTCTCGGATGTGTTGCACTTGTTAAGCTCATTGTATAATAGGAGGATTTGATGCTTCTAGATAACAAACTTGATACTATAGTCAACAAACGTTAGATTCGATCATTCTGTTTTACAGAACCTTAAGAATGAACACAAAGCTTAATTCCAATATGTGTTAAAATAAATGGATAATTACGTGAATGGGCTTGATAAAATAAGTTAGGAGTGTGGATAATGGGTACATTTCTTTCAAATATCCAGGTTTTCACCGGTGTGCAAGATAGCGCAAAGTTGCTCGAAGAGCTGGTGCTTGCCGTAAGAAATAGGCTGGTAGGGGACGAATATGAGGAAACAGGCAATGCTGAATCGGCCGACCGCTCCCTTAACTAAAGGCGATTTGGGAGAAAGAAAGGGTCTTTGCTGAAGACGCGCTGGCGCTGGCAGCGGAGCTGCTGGATATTCCGGTTGAAGCGGCAATGCGGGGTTATGAGACGGATTCAGATTTTAACCAACATACGAAGGTACTTCATTTGCGCAGCAAGATCCGCTTCACGGATCATTTTGAAGAAATCAATGCACCCAAACTGGCATTCTCAAGCTGGAACTCCTTCGCAGCAGGGGATGTTGGCATTTCGTCAAAGGTTTTATTCGGCCTAATTAATCAAGGGCAAGCCTTTACTGGACTTGATGTGCTGCTTTGGGGGACGGCTCTTGAAGAGAAGTTAATTGAACCAGGACCGGGGATTCTGATATGCACGTCGAACCAATCCCATACGCGGCGTGAATGGAACAGTGACCCGCAGCCGTATGAGTTCGAAGTAAAACAGCCGGGAATGGAGCAACGATTGCAAATTAAGGGATACCGCTATGAATATCCAGAAATGTCCTTTCCCGATGGGTATATACAGATGATGAATCCAGAGACAGCTGCTAAGCTAGGCCTCATGCGTAAGTGGATGGACAGTTTTAATCAAAATGGCTATTCGTTTCAGCTTTCGTTTACAGGAAAACGGGTGGGCAAATTCGATCTATTCATTGCATTTTTTCCGAGAGAGATTGGGGAAGGCCAGCTGGTTAAAAGCTTGCCAGTATTTATTGGTGTAAAACCGGATAAAGGTTCAATTTAAAAGTACGGACGGGCGGCTAATGTAGTTAGTGACGTCGTTCCTGATCATAGTTTCTTTTGAAATAACCGGGATTGACCCCAGTTATGGACTTGAAAGTTTTGGATAAGTGATGAACGTCAGTGAAACCGCAATATTCACTTGTCTGCTGCAGGGACATGCCTTCCTTCAACAGCTCCTGAGCATGCTGGATACGCAAGTTTAGTAAGTATTGATAAGGTGTCATATTGAATTGTTTCTTGAATAGTACTGTGAATCGAGAGGGAGAAAGGTCTGCTCTTTTGGCCATATCGCTAACATTGATAGGTTCTGAGATGCGAAACGCTAAATAGGACGTAATCCAGTTCAAGAAAGGACGACGAGATGACGAGGCAGCTTGTGGCTTCATATAACTTTTGAAAATCACGCTCAGAAATTCATAAGCCAGCTGATTGGCTTCCATGATGCCTAGATAGGTTTGTGATTGCCAGCATTCTATGATTTTGAAGACGAGGTCACGCAGCCTAACGGAGTGCGGAGTTTCTAGTTTAAATGGAATGAGCAAGGAATCGCATTTATGCAATCTAGGTTGTGAATAGGTGGAGTAGGGGGACATGTCCAATTGTCCTGGTCGCGTGATAAAGCTCTTATCCTTCTCTGGATTATAAAAGAAATCCAGATGCACGTAAGGATTGATCGTATCGGTAATGCCTTTGATTGTATGTACGTCCCCGGGCTGAAGCAAACAAAGATCTCCTGCATTCAGGAGATGAATTTTACCGTTGACCTCGATTTCGAATGAACCCTCCTGCACGTAAAAAATGATATAATCCAGCAAATTGCGCTCGCCAAGGAAAAAGGGCGGACGGATCGCATAATCTGATTCGCGAACATAGGGAGCGATGGTGTAGTCCTCTAATTTCATCGTAATCTGCCTCTTTCATGATAAAATAATCGTTTTATACATAAAAAATAGATCTTATATATACAGGAATATAGCTTATATTCCATTAAGATGAAGGTAGATTGTTGTTCAAGTATACCATGATCTTAAGGGAGGGTATAAGCATGAAAAAGGCGTATAAGGGTACTAAAATGAGGGAAATAAGTTTTCCGCTTGGAGGAATCGGCAGCGGAAGCATCGGTCTTGCAGGCAATGGCCGGTTGGTGGACTGGGAAATATTCAACCGTCCAAACAAGAAGAGTTTCAACGGTTTTAGCCACTTCGCAATAAAGGCGGAGCGGGAGGGAAAAGTGCTGGATGCGCGGGTGTTGAACGGCGATTTACAAGCGCCATACGTCGGCGAGCATCTTCGCGGTGCTCCGCTGCATAGCGGATACGGATTCGGACCTGAAAGCCAGACAATGGCGGGTATGCCGCATTTTCGGGAAGTGGAATTCAGGGGGGAATTCCCGTTGGCAGGCATGTCATTCGCGGAAATCGATTTCCCCGGGCGAATCGAATTAGTGGCCTTTAATCCGTTCATACCGCTCAAAGAGGATGACTCGAGTCTTCCCGCGGCTTTTTTTGAGTGGGAAGTTGAAAATACAAATCATGAAACGATTGCATACACGTTATGCCTCTCGGCTGGCAACCCTATTCCGACGGAAAAGGTAAATCACCGATACAGCATGATGGAAGGCACCGAAGGCGAATGCATACACATGATTAAGCTAAGCTCTGACCAGCATGACGATGCGCACGATCAGTTCGGCGATATCACACTGTCAACTGATGCACCAGATGTCAGCTACCAAGAATTCTGGTATCGCGGCGGCTGGTGCGACAATCTCGAGATGTTCAGGCATGATTTCACGCAGCAAGGACATTTGCAAAATCGTCAGTATCCCGTGACTGAGCCGCCTTTGGTACGCAAAGACACGGCATCACTTGCCGCTCATATTGAGCTGAAGCCCGGAGAGAAGAAAAAGATTCGATTCACGATCAGTTGGAACTTTCCAAACGTGGAGAACTATTGGAATCCCAATCCGTTAGGCTCTAACAGCTGGAAAAATTATTATGCGACGCTGTTTGAGGATTCCAGCGCATGCGCGAAATATGCGTTTGACCATTGGGATCGTCTTTACAGCGAGACCGTTAGGTTCAAAGATGCGTTGTTCTCATCGACGGTACCAGATGTTATCAAGGATGCGGTGTCTGCAAATTTATCCGTGGTCAAATCGGCTACAACACTACGTCTAACCGACGGTTCCTTCTATGGATTCGAAGGCAGCATCGAAGATACTGGCTGTTGCGAAGGTTCCTGTACGCATGTATGGAATTATGCTTATGCTCTGCCCTTCCTGTTCCCACGCTTAGAGCGCAGCATGCGGGATTTAGATTTTAAATACAACAAACGCGAAGACGGGAGAATGTCATTCCGGTTAATGCTCCCGCTCGGACGCGAGCGGATGGATTCCCGTGCTTGCGCGGATGGACAATTCGGCGGCGTTATTAAAGCATATCGAGATTGGAAAATATCGGGCAATACAGAGTGGCTTACGTCCGTCTGGCCAGAAATCAAGCAAAGCATTACGTACGCTTGGGCCGATACTAACGAGGACAAATGGGATCCAGATAAAACGGGCGTATTGTCGGGCAGGCAGCATCACACTCTTGACATGGAGCTATACGGACCGAATTCTTGGCTGAGCGGATTTTACTTAGCGGCCCTTAAAGCGGGAGCGGAGATGGCGGCATTCTTGGGTGAGAGTGAAACTGCTGACGAATTTGACAGCCTGTTTCAATCGGGGAAACGATGGATCGACGAGCATCTGTTCAATGGCGAGTACTACGTGCAACAAGTCGATTTATCGGATAAATCGCTGCTCGATAAATTCGACACGGATACCGTCAGCACGTATTGGAACAATGAACGAGGGGAAATCAAATACCAGATTGGGGAAGGCTGCGTCATTGACCAAGTCATTGCACAATGGCACGCTAATTTATGCGGTTTGGGCGAAATTTTCGATAAGGAACAGATGCGTACAGCTTTGAAGTCGTTGTATCGGTATAATTTCAAATCCAGCATGAGGCGGGAAGCGAATACTTGGCGCTTGTACTCTCTTAACGACGAGGGCGGACTCGTGATCTGCACTTGGCCAGAGGGCCGACATAAGCCGGCGATTCCGCTGACTTATAACTCGGAGACGATGACCGGCTTCGAATACCAAGCGGCTGCGCACATGATTCAAGAGAGTTTCATCGATGAGGGGGTTTCCATCGTTCAAGCGATTCGGGAGCGTTACGACGGCGAGAAACGCAATCCGTGGAACGAGATCGAATGCGGCAGCAACTACGCGAGATCTATGGCCAGTTACTCCTTGCTGCAAGCCTTCAGCGGCTTCGAATATGACATGGTCGAAGGCATGATTGGATTCAAACCTGTTCAGCCGGATGTGGATAAGTTTCGTACGTTATGGTCGCTTGACATGGGCTGGGGCGTCTACGAGCAAAGCGAGACACAGACTCAGCTGCAATTACTGGGCGGCAAGCTGGTCGTAAAATCGATTGGATTACCCGAAGATAGAATCGAAACGATTAAACAAATCGAATTAGGCGATGCTAGTTTGGTTTATATCATCGTAGAAGATAGGATTCATTTTGAACCGCCGATTATCATTGATGCGGGAAACATGCTTGTAATTAAGCATGCTTAGAGGCAAGAGGTTAGTTTTATCCAGTCTGACAGAACGTATCCTACCTCATTAAGTTAACTATTTCGACCAAAGCGGCATTTGTACGTATGCTTGATATGCGTTTTAACATCCAGAAAAGCTCTAGTTTATGGGCATTTGCGAACTTAAGCCTATAACCACTGTTCTCAGAAACGGTGGTTTTTTGTTTTAGTAGTTTACTATTTTGGAATGAACTAAGAATGAAAAACACTTGAACAACTCGGTGAAAAGTATAATATGGAAATGAAGCTATATTTAATAAGAACTTGGGGACTGCGTGAAGCAAGCTGTTAAGGTATCGTTGTGCAAATAAAGGAGGAGCGTACATGAGGATGAGTCAAGACGCTGCTGTTAAAAGCCAATGGGTGGTGGAGGTTCGATGAGGATTGACGATCAAGAGTATATTTCGAGCGAGCTTCTTTTAATTTTGGAAGCGGTTGCAGATCAACTGATTCCAGGAGATGTATGGCCGTCGGCGACCGATGGAGGAGTTATAGCATACCTGAAACGTATTGCTGCTCAGGATACCGTTGCCTGGACGGATCTAATAGAACCAGGACTTCGTGCATTGGAAGCAGAGGCATTAGCTCTCCATAACCAACCATTTTCGGAACTGTCGCCTCATGAGAAGGATCGATTGTTGCGCGACGTCGAGCATGATTCTTTTGGCGGCTGGCCTGTTTCATCCAAACGTTTCTTTGACACTTTATTATGTCTGGTCGTTGAAGGATACTATGGAAGCCCGGAGCTGGGCGGGAATAGTGAAGGCAGATCATGGGAAATGATCGGGTTTCGTCCGGGCACTGTCCCCGAAAACATTGACACGGCCCCAGAAATAGATTTACCGCAAAAAAACTTCGATCAGCTTCGGGACCAATATGATGTGGTCATCATAGGTGCTGGCGCTGGCGGCTCGGTTGCGGCGGCTGTATTAGCTGAATCAGGGCTTCAAGTTCTCGTTATTGAGCGTGGAAGCTGGCTTCGTTACAGTCAGGTAGGCAGTGATCATTTGCGCAACCATCGCTTTAGCAAATATGGTCATAACACTGGACCAGGAATGGAAGGCAACCCTCGTACGATTCTATTGGCGGGCGGAGATGAGCGAATTACGTCGCCTATTGATGGGGACTATCATAATAATGCAATGACACTGGGTGGAGGGACACGGGTTTACGGTGCGCAGGCATGGCGATTTCATCCAGATGACTTCCGCATGGCGAGTCGCTATGGAATACCAGATGGGAGCTCGCTGAGCGATTGGCCGATTAGCTATGAAGAACTTGAACCGTATTACATGCGGGCAGAGTGGGAAGTTGGCGTCTCTGGTGATGGGAATGCCCATTCTGGACGCGGGAAGCGACGACAGGATTATCCAATGCCAGCGCTGTCACGTACGCTGGAGGCAGAACGTCTAGCAAGAGCAGCAGAAAAGTTGGGATGGGAAGCGGGTCCGGTGCCGCTGCTCATCAACTCCGTTGATAGGGACGGTCGGCCAGCTTGCGGCCGGTGCGGACAGTGTGTTGGATTTGCCTGCCCGACCAATAGCAAGAATGGCGGGCATAATACGATGTTAGTGAGGGCACTCGCAACAGGTAACTGCGACCTGATCTGTGATACCACGGTGGAGCGCATTGACACCGAGGGTGGAAAACATGCTACCGGGGTTCGTCTCGTGCAGCAATTGGAGGGCTCAATCCAGCGACGGATAATACGGGCGGGGCATGTTGTGGTTGCCGCCGGAGCTATCGAAAGCGCACGCCTCCTTCTCAACTCGGCAACGGAATCAGAACCGGATGGAATCGGCAATCGGAGCGGACAAGTAGGAAGAAACCTTCAAGGCCATGTCTACTCTGGTGCTTACGGCCTCTTTGATGAACCGATTCAAGACGGTCTAGGTCCGGGAGTGAGCATTGCCACTTTCCGCTTTGACCATAGTAACGAGGGCATTATCGGGGGAGGGTTGCTTGCTAACGAGTTCACTCGGTTGCCGATTATTCACTGGTATCGAGCGCTTGCCCCGAATGCGGCGCGATGGGGGAGCGCAGGCAAGGAAACCATGCGGCAGAGCTTCTTGCGCACCAGCCAAATTCAGGGGCCGATCCAAGAGATCCCGAGCGCGGAATCCCGAGTACGGCTATCAAATGCGATAAAGGATCGCTTTGGCATACCTGTTGCTCAGCTCTCGGGTAGCGTCCATCCTGAGTCGCTGCGAGCTTCAGCCATGCTGGGAGAGCAAGCAGAGAAGTGGCTTTGGGCTGCTGGGGCAAGTGAAGTTTGGCAAACTCGGGCAGGTGGCGGGCTTAGCGCAGGACAGCATCAGGCAGGTACACTTCGCATGGGCAATGACCCTTCAACTTCCGTCACTGATCCCTTAGGTCGTGTACATGGATACGACAATCTCTGGGTGAGCGACGGATCTGTGCACGTGACCAATGGCGGTGTTAACCCGGTGTTGACGATCATGGCTTTAGCTTTCCGTACTGCAGAGAACCTCGTGAAACAAGGGTAGCGAAAAATTATAGAAGCATAGTAACAAAAAAATGAATCATAAAAAGACTCGCTAAAACCTAAGATGGTCATCTTGCTATCAGAGATGCGTAGTGGAAGAACTGCATCTGTGCAGTTCAAAAATAGGGAGGTAATCATGTCCATTATACGCCTTGCTACCCTGGAAGATATCGATGAACTTGTTCGAATGCGCTGGGAGTTCTCGGAAGAGGAGAACAGCGATAGTACACTAAACTATGAGGAGTTCCATCAAACTTGTTATGAATTCTTAGTTAAAGCAATGAAAAGCGGAGACTGGTATATTTGGGTAGCAGAAGATTCAGGAAGCATAGTGTCACATATGTATCTTCAACTCATTCATAAAGTACCGAGACCCGGTAAATCCCCGGACCCTTATTATGGATACGTGACCAACGTATATACGCGACCTTCATTTAGAAATCAAGGAATCGGCAGCGACATTCAACTGGCCATGGAGCATTGGTCAAAAGAAAATAAAGTCGAGTTCCTTTTGGTTTGGCCGAGCAGCAATAGTGTGCAATTTTACTCCAAAAATGGCTTCTTTCGCTGCGATGAAGCGATGGAAAAGCATTTATAGTTTTATAATAAGAGCAGGAGCTGCGATAGCCTGCTCTTCTTTTTTTTGTTCTATCAGAAAATAATCAGATTTCTCTATTCGTATTCGTCCACATCCGCTAAGATGGGTTAGTACTCAAAAAGATTGATAGCGGGGGTTCAGCACCCCAATAGAAAAGGAGCACTAACCATGATTAAACAAGTACTAGGATTACAACAGAAAGAAGGATCTGCTGAAAAGAAGGTTACCTGGCTGGAATTGTTTTATGATTTGCTTTTTGTAGCGGCAGTTTCAAAAGCAGCTCATGTCTTGCTGCATGTCGAGAATGGCTCCATTCCAGTAGAATACTTAGGGAAATTCGTACTAATCTTCGTTCCAATTTGGTGGGCTTGGGTGGGACAATCGCTTTTTGTAAATCGCTTCGGACAAGATGTCTTATCCCACAGAATATTTCTCATTCTACAATTATTTTTTGTATTAATAATGACGGCTAGCTTATCGGTTGATTTTGATCAATATTATGTTTCATTTTTAATAGGCTATATTGGTTTAAGAGCTATGACGGCTATTCAATATTTAGCGGTTCATAAGAAAGAAGAAGCACATAAAAAGATCACTGCTCATTATTTAGGGAGTCGCTTTTGGATTGGTTTGGTCATATCTGCATCATCATTATTTTTTGACTCGTGGATACGTTATGCCGTTTTGTATGCAGGAATAGCTGTAGACATATTGCTGCCTTTAATCGGTCGAAAATATTTAGTGAAAAGCCCGGTAAATACTCATCATTTATTAGAACGCTTCTCTCTGTTTACGCTTATTCTGCTTGGCGAATCCGTAATCAGCATACTAGCCGTATTGCAGTCCAGCAACTGGACGTGGCAATCTATCTTATTTGCGTTAATTACTTTTGTGTTAATCATCGCTATGTGGTGGCAATATTTTGATAACGTCGAGAAGAAAGTAAACAAATCAATAGAGACTGCAGGACAAACGATTATTTATGGACATTTATTCATTTATTTATCGATGTGTATGATCGCTGCTTCGATTCAGTTGTTATTTTTGAAACAATTAGATTATTTATTTATGTTAGGTTATATGTTTGGATCTGTATTGCTCTATTTTTTTTCAACCTCATTAGTTTTCCATAAGTATAGACATGAACATCAAAGACTGGGCATATCACATTTAGCACTTTTCTTAGGGCTGCTACTCGCTTTTTTTACAGTGGATTTGTTTCTTGTACTTCCCAATTACATAATCATTGGAGAAGTGATGGTGTTTTTTGTTGTATATGCAAAATTAACAACGCAAAACGTGAAAAAGCCATGAGCACGGATCATTGCTGAACGGTGCTCATGACTTTCGACTTGTATACTGCTTGCTACGGGCTGATGATACCTTTGGCCCGAGCGTCTTTCAGCCACTGCGGGTATTCATTGAATAGTCGATCATACAGATCCTCGTCACTAACTTGGTCCAAATCATCCAGCGCAAAAAAATCGGCGTTATCGAGTACTCGTCCCCTCAAATCATCGAGCTTGCGCAACACGCCGAAGTCGGCATTACCGAGGCCGACAAATTGCCAAAATATATTTTGACCGGAGCTATCAATAAGCAGCTTCGAAATTTTCTTCGTTTCATAGATGCCGCCATCGCTGAAGAAGACAATATAGGTTGGCATTTTTGAAGGCTCTTCTTGTGTATACTTCTTGATTATATCGGCCATAACGAGAGGCTCATTATTACCTGCCCCGAGGCCGCCAAATAGGCGAGGGGCCGGATATGTATTTTTAACATAATTTTCGTATTCATTTTCGTTTACGCTCTTCATTCGTTGACTCTTCGAGGCAAAGAACCAGACATCCATCATGCCATCGTCATCCATGCTTGCAGCTACTGCAAGTACCCGCTCAAATGCTCGCTGCACCACGCCTTTTTCGTAGAGAGCATACATGGAGCCGGAGGCATCGAATATAACAGCTACCCGCGCTTTTTGCTGATCGATATTTTTTTTGCGAAGCGATATGGCCACCTTTTGCTTCAACAAATCAATTTTGTTCAAATTAATTTTAGATGGCGCTGCACTTGCCGAGGAGCTCGCTGCGCCTGAGCGTGCAGCTTTGATTTCGGATACAGCTTTTGAGCGTGACTGATCGGCTTGAATCGTCGGAGCAGTTGGGGATGGGGGACTGCTTGTATCTTCTTCCTCAGCAACGTTTACGCCATGAGCTTCCGCGAGCGGTTTCAAACCACCATGGAAACCTTTGCCAACTGCACGAAGCTTAAAGCCGCTTGAATGCAGGTACAACTCGGCGAGCACTAGCGAGGTTTCAGCATTTCCTTCTGTTATTTCATATACAACTTTATTCACCGAGGTATCGGCTGTGATTTGGCATCCCTTTACATCTGCGAACGTTCCCGGTCCATCAAGGGTGATCGCAAATACGCATTTTTGAATTTTCGATGACTGGAGGGCTGAAAGATTAATGATGAATTCACTATTCCATTTGTCTTGTGGAGTGAATTGCACGATGCGCCCAGGATCGGCAGGCTGGTTGTAAAATACGAAATAATCATCGGATGAAACTTTACCGTCAGAGCCTACCATAAAGCAGCTGACATCGAGCTCTGCTGGCGAATGCTTGCAGGAAATGGCAACCTTCACCGAGGTCGCGTCGCCAAGGGGAGCATTGGCGCCTGTTATTAATTTAATCGTAGAAGTACTCATACGTTCACTCTCCTTGTCTCGTACTGAGAATGTGAGGGATAACCTGCATATTATGGAAACCTTACACTGTAATGGTTGAATTATATCATAGGATTGAATAGAGAACTATTCTAATAGATGGGTGTGATTTAATAGATTATCCATGCTTAAGAATCAATCTGCTTAGCTTATGTCCGGTGAGAATGGGTTGGTTGTTGGAATTTATAATTTTGATTCTACAAGCTTCCAAGCTTCACTCATTCTTTCTATTCCGTCTGTCAAATCATCGTCTGTGAGGTGGGAAAAGCCGAGGCTTATGCCAATCCGATTACGGTTCGTTCGATCTTTCACCCACTCGACGCCTGCTTCCCGGCAAGCCTTCTCAAAAGCATCATAATCCTCTTGTGCTCCTGTCCACCAACCGAAAATATGCAAACCTGCATCTCCCTCAACCCAGCGAATCGGAATGGTCAATCGTTTCAACGCGTCGCGCAAAAGAGTGAATTTGTGGCTGTATATTCGCTTCATTCGTCTCAAATGCCGTTCATACAGCCCGCTGTTCATGAATGAGGCGAGTGCCCGCTGCTCAAGAATTGCGCTTGGATGCGGCTCATATAATGCCTTTGCTCTAGCAAAGGGCACGACTAAAACTCTCGGCAGAACAACAAAACCAAGCCTTATATCCGTCATCATCGTTTTGGAAAATGTTCCTGTGTATATGACGAGATCAGCTGAAGTTTCCAAACTTTTGAGCGTCTCAATCGGTTTGCCTCGGTGGCGGAATTCACTGTCATATTCATCCTCGACGATAAATGCACTCTGTTCAGCGGCCCATTGGAGCAGCTGCTGCCTTCGCTCCATGTTCAACACAGCCCCCGTTGGGTATTGGCGATTCGGTGTAACAAAAAGCAGCTTGGCATTCCACGGTTGCGGAACTAGTCCTTGATCGTCAACTTCACCTTCAATCAACATTGCTCCTGAAGCAAGCACAGCTTTCCGAATCCCGTAATAACCGGGGCTTTCGGCTACGACGGCATCCCCAGAGCCTGCTAAAAGCTGTGTCAACAAGGCAATTGCTTGCATCGATCCGTTTACGATCGCAATTTGCTCCGAATCAGCAACAATACCCCGATAGCGCTGAAGATGCTTAGCGATGGCTTCGCGCAAAGTTTCCACACCAAGCGGCTTGTGTGCATCGATATTAGCTTTTTCTGTCATTTTCCTTGTTTCATCATACAGGCACCGATTCCAGTCTTCCTTCGAAAACGAGCTCATGTCGGTTATTCCTAGTTGAAATGATATTTTCTCGGAACATTTTGAATGCTCTGAACCATCATTTACTAATGTCTGATGGCTATTCGCCCCATCAATGTGGGTATCTGTTTCCCTGACATGAACTGCCATGCCTGCAATCCGCTCACCCCATTCAGACAATTGTATTTCTCTCTTGGCAAAAGGGAGCAAAGAAAGGTTCGTTGTCTGATAACTAACGTATGTTCCGCTGCCGGTCAAGGGAGCCACATACCCTTCAGCTGCGAGTGCTTCAAGTACATTCGAAACTGTACCGCGTGAAAATCCATACATCCTCGCTAGTTCCCGGCTTGAAGGAAGCTTATCCCCATGGACAAGCTTGCCTTCCAACAAAGCATCCCGCAGCGCATGGTACAACATCTCATATTTGGTGGTGTAACGTTCTTTATACGGCTCTAAAGCTAAATAAATAGTCATGTTTGCTTACCTGCCGTTTCTAAAGTGGTCTAATGAAATGGATCGAAAATGGATCTATTACTAATCCGATATGCATCATATAATGACAACAATCTCACATTTTCAGTAAACAAGCAATACGGAATCCATACCTTAGCAGAGATACTATTCTTATATAAAATCGGAGGTCACGGTAATTAATACAGAAAAAAACACATTGCAAGGAACGCGCGCAAAGCTGACCTTGTTGGAGGAGCATCATGCTGGCATGCTGCTGGAAGCGGCAAAGGACACACCGATTTGGGGTGTGTCTTTGAAAGGGATTTCTTCGTTAGCTGACGCCGAGCAGTATATTGGGCAAGCCAAAAAAGAAGAGGCGGCGGGAACCTGCATTCCTTTTGTTATATGGGATCAGGTACAGAATAAAATCGTTGGGAGTACCCGATTTTTCGATATTTCAGCAGAGCATCGCGGTTTGGAAATCGGCTATACCTGGATGAACCCCAGCGTTTGGCGGACAAGAGTGAATACCGAATGCAAATATTTGCTGCTGCGCGAAGCATTCGAGAATCACAACATGATCAGAGTACAGCTTAAAGCGGATCTTCGTAATACGAGGTCACAGGCAGCTATTGAGCGCATCGGTGGCATTCGAGAAGGGGTGCTGCGCAACCATCGCGTGTTAAGTGATGGCTATATTCGCGATACAGTAATGTACAGCATTACAAATCAGGAATGGCCGTCGGTTAAGGCAAGGCTGGAGTCTTATCTCTCTAAATAAGAATGGAGTTAGACCTTTTTATTTGTAGATAATGAATAATTTCTTGACAACTCGAGGTGGAATAACGATGCACGAGGGAAGACACGGACTCATAGGGCATCATCAGCACAGAGGACACAGAAACCGGGGACATGAACACGATGGTAGCAAACATGAGCGTTCTTCAAGCGCTCAAACCTTCCGCCGAGGCAGAGCGATTGCATTCCTTGAGAGACTTCAAACGAAGCGCTCTACTTTACTGCATCAACTGAATCAGCCAGAATACGACGCCATCAAACTAGTTATAAGTGGTGAATTAAAAGCAACGGATGCGATTATTCAGGAGTTTATCCATTCGTTTGAGCTTCGCGAAGCAGCTCCTGAAAGCGACAATAACAATAATGGAGAAGATGAGAAAAATGACAGTAACTGAAGCAATAGGAACCCGCAGAAGTATTAAATCATTCCGTTCTCAGCCCATTTCCGAAGTTGATTTGATTTCTTGGCTTGAGACTGCCAGCTATGCGCCTAACCATCGCTTTAACGAGCCTTGGGAGCTCTTGTTTATTGGGCCAGATACAAGAACTAAATTAAATCATAAAACGGACTTTGGCAAAGCGCCTGTCGTTATTGGAGTATTGTCTAAACCAGGTTCGACTTCATTTGAACGCGATGAGAATGATATGGCTGTCTCTTGTTTTGTACAGAACTTCTTATTAGCCGCTCATGAAGCTGGTGTTGGTGTGTATTGGGCATCTCTAGGGGCTTTGGCTCACAACCGCACCATTCTAGATGTGCCGGAAGATTACGATGTTATTGGTATATTTGGAATTGGTTATCCAGCAGAAGTTCCAAATGCTAAGCCAAGAACATCAATTGCTTCCAAGATTACGTATCTCTCTTAAAAATAAACCTCTCTACAGTATTGCTTGGTTGTGGGGAGTTTTTTTGTTATTAGTGAATGATCTAAAGCAAGAAATATTCACTTTGACTAGCCACAGCATTACGATATATTTAAAGCAATTCCACAAATTCATTTTCAAATGACAAATGATCAAAATATAAAGGTTGTGATTCCATGCTAACGCCCGTCACCCTTCGAGGGGATCTAGTCCATCTCGAACCAATGACGATGGACCACGTCGATGCTCTCTGCTCCGCCGCCTCGGAAGATCGGTCACTTTATACGTATACCAATGTGCCAAATGGGCGGGTGGATACCGAACGATATATAGAGGGTGCGTTAATGTCTTACGAGAAAGGCCGTGCAGTGCCATTTGTAGTTCGTCATCTTGAAACAGAGCGGATTGTTGGCACCACAAGATTTCTGGATTTAGAAGTTTTCTCATGGCCGCCTCCATGGCCTCCAGGCGTTGCGAGTGGACCATCGCCTTCGGATGAGAAAACGCCAACCGTGGCCGAAATCGGCAGCACTTGGTATGCAGCATCAGTTATTCGTTCAGGAGTTAATACACAGTCTAAGCTTCTTCTGCTTACCCATGCGTTTGAAACGTGGAAGACAACTAGAGTTTCGCTCAAAACAGATGCTCGCAATTTACGTTCTCGTTCAGCGATATTACGGTTAGGTGCTGCTTTTGAAGGTATTCGAAGGGCACATGTCCCTGCAAGTGATGGGGGTATTAGAGATACAGTTTATTATTCGATACTTGCCGAGGAATGGCCATCTGTGCGGGCCAATCTTCAAGAACGTCTTCAAAGAGGATCAAATCGTTAGGGGCCAGTTCCAATGATCTTCAATTGAAAAGTGATTTTTTAAAATATAACCTCTCTAGCGTGAAGATACACGGTATAGAGGTTTTTTGTGTTTTATGTAGTCAAGAGCGTTGAACAAAAAGAGTGAGCTAATTTGTTGAGAAAATTTATATTTAATGATACTCTAAATTTAGGCAGTACCTAATTATTTTAGTTGTTGCCTAATGCGGTGTCGAGGGGTGTTTAACTTGCTTGAATGGATGCTCAGAAAAATGATGGCTGATCGAGGAATATGGACGGGTGCAGCGCTGGCTCGCCTGCTGGAGGATAAGGCTAACTATAACCTTTCTGCTCCTTCAATCAGTGCTCTAATATCAGGTAAACCGAAGCAAATGAAGGCTGAAACGCTAGATGCACTTTGTACTGCTTTAGAATGTAAACCTAATGATCTATGGGTACATACCCCAACTTTACAAGTCAAGGAGGCTTAGTTTGTGGCTATAAAAGCAATTCTGCCTTTTGGTGATCCTGTTCTTCGAAAGAAAGCTAAGCCAATTGAAAGCATTACTCCGAAAATTTTAAAGCTATTAGATGATTTGGCTGAAACACTCTACGATTCGAATGATGGGGCTGGTCTAGCTGCTCCTCAAATAGGCATTCTAAGAAGATTGATTGTCATGGATTGTGGCGATGGGCTAATTGAACTGATTAACCCGGAGATCGTCTATCAAAGCGGTGAACAAGTTGGCTCTGAAGGGTGTTTATCTCTACCTGGATATTATGGCATAGTTAAAAGGTCACAACATGTGAAAGTGAAAACGTTAACTAGATCAGGTGAAGAGCTGGTTATTGAAGCAGAGGGTTTTCTGGCGAGATGCATACAACATGAGGTGGACCACTTAAATGGTAGGCTTTATATAGATCTTATCCAAGAGAATTCTTTTTTTGTAGAGGGGACGAATGAACGGGCAGATCTTATTGAGGCATGCAAGTTATCTTATACAAATTTGTAATAGAGGATTGTTAAAATTCAATGTTATCTCAACCTAAAACGAGCCACTAGAAGCGATTCTAGGGCTCGTTATTTTTTGGGATATGACCTTCACGCTTAGTAAAACAGGAAATATGTTTTACAAGTGCTGGATCAGTTGCTTAACGAGCTTCTCCAAATAAAGCTGGTCAACCTCGTCAAAACGATTAAGCTCAGGGCTATCTATGTCGAGAACGCCGAACAACTCGTCGTTTATAATAATTGGAATAACGATTTCGGATTGGGATGCGGCATCACAGGCGATATGTCCCGGAAACTCATGCACATTTCCAACTCTCACAGTCACTCTTTGGCTGGCAGCTTTCCCGCAAACGCCCCGATGTAGAGGAATGCGGACGCAAGCGGGTAATCCTTGAAAAGGTCCTAGGACTAGTTCTTCTCCCCGATACACGTAAAATCCAACCCAATTAATACGATCTAAAAATTGATTAAGCAAGGCCGATGCATTGGACAGGTTGGCAATTACATCAGATTCACCCTCCAGCAAAGCTTGAAGCTGCCGTATGGCCAAATCGTATTTTTGCTCCTTTGATCCTTCGTATTGTTCTGGATGAAACATCGTTCGACTCCTTTATTGTAAATGGGATTAGTTTATCATTTTTTGTTGTACATCACATTTTAGCATACTCCCTAATAAGATTTAAACATTTCGAAATAACCGGCAAATGAAGCAGCGGAATTCAAATGGATTAATTTTCAATGGGAGAACGCATACTAACAAAAAAGGAGTGATGGTTTTGGAAAATAATAAAGACAATCCGAAAAAAGACTACAAGCCAGACATTACGAATTACGATTATGTTTGGGGCAGTGACCAAGATGAATATGTGAAAAACGACCAACCAGCTGACGAAGCAACAAAGCAAGAAATTGAACTTTCGGAAAAATGATTTAGTAGCATGTATATTTAAATCATAAAAGAGGCTGTTCCTTAAGCAATTTCCGAATCATGCAGCCCCCACTTTTCACGTAATATGCTGGCAAAAAAGAACCTTCAGATTCACTTTCGTAGTGGTTTTGAAGGTTCTTTTGCACATAATATGGGATTCACTCACTCCGGTTTACCCTGCTGGGATATCCCCTATTCTAATTCGGCAAATATGCACTTCTACATTGTTCTTCATTATTTTCTATCCTGCATATTCGCAGGATAGCGGAATCATTCTCATACTTACGTGTAGCTATACTGTATTTCCTACAACATAAGCGCTCTAAAACTACTAAAATGGCAGATCATATAGAAAGTTATTCCATAAATACAACATAGATCTCCAACACAGCTAAACATGGGCGAAGTTCCTGCAATTGTGCAGGATAGCTGAACATTGATCGCGGAGATTGCTGTTGGTGGCTTCTCAAAATAACACCAAAACAAAGAAAAAGTGTAAGGATATGCGTTGTCGGTAAGACGAATGATTGAACCTGAAAGTATATTCGGGCAAATCAAGAATAACCGGGGATTTCGGCGTTTTCTGCTTCGCGGCTTGCCTAAGGTAAGTCTAGAGGTCGGCTGGCTTTCGCTTGCCCATAATCTGATGAAGCAAGCAAATAGTGACCTGAATAGAAAAATAGCCGTACAGGAATAGCTCTCCTGACGGCTATTTTTCATATTTCCCAATATTTCCGTTCAAAGTGAGCTATCTCTTCAGCGAGCTAAACGCACGCTTTTGGGACAGCCTCTTTTTGCTATTTGCAACGATTAAAGATGATTTCACCAATTTTTCTGTATCCTATGGAGTTGGGGTGAATCAAATCCTTAGACCAAAAGGTATTGTCTTCAGCCATTGGATGATTCCAGAAATCGATAAGCATTAATTTGTACTCGCTGCTAAGTGAACGAACGACTTCATTTGCTTGTAGCAGCTGTTCTTTTATTACTCGTTTTTTTTCATCAGGCAAAGGCAATCTAGCTGTAAAGTCGGGAAGATTTCCGATTATAACAGCAGCACCTGACTTGCTTAACGCATCTATCATGAGCTCCATTTCCGACTTATACTCATTGAAGTTCCAGCGGCCTTTTAAAATATCATTAGCGCCTGCAATTAGGCTGACTAAGTCGGGCTCTAGTGCTAGAGCCTCTTCCAGCTGCTTTAAACGAATCTCTTTGGTTATCAATCCACGTTTAGCCAAATTGGTGTATTTTAATGCGGGCTCATGCAGCTCGGCGAAGTGATGGACCCAGCTCTTTAATGGGGTCTCCTCAACTTCATCACCAATACCTTCCGTAAAGCTATCACCTATAGTTACAAAGTGTTTCCACATATCGGGCACCTCTTTCTATTTTATGTATACCTATAGTATAAGACACCTATGTAATGGAGTCGAAGACTAGATGAATCAAGCTATTGATTTATCTAGTCTTTTTTCTGTCCAAATGTTAAAAACGTCAATGTTGAAAGCACATGAAATCGCTTAACATTAAACTAGTGTTTGTATTGCATTTGGGCACAATCTTCTAAATAATGAAAAAGTGTATACGGTGAAGCCGTATCATTTGCAAGTGGAAACAAAAAAACGAATCTAAGCTGCTGCTTCATGGCAATCTTAGCAAAAATGGAGGCGGTACTTATCCGTACAGGGTTTAGCAGAATAAAGAGCTCACTGTTGCTTCGCTTCGCGTTATTGCTGGCTTTGTTGCTGATACCGATTATCTTGATCGGGAACAACTTTTATTCTGGAGGCAGGGAGCTGCTGCGAAGGGAAATATCCAACTCGATGGAGTCGAGGGTTGATGCGAATATACGTGCGATGGAGAAGGAAGTCGAACGGATTCAACTGCTGCAGTTTGAATTAATTAATGACGAATCGCTGAACAAGCTGGCGGTTATTCCAGACTACATGAATCAATATGACAAAAGCCAAGCCATATTAATGGTACAGGACAGGCTGTTTGCACTAAAAAACAGCAGCGTCTATATATCGGATGTGTCCGTACATATTCCTTCCCTTAACCGTACGATATCCGCTATGCAGGGAACGGGCGCGATGATGCATGAACAATTTAATGCTACTAGTGAGCTGGCTAGAAAGAGTCCGGGAAAAGCGATTTATTTCCTCAATCATATTCCGTATATTGTACTTGTTCACGAGGTGCGTGGTTTGTACGAAGCGGAAAATGCGATGTATTCCATTATTGTGGAGCTCTCACCACATGAACTAAGCAAATCACTTTCCTCTTTAGAGAGCAGCGAGAATAGCGGCTCCGTTCTAAGCGATCCGAATGGCGATTTTATTATTCGCACTCATCATTATGAGAATCCCTATTTGGATCAGTACATCGATCAATATAAATCGGGTGCACCGAATGAATACGAGAATATTAGGAGTGTCGGCGAGGGAGATGATAGAGTGCTCGTATCCTCTCGGTTCTCTGAGCTTCTCGGGTTCTCGCTCATTCATTTTGTTCCTGAGAAACATTTGTTCAATAACTTACATCGATACCAGCAGCTGTTCTGGGTGTTAATTGCCGTATTCCTCTTCTTTATTATTGTTTTGTGTCTTTCCTTGTACCGTATGATCCATCGGCCGCTGCTGGCGCTTCTGCGTGCATTTAGGAAGATGGAGAAGGGCGAATTGGACGTAACGATTACCGAGAACAGCCGCAGCGAGTTCGGATATTTACTCCAAGGCTTTAATAAAATGTCCCGTTATATGCGGGATTTGATTGAACAAGTATATACGCACAAAATATTAGTTCAACGAGCTGAGCTAAAGCATCTACAATCACAAATTAACCCGCATTTTCTATATAACAGCTATTTCACGCTCTATAATATGATTGCGGTGGAAGATCATGACAGTGCCAAGCAGTTCGCTTCACAGATGGGCAGCTATTTACAGTACATTACCCGCAATTCCTCAGATGAAGTACCGCTTTTCGAGGAGGCCAAGCATGCTACAATTTATGCTGAAATTCAGGGCAGGCGCTTTCGTCTGCGGATGAAGGCCAAGTGCGGCGAAGTTCCAACCGCTTACCTTGAGGTTAAGGTACCGCGCCTTATTCTTCAGCCCTTAATCGAAAACGCTTTCGAGCATGTATTTGATCATGTGGAGGAAGGCGGACTTCTGTCTATCACTTTCGAAGAAGCAGAGGAATGTTTGTTGATTCGTGTGGAAGACAATGGCCTATTATTGGATCAGGAACGGCTGGAGACGCTAGAGAAGCTGCTGAGGACGGATGAAAGTACGATTGAAACGACTGGCCTGCTAAACATACACCGAAGGTTGCGGATGAAATACGGGGAGCGAGGCGGAATCGTTGTCGAGCGCAGCCGTCTTGGAGGATTAGAAGTTCGTTTGACCATATGGAAGGAGGACAAGGCGTATGCTTAGATTGTTAATTGTTGATGACGAGCCCGATATTGCGGACGGCCTCTATACACTTCTGCAGGAACGTTTTCCGATCGAGTTCGAACTGTATAAGGCTTATTCTGGAAAGAGCGCTCTCGAATGGTTAAGGAGGGGAAGATTTGACATCGTAATGACCGATATTCGGATGCCTGTTCTAAGCGGTCTGGAGCTTCACAAGCATATTCGCAGGTTATGGCCTAGATGCAAAGTTGTTTTTTTGACCGGGCATAGCGAATTCGATTATGTATACGAGGCTATCCATTATGACAATACCAGCTATCTTCTGAAGACGGAAGGCCATGAGAAAATTTTGGATACGATTGGCAAGCTGGCAGAGAATATCGCCGGAGAACAGCAGATTGAAGGTCTTATGGGCAAAGCGATGCAGCAGATGGAGCAAACGCTGCCGCTGCTTCAAAACGAGCTGTTAAGCGAACTGCTCTATGATGAATCATTTGATAGGCGCAGCAGGTGCAATCAATTCGAGGAGCTGGGTATTCCGCTCGATCCGAAGCGTCCAGTTCTCCTTATGATGGCTAAACTGATCGGATTGGATTCTGGATCACGGCAGGCTGGAAAAGCGCAGCTGCATGCAGGGATGAAGGTAATCGAGGAGCAGTATGGTTATTCCCATCTGTATATGAAGTATATATTTGTGGACAAGGAAACAATGGCCTGGTTCATCCAACCGGCATCCAGTCATCTAAGCGAACCGATTGAACAATCTGCTTTGTGGAGCGACACTCGACTAGCGGTTCGGGAATATGCGGAGAATGCAGAGGCTGCTTTTCAGCAATCTTTCCATATTTCACTATTTTTTCTGCTGGACAGGTCTCCTTGCGAGTGGGATGACATTGCCGACCGATGGGCGATGCTGGAGCATGAGTATCATCGTCAATCCGGTGATCGAAACGGTGTTGTTCAAGTTGAATTCGGCGAGACCGAGCTTTACCTTGCGAAGATGCTGCGCAAAACGGATTTGTTTGGCGAATATTTAGCAAACGGCCAAGCCGAAGCGTTCGATTCCGCCTGGGATCGCTTCAAAGCTGAGCCTATGAGAATGGAATCGGTTTACTCTGCGCTATCGCTTGTTTTCCTGCGCCATATTCATCGTTTTAATTTGCAGGAGCGCCTATCGGTACGCATTGATTTGTCGGTATTAATGCAGCCGGCAGCTGATCAAGTTAATCTGTCATCATATATGGATTATTATTATCGACTTGCCATGACGATTTTTGAGATGCAGCAGCAGGACCAGGCTGAACGCCGCGACCGGACCATTGATCTTGTGAAGAGCTATATTCACGATCACCTAGGAGAGGATCTCTCTTTGGTGCGTTTATCTGAGATTGTACAATGGAATCCGTCTTATTTATCCAGAGCATTCAAAAAGGTGACGGGTACAAACGTGCTCACTTATATCCATGAGGCTAAGCTGAAAGAAGCGATGCGGATGCTGCTTCAACCAGATCTGAAAATTCATGAAATAAGTGCCGCGCTTGGCTTTATTTCACCGCCCCATTTTACACGATTCTTCAAGAAAGCAAGCGGTTATACCCCACAGGATTATCGATCGCTTGAAGAACGATGATGGATGGGCTTGCTCGGCAAATTTTTGCACATAGGTAAAAAATAGATAAGCAGAAGTAAAGAAATGGCCTGTTACGTAAGTCGATGTAGCGGGCTTATACTTTATTCATGCAAGTGACAGCGTTTACAACAAAAGGGGGATTGAACATGCAACACAAAAGCTTTAAGCGATATTTAATTCTCGCTACAGCAGTCATGCTTCTCTTAACATCAGCATGCAGCACTACGAATAACGGAGCGAGTGGAAACAAGGGTAAGCAAGAAAACACTGCAAACACAGGCGACAGCAAGGGCGCAGCGAATTCGACAGACAAACCAGCCGATGGTGTTCCGCTGGGCAAATATGAGCCTGCAATTGAGGTGACAACCGTAAGATCGCTGCCGCCGTCGATCAAGTTCGAGAAGGGCGACAGCATAGACAACAATATTTGGTATCGCAGTTATGAAGAGGAGCTGGGTATTAAGCTGATCAATAAGTGGAGCGTTCCACAGACACAGTGGCAGCAAAAAATGAATGTGACCATCGCATCTGGTGATATTCCTGATATTTTGACGGTGTCAGCTAATGAGCTGAAGCGCCTTGTCGATGCCGATATGGTCGAGGACATGACGGAAGTATTCGAGAAATATGCTTCGGAGAAAACCAAGCAAGTCATAAGTAATGATGGAGGCAACGGAATGAAGGCCTCCACCTTCGAAGGCAAATTGCTTGCGCTGCCTGGTGTTACCTTCACAGGTACCGGTGCGCAGATGTTATGGATTAGACAAGATTGGCTGAAGAAGCTTAATTTGCCTGAGCCCAAATCTTTGGAGGACGTATATCGCATCGCCGAGGCGTTTGCGAGTCAAGATCCTGATGGCAACAACCAGAAGGACACGATAGGGCTGGGTGGAATCAATAAGGATTTGAATTCCTTAATGGGCTTCTTCGAGAGCTTCCATGCCTATCCAGGCCGCTGGGTCAAAGATGATTCTGGACAGCTCGTCTACGGAGATATACAACCAGGGCTCAAGCCTGCGCTGCAGAAGCTGCAGGATCTGTTCAAAGCAGGTCTGATCGATCCAGAATTTGCGGTCAAGGATCAGGCTAAAGCATACGAATTAATTGCCGGTAACAAAACGGGCATGTTCTACTCAGGCGAGGGTGCCGTGTGGTGGCCTTTGACGGATCATTATAAGAAGGAAAAGTCGGATTGGAAGCCGTATCCACTCATTTCCTTTGACGACCAGCCAGCAAGTACCTCAGGCGGCATTCCGGTTGGGAATTATTATGTCGTTCGCAAAGGGTTCGAGCATCCGGAAGCGCTCGTAAAGCTGCTTAATTTTGCAGTAGAGAAGCAATATGGTCCGGAAGGACGTCTGGACGCCTATTGGTACGGGGGAGAAAACAAGGAAATTAATGTTGCGGCATTTGCAGCTGTTATCATAAGTGATCCACTGGAGCTGATAAATATTCACCGAGGTGTTCAGGAATCGGTTGATGCAGGGAAGTATGTAGATAATCCGATTGCCGATGTAAAGCATCATTATGACCTCTACCAGTTGTGGTTATCGGGGAAATTTATAGACAGCAACGAGGAAGGGCAGGCCTGGTCTTCCTATAAATGGGCTGGACCAGGAGGCGGTATGAATGTAGTCAGCGACTATGTGAAGGATAACAAGTATCTGGTTGATGAATATTCGGGACCAAGCACGCCAACGATGACAGCCAAGAAAAGCACACTGGATAAGATGAAGCTGGAAGTGTTCACGAAAATTATTATGGGGCAATCGGATGTAAGCGAGTTCGATAAGTTTGTAGCGGATTGGAAGAAATTTGGCGGAGATGCAATTACGGCTGAAGTAAACGAATGGTATAAGGCTAAACAATAACCTGAGAATGGAGAGGAAGCAGCTCGAATGGCTTGCTTCCTTTCTTACTCTATCAGCTTAGAAAGGAATGATCATGTTGCAAGCGGCGACCGTCAAAAGAAGACGATCTTGGAAGAAGCATCTACCTCTGCATCTTATGCTGGTGCCCGGAATTCTATTGTTAATCATGTTTCATTATATCCCTATGGCAGGAATCGTCATTGCCTTCCAGAATTTCATTCCTGCTAAAGGCTTCTTCGATTCCAAATGGGTGGGTTGGAACAATTTCGAGTTTATGCTCCAAATGCCTGGGATTGGCCAAGTGTTATGGAACACCATTTTTATTGCTTTTCTGAAAATCATCTTCGGTCAAATTGCCCCTATTGTGACGGCATTGCTGCTTAATGAAGTGCGGAAATCATCGATCAAGAGATCGGTGCAGACACTTATTTATTTGCCGCATTTCCTATCGTGGGTCATTCTTGGCGGCATTCTGATCGATATTCTCTCACCATCACAGGGACTACTGAATGAAGTGATTAGCTGGTTTGGAATGGAACCGCTATTTTTTCTTGGCAATGATAAGCTGTTTCCTTATGTGCTCGTTGTCACGGATGTATGGAAGGAATTTGGATTTGGCACGATTGTTTATCTCGCTGCGCTTACAAGCATTAATCCTACATTATACGAAGCCGCCATTATGGATGGGGCAGGCAGATGGAAACAAACGATTCATGTGACATTGCCAGGCATGCTTCCCATCATCGTGCTGCTCGCGACAATCGGGCTTGGGGGCGTACTGAATGCAGGCTTCGACCAAGTATTCAATTTGTATAACCCGCTTGTCTATCGTACGGGAGATATTCTAGACACTTTTGTTTATCGACTAGGTCTTATCGATGCTCAATATGCGGTTGCGACAGCTGTCGGCTTATTCAAATCTGTGGTCTCTTTGATTTTTGTAGGAGCCTCGTACTGGCTGGCTTATCGTATAGCTGGATACCGTATTTTTTAAGGAAAGGAGAGACCGTTATGGACATCAATGATTCACTGGGACGGAAAGTTTTTCTTATCTGCAATAATGTTTTCCTTATTACGTTAGCTGTTGTTTGTTTGCTTCCTCTAATTAATATATTAGCTCTGTCGTTTAGCTCAAGCTCGGCGGCGACGGCAGGGGCGGTCAAGCTGTGGCCAGTTGATTTTACGCTGAGCTCCTATAAGTACGCACTGTCCAAACCGGAATTTTTACAGTCGCTTTTTGTTTCGATTGTGCGGGTTGTCCTTGGTACGATTATCAGTTTATTGGTGGTTGTTATTTCCGCGTATCCGTTGTCGAAGGAACGGACGGACTTTCCGATGCGAACCTTCTATGTTTGGTTTTTCTTTGTAACCATTTTGTTTAGCGGGGGATTAATCCCAACCTACATGGTCATTCGAAATTACCATATGCTTGATACGATCTGGGCACTTGTACTTCCAGGCGCTGTGGCGGTGTTCAACATCGTGCTGCTGCTGAATTTCTTTCGCGGTACACCAAAAGAAATTCAGGAAGCTGCACTTGTTGATGGATGTACAGAGTGGCAACTGCTCTGGAAAATGATGGTTCCCATCTCGATTCCTGCACTGGCGACAATTTTGTTGTTTACATGCGTAGGCCAGTGGAATGCCTGGTTTGATGGACTGATCTATATGAACTCTCCTACGAATTATCCGTTGCAAACGTATCTGCAGACACTTGTTGTAAGCACGGAGTTGTTTACCGCAGGGGGAAACCTGACAGCGGAAGATATGAAGGCGTTAGCTGAGGTATCCGACCGTACAACCAAAGCTTCTCAAATTTTTCTAGCAGCACTGCCTGTGCTTGTTCTGTATCCGTTTTTGCAAAAGTATTTCATGAAGGGCATCGTGCTGGGCAGCGTGAAAGGATAGATTCAAGAATTATTATGACTTCATATCGGGAGGAATGGTTTGTGATGAAGATGAAGCTATTACTTGTGTTGCTTTTGATGGCAACCTTTTTGAATGTTGGGGAGGCGCATGCTGTGAGTCAGGAAAATAAGCAGATCTCTTCCAAAATCGTTACTTGGGAAACGCCTGATTGGCAGCAAAAAAACAAGAGCTTTTCGGTTTGGATAAGAGAGAATGGCAAGAAAACGTGGAAGGAGCTTTATGTTTATAACGTAAAGAACGGTGAGCAGAAGGAGCAAGATGTACCTACGGATGCAGCTATGGTTAACGTAGACTTTACAGGTACAGTTGAGTTTAAGGTAACTTATAACACGGATAAAATCAAAGATTATGAAATACGCCCTTCGGCTTATGGAATAAATGCTAAAAAAACAGAAGGAAATACATTAATCTTTTCGCTCACGCAAAATAATAAAGCTCCATTAAAGCCCACCATTATGGTGAATGGCAGCTGGAGTGAGGGCAATTTGCACATCCTTTCAAACACGCCTGAGAATGATGCGCCTTCACAGAATGCCGCAAACGTTTATGTCATAAATCCTGGCGACCCGATCCCGCTTTATTTGCCAACGGGAAAAGATACGTATTATTTTAAGCCGGGCGAGCACGAGCTGCCAAAAGGGATGTGGGTTGAGCTTGATCTCGAGGAAACCGTTCAACTGGAAAAATTTGATTTGGTGCAGCAGCTAACCGACTCCCAGTGGTTTGCAAAAGGACCCCAACGATTTGTGATTGAGGCCAAGGAGAGAAAAGACGACCCGTATGTAAAAGTATACGATGGGTATGAGAATAATAAGGAAGGAACAGTCACCGATTTATTGAGCAGCGTGAACGCGAGATATGTAAAGCTTGTCCTACTAGGTAATACCGGATCAAGTCATTATGTAATGACATCATTGGCAAGCGAATTTAAGCTTTATAAAAAGGGAGACGATTCTACAAATATTGCAAAGTGCAAAGCGGTAAATGGGGCATTCCCCAGTTACTCCAATATGACTGACGGCAATGATTCTACTCATTATATGTCGTCTACTGGTTATGGCAATTGGCATGCAGGAGAAGCGTTTTATATCAGTCAGAGCGATACGACTGTTTATTTGGCACCAGGCTCGCTTGTCAAAGGGTCAATTTCTGCAGATGATCTGAGCAACATTACAATTAAAGGCCGAGGTATCATGTACGGTGGTGATCTTTTGCGGCCTAGAAATTACGCTGAGGGACGAAGCGGGGCGATATGGATTACGAGAAGCGCTAATTCAAAGGTAGAAGGCATTACACTGATCGATTATCCGATGTGGTCAGTCGTTATGAACTTTACGGATCAAACGTCGATCAAAAACATAAATTTTTTCGGTTCGATGGTTAATGCTGATGGCATTCACCTCTCAGGCAGCAAAAATGCGCAGGTTTCAGGCGTCTTCATAAGAACGACGGACGATAATTTTGTCATTTATCATTATGGTGAGAGTTCAAATATAACGGTGAAGGATTCTATATTCTGGGCAGATAATGCTCGTCCTATTTTGCTAGGCTTGGGAGATACGCCAAATGCGACGATCGATAAGGTTAACTTTGAGAATATCTATATTTTGAATCAACGAGGCGTATGGGATCTGAATAAATATAATGGTGCGATTCAAATTTGGGCAACAGGAGGGAACAAGATAAGCAATATTGCCTTTAAAAATATTCATATCGATGAGTTCGAAGCTCCGGGGGACTCTATGCTTTTTCAAATCAAGACAGATGAGATGGCTGCTGGAATTGCGCCTGGTTCTGTGAGCAACGTCTCCTTTAACAACATTATCTACCGCGGCAAGCTTCCACGAAAATCTCTTATTAGCGGCGTTGACGACAGCCATAATGTGAGCGGGATCGTATTTAACCGTTTTAAAATAAACAATACGTTATTGTCTTCTACTAACATGAAACAGTTTATCGAATTTAAGGGGAAGTATTCGGATATAAAATTTAAATAGCATCAAAAAAACGGAAAATAAGCTGCTGACCTGCCTGTTATGGGCAGGTTTTTTTGTGTTTGCTATCAGGAAGGATGCATGCGTTCACGGAAAGCGGTAGGGCTGATTTTCTCATATTGTTTAAATAATTTACTGAAATAAAAGGTGTCTGAGATTCCGACATCTTGAGAGATTTCTTGTACCGATCGATTTGTACTTTTTAATAAAAACTTTGCTTTTTGAATTTTTAACATGTTCGTATATTTGATGATGTTTGTACCTGAATATTTCTTAAAGATTTGACACAAATATTCATACGTACGATCCATGCTGCGTTCTATTTCTTCTTTTGACAGGTTGTCGGTGTATGCTTCATCTAATAGACGAACCAATTTCCGATAAATAACAAATGATTCGGGAATGTAACGCTGATTTTTGGATTCGACTAAAATAGATAAAGCAATGGATTCCAAGATTTGCGCAAATTGCAGCGTTGAGCGAAAACGAAAGTATACTTCTGGTTTTGAGAAGGTCTCCAGCAGCTTTTCGAATTGGGAAAGAAGTTCATAAGGACGAGGGAATTGAAAATGCCTAGGCAGGATCAATTCATCGACATGCTCATATTCAAAGGTACGTAGATCCTGGTGCTCCAGCAGCGAATAATCGATGCCAGATGCCAAGTCTCCGACTTCCTTCAGAGAAGGCGTGCAGGAAAATTGAACCCAGAAGAAATTGACTTTGGGGTTCGTTTTTTTCCAGCTGTAATGCCGCTCCCACGGTTTTAAAATGAAGATATCTCCGGAGTTCAGCTCCAGCTGTTCGGATTCCACTTGCAGATAAATGGGTCCTTCGGCAACGACCATCAGTTCAAAAAAAGGATTGGAATGCTCCATCATATAGAGGTTATCATTGCCTTGTTGTATGCCAGCCCATCTCACATCAAGGCTCGCGAGCCTCGACATCGTAAAAAAAGACATGAAATCCCTCCCGTACCTATTCAATATGATCAATTAATTATAGGAGATTATGGTACCTCTGACAACACTGCGAACATACGAATATGAACCGATAGAATCGATGAAATGGAACGGTTTTTTTTAACATTATTTATTTTTAAACCTTAACAATGTCGATGTTTCTCGTACTGTTTCGTTGATAAACTCATTGATGTAACCACTATGAGAATAAGAGGTGCAACGATGAAAATTTCATTAGACCAGTATAAGAACAAAGTGCGCGGATGTTGGATCGGGAAAAACGTCGGAGGGACGCTCGGAGCGCCATTTGAATGCAAACGCGGGGTGCTTAATGTCACTTATTACACCCATGATCTGACGCAAGGAGTCCTTCCTAACGATGATTTGGATTTGCAATTGGTGTGGTTAAATGCAGCAGAGAAACACGGGAAAATGATTAATTCACGAATATTGGGCGAATATTGGCTGTCTTATATCGTTCCTAACTGGGCCGAATACGGTGCAGGGAAAAACAATATGCGGATGGGAATCGTGCCGCCGTTATCCGGTTATGTAAACAATAAATTCCGTGACAGCAATGGGGCTTTTATTCGCTCGGAGATATGGGCATGTCTCGCACCCGGCCATCCGGATATCGCTGTGAAATATGCTTTTGAAGATGCGGTTGTTGATCACAGTCATGAGGGTGTCTATGCGGAAGTATTCTTCGCAGCCATCCAAAGCGCCGCTTTCGTAGAGAGCGATACGTATAAGTTAATCGACATCGGACTTTCATACCTTCCAGATGATTGCGGATCTGCAAAAGCGGTTCGGACAGTTATAGAATGTTATCGTTCGGGTATGAGCTGGCAGGAAGCTCGAATTCGTGTGCTGACTGAGCTGCCTGGCAGCTTCGGTATTATCGGGATGACTCCGGAACTGTTGACGGATGAAGTTCCTGTCGGGGAAATGGGCTGGGATGCGCCAAGCAACGTTGGAATTACTATCATCGGCTGGCTTTACGGAGAAGGCGACTTTGGCAAAAGCATTTGTATCGCGAATAATTGCGGTGAAGATACCGATTGTACAGCGGCAACACTTGGCGCCATTATGGGGATTATTGGCGAGCCTGAGCGTGTGCCGTCGGAATGGCTGGAGCCTATTGGGGACGAGATCAAAACCTTATGCATCAATCTGGGAGATCAAGGCTTAAAGATCCCGAAGACGGTGACGGAACTTACGGATCGCATCTTAAAGCTGACACCGATTTTTCTTGGAAGCGAGTATTGTGACTATGTAAATGCGGAACGCGGATATACAATCGAGACTAAAGAAGATAAGGATTTATATAATCATCCGAAAAGAGTAAACTGCTGGGTTTATCGTGAAACCTCCGATTTGTTCAAGCAAAGCCCATTTATGGTCCATTACGACTTTCAAATCTTTTCGGTCTATTTGGATTATCGGAATGAACCTTTTGTATCGGAGGCTCAGCCAAAAAGGTTCCGCCTTGTCTTGGACAACCAACTGTTTATACAGCAGTGGTTAAACGTCAAATGGCATTTGCCGGAGGGTTGGACCGTGTCTCCAGGACCGAATATTAGCGTACCGCTTGAGCAGTATCACTGCAATGTTGGCTATAATGAGCTTTTCTTTGAGTTGACGCCTAATGCATTAAAGGAGCCGCGATATGATCTGATCGTCGAGATCACATCGGCTGGACGGCCTACGAAGGGTCTAATTCCCATCGTTTTATTGAATGTGCCCCAAGCTGCCGAAGAAGAAACTGTATCTCTTGTGGAGGATCGTTCAAAGGCTCCTGCCGCCCACATGATCCGATCAGTTATTTAGTTAAGCTAAGCGGGTGAATCCTAATCCTACATTTTACTATTGTTTGTAGCGTATTTTAGGGGGGAAAGTTTTGAACACAAATTCATTCAATAAAACAAATGCCACAAGGATACCGCCCAAAATATTCACATTCAGCGATGCTTGGACGGAATGGCTGCAAGGCAGCAAGTTCCCGATTGCTTTCTTCGGAGATAGTACTGTGGACGGTGCGAATACGTCGGGTTGGGTTGCCAATACGATTGGTTTGGACAGCACATCACCGAACACTTTCTCGAAGAAGCTGGAGGAGTTGCTTAGGCAAGCTGCACATAATAATATTTTACGTATTTATAATTCGGGATTTAGCGGTACGAATGCAAGTTGGGCGGTAACCATTCTAGAGATGCAGTTCGGAGCAGCATCCGACTATCATGACGTACAAATGATCGGAATCGGCTTCGGTATTAACGATCGGCTTCTCTACAAAAATGAAAAAGCTTATCGGGACGGATTCAAAGCTTCGATCAAGCAGATTATTAATTGGTGCTACTCAAAAAATATTCAGCCGTTTCTACTGACGACCCAAGCGATTGTCGAACCCGGGGTAAAGACCGAATATGCAGAAGATTACAAGATGAGAACGAGTGAACATATCGCTTGTATAGCTAATGAGGTCAAAAGAGAACTTGCAGAAGAGTACGCTCTTCAGCTCATTGACATGAACAAGTATACGGAGTTGTTTTTACAATATTCCTCTATCAGTACGCAACGGATTATTTCAGATCGACTGCACTTTGGAGACATTGGACATCAGTATGAAGCAGAAGTACTCTTCTCCTGCCTATCCCCTCGTACAATCGTCGTAGATGGCTATACCAAAATTGATTATTCGAGTCAAAAAATTAAGGACAGTGTACCAGATGACTGGTTGTCCATGCCGAAGGTGCTGACGGATTGTTTCAAAGTTTACGTTGACTATACGAAGGCAGATATGGGGGACATGATTATCATGTCTGCATCGGTTTTTGTTAACGCCAAGCGGAAGCTGACGTTGAAGGCTTTTAGGGGGAGCTCGCCGGATACCTATGTGAAAATAAATGGAGTTCCTCTAAGGTTAACTGGCTCTGAAACAATCATCGATCAGTTGGACCAAGGGTTGTATAACCTGGAAGTGTTTACAGGGGCGTCATTGAAGGTGGACTTTAAAGGCTTCATTCTAGAATAGAGTAAGTGTTGACATACCTATAACAGCTTGGAGGCTAAACAAATGACAACTCCGACAGTGATTTGGCCAAAAGGTGCACCTCATATTATTAGTGGAGAACCGCAAGGAGACCCAACATTAACTCCTTATTTGGTTGAAAGTGCTGTTCCTACAGCAGCTATTATTGTATGTCCAGGCGGTGCCTATGGCATGCTGGCAGATCATGAAGGTGAGCCGATCGCCCACTGGTTTAACAGGATAGGCATTTCTGCTTTCGTGCTGAAGTATCGGTTGGCGCCTTACAAGCATCCTGTTCCAATGCTTGACGCTCAGCGTGCCATCCGTTATGTACGTCATCATGCAAAAGACTGGAATATTGATGCGGAACGAGTAGGTGTGATAGGTTTTTCCGCAGGCGGTCATCTTGTGTCCACAGTTGGAACACATTACGACAGAGGGCGAATGGGGGATCTTGATCCAATTGAGAGGGAAAGCAGTCGTCCTGACTTGCTTATCTTATGTTATCCCGTTATCAGTTTTGGAGAGTTCCGTCATCATCATTCCATGGTCAATTTGCTTGGGGAATTTTCTTCTGAGGAGCAAAGACGTGACTTATCCAATGAGCTGCAAGTAACGGCGGATACACCACCTGTTTTTCTGTGGCATACGGCAGATGATGAGGCCGTTTCGGTGGAGAACAGCCTTCTCTTTGCACAGGCATTAAATAGGCATTATGTTCCTTGTGAACTGCATATGTTCGAGAGTGGTCCGCACGGTATGGGATTAGCCGAGAACGATGCAAGTGTCGGAACGTGGACATTGCTGTGCAAGGAATGGTTGAAAAAACGAGGCTGGAGAGTAGTAGAGGGAAAAGCTCCATAATAATATTTTTACAACGTTGAAAACAAGCAGCAGCTCCTATCGAATGATGATATGGAGCTGTTGCTTGTTTTTAGTTGATTTCAAATAGATGGTGGCCGAGCTGGAAAAGAATCATGGTCTTGTAGAACTTACCGCCTACTCTTATAGACTTGATTTTCTCATTAATTAAATATTATTATATATAAAGTATATGAATGTAATAGTGATTATGAAATAAAACCATAGGAGGATTATATGAAAAACTTTATTATTTTTGGAGCGAGTAAAGGACTCGGTGAAGCATTCGTTAAAGGATTACCGGAATCGGGGGACAACGTATGGATAGTTTCCAGAAGCAGTCCCAATGGTTTGGGACTTAACGATGGTGTTCATCGCTATTGGATTGAAGCTGATCTAGCGTTGAATGAAGCAAGCGATAGAATTGCGAGTAGATTACATGATGTCGTCATAGACGTATTCATATATAATGTTGGGATATGGGAAAGCAATGGATTTATGGATGACTACGATTTTGAGAAAGATGATCCTAACGAAATCGTTAATATTATAAATGTAAATGTAACATCCGCAATTACTTGCATCCAGAAGCTGCTGCCGAATTTAAAAAAATCAAGCAACGCAAAAATTTTCTTCATCGGATCTACATCAGGTCTCGAAAATAATGACAGTACACAAATTTCATTTGTAGCCTCGAAATTCGGATTGCGTGGAGTAAGCAATTCTTTGCGGGAGCATGTGAAGAAGTACGGAATAGGTGTAACCTGTATAAACCCAGGCGAAATTGCAACTCAGATCCCATATGAAGATGGAATAGAGAAAGTTTTATCGGCTTATAATGGGACACAGATCCCCCTTCAGGATATTGTATCTTTGGTCAAATGTGTGATGAATCTCTCAAGGGCTTCCTGTGTGAAAGAAATAAATATTCCAGCCATGCTCAGCACGAGTGTATGATTGCACGGACAAAACATGTTAATGGGAGAAAAGAGATGACAAATCAAGATGAATATTGGAATTGATGCTGGCGGGACACTTATCAAAGTCGCATATATGAAAAATGATCTGCTCGAATTTGAAAAGTTTCCTATTGCTGATTTGGAGCATGTGGCATCTTGGATAAACGGATTAGATAACATTAAGATCTGTACGACTGGCGGTAAAGCCACTTTTTTGAGATCGTTATTAAGTCAAAAAGCTGAACAAATCGTTGAATTTGAAGCAACATCGAATGGTGTGCGACATCTTCTTGCAACGTGTGGAATAACGGAGGAGTCATACATATTAACGAATGTTGGCACCGGAACTTCAATTCACCATATAGACAAAAGCGAGCAGCAGCGCGTCGGCGGTACCGGGGTCGGCGGCGGCACCATGATGGGGCTATCACAGCTGCTTACAGGGTTAACTGACTATGATAGCATTGTACCTTTAGCTGCTAAAGGTATACGAGATCGTATAGATTTAAAGGTAAGTCAAATTTATAAGGGGACAGTGCCCCCTATACCGGGAGATTTAACAGCCAGCAACTTCGGGAATGTTGACCCTATGGTATTGAAAGCAGATTTGGAAAATGAAGAACTACTAGCTTCTGTCATTGGAATGGTAGGGGAAACGGTGGCGACCGTTAGTGTTCTTGCGGCCGGACAATGCGGCGTATCCTCTGTCGTATTCATCGGTTCGTCGTTTATTCGAAATGAATTTCTTAAAGAAGTGGTACAAAGCTATACGAGGCTTAGAGGGGCAAATCCCATATTTCTCGAAAATGGGGAGTATTCAGGTGCCATTGGCGCTTTGCTGCATGTGAGTAAATAAACACAGCTAGCAAGTAGAGTATTCAAGGAAATGATAGTTCAACGAGACATCTATGATAGCGCTAACAAAAGTGCTTGCCAGTCCTCTGAAGTTGCAGTAAGTTAGTAGTATAAAGGAGGAATGAAATGATGGAACGGACTACTCTTCATTTACCCAGAAGTCAGCCGGAAGCACAAGGAATACCCTCCGCTGCTGTAATTGCCTTTTTAAATACTGTAAAAGAAAAAAAGCTGGAACTGCATAGTCTTATGCTGCTTAGACATGGACAGGTAGTAGCAGAGGGATGGTGGAAGCCTTATGCATCAGATATTCCTCATATGCTGTTCTCGCTTAGCAAGAGCTTTACCTCAACTGCCATGGGTCTCGCTGCTGCTGAAGGGAAATTGTCGTTAAACGATGCGGTTGTATCGTTCTTTCCGGAGGATGTTCCAGCCGAGATGAATTCTAATTTAGCTGCGATGGAAATCCGTCATTTGCTGATGATGGGAACAGGCCATGATCAGGACACAACAAGTAAGCTGCAGCAGTGTGAAGATGGAAATTGGGTCAAGGCGTTTCTGGATGCTCCTGTTGAGCATGCACCTGGTACACATTTTGTTTATAACAGTGGGGCTACATATATGCTGGCAGCTATACTGCAGAAGGTGACTGGTCAAACGCTTCTTGAATATTTGCAGCCGCGATTGTTTGAACCGCTTGGCATTGAAGGTGCGACATGGGAATCTTGTCCTCGGGGAATCCATGTTGGCGGGTGGGGGCTAAACATTACCACGGAGGATATTGCTAAGTTTGGCCAGCTATATTTGCAGAAAGGCGTGTGGAATGAACAGCGTCTGCTACAGGAAGATTGGGTTGATGAAGCGACGTCAGCACAAATATCCAATGGAGACGGTGGAGTGAGTGACTGGGCACAGGGTTATGGCTACCAGTTCTGGCGATGTCGGCACGGAGTGTACCGCGGTGACGGTGCATTCGGTCAATTTTGTATCGTAATGCCCGAGCAGAATGCGGTGCTGGCAATGACAAGCGGTACAAATGATTTGCAAGGTGTCCTGGATGTGGTATGGGATCACTTGCTCCCAGCAATGGAATCTTCGTCACTTCCTGCAAATCAGGATGCACATTCGAAGCTTGCGGATGAATTGCAGCAGTTAGCGCTGCCGCTGCCGCAGCTGCCGCCGGATTCACCATTGGAAACCATCATTGACGGCATTGAATATACGCTCGAAGTCAACGAACCGCTTTGGAAAAGCATTTCTATATCCTTCGAGGCTAATAAAGCTGTCGTCCTTCTGAGCAAGGAGGATGTTGAATATACGATTAAGCTTGGTCGAGGTGCATGGGTAGAGGGAACGACGCCTCTGTTTCAGGGAGAATATCAACGCTTCGTTGGCAGCTTTGCTTGGGAGCAGGAAAACACGCTTCAGCTGACCTTGAGGTTAATCGAAACGCCTTTCTCTATTCATGTCCACATTTTATTTGATGGTGACAACGTTGTATTAAGTCAAAACTCAAATGTATTAGCTGAAAAGTCTGAAATTCGTGGACGGAAAACGGATGTGAAATAGTTAAAAGCCGCATTAAATGCGGCTTTTTTTTTTGAGATAACTGTGATTAACGTAACATTATTGATAAGTTGTTTGATATTTATCTTTTATGCTAGTTTCGGGAACAATCCGCCTTGTATGCTGTCTCCTGCTGCTAGACCCAATCCTTCCGTACAGCTGTGCGGCTTTCCGCTAAATATTGTGCCATCCGGCATGAAAATAATAGCAAGCGCGCGCCGCGGTTTATCGGTATGATTGGCATTCGCATAATGGAACGTCAACCCGTCATGAAAGGTACAGCTTCCGGCTTTCATACGCACGACCACCGCAGTGTTTCTATCCACGTCTTGAGCTCCTGCATCGGCAAATATATCACTTGGAGCAACTAAGTCGATGCTTTTTAAATTTTTTATTTTTTGCGATTTTGGAACAAACATCATACAGCCGTTGTTCTCATCCACATCATCCAATGCGATCCAAATAGAGAATGCTCCGCTTTCCTGCATCGGCCAATATGGCCAATCTTGATGCCAAGGTGTGGGCTTGGAATCATTCGGCATTTTCAAGAGGGCATGATCATGAAATAAACGGATTCCTTCAAATCCAGTAAGCTGCTTGCCCATATCTGCAAAACGATTGCCTAACACGAACCGGGCCATTCCGCCATGATCTCTCCAAGTGTTTACACGCTGATTCAGCACTTTGAAGTAAGAGCCGCCAGCTTGGTCCGTCTGAATGGAACGCCCTGTAGTATCACTCATTGCTTCTTCCAAATACGTCCTCAGTTCTTGCAGCTCGTCCTCGGAAAGTACATTATCCACTTGAACAAAACCGTTTTCCCGATAAAAAATGATTTGCTTTTCAGTCAAAACCCTCTTATCATTCAACATAACCATTCTCCCTTTTATATAAAGTTGTTAGGTTTACTTTACGACAGGGAGCTGTTCGAATTCTTGGATGATCTACAAAAAAAGTAGGACGATCTGCTAAGGAGGATGGACTTGAATTGTCTATTCTAAATGGAAATGCATTTTTCGAGGACAGAGAGTTTCCTTTTTTTATACAGCGCTATCAAATTAAAAAAGGTGAGGTCATTCCTGCGCATACACATGATTTTGTTGAGCTTGTGTATGTGGCTAAGGGCGGAGCGCTGCATGAAATGGCCGATCAACGATATCCGCTTGCAACCGGTGATGTATTCGTAATCGAGCCACAAACCTATCATGGCTACTTTAACACCGATGGAGAAGAAACCATCGTATATAATCTCCTATTTGAGAAGCAACTGCTTCAGAAGGAATTGGGCGTCCTGCTGCAAATACCCGCCTTCATCAATTTCTTCTATCTCGCTCCTTTTCTAAGGAAAAACGCCTCTTTTGTACCGCATATTTCATTGAACGAGCATCAGCGGGGGCAATTGGAATTTCTTCTCCAAAAAATTCACAAGGAGTTTTATGAAAAGCCGGTAGGTTATCAGCTCGTCATAAAAACAAATTGGATCGAGTGTTTGGTGTTGTTAAGTCGTTATCAGGATAACAATGAGAACAATAATAATAGTCCGCTGCCGAAAGAGGAATGGATGAGTTCTATTTTGCATTTCTTAGAACAGAATTATCGACAGCCGTTATCGTTGAATCAGCTATCCCAAACCTGCGGCATGAGCGTGTCTTCCTTCACGGCAAAATTTAAGAAAGCGACAGGCATGAGCCTCATGGACTACAAGCACTCCCTTCAAGTCAGGCATGCTTGCGAATTATTGAAGGATCACCGCAATAAGGTTGTACATGTCGCATATAGTTCCGGATTTCAAGATGTCAGCTTCTTCAATCGGATTTTTCGCAAACACATGAGTATGACGCCAAGACAATTCCGCAATGGATTGTAGCGTTATTATGGCGGAATTGGTTGAATATCTGGAAGCAAGAGTGTAAGGTTAATGATGCTGGACTAACAGGCTGATC
The DNA here is from genome assembly GCF_050467785.1 of Paenibacillus sp. NRS-1760. Classification (NCBI taxonomy): domain Bacteria; kingdom Bacillati; phylum Bacillota; class Bacilli; order Caryophanales; family Paenibacillaceae; genus Paenibacillus; species Paenibacillus sp. NRS-1760. The sequence continues at coordinate 199,285 of NZ_JBITPK010000021.1, read as the reverse complement.
AGCATAAGAACAATAGTGGAGGTAACTTTATGAGTCAACGCTATAGAATTACAAGGACAATGCAAGAGCAGAACCATTCGGAGCAAAATATATCTTTGGAAGAGTGCAAAAGTTATTTTGCTGCCAAACCTGATTTTTCGTATACATCCGTTTTCACTGTAAAAGGGGAAACTACGATGTCTATTGATGGTGATTTTTTTATGTGGAGCTATGGCGATATCACAATCCCGTTCAGGCATTATCAGGGAGATATATATGTGTCCGGAACGAATGAAGCCGTGATCCCTAAGATGATTGAGGTTGCGAGCGAATTGGGTGCGGACGTGGTGGAAGGGTAAGAAGCAATATTTTATGTACTATCGTGAAAAATAAAGCCTCCTATCCGTAAAGTGATTTTACTGGCAGGAGGCTTTTTTTAATTGATGATTGAATGGATAACTTTATTGTACAATCGTTTTTGCAATAAAGGCCAGATCAACAATATCGATGACGCCATCATGGTTGATATCTGCTTTTTTGATCGCATTCCAATCAGGGCTAGTTGAATTTTTGCCATAGCTGGCTGCTGCAATACCAAGATCACCAACGGTCACTTTTCCATCTGAATTCGTGTCTCCTGATGTTGGGACATGGACTGCGTTTTTAAATGCTTGGAGTGCTTGATTCAAGGCGGTAACCGCTTGATCAATTTCCGCTTGGTTTACAGCTTTATCGGCTGCTGCTTTGGCAGTATTAATCGCTGCTTGCAAAGTGGCTTTGGAACCAACAGGGTATTGTCCTGGCGAACTGCCTTCTACAGCTGCTTGAACGGCTGCCTCTGATTGTGCAATTAAGGCATTCAAAGCTTCTTTGTTCAGCTCATTCGTGCTCGTGACTTTAACATTATGCGTGACAGGAGCAAGTGTGGTCTCCACGCCTGCTGAATTGGCAAGCTTCGCTTGCGAGAGTGTAATACTCGTATTAGGTGACTCTTTAATCGCTTTCCAGTGTAATTTAAGCAATTCTCCATCGGCGATGACAGCATGATCTGCACCTTCACTAGCAAGCAAAATCCGAATTTGTCCGGGAACGTCCGTTTTAGAATCAATAACGATAAGACCATTCTTTATGGACTCCGCCGAAACAAATGCGAGCTTGTCGGCATCATAATCAAATGTGAGATCCTGAGCATAAACGGCATCCTCCGATTTAGTCGACACATGCGTTAACCCGTAATTTACTTCGAGGCTTTCGCCTAATGAAAGGTGTGAAGCACCTGTAAGTGTCCCCGTTAATTTGTTTTCAACAGGGGGATTGAGGTTAGGAACATCGGCCTTATACATCGTCAAAAAGTCCAAATTCACATTGCCAATCGAACCATTATCAATACGATAGCTGATCACATTTTTGCCAGCCTTTAAGCGTAAACGCTCAGAAGCGGTAAACCATTCATCCCAGCTGATCGCCGTTTTATCTGGGCCTATCGTTTTTACTTGTATGCCATTTACATATACATTGATGTTTGCTCTTGCCGGCAGCTGCGTCGTAGGATTATTTGTAGATTCACCATCGACCTGAACGCCATAAGCGTATCTAACACCCACGATGTAATCACCATCTTCAGCCGCATTCACTACAAAACTGGCTTCTGCACCAGCTTTTTTGGGTAGGTTAATATAACCCGTTCCTTGATAATTTACATGGCTGTTGTCTTTCGTAATCTCACCATAAAGAATTGCATCTTCAGCTTGATACATATCTCCGAGTCCTAAATCACCAGAAGGCAAGTCCTGCCATTCATATGGCGATATAGGTACACCGAAATGCGGTGTTCCATCTGCATTCCAGCCAAATTTTTGAATATTGACCTGCCGCCACCAGTTTCGCCCAGTATCTTGATATACGCGCGAATGATAAATCATCCAATCTTCCTTGCCATCTGCCGATTTGACAAAACCTGCTCTGGCAGGGCCGGATACATCATCTGTAGCAACGAAAACATCATTTGTACGCGTCCAAGAATCTGGGTTCAAAAAATCGCCATCGGTATTCATAAAATAAGATAAACGATAGCCATTTGATGCATAATCACCTTCGGACATGGTAATAAACACTTTCCCATCCTTTTGCAATACACGAGGGCCTTCTCCGCCGCCTCCTGGCAGGAAGGAGCGGTCTGCTGTAATTGTATAGGGGTTATCCATTGGCGCAATTGCCGGGCCAATAGGTTCGCCGGAGCCTAAAGTGCCCCAAACCGCATATAGTTGTCCTTTGTAGTCGAAGACCGTGAAATCATTGGCTTGTTTATAAACGCCGTTTTCACCTGCATAAATGGCACCTTTATCAACGTACGCTCCTTGCGGGTCGTCTGTCACAGATTCCAGAACCGTTGCCATATGCTTGTAATCAAACTCTTTTAAGTCAGCGCAATAATAGATATACCATTTGCCATCAAAGAAGAAGAGTTCAGGTGCAAAAATCCGAGTTTGTGTTCCTTGGGAATCGAATACCATAATTTTTTCGCCTTGGTCTAACAGGGTACGAGACTTGGATACATAAACTTTATTGTTGGAGTCTAAATTGCTTGAAGAAACAAAGTAATAAAAACCATCTTTGTACGTGACAAAGGGGTCCTGTCCTTGATACAGCGGGTTGTTAAATTTATCAGATACGGAGGAGCTAGTAACTCCCATCTCTTTCATAAAGTCAGAACGGGCAATCGATACGCTCTTAATGGCATCATCAAGCAAACCAACCTTATCTAAATCACTAATTTCTTTGTCATCAATAGTGGCAAGCAGCTCTGCCGCAGTTATTTTTGCAGCGCTTAAGTTGTTTACTACGCTTTCTGCTACTTTGTCTGCAAAGTTTTCTGTTAAATAATCTATCTTTTGAATTTCTGCGGTCAAATCAGCTTTTTTAGTCGTGAGCACACGATCTGTAGGCAAATAAAGTGCTGATTCAGGCACGACCTCTCTGCTTTGGCTAGCGCTTTCCCATTCCATCTTAAGCCAAGTGCCTCCCCAGCCTTGCAAGTATTCAACTTTAATATCGTAATGCTTGCCTGCATCCAATGAAATGGAGGTGCTAACTTGTGGTTTTTCCCATGCCTGCTGCCAGAAGTCAATGATTAATGCTCCATTAACCCATAGTCTGAAACCATCATCACCAACCATATGGAAGGTGTAGTCTTCTGTATATTTTGGAACGATTGTACCTGTGAAACGTGCTGTATTAAAATCGGGTGTTCCGGAGAGCTGATTGAAGATGCTTGCAAAAGAATCGCCATTTAGATTGGAGACCGCTCTTTCTCCTCGAAAATCATTAAAATTAAAAATAGTAATATCTTCACGATTGTTAGGGTTCTTTTCACATTTAAAAAACTCGCCCAGCAATCCGTGACCGTCCACAGCTGCATCAGCAGCACGAGCATTTGCGGGTATAACAATCGTGCCTGCAAAAACAAACATAGCCAAAAGTATTCCTAGTACTCTTTTCATCGTTAAGCCTCCTGATTTCTCATTCTTATCATGCAAAGTAGGGAAGTATTGCTCTATAGCTGCTTCTCAAATTACCTCCTTTTCTCGTCCTATTGTTTGCTTCAAATTTACCATTTTTTATCGATTATAGATTTGTGAAATACGGGCTTTTTTTGCGTTTTTCTGTCCTTTTATTTATCAGATGGAGGGTTTGTGTTAAAGTATGGAATATTAGCGAAAGGTGGAGTAATGATGGAAATAGAAATTGATCAGAAGGGGAATTCCAAAGTTGCGATTATAGAGAGCACAGAAATTGTAGTAAGCGACGTGCAAGGGGCACTGGACTTGATGGCAACAGTGAATTATACAGATGGCTGCCATAAACTATTGATCCATAAAGCGAATATAACAGAGGAATTTTTTGATTTAAAAACAAAGCTTGCCGGGGAGATTTTGCAAAAGTACACAAATTATCACGTTAAAATCGCAATCGTTGGAGATTTTGATGGTTATGAAAGCAAAAGCTTGAAGGATTTTATTTATGAATGCAATAAAGGCAAGCAGGTTTTCTTTTTAAAAGATAAACAAGCTGCACTCGACGCACTGCACAATGTAAATTAATGGTATAAAGAAAAAGGCAGCCAAGGGTAATTGGCTGCCTTTTTCTCATGAAACAGCTAGCTGCTTCTGTTTCTTATTGCTACCGTGCCATCCGGATACGAGAACACCGAGTAATACAAGCGCTGCGCCGATATAACCTTTGAATGGCAATATTTCATTGATGAACACAAACCCGAACAAAGCTGCAAACAGCGGTTCGAGCGAAAAAATAAGCCCGGTTCGGATAGGAGTCGTATATTTCTGAGCCAAAGGCTGAACCACATAGCCAAATGCACTGCACACGATACTTAATACGAGTACGGCTACCCATCCTTCTGATGTATGAGGAAGTTTGGGCGTTTCGAATAGAAAAGAGAAGAACAAACCATAGGCACCTGCAAATCCCAATTGTAAAATGCCTAAGTTCAACGTATTCGTTGTTTTCGCCGCAGAATCGGTAATTAGAATATGTATGGCATACAATAGGGCCCCCATAATACATAAGAAATCTCCCGGATATATTCTCAGCTCGCTGTTTAATGTAAGAAATCCAATACCTATAATAGCAAGGCAAACCCCAATGACGAGGCTAAGCTTAAGTTTTTTCTTGAACACGGTGACATAAATTAAAGGGACAAATATAACGGTTAAGCTAATTAAAAATCCGGCGTTAGAAGTTGTGGTCGTTTTTAGACCAAACATAATGCCTGTAAATACACCAAATAATAATAATCCAAGTAATGCTGCATATTTTAACGTTTTCAGGTCGGTATGACGCAAGCTTTTGTGGAAGAGGGCGGCCGATAAAAGAAACGCAAACCCGCAGCGAAGAGCAATCAAATTAAATTCTTCAATCGAATTTAGTCCCAGCTTCATAAAAATATAGGATGAACCCCAACATAACGTAATCATTAAAATAAGAAAATCGGCTTTCAGCGGCTTCAATCTGTACCATCCTTTGTTTAGCAAGTGTTAGTAATCGAACCGGGTGGATACCAAGTACTAACACAGTATACTAAGGAAGGATTAACAAGTATATTGAATGTTTGTTATGATATACATTAGTAAATTTCATGTTAAAGGCGGGCTATCGATGAGTATTAATAAATACGAAGTTTTCATGAAAGTAGTTGAACAAGGGAGTCTGACAAAAGCTGCTGATCTGCTAGGATTCACGCAATCGGGCGTAAGTCATATGATCAAAAGCTTGGAAATAGAATTGGGTTTCGCCCTCCTGCTCCGAGGACGGTCGGGGATAAAATTAACGGCAAATGGAGAGCAGATGTTAAAGCCAATTCGTGAAATATTAAACTGGAACGAACAATTGAAGCAGGTAGTGTCATCGATTCATGGTTTGGAGGCAGGTACAATCCGTATAGGCACCTTCACCAGCGTATCCGTTCATTGGCTTCCTGGCATGATTAAGCAGTTTCAAAAAGAGTATCCGACCATTGAGATTAAACTGATGGAAGGCGACTATCAGGAAATAGAAAGCTGGATTGAAGAAGGTCAAATTGACTGTGGCTTCATATCTATTCCAACTCGCGGCACATTTGAGGTTATTCCTCTAAAGAAGGACCGAATGCTGGCTATTTTACCGCTGGATCATCCTCTAAGTGAGCTGTCCTATTTGCCTTTAGCCAAACTCGAAAATGAACCGTTCATCATTTCAAGTGAAGGTTCTGATTATGATGTCAGACGGGTTCTAGATCATGCGTCGATTAAACCCAATATTAAGTTTTCGTTAGGGGATGATTTTGCGATTATTGCCATGGTGGAGAATGGGCTTGGCGTCAGTATCCTCCCTGAGCTTGTTCTTCAAGGGCGCGACCATAACGTGTGCGTGATGGAACTCGAGGAGCGCAGCTACCGTTCACTCGGAATTGCCGTCCAGTCCATGAAAAATGCATCACCTTCCGCTAGGCGATTCGTAAATTATGTCCAGCAATGGTTGGAGAATTGGGAGCAATAAGAATCAGGCTGATCGCACGAAAGAACAGGAAGATAGTAGAGTTTAAAGGAATTTCATAGTAAAATATACTAAAAATTAAATAACCGAGGGGGTTGCTGATTGTGATCATTGAGACGGAACGGTTAATTTTAAGAGATTTTGTGACCAATGATTTCGAAGATATACATGTGTATGCATCGAATCCGATCGTAGTGAAGTACATGTTATGGGGACCAAACTCGAAAGAGGATACACAAAGCTATATGAATATGATAGCCGATATGCAAAAGCAACAGCCTCGACTTGGTTATGAACTCGCAGTGGTCATGAAAGAGAACAATCAGTTGATCGGTGGTTGTGGAATTCACATTATCAAGCCTTCACAAGGAGAGCTTGGTTATTGCTTTAATCATAACTATTGGGGAAGTGGCTTCGCATCAGAGGCTGCGGCTGCCTTGCTTGAATTTGGATTCCGTGAGCTCAGTCTTCATCGCATATTTGCAACCTGTCGCCCGGATAACATTGGATCGGCTAAAGTGCTGCAAAAAATAGGGTTGAAATATGAAGGACATATTAGAGAGCATATGCGCCATAACGAGAAATGGCATGATTCCTATCAATATTCCATTTTAGAAAATGAATATGTCTAGAAGAGCCACTTTCAAAAGGTGAGGTGACAATGATCATGGTTAGTGAAGAGGATAAAGCAATCATTAATCATTATGTTGCTGCTTATAATTCATTAGATGTAGCGGGAATGGTTAAGTTTTTGCATAACGATATTATATTCAGGAATGTTTCCAATGGCGAAATTAACACTGAAACCAGAGGTATACAAGAGTTTATACAATTGGCGGAAAAATCCTCAAAGATGTTCTCTAGCCGCTGTCAGACAATCATGAGCTATCATGCTGTAGAGGACAAAGTAGAAGTGCAGATTGATTATGAAGGAACACTTGCTGTTGATTTGCCTAACGGATTAGGCGCGGGAGACAAAATACAGTTAAAAGGGAAATCAATATTTGGGCTGGTAGACGGAAAAATTTTTATGATAGAAGATTATAGTTGAAGATAATTGCTAACAGAATAACATTCATTGGAGGTGCTTCACCTTGAAGACAATAGGTCTGATAGGCGGCATGAGCTGGGAGTCATCTGTGCTCTATTACCAAACCATTAATCAAAAGGTAAAAGAAAAGTTAGGGAAACTTCATTCTGCAAAAAGTATCATGTATTCAGTAGATTTCGAAGAAATCAAGACTCTCCAGGAACAGGGGAAGTGGGACGAAGCAACTGCCATCATGATTGATTGTGCACAAAAACTAGAATTAGCCGGAGCAGAGTTCATTATTATATGTACGAATACGATGCACAAAATGGCCAAAGAAGTAGAGGATGCGGTATCCATCCCACTGCTTCATATCGCAGATGCAACAGCAAATGAATTGGTTAAAGATGGGAGAAAGAAGGTTGCTTTGCTTGGTACGGCATTTACAATGGAACAGCAATTTTACAAGGGAAGACTAAGCGAAAAGTTTGGGCTTGATGTCATTATTCCTAATGAGTCAGAACGAAAGATTATACATGATATCGTCTATGAAGAGCTTTGCCTTGGAATTATAAACGAACAATCCAGAGAATCATATTTAAAGATCATTAATCGTCTCAGTGAGCAGGGAGCAGAAGCTATTATTCTTGGGTGTACAGAAATAACACTGCTCGTATCGCAAGATATTTGCAGTGTACCATTATATGATACAGCAAGAATTCATGCGGAGTGTGCAGTTGATTTTTCTTTAAGTGAGGAAATTTCTCGCTAACGTTCAGAGTTGATATCATCAACTTATGACATTGGTATGGCTTATTCGCGACTATCTAGTGCATATGGAACATCATATAAACAATCAGATATTAAATTAATGCAAATGGATGAAATGAAAAAGGCGACCGCTAAAGGTCGCCTTTTATTATACGATCTACTTGATCTTACAAATCTCTTTATCCATAAGCATTTTAATAAATAATCCGCCTTGAACGGTACGGTTTTGGAAGCCTACCATCTTTGCAGTGCTTGTTGAATACCAGTCGCTCATTGGAACGCGGCTCTCGGTTTTATCATATGCATGCCAGAGGCGGTCTACAATGGAATTGAAATCTTCCTTATTGTCGCAGAGCGTCGCACTCCAAACGATCCAATCCGATTTGGTGTAGGTGTCACGATTATCAAGCATGAGGCCAAACTCACCTGAATGTTTCTCCAAATAGGCTTTAGTCTCAGCTTTAAATGTATCTTTAGGGAACAATTCGAGACCGAATAATTGATCCCATACCGCATTGTATTTCATGCTGAAGGAATCAGGACGGTCAAATGCTAAACGATAGGTTCCGTCTTCATTAGCAGCCATGACGAGCCAGTTATCTATCATTCCTTTTGCAACATTCATTAATTCCTCTGACTTTTTCTCGTCTCCAGCCATACGGTTTAGAATCGCAAAGCTTGCGATACCCATAATAGCCTTAATCGATAAGTTACAGTTATGCGCGAGATGCCCTGCAAAATCATCCGTACACAGCTGGTTGTCAGGATCTACACCATTGTTGATTAAATAATTGCACCATTTCTCAAGATGGTCCCAGTTCTCTTTGGCAAAAGATACATCATTCTCCGTGACCGCAACAGCAGCTGTGCAAATCAGCATATTTCCACATTCTTCAACCGGCATTTGCCAAGTAGGGCATGTGCCATGACTATAGACTTGGCCGTTAACGAGTGGATAGGTTCCCGCATCGTGTGGTGCAAAATCATAATACCAAATATCAGTAGCAGCGTATTTAAAAATAGGGCGCAGCATCCCCTTAACGAGCTCTGGGTTGTAAATCAAAAATTGCGGTATGGATGGATACGTAACGTCTACCGTAGCTGCACAGCCATTGCTGAAATTTTCTTTGGATATAAAGAGAACGTTTCCATCGGTATCCGCACAAACCTTATGACCTGCAATAGCTTGTCTGTAGGCTAAGGATACTAGTTCCGCGTACTTCTCGTTGCCTGATTCTGCAGCTTCTGCAAATAGAGTGGATGAGAACTGTTCACACTTTTCAAATAGGTTGTCATACTCAGATAGAGCCTGCTTCAAGGCATCTTCGATGGTTTCACCGTCTTTTTTCCAATAAGCATTAAGCGGTTCATTAAAATATTCAATCGCTTTGATATCATCATATGCAACAGCAAAAAGCGCATTTGCGTTTTCGCCTGTATTTACAGGGATAGACAGCTCAATGTTATGGCTTACCGTACCGTATTCATGTGTATTGGCTACATCGATGACAGAAGCCTTTTCATGATTAGAAGCGAGGTATAAATAACCCCAGTTAATTCTAAGATCATCACCAGCTTTATTTAAAACATTTTGAAATTTGCTTCCAATCTTGCCGCATGTAAAACCTGGCTCGCTAATGTCTTTGTAATCGACTGGGAATTCATATTTAAAGTTTTGACATAACTCATCATCGACATTTATTTTTATAGTCACATCATGTGCTTCGCCATTGTTAGATTCGGCTTGTACATGAATATAAGACACAGGTCTAGACATAAGCTTTAAATCATCCATTAAAAGAGGGGTAGTAAACGTAACGAGTAAATTGATTTCATCAGATGTAAAACGATATTTGCTGGATAATGCATTAATATCTACGCTTGTTTGTTTCATTTTTATACCATTATCATTGCCGCCCATAAAACAATATTCTTTTCCGTTAACCACAGCGGTACCGACTAATTTATGAGGTTGGCCCGTCCAATGTTTGGTATCAGCTTCATTCAGTTCGTTAGCCATAGACCAAACAGAAAAATAAGGATCTACAGTTATAAGTGGGACAGCTGGAGCTCGCATAATCATAGTAATTCCTCCTAAGTTAGATGAAAATGAATGAAATGCAAAACGATTGAATAATGTTATCTGTTGCTGTAATATACAATTTATCATACAAATTACGGTCTGATAATAGAAGTTATCACAATAGATGTGAGGAATATCACAATGAAAGAAACTGTTTATAGCTTTTGGCATCTGCTAGATCCTAAACTTCCATTGAACATCGTAATGGCAGGAATTTCTTACTGCGACAAGAATTATATCATCGAGAGAAAAGGTGAAAATTTATTTTCATTCGAGTATATTATGGATGGAAGCGGTGTGTTGGAGATAGAATCCCAAACGCTGTATCCCCAAAAAAATGATGTATATCTCTTAACTAAAAATAGTTATCATAAGTATTATTCCAGCGAAGAAAATCCGTGGGTTAAAATTTGGGTCGTTTTTAATGGGGATTTTGCAGAAAGTTTATTTAAGCATTACTTGCCAGCAGACACCTATATTGTGAAAGATTGCAACATCCTTTCTTATATGAATGAAATTATTAATATTGCATCTGCCAAGCAAAAAAACTACTCTGATATTACAGATGAGATTTCAGTTATTGTGTTAAAAATCATATTGCATTTAAAAAACCATTTGGAAAATAAAGTGCTCTCTATTCCTGAGCGCATTAAACAATGTTTGGATTTAAACATCGAGAATGCTATCGATATTAACGATGTTTCATTGCAGCTTGGATATTCGAAAAACTACATTATTAAATTATTCCGAGAATGTTATGGTATAACGCCGTATACTTATTTTCGCAATCGCAAAATAGAGCTCGCCAAGCAATATTTGCTTAACACGAATCTAAACATCAACGAGATATCTACAAAGTTGAATTTTGCCGACCAGCATTATTTCTCTTCATCATTTAAAGCCATTGCAGGCATTACGCCTTCGGAATATAGAAAAAACAGAACTAATCAATTTATAGAGGCGGAGGGGTACTCTTGAACATCTACGTAGTCAGACACTGCAAGGCAGAAGGGCAATCGCCAAGTGCTAAGCTTACTGAAGAAGGTTATCTGCAAGCGGAGCGGGTAGCTGAATTTCTGCATGGCAAACCTATCGAACATATCATTTCGAGTCCGTTCCTAAGGGCCATTCAATCTATTTCTCCATTAGCTGAAAAAATTCAAGTAAACTGTCATGTGGATGACCGCTTGTCAGAACGGGTTTTATGTGGCGAAAGCAATGTTAACTGGCTTGAAATGCTTCGTCATACTTTTATAGATCTGGAGATGTGTTATGAAGGCGGCGAATCCAGTACTTCTGCGATGAATCGTGCCTTAGCGGTAATAACCGATGTGAGAAATAGCGGGTTTAGCAATGTGGTTATCGTTACGCATGGAAACTTGATGTCCTTGCTGCTTAAGCATTATGATACTAAATTCGGTTTTGAAGAATGGGCAGCCTTGTCTAATCCTGATGTCTATCATTTGCAGTTTGAAGGTGAATTGCCAATTATACAGCGAATATGGAATGGCTGAGCTAGATTATTAATAGTACAAGGAGGCGATAGGTTTGTACGAATATATGTATGTTGAAACGTCATTGGGTGGGTTTTTCTCCGAGGCAAAACATCGGGAAACGATCGATGAATATGCAAAAGAAGGATGGAGATTAGTGCAGGTTTTACCGACACATTATAATGGTCATGGAAAACCAACGGCGTATGAAATTATTTTCGAACGTTTAATATCAAATAGGGACGCAAACACGTAAAAGTGTCGCGTCCCTTTTTTTTTTCTATCTTTCATTAAACAAAGTTATTTTCTACTTCCAATATTTCTCGATAATAGCATCACGGCCAGAATATACTCTTGATTCCTTATAGAACTTTGGATTTTTACGGTGATAGTTCTGGTGATACTCTTCCGCTGGATAGAATACTTCCGCTTCTTGAATCTCTATTACAATCGGCTTGTCAAAACGGCCGCTCTTTCCAAGCTCTTCCTTGGATAATTGAGCAAGCTGGCGCTGTTCTTCTGTGTGATAAAAGATGGCAGCACGGTATTGGCTCTTGCGGTCATTGCCTTGTCCTACAGCATCTGTAGGGTCAATTTGCGGCCAATAAAGCTCAAGCAATTTTTCATATGGGAAGATGTCCGAATCATAAGTGATTTGTACGACTTCCAAATGACCGGTTTCACCAGTCAATACTTGCTCATAAGTAGGGTTCTCTAGCGTTCCGCCCATATAGCCGGACAGAATGCCATGTATGCCGGGCTGTTCATCAAAAGGACTTACCATACACCAGAAACAGCCCCCGGCAAACGTTGCTTTTTGTATCATTTGCTCTCCCCATTTCCTTAACTAATTAATAAAGCGTTCGTATGAACACTTATTATAAGCTTGATCATTTAATCAGTCTATTACTTTGGTGGCTTCATTAGAGACATTGTCTAGAAATTCCAAAGCTTTTGCAGTAAACTAATTGAATCTAATTATATCTATTTATAATCAAATAGTACATGACATTCATTTGGAAGTAGGGGATTACTTATGATTTTTGTTTTTGATTTAGATGGAACCATCTGCTTTAAAGGACAGCCTGTTTCAGAAAAGATTTTAAGTGGTTTGGAGGAATTAACTCAAGCAGGGCATGAAGTTATTTTTGCTTCCGCTCGTCCCATTCGAGATATGCTTCCTGTTCTTCATCATCGTTTTCACAATTTTTCTCTTATAGGAGGAAATGGTTCTCTTATTTCTAAGGATGGCAGCATGATCGCTATAGAAACTTTTAATGAAGATTTAAGGCTTAACATGCTGAAGCATATTGAAGCGCATCAAGCGACATATTTGATTGATAGCCATTGGGATTATGCCTACACCGGTTCTTTAGAGCATCCGATATTAAAAAATGTTGATGCCTCCAAGCTTGCTAAGCTTGTTGCAGTAGAGTCGCTGGAAACCATAGTCAAAATACTAATCCTTACCGCGAATGATATGGAAGTTTTGGAGCAAAAGCTTGCAAGCCTAGAAGTTGTTATTCACAGGCATCGTAATGAAGGTGTCATTGATATTAGTCCAACTCATATTCATAAATGGAGTGCTCTGCAAAAATTAGGGGTGGAAGCCAAACAATTTATTGCATTTGGGAACGATGCCAACGACATTTCGATGTTTCAAAACGCGAAACATGCGGTTATGATTGGCCATCATGATGAGCTGGCTCCTTATGCATCGGAAGTGATTCCGCTCGCGGGCAATTACGAAGAACAGATCGTAGAGAAACTGAAGGAGCTTGCTGGCAAGCATGTTCCATTGAATTCATAGATGCTGGTTGCAGTTGAGTGATAATTTTTTCGAGAATAGCAACGTAAGGAGCTCATTATGGAGGAACAATGGATAATTGCAAAATATGATCCAGAATGGAAAAATCGATTTTATGATATCGCTCTAAAAATAAGAAATGCTTTGGGAGATTTGGTCGTTCGTATTGACCATGTTGGCTCAACTTCGATTGTTGGTTTAGATGCGAAGCCCATCATTGATATTCAATTATCCGTTATTGATTTTGAAACGATCATATACCATAAGAGTGAGATGGTGAAAATAGGTTTCGTATATCGAGAAGAAAACGCAGATAAAACGAAAAAGTATTTTCGAGAAATACCGGGCAGTCGAAGAACGCATATTCATGTAAGGCAGTCAGGTAGTTTTTCAGAACAATTAACTTTATTGTTTAGAGATTATTTGCGTGCGCACCCTGAGGACTGTTTAAGATACGCCCAGGAGAAACATCGATTATTTGAGCTTTATAAGGATGAACGCTCCAAGTATGTCGAAGGCAAAGGGCCAATCGTTTGGGATATTATTCAGAAAGCACATATTTGGTCGCAAGAAGCGGGTTGGAAACCATCCGCTTCAGATATGTGAAGAAGTACTTCTTATTAAGAAGGGAGGAGCAGCATGCCAAGGCAGCTGCTCCTCTTCTGCATATATAATATTTTACGATATTACATACCCGATTCTTTAACCAGGCGCTTGACCATGGAATGAAGATTCAGCGATTTTAAACTTAAGCTCAGCTCATTGTTAAAAAAGAGAATCAAACCTGACTTGTTGTCTGGATTAAACATCGTAATCGTGAGCACTCCGGGATCAGAGCCGTTGTGTCCGATAACCTTGCCCTTGCTGACACCTTTCAAGTAAAGACTATCCAGCGCTGAATAGCTCCATCCGAGTGCCTGATTGCCATTATCCGACTGCGGTTTGAACATCTCATCAAGTGTGGCCTGCGATAGGATGGTTCCTTTCTCGGCCTTCCCGCCGTTCATGATGGCAAGATAGAATTTAGCAAATTCAGTAGTCGTTGTCTTCAGCGTACCGTCGGGATAAGTCGGGAAAGAATAGGGCACCAGTGGTTTATGTTTTGCATCATATTGCACGGCAAGTAGGTCTTTGCTTAATAAATCTTTATGCAGCCATTTGGTATGCTTCATGCCCACCAGGTCAAAGATATGCTGCTGTGTATATTCCGGAAAAGGTGTTTTGGTAATCTCTTCGACTAAATAGCCGAGTAAACCATATCCGACATTGCTGTAGCTGAACGCCGAACCAGGTTTATCTTTCGTAAAGTTTTTTTCTTCGTCGTACCATTTTTCTCCCGGAACGAGAAAATCCTTCATGAACTGCGCGAGTGCAACCGTTGAGTCACCACCACCAGTGTTCGAAGTATAGAGGCTGTCGTACAGCTTCCAATTGTTATCGATTCCTGAAGTATGGTTTAACAGCATGCGGAATGTAATAGGCGTGTCTGGAAATTTAGGATGAACAATTCTTATCGGCAAAAACGTATTTATGTCATCATCCAGCTGAATGGTTCCTTTCTCAACAAGCTGCATGACGGCCGTAGCAGTCACGGTTTTGGAAACGGAGGCAATCTGAAATACCGTGTCATTTGTGATCGGTATATCTTTTTCCCTGTCAGCGTCTCCGTAATTAATAATGCGATCAATTTGATTGTCTTTGATTATTGCGATGGATACGCCTGTCATGCCTGATTTCTTCATTTTGACTTGGACGAATTTCTCAAGATCCTTAGGGTTAGAGAAATCAACCTGAATGAAAGTAATCGTTGCTAAAGCAATGATGAGTGCTCCCAAAATAAGTCCAATGATTTTCCAAACCCGCCCCTTCTTCCTTTTCTTCTCCATCTTGACGCCACCTTCCGCCGTTTCTCAGGCCGATTATTAATAACATTTCTTAACTTTACCAGATATAGTAAAAATTAAATTCGCACCGCAGTCGAGTTTGCTGCCTCGACTATAGACTAGCTCGTGCTGGAGATTTGAATTATTATTCTTTTGTTTGTATAATGATTCAACTGGAAATGATGGACACTTTAATTTAAGGAGGATTATATGAACACCATCGTCTATATGGTTAGGCATGCTGAATCACCATACGATGAAGGAACTGAAAGAACAAGAGGACTCACCATCAAGGGCAAGGGCGATGTTGAAAAAGTTACAGAGATTCTTAAAGAAGAAGGACTAGATATTATTATATCTAGCCCATATAACCGAGCAATCTTGAGTGTTGAGGGATTGGCACAAAACTTGGGATTGGATATCGAAACATTTGAAGATCTCAGGGAAAGGCATTTTGCTGAAGAAATTATTGAAAATTTAATGTCCGTTATTAGAGAGAAATTTTATGATTTTGATTATGCTTTACCGGGTGGGGAGTCTAATTCTGATTGCCAGAATAGATCGATATCAGTGATAAAAAACATATTAAAGGAACACTCTGGGAAAAAAATAGCGATTGGAATACATGGTCTTGTAATGACTTTGATGATTAATTATTTTGATTCAAGTTATGGTTTGGATTTTTTAAATCAATTAAAGAAACCAGATATTTATAAATTAAGTTTTGAAAATTTAGAACTAAAAGAGGTAATAAGACTCTGGAATGAGGATTTTTTTATTTAGCTAACGGATACGTTAGCAAGAAAATGTTTTTGTTTACCTATCTTTACATATGAATGGCAGCCTATGACGTGTTTTATCGTCCAAGGCTGCCATTTTTTATTAGGCTGATCCAAGACATGATTTGAACTGAATCTGTGCAACTTGCTCCTTTTGGAATATTAAATTGAAATTAGTACCAAAATAGAGTGAGGATTTACGGATTGTATAGATATGGATGTGATTTCATTTGAGCGGTTCGGGTAATAAAATCAGCTTTGTGCAAATATTTATGATGTTTTCATTAATGAATGGCCTTACCAGCCACGTTATTGTAAATCCGATGATTTTGTCTGCGTCCAAACGTGATTCGTGGATTACAGTACTGATTACAGGTGTGTTTTTTCTTATTTGGATTTTGCTATTGGTCTGGATAATGAACCGATCAGGTCAGCAAGAGTGGAAAAAGTGGCTATCCCGCAGGAGTTCCCCTTTTGTTTCTTGGCTTCTTATCCTTCCCGTTTGCATTCAGATGTATCTCATTGGCGGTATGACCGTCATCCATACGGCTACATGGCATGTTACAAATTATTTGCCCTCTACTCCTAAGATGCTGCTCGTTGTCTCACTGGTATTATTTTGTACAGCCATGTCTATGTGGGGATTAAAGGTCATTGCGATCGTTGCAGGTGTGTTGCTTCCGCTTGTTGCTTTGTTAGGCATTTTTGTCGGTTCATTCAATTCTCCAATGAAAGATTTTTCGTTATTAAAGCCTGTACTTGAGCATGGATGGGGCCCGGTTTGGAACGGGATGGTTTATTCCGGTGCAGGATTTGTGGAGTTGATGGCGCTTATCGTGCTGCAGCATCATTTGAAGACGAAAGTTCGAGCTTGGCAGCTGCTTTTATATGGCGTATTTTCCATTGTCATTTCACTGGGACCTATCGTTGGTGCGATTACAGAGTTTGGACCCATAGAAGCATCCCATCAAATGACTTCGCCTTACGAGCAGTGGAGGCTCGTGAAAATTGGGCAATTTGTTGAGCATCTAGACTTTTTATCCATCTTTCAATGGCTGTCTGGCGCGATTGTTCGCATAAGCTTATCTGTGTATTTATTCGTTGAATTGCTTTCTCTTCGTCAAGCACGCAGTCGACACTGGGCAATAGCTATCATTATGGTGAGTTATATCCTTCTGTCACTGTTTCGAGTAAACGAATATACCTTTTATTTATGGATGGATCGTTATTACATGCCAATCTCGCTGGTGGTATTGTTGTCCTTCTCATTCTTATGGATGATTGCCGCCCTGTTCTTAGGATCTGCCTCAAAGGAGGGAAAAACATGAATGGACAAGCGCAGTCAAAGCCAGAGAACTGGAATGAGGAAAGCTTAAGGGATCTCTTTGCGGGGGCATCAGATGTCAAAATCCAAGCTTGCCACTTCGGAGAACAAGAGATCGTTGAAGTTGTAATTGCTTTTGCAGAAGGTCTGAGCCATTCAGCGGATATTGGTAAGTTTATTTTGCCAGAGCTTAATCGGCTTTTTAAAGAACAGGGCTCGTTCAAGGACCCGATTGTGCGGTTGTCCAATGTATTGTCGATTACAGAATTTACAGAAGCGACAAAGGATGCGTTATCGGAGGCTATTTTTCAAGGGGATCTGCTGCTTATATTCACACAAGAAAATAAAGTGGCTTTTGTAAGCATAGCAGATAAGCCAACAAGACAGCCATATGAATCCAGTACAGAAATTTCGGTTAAGGGACCAAGGGATGGGTTCGTTGAAGATATTACTGTAAATATTGCCTTAATCCGTAAACGGCTTCGAAGCCCTTCTCTCCATGTAGATAATTTGACAATAGGACGAAGAACAAAGACGCGGATTGGGGTTCTTTACTTTTATGACATCATTAATCCCAAGATATTGGAGGACTTACATGCGCGATTGGAAAAGATTGATATTGACGGTTTAATCAGTATTAGTCAGCTAGAGGAATTGTTGTCTGACTTTAAATTCAAGCTATTGCCGATTATGGATTTTACCGGAAGACCCGATTATGCCGTCCAAAGCTTGCTTTCGGGCCGTGTAGTACTCGTTATTGATGGATTGCCGATGGTGTTAATTGCGCCAGCTGGCTTGTCCCTTATTTTAAAGTCTCCAGAGGATGCCCATTTCAACTATGCGTATGTTTCGTTCTCAAGAATAATAAGAGGGATCAGCTTATTCTTGTCTATCTTTTTGCCAGCTGTATGGGTTGCGTTAGTGTCGTTTCATCAAGATCAAATTCCATTTCAAATGATGGCTACTATTTCTGTGACTAGGCTGGGGCTGCCGCTTTCTTCGCATATGGAAATGTTTTTGCTGCTCATGCTGCTAGAAATTTTTAGGGAAGCGGGAGTAAGGCTTCCTAACGCAATCGGTCAGACACTGACGTCAATTGGGGGGTTGATCATTGGGGATGCAGCCATTCGAGCGGGTTTGGTCTCGCCTTCAGTAGTCGTAGTTGGTGCGATTACCGCCGTTTCGGGCGTAACTCTAGTGAATCAGACGTTAAGCACGCAGGTTAGTATTTTGAGGCTGTTCTTTTTTACACTATCCGCAATTCTTGGCATGTACGGCGTGATTTTAGGTATGGTACTGCTCATTGGTTACATGGGTACTATAAAATCATTTGGCGTAAGCTATTTGGCGCCTTTATCTCCGCTATCCGTCAGGGAGCTGCTTATTTCTTTCCTGAGATTGCCATGGGATAAAATCAACAAACGACCTACCGCGCTGCAAACGAAAGATCCCGATAAGAAGAAGGAGGATTAGACATGTATATTTTCCGGGCAATAAGCGTGCTTCTGTGCAGTATTATGCTTCTAAGCGGTTGCACGAGTATGCCGGAAATTCAAAATATGGCATATGCGACGGCTATTGGTGTCGACTTTAAAGACGGGAAATGGATTGCCTATACACAAATCCTCAATTTCTCAAACATCTCGCATAGTGAACAAGTCAGCCTTGGTAAAGCTGTCCCTGTATGGGTAGGCAAAGGGGAAGGGAAAACGATGGCATTAGCATTAACAGACATTAGCAGAACATCCCAGCTGCAGGTGTTTTGGGGTCATGTTAAAGCTGTTGTTATGACAGAAGCGGTGCTCAAGAAGGGTGTCACTGATGTGTATAGCGCGATTAATCGGTACAGGGAAGTAAGGTACAATATTCTTATCTATGGAACAAAGAGGAGCCTGCCAGAAATATTTATTCAGAAATCGATTCTGAATTTATCCCCATTGGAAACGATCATGTTTACGGCTACTCAAATGCACTCAGTCGTTTCAGTAGTCCTTCCTGTTACCGTAAATCGCGTGATTGCGGATTTAAATGAACCTGGAGAGCCGGCAATGATTCCATCACTTGACCTTGATTCTAAAGATTGGT
Organism: Paenibacillus sp. NRS-1760; assembly: GCF_050467785.1. NCBI lineage: Bacteria > Bacillati > Bacillota > Bacilli > Caryophanales > Paenibacillaceae > Paenibacillus > Paenibacillus sp. NRS-1760. The sequence continues at coordinate 180,003 of NZ_JBITPK010000021.1, read as the reverse complement.
CGGAAGACGAGCAAGCAAAGCCGATGTTCAGCTTGTCAGGTGGTTATTTTTTCAAGAAAAATAGGATGATAGGATGGATGTCAGCACGGGATCTGCAAGGGATTAGGTGGGCGGAAGAAGGACTGAAACGTATACCGCTTCAAGTTACTGCCCACGGCTCACCGGCAGCCGTTATTGAGATTTCATCTCCGAGAATGAAAATTAGACCCGTAACGGAAAAGGGAGAAACTCGCTATAATCTTGTAGTTGAGGCAAAGGGCATTGTCATTGAGCTAATGCAAGACGTAACCATAAACCATTTGAAGGAATGTTCTGCTGATGCCATCCGCAAGGAAATTACGAACACCTATAGTAAAGCGTTAAAGGTCCAAATCGATCCGTTTCATCTCAGACAATCGCTTTATCAGTCATCACCCGCGGAGTTTCGGCGCTTGTCCAGCATCGATGATTTTTTCTTGAAAAATGATTCTATCAAGAACATTCAAGTAAACGTCAATCTAATGAATACGGGGAAATATAAGGGGACAAAAAATTAATTGAAGCAGACATTGGGACTCTAAGCAAGATACCTCGCAACTCTTGTAACAAGAGCACAATCATGAAGCCTCTACTAATCATAGATTAAAAGGAGCATGATAGTGGGAGGTGAGCTTTAATGGAGGAAATGTATCGTTTCGGTAGAAATAATATGAACTGTAGAGTCCGTGTTCGGACTCGGGATGGCCGTTGCCACGAAGGCGTTATCGTAAATGTTGATAGAAACAATATATATTTACGGACATCGGACAGGGTTAGAACATCAGCATATTATGGTAATGGGTACGGTAATGGATATGGTTATGGGTATGGTTATGGTTTTGGGGCAGGTCTACTGACTTTGTCATTGTTTTCGCTTCTTGCTATAGCTTTGATTTAAATAAAGAAACCTCAAGTCCATAGCGGCTTGAGGTTTCCTTGTTTTATAGCAGCAAGACGGAATATCTCACCCCATGTTTCGGTTAAGGAAGAATGTTTCCTGCAGCACGATAAATAGCATACCATTCTTCGCGTGTCAAATGAACTTCGCTCGCATTACAGCAATCGTTCAGGCGGTCAAGATTCATTGTACCGATAACCGGTTGCATATGTGCAGGGTGGCGCAAAAGCCATGCAATAGCAATTGTCGTATTGCTAACATTGTATTTTTCAGCAATTTCATCGATTTGTTTATTCAATTCCGGGAACTTGTCGTTTCCAAGGAATACGCCTTCAAAAAATCCATATTGGAAGGGAGACCAAGGCTGAATCGTAATATCGTTCAGTCTGCAATAATCGAGGATACTGCCATCACGGTGCACAGCAGCATCATTTTCCATATTTACGTTAAATCCGCTCGAAATCATAGTTGCGTTCGTAATGCTTAGTTGCAACTGGTTAGCGACTAGAGGCTGCTTCACCGATTTCTTCAGAAGTTGAATTTGCATTGGTGTTTGATTGGATACGCCAAAATGGCGTACTTTGCCTGAGCTTTCAAGGCGATCAAAAGCTTCAGCTACTTCTTCCGGCTCGACCAATGTATCTGGACGGTGCAAAAGCAGAATGTCCAAATAATCCGTTCTCAGTCGCTTCAAAATTGCATCTACCGATTCTAAAATATGTTCTTTGGAGAAATCGAACATACCAGGACGAATGCCGCACTTAGATTGTAAAATAATTTTCTCGCGAACTTCATCGTTCATATGAATAGCATCTGCGAATATTTCCTCACAAGTTCCACCGCCATAAATATCAGCATGGTCAAAGAAATTCGCACCTTTATCTAGCGCCGTCTGAACAAAACGTTCGGCACCAGTCTTGTCCAGCGAATTAATACGCATGCAACCGACTGCAATCACCGGCACCTCTAGTGTACTGCTTCCAAGCTTCATCGTCCTCATGATTTAAGTCCTCCTTCGAGATTGGTTAACTTTGTTTGATGGATTCATCGCAAATAGAAGAGTGTTCTATTTGTTGCTGCACAAACTATGTAAACGCCTTCCTAAAACAATTGTGCCTTATGATTGTCTCACAAAAGGCCGCCGTATTTCAATGTTTACAAAAAGGATAAAATGATATATGTGTCCGCTGGTCGTGAGCACGGCATCTCTTTCAACGCGGTCTGGTATTTACATACAAACGTGAATTCGGTATTCTGGAAAAATAGTTTCAACTTGGAAGGTTTTTAATCACGACTTTTTATTAAATGGAGGCAGCAAATATGGTGACAATTGAGGATTTCATGAAATTAGAAATTCGTATTGGTACGGTTATTCATGCAGAACCTTTTCCAGAAGCTCGAAAACCCGCAATAAAATTAGAAATCGACTTTGGTGATTTTGGTGTCAAACATTCCTCGGCACAGATCACTGAACGGTATGAACCAGAACAGCTTATTGGCCGTCAAGTTGCCGCAGTTATGAATTTTCCTGTTAGACGTATTGCGGGCTTTAAATCCGAGGTGCTTGTCATTGGTGGAGTCCCATCGGAAGGTGATGTAGTTCTTTTAAAGCCGGATCAACCCGTTCCGAATGGGACGCCAATTGCTTGAGGAAGCTCATCAAAAAAAAGAACAGGTTGCCGATATAATCGGCAACCTGTTTAGCTTTCCACGTTCACACGTCGACAGCGATCGTAGCAATTAAAGTTATAGGGCTCCATGTCAGCTTCGATTTTTTTGGGTACATAACCATCGTTTGTTAAGCTGGTAAGAAGTTTAGTTAAATGCTTTGCTGTTTCTGGTAGGTCATGCATGAGAACGATAGGGGTTACATCATGTTTCTCTAATTTTTGTATTTGTGAAATTGTCGTTTTAATATAATCTTTGCTTGAAATAGACCAGTCGCTGCTGTCCACGTTCCAATCCCACAATTTATACCCGTTGTCACTTAAAACCTTCCTGAATGAATCCGTTAAATAAGGTACACTGCCGTAAGGCGTACGAATTAGAACCGTTGAGATGCCTGTAATTTTCTCAAGTGTTTTTTGTGCTTGATTCATTTCATCCAGCGCAGATTGTTCCGAACGGTAAAATCGATTTTTATTGTGTGTGACACCATGCAAAGCTACGGCATGTCCTTCTTCTACAATTCGTTTAACGATTTCTGGGGACTGTCGCATTTTTGGTTCCAACATAAAAAATGTAGCTTTTACGTGAAATAGCTTCAACGTATCCAAGATTTCATTGGTAGCTGAAGAGGGGCCATCATCAAAGGTTAAATATATCGTTTTATTATTTTTGTCATCATCGATTTCGGAAGGCTGCTTTACAGTAATTAAATTTGTTTCAAGTTGTTCATCTGTGTCATTTACAGTGGCTTGAATAGGATTTGGTCTGCTGCTGCATGCAGATAATTGAGTAACAATGATTAAAATAATACAAATGGCAAGTTTTCGCATGATCTAATTCCTCGTTTTGTATAAGATGTTTTGATTACGATGGTTCTTTTGTCCTTTCTGTTTGTACTGTGGTATATATCTTTGGGATGTCTGTTTAGTCAGTATAAAAAATAAAAGTGTCAGCACTATGGCTAACTTGTTTCTATGTTGTAAAATCTCGCAAAAATCGACATCAACTACTGATTATTGATTTGTTAATTGGTAACACTATGTAAGAAGAATGATGGACAGGCTTTGGCCATCAGTGATGAAGCAGATGGATTTTTTAAGGGGACAGCGGCACTCTGAGACTATTTAATATAAGTCTCATCATCCGTTGTCCCCTTTATTGATTGACCTGCTTTGATAACCAAACGGCTGTTATTAAATCTATTTACGTTTCTTTTTTAGAAATTTTCTAGTTAAATTAACTGATATTGATCTTAAATCAGAGGAATCGGTTGAATTCTGACCAGAATCGCTATTATCGCTGCCGCTGTCACTATCGCTGCTGCTAGAATCACTGCTGCTTCCTTTTCCGGCTATATTGGTTATGTTGATGTTTATTCTGCCAACATTCCCAAAAATAATCGTGCCTTCGTTTCTTTCAATGATGACACGTCCCAATTCGCATCCCATAGTAGCTCAGCATCCCTTTCTTTCATCACTATTTAAAGCAGCTTGACTGTAGATGGTTCTTACTGACTATTCTATGAATGAACGAGTAAATAGGTATTGGCTATTTGTAGAGTTACAGGAGCCTTTTTTTAGTCTAAAATCTGTTTTTATTATGCGATGTGGTATAAAAGCTCTCATTCTATTGGATTTTTCTGGTTTTGCGCAAGAGCAACAAAATTAGTTTATTCAAACTCTATTGGTGTCTGGGAAGATTTCTTACACGGGGCAAGACTGTTTCTCTAGACCCACATGAATTTCGTTTTGTATAATGACACGGTACCTTTAAGGCTATAGAAGATAGGAAGTGCTCAAGGATTGACTACTCAAATGGATGCAACAAACAAGCAATCAACTTTCGCGATTTGGAACAGCTTAATTAGCAACATTGTATTGACCGTCATGAAACTTACTGTTGGTTTGCTGTTTGGCAGCCAAGTTCTTATTGCAGATGGCGTTCATAACGCAGGAGATGTATTTGCAACTGCAGCAGCATTAGTCTCAATGATGATATCAAAGCGACCGCCGGATGAGGATCATCCGTATGGACACGGAAAAGCTGAGGTTATCGGAGCAGGGATTGTAGCGGTTGTACTTGTCCTTGCTGCGCTCTATATGGGCTATCACTCCGTAATGGCAATGATGGAACCGCCACATAAAGCAACACTGCTTGTCCTTATTGCAGCAGCCGTTTCACTCGTATGGAAACAGTGGCTTTATGTTTACACTATGCGAATTGGCAAAAATACGAATAGCAGCGGCTTAATCGCCACTGCATATGACCATTTAGCAGATGTATACGCATCACTGGCAGCAGTTATTGGTATTGCTCTAGCCATGTTAGGTGAACATTACAATATTCATTTTCTAAAATATGGAGATCCTTTCGCAGGAATCATTGTTGCTTATTTTGTCCTAAAGCTGGCCATTCAAATGGGGAAAACCTCTGTTGACGTATTAATGGAGAAAAATATTGATGAAGTGAGCATGGAGCAAATTTCAGAGCTCGTTAAGTCGATACCTGAAGTAAAGCGAATTGACCGAATAAGGGGTAGAGAGCACGGACATTACATTATTGTAGATGTAAGAGTAGGCATTCCGGCTGAATTAAGCGTACAAGAAGGCCATGACATTAGTAGAGAAATTAAACGTGTGATTCAGTCGCAAAATCCGATGGTGGAAGAGGTTCTTGTTCATTTAAATCCATGGTATATGGAAAACACTCAAAAAGAGTAAAGGTAGTTAAGCCGATACGAATGCAGAAAAACGGGTGCTGTGGCATCCGTTTTTTGTTTGTTTTTCAACAGGTTAAGAATGATAGAAGAATGAATGGTTCCACTCCGCTGTATACCTAAACGCAACAAAGGCTCGCGATTAGTCGTCTATCTTCTAATTGGAATATTTAGCATTTGGAGGGTATAGATGAAGAAACAATTAAAAGGCAAAGCCGTCGTAATCGTTATATTCATTGCTTGTTGCATTCCCTTACTTTTATGTTGGGGGTTGTATATCATCCTAAGTTCTCCGACGATGCACTAAATGACTCGAGATCTGTCATGATAAATAAATGATATTTTTGAGTTCAGTAAACTTCAGTTATAGGCATTCTTTATTACCCAAGCTGCGAATAAGTCGTTTATGATGTGTATTGTAGCTATCTTTATAGAAGGAGTGATGCGTTATGAGAAATCACCGGTTTCAAATGATCGATTTGTTCGAGAGGTCTATCACTTAGGGAAATCCGATAGATGGTTTTTCCTGAAATACAGGGAGGAATCCAGAAATGATTACATTAAAGGCATTAGACATTAGTAATTGGGAACAATGTGCACAGCTTAAACCAAAACCAGAGCAAGAAAAATATATCGCACCTAATATTTATTCGATCGCTGAAGTGCAATTTTTAAAAGGATTTGTAACGAGGGCGATTTACAATGATGAAGTTATGATTGGTTTTACAATGTTTGGGCTTGACCCAGACGATGGGAACTACTGGATTTATCGGTTTATGATTGATGGAGCATTTCAAGGACAAGGTCATGCTTCTAAAGCAATGCTGCTGGTTATTGATGAAATAAAAAATGCAAGTGACCGAACGGATGTTATTGTTCTTGGATATAAACCGGAAAATGAGCGAGCGAGGAAGCTTTACTCAAAAGCAGGTTTTAAAGAAGAAGGTTATGCTCCTTGGGGAGAAGTACTTGCGAAGTATAGTTTCAAGCAAGCTGTTCACAAGTAACAAAAATCAAATTTCAAATAGCAAAGGCTGCCGTCCTAAACGAGACGGCAGCCTTTGCTGAGTTCATATAAAAGAATCTTTAGGAATTATGATACCTAAATCATAATATCGATATGATTATTGCGGATGGATCGTTTAGTATAAGCATAGGAGTGTCGAAGCTGTAACCAGCTCTGATTTTCAAGAGGAGGAATTGTGATGTCCATGCCGACTAGCGATACATTGGCAAGAAAGAAAGTTAGAGCAATAATTACTGGTTCTACTGGAATGGTGGGAGAGGGGGTGCTCCATGAATGCCTTAATCACTCTGAAGTGGAGCAGGTATTAGTCATAAATCGCAAGCCATGTGGCGTAACCCATCCAAAACTAACAGAAATTATGTTACCGGACCTCTTTGATTTATCTAGTATTGAATCTAGGTTAATCGGCTACAATGCCTGTTTCTTTTGTCTAGGCGTATCGTCTGTAGGTATGAAAGAGGTTGAATACAGCAGAATTACATATGATTTAACCTTATATATAGCTAATCTGCTCTCCAAATTAAACACGGATATGACCTTTTGTTATGTAACCGCGGGAGGAACAGACAACACGGAACAGGGCAAAAGCATGTGGGCACGGGTGAAAGGGAAAACGGAAAATGATCTGCTGAAGCTGCCCTTCAAGGGAGCTTATATGTTTCGACCAGGCTACATACACCCGACAAAGGGATTAAAAAACGTACATCGCTTTTATGGGTTGTTAACTTGGCTGTACCCTGTATTGCGGCCTATTTTTCCGAAGCATGTCATTACGTTAAGAGAACTGGGCATAGCGATGATTCATATCGTAAACGATGGTTATGAGACTTCCATATTAGAGAGTAAAGATATGGCGAAGGCGGCTAGATTAAAATAAAGCTTTATGGATATTCAAACGAGAACAAAGCTGAATCCTTTGTGATGCGGCGATATGGTGGTCAAGTAGGGCCTGCGATTGAAGGTGATCAGGTTACATGAGCAAGCATGTTGTGTTGTTTACTATTTTAGGTTTATTTTCGATCTGGGGCTGCGTATATGTGGGTAGCCTTGCTCCTTCGCTTTGGAAGCAGAAAAATTTTAGAGGAGCCATTGGTGTAAGCATATTAGCGGGCATCACGTTAGTTGTTCCTGTTTTAGTCAGAATGATCGGAGAGGAATAAAAAAATAAGGCCTTTGCTAACTGCAGAGGCCTTATTTATATGGTTGCCGCAAATAAGTAAGCTGTTTCTTTATCCAGTTACAGCATCTACTCGTGATTGATCAGCATTAATGCATCGTTTGCATACTGTGATCGATGAGCCGTTTTTTGTCGCTCGCGGATAAAGCAATTTGATTCTAGTACGATTGCAAGTAGGGCAGGTGCCTCTGCCGCGTGATGGGAGGTTCCAAAGAGTCCGTCCTCTTTTTGATTTTGCCATCGATTATTCCTCCTTTCCGTTCAATTACTGGTTAAAACAATTTGTTTCAATAACTGTATTTTAATTCCTGTTCAGGTGGGTTTGATAGATAATAAATGACTATAATTAAACTGTTTCTTTTTTGTCGCCTATTTTCAAACTAGCAATGAGCAAAATGAAGATGATGATCATTAGCACGGCTAGCGCCGGAGCAAAGTTATCAAATAGATCGGATGTGAAACCGATAAATAGAGGGCCAATGGATCCTAATAAGTAACCGCCAAATTGCATGACAGCTGATAATGATGTCGCTTCTTCCGCACTTTTAGCCTCTTGAATTGGAATAAGGATTGCTAGTGGAAACAGACCGCCAGCACCAATACCTAGAAAAACAGCAGCAAACCATGGAGAAAAATGCAAAAGCAATAAAACAATTCCGATCAGTTCTGCAAGACCGCATACGAGCAGCCAAGTTTTTCTGCGGCCAGTTTTACTTACAAGCATTGGAATGAAGAAGCTAATAGGAATTTGAATAACAGTAAATAATGTAAGGACAAGACCGGATTGCGAATGGCTTAAACCTAACGATTGAGCAATGGGAGCGAGCCAAGCAGTTATCGAATAAAAAATAGCGGCCATACAACCAAAAAACAAGGTAAACAACTGTACACGTTTATTTTTGACGAACAAGGATGAGATCGGAATAACGGTACTATTTGTTCCTTTTTTCTTTAAAAGCGGGAGAAGCAATAGAGAAGCGGGCAGTGCTAGAATGCTCCAGAAGCTTAAAGAGTTCTGCCACGATTCATTTAGTTTATGGAATAACGGCACAGAGAAGCTGGACGCAATCGCAGCTCCAATGACCATAGCTACAGAATATACTCCTGTTATGCCCGGCTTATTTGGAAAGTGTTTTTTTATAAAGCCTGAGATTAATGGTCCTGCAATTCCAATTCCAATACCCGTGAATAGCGATGTAGTAATTAAGAAAAGACTGCTATTTGCGAATACACGAAGGGAAGTAGCTGTCAGGATCAAGAGCATAGCCGCAAGCAATGACTTTTCTATTCCTAAATGGGAATTCAGCTTTATCGCCAAAACAGCAAATATCCCCATACAAAGAACTGGCAGTGTCGTCATCAAACTTACGGTGACCCCGCTCATTCCTAAATTGGATTGAATAATATCAAATAATGGACCGACCGAAGTAATCGATGGTCTTAAATTCAAGGATACAAGAAATATAACTAAAATAAGATACATATAACGCATAGGAAACATCCCCTTCTTGGTTGTTGCACTCATTATAGTTTTGTATTTATAATAGTTCAATACTATATATTCTATAGAAACGATAGCATCAAACTATCATAAAAGAAGGGTTGTTACTATGGAGATTAGACAATTACAATACTTTCTTATGTTGTGCAATGAATTGCATTTCTCTGAAGCGGCATACAAATTAGGGATTTCACAACCGACGTTAAGTCAACAAATACGAGTGATGGAAGATGAGCTAGGCGTTCCTTTATTCGATCGGATTGGTAAAAAAACGGTTAAAACCGAGGCGGGAGAGCTTCTTGAAAGCTATGCTTTGAACATTGTTCAACAATTAGAAAACGCCAAAAAGGCGGTATCCGATCTTACCAATCTGGATGCTGGTCAATTGCGAGTAGCCGTGCTGCCATCGGATCTCGATTATCGTTTAACTTCATTGCTCGTTGATTTCCACAGGGAACTGCCAAATACAAAAGTTCAAGTGATACCGTCGATTGATATTTCAAATAAAGTGCTGAACAATGAGGTTGATATTGGTGTTGGTCTAGCGATTCAGTCAGATCCAAGGTTAACTCGCATTCCTTTCTATACCGAATCGTACAGCTTATACGTAAATAAAGAACATCATTTAGCGGCGCAGGATATTATTTTGCCAGAACAATTATTAGAGATCCCTTTTGTAATGTTCCCCAAAGGTTTTTATGGACGCGATTTAATTGACACATGGTGCAAAGAGCAAGAAATATCTATCCACACCATTATGGAGACAGGGTCTGTTACATCTTTGTTTCAGCTCGTAATAGAAGGAATTGGAGCTACCATACAACCAAGCCAATTGATTGAAAGCTTCCACTCGGTGAATATCCATGCGATTCCGATCAAACATTCACCGACGCGAGAGTTAGAAATTTTTTATCGCAATGATCGATATTTGAGTCGAGCAGCTAAAGTTTTTATGAAGAGATTGGAACAGTTTTTTTGAGGATGTAGTTGCAACTCCGTTTACTTTTATGTAAAAATTTAGATGTGGTTGATTGATATAGCTGAGGGGAGAGGATCATTTGAAAGAGGAAACCGTAATAGAACTGATCGAAGTAGCGCCATTTAAGGCGCTGGCAGTACGGACAGGAATGACGCCAGACAAGAGTGGAACAAGGGTGGCTTGGAGCAAGCTGGCGGAGCTAGTGCCGCTGGACGATGAGCGGCTGAATTCAGAACAATCAGCGTTTGTATTCATCCCGCAGCAGCAATGGGACAAGGAAGTGGATACACTTTGGGTCGGTCTTAAGGTTAAAGAGTTTGGCATCGTGCCCGAAGGCGTTGAAACGCTTGAAGTTAGCGGCGGACTGTGTGCTAGCGCTCGCGTGTATGGCGATGAGACGAGCATGTGGGGTGTTTATGAGAAGATGTTCTCCTGGCTGGAGCAGTCACCGGACTACGAGCTTGATAAACGTGATGGTGTACTCGGCATGGAGACGGTTCCGCTCAAGCCAATCAATGCGTTGACCATTCCTTATTCAGACATCAAAACCTTCGATTTCACGATGCTCTATCCCGTTCGGAAGAAGCTGATCAAGTAACAGCTATTGCTTTATTTGATATCACCGCTGTCTCTAATAATCACTTTAACGGTAAACTCTTGTTTTAGTTTCGGAAACCATACTGTTTTCCAGTTTTCGCTTTGATTCTCCGTCATCTTATTGCGGTAATATTGTCCCAGCCCCAATATATCTGATTTATGAGCTTGAAGTCTGCTGAGTAGATTAGAGTATCTCTTTATCATTAGTGTTTCAAGCGCTTTTTCAACCTCTGCATTCGTAGGGTTTCCCTTCTCTTCTTCAATAACGCCTATTAGTTTCATATGGCTCTTGATGTTTGGAGTGGAACCAGACCAACTCGCTTCATTGTGAACACGAGCGCTATCGATCATAACGGTTGCATTATTCATGAGTTCAACCGTTCCTCCTGAATATTGGCCTTGGTAAAGGTTGTAAATTAGAGTCTCTTCAATTGACATTTTCCCGACCATACGATCCCTGTTCATTATGGCAGAACCGAGGGACATGAAGGGCGTAGTAACCCCTTTCGCAATAATTGGGATTGCAGTATCCTCTGTTTGTACATACATTCCGCGGTAGGCTTCCCAAATGTGAATAATGGAAATATTCGGTGTCCAACCAGACTCCTTGCCAAAAAAATCATAAGCGGATAAACCGATATTCACCTTTTTCTTATCGTACATTAGCTGTGAGAAATCTCCAGATACAATAGCGACTAATGCTTTCGGTGAAATTTCTCTTGAACGGATAACAAACTCGATGGCATCTTTAATGCTTTTTCTTGCCGTATTTTCGCTTATGAGCAGCAGCTTTAAGTGCAATAAATCAACACTTTCCTCTGCCTGGGTTCGCAGAATATCAATGGCCTTGTCGATGGATTTGGCTTCTGCTTGCAGCGTTCTTGTTGTGTTGTTTTGTTGGCTTGGAATGCGTAAAAAAACTTGAACATTGCCCTCCTGGCCTTCCGTTATTCCCATAATGACAGGCAGCATACGTTTATTAATGTCTTTATTATTCCAGCAGCCTCCTAATACGGCGAAGCTGCAGCATAATAATATGAACGCAATAAGAGGCTTATATCTCATGCCAGCTTCCTCCTCTTTACCATACCCATAATGAAAATAGCTAAAGGTATCGCGAAAATACAGTAAAAGCGGAACCATGTATCCATATTGATGAGAACTTGAACAGAATTCCAAGTGGGAAGAAACCCTGCAAGCGCAACGACTGAAATAGCGAGAATGATCACGATGACGGGTATAGAGGAAATAAGATAAAGCTTTTGAATTATTTGGATCATCATCCAAAGTAGAAGAGCAGCATAAACAAAAACAGAAATGAGCGTACATGTAATAAAAAATAATGTTAGTCTATCAAACATAATCCAACTGATATCGATGGAATCCATGGATATGATGGTTGGGAATTGAAAGCGAGACGAGGTTTCGCGGCCGAATATAAAAAGCGGAATATAAACGAGAGCAATATAAAAAAATAGCAAACTCACATAAGTTAAAAAAATGGATTTGCTTTTTTTTAATATTGGATATTTATAGAGAGGGATAAATCCTAAGAACAAAAATCCAGAGTGTGCAATAAAACTCGAGTAAAAATCAGCGCTGGTCATGAAAGAAAAGGTTTTATCAAACAGCGGATAACCATTCTTTAAATCAAAATTGCCAAATGAAGTGAAAAATGAAAAGAGTGTCACAGGCATACAAATGATAAAAAGAATAAGAGTTGCTCTTATGATCGTAAGAATTCCTTTCCAAGCCGCATATAGAGGCACGAGTACCAATAATGCAAGTGACCATAGCGGGTATTCTGGAAGGAAGGTCACGGTCAGCATTTCGGAGTGAACCCGGAGAATGACACAAACATCGATAAAGAAGAACAGGAGCAACGGGGCAAGAATGAAGCGTGCAGCCCATTTTCCTGTTATTTTATTAAAAATATCGATAAGATCCATTTTTGGAAAACCAGCAAGACCTTTTAGATACAGCCACATTAAGATCCATTCCAACATAAATCCGATTAAAATAGGCTCCCAATGACCGCTTTTTGTAGACGCGATCGTTTTTTCAGGGAAAACTAAAAGAATGGTAGCAATATGAACTAAAAAAAATGTAGTTAATGGTGCGAATTTACTCATTAGAACCTCCAGATTTTATACTCGAGTTCACATACGGGTAGTGGAAAGTAGTCATACTTGATAAGTAAAAACAAATCCAGACGACCCCAACGAGCGTGCCTAGCAGGCCATAAACCGCGCTGATTAACAAAACAACGTATTTTAGGATTCGAATCATATACGCATTTTGGTAGCTGACTAACGTGAAATTGGCGATTGTTGTCGCAGCTAAAATAATGATTAATAAATTACTGACCAATTTTGCCTGAACAACGGCTTGGCCAAGTATAATTCCCCCTACCATCGTAGTGGTGGGTCCTATACTCTTTGGAAGTCTTATGCTCGCTTCGATAACCATCTCCAAAATACCAAGCATGAACAAAGCTTCGACGAGTGCGGGATAAGGTACACCTTCTCTGCTTAGTGCTACAGATAAAGCCAGTTGAATACGAAGAACCTCTGGATTGACCGCAACCAAGGCAACATAAAGACCTGGTGCTAGAAGGCTTACGAACAATCCGAGAATCCGTACCATGCGTATGGTAATCATATAAACGAATGGATAGTTGCGATCCCCTTGCATACTCCAAAGATCGGTCACAAAACCAGGCATAGCCATTGCAAAGGGGTGATGATCCAAAAAAATGATGATACGGCCTTCCATTAAATGCCGAACGGACTCTGAAGGAAGCTCAGTTGAAAGGAATGGAGGGACAAGGCTGTACTTTGGCAGTCCTAGCATTTTTGATAAATCTTGAATGCTTTCAATTTCAGTATCTTTATGTTTCTCCAAAAGAGAGTTGATATGGTTTACAAATTTTTTTTGAGACCTGCTTTTTATGTAAAACATGCTGATTTGGCGTGGATTAAACGAGCCTACTGAATAAGAACTGACGATTAAATGATTAGCTGTTATTTTGGATCGCAACATGCCGATATTCGTATTGATATCTTCCGTAAACGCATCGAATGATGATGATAGTACACTTTCAGTTTGAGGGGGGCTGATTGCTCGGGAGATTTGCGGATGCAATAAATTAAGCATTAAAATGGTGGAACCGTCTTCAGAAAAAAGGCCAATTCTCCCTCGTAATAATGATTGTGCGATCTCATCAAGAGATTTCACATAAGCCCCTCCAAAAGTAGAAAAAATCTGATCGAAAACATTGATCGATTCATTGGCATAGGGTTCGAGCAGAAGTAAAGAGTTTCTAGACTCATTAATGTTTACTAGAGATTCAAAATAGCAAAGTTGAATTTTTTTGTTATGAATGAGAAATTCCTCTTTGACGAAGTCTGAGCTTTCTTCGAAATATTGGTTTACTTGATCATATAAGTTCATGGATAATGGTTGATTCATGGTTTACCACCCCGTAGTTAAGGCCCTCCATAAAGCGGAGGGCCTTTGGCTGTTGTTTAGAAGTTGCGTTGACCTAATTGTTGTTCAGCAATTTGGACGAGCTTCTTCGTAATATATCCACCGATTGAGCCTGCATCACGAGTCGATAAATTACCGTTATAACCATCTTGCGAGAACTGTACACCTAATTGCTGTGCTGCCTCTGTTTTCATTTGAGAAATGGCTTGTCTTGCTTGCGGTACGACTAAAGTATTCGAACTTCTTCTGCTCATGTTTTATCACTCCTTCATGGGATGTAAGGTTATTATGGTTTGTAAATTGTAAATGTATGCAAGTTTAAAAACAGATTTTTCGGAAAAATTACAATGCTTATAAAGATGAGTATAATGAGTATTGCATTGATGCGGAAAATGGCATTTCATACACAAATAAAAAGCTTAGGAGTGATGGTTTGTGAAAGGTGAGAAAATATATCTGTCTCCATTAGAAATAAAGGATACCGAAGAGCTGCTTGCAATTAGACGAAGGAATTTTCAATTTTTTCAGCCATTTGAGCCTATAAGGCCAGAGCATTATTTTACGATCGAAGAACAGAAAAAAATGATTGAATCAAGCCTGCAAGCTGCGGCTAATGATCAAGGTTTTGTGTTTGGCGTGTTTCTTAACGAGTCGAATAAGCTTATAGGGAGAATCGAATTATCAGGCATCGCGCGAGGCCCTTTTCAAAATGCGTATCTGGGTTACTTCCTTGATCAAGAGCATAACGGCAAAGGTTATGCGACTGAAGCCGTATCATTAGGTGTCAAATTTGCGTTTGATCAAATCGGCTTGCATCGTATTCAAGCTGGAGTGATGCCAAGAAACTTGCCATCAGTCCGAGTCCTTACGAAAGCTGGCTTTAGATTCGAAGGACTTTCCACTAAATATTTGAAAATTAATGGCGTTTGGGAAGACCATGCGATTTATGCGATTATTACTGAGGATAGGGATGCTGCTCAGTAGAAATCCATCAAATAAAATGGGATTGAAAAGAGAAAATGATCCGCTTAGCTGAACCTTATTTTTGGGAAATGTTTCAAATTCGCATAGGGTGTGTATTAGCCTAATAGAATGAATTTAAACAAACAAAGAATGGGGTAGTGATGTTCAATGAAAAAAATGTGTTCACTTATGCTAAGTTTGTTTCTGGTAGCCGTTGTTATTGCAGGAACAAGTGGAGGAACCACCGCAGAAGCCGCTGTCAAAAAAGAGTATCTTGAAATTTCAAAAAACGTCGTCTATTACGGACAATTGAAAAACGGCAAACCGCATGGAAAGGGAACAATGTCCTGGTACCAAACAAAAACGTATTCAGGTGATTGGGTGGACGGCAAACGAAGCGGGCTTGGTAAATTTGTGAGCAGATCTACAAGCGAAGGCACAGAAATTACATACGATGGCGCTTGGAAAAACGATATTAAATCAGGCAATGGTTCATTGAATACGAAGATTATCCGCTCGGATGGCAGTGTACAATCTCATAAGATCCAATTCGGTCAGTTTACGAATGACAAATTCACAGCAGGATATTCCGTATTGCATGTGAAAGATGAGCCAGCATATAGCTTTAACTACAAAGATGCAACGATGAATCTTCAAGTGATCGGTACGAATGTGAAGATGAAGGAAGCATGGAAAAATGGTACTTTCTCAACCATTCAGTTTATGAAGGGCAAAGTGATGAAGCATTACGCTGTCGCATTCAACGAAAACCCTTCTTTGGTAAAACAGAACAAAGCGACACTTAAATATTTACAAGGCATTCAATCACAAGTAAACACGCATTTGATTAAGTTTGAAAGCTTAGCTAAGCGGGTGCCTTTGGCTTAATGCATAATAGATTTTAAGCGGATGGCTCCTTATTCGAAGGGGCCATCCTTTTTTTAATCTTCCTTCACGTTTGTCAAGTACTACAGAAACATGGTACTAGGTGGATGGTGGGGTGTTGTGTATAGTTAATTTATCCATACAACGCGTGGAAAAGGTACTTCAGGAGGGTGAATAGTTGCTGTGAATACGACAGTAATAAGAAATGGTGAGCTGCAATGGAAAGCATCCATCCTGAAGCAGCATGAAACATATGCCTATCAAGCGGCTTATTATTTGCTTGAAGATGAGTTCCTTGCAGCCAAAGCAGCGATGGATACACTTGCAGCATTGATTCGTGATGAAGCTTTTTTTGTTAAGGAAGCCGTGCTTCAGCAGAAGCAATTGAAACAATTGGTTATGAAAATATCGCTGGGCATTAAAGCTTCACACCTGCAAACTTCAATTTAACAATATAACAATAAACCTCAAGCTTATGCTTCACTCTCCTCGTTATTTGTTCTAAATCAAATCAATTCTACGCCAAGTCCAATTTGGATTTTTTCTCTCCCTGCCGTTAAAGCTCATTTTCGTAATCAACTCTGATATGATATAGTTTTTATGTAAGATAAAGACAATTCATGCAGGAGGATGTGGCAGTATGATCATAGACTTGACGCATATGATTCATGAAGGGATGCCGGTATTTCCGGGGCACAAAGAGACGACTCTGGTGCAAAGCAGTCATTTTCAAAGTGATGGGTACAATAACCACCAATTATCGATTAATATGCATGCAGGCACTCATATCGACGGCCCGATGCACTTATTGGACATTCAGAAATATATGACAGAAACCTCAGTCGAGCAATTTGTTGGAGATGGCGTGCTGCTGGATGTAACTGGAGCTGCAGTAGTCGATTACAAAGAAGAGTACGAAACACGTATTCATGAGGGACAGATCGTTATTTTACATACTGGGCACGGCGATTTTTATGGGAAACCTTATTATTTCAGCGATTATCCGGTTTTGACCGCCGATTTTGTTGATTTGCTTATTCGAAAAAAGGTGAAAATGATCGGTTTAGATACACCTTCGCCTGATCGCTATCCTTTTTCGATTCATAAAAGCTTGTTTGGCAGCAATATTTTTATTATAGAAAATTTAGCGAATGTGAAGCGGCTGATTGGCATTCAAGCTTTTGAAATTATAGCATTGCCGCTCCTTATTCAAGCGGACTCATCCATAGCACGAGTGATCGCACGCGTAAAAGAATAACGATATAATGAGACGTAAAGCAAGCCCAAGCTTTCAACTAAAACGAAGGAGGATGATGTTTTTATGGATATTATTTATCATGGACACTCTTGTATTCAATTGATCGCGGGGGATAAATCGCTTATTATCGATCCCTTTCTGAGAGGCAATCCGCTTGCTACTACGAAAGCGGAGGAGATAAAGACGGATGCCGTACTCCTCACTCATGCTCATATGGACCATATTTTAGATGCGGATCAGATTGCATTAAACAATGATGCTCCTGTTGTGGCGAACCCGGAGCTCGCGGCTTATATGTCATGGAAGGGTGTAAAAACGATCGGCATGAACATTGGCGGAACGTTAGATTTGGGATTTGCCAAAGCTAAAATGGTACAAGCGTTCCATTCCTCAGGGATCGTTGTCGAAGAGGACAAAACCATTTTGTACGGTGGCATGCCTGCCGGTTACATTGTAAATATGGAACAACTAAATGTTCTTCATACAGGTGATACCGCTTTATTTGGCGATATGAAAATGATTGGTGACCGTCATTCGATCGATATCGCTTTTATTCCGATTGGCGATCATTATACGATGGGGATAGATGATGCGCTGCAAGCGGCAATATGGTATAACGCGAAGCTGGTTGTGCCTGTACATTACAATACTTTTCCTGTCATTCGCCAAGAGGCTGAAAGCTTCGTGCAGCAGCTGCAAGACAGAGGGATTAACGGAAAAGTTCTGAAACCAGGCGAGAAAATGACGGTATGACTAGGCATGTAATTTACATTGTCACATGTGTTCTTATAATCGTAATGTCAGTGTGTTTTCTTTGGTACGCGCTATGGGATGCGAGTCAGCCCAAAACCGGACCTGTTGGCAACGGCGTTCATATGCCTACTTTCCAAGACTTATGGCCGATATACAGTATGATGGCAATGGGTGTTTTGAATTTGCCCGTGGCCATTATGCGTTATTTGGAATATAAGAAGACGCAAGAGAAAGATGATGTAATGAAATAAGGCGTTTGAGAGTAAAAAGGATTGACAGCGATTTCACGTTTTGTGTATGATGTACCTGTTAACGCGTGTTCATAATGTTCAAAACAACATAGAAATAAGTCCTATTTAAGAAATAGGATTTATTTTTTAATATATATAAACACGTGTTCACAAAAGGGATGCCGTGATAGAAGTGAATGCAGATTTTAGAAATTATACTTATATAAGGCGGTAGATATGAGATGGAAGCTGCACAAGAATCCCGAAATAATGAAGAGCGCACATTAGTCAGTTTGCTTGAAAAGATCGATGTGAAAACTGGCGAACGCAAAGTTTTGGCTGAATTTAATCATTTAATTGAAGCGCCAAACTGGACCAAAGACGGCAACCATCTTATTTATAACAGCGGAGGTTTGCTCTACACCTTTGAGCTAGCAACTGGGGAAAGCAAGCTGATCGAATCGGGGTATGCCAATCATTGCAACAATGATCATGTATTGTCACCTGACAATACACAATTAGCGGTAAGCCATCATACGCAGGAAGATGGAAGATCACGAATTTATATATTTTCATTATCTGAAGGTTTGCCTGCCCTAATTACACCGTTAGCACCAAGCTATTTGCACGGTTGGTCTCCTGACGGCGCCTCGCTCGCTTACTGTGCAGAAAGGAATGGTCAGTACAACATTTATACGATACCGGCTCACGGCGGGATTGAAGCACAGCTGACCGATACGACTGGTCTAGATGATGGACCGGAATATTCGCCGGACGGCCTACATATTTGGTTCAATTCGACAAGATCTGGCTTGATGCAAGTATGGCGCATGAACGTCGATGGAAGCGAGCAGACTCAAATGACATTTGATGAGAGCAATAATTGGTTTCCACATGTGTCTCCCGATGGTGAATCCGTTGCTTATATTACTTACCGCAAGGGTGATGTTGAGCCGAACGATCATCCTGCCAATAAAGATGTTGAAATTCGTCTAATGCCAAGCAAAGGCGGACCACATGCTGTCATTGCTGAATTATTTGGCGGTCAGGGCACAATCAATGTGAACTCTTGGTCGCCGGATAGCCGCGAGCTCGCTTTTGTTAGCTATAAATTTATATAATTATTTTTGTTTGAAGGAGCGAATCCATACATCATTTAGAACGAATATATGCTTATAGTAGCATGACAATATTCCTGCTCTTCTCACTAACCGTGAAGGAGCGGGATTTTTGTTGTGAAATATTTTTTTTCGACTTCTTACTTCGACAACGTTTTATTATTCATGAAGCTATACTAAACAGGTGCTATTTTATTGACAGCGGAGGGTTGCTCATGACTAATTCGAATTTCAGAAAGCGGATAGTTTGGTTCATTAACAGTGAGAGCGAACGAGTGTTAAGTAATTTGAAGAGCGGGGCAGTTAATAAAGAGAATGCATTAGGAAGCTTTAACACGCTGTATCAGATCGCTTCATCAACAAGAGATACGGATACGATGGTAAGCTTGTGCGAAATGATCGACAAGGTAAGAGAATCGAATCATCGATCTGGATTATTTCATTTTACTGAGATGCGCAAAGGATCATTTTATTGACTCTCTATCGTTTTCATAGGCGATTTCAAAGAAAAGAGACCGATTCCGGTCTTTTTTTGTTGATTCAATTATTTTCTGCGGGGTAAGTATTATTTAAGAATACTCATAAAACGAAGCTGAAGGGAGCACTGAGCATGAATAAACCTACAAAAAAACTTAATAAATTGCTTTTGATAACGATGATGAGCATCGTTGTTATTTTCACCGCTTCCGCTTGCAATAATGATAAGGATGTTAATAACAATGGCAACAGCAACGTAATTGAAGACGGCGCCAATAACACCCCTGATACGACGGATGATGCCATAACAAACGATGATGCTACAACACCTTAAATACGCATTTCTATGTAAAAGTGAACTAAGAGAGAGCCTCTGAAAGAAGGCTCTCTTTGTCTTTCAACTATTTTTTTGATTTTTTCTTTTTTGCTCTCGAAATATAGGATCTCTCGCTTTTATGGCGTTTATGCGAACGGTTTGATCTGTTTTCTTGTTCGCCACCTACTTGATTTTCATCAACATAGCAGTATTGATAAAGGTGTTTTTCACAAGGAACACAGTGATGACGTGTAACAACGTTTACTTGGTGAACTACCTCTACGATTTGTGGATGGAAAACATCTCTGGTAACCGTTACTGGAGGATCATATACCCGGACTGTCGGACAAAATGGTCTGCAAGACAATATTGTCAGCTCCTTTCCTAGTAGTCTTCTATACAATATGAAACTCCCTTATACAATGCTTGTGCCACTGCCTTGCGAGACAAATGAGGATAGAGAAGCGCTAGGTTAATTCAATGGTTCGATCAAAAAAAACTAGAGATTGGACTTCTGATTGAAGTCTGATAATATGGGAGCAAGGCCTCTACTCTTAGAGGCCTATATTTTTATAAGGAGGAAGCAGCAAATGATGCGAATCATCGTCCAAACCTTGCCGCTGCGCAATACGTCTTTAGGGGGTGAAGTATACTATGAACCATAGTCTCCCCTTAGATACCCTTAGAGATCAACTAAGGCTTCAGCTCGTAGTTTTGGGTGAAGAGAAGCAAGCTTTTCTTGATGCACATGCGCCCAAACAGGAGTCAGAGCGTAAGCAAATCTATCAATTTATTACCGAATATGTACAGTTTGTCGAGAAAGAGCTGAAATCATCGGATGAGCGATTGCCATCAACCGTATTTATAGGCTGCGAGGTTACCATTTCTTATTTGGATGACGCTACCTCAGATACGTTCAAAATTGTTTATCCCCATGACGCAGATCCGGAGCAGAATAACATTTCGTTCCTCTCTCCTGTCGGAAGACAGCTGCTGATGAGCCGCATAGAAGATATTATATCGGTTGAGACGCCAGCTGGAGCTATGCGAATGCGAATGCTTCATATTCAATAGCACTAGAAAAAAACCGCTGAAGCTATAGCTTCAGCGGTTTTTTTAGTATGCTTTCTATCATTCTGAGAGGCAGAATTAACCTCTATTATTTTGAAGTCTGATCACGTTCCAAGATGCTTTGCCGAGCATCGCTTTAACGTTTCCATTATCAGCTTTGGCAGTGCCGCGGTTATGAGGTACGACGTTGCTTGGGTTCGTTTTCGTATTATTTGCTTTCAAGTCATCATGCTCCAGAACGATATGCTCGATAATGCTTACATCGCCGAAGCTGCGCACATCTACATCAAGCTCAAGTCCTTCGGACAAATGACGATTGACGGCGAAAATAGTAATTTCACCTAGCTCCTCATTGAAAACGCTGATTGCTTCTAAATAAGGAACGTCAGTGAAATCCTTGGAATCGTATTTCGGTGATGAAATAATCGGATGAAGCACGGTTCCTCTTCCATAGACGGAAGCGTGAAGATAAGGATAATAGGTCGTTTGCAGCCATAATGGCCCGCCGGTCTCTGTCATTATTGGAGCGATGACATTAATCAGTTGAGCAATACATGCCATTTTTACGCGGTCTGCGTGTTTGAGCAGCGTAATCAGGAAACAGCCTACAGCCAGTGCATCCTCAAGTGTATACACATCCTCGAATTCAGGTGGAGCTACTTGCCAAAGCTCTTCTGCTCGGCTTGTTCCGATCGAGTTCCATACATTCCACTCATCAAGCGAGAGCATCAGCTTTTTCTTGCTCCGTTTCTTTGCCTTCATATAATCGCAAATGGCTGTTACGCTGTAAATGAACTGATCCATATCAAGCGATTTTGCCAAGAAGTTGGAGGAATCGTTTTCGTTATTGTTGTAATACGTATGAAGCGATAGGAAGTCCACTTGATCATAAGTAAGGTCAAGCACGGTTGCTTCCCACTCCGCGAAAGTGCTCATGCCGCTGGAAGAGCTGCCACAAGCAACAAGCTCGATGGATGGATCGACCCAGCGCATTGCTTTGGCCGTTTCATTCGCAAGTCTTCCATATTCCACTGCAGTTTTTGCCCCGATTTGCCAAGGTCCGTCCATCTCATTCCCTAAGCACCATGTTTTAAATTTATGAGGCTCTTTATAGCCATGTGAAATGCGAAGATCACTGTAGTAAGACCCTGATGGATGGTTACAATATTCAACAAGGTTTCTAGCCGCATCAATGCCGCGTGTTCCAAGATTTACAGCCATCATCACTTCTGAGCCGACAAGCTTCGCCCAATCTGCAAATTCGTTTGTTCCTACTTCATTCGTTTCTGTTGTCCACCATGCAAGATCAAGAAGACGCTTGCGTTCGGATTTAGGCCCGACGCCATCCTCCCAATTATAGCCGGATACAAAATTTCCTCCTGGATAACGTATAATTGGCACATTCAAAGAGCGAATGGCCTCCAACGCATCGCTGCGGAAGCCGTTCACATCTGCGGTAGGATGGCCGGGCTCGTAAATTCCCCCGTATACCGCTCTGCCTAAGTGCTCAATGAATGATCCATAGAGCCGTGGGTCGACTGCGGAAAGTGTGAAGTTTTTATCAATATGCATGGTAGATTTCATAGACATGAATAATTTTCCTCCTAGTTGAATTAATGTATTAACTAATTCATATTTGTTGATTTAATATCTAATATTTATCATAATAAATAAATACATTCAATACGATTGTTGTGAATTGCTTTAGGATTAACTAAATTACTAATTGTAAAAGCAGGTGAGTTTCACATGTATTTATCAACCGATGCAGCTTCGCTGCGTGTATACGAAGCGCTTGCGAGCGAAGTGCGCTTGCAAATTATTGATTTGCTGAACAACAAAGAGATGCATATAAAGGAGCTTGCTGCAGAGCTGTATTTGAGCAGTGCAATTGTAAGCACCCACGTCAACAAGCTGCAAAATGCCGGCCTAGTTAGTTATAGGATGCGCAGAATAAATGGAGGGACTTATAAATATTGCTCCTTGTCGACGGAGTATCTCCAAGTTAAACTGTCTAAATATGCAGAGAGTTCTACAAAATATAAGGAAGTATCCATGCCGGTTGGTCATTATACGGATATTGAAGCCGCTCCGACCTGCGGCATTGCATCGACGGAGAAGATGATCGGGCATTATGACATGCCCGCTTATTTTATGGACCCTGAGCGTGTTCAAGCAGGGATTTTATGGTTCACTAGAGGTTTTGTTGAATACAAAATTCCTAATTATTTATTTAAGGATCAGGTCGTACAGGAAATTGAAATATCATTTGAAATTGGATCAGAGGCACCCTATGTCAATGAGAATTGGCCGTCAGATATTCAATTTACTTTGAATGAGCAAAAGCTTGGCATGTGGACGAGTCCTGGCGACTTTGGCCGGATGAGAGGCCGTTATTCACCAGATTGGTGGCATTTTGACGTTAATCAGTATGGCCTATTAAAGGTGCTTCGAATAAATAAAAAAGGTTCCTTTATCGATGGTCAGCAAATTTCTGATATGACGATTGATGATGTATCATGGAATCGTTCGCAGTGGACATTCCGCATAAGTGCGGATGATACGTCGCAGGGCCGCGGCGGTCTCACCCTTTATGGAAAAGGTTTCGGGAATTACGACCAAGATATTGTTATTCGCATCTATTATGAATGATTGCCTTCTTATTTGACAGAAAAAATGACGGGGATGGCGGAGGTTTACGAATGGAAATTTCATGTCGTGTTGTTATTGTAGATGACGAACTATTAGTCAGGCAGGGAATTAAGCATCTGTTAAATTGGGAGCAGGAGGGCTTCCAGATTGTTGGAGAGGCATCCAATGGAAAAGAAGCGCTTGAGCTGATTGAGCGCGTCGAGCCTCATATTGTGATCACGGATATCGTTATGCCTGTTATGGGCGGAGAAGAGTTAACTCGTGCAATAAAGGCAAGATATCCAGAGATTGAAGTCATCATATTGAGCAGTTATGGCGAGTTTGATTATGTGAGATCGACCTTTCAAAGCGGCGTAGTTGACTATATTTTAAAACCTAAGCTTGAAGCTATTCAGCTATTAGACACGGTGAAACGAACGGCGCAAAAAATTCCGTCTCTGAAGCTAATGGAATCAACTAACGAGGCTTTATCCGTTAAACATATTGTAGAGAAGCTAATGTCCGGTTACGAAATCGATGTGGATGACCATGTCCTTGCAGAAGCATTTCCTCATAACAGCTATCGGCTGATTGGGGCAGATTTGAAGTCTCTGAACAGCATGAGCAGAGAAAGATATGATGATTCCTATTGGGTCGACAAAATGAAAGCGGTGCTCAGCAGCGAATGTCCGCAGGCGGTTTATTTTGCACTGCCGGTAGAACCTAATATGGCTACGCTACTTGTCAATATGGATCAAAGCGAGCAACATAGCTTGGTAAGAGCAGGCAGAGAGCTTGCTGCTTGGTCGGGAGAGCGGCTGAATGAGATTGGATGGACGATCGGTGAGACGTTTGATGATTTGAGACAGCTTGGCTCGAACTACAAGAACAGTTTTCTGAAATTAAACTCCTACCGTTACTTTCTTCCGTCCGCCAATCGTTTGATCGTACATGGCGAGCTTCCAAAAACCTCGGATGAAATTGATGTCTTCAACATGAATCAATTTACAGAGCTTTTGAACAGACGGCAGTTCGATGAAGCGTTTGGCGAGCTGCTCAATTATGTGAATAGCCGTTCAAGCCAATATAAAACCGATGTTTTCGAGTTTAAGTCCTTCTTAGGCAATGTCATTTTCAATATAACGATTTTACTGGGCCGCCTGGACCCCGCGATGAAAAAACTAGATGAAACGAAGTATGCCTATTTCAAATCCATTGGTGAATCTTCTCATGTTAACGAGGCAGCTGCGCTCTTACAAGCGTTTATTAACGAAGTGAATGACGTGTTTCAGGTGAGGGGAGCAGCAAGCAGCAATCCGAATATGACGCTGCTGCTGCAATTTATTCGGGAGAACTATGCTGAGCCGCTTAGTCTGACGGAGATCGCCAAGCATTTTCATTTTAATCCATCGTATTTATCTAGTTATTTCACCGCGCATAATAAAGAAGGCTTTAGTGAATATTTGAATAAAATCAGAGTGGAGAAAGCGGCTGAGCTGCTGCAGCAAGACGCTGCGTCCATATCTGAGATTAGCGGCATGGTTGGTTATTCAGATCACAGTTATTTCACGAAAGTATTTAAGAAGCTGACAGGTCTGTCGCCTAGTCATTATAGAAAACAATACTTGGGCAAGAAGAGGGATTAGGTTATGAGAGTTTTTTTGGACAAATTTAAATATCACGGCCTATTTATAAAAATGTTTACGGTTACGCTTGTAAGCATCATTGCGGTATCGCTGCTAACCTCTACCGTCATGATACAAATGTCAGAGAAGCTGTTCATGAATACCTTCAGCATTACAAATACCAAAATCATTAGTCAAATTAAAGCGAATTTTGAATCCTTCAACTATTCGATCGTCACCGCCTCCAATAATGTGCTGCAAAATGGTTCGATAAAAGGTTTCCTCACAAAGCCGGATAAAAACGCTATTACGTCGGTTGGCAGTTATTATGAGGCCAGTATGCAAATGAAACGGATTCAGTCCAATGTCGCTGCGTACCCCGTCACCATTACGATCACAGGGATAAATGGCAAAAGCCATTCGACAGACAGCTATTATTGGCCGAGCTCCTTGGAGAAGCTAAGAAACAGCCGCTTAACCGAGAATACGCTAGTCGCGCCAAAACGGTTAATCTATCAGTTGGATATGGAGAACATGGCAGACACCTCTGCAGAAGATCCGATCATTGTTGCATCAAGGGCACTTATGGAAAAAACGAGTGCGAAAAAATACGGCATTGTTTATTTTGCAATAAAGGAAAGTGAATTTAAACGGTTCTATTCAAGCTTCACAAGCAGAGGCAATGATGTCGTTATATTAGATCGATCTGGTTTGGTCGTTTCGAGCAATCGTCATGAGCTTATAGGAAAACAAGAAGATGCTCTGCTCAGTTACGCCAAAGAAATTGACGAGCAAAAATTAGATTTTAAAGATGTAAGCGTGATGGGGAAAAGCAATTTGGTACTGTCTCAATATCTGCCCGTTTATGACTTTTACCTCGTTAATTTAATTGACAAGCAAGCAGTGCTCAGCGAGATGGTTGATTTTAAGACTGTCGCGCTTATTTGCATTGCCATTGTTTTCAGTGCACTTATTATCGTATTTCTTATATCAAGAAGATTGACGAAATCGTTGACGATGCTCGCTAGACAAATGTCGCGTATTACGGCCAATCACTTCGATAATTATATTAACGTCACAGGCAGCTATGAGATTAAGCAGCTCGGAAATGCTTACAACTATATGTTGGATGAACTAAATGATTATATTAAGCAGCTGATTCAGACGCAGAAGGACCAGCGCAATGCAGAGCTTTCAGCGCTGCAAATGCAAATTAATCCTCATTTTCTTTATAACACGTTAGCATCCGTCAAAATATTAGTACAGCAGGGCAACAAGGAAAAAGCAGCAGCCACGATCAATTCACTTATTTCACTTTTGCAAAATACAGTAAGCAACATTAGCGAGACAATCAGTGTAGCCCAAGAGCTCGTTAATTTAAAACATTATGTTTTCATTAACCATGTTCGTTACGGCGAGCAAATTGTCGTCAATTATTTTGTTTCGAATGATTGTTATGGGTATCATTTACCGAAGCTCATCATCCAGCCATTTATTGAAAATGCTTTCTTTCACGCCTTCCAAGAGCGAAACGATGGACATATTTATGTGCTTTTCTCGCGCGAGGATAATGCATTAGTGATTGAAGTCGTCGACAATGGGGTTGGCATGAAGGATTATGACCATGAAAATCAGGACAACAGCTCGAGCAGCGGCAGCCATTTTTTCTCTGGAATTGGCATTCGAAACGTTCAAGACCGGATCGTATTGCTCTATGGAGAGGAATTTGGTGTTGAAATTGTAAGTGATATCGGTGAGGGAACACGGGTGAAAATTAGGCTTCCGCTCAAATCCGCCTAAAATAAATACCAATAAACAAAATAAGTCACAATTACATAATAACGATTGGAAAGGTAACAATAGAATGACAAAAGCACACAAATATATTGCTAACGGGTCAATTTATCGAGTTGATATAATTAAAATCGTTAGCCGGCAAACGCTTTCAAATAAGTATCCAAGGGGTTGAATGAATTGAAAAAACTACTTGCAATTATGTTGGCCAGCTTCGTACTGCTGACCGCATGTTCTAGTAAAGAAAACAATGTTCCTAACAATGGCGGTAAACCTGCTGAGGGGACGAAGGAAATTACAGTATGGGCGTGGGATAAAGCTTTTAACATCGGTGCTATGGAACGCGCAAGCGAAGCCTACAAAGCAAAAAATCCGGATTCCACTTTAAAAGTAAACATCGTTGAAAATGCGCAAGCGGATATTATTCAAAAATTGAATGCTGGTTTGAACGCAGGTACTACAAAAAGCTTGCCAACCATCGTATTGATTGAAGATTACCGTGCACAAAGCTTCTTGCAAGCTTACCCAGAAGCATTTTTCGAATTAACAGATTTCATTAAGCCAGGCGACTTTGCCGATTACAAAATCGGGCCAACTAGCCTAGATGGCAAGCAATACGGCGTACCATTTGATACGGGCGCTGCAGGCTTGTACGTAAGAAAAGATTACTTAGAAGAAGCAGGCTATAAGCTAGCTGACCTTCAAGATATTGACTGGAAGAAGTTTATCGAGATCGGTAAAGCTGTGAAAGCCAAAACAGGCAAAGCACTTCTTACACAAGATCCGAATGACCTTGGACTCATTCGCATGATGATCCAATCTGCTGGCTCATGGTACTTGAAGGAAGACGGTACTACACCTAACTTAGCAGGCAACGAAGCGCTTAAAGAAGCTTTTGAAACATACAAAGAAATTATGAACGCTGACATCGTGAAGGTTATTTCTGACTGGAGCCAATTTGTTGGTGGATTCAACAGCGGTGATGTAGCAACGATCCCTACCGGCAACTGGATTACAGCTTCCGTTAAGGCTGAAGCATCCCAGTCCGGCAAATGGGCAGTCGTGCCATTCCCTAAACTAACGAACAATCCGAATTCCGTAAATGCTTCTAACCTTGGCGGCAGCTCATGGTATGTCATGAACGTTGACGGCAAAGAAGCAGCGGCAGAATTTTTGAAACAAACATTTGGTTCGGATGTAGATCTTTATCAGAAGCTTGTAACAGAGATTGGCGCAATCGGTACGCTTAAAGCAGCAGCTGCTGGCGATGCTTACAAGCAAGCGGATGAATTTTTCGGCGGACAAAAGGTCATTGAAGATTTCGCTAAATGGACAGAAAAAATTCCAAAAGTGAACTACGGCATGCACACGTACGCGATTGAAGATATTCTCGTTGTAGAAATGCAAAATTTCTTAGGCGGCAAAACAATCGATAAAGTGTTAAGCGATGCTCAAGCACAAGCAGAAACGCAAGTTAAATAAATCAGAGCATACGGCAAGTGAATAAAACCTGGGGCTTCTCCTACTCCTGATTCGCATGTTCGGCTTCCGGCAGCAGGAGCTGGAGGAGTCTAAAGGTTTTATTTTTTCCGTAAAGAAAGGGGTTAGGCTAACGTGAAAGCAGCGAGGCCTGGCGTGAGTATTCGCACGAGAGCCAACTTAACTGGATGGATGTTCGTTATTCTAGCCGTCATTATGATTGCGGCGTTCTATTTCTATCCGATGATTCAAGCGCTCATTTTATCATTTAAGTCCGGTAAAGGTATGAATCTATCATTTACAGGATTTGATAACTACGTTCGGCTATTCAGCGATAAAACGTTTTTGACTGCCGTTAAAAACACTTTTATTTATTTGATCATCCAAGTACCCGTTATGATTGTTTTGGCTATGTTTATTTCTGTATTACTAAATGACAGCAAGCTGAAATTTAAAGGATTTTTCCGTACGGCAATCTTTTTACCAGCCGTTACCTCACTCGTTGCTTATTCCGTTATTTTTAAATACTTGTTTGCTACAGACGGATTGGTCAATAAAATGCTGACTAATCTCCATTTGGTCTCGACACCGATTCAATGGATCACAGACCCTTTCTGGGCGAAAATAACAGTTATCATTGCAATCACATGGCGCTGGACTGGCTATAATATGATTTTCTACTTGTCCGCGCTTCAAAATATTGATCACTCGATTTATGAGGCAGCAAAAATTGATGGCGCCTCCTCTACGAGACAGTTTTTTGGCATTACGGTGCCATTGCTTAAACCGATCATATTGTTTACTTCCATTACTTCAACGATCGGAACCTTGCAGCTGTTTGATGAAGTTGTCAATATTACGAAGGGTGGACCAGGCAATGCGTCGATGTCCATTTCGCAATATATTTACAATTTGTCATTCAAGTATTCGTCCGATTTCGGCTATGCTGCAACCGTATCGTATTCCATCGTCATCATGATCATCATATTGGCATTTGTACAGTTTAAAGCGGCAGGTGATAAAAATGGATAAATTAAAACGCATCTTTGTTTATATTTTTCTAAGTGTCGCTGCGTTCGTGTCCATCTTTCCATTTCTTTGGATGATTATCAGCGCTACGAATAAGTCGGCTGACGTAACGAAAGGAAGATTGCTTCCCGGCAGCCAGCTGTTTGAAAATTTAAGTCAGTTATTTGAGACGGTAGATATTGTTCCAGCATTGTTGAACTCGGCAAAAATATCGGTCACAACAACCATATTGGCCATGGTTATTGCCTCACTCGCTGGTTATGGCTTTGAGATTTATAAGAGCAAAGCAAAGGATGTTGTATTTAACATCCTGCTGTTATCCATGATGATTCCTTTTGCGGCTATCATGGTGCCGTTGTATCAAATGTTTGCAGGAATATCGCAAGCTGTACCCTTTCTCGGCATAGACACGTTGTCTGGTGTAGTCCTTCCGACCTTTACTACAGCGTTTCTTATTTTCTTCTTCCGTCAGAACACGAAGATGTTTCCGCGGGAGCTGCTGGAGGCGGGCCGAATTGATGGGCTTAACGAAATCAGTCTTTTCTTCCGTATCTTCATGCCTACAATGAAAACGACCTATGCAGCGGCAGGAATTATTACGTTCATGTCGAGCTGGAACAACTACTTATGGCCGCTCATTGTGTTGCAATCGCCGGAGAAGAAAACAATTCCGATGCTCATATCCAATCTAGGATCGAGCTATTCACCGGATTACGGCATTATTATGACAGCGATCGTTATATCCACGATTCCAACTGCGCTAGTGTTCTTCCTAATGCAGAAGCATTTCGTAGCAGGGATGACGGGTTCAGTAAAATAAGCATAATCAGAGTCAGGCGGGCTGCTTGTTTCACCGCAGCCCGCCTGACTTTTAAATCCATTTAAGGGGAAAATAAAATGAATGAAATGAAACCGACGATAAATTGGCTTACCGATTTAAGCGTATTTGCTGTGAACCGGCTGCCAGCACATTCTGATCATCGTTATTACGAATCAATAGAGGAAGCAGCCGCTGATGACCAAATGGCACTTCGCTATGATCTAAACGGAAGCTGGAAATTCAGCTATGCAGTGAAACCGGAGGATCGTCCAGAGCGATTCTACCAATTGGATTATGTTTGCGATAGCTGGGGAGATATAAACGTGCCGGGACATATCCAAATGCAGGGTTACGGCAAACCGCAATATGTAAACACGATGTATCCTTGGGACGGTCATCATGATATTCGTCCGCCAGCTATTCCGGAGGATCATAACCCTGTCGGCAGCTACGTTAAATATTTTAAGGTACCAGTTAATATGCAGCAAAAACCAGTCTACATTTCGTTTCAAGGTGTAGAGTCAGCGTTTTATGTATGGTTGAACGGTAAATTTGTTGGATACAGCGAGGACAGCTTTACGCCAGCGGAGTTTGATTTATCGCCTTATTTGGTGGATGGCGAAAATAAGCTTGCGGTTGAAGTTTATCAGCGCAGTACAGGCAGCTGGCTGGAAGATCAGGACTTCTGGCGTTTCTCAGGCATTTTCCGTGATGTTTATTTGTATTCCGTTCCAAGTATCCACGTCCGTGATCTATTTGTTCATGCAGATTTAAATGATGACTATACTAATGGCAGTATTCAAGCAGATATGAAACTCGAAGGGCAGCAGCCATCGAGAATAAGGATGGAACTAAAGGATGCAGACGGTTTAACTGTTGCGACGGTTTCCTCTGATTCGGTCGAAGGTTCATCCTTAACCCTTTCATTGGATGCAGGTGCAGTGATCCCTTGGAGTGCAGAAAAGCCTTATTTGTATATGCTTTATATTACCGCTTATGATCAAGCAGGTATTCTCATTGAAGCGATTCCTCAGAGAGTTGGCTTCCGCAAATTTGAAATGATCAATAAAATCATGCATCTAAACGGCAAGCGTATCGTATTTAAGGGCGTTAACCGCCATGAATTCAATAGCCGCAAGGGAAGAGCGATTTCGAAGGATGATATGCTTTGGGATATTGCTACGCTCAAGCGCAACAATCTGAATGCGGTGAGAACCTCTCATTATCCGAATCAATCGTTATGGTATGAGCTATGTGATATATATGGCGTATATGTCATCGATGAGATGAATTTGGAGACGCATGGCTCGTGGCAGAAAATGGGCGCAGTTGAGCCTTCGTGGAACATCCCGGAAAACAAGCCGAAATGGCAGCCTATCGTGATGGACCGTGCGATTTCCATGGTTGAACGCGATAAGAACCATCCATCTATTCTGATTTGGTCAGTGGGCAATGAAGCTTATGCAGGCGAGGTGCTCTTGAACGTATCGAATTATTTCCGCGAGACGGACCCTAGCCGTTTAGTTCATTATGAAGGTGTATTCCATAACCGCAAATATAACGACACAAGCGACATGGAGAGCCGGATGTATGCTAAGCCCGCTGATATCGAAGCGTATTTGAACGATGACCCGCAAAAGCCATATATTAGCTGTGAATATATGCATGCCATGGGCAACTCAGTAGGCGGCATGCATAAATACACGGAGCTTGAACAAAAGTATCCAATGTATCAAGGCGGCTTCATTTGGGACTATATTGACCAGGTCATCGTGAAGAAGGACCGCTATGGTAAAGAGTTTCTTGCTTACGGTGGAGACTTCGATGATCGCGCGACGGATTATAACTTCTGTACGAATGGTATTGTTTATGCAGATCGCAAGGAATCACCGAAGATGCAGGAAGTAAAATTTCTTTATCAGAACTTGAAGCTTATTCCTGATCGCCATGGCGTGACGATTAAGAATGAGAATTTGTTCGAGGGTACGGATGCATATGATTTAGTTGTTTGCCTCCATCTTGAAGGAAAAGAAATATTCCGCAGTACATTATTAGTTGATGTGGCTGCACAAAGCGAATCATATGTGAAGCTAGAGCTTCCTGAGGCAGCGGAGCAAGGGGAATACGTACTGCTTGCTGCGCTCACATTGAAAGAAGATCATTTATGGGCACAAGCAGGCTATGAGATATCCTTCGGACAATTTGTGTTTGTAGTGGAAAATCGTGTGGAAGCCGTGCTTCCGGAAGGTTCGCTTCGAGTTGTCGAAGGTGATGTTAACATTGGCATGCATGGTCGCGACTTCAGCATCATGTTCTCGAAGCAGGCAGGCACGCTCACATCGGTCAATTATGCGGGCAGAGAGATGATTGCTATTCCACCGGCGCCATTATTCTGGCGTGCAACAACGGATAATGATAAAGGCTTCTCGCTTGGCTTCGATTCCGGCGTGTGGTTTGCGGCAAGCCTGACACGCAAATGTACTCAAGTTGAGCTTACCGAGCAGTCTGGAAGTGCAACCGTTACCTTCCAGTACAAGCTGAGCATTAGCTCGGAAGTGCTTGTTACCGTAGCGTATACCGTGTTCGCAGATGGCAGCATGAGTGTCAAATCCCGTTACAATGGAGCGGAAGGGCTGCCGAAGCTGCCGATATTCGCATTATCATTCAAGGTTCCCGCAGATTATAGCCATTTGGATTGGTATGCCATGGGGCCGGATGAGAACTACATTGACCGGGCATTTGGCGCTAAGCTTTGTGAGTTCAGCAACAATGCCGCAGACAATGTATCCGGCTATGTCGTGCCGCAAGAATCAGGTAATCGCACGGGCGTTCGCCGTGTAAATATTACGAATGATTACGGTCGCGGCATTCGAATTTCGGCACCTGCAGCGCAGCCGGTAGAATGCAATATTTCGCCTTATACAGCATTTGAGCTTGAAAGTGCCAGCCATCATTACGAGCTGCCGAACGTGCATTATACGGTAGTTACCGTAGCCGGCAGACAAATGGGTGTAGGCGGTGACGACAGCTGGGGTGCGCCAGTCCATGACGAATATCTCATTCCAGCAAATCAAGAGCTGGCGTTTGAATTCAATATTCATCGCGTATAAGTTATGTTTATGAACAAGGCTATGTAAATGAAGAGAGGTTGTTCCTGATGTAGATCATTCTACTTTAGGGGCAGCCTCTATTTATTTTTCCTGCCGATACTTGGAAGGACTGCAGCCTTCACTCCCTTTGAATGCACGGCTGAAAGCATGAATGTTCGAATAGCCAAGCTGCTCAGCGATATCCTGCATCGGCAAATAAGTAAACTGAATCATCATTTTAGCTTTTTCGATACGGATCTGCTGATGATATTGAATCGGTGTTTGCTGAAACAGGTTTTTGAACAAATGGATCAAATGGAATTTGCTTATATGGAATCGCTCAGACAGCTCATCCAGCTTGATGCAGCGGTGCACGTTATGCTCGATGTATGAACGAACATCCGTAAGCAGCCCCAGCTGTCCATCACTTTTCGTTTTGCTGCCCCAATATTGCTCTCTCATGATGAGGGACAGAATCGCGAGCAAACAGCCTTTGATACGGATCTCATAAAAGGGAGGTTTCGTTTCGAATTCGCGAATCAATTCGAAGAGCGATTGTTCCAAAGGAAATGGGTCTCCAAGGCGAAAATGAGTAGGCATAAGAAACGGTGATTCGGATAGCTCATTATCACGAAACCAGCCCTTCTCCTTCGTATTCATCTGATGGAGCGGTTTAAAGGAAACGCCAACATCTTGGCTGTCAGGCTGAACATACAGATCAAAATGAACATGGGGCTGGCGGACTCTCGTTCCGCCAATATTTTGAATAGCGTGTTTTTGCCCGGGCTTAAAGAAGAAGCAGTCTCCAGCCTTTCCGTGATAGACAAAATCCTCCACGGTTACGAGCATTTGACCCTCCATGAGGTATAGCAGCTCATAATCCCAAATAACCCGCTCATCCATCTTCCACGTTGGCTCCAGCACACTGTCCATAGCCACCCGAATATAGGGGGACAGTTTATCGACCTGCATATCGATCACCTCAGCAATTTATGATAAACAACTTAACAATAAAAGGTAAGGGATAATCATATCTATCATTATATAATAGGCTCGATAATAAACAATAATTGATACATGAGGTGATGGACTATGCTGCAGCAGCACGGACTAGGATTTGGTTTATCCTCCGCTCCGCTCGTCACAAATGCGCGTACCCGATCCATTTCAGCAGAAAATGTGAATGGTGAGAAGGGGCAAGGCGGTAAAGAAGCGAGCAACTTGGGCATTGGAAGAAAAGGCAGGCCTGCCATAACACTGGGTCAAGGTGAAGAAGTGACGCTTGCCCATATTCAAGGGGCGGGTGTAATTCAACATTTCTGGATTACTGTCGCGGACAAAACGGGCAGAGGGCATGCGGCACAATTCGTGCTTCGTGATCTTATTCTACGCATGTACTGGGATGATGAGACGAGCCCATCGGTGGACGTTCCGCTCGGTGATTTTTTCTGCAATGGCTTCGGTGTGCGAACCAACGTTCATTCACTGCCGATTGCTGTCGTTCCGACGGGCGGCATGAACTGTTATATTCCAATGCCGTTCCGGAAATCGGCGAAAATCACGATTGTAAATCAGCATGCCGCTAACATAGATGGTTTTTTCTATACGTTTAATTATTCGCTCGTTGATGAGCTGCCAGAGAATGCAGCGTATTTTCACGCGCAGTGGCGCCGTGAGAAAGTGACGGAAATAGGCAAAGACTATACGATTCTGGATAATGTCAAAGGTGCAGGACAATATATCGGCACATACCTTGCATGGGCCGCACTCGAGCGGAACTGGTGGGGAGAAGGCGAGATCAAATTTTATATGGATGGCGATCAAGATTGGCCGACGATTTGTGGAACGGGCACGGAGGATTATGTGGGAGGCGCATGGTGTTTCAGCAATACACGGACAAATGAACCCGAATCGTATTCCACGGCGTATTTAGGCTATAAGTTTTACAAGGAAACGACGGAGGTCGACCCTTGGTATGGTCATAATGTACCCATGCACGGCATGTACCGCTGGCATCTGCCCGATCCGATTCGTTTTGAAAATGATCTGCGTGTGACGATTCAGCAAATCGGTCACGACCATACGAAGCTGTTTGAACGCTCCGACGACATCTCATCCGTAGCCTATTGGTATCAGATGGAGCCGCATGCCCCATTTCCTCAATTGCCCCCGGCTAATGAGCGATGGCCGAGGTAAGCATAAGGCAGGGAATACATTCGTGATAACAATAGAATAGAAGTCCATGATATGATAGGGAGAACATCGTATTTTAGAAAGGAGTTATTCGAATATGTACGAGCATCTCGTATCATTTAAGTTTAAAGAGAAGCTTTCTAGCACCAAAGAACAAGAGCTGCTGAGCGCTCTTTATTCCTTGCAAACAGAAGTTCCAGGCATCATTGAATTGACTGCAGGCTGTAATGTAACGACAGAAACGGATAATATTCAAGGTTACACACTGGGCTTGCGAGTTACCTTTAAGGATCAGCAGTCTTTGCTCGACTACGGTCCGCATCCTGCACATCAGCATTTTGTAGGTTTGCTGGACGGGCTGCTTGATAACGTAATCGTTGTTGATTATCCTATCTTGAATAAACCGATCAACTAGATGTCGAATCTGAAGCAGGCAGGGTGAGCAAATGGCTGAAAAGGAAGAGCTGGTTCGGTTTGGCGTGTCCTTTCCGGCACCGCTGATTGATCAATTTGATCGATATACAGACGAACTTGGTTATCATAATCGATCGGAAGCCATTCGTGATTTGGTTAGGCGAGCCTTGCTTGAGCCAACTCGAATGAACGGTCAGGAGCATGTTGCAGGTACGATTGTTCTCGTATATGATCACCATGTCAGTGATTTACCCGTTGTTCTGATGGAGGTGCAGCATCGCTTTCATCATGATATTATTTCCAACATGCATGTCCACTTAAATCATGATCAATGCTTGGAGGTCATCGTCGTGAGAGGACAGCTGTCGCGCCTGCGGTCGCTGCATCAGCAGATTCAAGCACAGAAGGGCGTCATTTATGCCGAGCTCTCCGTTACTTATGCGGATAAACATGATTCTGCCAAAGAGCATACTCATACTTGAGATCGGAAACTGTTATATTTGAATCTATTAATAGGATTGTACAATTAAGAGGATTTCTAACATGTCGACGCTGTCGATGTTAGGTCCTCTTTTTTTTCTGGCGTTTTTTGAGCGAATTTTGAAGAAAAAGGATGAAACTCTATCAAAGTCGTGTTACACTATCACATAATCGTGTTACTTAATGTAACGCCACAGGAGGGGTTGGGTTGAAAACTATCGTTTCAGCTATCACTTATGCAATCATTGTTGTATTAATCATCACAGGATGCAGCGGCGTGAAGCCGGCAGACACTACTGCCAAAACAGATGAGCTAATTGTTGCGGTAGGATCAGAGCCGGACACCGGTTTTGATCCGATTAAGGGCTGGGGACGGTACGGCTCTCCGCTGTTCCAAAGTACACTGCTTAAACGAGATGATGATTTGAATATTGTGAAGGATTTGGCTGCTGACTATCACGTAAGCGAGGATGGCAAGTCGTGGACGGTCAAGCTGCGGGAGGATGTCGTATTCTCCGACGGAAAGCCGTTAACCTCAGAGGATGTGAAGTTTACATTCGATACAGCTGCCAGCAATGGAGCTGCGATTGATCTCACTAATTTAGCAAACGTAGAAGCAGGAAATAACGAAGTTGTGTTTCATTTAAAGAAACCGCAATCGACATTTGTTTATTATCTTATAACGACCGGTATTGTACCTAAACATGCTTATTCGAGCAGTTATGCGGAAAACCCGATCGGCTCAGGTCCGTTTACATTCGTACAATGGGATCGCGGACAGCAGCTAATCGTAAAGGCAAATGCAAACTATTACGGAGACAAGCCGTATTTTCAGAAACTGACTTTCTTATTTTTAAATGAAGACGGCGCATTCGCGGCGTCAAAGGCTGGAAGCGTTGATCTTGCTTATATACCGTCCACGTTTAGCAAACAAAAGGTTGCTGGCATGCGGATTGAAGCAGTAAAAACAGTAGATAACCGCGGAATAGCATTCCCCTATGTCAAAGCTGGCGGCAAAACGGAAGAAGGTTATCCCATTGGTAATGATGTAACCGCAGATAAAGCAATACGCCTGGCTATCAATACGGTAATCGATCGTCAGCAGCTGGTCGATGGCATTTTGGACGGACATGGCTCACCTGCCTATACAGCGAATGATGGTCTTCCATGGTGGAATGATGAGACGAAGGTCAAGGATAATGATGCTGCTGCAGCCGCAAAAATATTAGCGGATGGAGGCTGGGTGGACAGCGATGGTGATGGTATCGTCGAAAAAGGGACGTTAAAAGCACAGTTTACACTTCTGTATCCTTCAGGTGACGTTACACGGCAATCGTTAGCGCTGGCTGCGGCGGAAATGGTGAAAGCTGCCGGCATTCACATTTTGGTTGAAGGTAAAAGCTGGGACGAGCTTGAGAAGCTGATGCATTCGAATGCTATGCTGCTAGGCTGGGGAAGTCATGACCCGCTCGAAATGTACAATCTATACAGCAGCTCATTTAGTGGCGTTGACTATTACAATACGGGTTATTACAGCAATCAGACCGTGGATCAGTTGTTTGAACAAGCATTGGACGCACGTACGGAGGAAGAAGCACTGGCCTATTGGAAAAAAGCGCAATGGGATGGACAAACGGGACTCAGTGCAAAAGGCGATGCTCCATGGGCATGGCTCGTAAATATTGATCATTTGTTTCTCGTGAAGGACAAGCTTAATATCGGAAAGCAGCGTATTCAGCCGCATGGTCACGGATGGCCTGTAACGGACAATATTGAGAGCTGGCGCTGGGAAGAGTAACAGGCGGGAGAGGTTGTCGGCATGCTACAGGGAGTTGCAGTATTTGTAGGGAAAAAGTTTATACGATTAATTGCGCTGCTTGCATCGGTCAGCATCATTACTTTTGCGCTCGTTGCTTTATCGCCGATTGATCCGGTGCAATCGTATATTGGAGCAGATGTCATGCGTGTCGGTGCAGAGCAAAGGGAGCAGATTGCTGCTTATTGGGGACTTGACCGACCATTCGCTGAACGATTTATAAAATGGGCGTCTGCTCTGCTTCAAGGAGATATGGGCACTTCAATGATATACAGAGAGGCTGTAACGAAGGTGATTGCGGATCGTTTCTTACACTCGGTGCTGCTCATGGCGTTCGCATGGACGCTGTCAGGCATTATTGGATTTGCCGCTGGCGTGGCCGCAGCTATAAAGAAGGATTCATGGTTGGATCGGTTGATCAAAAGCTATTGTTATACGCTGGCTTCCACGCCTGCCTTTTGGATCGGCCTGCTGCTTATGATGGTATTTGCTGTATGGCTCGGCTGGCTGCCAGTAGGGCTCGGTGTTCCTGCTGGGGTATTGGCAGGGAGCGTAACGGCTGCCGATTATATTCGTCATATGATTTTGCCAGGTATTACACTGAGTGTCGTGGGCATCGCACCGATTGCACTACATACACGCCAGAAGCTGATTGATGTGATGGAAAGCGATTATTATTTGTTTGCCAGAGCTCGAGGTGAATATGGTGTGAGTTTGTTTCTTAGACATGGTCTTCGCAACATTGCATTGCCTGCTATTACGCTGCAGTTTGCTTCATTTGGCGAATTGTTCGGTGGAGCCGTTCTTGCAGAGCAGGTGTTTTCTTATCCGGGACTCGGACAAGCGACGGTAGAAGCGGGTCTTCGCGGTGATGTGCCGCTGCTTATGGGGCTTGTCTTATGCAGTACGATCTTTGTATTCACTGGCAATGCAATAGCTGATTATTTTTACCGTATGGTTGATCCAAGGCTGAGGTACGGGAAGGAGGCGCAAGGATGAATCAGCTTACGATTTTACAGAAACCAGCTGCTCGGAAGCGTTCAAACGAACGGCGACGAATGCTTATTTCGGCAATAGGTGCAGCGCTTCTGCTTGTAAGCATCGGCATAGGCAGCTGGCTTCTTGATTCATCGGGACTTTCAGTTCAGCTGAATAATCGGAACTTGCCTCCGTCGTTAACTCATTTGTTCGGAACCGATTGGCTGGGGAGGGATATGCTTTCCCGCACCGTAAAGGGACTGGCACTTAGCATTCAAGTTGGGCTGCTCGGTTCGATTTCCAGCGTACTTATTGCAGCGATGATGGGATTGATGGCGGCAACGCTTGGGAAGACGGCTGATCGCATTGTTTCCTGGCTTATTGATGTTTTTCTAAGCGTACCTCA
Organism: Paenibacillus sp. NRS-1760; assembly: GCF_050467785.1. Classification (NCBI taxonomy): domain Bacteria; kingdom Bacillati; phylum Bacillota; class Bacilli; order Caryophanales; family Paenibacillaceae; genus Paenibacillus; species Paenibacillus sp. NRS-1760. The sequence goes on along the minus strand of NZ_JBITPK010000021.1, from coordinate 140,108 downwards.
TCTCGTATTGCTTATATTGATAGCTTTTGTTTGCGGGGGCGGCCTTAAAGGGGTAGCCATTGGCATCATGCTGACGCATTGGCCAAGCCTTGCTCGAGTGATTCGCGCGGAGGCGATGCAGCTCATGTCAGCAGAATATGTGCTAGTTGCGAGGAAGCTCGGAAGATCACGTTTGTCTGTTGCTGCTAGGCACTTAGCACCGCATTTATTTCCGCAATTGTTGGTTGGTTTTCTGCTGTTGTTCCCACATGCTGTGCTGCATGAAGCGGCGATAACCTTCCTAGGCCTTGGCATGTCACCGCATCAGCCCGCAATAGGAATTATACTTTCTGAATCCATGCGTTACTTATCGACGGGAATGTGGTGGCTTGCGGTATTTCCGGGACTCGGATTGTTGCTGACTGTACGCGCGTTTGATAAGCTGGGCAACCATTTGCGGCTGCTCATTGACCCGCGGAATGCTCAGCTATGACGCTAATGGAAGGCGATATTGATCAATATGGAGGGAGGTGCCCCTATGCCGCTGCTGGAGGTGAATAAACTATCCATTTCCTTTATGCACTATGTGAAAGGCAGCTCGCAGGAACAGGTTTCGATTATTGATGAGCTGGATTTCGCGATAAATGAAGGTGAAATCGTAGCCGTCGTTGGAGCGAGCGGATCGGGAAAAAGCTTGCTCGCTCATGCGATTATGGGCATTTTACCTAAAAATGTTGTGATGACCGGAAGCATCTCATACGGCGGAGAGGTGCTGAATGAAGCTAAGCTTAAGCGCTACCGCGGTAAGGAAATTGCCTTAGTACCGCAATCGGTAAGCTTTCTTAATCCGTTAATGCGAGTAGGCAAGCAGCTGCGCACGCGCGAAGATGGCGCTGAGCAGCTTCAGGAACGGAGAGGGTTATTTGCGCGGCTTCAGCTTGGAGCACATGTGGAGAGGCTGTTTCCCTTTCAGCTCTCAGGAGGCATGGCTCGTAAGGTGCTTGTTTCTACGGCAGCGCTGGAGAGAACAAGGCTGATCATCGCAGATGAACCTACGCCAGGCATGCATCCGGATGATGTTACAGAGGCGCTCGGCCACTTCAAGCAGCTCGCTGAAGGCGGCTGTGCCGTGTTGTTTATTACACATGATATTGAAGCGGCTCTTCGAATTGCCGATAAGGTCGCTATATTTTATGCGGGAACCGCTGTTGAGGTCGCTTCGGCCAAAGATTTCCACGGAAATGGTGAGCAGCTTAGGCATCCATACAGCCGCGCCTTGTGGCGTGCGCTTCCTCAAAATGGTTTCGAACCGCTGGCCGGGACGCAGCCTGCAAGGAGTTCTGCGATTTCAGGCTGTCTCTTTGCTGAACGCTGCAGCTTGGCTACTGAACGATGTGTTGACAGCAGGCCGGCGGCTCGCAGCCTTCGGAGTGGAATGGTGAGGTGTGTTCATGCGACTTGAAGGAAGGAATCTCGGCTGGCGTTATGCGGACGGTCCTTGGTTGTTTAAAGATTTTAGCATTGCGATACAGTCAGGAGAGGTCGTCGGCCTTATTGGACCTAGCGGCAGCGGAAAAACGTCGTTAGGCCGATTATTGGCTGGTTATTTGATCCCTATTGCAGGAGAGGTGTCGGTTGATGGACGGAGTAAGAGTGATAAAGGCTCTGATCCTGTCCAAATGATTTTTCAGCATCCAGAGCGCGCGGTTAATCCAAGATGGCGGATGGCAAAAACAATGACAGAAGGATGGTCCCCGGATGCTGCGCTGCTTGAAGCGTTAGGCATTAAGGAGCAGTGGCTGCGTCGTTATCCAAATGAGCTGTCAGGTGGAGAGCTCCAGCGCTGCTGTATTGCGAGAGCTCTCGGACCAGATACCAAATTTCTCATCGCAGATGAAATGACGACGATGCTTGATGCAATTACGCAGGCGCAAATATGGCATAAGATGCTTGAAATTGTCCGTGCTCGTCAAATGGGCTTGCTCATCATTAGTCATGATCATGCGCTTGTAAACAAAATTTGCAATCGAATGATTTCATTTCCAAGCGAACGCTAATCTTGTCCGCCCATTAGTCTGCGCAGTTTAGCTTCTGTCGACGTTTCAGGTGCAGGCGTATAGACGCTGCATCGTAGATCGGTATTTCCCTTTACTTGAAATGAGGTCAGATGAAACAACATCTTTCCGACTCGTGCATGTCGAAATTCCAGCAATACATCTGGAGCAGAGCTGACCTGGCTTTGCTCCCAAAGATATTGAAACTCCGGATGGCTTCGCTTCATTTCATCAATAAACCGCTCATACCAATCATCCTGCACATATTGACCGTAATAGGCGCGAAAGATAGCTAGAAATCCTCCTACAAAATGCTCCCAATTTCCCGCTAGCCTGCGGAATTCTTTCCTTGTGAACAATAATTCAATCATATTTCGCTGTTCAGCTGGAATTTGGTCAAAGTCCATAAACACATGCGAGGCGGCCTCGTTCCAACCGACGATTTGGCAGCGCCGATCCGATATTATGGTTGGACAGAAGCGGAGCTCCTTTAAAATTCTTTTTAAAGAGGGCGTAATTTCGGTCTGCTCCTCATTAATAGGCAGCGTGCTATAGCCGGAACCGAGGGCGAGGGCGTACAAGTACTCCCGTTCATCGTCATTTAACTGCAGAGCCGCCGCAACACATTCCAGAACAGACGCCGATACTTGAATATCTCTGCCTTGTTCTAGCCAGGTATACCAAGTTGTGCTGACGCCAGCAAGCTGAGCGACCTCCTCACGTCGTAAACCAGGTGTTCTCCGCCGTGTTCCAATAGGGAAACCAACGTCCTCCGGCATGATTTTGGCACGCTTTGATTTTAGAAAGGATGATAATGCTTGTAGTCTCGTCTCTCGATTAATCATGGTTTCCATCTCCGTACTCTCTTTATAGTAGTACTCATTATACTATAATAAACTACAACTTGTAATAGGATAAATAGTATGACAAACTACTACCCATAAAGGATTTTGCGAAGGAGGAAATAAGATGGAACGTGTCGTCATTACGGGGATGGGTGTCATCTCACCGCTAGGGAACAGTGTGGAGCGTTTTTGGGATGGATTGGTGCATGGACAATCTGGTATTTCTACGATTGATACATTTGATGTAAGCAAACATAAATCGAAAATTGCAGGTGTCGTAAAAGATTTTGATGGAGAAGCTTTATTTGGGAAAAAAGAAGCCCGTCGGATGGATCGGTTTAGCCAGTTTGCGATAGCAGCTGCTGAGCAAGCGCTGGAGGATGCAGCACTCAAGGTTGAAGAGACAGATCGGGAACGTGTTGGCGTTTATGTAGGCTCTGGCATCGGCGGCATACAGACGCTGCTTGACCAAGCTGAGGTGCTGCATGATCGAGGGCCAGATCGTGTTAGTCCAACGCTTGTTCCGATGATGATTGCGAATATGGCAGCGGCGATGATCAGTATTCGGTTTGGTACGCAGGGCCCTTCGATGGCGCCCGTTACCGCATGCTCGATCGGGAATACGGCAATTGGTGAGGCTTGGCGGCTTATTCGATCAGGCAGCGCAGATGTCGTTATTGCAGGAGGAACGGAAGCGGCAGTGACGGATATTTCGCTCGCGAGCTTCGGCAATGCAACATCGGTATCAACGCGGAACGAAGCGCCAGCTTCGGCAAGCAGACCCTTTGATGCAGGGCGCGACGGCTTTGTTATGGCGGAAGGAGCCGGCATTCTCATACTCGAATCACTGTCACATGCGCAGCAAAGAGGAGCCCGCATTCATGCGGAGGTTATCGGCTATGGCGCCAGCTCAGATGCGTATCATATGGTCGCCACCCATCCTGAGGGTATTGGTGCTTATCAGGCGATGAAGCATGCGCTGCGAGAAGCTGACTTGGAGCCTAATCAAATTGATTTAATAAGCGCACATGCCACCAGTACGGAAATCGGCGACCGTTCCGAAACAGCAGCCATTAAGAAGCTGTTTGGTGACCTCGCGTATCAAATTCCGGTGACAGCGAACAAATCAATGACAGGTCATATGCTTGGTGCAGCTGGCGGAGTAGAGGCTATCGCACTCGTGAAGAGCATACAGGAGGGGATTATCCCGCCAACGATCAATCAAGAACAAACAGATCCAATTTGTGATCTTGATTATGTGCCAAACGTTGCGCGCGAAGCTGAGATTAATATCGCGATGTCCAATTCCTTCGGCTTCGGCGGTCATAATGCCGTTATTATATTGAAGAAATTTCAGGCATGAGCATGATGTAATATCATAAATTTTCTTAATTCCAAAAATAAAGCAAGAAGCTGGGTCGGCAGATTACTGCCGTTGACCCAGCTTTTTTTATTTTGTAATAAATCCGAGCGTGATTGCGGGCAGCAGGGAGAAATGACCAGTACTCCAAGCGATTCAATTCATGAGAGGAAGGGTAAAGGTTATGTAACCTATGGATGACAAGATCAGTTAAAAAGAGAAGAAGGTGCAGGCATGGCCAGACATAATCGATTTTTTAGATGGTGCTTCACGATTATTTTGGTATTAATTATTATTTATTTGGGGTCGCGCGTTTCATTTATATTTAAACCTGTGCTTTCCTTATTCAGTATGATTATCGTTCCGCTTATGCTGGCAGGCTTTTTTTATTACTTGCTGCGCCCACTCGTCAATGTGATGGAGCGGCATAAGGTTAATCGTACGGTTGCAATTTTGCTGATTTATTTGATTTTCGCCATTATGATGGTTGGCTTCAGCATCTTGGTATGGCCTTCCTTACGTACGCAGCTCAATAATTTGGTCGAAAATGCACCCGCTTTGTTTACTACTTTAAGCGAGCAAGTTGCAGAGGTTGAGCATAATGGGTTTTTATCGTCCTTTTTGCCGCAGGATTCGAATCTGTTATCTAAGCTTACGGAGTATTTGAACAAAGGCTTTACGGTATTTACAGAATATTTGACCGGGCTCTTTTCTTTTTTCTCAAATTTCGCGATTGTGCTCATAACGTTCCCGATTCTCCTGTTCTATATGCTGAAGGAAGGCGGGAAGTTTGGTGAACAAATTGTAAGCTTTATACCCAAAAGGTTCCGTATCCACGGTAAAGAGGTTATGGACGATATCGATCATATGCTCAGCAGCTTTATCGTTGGCAGAGTTATCGTGAATGTAGCACTGGGCGTTCTCATGTATGTAGGCTTTCTAATTATTGATTTGCCTTATGCGATGCTGCTGACCGTAGTGGCCGTCATCTTGAACTTTATTCCGTTTATCGGGTCCTTTTTATCTTCCATCCCGATTGTTATCATCGGCTTCATCGAAGCGCCGTCAATCGCGATCTGGTCTATTGTCATTATTACAGTAGCGCAGCAAATACAGGATAATCTTATATCGCCATATGTTTTTGGGAAGCAGCTTGATATTCATCCGATGACGACGATCATCTTGGTGCTCATGGGCGGAGATATTGCAGGAATTTTAGGCATACTACTTATTATTCCGGTTTATATGATTTTGAAAATCGTTTATAGCAAAGTTTACGAGCTGTTCTTCAAGCAGAAATGGGAAAATGCTTAACTGAGATTGTCACATAATGGGTGCGTATTATGGCATCATCTGTTATAATGACGTCGGCTAAGGCAAATTTACCGAAAGTACGGTGGCTTGATAACGATGGGGATAAACGCATTGCAAGGGAAACAAATCGTAATTGCTGGATCTCGAAAAACGGATGAGATGTGCATGGTTATTGAAAAACAGGGCGGCGTTCCAATTGTTCGTTCGCTTCAAGGCTTGACGATGTTTGATGAAGCGCTGTTGGAAGAGCCATTGCGAAACTTCGCTGAGAAGGGCGCGGATTGGGTTATTTTGACCACAGGCATGGGATCGGATCAGATCGTCAACACAGCCGAGAGCATCGGCATTAAACAAGCGGTGCTTGGCAGGCTGGCTGAGGCGAAAATCGCGACAAGAGGCTACAAAACGTCTGCATTTCTTAAACGTTCAGACCTGAAAGCGATCGTTAGCACGGATGATGGAACGATGGATGGACTCATAGAAAACCTCGAAGCCTTTGATTTTGAAGGGCAAAGGGTGTGGATACAGCTTCATGGTGAGCCAGCTCCAAAACTAGTGCGTTTTCTCGAAAATAAGGGTGCTTCGCAAGTAGAAGCGGTGCTGCCCTATAAACATGTTCCACCGGATGCTGCTACAGTCGAGCAGCTGCTCAGCGAGCTTTCTGCCGGCACAGTCGATACGGTCTGCTTTACGACTGCGGTGCAGGTGCACTATTTGTTCAAGCATGCAATCGAATCTGGCCGCAAGGAGCTTTTGTTGAACATCTTTAATCAGCACATCGTGGCTGCCGCAGTCGGTAAAGTAACGGCTGCAGCATTGAAGGAGTACGGCGTGGAAAGAATCATCGTTCCCGAGCTGGAGCGAATGGGCGCATTAGTAATCGAAATTGGACGTTATTATGATCGTACTGAAGGCAAGGAAGTATAAGTATATTGAAGAGGCAGTCTTAGACACGTAATCGGTGTTTTAGACTGCCTTTATTTTATGAAAAGGATTTTTCTTGCGCATTTCTAAAATGCCTTGGTGATAGGCCATAACTTTTCTTGAACGCTTTCGAGAAATGTGAGGCATTGGCGAATCCGCAATACTCCGCAATTAAATCGAGCTTAAGTCCGGTTGTGGCTAGCAGCTCGCTTGCTTTCTCCAAACGTAAATGAACGAGAAACTGATGGGGCGTTGCTCCAAAATAGTGATGAAAAATAACGTTGAAATGGGATTCGGAATATCCCGCATGCTTCGCCATCGACTCCACCGTGATTGTTCCAGATAGGTGAAAGGAAATAAAAGCTTTCATCTTCGTTACGAACTGCTGATCCTCGAATGCCAAAGAGCCTGTCGTCTCAAAGTCGCCGATTAATAGAAGGAGCAGCTCCATTGCCAGCTTTTGAGCATGCAGCACGTTTTGTATATCGTTGTGGCTAAAATGCTCAATCATTTGGTTCAGCAGCTTTTTGAACGATTCTGGATGTCGCGGTTTCAGCTTGACGGGCAGCTGCAGGTTTGGAAATTCGTTTAACTGCGGCTGCTTCAAATCCGAATACGGCTCCAAGTTTGTCTGGCCGGGCGTCGTTACAAAGCTTCTTTCTCGGTTCGGATTATAAAAGAAATCAAGATGAGTGTTTGGTACTACGCAGCTCCCATATCCTCTCGTTGTGAAGAGCATTCCAGGCTGAATAAGAGCAAAGTCGCCAGGCAGCAGCTCATATTCGACACCCTCAACCGTAAGCAAATAACGGCCTTCTTCCATATATAAAAACAAATAATCGAGCAGACGCCGTTCACCTTGAAAAAATGACGTTTCTTTAAAGCGATAGCAAAGCCGTATAAACGGCAGCACGGGATGGTCATTCCAGTTATGCAGCTGCGTATTCATTCCTAATTGCCTCCATTTCATACGATTAGCACGATCATTATCATTGTTTTTGACAAGTTATTTCGATGTTTTTTACATGATTACCTTTATTATTAGCTTTATTATAGAAGTAAGCAATAGAAAAAATCGAGGATAATGACATGAAAATGGAGGGGTATACGAATGAGCTTAATGATACCTGATGTGATGACGATACCAAAATTTTTGGGAAATGGGAAAATTGATTATAGCGAGAAACCGGTGCCGACCCCAGGGCCAGGCCAGCTGCTGCTGCAGGTCAAGGCAAACGCTTTATGCGGATCAGAGCGTGGACAGTTCTACAACGGTTCCGAAGCGACGCCTGGTCATGAGGCAGCAGGCATCGTTGTCGCAGCAGGCTCTAATACCAAAACGGATGTAGGTACACATGGCGTTGTTTTTTTAATGGATTTTTGCGGGCAATGCCGCAGCTGCAAGCGAGGGTATACAAACCAATGCTTAAGCAAGCGTGCAGATTATGGCTTCTCTCATGATGGCGGTTACGGGCCTTATATGGTCGTGAACGAAAATGTGTTTTTTGCTGTGGATGCTGCTATTCCGTTGGCAGAAGCAACGATATTGCTTGATATCATGGGGACAGGCGGTCATACGATTCGCAGAGCGCAGCTTGTGCATGGCGATATCGAATCCATCCTTATTGCCGGTGCAGGTCCGATTGGTCTAGCGGTGCTGGCGATGGCGAAGCTGCTGCTGGGCAAAGAGCTGCCTGTATTCATTATGGATTTTACACCTTATCGTTTAGAACTCGCACAGAAAATGGGTGCTATTCCGATCCATTTGGGGGAAACAACACTTGAAGCGGGATTGGCAGCCGAAGGCTTTGACCGTATAGATGCAGCATTCGATACGAGCGGTAGAACAACAGCTCGCGAAGCAGCTTTGCATGCACTAAATCATCGCGGTGTACTCGTATGCATTGGTCATGGCGAGCAGCTAAATTTGCAAGTGTCCTCCGATTTGATAGCAACAGAGAGAGCTGTGCTCGGCAGTGAGTATTTTCCGTTTAGCGAGCTAGAGGCTAATCATCGTTTGATGGGCGAGCACCTGCCATACTTAAGTCAAATCATCACGCACCGATTTGGACCACAATCGATGCAAGAAGCATTTGAGCTGTTTTTCAAAGGCGATACGGGAAAGGTGGTCATTGAGCAATGAGCAGTGAGGGGCGAGTGAAGGTTGCCTTAATCGGGGCTGGCGGCTGGGGATACCACCATGCTCGTATTTTTAATGCGCGTAAGGATGTTGATTTTTGTGCCGTTGTTGGACGAGATGCTGCCCGAACAAGGGCAAGAGCAGATGAGTTTGGGACAAATGCCTATACGAGCATCGCGGAGATGCTGGAGACGGAACGGCCTGACCTCGTCAGCTTATGCTTGCCGAATCAAGGACATTTTGATGCGACCTTGCAGGTTATTCAAGCAGGTGTTCCATTATTGGTGGAAAAGCCGCTCGTATTTGATCTAGAGGAAGCTGATTTATTGCTTGCGGAAGCAGCGAAGCGGGAGCTTTTTTTTGCGATTAATTTTAATCACCGCTATGCGACAGCTGTTCAGAAGGCTAAAGTAGCGATGGATACGGGACGGTTAGGAGAGCTTATATTCGCTTCTTGGCGGTTTGGCGGTGAAGGAACAAGCGATCATCCGCACGGCAACTTAATCGAAACTCAGTGCCACGGATTTGATATGCTTGAGCAATTATGCGGCCCGATTGCATCGGTGATGGCACAAATGACAGATAAAACCGGAAATGGCTTCTCTACCATGGCATTAGCACTGCAATTTCAATCCGGCGCAGTAGGAACGCTGCTCGGATCTTACGACTCCTCGTATGCATACGCACAGACTCATGTCATGGAGCTTAATGGCTTAAAGGGCAGAGTGACCATTCAAGATACAGTGAAGAAATTTACGTTTCAACGCTCGGGCAGCGAAACAGCGGAAGTATGGCAAGCGGGTTACTTCAATGATAAGGAGCGAGAATTCCACCTTACGTTCGACAAACATTTTGATCATTTGCTCGGTGCATTTCGTGCGGGTGAAGCACCGCCTATTCACGCTGCGGCGGGGCGCAGAGCGCTTCAGCTAGCCCATGCAGCGATTGAATCATTCCAGACGGGGCAACGGATTCAGACGTAGAGCACGCTATGGAAGGATCGGTTTAACTAAAAAAAGTGATTAAGCGACTTACTGGTCGGCTTAATCACTTTTTTGGTTATAATCAGATGTGGTACGGATCGCTCAAAGAATTTTGTCCAGATGCTCAAGAGGCCTATTTAAATTAAGCTTCATCAAACGTGAGGCTTCTTCACCATTACGTGCTTCAAGCGCTTGGATGATGTACTCATGATCCGCTGCAGCCGTATGGGTCTCCCAGCTCGGCCGTTTGAAGAAAATATATTTGTATCTTCTTATATGTAATTGAAGCGAGGAGCAAAAGGTGAGTATATGCTGATTATTGGCAATTTGCAGTATGGTTTCATGAAACTCTTCATCATATTCCATCGCTTCATAGAGCTGCTCTTCACTAACTTTTTCATTAAAGCTGGCATTAATAGCACGCAGCTGTTCAATATGCTCTGGCTGTATATTGTCGGCAGCAAGCTCAGCTGCTAATGCTTGAAGGGCTGTAAGGGGCGCATACAGCTTAAGGATATCTTCCTTGGCTAGCGTCGTGACTCGCGTCTCTTTGCCAGGAAACATTTGAATGAGTCCTTGAACCTCAAGCAATTGAAAGGCTTCCCTAATCGGTGTGCGGCTGACGCCAAGTGCCTCGGCAAGCTCTGAATCGTTAAGCTTCTCTCCGGGCTGAAGCGTGCCGTCGATAATCCATTTTTGCAGCTGGCTTAAGGTACGCTCCTTGGCGGATAGTCTAACGGGTGTTGAATAATCAGTTGGAATAGGCAGAGGGGATCCTCCTTTATTTTTTGGTTTCATTATGAAAGTGATAGGATAACAGTTTCGACAATATATAATATATCGCAGGTTCATTCATTGAAGCAAATGCCAAAAATTTTAAAAAGGAATTTATTGCTTTTATTTGCTTAAGGAAATATAATATGCGATATATTACATATTACATTCTATTTGGAGTAAGGAGAAAACTGTATGTCTAGTACTCAAGCTTCAATCGCAACATCACCGTCCGCTTTAAAAACGATATACCCATTGTTGTTCGCTATTAGCTTCGTGCATTTGATTAATGACACGATTCAATCGGTCGTGCCGGCATTATTTCCTATTTTGAAGGACTCGCTTTCACTGAGCTTTGCTCAAATTGGATTGATCTCTTTGATGATTAATTTAACTGCAGCGCTGCTTCAGCCTGTTGTCGGCATTTTATCTGATTCGCATCCGAAGCCGATGCTGCTGCCTATTGGCATGCTGTTCACAATGGGGGGCGTTGCTGCTCTTTCGTATGCTTCGCATTTCTGGATGGTCATGGTCGCTGTTATGTTAATTGGAATTGGCTCAGCCGTTTTCCATCCTGCTTCTGCGCGGGTTTCCTATTTGGCGGCTGGGACGAAAAAAGGTACAGGGCAGTCGATCTTTCAATTTGGCGGAAATATTGGACAATCGCTTGCACCAATTATGACAGCTGTTCTGTTCGTGCACACAGGTCAGCGCGGTGTGATCTGGTTTGCTTTGGTCGTTACGATAGGAATTATCATTCAATTTAATGTAGCCAAATGGTACGGCAAGCAGCTCGCACTTGAGCCAAGCAAGAGCACGAAGCAAGCGGCAAAGCCGGTTTCCAAACTTAATGTGTCCACCGGTAAAGTTGTATTTGCCATAACGATTTTAATGATTCTTGTGTTTTCCAAAAACGTCTATATTTCTGCGATCAGCAGCTATTACTCGTTTTATGCCATCGAGCATTTTGGACTCTCCGTCAGTCATGCTCAAATCGTATTGTTTGTCTTTCTTGCAGCGAATGTTATTGGCTTGCTTCTCGGCGGGGTGCTCGCAGATAAGTTCAGCCGTCGCAGCTTGATCTGGTTCTCGATCCTAGGAACTGCACCATTTGCGCTGCTGCTTCCTTATGCTAATTTAACATTTTCCGTTATTTTAATCTTTTTTGCCGGTTTAATCTTGGCCTCGGCGTTTTCCGTTATTTTAGTTTATGCGAACGAATTGCTGCCTGGGCGGGTTGGCCTCGTATCAGGTGTATTTTTCGGAATGGCGTTTGGTCTCGGGGGCATTGGTTCGGCGGTGCTCGGCAATTTGGCAGATTCCATGGGTATTGAGTTTGTCATTCGCTGCACGTCCTATTTGCCTTTGCTCGGCATGCTGACGATTTTGCTGCCATCGGATCGCAAAGCAAAAGCAGCCGTTTAATCCGAGTGGACGATTTTCTCATTAGGACAATTTCCGCGCATTCCCCGCCCACATACAATGTTGGTGTATAGCCTAATTGGTGCTGGGAGGGGAGTAACGCTGTGAATAAGCGGACTTTAATGATCGTTTCGCTTGTCATTTATGTTATGCTAGCTATCTTATTCCTCATTTTGTCTATTTTTCATTAAACACATAACAGAGCAAGGGCTGTCCTAGAAGTAGATTAATCTACTCTAGGCAGCCCTTGTTTGTTTATTAGCCTCGGCTACTTGCCTGGCTGCTCCTGACTAAGCTTCATTTTACGGTAATCCTTCGGAACGACGCCCTTGGTTTCACGGAAAATACGGGAGAAGGTTTTGTATGAGCCATAACCAACCTCCAGCGCAATTTCAGCGACGCTCATATCGGTAGAAACAAGCAGGCTGCAGGCATGCCGCAAGCGCAAATCATGCAGGAAATGTACGAATGTTTGTCCAGTTGTTTGTTTAATTACTTCACTTATGCGAGACATGCTCAGTGAAAAGCGGCTTGCAAGATCAGATAGCGCAAGCTCGTCTTGATAATGTTGATGAATATAATGAATGATTGGCCAAACCGAGGCACTCGATTTGGAAGCAAGCCTTGAGGCTGGAGCAGACGGCGCAATATTGCGGCGATAACGATCAAAAAAAGCTAATATTTCCTTCAACCGCACTTGCAGCATCGTTCGGCGCCAAGGCTCCTGCCCCACGTACTCACGAAACATATCTTCTATTAAATGCTTCATTCGTTCATTATCAGCACCGCTAAGTTGAACGGATGGAGGCAGAGTATTCTGATCGATGAGGTCCATAAGGCCTTCCTCTTGTCCAGGCTCCATCAGCAAGTCCATGCTAAACATACAATTATAAAGAACAAGTGTACTCCCGGGCTCTGTAAATAGTTCATGCACCTGATAAGGAAGCACAAACGTAAAGGTGCCGGGCAGCATTTGATGTTTTGCATCGTTGATCGATTCAGAGCCCCTTCCGTCTATAACATAAGAGAACTCCAAAAAATCATGGCGATGCGGCCTAAAGCCATGGTAAAGACGGTTTAGGCTAATATGGAGGGGAGAAGAGGTATTCATATTTGGATACGTTTTCAAATAGTCAGGTATGTAGGTCATGAATGAATGCATTCCTCCGAAAATCTGAGACTTTTATCGAAAAACAAGCACGATTTCTCATCCCGTTTATTCTAACATAAATGAAGAGATCAAGCGTTACCAAAAACGAGTGCTTATTGCTGAGCAAGGGTTCATTCAAAATTATAGGAGGAATTTCATTGACTACAGAAAATAAGATTAGAATAGGTATTATCGGTGCAGGAAATATTGGCAACGTCCATGCAGGAGAATTTTCTAAGCTTGGCGAAGAGTGTATCATTACGGCGATTACTGATCTGGATTTGAAGCGAGCAGAGAAAGCAGCCAAGCAATATGGTATTGAGCATGTTGCGGCTTCCAATGAAGAGTTGATTCAGCGAGCTGACATCGATGCGGTCATCATCGGTGTGCCTAACCAATTCCATGCTCCGCTTGCCGTACAAGCTCTTGAAGCGGGCAAGCATGTATTGATAGAGAAGCCGATGGGCATTAACAGCGATGCTGCTCGTCAAATATTGAGAGCAAGCGAAGCAGCAGACCGTGTCGTCATGGTCGCTCATCAAATGCGCTGGGAATCTGTAGCGATGCAAATTAAAGAGCAAATCGACCGTGGTGAGCTTGGCAAAATTTATACAGCCAAAACGGGCTGGTTTCGCCGCAAGGGCATTCCGGGCTGGGGCACATGGTTTACACAAATGGATCAATCGGGCGGCGGCCCGCTTATCGATATCGGCGTTCACATGCTTGACCTTGCGCTGTATTTGATGGGCAATCCAAAGCCGGTTTCCGTATATGGATCAACCTATGCAGAGTTTGGCCCAAACCGTAAAGGGATTGGCACATGGGGTACACCGGATTGGGACGGAACTTATGATGTTGAGGATTTGGCTACGGCGCTAATCAAAATGGAAGACGGCAGTACACTCTCGCTTGAAGTGAGCTGGGCTGTTCATATGGATACGGACAATTCACCGTTTATCCATGTAATGGGCTCAGAAGGCGGAGCAAGCTATCGCGGTGCTGAAGGCAAGCTGCTTACAGAAAAATTTGATCGCCCGATTGAAAGTGTTTTGAGCAAAGCAGACAATGATGAAGGTGAGCGCGCTCGTCTTAGCCGTCACTTCCTTGCATGTATTCGTGAAGGTAAACAGCCGATTACTTCCGTATTGACTGGTTTGACGAACAATCTTGTGCTTGATGCAATTTATGAATCATCGCGCACAGGCAATGAAGTGAAGCTCGACTGGAATCTAAATTAATCATAATTGTTTGTAGAATGAGGAGGAATTTGTATGTTGAGGGGTTTAACTGGAGCGGGTCTTGGTCGAATCGAAAGTGATGAGCATCTAATTAAGCTCGCTGGCGCGTACGGATTTCAAGCTGTAGATTTGGATGCGGCGTCGCTAATTAATCGTTATGGCGTAGAGCAAGCGCGTGAGCTTCTTGCAAGCAATGGCGTAGTAATTGGCTCCATTGGTCTTCCAGTAGAATGGAGAACAACGGAAGAAGCTTTTCTTGAAGGATTGGAGAAGCTGGCTTCCTCAGCGGCTGCGGCTGCGGCTCTAGGCTGTACAAGCTGCTGCACCTATATTTTGCCTTCAACAGATTTGAAAGCAGCTCGCTTCATGGCACTTGCAACTCGCAGATTGCGTACTTGCGCTCAAATTCTAGGCGCTTATGGCATTCGCCTTGGCCTTGAATTTGTTGGCCCGCATCATTTGCGGACGCGTTGGGAGAATCCGTTTATTTGGACGCTCGAGGAAACATTGGAGTGGATCGACGCAATCGGTGAGAGCAATGTAGGATTGTTGTTTGATGCCTATCACTGGTATACGAACAGCCTGACTGTTGCTGATATTGAAGCGCTTCGTCCAGAGCAAATCGTCCATGTTCATATCAATGACGCGCCGGATGTTCCGGTTGAGGAAGCACTCGACAACGGCCGCGTATATCCAGGTGAAGGTGTAATTGATTTAGTCGGATTTCTGCAAGCACTTAATCGTATTGGCTATAAAGGTGCCGTTTCACAGGAAATCTTATCATCAGAAGCGGAATCGCAATCGCCGGAAGAGCTGGCGCAGCGCTCCAAAGCAGGCTTTGATAAAGTATTTGGCGCAGCTGGTCTGTAAGAAATACTCCTTCAAATATAATATGGCTGTTAATTACATCGCTGCAAGCACACATCATCGTGCTTGCAGCGATTTTTTATTATTTAGCGAGAATTCGAAAAAACGCTAATTTTGACATGATTTTTCATGAAATGTATTGGGTACTGTTGAGCAGGGCTATTCCGTTATGATGAATAATAACTGTTTTTTTAAACACTGTGAACAGAGCGATAATAGGAGACCAAAAACATGGGATATAAAGCAGAGCAGCTTCATCCGTTAAACCTTTGGTATAAGCAGGAGGCTTCACGATGGGAGGAAGCACTGCCCATTGGGAATGGCCGACTAGGCGGTATGGTATTTGGCGGCGTGGAACAAGAACGCATTCAATTAAATGAAGATACATTGTGGTCAGGCTTTCCGCGGGATACGAACAATTACGAAGCGCTGCGCTATTTAGAGCGAGCTCGGGACTTCATAGCAGATAAAAGATTTGTTGAGGCGGAACAGTTAATCGAGGCGAAGATGCTCGGAACAAACACAGAGTCCTATCAACCGATGGGCGACTTGTTTATAGAGCAGCATTTTGAACACGCGCATGATCAGGCTGCAGATTACATTCGCAAGCTTGATATCGATGCAGGCATCGCTGCTGCACGGTTTCAAGTGGGTAAAACGGTTTACTCGCGCGAGATGTTCGTTAGCGTGGTGGATCAAGTGTTATGCGTTAGATACGAGTCAGAAGGAGAAGATCTGCTAGAGCTTACAGCAGCGATGACTTCCTCCGTACAGTATGAAATCGAGGCAGCAGGCAGCGACGCTATCGTACTTCACGGTCGTTGTCCGAGTCATGTAGCAGACAATTATATGGGCGATCATCCGCTGGCTGTACAGTATGAGAATGATCGCGGCATTACCTTTCAAGGAAAACTGAGAGTCAAGATAGAAGGCGGCAAACTATCGATAAACTGCGATAAGCAAATAAATATTCAAGGGGCAAGCTCGGCTACATTTCTATTAAGCGCAGTAACAAGCTTTGTGAACTTTGATGTTCAGCCAGACAAAACAGCTGCTGATCTGGCCGAGCAAAACGATCGCCTACTGGAGAAAGCATTAACATTTAGCTATGAACAGCTGCGAGAGCGCCATGTAGAGGATCATCGAAGCTTATTTCAACGCGTACAGCTAGATTTGGGGCGGACGGCACAAGCTCAATTGCCGACAGATGAGCGGCTGGAAAACTATAAGCAAGGCAAACAAGATCCAGCATTGGAAGCGCTGTATTTCCAATACGGCCGATATTTGCTTATGGCAAGTTCGCGGCCAGGCACGCAGCCGGCTAATCTGCAAGGCATTTGGAATGACCGGGTTCAGCCGCCTTGGAACAGCGACTATACGACGAATATTAATACACAAATGAATTATTGGCCGGCGGAAATAGGAAATTTGAGCGAATGCCATGAGCCTTTGTTTCGCTTGATTGAGGAGCTCAGCATCACGGGAGCCCGTACTGCGGCTATTCATTACAACAGTGCAGGCTGGGTAGCGCATCATAATGTGGATTTATGGCGGACATCAACGCCGACAGCCGGTCATCCAAGCTGGGCTTTCTGGCCGCTTGGCGGCGTTTGGCTGACGCAGCATTTATGGGAGCATTATTTATATCATCCGAGTGAAGCCTTTTTGAGAGAAAAAGCTTATCCCTTAATGAAGGGCGCAGCTTTATTTTGTTTGGATTGGCTACAGGAGAATAACAAAGGGCAGCTGATGACTTCGCCATCCACGTCGCCAGAGAATAAATTTCTGACCGCACAAGGCGAGGTTAGCAGTGTTGCTGAGTCATCTGCTATGGACATTACTTTAATTGGCGAGCTGTTTGATCATTGCGCAGCAGCTGCGAGCTTGCTCGGAATCGATGCATCTTTCAAGCAGCAGCTAGAAGCAGCGAGGAGCAAGCTTCCTCCGCTGCAAATTGCGCCTAATGGACAAATGCAGGAATGGCATGATTATTTCGAGGAGCACGAGCCTGGGCATCGTCACGTATCCCATCTATATGGCTTATTTCCAGGTACGTCCATCAATCAAGAAACAACTTCGGAGCTTGTGGAAGCGGGCCGCCTTTCACTTGAGAGCCGCATAAACCACGGAGGCGGCCATACAGGCTGGAGCTGTGCGTGGTTAATTAACTTATTTGCGAGGCTGAAGGATTCGAAGTCTTCTTATCACTTTATCCATACTTTGCTTGCACGCTCTACGCATCCGAATTTGTTCGATGATCATCCACCATTTCAAATCGATGGGAACTTTGGCGGTACGGCGGGCATTGCAGAGCTTCTGCTGCAAAGCCATTTGGGTTATATCGAGCTTCTGCCAGCGCTTCCGGGTGCATGGCTGGCAGGCTGCGTGAAAGGTCTTAAAGCGCGCGGAGGGTTTGTTGTCGATATGGAATGGACAGATGGCAAGCTGGCGGCTGGCCGCATGCAATCCACACACGGATCGATTTGCAGCTTGCGATCGAAGGAATCCATTACCGTTGTTGCTTCTGACGGTACAGCTATCGATGCGTCAAAGCCATTTCCAACAAACAAAAATGAATGGTATAGCATATTAACATCCACGATAGAGGGGGAGTAAGCATTATGACGACCAGTATACGTTTTCCATTTGAAAATATAGAGCTTCCGCTTGAAGAACGGGTAACCGATCTTGTTTCACGTTTTACGCTGGAAGAGAAAATTGAATCGATGGTTCAATACCAGCCTGAAATTGAGCGATTAGGCGTAAAGCCGTACAAACATGGGACGGAAGCGGCGCACGGAATGGCGTGGTTAGGCGAAGCGACCACGTTCCCTCAGCCCATCGGGCTTGGCTGCACTTGGAATCCCGTGCTGCTGAAGGAAGTAGGCTCTGCAATCGGTGACGAAGCACGCGTTTACTTTCAGCGAAACCCAGCCATCAACGGCTTGACGCTGTGGGCGCCAACGGTGGATATGGAGCGAGATCCGCGCTGGGGAAGAACAGAAGAGGCTTATGGAGAAGATCCTAAGCTGACAGGTGAGCTAACAGCCTCGCTGGTACAGGGCATTCAAGGCGATCACCCGCTTTACTTTAAAGCGGTAGCGACCTTGAAGCATTTTATCGGCAATAACAATGAAATCAATCGCGGCAGCTGCTCGGCAAGCATCGATCCGCGCAATATGAAGGAATATTATCAAGCAGCTTTCAAGCCTGCTTTCGTCAAGGGCGGCGCTCATTCGATGATGACCTCGTACAACTCGGTTAATGGCACGCCTACTATTTTGCACGAGGATGTAAACAAAGTAGTGAAAGAGGAATGGGGCATGAACGGCTTCATCGTCAGCGATGCGGGAGATTTGCTTGGTATCGTCAACGATCATCATTATTATGATTCTTATAAGAAGGCAGTAGCTCATTCCATCAAAGCAGGCATCGACAGCATAACGGATGATAAAGAAAAATCATGCGCGGCTATTCGCGAAGCTTTGTCAGAAGGGCTGCTGTCTGAGCAGGATTTGGATAAAGCACTCATTAACACCTTTCGTGTACGTTTCCGCTTGGGAGAGTTCGATCCCGCTGAAGGGAATCCATACGCGGATATGTCGGAATCGAAACTATGTGCGCCCGAGCATAGACAATTATCGCTGCGGGCTGCAAAAGAGTCGATTGTTTTGCTCAAAAATGAGAACAAAACGTTGCCGTTGAATAAAGAAAAGCTAAACCGTGTAGCCGTTATCGGGCCGCTTGCTGACGTTGTATACCGAGACTGGTACTCTGGTTCACTGCCGTACAAAGTAACACCACTTGAAGGCATCAAGAGCAAGCTTGCCGGCAAAGAAGTAACATTCAGCAGCGGCAATGATCGCATTCAATTGAAATCAGCTGCGAATGGTAAAGTATTGCGCGCATCCACAGACCATGCAAACCGCCTGCAAGCGACTGAATTGGATGAGGAAGGCGATACATTTGAGGTGACGGATTGGGGCTGGGGCAGTTATACGCTAGCGAGCATGGATTCCGGCAAGCTGCTTACAAGCGCAGATGATGTCAATATTGCAGCAGCTGCAAGCGAAGCTTTTGGCTGGTATGTGAAGGAAGTGTTCAAGCTTGATGAGCAATCCGAAGAGAAATTTGCGATACGAACTTGGAACGGCAAGCTGGTCAGTGCCCCTAATGGCGGCGCAGATTCCCTTCAAGTTACGGAATTAGCGGATATTGGAGCAAGCGAGCTGTTCTCTAAAGATGTCATCACGAACGGAATTGCAGAAGCGGCAGCTGCAGCCAAAGCAGCTGAAACGGCAATTGTTTTCGTAGGCAATAATCCGCTTATTAACGGGAAAGAAGAAATCGATCGTCCAAGCCTTGACCTTGCCGCTTCGCAAAATGAATTAATTAGCGCGGTATTCGCTGCTAATCCGAACACGGTCGTCGTAGTTATTGGAAGTTACCCATTTGCACTTAATAAAGTAAACGACCAAGTTCCAGCGATTGTTTATTTATCACATGCGGGTCAAGAGCTGGGCAATGCCATTGCTGACGTTTTATTCGGTGATTACTCGCCGGCTGGACGCTTGAATATGACTTGGTACAAATCAGAAGAGCAGTTAACCGATCTAATGGATTATGATATTTTGAAAGGAAAACGAACCTATCTTTATTTCGATGGCGAACCGTTGTATCCATTTGGTTATGGTCTTAGCTACGGTTCATTCCGATACGGTCCGCTTGAGATTACGAATAACGCTGCGAGTATGAACGGCAGTGTAACGGTGGAACTGCAGGTTACGAATGAGAGCGACATCGCAGCGGATGAGGTTGTCCAATTATATGTTCGAGTAGAGGGCTCAAGGGTACAGCGTCCGCTTAAGAAGCTGGTTGGCTTCACGCGGATTTCATTCCAGCCTGGAGAGACGAAGCAAGTAGAACTTGTAGTTCCAGCAGAAGAGCTTGCTATTTGGGATGTAACACGGGACCGTTTCTGCCTTGAATCGGCGGCTTATACGTTTGCAGCTGGTGCCTCTTCTGCTCATCTCCTTGCCGAGGGTACAATAACAATCGAAGGCGAGACCATTCCACCACGTCAGTTATCCCCGCAGACGCGGGCGGAAAACTATGATGATTATGCGCATGTTTATTTGGATGAGAGCAAGGAAGGCGGAACGGCAGTCCGTTTATCGCAAGCAGAGGGCTGGATCAAATTTAATGATGTTGATTGGTTAAACGGCCCAAGTGTATTTGAAGCTCGCGTTTGCGGCGGCGCTCAAGGCGGAGAGTTGTCTATTCAGATGATCAGCCCGGCCGCTGTTTTTAGAGGCTCATACTCGGTTGAATCAAGCGGTGAGCAAGAATGGCAAACGATTCGTATTGATCTGCCAAGCTGCAAGCTGAGAGGCGATCTGGTAATTGGTTTGACGGAAAGTGTGAAGCTGAGCTTCTTCCGCTTTCAATAATAAGAGTAACTTCATACGGAGCTGTCTTCAGGTGCTGTATAGCGCTTGTTGCAGCTCCGTTTTTGCGGTTATGGTTGCTTTTTATGTAATGCCGCTTTATTCTTTAAATGAACAATGAGCATCGACAGAGGAGCTAGTCCATATGGCAAACGACATTGAAATCAACTTGTATAAAGATTGGATAAATACGGTGAAAGAAATCTTTCGGGGGTCAGGACATCCCTTGCCTGAATCCATTAGCGATCGGGAGGCAGCATTTGCTTACTTCTCGCAGACCGCACAATCGGAAGAGGAAGCAGAGCAGCAGGCGGATGCGAATGAAGAACGCCTTGCCTCGCTGCAGCAGACGATCATCGATCATTTTGAAACGGTTATTGTGCCGGATATTCGCAGCAGAACAAATTATGCAGGCGATCGTTTTGCTTTCAAATGGTTGTACAACAAAGGCGAGCATATCGTTGAAGAGCACTCATCCTACCGAATTCCGCTCTCTTAAGAGCGGGATTTTTGCATCGTATAGGCAGCGCTTCCATTTTGTCTAATTTTCATATGATAAAATATTGAATTAGTAATGTAGGCACGACAGATTACCAGCATTATAATGTAGATGCCTTAAAATTTTACGCGAAAAAGTAAACGCTTACCTCAGCCGATACTAACGAATGAAGTTTGCTGCGCAAAGCTTTAAGGAGGAGCCGTTTGTATGAAGAAGAGCATTCGAACAATGGGGCAAAGAATGAACAATATTCGAATCAAAAAGAAACTAATTATTTCTTTTATTCTCGTTGTTTTTGTACCGGTGCTTATCGTAGGCATTTTTCTTACCGTCGCTTTTAGGCAAAATGTACTTGATCAAGCGACCCAGCAAATTACGAATAACGTCGAGCGAATTAAGAAGCAGACCTTGGATATTATACGCATGCCAATCGAAATTTCCGACAAGCTGCTGGTCGATAGCAGGTTAACGAACGTCGTCAACACGCAATACAGCTCCACGTTTGATGTCGTTAAGGCGTTTTGGGATTACCGTGATTTTAAAGATTACATTCAACTATACAGTGAAGTCTACAATATACGCTTTTATACGACGAATATGACGATACTCGACAACTGGGAGTTTCTGAAAGTTACGGATCCTATTGCAGAGACATACTGGTATAAGTCAGCAATGGAGCGCGACGGCATTCACTGGGAATACATTAAGGATGAAACCAAAAATAACCGCCGTTATTTGAGTCTTATTCGGAAGATCACGTTCCCAACGTATCGGACAAGCGGTGTACTAGTGATAGGCGTGAATCAGGATGAGCTTAATGCGATGATTAGCCAAGAGCCGTTTGATACGATGATTATTGATGACAATGGTTATATGATTGCAGCGAAAAATCCCGAATGGGTAGGTAAAAATATTTCTGAATTAGACTTTGCCAGTAAACTGACGAATAAAGCAGCAGGCACCTATGAATTCAAATATGATGGAAAACCTTCGAAAATTGTTATCGAGGATCTTCAGCCCGAATCAAGCTTTAATCGGTTGAAAATCGTATCGGTATTTACAATTGATAGTATTGTAAGTGGAGCTAATCGGATAAGCTTGCTTGGGCTAGGCATTATTTTGCTAAGCTTAGTTATAGCCTTCGTTATGATTTATATTTTTTCTGCGATTATATCGAAGCGGATGCTGGTCCTGAATAAAGATTTGAACAAAGTAGCGATGGGAGATTTGAACGTGATTTCGCATGTGACAGGCAATGACGAGATTGGCATCCTGTCCAAGCAATTCAACAACATGGTCGTTAGTATTCGTGGCTTAATGGATGAGGTAGCGGAATCGCATAAACAGCAGGCGCAGCTGCAGCTTAGACAGAAGGAAATTAAACTGAAAATGATGGCTAGCCAAATTAATCCTCATTTTTTGTTTAACGCGCTTGAATCGATTCGAATGAAAGCTCATATCAAAGGCGAGACAGAGATTTCTTCAATCGTTCGTATGCTTGGTAAAATGATTCGTCGAAATTTAGAGATAGGCGCGCGCAAAATTGCATTAAAGGATGAACTCGAAATGGTGCGCTGCTATTTGGAAATTCAAAAATTCAGATACGGCAACGATCGATTGACGTTTCGCCTCGATATCGATGCTAATGGTCAGGAGATCGAAATTCCGCCGCTCATAATTCAGCCTCTCATCGAGAATGCTGTTGTGCATGGTCTTGAAAATGTTGCTGAGGGCGGATTCGTATGGTTAAAGACAGAGGTCAGTGATCATTTGCTTCGGGTCGAGGTATCCGACAATGGCGTAGGAATCAGCGATGAAAAGATTCATGAAATCAATGAATCGCTGCATGATATGGAAGAAGAGGAAGAATACCGAATCGGGCTGCGCAATGTCCATCAGCGGCTGGTCATGATCTATGGGGATGGATATGGCTTGACGCTGACGAGCGAGCTTGGAGCGGGTACACGCATTACTTTTGAAATTCCAA
The DNA here is from genome assembly GCF_050467785.1 of Paenibacillus sp. NRS-1760. Classification (NCBI taxonomy): domain Bacteria; kingdom Bacillati; phylum Bacillota; class Bacilli; order Caryophanales; family Paenibacillaceae; genus Paenibacillus; species Paenibacillus sp. NRS-1760. The sequence continues at coordinate 117,125 of NZ_JBITPK010000021.1, read as the reverse complement.
TAGGGGGTCATTCGCTTGCATAAAGTGCTCATTGTAGACGATGAACCGATGATTCGAGAAGGACTGCAAACATTAGTTGATTGGAGCAAATACGGATTTGCCGTCGCAGGGACAGCATCCAATGGACGCGAGGCAGTCGAGAAGCACGGTGTGCTGAGTCCTGATTTGATTCTGATTGATATCCGCATGCCTGGCATGGATGGACTACAAGCGATTGAGGAAATAAGGAAAACAGACAATAGCTGTCATTTTTTAATTTTGAGCGGCTATGCGGAGTTCAATTATGCTAAGCAAGCGATCGCGCATAATGTGGATGGTTATATTTTAAAGCCGATCGATGAAGATGAGCTGGAGAGTTATGTCGAACGAGTCTCTGCTCAGCTCCAAAGTCAGTCGGAGCAGCGTCAAAACACAGAGCAATCGGCTGCTTTACTGCGTGAGGAGATGCTGTATCAGCTCACAAGCGGGAAGCTGGATGCAAATACGGCTAACGGCCACGAGCTGAAAACATTATTGGGTGAGCCGGCGAAATATTACCAGCTGATGTTGATCGAGCTCTACAGCAGGGAGCATTCCCTTACGCTGAATGCAACGCTCAAGAAGAAGCTGACGGACATTGTTGAAGAGAAGCAAATCGGCTGGGTTTTTTCTGCCGAGCCTTATATTGGGATATTGCTTAAAGATTATGTGCTTCAAAATGGCTCGCGCGAGCAAATGAAGCTGTGGATCGAGGAATGCTGCGGAACGAAGGTGAAATTTGCAGCTGCGGCAAGCGAACCCGTTCGTGAACCCGCGGAGCTGCAAAAATGGTCCATGCCCATTCACGACTTATTGAAGCAGCGGTTCATGCTGCAAGGACAGTTCATCCATATGGTGTCTTTAGCCGAGGAAAGACAGCAGGCGGAGGCTGAGCTTAGCAATCAATTATCAATCGAAAGCCTTGCTCAAAAGCTTTATTATATGCTGGATATCGGGAGCAAAGAGGGAATGGACAAAGCGCTGCAGGAGGCGTCAAAGCAAATTATCGCTTATGATTGTTCCGAGCCGTTCGTCAAATCGAGCTGGGCGCAGCTTCTCACGATCGTACTAAATAAAGCGGCCTTGTCTAATCCGCAGCTATCGCTCCATGAGGATCTGTCGATGATTACCGCCTTGTACCTTGCCCATCATTATGAGGAAATGATTGCGCAGCTGCAAACCCGTCTGTCGGAGCTGGCGATGAAAACTTCGAAATCAGACAGCTTGTCGGTCATGAAACAAATGACTGACTTTATTGAACGTCATTATAGCGAAAATATTAAGCTGGAAACGCTGGCTGATCTATTTAATTACAATAGCGGCTATTTAGGAAAAATGTTCAAAAACTATACGGGTGAGCATTTCAACACGTATTTGGATCAAGTGCGAATCCAGCATGCCATTGAGCTGCTGCAGGAGGGGCTCAAGGTTCATCAGGTGTCGGAACGGGTCGGATATGCGAATGTTGATTACTTTCATAGTAAATTTAAAAAGTATAAAGGGGTATCGCCCTCATCTTTTAAAAGTATTTCTGGTAGAACGGCTTTGGAATAGGAAGCTGTTGTTCCTATAATCTTATTATTACAAACATCTATTTCACAGGACTGATAGAGTCGCTGGCGAGCTAGATGTTTTTTTTATTTTTTTATATAACCAACGGTTATGAAAACGCTTGAAAGAACGTATTTTCATATGATTTTAGGTCTAATTATATGGGTGCCGGAGGAAAGGTTCTATCGTTTATGATAAGTACAGATAAGAGAGGGTAAGCTACTCACCACATAAGGTAGCTTGCGAAGACGTTTTTGCACGAAGCAGAAACAGTAGGAGGAGCAGCTATGAAACCGCTAACAGATAGTCCTAAGCAGTTAAGGGCGACAAACAAAAGGAATCGATTTTGGTTCAAAGCCATTCAGCAGCGTTACTTGTACATGATGTCGCTGCCGTTCGTCATCTGGATCTTCCTATTCAGCTATGTGCCGGTATGGGGCTGGTTGACCGCATTTCAGAATTATAAGCCGAAAAACGGGATATTGAATCAAAAATGGGTAGGCCTTGAAAATTTCGTAGAGCTGTTTCAAGACGAAAGATTTTATATCGTTTTACGAAACACGCTGGCAATGAGTACGATGGGGCTTATCGTAGGGTTTACGATTCCAGTTATTTTTGCTCTATTGCTTAATGAAATAAGAGGGCAGTTCTTTAAGCGCTCTGTACAAACCATTTCATATTTGCCGCACTTTGTATCTTGGGTAGTTGTTGCGGGGCTTGTAACGAAGATACTCTCAACAGACGGCGGTGCGATTAATCAATTATTGATGTACCTTAACATCATTGATACGCCGATTCAGTTTATGGCCAAGGGCGAATGGTTCTGGAGCGTCGTAACTTTATCGGATTTGTGGAAGGAAATGGGCTGGAATTCCATCATCTTTTTAGCTGCGATGGCGGGAATAGATCCTGAGCTTTATGAAGCATCGACTGTCGATGGGGCAGGCAGATTCCGCAAAATGTGGCATATTACATTACCGGGAATTAGAACAACCTTTATGGTGCTATTCATTTTATCGATCGGTCATTTAATCAGCATAGGCTTCGAGAAACAGTTTTTGTTAGGAAATCCTCTTGTATCCGATTTTTCAGAAGTGCTCGATCTGTATGCGCTGAAGTACGGTATTCAAATGAGCCGATATTCGTACGGTACGGCAATCGGTATCTTTAACTCCGTAGTCAGCATCCTATTAGTGTTTATCGCGAACGGAATTTACAAACGAGTCACCAAAGAATCAATCATATAGGAGGTGCGGTACATGCAAGGAGCTATGCGAAGAAGTACAGGCGATAAAGTTTTTGACACATGCATTTATGTTTTCATGATCATCGTTGCTATCGTAACGTTGTATCCGTTCCTGAATGTACTAGCGATATCATTTAATGATTCGGTAGATACGGTAAGAGGCGGTTTAACTATATACCCTCGCGAATTTACACTCAAAAATTACGAGACGATTTTCGGCTTTGAGGGATTGCTTGTAGGCTTCAAAAACTCGGTTATTCGTACCGTTTTGGGAACGCTCATTGGGGTGTTGTCGGCATCGATGATGGCTTACACCTTAAGCCGTCCAGACTTCCAAGCAAGAAGGTGGATGTCCGTCGTATTCGCACTCACGATGTATTTCTCAGGCGGTCTCATTCCAGGGTTTCTGCTTATGAAAAACTTAGGTTTGATTGGTACGTTTTCGGTTTACATCATTCCAGCTATTTTGAGCGTTTGGAACGTGTTCATCGTCCGCTCTTATATTGACGGGCTTCCGTATGCACTCCAAGAATCAGCCAAAATTGATGGGGCAAATGATTGGACTATATTTTGGAAGGTTATCCTTCCGCTTTGTCAGCCTGTACTCGCTACAATTGCTTTGTATATTGCTGTTGGACACTGGAACGCTTGGTTTGATACTTACTTGTTCAATAATAGGAGTCCAGAGAATACGACACTGCAGTATGAGCTGATGAAGGTGCTGCTATCCACGCAAACGGGCAGTAATTATCGTGATCCTAATGCGCAGCAAACGCTGGCGTCGGTTTCACCGGAGTCTATCAAGATGGCGATTACGATCGTCGTTACGGTACCGATTTTGCTAGTTTATCCTTTCCTTCAGAAGTATTTTGTCAAAGGCATGACGCTTGGCGCAGTAAAAAGTTAATATTGGTAATAGCAGGTTTCCTGTTATATACACGAGCATGATGAACGAGAAAAAGGGAGGCTTTCAAGCAATGAAAAGAAAAATGCAAATGGCTTTAAGCTTGGTATTGGCACTAATATTCGTATTTGTCACGGCATGCGGCAATTCGAATAATGAAGGCGGCAAAAATAAAGAAACGAACGCGCCAGGCAATTCCACGAATTCACCTACAAATGCAGCAGAGCCTGAGAAGGGTGATCCGATTACGATTCGTATCGCTTCTGGCGACGCTAACCCGAGCTGGGATGATATGAAGTCAGATGTAGGGCAATTTATTGTAGATAAAACAGGCATTACGATTAAACAAGAATTCCCTGTCGGCGGCAGCGACACAGATATGTTTGCCCTTATGGTAGCAAGCGACGAGTTTCCCGATATGGTTATGCCAAAAGGCAGTGCAGGCAAATTGGTTGATGCTGGCGCACTGATCGATCTTCGTCCTTTGATTGAGGAGCACGCACCGAACTTGAAAAAGATTTACGGCGAATACTTTAATCGTCTTCGTTGGAGCAAAGATGACGACGCGATTTATGTGCTCCCCCAAGACGGCGTAGGACAAACCTACTTCGAAGCTGGCGGCGGTTTCCAATTGCAGCATCAAGTGCTTGAAGCGGCAGGTTATCCAGAAATCAAAACGGTACAAGATTATGAAGCTGCAATCAAAGCTTATATTGAGAAGAACTCTAAAACAGCTGATGGCCAGCCGACAATCGGCATGTCGCTTAACGGCGGTGAATGGCAAATTCTAATTTCAGTTACAAACCCGGCTTTCTATGCAACAGGTGCTCCAGATGATGGCGAGTTTTTCGTTAATCAAGACACACATGAAGCGATCATGCATTACCAGCGCCCTGAGGAAAGAGAGTATTTCCGTTGGTTGAACCATATGAACGATATCGGGCTGCTAGATAAAGAAAGCTTCGTTCAAAAATATGATCAATATAAATCAAAAATTGCTTCTGGCCGTGTGCTTGGACTGATTGACCAAAACTGGGATTATGGCGAAGCAGAAAACGCTTTGAAAGCAGCCGGCAATTTTAAATCAACTTACGCTCGTTTTCCTGTAACGTTGAATGATACATTCCAAGATCACTCCTTCCAAGGCACAGGCTATCTATCTGGTTATGGAATTGGGATAACAAAGGATGCCAAAGATCCAGTACGCTTAATCAAATTCCTTGATTACCTTGCATCTGATGAAGGTCAGGTATTAGTTAACTGGGGTATTGAAGGCAAGCATTACAATGTGGAAGGCGGGAAACGCGTTATTCCTGCAGATGTTCAAGCTCAAAAATCAAATGACGGCAATACATTCAAGAAAACAACAGGTATTGGCAACTACTTGATTTCTGCTCGCTATGGCGATGGCGTGAAGGATCCTTCTGGAAACTACTATACGACGACATTCCCTGAGCAAATTCAAACGGCTTATTCCGAAGAAGACAAGAAGACGCTTGCGAAATACAATGCAAAAACGTACAGAGACCTATGGCCTGCTGACGATGCATTCCCTGTTCGCAAATATGGCGCAGCATGGACACTTCCGTTCGAGACGGGCTCGCAAGCAAACGTTATTTTCCAAAAAACACAAGATATTATGAAAAAACGTATCCCTGAAGCGATTCTTGCTAAACCAGCAGACTTCGATAAAATCTATGATGCATTTCTAAAAGATCTTGATGATGCGGGTGTAGCAAAATTGAATGCTGAATTTACAAAAATGGTGCAGGATCGTGTGGAACTTTGGTCGAAATAAGACTCAAAGTGAACTGGTAGGGAGAGGGCTCATCTAATGAGCTCTCTCCCTTGCTGTTAATTAACATAAACTGAAGGGAGATTGAAATAAAAATGATAAACGAGAAACTTCCGAAAATATGGTACGGCGGAGACTACAACCCTGAGCAGTGGGATGATGAGACGATGACGGAGGATCTTCGCATGTTCAAGCTTGCGAACATTGATGTTGCTACGGTTAACGTTTTTTCTTGGGCGCGCATTCAACCAAGTGAAGAAACCTATGATTTCACTGAGCTGGATAACATAATTGACAGACTTCATGGCGATCAAATCGCCATTTGCCTTGCTACAAGTACGGGTGCTCATCCGGCATGGATGGCCAAGAGATACCCGGATGTCACTCGTGTCGATTATGAGGGCCGCAAACGTAAATTTGGAGGACGCCACAATTCCTGTCCGAGCAGCCAAACCTACCGGCAGCATTCGGGACGCATCGCTGGGAAGCTGGCTGAGCGTTATAAGGATCACCCTGCGATTGTCGCTTGGCATATTTCGAATGAATATGGCGGCTACTGTTATTGCGACAACTGTGCCGACGCTTTCCGAGTATGGCTGCAAAAGCGTTATCACACGATTGAACAATTGAATAAGGTTTGGTATACAAATTTCTGGGGCCATACCTTTTATGACTGGGATGAAATTGAACCGCCTAATGCGCTTAGCGAGGAATGGGGCGGCAATCGAACCAACTTCCAAAGCATATCGCTTGATTATCGCAGATTTCAATCGGATGCTCTGCTTGATTGTTATTTAATTGAACACGAAGAAATTCGCAAGCACTCGCCCAACATTCAAATTACGACAAATATGATGGGTACTTACCCTGAGCTTGATTATTTCAAGTGGGCAAAACATTTGGATGTCATCTCGTGGGACAATTACCCGTCGATCGACACTCCTGTAAGCTATACAGCAATGACGCACTCGCTTATGCGCGGTTTGAAAAGTGGACAGCCCTTTATGCTGATGGAGCAAACGCCGAGCCAGCAGAACTGGCAAGCCTACAACGCTTTGAAGCGCCCTGGCGTCATGCGGCTTTGGAGCTATCAGGCAGTAGCGCATGGCGCGGATACCGTCATGTTCTTCCAGCTGCGCCGCTCGATCGGAGCATGCGAGAAATATCATGGCGCTGTCATTGAGCATGTGGGCCATGAGCATACGCGCGTGTTTCGTGAGTGCGCGGAGCTTGGCCATGAACTGACGAAGCTTTCAGATAAGCTGCTTGATTCGCGAATTGATGCAAAGGCAGCCATCGTATTTGACTGGGAAAACCGCTGGGCAGTCGAGCTGTCCAGCGGACCGAGCGTTGCTTTAAAATACGTGGACGAGGTTCATAAGTATTACGATGCTTTGTTTGAATTGAATGTTCAAACCGATATGATCAGCATTGAAGAAAACTTCGAGCAATATGATCTCGTTATTGCACCGGTCATGTATATGATTAAACCGGGTTTTGCGGAGAAGGTTGAAGCGTTCGTGGAACGCGGCGGCACCTTCATTACGACTTTTTTCAGCGGTATCGTTAATGAGAATGATCTCGTAACTACGGGCGGCTATCCAGGCAAGCTGCGCAAGGTTCTCGGCATTTGGGCGGAGGAGATCGACGCGCTGCTGCCAGGACAACACAACCAAATGGTGATGAAAAAAGTTGATGGGGCTCTCAGCGGCACTTATACATGCAGTCTGCTATGTGATTTGATCCATTCTGAAGGCGCTGAGGTTGTTGCTGAGTACGGCTCGGATTTCTACAAAGGCATGCCAGCGGTTACCGTCAATAAATTTGGCAGCGGGGAAGCTTGGTATATAGCTTCCAGTCCTGATAAAGAGTTTCTGCAGGCGCTGCTCACGAACTTATGCAAGGACAAAAGGATTGAGCCAATCTTGTCCGTGCCTACAGGGGTCGAAGTAACACGCAGAAATAAAGATGGGAAATCCTTTACTTTTATTTTGAACCATAACTCCGAGCCTTCCGAGCTTCAGCTTGGCGCTCAGCAGCGAACAGAGCTTCTCACGGGTGAGATTGTCAGCGGCGCTTATAGCTTATCTGCTAAAGGCGTTATGATTATTGAACAATAAAACATCTGCCTATTGAAATCGTTTTTGAAATCGCCCTGGATAAGCTCCGCAGCTGGGTGTTTGGCATATGCTGTTGATAAAAGCCCGGTGTGAGGGGAGCTGCACTTTTGTCTACGAAGCGGCAACGTCATTTATTGAGCTTGCTCGTGCTCATAATGTATGTTTTACTCGTTCTTTTGTTATTAGCCATATTTATTTAAATAAAGGGTTGCCTGCGACTAAATCATTAGTCGGGGGCAATCCTTTTTTTAATGTAATAAAGAATATTATTTGCTCCAGATTATCTTGTATATCTCCGTCAAAGCTGATGCAGCATCCAGAGGACATTGATGGCGTTTTTGTTTTTGTTGGAATATTGCAACCTGCTATTACAAATAATGAACCAGAAGAAAGCAAAGCGGTTACGGAACTTTAGCTTCAGGCATAGAGAAAAACCGTAGCGGAAAAGGAGGATGGTTTTGTGGCGACCAAAAGCAAAAGTCATTACAAAAAAATGTCCATGTCACCAAAAGAATATCAATCGTTCGCAAAAACGATGGAGCCGCCTCGATCTGTACTTGGAAATTGTTTGAAAGCATTCGTTTTTGGCGGGGCAGTATGTGTATTTGGACAGGTTATACAGGAGCTTTATGTCCATTTGATGGGAATGAGCGAAGAAGCGGCAAGCAATCCTACAGTTGCAACGCTTATTTTGATATCGGTTATTCTAACGAGCCTAGGCGTGTACGATAAAATTGCGCAATGGGCTGGTGCTGGCTCAGCAGTGCCTGTAACCGGATTTGCCAATTCCATGTGTTCAGCTGCTTTGGAGCATCGGAGTGAAGGTCTAGTTCTTGGTGTTGGCGGCAATATGTTTAAGCTGGCTGGTTCAGTTATTGTTTTCGGTACAGTCGCAGCTTTCTTCGTCGGTATCGCTCATCTTATTCTCGGAACTGGGGGTCAGTAATATGCTGCGAGGGAAACAATCATGGTGGTTTGAGAAACGCCCGGTAATAATCGGCGAAGCGACCGTGGTCGGTCCTGATGAGGGAGATGGTCCGCTTGCAGCCGATTTTGATCTCGTCCATCCTGAGCTGGACATGCAGCAAAAAAGCTGGGAGAAGGCAGAGCGGCTGCTGCTGGAGCAAGCCTCGGAGTTTGCAATTCAAAATGCCGGCATCGAACGCGACCAGCTTCAGTTTTTTGTCGGCGGAGATCTCATGAATCAAATTATTAGCAATAGCTTTGCTGCTCGATCACTTGGAGTACCCTACATTGGAGTATTTGGTGCATGCTCCACCTCAATGGAGTCATTGGCACTTGCATCGCTTTTTGTGAACTCAGGCTCAGCCACTCATGTGCTGGCAGGCACTTGCAGTCACAATTGCACGGCTGAGAAGCAATTTCGTTATCCAACGGAATATGGCTCACAGAAGCCGCCTACCGCACAATTTACGGTTACGGGCTCTGGCGCAGCTGTTGTCGCTGCAGAAGGTGACGGCCCAGTCGTGGAATGTGCAACCATCGGGAAAGTCATAGATCTTGGTATCACAGATCCATTTAATATGGGAGCTGCAATGGCACCCGCGGCTGTAGATACAATACAAGCTCATTTTAACGATACAGGCCGATCTCCTCGTGATTATGATTTAATTGTAACGGGTGATTTGGCTGGAGTAGGGCATCCCATTGCAAAGGAATTGCTTATGAAAAACGGCGTTCCGATGAACGAAACAGTGTTTGGCGATTGCGGCCTTATGGTATATGACGTTCAGAAGCAGAAGGTACAGGCAGGGGGCAGTGGATGTGGTTGTTCAGCCGTCGTTACTTACGGACATCTGCTCAAACGAATCAAGAAAGGCGAATTAAACCGAATTTTAGTCGTGGCGACGGGCGCATTATTATCGCCGCTCTCGTTCCAGCAAGGCGAGAGTATTCCATGTATAGCACATGCTGTTGCCATTAGCGCAGGAGGGAGCAAGCATATATGATCTTTTTGTGGGCTTTTTTAGTTGGTGGAGGAATTTGTGTCATCGGTCAGCTGATGTTTGATGTTCTCAAGCTGACTCCTGCTCATACGATGTCGACCTTAGTGGTCATTGGCGCTATCGTTGATGGTTTTGACTTATATGAACCGCTTGTCAAGTTTGCTGGAGCGGGAGCTACGGTTCCGATAACAAGCTTTGGTAATGCCCTCGTACATGGTGCATTAACCGAATTGCATACGCAAGGCTGGATTGGCGTTATATCGGGTATCTTTAAAGTAACTAGTGCCGGCATTTCGGCAGCGATTATATTTTCCTTCTTGGCAGCACTTGTCGTCAGGCCAAAAGGATAACCATTTATGCACTTAAGTTGGAGGGTCCTGTGGGATCTTCCAATTTTTTTTGTAGCGAAAAAATTTGTGCACTGTAAAGGAAGTACTGTAAAATAGTAGTATTGAATACTAACTCATGCGTTATTTCGGGAGGTTATGAAATGGATATTCGTCCTGCAGACATGCAATTATGTTCTACTATTCTCCGAAACTTAGAATCTTGTATCCTCGGCAAACAGGAAGAGATCCAAAGATTGTTAATTGCCGTCGTTGCAGGTGGACATGTTCTGCTTGAAGATGTGCCAGGCACGGGAAAAACACAATTAGTGAAAGCGTTGGCAAAGTCAATAGGCGGCCAGTTCCGCCGGATACAATGCAATCCCGACTTGCTGCCAACTGACATAACAGGCGTTTCCATTTATCATCCCAAACAAGAAACCTTTTTATTTCGTCCGGGTCCAATTATGGCTAATATATTGCTAGCCGATGAAATCAATCGCGCGACAACGAAGACACAATCTGCTTTGCTTGAGGCGATGGAAGAAGGACATGTAACGGTTGATGGCGATACATATGAGCTGCCTCGTCCGTTCGTTTTGCTCGCTACCCAAAATCCAATAGAATTTGAAGGCACTTATACGCTTCCGGAGGCGCAGCTGGATCGGTTCATGATGAAGCTGTCGCTCGGTTATCCAAGTGAAACAGATGAGCAGCAAATGGTGCTCTCTAATGAAGGAATACATCCATCTGATCGCATTCAGCAAATGATTAATATATCCGATATGATCCAAATTCAAGACCAAGCTCTTAAGGTGCATATTGATGACGCCGTAGGCAAATATTTAGTTTCATTAATAAGAGGAACGAGGGAAAACGCGAATGTAATGCTAGGAGCAAGTCCTCGTGCAGCGCTAGCGCTGGCAAGAGCGGCTAAAGCGAGCGCTTATATTCAGCAGAGACAGTTTGTAACGCCTGATGATGTGAAGGAACTTGCTCCTTATGTGCTTTCGCACAGGCTTCTTCTGAGAATGGAAGCTAGAATGAACGGTCTTAAAGCGGAGGATATCATCGAGCAGGTGATTCAGTCCACGAAAGTACCGGTTCGGCTAGAGCGTTAGTCGTATGACAGCGGCCAAATCTTCGAAGCTGCGGATGCAGCTTGTCGCAGTCATTTATTTGACCAGTCTGTTCTACTTTTTATTTCAAGGCGGCAAAACCGCGATGATGCTCTTCATGATTTTGAATTTATTAATTATTTATTTAGTGCTTGGCAGGTGGAGCGGAATTAACAAGGTGACGGGCAGCAGAGTGTACGCGATGCCTGGAGCAACAACAATCGATCAATCTTTATCAGCAGGCAGCACGCTAGAAGTAAGCCTTTCCATGAAAATTCCTGGCTATTATCCTCTTCCATACGTCATTGTTAGAGATCAGCTGCATCGTCATAATGGACAAAGGCTGGCATTCGAGACTTCCTTCGTGCCGAATTGGAAGCGTGCAGGCCATGTCGTGTATCAAACGCCTCCACTGCAGCGCGGCGAGTACCGTTTTACTCATACAGAGTGCTTGTCTTATGATGTATTCGGTTTGTTCGAGCATTCTGGGAAATTCGGATCAGAGACAGTGCTTAATGTGCTGCCTCAGACAGTTCCACTTAGGCAGTGGAACGGCATTCAGCGGGGGATTCGCGGTCCTTACTCTCATGCCATTGCGTCACGCTCAGCGAAGGAAACGACACAAATTAACGGCGTTCGTGAATATTTATATGGAGACCGTTTATCACGTGTGCATTGGAATGCGACAGCGAAGACGGGCGAGTGGAAATCGAAAGCTTTCGAGCGTGAGTCATTGCCGCGTACGTTAGTCATCCTTGATCGACATTCGAGCAGCTACAAAGGTGAACTCACGACTCGCTTCGAATTAGCCGTATCCGTTGCTGCATCATTGCTCGAAAACGGTCTCAAAAGTGATACGGCAATGGGGCTGCTCTCCATTGGCGATTCCATGACATTCGTTACACCCAAATCAGGCATTGATCAACGAAATATGGTGATGAGGCATTTAACCTTTGTAGATGCAAATGCAGCGCGGCCTTTGTATCCGTCGCTTCAGCAAGCTGATTCTACGATTGAAGCCGGAAGTTTTGCAGTCCTAATTACTCCTGAGACTGGCGCGGATGTCATTCGAAGCATGGAGTGGCTCTCACGCAAAGGAATTACCCCTTGCTTGATCCATATCTCCTCGTCGGTTGATTTATTAAGCCATAATACTTCTTGGAAACGTGTCTTGCGCGAACGTGGCTGGCCGGTATTTGAAGTTCGTCAGCTGCAAGAGCTCCCAACAGTTTTAGAAGGGAGTGGAATTGCATGAAACAGCTGATGCGATCAATTGGCGTCTATTTAACAACGGACTGGTTTGAGAAGCTTAGATTCATATTTATTGCAATTATTCTAGCCAATGTAATTACTATATTTGAAGGTTATTGGTGGGACGAAACGTACGCCATTGCCTATTACACTCTATTTGCGGCAGCGGCAATTGATCTATTGCTTCCTATGCGCAGGAAATATCTGAAGCTTCTTCTTCAAGTAATAGCAGCTATTTTCATTACATCGCAATGGGCAAGAATGGAATGGATCGTTGCAAGTCCGCAGCGCTGGCAAGAGTGGCTGTGGTGGCTGCAAGTACATCTCGTTCAGCTCAATCCATTTATATGGATAAGTGGAGCAATGCTCATGCTCTACGTGCTTTTTGGAATATGGACGATTACAAGAGTTCGAATGTTCGGATTTGTAGGCGTAAGCATTTTGGTTTTAACCATCGCAGATTCCTTTACGCCGATCTGGCTGTGGGATGAAGTGGGGATGGTTGTCTTTATTGGGCTACTCTGGCTCGTCGCTGGCCATTTGTCGAGGCTGAAGCGAGAGCATCCGAACAGCTGGAAAGAGCTAATCGAGTATCCGCTGCGATTAATGGTGCCGATTGCACTCGTATTATCGATTCTCATGATTGTAGGATTGAATATGCCTTCAATTGCTCCTATTCTTCAGGATCCTTATACGATCTGGAAGGAAGCTAAAGGGGAGAGGGTTCAGGTGTTTTTAGGCGATAAGGGCACAGATGTCATATCGCCGAACCGATCAGGCAATGCAAGCTCCGGATATAGTCGAAGCGACGATAAGCTTGGCGGTGGATTCGAATTTGATTATTCACCGATGATGACCGTCACGACCTCGCATCGCAGCTACTGGCGCGGGGAGTCCAAAGCTTTTTACACGGGTGACGGATGGATTGATGTAAGTCCCAGGCTTGCTGGCGAAGAAATTGTTCCAGTTGTGAAGGGTGAAGCATTCCCTTCATTAGATGATCCGCCAAAAGCTGGGGTTAAGCAAGTCAATCAGATTGTTACGATGATTCGAAAGGATGTTTATCCGGTTCTTTTTGCTGCTGCACCACTTTCGAAGATCAACTGGATTGAAAATGAAGAGGCAGCTATTCCAACCAGCTTGAGATGGGAGCCTAGCTCAGGCGAGCTGCGGCTGCTGAACTGGTCCATGCAAAACCGCAAATACCCGCAAACGTATTCGGTTACGTCGTCTGTACCTGTTCTAGATGAAGCGCTGCTGAGGACATCCAAAGCTGGCTGGTCAGATAAGGAAGAGGCTTCACGCCATTCATTTTACTTGCAATTGCCTGAATCATTGCCTGATCGAGTCAAACAGCTTGCAGAGCAGGTCACCGCTGGAGCAGCTAATGATTATGATAAAGCTAGATTGTTGGAGTCGTATTTAAGGCTAAATTACAACTATAATAATTTGCCCGATGAATCAAAGCTCACAGGATCTACCAGCGATTTCGTTGATCAATTTCTGTTTGAGCTGAAAGAAGGCTATTGCGATTATTTTTCCACTTCAATGGCCGTTATGGCGCGTAGCTTAGGCTTTCCGACGAGATGGGTTAAAGGATTTGCTCCTGGTGCGCTTCCAGCTAGTGACTTCGGCCCTCCAGGCGGTTATAGGGAGGAAGAAGTAAATCCAAGCGGTGCAGGCACCTATACGGTTCGAAATTCAGATGCTCATTCTTGGGTAGAAATTTATTTTGAAGGTACAGGCTGGATACCGTTCGAAGCAACAGCGGGATTCTCATTCCCGTATACGCTGCCTGAAGAAGAGGTTGCTGCTTTGCCAGATCTAGATATAGGCGATAACGATGCTGCAGCAGCTGGAGATACAGAAGGTTCATCAAGCTCGCAGGTTTGGTTATGGAGCTCCATATCACTACTCATCGTTGCTGCAATTGCATGGCTCATTATTCGTCGTGACAAGCTTATCTTTTCTTGGAGAAAGCTCCGCCATGGATCATACACAACCAATGATCGAATCGTACTTGAGACGCAAAAGCTGCTGCGCATTTGCAAAAAGCGTGGAATGGAGCGCGAAGACCATGAGACGCTGCGCGAGGCCGTATTGCGCTGGTCGCAAAATCAGAAGCGGCTGCGTGAAGATTTTAAAATTGTGCTGAATGGGTTTGAGCAAGCAAAATACAGCCCCGTTATGGCGTCATCCGAAGAAGCGGATCGTTTCGTCGTTAAAGTACGTTCACTCATTGATCAATTAAGATAACATACGAACAAATACCGCTCGCCAGAGAAATTGGTAGCGGTATTTTTTTGCAACAAATTTAGTTTGTATGGTATAGTTTCGTAAGATAGCAAGCAGAAAGCAGAGGGATATCCATTATGTTTGAACGGCTGTTGCCGCATATGCGCGTCAATACAGTATATGAAATTAACTTAGATGAGCTGCATGCAAGAGGCGTTCGCGGCATCATTACGGATTTGGATAATACGCTTGTCGGTGCCAAGGAGGCGTTAGCTACGCCTGAGCTTGTGCAGTGGCTTGATTACGTACGTTCTCGGGGCTTTCAGGTTGTTATCGTATCCAATAACAACGAGACACGCGTCGGGAAGTTTGCTGCGCCGCTGAATATTCCATATATTCATGCTGCTCGCAAGCCAGCTGGCAAATCGTTCAAGAGAGCGCTTAGTGTACTCCGCCTTGCACCTGAGGAAACCGTCGTAATCGGAGATCAGATGCTGACGGATGTGCTTGGGGGTAACCGTATGGGGTTATACACCATCCTTGTCACGCCAATCGCTCCTGCTGATGAAGGTATAATGACACGAGTGAATCGTCGTATTGAACGAATAGCGTTAGTGCGTTTAAGGAAAAAAGGGTTATGGTATGAGGGGGAAACAAAGTGATGGAACAACAACTTAGTCAGGCATATGGATCATGTGCGGGCTGTGGAGTGGCGCTTCAGATTAAAAGTTCTGATTTGCCAGGTTATTTGCCGGAAGCGGCTGTCGGTCGCGAACCGGTTATTTGCCAGCGATGCTTCCGAATTCGCAATTATAATGAAGCTTCATCCGTAGCGGTTGATCAGGATGACTTCTTAAAGCTGCTTGGCAGCATCGGAAATACGGATAGCCTCGTTGTGCATATTGTCGATCTGTACGATTTTGAAGGAAGTTTGATTTCGGGCTTGCAGCGTTTTGTCGGAAACAATCCAGTGCTGCTTGTCGTGAACAAAATCGATTTGCTGCCAAAAGCGATGAATGTCAATCGACTTCGGAATTGGGTTCAGAAGCAAGCAAAGGAAGAGGGACTGCGCACAGTCGATGTGGTCCTATGCAGCGCGAAGCGGAATATGGGCTTCGAGCGGGTTATTGAAGCGCTTGAGCAGTACCGGAATGGCCGAGATGTCTATGTGGTTGGCGCGACGAATGTCGGCAAGTCGACCTTGATTAATCGTCTAATTAGAGATTACAGCGATATGGAACGTGAGCTGACTACTTCTCGTTATCCGGGAACAACGCTTGATGCCGTTCATATTCCGCTTGAGGATGGGAAAGCGATTATAGATACCCCAGGTATCGTCTATACGACACGTATGACAGAGGTTGTACCGCGGAGCTTCCTAGGCTCACTATTGCCGGACAAGCCAATTAAACCGCTCGTCTATCAATTGAACTCGGGTCAATCGCTGTTTATTGGCAGCCTTGTTCGATTCGATTTTGTTGAGGGTGATCGCCAATCCTTTACGTTCTATGTTTCAAATGCGCTCAACATGCATCGTACGAAGCTGGAGCGGGCGGATGAGTTGTATGCAGATCACCGTGGGCAATTGCTCGGAGGACCATCGCTTGAAGAACTAGAAACGATACCGGCTTGGACAAGGCATTCACTGCGCGTTAAGCGCGGCTTGAATAAGGACGTATTTATATCTGGTCTTGGCTGGATACAAGTGAACGGTACTGGTGGAGCTGTGATTGACATTTATGCGCCGAAGGGCGTTAAGGTCATGCTTCGCGACTCGATGATCTAAACACATGTCACTTGGAAGGGGAATTCACTGTGACGAATATGGGCGCAGGAAACCAGATTGACAGCAATACGCTTTTGTTCGGCGTCATCGGTGATCCGATAAGGCATTCGAAATCACCTATTATGATGAACCGTGCCTTTCGGGAAACGGGAATTAACGGTGTATACACTGCTTTTCATGTTACGAGTGATCGTATCGGAGATTTTGCCGCTGGTGTTCGTGCAATGGGCATTCGCGGTGTCAATGTTACGATCCCCCATAAGCTGGACATTATGTCCGTGCTTGATGAGATCGATGCAAGCGCGCAGGCGATTGGCGCGGTTAACACGATTGTCAACGACGCTGGCCGTCTAATCGGATATAACACCGATGGCATTGGTTATGTGCGTTCGTTGAAGGAAGAAGCGGAGCGTGAGCTTGCCGGCAAACGAATCGTCGTTATCGGCGCGGGCGGCGCAGCCCGCGGCATCATTTATGCTCTAGCAAACGAGAATCCTGCGCGAATTACGGTGGCCAACCGTTCCGTAGACCGGGCAAAAGAGCTTGCAGATTCATTGCAAAATAAAGTAGATATTGAAGCGATTTCGAATGATGAGCTGCAAACCGCATGCGAGCAAGCCGATATCGTGATTAACACGACATCAGTAGGCATGTTCCCTCATACGGAGGAGACGCCAATTGATGCAAGCTGGCTGAAGCTGGGCGCGGTTGCAAGTGATTTAATATACAATCCTTTAAAAACGAAATTTTTGCAGCAAGCAGAGCTGCGCGGCTGCCGCGTTCATGGCGGGCTTGGCATGTTTATTTATCAGGGCGCATATGCCTTTGAATATTGGACAGGCCAGCCAGCACCCGTCACAGCGATGCGCGAAACGGTACTTGCTTCATTGCAAGGCTAAACTTATTTATTGAATCAATCAATCAAACAGACGAATTATTGAGATGAAAGAAGGAACACTATTATGCTTACAGGCAAACAAAAACGATATTTAAGAGCGCTTGCTCATCATTTGACACCGATTTTCCAAGTCGGAAAGGGCGGCACTAACGATCACCTCGTTCGTCATATCGAGGAGGCGATTGAGTCGCGCGAGCTTATCAAAGTATCTGTTCTTAACAATTGTCTGGACGATCCTAAGGAAATCGGCGTTGAAGTTGCTAAATCAGCAGGCGCAGAGCTTGTACAAGTGATCGGCAAAACGATCGTTCTATACAAAGAATCCAAGGACAACAAACAAATCGAGCTTCCTACAGCTGCTCGCAAATAATATAGACCGAGACTTGCGCGGCGAATGCAGCTTTTTGTCATAAAGGGCATACTAGAAGACACGATAGCTGTTAACGCTTCGACTTTGCTTGATAGGGAGGCGTTCAACAAGTGAGTAAGATAGGAATTATGGGCGGCACCTTCGATCCCATCCATATCGGTCATTTGATTGCTGCAGAATCCGCACGAGAGCAGAGCGGCTTGGACGAGGTGTGGTTTATTCCTTCATACGGTCCACCGCTCAAGGCGAATGAGCCAGGTGTTAGCGGAGAGCGGCGCTACGAAATGGTATGCGATGCTATCGAGAGCAACAAGGCCTTTCGAGCGCTTGATATTGAATTGCAGCGTGGCGGTGTGAGCTATTCCTACGATACGATCGTAGAGCTGCAGGGACGTTATCCGAACCATTCTTTTTCCTATATTATCGGTTCAGATCGCATCAATGACCTGCCGAAGTGGCATGAAATCGAGCAGCTAGCTGCTCGAATATCATTTATTGGATTAGAGCGTCCAGGCAATCCGGTCGATATTTCCGCACTGCCGTTTTTTTTGCAGGAGCGGGTCAGCTTGGTTCAAATGCCTGCCATTGCAATTTCTTCAACAGCGATTAGGAGCAAGGTAAAAGCTGGGCAGTCTGTTCAATACTTAGTGCCTGATTCGGTGAATAGCTACATGAGGAGGTACAACCTGTATGAATCGTGAGCAAATGATCGAAAAAGTAAGAGCGGAAATGCCTGAGCGAAGATGGCTGCATACACAGGGAGTTATGGAAACCGCGGTCATATTAGCTAATAGGTTTGGCGAAGATGCTGTACGAGCTGAGCTTGCTGCCATTTTGCATGATGTTTCTAAGTACTGGAATGTCGATCGTATGCAGAAGGTCATTCGCGATCAAGCATTGCCAGCAGAGCTTTTGCTTTATGATAAAGAATTATGGCATGCTCCTGTTGGGGCATGGGTAGCCGAACATGAATTTGGTGTGGCGGACACCGAAGTGCTTGACGCTATTCGCTACCATACATCAGGTCGCCGCGGCATGTCGCAACTTGAGAAAATTGTTTGCCTTGCCGATTATATGGAACCAGGGCGAGAGTTTCCAGGAGTAGACAAAATTCGCGAGCTTAGCGAGCATTCATTGGATCAAGCATTGCTTGCTGGCTTTAACTCTACAATTTCCTTCTTATTAGAAAAAGGAAAACGAATATTTCCGCTAACAATAGAAGCAAGAAATAGTTTATTAGAATAATATTTAACAGGAGGCTGAGCTATGGCGTTACATTCGGATCAATTGCTTCAAATCACAGTCGCAGCAGCAGAAGACAAAAAAGCGGTGCGCGTTGTTGCTTTGAACTTAAAAGAAATTTCCTTGGTGGCGGATTACTTCGTCATTTGCAGCGGTAACTCGGATACTCAAGTACAAGCTATCGCAACAGAAATTCGTAAACAAGCTGAGAAAAATGGCAATCGCGTGCGCGGAATCGAAGGTATGGATTCGGCAAGATGGGTGCTGATTGACCTCGGCGACGTTATCGTTCACGTATTCCATCGCGATGAGCGTGAATATTACAACATTGAGCGGCTATGGTCCGATGCGAAGGTTGTGGAGTTTGCATGAGTTTTGTAGCCGGAACAACTTTGACTTTAAGGGTGGCACGCGAGGTGTCGCCCTACGGCTATTTTTTGAGCGATGAAGAATCGGATGTGCTCATGCATTATACCGAGCTTGTAGGCTCTAAGCCAAAAATCGGCGATGCAGTGGAAGTATTCATTTTTTACGATTCCGAGGATCGATTGGCTGCTACGATGAAGAAGCCGCTTCTCCAACTAGGTGAGCTTGCTCGCCTGAAAGTAGCGGACGTTCATCCAAGGCTTGGCTGCTTCCTAGAAATGGGGCTTGGCAGACAACTGCTGCTTCCGCTTTCGGAGCTGCCGGAGAGCATTGAATACAGGCCTCTTCCTGGCGATGAAGTATTTGTTGTGATGAAGCATGACAAAATAGGAAGACTCGTAGCGAAAATCGCTTTTGAAGAGGAACTCTCGGAGCTTGTCTTCCATGCACCTGAGAGCTGGAATAATCAATGGGTTGAAGGCTGGGTAACAAAAACGCTGCAGCTCGGCTCGTTCGTCATGATTGATGGCGGCGTTGTAGGGTTTGGCGTTTATGGGCTTATTCCAAGCGCAGAACGAATCCGTCCGCTTAGACTTGGTGAGCGTGTAAGCGCTCGTGTAACCTTCATTCGTGAAGATGGCAGAGCTAACCTCTCCATGGCGCAGCGTAAGGAAGTAGGACGTTTGGAGGATGCTGATCGACTGCTTGCCTTCATTAAAGAACGACCAGGCGGCGGAATGCCTTACTCTGATCAGACAGATGCCGACATTATTAAACAAAAATTCGGGATTAGCAAGGGCGCCTTCAAACGCGCTTTAGGCAAGCTGATGAGAGAAAGGCTTGTCACTCAGAAAGGCAGCTGGACATATTTGGCTGAACCGTCTGATGCGACGACGGAGCAAGCAGGAGAGCAAGCGAACGCTTCAGGCTCCTCAGCTGAAGGAGCTGACGGGCAATGACACGCTCTTATGGACAGTTCGCTACTGTCTATGATCAGCTGATGGAGGATATGCCCTATGCAGAATGGCTGGGCTTCGCAAGGGCCGGCTGGTCGCGCTATGGCATGCCTGCTACTGTGGTAGATCTTGGTTGCGGTACAGGGAGCATTTCGATTCCGTTAGCACGATCGGGTTTCCATGTGTATGGAATCGATTTGTCATCAGACATGCTTACCGTCGCACGCAGCAAGTGGGATGAGACGCCTCAGGCTGTTACGAGACCGCGCTCCGGTTCGATTCGGTGGCTGCAACAGGACATGCGTGAATGGGAGCTGCAAGAGCCCGTTGATGCGGTCATTTCGTTTTGTGATTGCTTGAACTACTTGACGGAGGAAGAGGATATTGAGGCGGCTTTCCGCGCTACCTATGCTGGCCTTCGCAGCGGCGGTTCCTTTTTATTCGATATGCATCCGCCAAAGCAGCTCATTCGTTATGCGGAAGAACAGCCCTTTGTGCTTGATGAGCGTGATGTAGCCTATATATGGACATGCGACTTTGAAGAGGAGCGCTGCGAGATTGAGCATAACCTAACGATATTCTCGCGTGACCGCGATTCAAAGTTTTATCGATTTGAAGAATCACATGTGCAGCGCGCTTACGATCCAGACTGGATCGAGTCAGCTCTGTACCGTGCGGGCTTTAAAACGGTTGACCGTTACGCAGATTTTGAGCTGAAGCCAGCTGACAGCGAGTCAGAGCGTTTGTTCTTCGCAGCAATCAAATAATATGATCCACTAGAGATGGGTGTCTCATAGAGTCTAACTAGACTTTATGGGAAACCCTTTTTTGATTTGTCCGGCTATTCGCATGAAAACGTCGCTTTATAAGAGACGACAATAGGAGACTGTGGTGCGTTAGTACCTATACGTGCTTACAGAGTGGAATCGTCATGAGAGTACGCTCGAAAGTGCGCTGTAAGAACACATATGCGCTTATAGAGGAAAAGCAACCATGGTTTGTGGTGGTTAAGCACACATATGTGCTTAATGAGTGGAATCGTCGTGAGATCACGCTCGAAAGTTCGCTGTAAGAACAAATATGCGCTTATAGGGGAAAAGTAACTCTGGTTTGTGGTCTGTAAGCACAGTTATGTGCTTAATGAGTGGAATTGTGGTGAGAGTACGCTCGAAAGTGCGCTGTAAGAACACATATGCGCTTATAGAGGAAAAGCAACCATGGTTTGTGGTGGTTAAGCACACATATGTGCTTAATGAGTGGAATCGTCATGAGAGTACGCTCGAAAGTTCGCTGTAAGAACAAATATGCGCTTATAGGGGAAAAGTAACTCTGGTTTGTGGTCTGTAAGCACACTTATGTGCTTAATGAGTGGAATCGTCGTGAGAGTATGCTCGAAAGTTCGCTGTAAGAACAAATATGCGCTTATAGGGGAAAAGTAACTCTGGTTTGTGGTCTGTAAGCACACTTATGTGCTTAATGAGTGGAATCGTCGTGAGAGTACGCTCGAAAGTTCGCTGTAAGAACACATATACGCTTATAGGGGAAAAGTAACTCTGGTTTGTGGTGTGGTTAAGCACACATATGTGCTTAATGAGTGGAATCGTCGTGAGAGTACGCTCGAAAGTTCGCTGTAAGAACAAATATGCGCTTATAGAGGAAAAGCAACCCTGGTTTGTGGTCTGTAAGAACACATACGTGCTTACAGAGTGGGATCGTGGTGAGAGTATGCTCGAAAGTTCACTGTAAGAACAAATATGCGCTTATAGAGGAAAAGCAACCCTGGTTTGTGGTGGTTGTGCACACATATGTGCTTAAAGAGTAGGATCGAAGTATGAGTTGGTCTGTATAGATGTCGATTGCAATGTCGAAGTAGAAACATTGCAATCGACATCTATATCTAGTGTGAGTGTCGAAATTTGACGAAAAGTATTCTGATTGTAAAATTTTATCAACAGCGTTTTGGTGAACGAGAAGTGCTATCGATTTCTTGAATTATTCGCTTGTATATATCTAGATCTTGTGACTCGTATATCCGATTATTCCCGAAGCGCATCTTTTAATCGGCTGTTCATGCCTGCGGAAGCAGATGCTTTTCGTATCGATTCAAGCTTCATTTTCTTGATCGTTTCGGCCATCAGATCTTGATCTTTTTCAAGTTTTTCGATGTATTCAAGCAGCTCCGGCACTGTATATCCGGCATCTTTGAACAGTTTTTCTAGCAATGCTCTTGTTTGTTCTGCAGTTGTGTTTACGATTTTCAGGACCCCCAAAATAGCAATAAAATGTCACTATCACATCATATCCTCATCTGTTAAAATAGTCGAGTGCGCCAAAAAAATAGATTAATATTTTCTCCATAATTTTCATTGACTACTCCTATATATTGATGTAGAATCAAAAACATCAACTACATATTGATGTGGATTGGTGCCTTCAACGATTACCAGCGGTATATCTTGAACAAGCGCAGCTGACGGAATTGCTAGTCAGAAGCGCTTTTTAATTGCTTGATTACAGTAAGGGAGCGAACGTGTTATGCTAGTCGTCTATGATTCCAAAACAGGCAACGTCAAGCGTTTCATCAAAAAATTGAATATGCGGGCGGTGCCGATTGATGAGAGGGAAGAAGTTGACGAGCCGTTCGTGCTAGTAACATACACAACAGGGTTCGGCCAAGTTCCAGAGAAGGTAACTTCGTTTCTAGAAAGCAACTCTGGCATGCTCCGCGGCGTTTCTGCGAGCGGCAACCGCAACTGGGGAACCGGGTTCGCTAAAAGCGCGGATACGATCTCACAAATGTACGATGTTCCAGTGATTTTGAAGTTTGAATTGTCAGGTACGAATCAAGATACGCAACATTTTGTCGAAAGGGTGCGAACCATTGAAGCATATTGAATTGAATAACGAATTGATGCAGCGCGGTGCAGACGGATTTTACCAGCTTGATAAAGATAAAGAGGCTGTCGCTGCATTTATGGAAGAAGTGGCTGAGAAGAGCGTGAAGTTCGACTCCCTCAAACATAAGCTAGAATACTTAATCGAAAACGATTATTACGATAATGTATACGAAAAGTATACATATGAGCAGGTTGAAGCTGTATTTACACTAACGGCAAACAGCGGCTTTGAATTCCAATCCTACATGGCAGCATCGAAGTTCTATAAGGACTACGCGATGAAGACCAACAACAAATCGCAATACTTGGAGCAATATTCCGATCGTGTAGCCATCGTTGCCTTGCATTTGGGCGAAGGCGATGCAGCTAGAGCACTTCGAATTGCGGAAGCGATGATTGACCAACGTTTGCAGCCAGCTACCCCTACCTTCCTCAACGCAGGCAAGAGCCGCCGCGGAGAAATGGTTTCCTGCTTCCTGCTTGAAATGGACGACTCTCTTAACTCCATCAACTATGTACTCGGCACATGTATGCAGCTCTCCAAAATCGGTGGTGGCGTAGCCGTCAACCTATCGAAGCTTCGTGGACGCGGTGAGCCTATTAAAGGCGTAGAAGGCGCAGCAAAAGGCATTATGCCGGTGTTGAAGCTTATGGAGGATGCTTTCTCCTACGCAGACCAAATGGGACAACGCAAAGGTTCTGGTGCAGGCTACTACAATATTTTCGGCTGGGATATTATCGAATTCCTTGATTGCAAAAAAATTAACGCAGACGAAAAAGCACGTATTAAAACTCTTTCGATCGGCCTAATTATTCCGAATAAATTTTATGAGCTAGCTGCTCAAAACAAACCGCTATTCGTGTTCGGTCCACATTCCGTTCAGAAGGCATACGGCAAGCATCTCGACGATATGGATATGGACGAGATGTACGAAGAGCTGCTGGCTAATGAGCTGGTAACGAAGAAAAAAGTAATGAACGCACGCGACATGTTGACAAAAATCGCTTCGATTCAACTAGAATCTGGCTACCCATATATTATGAACAAATCGAATGCTAACAGCGTTCACGCTTTGAAGGATATCGGCTCTATTAAAATGTCCAACCTGTGCACAGAAATATTCCAGCTTCAGGAGACATCGGAAATTAAGGATTACGGCTACGAGGATGTCATTAACCGTGATATTAGCTGCAACCTTGCTTCCCTTAATATTGTTAACGTAATGGAGCACAAAAAGGTGAAGGAATCGGTACATGTTGGTATCGAAGCTTTGACGACGGTTAGTGATTTGTCTAATATCGACAATGCACCAGGCGTTCGCAAAGCAAATGAGGAGCTTCACTCCGTAGGACTTGGCGCAATGAATCTGAATGGATACCTTGCCAAAAACAAAATCGCTTACGAAAGTGAAGAAGCGAAAGATTTTGCCGGCGTATTCTTTATGATGATGAACTACTACTCCATTGAGCAAAGCATGGAAATCGCCAAAGAGCGCGGGATTACTTTCAAAGACTTCGACCGTTCGGAGTATGCGAAGGGCACATACTTCACTCGTTATGTGGAAAATGATTACCGTCCAAAAACAGACCGCGTGAAGGAATTGTTCGACGGTATGGAAATTCCTTCACCTGAGGACTGGGCTGCACTTAAAGTAAAAGTTCAAGAACACGGTTTGTACCATGCTTATCGTCTGGCGATTGCGCCTACACAAAGCATTTCGTATATCCAAAATGCGACTTCAAGCGTAATGCCCATTGTTGAGCATATCGAGACACGTACGTATGCAAACTCAACTACTTATTATCCAATGCCTTATTTGGCGCAGGAAAATTACTTCTACTACAAATCGGCTTACAACATTGATCAGTTCAAGCTGATTGATCTTATTGCAGAGATCGGACAGCATATTGACCAAGGTATTTCGACTGTACTGCATGTTAACAGCAATGTGACGACTCGTGAGCTGGCGCGCTTCTATGTTTATGCTGCTCAAAAAGGTCTTAAATCGCTTTATTACACAAGAACGAAGCGGCTTTCCGTTGAGGAATGCACGAGCTGCGCAGTTTAAAATATAAGAAAGTATATGATTTTCATATACTTTCTTATATTTCTCCGCGAAACGAAAGCTATGCCTCTAAAAGACGGCATAGCTTTACGCTTGAGTACTATTTAAATGACGCTTACGTAGCAAAGAAGGAGCTCACCAAATGAAAGCAGTAAACTGGAACCGCCCAGATGACGATTTCACGTTAACATTCTGGCAGCAAAATGTAATGCAATTTTGGACGGATGAAGAAATTCCGTTATCAGATGATAAAATGGACTGGATGGAAATGACGGACGCGGAGCGCACGCTGTACAAAAACGTGCTCGGCGGTCTGACTTTGCTTGATACGATTCAAGGCGGCGTCGGCATGCCGAAGATTTTGGAGCATGTTGATGGCTTGCAGCGCAAAGCAGTATTGTCATTTATGTCGATGATGGAGCAAATCCATGCCAAATCGTACAGCAGCATCTTCACTACACTTGCTTCTGGCGAAGAGATCGACGAAATTTTCCTGTGGGTTGAGCAGAACGAACAGCTTCAGAAGAAAGCAAACTTGATTTCTTCTTGGTATTCGAACATCACTGGCCCGAAAGAGCTTTACAAAGCGATGGCTGCTTCGGTATTCCTGGAGAGCTACTTGTTCTATAGCGGATTCTTCTATCCGCTTTACTTGGCTGGACAAGGTAAAATGACGAGCAGCGGCGAAATTATCGATTTGATTTTGCGTGATGAGAGCATCCATGGCTTGTACGTTGGCGTTCTAGCACAAGAGCTGTTCCAAACGTTTAGCCCTGAGGAGCAAGCACAGCTGGAAATCGAAATTTATGCATTGCTTAACGAGCTGTACGAGAATGAGATTGTGTATACAGAGCATCTTTATGCGCCGCTTGGCCTTGCTGAGGAAGTAAATGTATACGTGCGCTACAATGCGAACAAAGCGCTTATGAATCTTGGTATGGAGCCGCATTTCCCTGAGGAAGCGGTAAACCCAATCGTGTTCAATGGTATCAGTACGCATACGAAGCAGCATGATTTCTTCTCCAAAAAAGGTAATGGCTACGTACGTACGATTCACGTTGAGCCGCTTAATGATGACGATTTTGTTTTCAACTTCTAATAAAACTTAATTTAAATGCAACATACGAGTCGCTCTTTATTCAGCCTTCTAGGCAGAAAAAGAGCGATTTTTGATTTTTTATTGAGGAAACAATTGACACAATATTCTTTCGATGTTAGTATTTCCCTCTCAAAACTTGCGCGGAGGTAAAAAATAGTGATTACAGTTCATGGGGTAAGTAAATCGTATCAGGTTGCTAAACGCTCTTCAGGTGTTAAGCAAGCAGTAAAGGCATTATTCAAAAGGGAATACAAAGTTGTGGAAGCGCTTAACGATATTTCTTTCACGATTGAGCCGGGTGAGATTGTAGGGTACATCGGACCTAACGGGGCAGGCAAGTCAACGACCATTAAAGTGATGAGCGGCATTCTTGTGCCAGACAGCGGTACATGTACGGTCATGGGTTATACGCCGTGGAAGGATCGGGTCGCGTATGTGAAGCATATCGGTGTTGTTTTCGGTCAGCGGTCTCAGCTGTGGTGGGACGTGCCAGTCATCGATTCCTTTGATCTGCTGCGGGATATTTATAAGGTGCCAGAGCAGGAGTATCAAAGCACATTAGCATTGCTTACAGAAACGCTTGAGCTGCAGGAAATTATTCAGATACCAGTAAGACAGCTTAGTCTTGGACAAAGGATGCGCTGCGAAATTGCGGCTTCCCTGCTGCACAGCCCAAGTGTACTATTTCTGGATGAGCCCACAATTGGCCTCGATGCCGTATCCAAAATCGCTGTGCGCCGCTTCATTAAGACGATAAATGAAGAGAAGGGCGTTACGATCATTTTGACCACTCATGACATGAATGATATTGAAGCGCTGGCGAACCGGATTATTCTTATTGGCAAAGGAAAGCTGCTTTATGATGGCAGCCTAAGTGCGATACGCAGCCAGTTCGGAACACAAAAAACGATTACAGTCGTATACAGCCACCGCGCTGAGCCGCTTGAGATTGCTGGTGCCGTCGTTGAAGAATGGTCGCCTGAGCGTGCTGTGCTAAGCGTCGATACAGCTCAGGTTGTCATAAGTGAAGTGCTCATCCGTCTGTCTGAGCAGGTGGAGCTTCTCGATGTCACGATTGATACCTTGCCTATTGAAGATATGATCGTTCAGCTGTATAAGGAGCATCAAATATAATGAAAGCGTATATTTCGGTATTTAAGCTGCGTCTCACATACGGATTGCAATACCGTACCGCAGCGCTGGCGGGAGTTGCGACTCAATTTTTTTGGGGTTTCATTATCATTATGGTGTTTGAGGCGTTTTATAGCGGGACAACGACTCCGCCTCCGATTTCATTGAAGCAGCTTATCACATATGTATGGCTGCAGCAGGCTTTTCTTTCGTTTGTTATGTTGTGGTTCCGTGACAATGAGCTATTCGGACTTATAACGACAGGCAATATTGCTTATGAGCTTTGCAGACCTAGCGGCATATACGGATTATGGTATGCCAAGCTTATTGCACAGCGGCTCTCGAGTGCCATTCTAAAAAGTATCCCTGTTTTGATAGTAGCTTTTTTTCTGCCTGAGCCTTACCGGATGCCGCTGCCAGAAGATCCAGCAGCCTTTGTTTTGTTTATCGTTGCATTATTGCTTGGGCTGCTTATGATTGTTGCCCTTTCTATGTTGATGTACATATCCGTGTTCGTTACGCTTTCACCGGCTGGCTCGCTGCTCATGTTTGGTGTAATCGGCGAATTTCTGGCAGGCATGGTTATACCCGTGCCTCTTATGCCCTCATGGCTGCAAAATATTGTATATGTGCTGCCGTTTCGATGGACAGCGGATTTCCCATTTCGGGTTTACTCGGGACATATTGCTAAGGAAGAAGCGCTCATCGGCATCGGTGTTCAACTGGTTTGGTTTGTTGTACTAGTGGGCTTAGGCAGGCTGGCAATGGCAAAAGCATTACGTAGAGTTGTGGTGAATGGAGGGTAACCCATATGAGATTGTTCGGTAAATATATTTTGATCATGTTTAAGTCGCAAACGCAGTACCTTACCTCATTTTGGCTGCTCTCCTTAGGTCAATTTTTTGTGCCATTTTCTGTTTTTGCAGGATTGTATTTTATGTTTGAGCGATTTGGCCAAATTGAGGGTTGGAATTTTCAAGAAGTAGCGTTATGCTTTTCTATTATTCATATGTCATTTGCGATTAGTGAATGTTTTGCACGCGGTTTCGATTCGTTCTCTACGTTGGTCGTTAATGGAGATTTTGACCGTCTGCTGGTTCGGCCGCGCAGTACCGTGCTTCAGGTGCTCGGCTCGAAATTCGAATTTTCACGTGTGGGACGGCTGCTGCAAAGCGTAATCATCTTGACGTGGGCTTTAAGTGAGCTTACGATCGAGTGGACATTGCTTAAAACAATAACTCTTATTTTTATGATTTTGAGCGGTGTCTTTGTTTTCTCTGGTATCTTTATACTGGCTGCAACGATGTGTTTTTGGACGGTTCAAGGTCTTGAGATTGCAAATATATTTACGGACGGAGGGCGAGAGATGGCCCAGTATCCGTTAAGCATTTATAAGAAATGGGTGACTCGTTTTTTTACGTTCGTCATCCCTTTCGGAAGTGTCAATTATTTGCCTTTGCTCTACTTGTTAGACAGAACCTCTGGGAATGAACTGCTCTATATGATTTCTCCAATAGCTGGCATCCTCTTTATTTTGCCTTGTCTGCTTGTATGGAACATCGGTGTTCGTCATTATCGCTCGACAGGCTCTTAATATGAACAGCACTTTATGATAACAGCAAAGGAGCGTAATGTTATGAAATCAATAGCGGTACGGGAATTAGCAGCGCAATTATCATTAGAAATATTAGCAGGAGCCGATAAGCTCGATCGACAGATTGTTAAAGCAAGAGCTTATCGACCAGGACTTGAATTTGTTGGATATTACGATTTTTTCCCACAGGAGCATGTTCAAATTTTGGGCAGGAAGGAAATTACATACCTGCACTCCTTAAGTGAAGAAGAACGAAATCATCATATTGGCAATATTGTTAAATATCATCCGCCTTGCTTTGTAGTCACTGCGGGTCAGGAAGGTCTAAAATATTTGACCAAATATTGCGATCAAGAAGGCATTCCTTTGCTGCGAACGAAGCTTCCAACGGTGCAATTGCTTGGCATGCTGGATGCTTATTTGCTCAAAACGCTTGCTCCGGAAATATCGATTCATGGGATTTGCTTAAATGTGCTTGGCATTGGCGTGCTGCTGCGCGGCAAGTCAGGCATTGGCAAAAGCGAAACAGCCCATACGCTCATCAAACGGGGCTCTAGGTTAGTTGCTGATGATATCGTTGTACTAAAAAAGCTTAGCTCCCAAACGCTGCTTGGCACGCATAATGAGAAAACAAAGGAGTTTTTAGCTTTGCGCAGCATTGGTCTTATTAATGTTGTTAGATTATATGGCAGACAGGCGTTTCAAGACGAGACGAGAATTGTACTCGATATTGAATTAACGAAGTGGCGTGATAATGAACTCAATAATGATTTAGAGCTGGAAACCAAATTTACAGATTATATGGGTGTGAAAATTCCTCATATTGAAATTCAAGTGCAGCCGGGCAGAGACGTTGCAGGTTTAATTGAGGCAGCCGCGAATAATTGGTACTTAAAGCAGCAAGGCTATAGTGCGGTAGAAGAATTTATGAAACGACTGGAGCAAGGCTAGCGGCTATGTCAATAATCCCGATAAAGGATTAACATGTAAACGACTATCCAAATACTTGCAAATCATGTTACACTATGGGCAGAGAAAGCTCATCCTAGCGCACAAGTCCTGACAGATTCGAAGGAGGAAATCGCGTGGAAAACTGCTCAATCGTAACAAAACCTGCGCTTCATTTGGCGGGTATCAGCTACTGCGGTCCATATTCATCCTTTCCGGATGAAGCGATTCGGCTGCAGACCGAGTTTTTGACACGCAAGCACGAGTTGAATGATGCAACAAAATCGACCGTATTGTACAGTCCGTACTTCGGCAATGAAGTGTTTGCTACCTACTGGGCTTGTTATGAAGTCCAGCATCTGGAGGAATTGCCTCCTGGTATGGTACAATTCACGATTCCTGAACATCGTTATGCGATGGTCGCTTGCTCCAATAAAAGAATCGGCGAAGGGTACGAGCAGCTTCATGCTTGGATAAATGAGCTGCGGCTAGAGAAGCAAGAAAATGCCGTATCGCTGGAGTTGTTTTATATTGACGAGCATCATTTGGAGGAAGAGCCGGTAGAGCTGCTTATTCCGCTCAAAGGATAACCTATATGAAGTGCTTGCACGCAAACGAATCGGAGTATGGAATGGATAACATTCAAGCCGGATCATTTTGTGACAGCAAGCACTTTTTTGTTTGTGATTGAAACAGTTTCAGAGAAGAGGATTTCAAATGTCAGCTATGAGAGATGGGAATAAGCGCTTGTATCGGCAGGATGCCAGAAAGCTAGTTATTGCTGGTATTGCGGCTGGTGCTGTGAGTGGAATCGTGTTAGGCTTTACGATGAAGCTGCTTGAGCACCTTACCGGATCAGCGGTATATGTATTGCTTCTTAATGTTGATTTCATAGAATGGCTGCCTTATAAACGAACGGAGACGCTTGAATTTATCCTTCATATGGTTGTTGCACTTCCACTAGGTATTATTTATTTATCCCTGTTGTCGCTTTGGAGAGCTCCGATAGGACTAAGCCTTGGCATGAGTATAGCAGTCGCATGCTGTACGTGGATTCCACTTACACAGCTCTCAGAGCGTACTCCAGCGACTAGCGATGTACAAGCACTGATTTGGTGGTTGCTTGGTCATCTCTTATTTGGCGCTGTACTATCGTTGTTTGGCGTGACATGGATTAAGAAAGGAATGTTGGAAAAATGAATTATCCGTTATATATTGTAGATGCATTTACGAATGAAAAATTCAAAGGCAATCCTGCCGCCGTTTGCATTGTAGACGAGCCTCAGTCTGAACGCTGGATGCAGCAGGTGGCAGCGGAAATGAATCTCTCAGAGACGGCATTTATTGAGCAGGGAGCAGAGCATTATGAGTTAAGATGGTTCACACCGATTGCTGAGATTGATTTATGTGGACATGCTACGCTTGCTACAGCACATATATTATGGGAAACAGGAAGACTGCCACAGCACGAAACGGCACGATTTATGACGAAAAGCGGGTTATTGACCGCTGTGCATAAAGGGGACTGGATGGAGATGAATTTCCCTTCCGAGCCGCCGGAAGCAGCTGTTGCACCTGAGGAGCTCATTCAGGGTCTGGGTCTCATTCCGAGATATGTTGGCCGCAATCGAATGGACTACTTTGTTGAGGTAGACAGTGAGGATACACTGCATACGCTGCGGCCTGACTTTGGGATGCTTGCCCGTCTGAGCGCCCGCGGAATTATCGTTACAAGCCGTTCAACAGATGCTGCGTATGACTTTGTATCTCGGGCTTTTTTTCCTGGTACAGGGATCGATGAAGACCCTGTAACGGGCTCGGCCCACTGCGCGCTCGCGCCATATTGGGCGAAGAGGCTCCGCAAGCAGGAGTTAACTGGCTATCAGGCATCGGAGCGCGGAGGGATTGTGAAGGTAAGACCGGAAGGCGAGCGAGTGTATTTGCAAGGACAAGCAGTGACCATTCTCAGAGGACAATTGGAGGGTTAATAATATGTTAATGTTGAAGCTGCCAAAAGAGCAGAAGGAGCAGTTGATTGCTAGCATTCAGCAGTATTTTGAGCTGGAGCGTTCGGAGACGCTTGGATCGATTGCGGCGGAGCAGCTGCTTGATTTTATGATACAAGCGGTTGGGCCGCATATTTATAATCATGCGATTAAAGATGCTCGCCAAACGGTGCTTGAGCGGATGCAAACACTGGAAGACGAGCTTTATTCATTAGAGAAGCCAACTGCGGCAAAGCGATAACAATAGGGCTTGGCAGCTGTTAGGTACAGCGAGAAGGCAGGACAGCTATTGAAAATTGTAAGCATATGACGAATATTGAGTACTTACGCTATTCTCAGAAGCAAACAAAAAAAAGGCACTGACCATCAAGGCTTTAAGCCGTATGATCAGTGCCTTTTCATTGTTTATGCTTTTGATTTTTTGGAAGCAGCTGATGATTTGAATGGGGTTACTTTATTTTTGCCTGTCGTTTTGGAATAGTACATCGCTTCGTCAGCCTGCTTAATCATTTCTTGAACAGCCTTGCTTTCTTTGGAGGTGCTGAAGCCGACACTTATTGTAACCATCGTTTCTTGCTCGACTCTGCGCCGAATGGATTCAGCTACAATTTCAGGTTTTACGCGTTCCGTGCTAATGCAGCTTAGCAGCTCTTCTCCGCCATAACGGCCCGCTGATCCGATGCCGCTCGATTCTTCCTTAATAATCTCGGAAACCTGCTTCAGTACGCCATCGGCTTTATGGTGGCCATGGGTATCATTCAATTTCTTAAAGTTGTCGATATCGCAAAAAATAATAGCCATCGGCTTGTTGCTCTGGAGCAGCTGCTCCGCCTTCGAAGAGAAATGGCGCCGATTATACAATCCAGTCAAGCCATCCATAATAGACGATTGATAGGTAAACATCAACCTCTCGATTACCCACTCGAACAAGAGGATAAACAAAAGGGTATAATACACAATCGGCAGCAGCTGGCTAATCGTCAGCAACCAAGTCAATGAGCCATGAAATACATAGGCATTCGACAGCCTAGCAAGCTCGCTTGCAAAAAACACGATTAAGCTCGCGTAATATTTGGAGCTCATGTGGGCGCTTCTCGTATCAAGCATAATCATGAAAATAACGATTAATCCATAGAAATCGAGTGCCGGGTATGTAAAAGCTTGCGCATGAACGACCGTGTCCATCGAATTGGGCATAATCGCAAATTGTATGCCTGCAATAACGAATGTCATCATACTCATAATGATAAAGGGAATGACTTTAAGCTGTGCCGTTCGATGAGTATATAATTTCATGAAAACAAAGTTTATAATAATAAAAGATAGGATTTGAAGTATGGTAAAGGCTAAATGTAGAAATGGTGATAATGACCAGCCTGGATAAGCGAGCACGACGAGCAGGCATTGCTTAATAATAATGATTGGGATGGCTGTAATGAGCAAGCGATAAATTCGTTTGTTGCGGTAGCTTACATAAAGCCGAACCGACATGAAGAGCATTAAGATCAGAATGACGATGACCGCCGATGAAGAGAGCAGTTGTCCATTTGGGCCTGAAAGCCATTGTGTAAGAGTCATGAGTTACCCACCGTTATCTAGTATTAGTTTCAATAGCTTTACAGAAACATATGTTCTAATATATCATGTTTTACGGTGAACGAATAGTTGGAATACATGTTTTACGTTGAAAGGATGGGACACATGAATATTTTACAAGCGTTATTTTTTCCACCGGAGCAGCCGGGCGGAGTTTCTTCCATGATCCCGTATATTCAAGATAGATTCATTAAGTTTGGTTGGCAAATGGAATTGTTCTCTCTGCCTAAGCGAGTAAGAAGCAAAGGGCAGGAAGAAGTGACATTCGAAACCTTTGATCATACGATCTACAGCGGAAATGTAATGGTCGATAAATATATTCAAACTTATAAAGATTACGTATGGTGGACAAAGATGCGGATCAAAAAGCCATACGATATTATACATGCGCATCATCCGATTGCTGGACTTGTCATGAAGCAGCTATTTCCAGATACTCCGCTTGCGATGACAATCCATTCCAGCTATGAACGGGAGCTTATTCTAAACGGCAAGATTAAAGAGGGCGGACCTGAACACCGATTTCTAATGAGTCTTTATGGCGAGCTGGAGGCGAAGGCGGATCAATTGCTGACCGTTTCCGAGTCCTTCCGTACCTATATCGCTCCTCATATCAAGCATCCAGAGAAAATAAAGGTTATTCCAAATGGCTTTGACGAGAAACGATTTAAACCGATATCCCATGAGAATGCGGTAACGCAGCTCATTACGGTGTGCAGGCTCGTCCCTGCCAAAGGACTTGATGTACTGCTGCGCGCATGCGCAGAGCTTAAGCAGAAGGGTCATCCGTTTGTTCTTCATATCATTGGCGATGGACCGATTCGCGAGGAGCTTGAAGCATTAGCAGTTGAGCTTGATTTGTATGATGATATTATCTTTTACGGCTATATGCTGCATCCGGAAGAGTTTATGCCGTTTTTTGATGTATTTGTATTGCCTTCTCGCGCTGAGGCCTTTGGCTCCGTGTTCGCAGAAGCTGCTTTATGCTCGCTTGCACTTGTCGGCACGAATGTAGGAGGCATCGCCGAGCAAATCGAAGATGGCGTTAATGGATTGTTAGTACCGCCTGAAGATGCGACAGCTCTTGCTGATGCGCTGGAGAAGGTCGTAACCGATCCCACTTATCGTTATCATCTGGCAAGGTCTGGTTCAGATAAAGCCAAAAAGGTATATTCACTTCAACGAGTGATTGCACAGCTGAAAAAAGTTTATATTCATATGAAGCCGGAATAACGGCTCATTCTATCGGAATAGGCGGTTATAAAATGTCGGTACCTTTTCGATTTATCCATGCAGCAGATTTGCATTTAGACAGCCCTTTCCGAGGGCTTGCCAAGGCTCCGGATCAGGTGCGAGAGGTGCTGAGCGAATCCACCTTTGCAGCGCTGCGTCAGCTAACGCAGACCGCCATTCGCGAGCAGGTGGATTTTATCGTGCTGGCTGGCGATTTGTTCGATGAAGCAGACCGTTCGCTCAGGGCACAGCTAATGCTCGTACGGGAGTGGCAAAAGCTGCAGGAGCATGGAATATCCGTATATGTGATCCATGGAAATCACGACCCGTTAAATGGCGAGCGAGCAGACTTAGAACTGCCGGCAAACGTGCATATATTTGGAGCGGATCAAATGGAATATCGGCCGGCTTACCGTACTAACGGTGAGCTGGCTGCATTTGTTTACGGCAGGTCATACGGAAAACGCGTCGTCTCGGAAAATATAGCTGCGGCTTATCAAATACAGCAGGAAGCGCCCTTTCATATCGCGCTGCTGCACGGAAATGTTGATGGCGATGGAACGCATGACCCGTATGCGCCATGCTCGCTGGGCGAGCTTATCGGGGGCAAGGGCTTCGATTATTGGGCGCTAGGCCATATCCATAAACGAAGGGTGCTGCATGAATACCCTCATGTCGTATACGCAGGCAACACACAAGGAAGAAATCCGCGTGAAGTAGGAGCAAAGGGCTGTTACTTGGTGGAGGTAACCGCTGCAAGAGCGGTAGAGCTGACCTTTATGCCGCTGGATGAAGTCAGGTGGCACGAGTATGACTGCTCCATCTCTGAGCTGAGTACAGAACAGGAGCTTTTGCAGCAATTGGAAGGTTTAATTGACAGAATATTAGCTGAAGCGGAAGGCCGCTCGGTTATGCTTCGACTTTGTTTGACAGGTCGCGGGCTGCTGCATCAGAAGCTCTCGGAGCCAGCGATTGTTCGAACGCTGCTTGAGCAATTGCAGGAGGGCAGGGCGATATCGTCAGTTGAACCATGGATCTTCGTGCATGGGCTAGAGGTGAACACAGGGGCTGCGATCAACTGGGAGGAGCTGGCGTTGGAAGACAGCTTTACCGGAGAGCTCGTTCGATTTAGCGCAGCATTAACGGAGGATGAGAAGTTATGGCAGGATTTTGCCAAAAATGCTGTGAGCCCGGCAGCAGGGCATGCGAAGCTTGGCAGACTTATGTTTAACCAATGGGACGAGCCTCCCGAGCGCTGGCTAGAGCAAGCGCGCGAGCTGACGCTTGGCTTACTTCATGATCATGAACGTGGCGGATGATGATAGGGCGAGTGCAGCTTGTATCTGCAAAAGCCAATAGGAGATGACAGGTAGCATGAAGCTTTTGAAGGCTGAAATTGACGGTTTCGGACAGCTATATAGGAAGCAAATACCGCTCGATGCGGCGGTCATTATCGTATATGGCCCAAATGAAGCGGGAAAAAGCACGATGTTCGGCTTTATCCGATCGATGCTTTTTGGTTTTGCCAAACGCGGACAGTTGAATGAGCGGCAAGAACCGGTGAATGGCGGCAAGCATGGCGGTCGGATGTTTTTTCAAAGTGCAGAAGATGAAGCATACGTTGTTGAGCGGTATGCGGCTGACGGATTAGGCAAGCTTAAGCTGCGCGCTCTAAGCTATGCAGCTGGCAATGACGAATTGTTAAATGATCCTTTCATTAGCGTCATTGCTGCAGCAGATAAATCTCTCGAAGAAGCAGCACTCACACAAACGGAATGGGAACGGCAGTTTTTAGGAGGCATTAGTGAAAAATTGTATCGACAGTTGTTCGCTATTACGCTGACTGAACTGCAAGAAATCGGTGCGTTGTCGGGAGAAGAGCTTGGACAATATTTGTATCATGCAGGGTGGGACAACGGAAAATCGATAGCAGCAGCTGAGAAACGTTTAGCACAGGAGATGGACCTTCTCTTTAAGCCTCGCGGAGCTAATCAACAAATTAATCAACATTTGAAAACGCTTGAGCAAATAGATGCTCAGCTTCGGAAGCGCGCAGATGCCATTGTCTCCTATAATCAGTTGACGCAGCAGACGGGCCAGCTGGATGCATCCTTGCAACAGCTGGAATTGGAGCTGCCAGCAAAAGAAGCAAGGCAAATGCTGCTTCATAAAGCTTGCACGACTAGGCCATTGTGGATTCGCAAGCAGCAGCTGATGATTGAGCGCGAGCAAGTCGCTTACGCTGCAGAGCTCTCGCTGCATGCGGAGAAGGAATGGGACGAGCTGCAAAGACAAAGAGCTGAGCTGCGCGAAGAAGCTGAGAAGCAAAGGCAGAAAGCGCTGCTGCTGGAGCTGCAGCTTGAAGCAATAAGTTATGATGAGCAGTTTCTCCGTATTGGAGATGAGACGGAAGCTCTGCTTCAGGCAGCTGAGAGTATGCGCCAGCTGAAGCAGGACAGCATAGAGCTGGAATCAGAGCTGCGCGAGCATGATGAGATGATTGCGAGGCTCGTTACCAGCATCGCGCCGGAATGGACAGAGCGTCAGCTGAGGGAGCTTCACGTTACGATAGCCGATCGTGACTTTGTGCGCAGCGCCAGGCAGCAGGAGCTGGAGCACGGGCGAGGAGAGGAGCGATTCGCGGCTGAGCTTGAGACGCTAAAGCAGCAGGAGCAGGAAGCGTCTATCGCTTTGGAGGAGGCGAGGTCTGCCGCCGCACGGGAGAAAGAGCGCAACGAGCAGGAGGGCGGCACCGGATTTGAGGTGCTGCCGCGAACGCGAGATGCGCTGAAAGGGGCGTGGAACGCCCTCGATAGCGCGCTGCGCGAGTGGGAGCTCGAGCGGGCGCGCTCTGCCGGAGCCGCTGCAGCCGCAAGCGATAGCGAGTCGGCTGGCCGCGGCGCGGCAGCTTCGGGCCGAGGCGGAGCCGGCCCTTGGTGGGCTGCGGCGGCAGGAGCGGGCGGAGCCGCGCTGGCGCTTGGAGCAGCCGCGCTTGGCGGAGCAGGGCGCGGTGCAGGTATTGCTGCGCTGGCGCTGGCGGGAGCGGCGCTTGCGTTTGTTGTTGTGGCGCTGCTGCGGAGTCGCGGTGCTGGGAATGCAGCAGCAGGCGAGAGCAGCGATCAGCTGCGTGGACGCGGGCGTTCGCGAGGGCGCGGCGGGGCAGCCGTGCTCACCGGCACGGAACTTAATGAACGAGAAAAACGAGTGCATCAAGCTTTAGAGATGATTGTACATCATCCGCAAGAGGCAGCGGCTGCCCTGCTTGCGGCAAAGCATTACAGCTCGCCAGAGCATCTGCTCGCTGCGGAACAAGCGCGCACACAGCTGCGCGCTGCAGTCGAAGCACGTCTCGAGGCGCTGCAGCGCAGCGAGCGCCTCATCGACCATAGCAGCGAGCTCGCCCGCCGCCTAGAGCGGCTGCGCGCGCACGCTGCAGGACGCAGCGAGGCTGCCGCCGCTGCTGCACAAGCAAGGCAAGCCATCGCCCATCAGTGGGCTGACTGGCTTGCAGCTCGCTCACTGCCGGCGGGAATGTCGCCGGCCGCTGCGCTCGAAGCATTCGAGCTTGCCGAGCAAGCTTTGCAGCGGCTGCAGCATTATGACCGGCTGTCGGCGAAGCAAGCCGCCGCAAGCAAACAGCTGGCTGCTTTCGCTGCGCAAGCAGCTGAACTGTGCGGGCATTTCAAGGAAGCTGCCGCAGCGGCGGCTGCTGACCCAGCCCTCGCGCTGCGCCTGCTGCATGCCGAAATTCGCCGCCATGCTGCAGCCAAACAAGAAGCGCGCGCTATTATTGTGCGCCGCGATGAGCTGCGCATGGCGCAGCAGGCTGCTGAATCCCGGCAGCTTGAGCTAGAGAGCCAAGTGTTGAAAGCAGTGGAAGCGGCTGGTCTCTCAAGTGAACCCCAATATGAGCTTGCTATTTCGCATCATAGAATATGGACGGTGCTTGAGCTTGAGTTGTCGAAGCTTGCGTTGGAAATAACGGCTGGCATGTCAGCGGAGAGAATTTCCGAGCTCGAGCATTTGTTTGGCAGCTATGATGAAGAGCAGCTGCAGCAGCTGCATTTGGAGTCGCAGACGGAGCTGAAAGAGCTGGAGCGGCAAAAGCAGGAGCAGCTTGAAAAACGGGGGAGAGTGCGGCAGTCGCTAGACCATCTTCTGCAGGAAGAGGAGCATCAAAGGCTGCTTTCTGATAAAGCGATGACGGTTGCCCAGATCGAGAAGGATGCAGAGCGGTATGCGGTCCTTTCTATTAGTGCAGCATTAATTAGCCGAACTAAACGTGTTTATGAAGAAGAGCGTCAGCCTGTCGTGCTTCGCAATGCGTCGCGCTTTATGATGGAGCTGACAGGTGGCAAATATATTCGGGTACTTACAACGCCAGGCGAACCGGGAATCAGGCTGGAAACAGCGGAGCACCGTCTCATCGACAGCGGAATGTTAAGCAGAGGAGCCGCGGAGCAGGTTTATTTGGCGATGCGCCTTGCTTTGGCGGAGGAAGCAACAAGTGGAGCGAAGCTTCCTCTTATGCTGGATGATGTGTTTGTTAATTTCGACAAAGGCAGGCTGCATGCAGTAACCAAGCTGCTCGCATCATTATCGAGTGAAAGGCAAATTATAGTTATGACTTGTCATGAGCATGTTCGAGACGCAATGCTTGAGCATTGCGAGGGTGCGTTACTCGTACAAATATGATGATTTATAGCAGCCAGCTGCTCTCTAATGAGTAATAACACGTTTGCGGATAATTAAGATGAGCCAGCCCAAGCTGACCAAGCCGAATAACGGATAAAGAGTGGACAGCAGCGGACCAAATCCGATTTGGCTGGCGACATAACATATCGCGAGGATAAGTAGAACAATCAAGCTCCGAGCCCATTTCAAACGCTCATGAAGCTGAAGGGTGAGGCCGTAAATGTCTGCAATGAGTGTCGTGAAGATTTCAGCGAAAATAATGAAAACGTAAATAAACTGTACGCTAGGCCCTAGCTGCCTAGCAATCCCGCCCATCGGAATTGCGAATTGTTGAATGCCTGGCATATGAACAGAAAGCGCGATGTGACCAGCCAGCAGCATGAATCCGATACCGATTCCTCCGACCCATGAGCCAGCAATAATGACCTTGCGGTCACGAATTTCTGCTCCCAGCGGTACAAGCACAGCTTGCGACATCGAGAGGTTGAAGGCGGTATATAAAAAAGGTGAAGCCCAAGCGGCCCAGATGGAATGGTCGCTTGATAAAGTAATGAACTTGTCTGCACCTGGCGTTTGAAATGTATTGATTATGATGAGTACAGTGAACAGAAGCATAACAGGGACGACGATCGCATTGACCGTCAGAATAGCATTCATTCCTTTGCGCAGCAAAAAATAACAAGCGGCAATCGTAATAAGCAAACCTGATTGATAAGAAATATTCCAATGCTCATAAAAGATAGTGCCGGCACCTGCGAGCATAACAGCGGTTACGCCAAGGAGTACGACTAACATGAAGTGGCTGATAAGTCGTCCATATTTGTCGCCGAACAATGCTTTATTTAAGTCTTCGTACGACTTTGCTCTAATTTCACTTGCAATGAGCATCATCTTGGTGCCTAGCCAAATGAACAAAACGGTAGATATTACAATCGTGACCGTACCCCAGTAACCAAAGCGGGTAAAAAACTGAAGTATTTCTTGGCCGGTGGCAAAACCGGCCCCCACGATTGTCCCCATGTAAGTTGAAGCGATTTGTAATACTTTTCCAGTACGTTTCCACATCGTCTACCGTCCTCCGTTCGAAAACCCTCTATAATTAGAAGGTATGTCCAAACGGGGACAGGCATGACTTTTTTCAAAATATTACGATTTTCTACGGGATATTTAGAAGCAGAGAGGGCCTTCATTCTAGTAGCGGCGGTAGTGCTGTGGTATATTTCCTTCAATGGCAGCCTTGGTTTGCTCTATACATTAGTTTCGCATGCTAAATTCTGTCTAGCTGATAGCGAGAAGCTTAATGGAAATGATTTCGTTATGCTCGGGATCAAGATCCAGCTTAAGCAGCGCTTTGTTTGCTTTGTAAGTGAGCAAATATGCGGTTTGCTTCTCAGGCTTGCCGAGCGCAAGCAGTGCAGCTTCCGGATTGTCGCCAATTTGTAGGCCGCTTAGGCCAGCTTGAATGTTTTTTTCAAAAAGCTCTATAAATTGTGTTTTTTTCTTAGCATTGATTCCAATTGCAAATCCGTCATACTCAAGCACGGTAACAGGATCCGTCTCTTCCTCAAGCTTGTAGCTGTCTTGCGGATTGCCAAACTGCTTAACAACAGAAGCATGGGTATCGCCAATTGCTACACCATGGAGAAGAGGCGCGTCTGCTTGCCATAATGCATCCTCACTTTCGGTTTTTACCGGCGCTTTGGGATTCTCTGACTTGCTGACTGCTGAGGTTTCTGCGTTTGTATTGCTGCTCGTATCCACCTTGTTCACATGAGGCTCGTCCATTTGAATCTCATTTTCCGTTAGCTCAGAGTAAGAGTTCTGAGGGCTGTTAGGCTTGCTCGTCTGCTTGGTCAGAAGAGGAGCTGTGTCATCCGTGTAAGTATCAGGCGTGGTTGTCGATGCGCTCTGGCAGCTGGCAAGCAATAAGGCAAGCGTTGAAGTTGCCGCGAGCATAGCCGCTTTTTTCGTAAATAATCGATTGGTTTTCAAGGTTTTCACTCCTTTCCCTATAGGAAATATCATCGGTATAATGAACCATATTTATAAATGTGCTGCTAAATTCGTTCAAAAGTTATGTTATTAAATTAGACGTGTAAAATGTGGTAAAAGTTTCTCTATTTTACTGTTGATATGAAATTACTCGCTCGAATTCGCTAGATTTTTTTTGGATTAATAACGATCCTTTCAATAGGGTTGCACTTTTTGCCTGACCTATGGTACGTTATCAAAAAGGATTTTGGTGGAGGTAATGAAAGATGGAAAGTTTAAAACAACGTATTTTAGCAGAATCATCCGTATTGTCTAGCAATGTACTGCGGATGGATGCTTTGATCAACCACCAGGTCGACCCAGCATTGACAATGGAAATGGGACAAGAGTTTGCAAGGCGCTTCGCGGAGGAGCAAATTACGAAGGTGATAACGGTGGAGTCGTCGGGAATACCCGCTGCCTTTGCAACCGCATATACTCTAGGCGTACCGCTCGTTTTCGCTCGCCGCAAGAAGACATTAATTGCTGATCCGGATGCTTATGTGGAACGTGTTCCTTCCTTTACAAAGGGAATGGTGACTGATATTATGGTGTCCAAACAGTTTCTAACGGCTGAAGATCGGGTACTCTTTATTGATGACATTATTGCCAACGGCGATGCAGCGCGTGGATTGATAAAAATTATTCAGCGCTCGGGAGCAGCTTTAGTTGGACTTGGCGTCGTTGTCGAGAAGTCATTCCAAGCTGGAGGAAGAACATTACGGGAACAAGGAATTCGTGTGGAGCCGCTCGTTCGCATTTCATCGCTTGATAACGGTGAAATTAAATTTGAGTAATAAGTTCCAGTACAAATGTTCTTTTCGCATCCGGCATTATCGCTTATAATGGTACAGAAGTGATCGAGGGGAGGCACATACTATGGGGGAAATGTCTGCAGAGTTTATGTATACAAAGCTAAGCGATGCTAAAGTCCACTTTGAGCGTGCACTAGATTGTAAACATACGGAATTTGATGATTTATATCCTTATATGATTGAGCATCCGCAATTTTTCTGGTACAAACGTTATGTAGCATGGTCAGAGCTGCTCACTATCGTGAAGCTTTGCGACGAATTGTCTATTGAATGGCGGGAGCAATTCACTGACCGTCAAGGCGAATATATCGGCAAACGAGTGATGTCATCACGCGTGCTGGATGAGTGGTATGAAACGAATGACGCGAAAGAGCATGCAGGTTAACTTAAAGAATGATATAAATATAAGTTAAACCTTATTATTATTTTATATTTTGAAGTAAACCTCAATGTGATGCGTAAGCATCCATTGAGGTTTTTCAATAATCATACGGGTTAGAATAGAAGCAGGAGGAATTGCAATGATAAGTGAAGAGCAATTGGATCAATATCGCGTAAGCGGTGAGACGATAAGAGTTGTAAGAGATGCAATCGAAGCAAATGACGTTAAAGGTATCGTTGTAGCATGGGACGAGTCCTCTGTCGTTATTCGCAGACCAAATCGCCGAGTAGTGAAGCTAAGCCGTACATATAGCTATACACCAGCATCCGAGGATCGGCTTAATCTTTTTCCTGAAGAGAATTAGCAATTGCATGAATGGCATCAAGCGCTTCTTTGCCGGTTCCAAGCTTGTATCCCTCTGACATGTAACGGATTCGTCCTACATTATCCAAAACAAACAGGATGGGAAACTGTTCCATCCTCTTCGGCACGATCAAGGGCTGAAAGAGGTTAAGGCCAGCGTATGACTGGTCAAGGTGGAAAGAAGCGTTTCGGGGCAAGGCAGCATCTTGTTCTAATGAGAAGGATGCGGTCAGCTTATCTTT
This sequence comes from Paenibacillus sp. NRS-1760, assembly GCF_050467785.1. Taxonomy (NCBI): domain Bacteria; kingdom Bacillati; phylum Bacillota; class Bacilli; order Caryophanales; family Paenibacillaceae; genus Paenibacillus; species Paenibacillus sp. NRS-1760. The sequence continues at coordinate 73,878 of NZ_JBITPK010000021.1, read as the reverse complement.
ACCCGCTGTCAATATGATTTGGCCATTCCATGCCTCAAATGCAGGAGCCAGCTCTCGAAGCTCTCTCAGCAGATGTTTTGAAGGCTCACGGTCTGGCTCAATCCAAGCGATGACTGCGCCGCGCGGCTGAACGGCTGCCTTCATGCTAACCTGTGGATTGAATAACTCCTTATCCATGGCATCAGCGGAGAGTGAGGCTAGAATTGGAATTTCCATATCCTTGCTGCGGAAGCTCAATGTCAATTTTGTTGTAGCTGATGGAGAAATGTCGAAATAAGCAAGCCGGACCTTTACAGTACCATTTGGAAGTCTTATTCCGGTTATTAACCGATATTGTCCGCATACCAATTCGATTGGCGCGTCGAATACGTCCTTTTTGCCAAAGGGGAGCATTTGTGTATGATACATGCCCTTCGTAAAGCGCGCAATCGTGAAGTTATTGAAATAGGCGGCTTCTTCTACATCTCCTGCTATGTCTTTGATGAAATGAACAAAACCTAGTGCTGGCGCTGAGGTGCCCTCCGAACAAAAGTCAGTCCAATGGCTTAGCATAAAGTATTGCGGCCTTAAATCAGTTGGTTCAAGGCGAGCTGGTATTCCTATGCTTCTTGCTGTTGCGATTAGAAGAATGTGGAAGCAAAGCCGATCGCCTTTTTGTAATTCAAAGCTGCCTAGCGGCGTGGCAGAGCCGTTATAATGATTCATGCCTTCGATAATATCAAATTCACCTGCAAGCCGTTCGTACATGGCCTCAGGTTGACCGCGATACAGCTCCTTTTCTGCCTCAGAGTAATGCTCTTGGAAACGATGCTTGTAGGGTGCAATCATCTCATAATGTATACGCGGACAAAGAAGATACTTGCTGGTAAAAGATTTATCTAAATCGGTATCCTGACTTCCAATCAGAGGCAAAGAACCAAGTAGATGATCATCTAACGAGATTTGAAACGTATCTGTCAAATCCTTTTCATGAAGTGATTCCAGCAGCAAAAGCGGCCATTCTCCATATAAAGGCGATTGATTTTGTAAGAAAGCATAAATCTCATGGCTGTTGCCTCTAGCTTTTTGAAGGACGTTCCATACCCGATCTCCATTTAGGGATAGCTGATCAGCTAGCTGAGAAGACTGCTCCAAGCTAACAAATGTTGCTTCATATGCAGCACGAATTTGGGAACCCTCTTGAATTCGCTCACTATTTTTCTGCTTCTCCTGCTCGGTGGCGGCTGAAGTCAGCTTGCTGTCCACAGATGGCGGGGGGATCATATCAATATCCGAAATGCCGCCTCGAACTTCCTCTTTGCTCATAACCATTGTAAATTCGTTCGCGTCTCCCGTATGGATAAGTATAGAGCCCCAGCCTTCTTCGCCAACAGCATGTATATATAAGCTGCCAAGTCCAGTTGTAAGGGTAACTTGCCCGGCTTGATCTGTCGTCTTTGTCACAATAGTAGAAAACTCGGCGTAATTATACAGCTGGAAGTGTACCTTAGCACTAGATGGGGAACCAGCTTGATTAAGTACTTTGATCGTAATGGTCTTGTTTACGGCATAGTTGTCTAGTAAATTAATTTCGGTATACCAAGGATGCTGCAGCGTAATTTCCTCGGGGCCTGCATAGTTGGAGGGAACTCTCGTATTAACGAGCATAGCTCTTTGGGCAGGGGCGCTAAACCAGCCTTGGTCTAGCCTTGCTTCTGGCTCGCAAGCACCGAGAAAATGCCAACGACCGTCAGCCCAAGCTTCAACCCAAGCATGATTGGAATCACAATGGGCCCAGCGTGGTGTATAGCACTGCCTTGCAGGAATTCCGATGCTGCGGAGTGCAGCAACTGCAAGTGTGGACTGCTCTCCGCAGCGTCCGAGAGTGGTACGGATAATCGTTAAAGGAGATACGGTGCGCTGGTCGTTTCCTATGTAGGTAGCTTTTTCATGGCACCAGTAGTTAGTCTCCAAAATGGCATCTTCCATGGACAGTCCTCGAACGCGCTCGAACAATTCATTAAACAACAAGCTTCGAATATCTTCGATGTTCTCGTTATTGACCCGATATGGGAGAACAAAGTGGTAAAATAAATGATCGGACACTGTGCTGCCCCATGGCACTTTATTCCGAATAGCAAGGGAAGCCCGTACATGGCTAAGAAAAAGTTCACCATTATAATCAGCTAAGTCATTAAGAGGCATGTAGGCATATAAAAATTGCAGCGCAAACTGCTCATCCGCGCTTAAGGGCTGCTGAAAAACGCTGAATAGCTGCTCTTCACGCAAGCTGGCTAGGCTCCTTTTGTAGGCGAATTTTTCTAGAACCTGTGTTGTCCAGTCTGAATTCATAATTATGATCATCCCTCTCCTAAATACTGCAGGTATACTCGAATGAAGTTGGTATATTTAATTTGCATTATAAAGAATTGATTTGGTATAATCAATACAAGAAATGCATTACGGATAGACTGGAAGTGAATGAGCATGCAGTCCGATAACAAACCTTTGTATATGGTCATTCTTGAGGATCTCAAGGAAAAGATAAAATCGGGAGAATATTTGCCTGATCAACAACTTCCAACAGAAGTGGAATTGGCGGAGAAGTCAGGGGTTAGCCGCATTACATCGAAGCGAGCATTAATCGAGCTGGAACGTGAAGGCCTAATATACAGGAAGCGCGGAAGCGGGAGCTTTGTCAAAAAACAAGAGATTTATATCGAATCCGATACAGGCACATCAAATGCCAATCGGATTATTTCAATGATTCTTCCTTATATGGCGACACATGAATCGGACTATATAACCGGAGCATCGGACTATTTGGACGATAAAGGTTATTATTTAAGCATTCATAACAGCAATTGGAGCAGGGACAAAGAGAAGGAGCTGCTCGTTCGAATTCCTAAGAACGGTTCAAGCGGCATCATATTGTATCCCATCAGCACCATTAGCAATATCGATTTGATCAATGCTATTTATTGGAACGACTACCCGATTGTGACGATTGATCAGTACTTTGAAGGCATTCCGATTACGAGCGTTACTTCAAATAACTTTGAAGGCGGTTATGAGATCGCGAAGCAGCTCCTTGAGTTTGGCCATGAGCGAATTGCTTTTGTTTCCAGCATCAGCATCGAATTTCGCAGTTCGGTGCGGGACCGGTATCAAGGCTACTGCAATGCGCTGAAGGATTACAAAATTCCGATTGATCCTGACTTAATCGTTTCGGATTTCTATAGACAAGTAGATGAAACAAACAGCAAAACCTTCTATAAATCAATGATTGCTTCGCTGATTCAGGCTGGAGTAACAGCGATTCAAGTTGAGCATGATCACCTTGCCGTCGATCTTCTTAAAAACGCGATTGAAATGGGCTTGCAAGTACCAGGACAGCTTTCAATTGCCGGCTTCGACGATCATATCATTGCGCAGCATGTAGAGGTTCCGCTTACGACCGTAGCCCAAGATTATAACGAAATAGGCCGTAAAGCGGCTGAATTAATCGTTAATCGAATTGAACGAGCTGATTTTTCACCGCAAAAATTACAAGTTCCCGTTCGTGTGGTAGAAAGAGAGTCCATTGGCATGCAGACGGTAGATGATCAAGCCTCGGTCAAATCGGTATAGGCAATCTATTATTCTGCGTCATTCATTATAGTGTAAAAAGCTGGCCATAATGGCCAGCTTTTTTATTTGGTATAATCAATAATGTATTTTACTATATTAAGTATATTCATTGTTTACAAAAAATAGTATTGCGATTATAATAACTTTTGTAAGCAGGCTAAAAGGTATATCTAATTACATAGCCAAGTCGGTTTGTAATTGAAGTGATGCACCTTGAGAACGAACCGATTGTACAACAATGGATATATCGGTTATTTTTGCTTGCGAAGAATGTAAGCGCTTTATAACTGGTTTTATTATACCGTTAAGGAGGGCTGTTCGGTATTTCTGTCTAGAGCTTGGTTAAAGCGTTTCGTAATCATGTCTTTTTAAAATTTCAATCCAATATGAATGATGGGGGATTTTAAATGAAAAAGCTAAAATTACGCTCGTTTGCAGTCATTGCATTAATACTCATGGTTTCAATTGTAGGATGCTCCGGTAAAAATGGTGCTAACAGCAATCAAGGGAAAGAAACGAATGCAGTTTCTCCGACAAATGCTGAACCAACAACAGAAGCGACTGTGGCGCCGGAAGAGAACAAATACGATTTAAAAGGTCAGACGATTAAAATCGGCGTTTGGTACGACGGAGCAGATCCAAGATTAGTAGAAGAAAAAGGTCCCGCAGAAGAAGCGCAAATCAAATTGATTGAAGCTGCGGAGAAAAAATATAACGGCAAAATTGAATTTGTAAAGTTCGGCGACTATGGAAAGTATATTGAAAATTTTACGACGACCTCTCTCTCAGGCACACCGTTTGCGGATATCGTTCGGATCGAGCTTTTCTGGGCGTTTCCACAACTTGTGAACAAACAGTTCATTCAGCCAGTTGATGAATTTTTGGATTTGAATGATCCGAAATATATTAGCTGGATGAAGGTTGGAGGAAGTTATGACGGCAAGCAATACGGAATGACGGATTCAGCTCCTTCTCCGTACGGCATGTTTTATAACAAAACGCTCGTTCAGAAGCTTGGCCTAGAGGATCCATACGAGCTTCAACAAAAAGGCGAATGGACATGGGATAAATTCCGTGAATTTGCAAAAACAGCAACGAAGGATACAGACGGCGATGGAAAAACAGATGTATTTGGCGTAACCGGCGCTTACGGTAAAGTTAAAGCATTTGCAGAGCAGATGGTCTACACGAACAACGGGGCTCTGGACAAGGATGCAAGTGGAGAATATAAATTCGCAATGAACAGTGAAAATGCGATTGAGTCCTTGCAGTTCATTTCTGATCTCTACAACACAGATAAATCGATCATGCAGCCGGTTCCTGAGGATGCAGCGAAAGAATTCATTGCTGGCAAAGGCGTTATCTATGCAGGATTTAGCTGGGAGCTTGGCACGTTTGTCGATAGTATGAAGGATCAACAACTTGGTTATGTTTTCTTCCCGAAAGGCCCTAAGGCTGATCGCTATATTTCCTACACACCGTTTGGCAATATGTTCATGGTAGCTAAATATTCGAAAAATGCTGAGGTTGCTGTGAAAATTCTTGATGAGATTAGTCTTCATGAAGAGGGCAGAAAGCTAGCCAATGAGTCATGGGAAACTTCTTACCCAAGTAAAGAGTCGCTCGATACTCGGAAACAGATGGCCGACAACATTGAGTATATCTCCTACTATGGCATTCCAGATGGCGAGAAGCTGTTTGAAGGTGTCGTCAAAGAAATTACAGAAGGCAAAGTATCACCTTCCACTGCAGTTGACAAAATCAAACCGCAGTTTGAAGCGAACATGAACAAATTGCTTCAAGACAACAAATAAAATTTTGTCAAAAACTCTCGGCAGGCTCCTATTTTAATAGAGAGCCTGCTAGGGAGGAGGGGGAAACGATGCGGCGACCAAGCGTTAAAGTCATTTCGTTATTGCTTCTGTCACTAGCTGTTTGTGTCTCCTTGTTTTTTCAGGAGTCCGCACTAAACGGCACGGTTACTGCTGAAGGAACATCGGCAAGCAATCGGAATACCCATTCGACGGCTTTAGATACGCCATATGAAAAGGGTGGTTATGACGAATACTTGTCTAAATATGATCCTATTCAACTGGCGGCTAACGATACGATTGTAATCGAAGGGGAGAGCTACAGCGAAGTTAAGGGAATGGAAGTTTCTATCGTTGAGAATAGAGCGGGCAACGAGGGGCAAGCGGTTCTCACGGAAGATTCAGGTGCGATTTCCTGGGCATTCGAGGTTAAGCAAGAAGGGCTATACAATCTCGGTATACATTTTTATAGCGAGCCGGGCAAGGATTCAGATATTGAACGGGAGCTGTTAGTGGATGGGCAATCGCCATTTAATGAAGCTAGAAGCATAACCTTCAATCGAATATGGAAAAACGAGAAGCAAAGCTTCGATCGCGATGCAAGGGGAAATGATCTGCTGCCAAACCAAATCGAAGAGCATATGTGGCAGGAAAGCTTAATTAAAGATAACACGGGCTTTTATGAAGAGCCTTTTTTATTTTATTTCTCGAGAGGCCAGCATACACTGACGCTGACTTCGGTTAAAGAGCCGCTCGTCATCGATTGGTTGAAGCTGTCTGCACCGGAAATTGCTCCTACATATGCAGAGGTTGCCAGCAAGTATAAAGAAGATGGGCTAAAGCAGGCTGCAGACGTTTCGATCAAGCTTCAAGCAGAGCAAGCTTTATATAAGTCTACGCCAAGCTTGCTGCCTTATAATGATCGTTCTTCTCCCGCGGTCGAACCTTATCATGTATCAAAGCTTCGCAATAATGCAATGGGTGGATGGGCATGGAGAATGCCGGGACAATGGATTGAATGGGAAATTGAAGTAGAGCAAGAAGGGCTCTATCAAATTGCTTTGAAAAACCGTCAAAACTATTTGAATGGCATGTCTGCGCTGCGCTCCATTTATATAGATGGGAAGCTGCCCTTTAAGGAGTTGAAAGAGGTTCAGTTTCCATATAACCATTCTTGGCAAATGAATGTTTTGGGAACGAGCAAAGATGAGCCTTATTTATTCCATCTCACTAAAGGCAAGCATCGGTTGCGGATGGAAGTGACTTTGGGCGAGCTGGCACCAATTCTGCGATCGGTGGAAACGAGCATTCTTGAGCTAAATGCCATGTATCGCCAAATCATCAGCTATACAGGTACCGTTCCGGATACCTTTCGTGATTACAATCTGGAACAGCGTATCCCTGAAATGATTGAAGTGTTTGAGAAACAAAGCAAGCTGCTTTATAGCATTGCGAGCAGTATGGAAGGACCATCTGAGAGTGGAAATGACCGTACAGCGATTATTAATAGACTAGCGTATCAGCTTAAGGACATGGCGGGCCGCCCGGAATCCGTGCCATCACGGATCGAAGCATTTAAGACGAATGTTGGCGCGCTTGGCTCATGGATGCTTACGATCAATGAACAGCCGCTTGCTTTGGATTATTTGATCGTTAGCTCGCCAGAAGCAAAGCTGCCGAAGCCCGAAGCAACCAGATGGGCAAAGATGTTAACTGGGATCAAATCGTTCGCAGCATCCTTTAGTGAAAACTACGATGATTTCTCGGATGAAGAAGAGACGAAGCAGAGCGTTACAGTATGGGTAACATCGGCTCGTGACCAAGCACAAGTCATTAAACGATTGATAGATGATCGTTTTACGAGTACGACGGGCATACATGTGAATTTAAAACTCGTAAGCGCGGATGTGCTTCTACCGTCAACCGTCTCGGGGAAAGGGCCGGATGTTGCTTTGCAGGTTGGCAACGACTTGCCGATGAATTACGCGAGCCGCAGCGCTCTTCAGGATTTATCTGCGTTTCCAGATTATCCGGAAGTACAGCAGCAGTTTCTAGCAAGCGCCATGGTGCCTTATGAATATAAAGGAAGCTATTACGCATTGCCTGAGCAGCAAACGTTTCCAATGATGTTTTTCCGAAAAGATATATTGGAGGATGAGCTGCATTTGGAAGTGCCGGAAACGTGGCAGGATGTCTATGATATGCTGCCTACGCTCCAGAAGCATAACTTGCAGTTTGGTTTACCGCAAAAACCGCTTGATTCCATTGGCAATGAGCTTGCAACGACGAATATTATGACGCTTCCGCCAAATCCTGCATTTGCGATGTTTCTGCTTCAGCAAGGCGGCCAGTTTTATAAGGACGGTGGTAAATCGAGTGATTTGGATTCAGAGACATCAATTTCGGAGTTCAAGAAGTGGACCGATTTTTATGTCAATTATAAAATTCCAATCGCAGCTGATTTCGCAAACCGCTTCCGAACAGGAGAAATGCCAATTGGTATCGTCGATTATACGATGTATAACAAGCTGACTGTTTTTGCGCCTGAGATCAAAGGGCTGTGGTCATTTGCGCCTGTTCCAGGCGTTGCTGCTGCCGATGGTTCCTTCCACCGCGAGGTAGGCAGCGGAGGCTCGGCATCGATTATGTTCAAGCAAGCGAAAAACAAAGAAGAGGCGTGGACCTTCTTGAAATGGTGGACAGGCAAAGATACGCAGGTTGCTTTTGGCAGACAAATGGAAATTCGAATGGGTGCTGCTGCTAGATACCCAACGGCAAATATGGAAGCGTTAGCTTCACTTCCTTGGCCAACGAAGGATTTTCAAATGCTGCAGGAGCAAATGAAATGGGTTAAGGGCATACCAGAGGTTCCGGGTGGATATTTGACAGGCAGAAATATCGATAATGCATTCCGCCGTGTTGTCGTTCAAGGAGAAGATCCGCGTGAAACGATGGACAAATATGTAAGGGCGATGAATGAGGAAATTACATTAAAGCGCAAGGAATTTAATCTTCCTTATTAGAAACGAGGGGCTTAAATGAAACAGCAGTTAGCAGCCCGCCCCGTAACGAGGGGGAAAGGCGATTCACGTATTCTAGCTCACGGGAAAGAGCTGAAGCCAAAATTAACGCGCATGTTTGTTGAAATGAAAAAAAGTAAACACGCTTATGTGCTGCTGGCACCATACTTTATTATTTTCTGCACATTTACTGTACTCCCTGTGCTATTATCGCTGCTGCTCAGCTTTACGAATTTTAATTTTCTTGAGAAGCCTAGGTGGATTGGTTGGCAAAACTATTCAAGATTACTCGTTCAAGACGATATTTTTCTGATTGCGGTAAAAAATACGTTTTTGTTCGCGGCCATTACGGGGCCGATTAGTTACTTGGCATGCTTCTTATTTGCATGGCTTATTAACGAGCTAAGGCCAAAGATAAGAGCGTTCCTAACGCTCGTCTTGTATGCGCCATCGATTGCGGGCAATACCTATTTGATTTGGCAGCTATTGTTCGCAAGCGACTCTTATGGTTATGCGAATTCCTTTCTAATGAAGTGGGGCTTCATTATGGAGCCGATTCAGTGGCTGCAAGATACGAGGTATGTGCTGGGTATTCTTATTCTCGTTCAGCTATGGCTAAGTCTCGGCACATCCTTTCTAGCCTTTATCGCAGGGCTGCAAAATGTAGATCGCACCCTGTACGAAGCGGGAAGCATTGACGGCATTCGCAACCGCTGGCAGGAATTATGGTTCATAACACTGCCTGCTATGCGTCCACAGCTGATGTTTGGTGCGGTTATTCAAATTACGTTGGCGTTCTCCATCGCAGAGATCTCCATCTATATGATCGGTTTCCCAAGTGTGGATTACGCAGCACACACCATTGTTACACATTTGGTTGATTACGGCTCCATTCGGTATGAGATGGGCTATGCGTCGGCGATTGCCACAGTATTGTTCAGTATCATGCTCCTTACAAATCTCTTAACGCAGAAGCTGCTGGGAAAAGTGGGTGAGTAGAGGGATGAAACGATCTTTTAAAGTGTCAAAGAGGCTGAATCGTTCCTTGTCAGTCGATATACTGCTGTTTCTGCTGCTTGGCGGGGTCGCTTGTTTTATGGCATTGCCGCTTGTGTTCACGATCAGCAATGCATTTAAGCCGTTGGATGAAATTTTCTCCTTTCCTCCAAAGCTGTTCGTGCGAAATCCTACTTTCAAAAATTTCAGAGATTTGCTTGGTATATTCAGTGATTCGTGGGTGCCCTTCTCAAGATACGTATTCAATACTTTTTTCATTGCTATCGTGGGCACCGTGGGGCATGTCATATTTGCTTCGGCAGCGGCTTACCCGCTTGCCAAGCTTAAATTTCCGGGGAAACGAGTGTTGTTCTCGCTCGTTGTACTCTCCCTTATGTTTACCGCCTACGTTACACAAGTGCCGAACTACATGATCATATCGTGGCTTGGTCTGATTAATACGTATTGGGCGATATTGCTGCCTGCTTTCGGCATGACTCTAGGATTGTATCTCATGAAGCAATTCATGGAGCAAATCCCGGATGCTCTGCTAGAAGCAGCCAAAATTGACGGAGCGAGTGAATACCGAATTTATTGGCAAATTATTATGCCGATCGTTAAGCCAGCTTGGCTGACGTTAATCATTTTCTCCTTGCAAAGCTTATGGACAAATGGCTCAGTAACGAGCCACAAATATATTTACAGCGAGCAATTAAAAACGGTAGATTACGTTTTTGGCCAAATCGCAAGCGGGGGACTTGTTAGAACAGGACCGGTAGCTGCGGTAACACTGCTGATGATGCTTGTACCGATCACCGTATTTATCGTAACGCAGAGCAATATTATTCAAACCATGTCTACATCAGGCTTGAAGGAATAACAGGAGGGAAGCAACGGATGAAGAGAATCATCGCCGCGTTATTTATCGCATCGCTCATGATCGGTGCGGCCGCTCCTGTTGCAGAAGCCGCAATAGATACCTATCAGTATTCCTATTGGGGAGATGCTGTGCCCTCGCCGAATGCATACAAAATGGAGCAAGTCATTTACGGTGACAACTGGAGCAGTGGACGTCTTGCTTCGCCAATGGATATGTTCGTTGGCAAGGATGAGCGAATATTCATTGCGGATACGGGCAATAACCGAATCATTATATTGAACAAGGAATTTCAAGAAGAACTGGTCATTTCCAAATTTGAGAATGAAGGAAAAGAAGATGCGCTGAATAAGCCGGAGGGGGTATTTGGCACAAACGATGGTCTCATCTATGTGGCAGATACACTCAACCGAAGACTTGTCGTATTTGATACTGCGGGTAAGTTCATACGAGCAATAGGCGAGCCTAAATCAACGCTGCTGCGGCCAGGGTTTCAGTACGCGCCAATTAAGGTAGCTGTTGATAAAGCGAAGCGAATATTAGTCGTTAGCCGCGGGTCTTACGAAGGAATGATGGAGTTTGACGATGAAGGGCAGTTTATCGGCTTTATTGGAACGAACCGCGTAAAGTTCAGCCCGATTGATCTGTTCTGGAAACGGATATCGACCAAAGCACAGAGACAGCAAATGGAGCAGTTCATACCGCTTGAATTTAACAATCTCGATCTTGACGAGGACGGGTTCATCTACACCTCAACCTCAGAAGAGGATTCGAACCGGCCGATCAAACGGCTGAATCCATCGGGAGCTGATATTTTGCGGAGCAAGGGTTATTTTCCGCCCAAGGGTGATATTGGCACTTTGAAGACGGGGACCAATCCGGGCAGCTCCATATTCATCGATGTGGCTGCGGATCAAGCTGGCATGTATTCCGCACTCGATTCTAAGCGGGGACGGATATTTACTTACGACAAGGATGGAAATCTGCTGTACGTGTTTGGAGGATTAGGAAGCAAGCAGGAGAATTTCCGTACCCCCTCTGCCATTGAAATTATGGATGATCATATACTTGTGCTGGATAAAGATAACGGACGGTTGACCGCATTTGAGCCAACCCGCTATGGCAGCTTGATTAGGGAAGCCGTTATTTCGCTTTATCATGGCAAAACAGAGCAATCCACAGCCGCTTGGGAGAAGGTGCTTCAGCTAAACGGAAATGTGGAGGTGGCCTATTTAGGAATCGGCAAATCTCTGCTCAAAAAAGGCGAATATCATGAGGCGATGTCTTATTTTAAGCTTGGGAACAACAGGGAGTATTACTCCGAAGCCTTTAAGGGTTATCGAAAAAGCATCGTGCTGGCGCATTTTGGCACTATTGTTCTCGTAGTTGCACTAGCTGTTGTACTTGGTTTTGCCCTCATGAAGTGGAATCGGAGAAAGGTGAATGGTCAGCACTTTCAGGAGTTCGGCATTATCAAAAATCCTTTCTACACGATGATGCATCCCTTTAATGGCTTCTGGGAAATGAAGTACGAGCAAAAGGGCAGGCTAAAGCTCGCTTTCGGCATTGTGTTTCTGCTTGTCATCTTCACCATTATTAAACGGCAATACAGCGGCTTCGTCGTCAATTTCAACAACCCAAGCCAATTGAACAGCTTGAACGAATTAACTTTTATCGTATTGCCTTTTGTTCTGTGGTGTGTTGCGAACTGGTCCTTAACGACCTTGATGGATGGTGAAGGTAAATTCAAGGAAATTGTGATGGCGACAGCTTATGCGATGATGCCATTGGTTATCATTTATTTGCCTCAAACGCTGTACAGCAATTTAATTACAGGCAGCGAAAGCTCGTTCTATTATTTGCTTGATGGAGTTGCCTTGATCTGGTCAGCATGGCTGCTGTTCACAGGTACGATGACGGTGCATCAATATTCAGCTGGGAAAACGGTTATGACGATGCTGCTTACACTTGTTGTCATCGGAATTATTGTTTTTATCGGGGTATTATTATTCAGCATGCTTCAGCAGATGATCAGCTTCGCCATTTCTGTCTATAAGGAATTATCGTTCAGATTGTAGCGTGCGGGAAGGAGAGATGGTCGTGACAGGTAAGAGGAAGATGTCCAGCATCCTGTTCGCGGCACTGCTTGCGAGCGTTGTTGCTGCAAGTGCGGCAGGCTGCAGCAAGAAGGAAGAAGCTGGAGCGCAGATAAACCTCGGTACAAAAGAAGCTGAGGCCGTCTCTGATCAGCAGGAAGACCGTGTGATTGGAGCAGGACGTAAATCAACTGCGGTCAACACGGATAAGGAGCTGCAAGCGTTGTCGGCGATGGAATTAGTGAAAGATAATGACGCGCTTCAGCTCTATATCAACCGTGAAACGGCAGAAATTGCCCTAAAGGACAAACGCGACAGCTACGTCTGGTTTTCAAACCCGGTAGAGAGAAGCGAGGATCAGAAAGCTTCGCCTTTGTACCATTCAGAGCTATCCTCACAGGTGCTGCTTACTTACTACAATGAAAAAGGGCAGGTCAATGCTTTCAACAGTTATGATGATAGCGTCGCAAAGCAGCAATTTGAAATAACGGACGAAGAGAACGGGATCAAAGTCGTTTATCGAATAGGCAATATTGCCAAAGGATTCGCTAATATTCCAAAGGTAATAAGCAAAAAAAGATTTCAAGAGCAAATCTTGGATCAGATTGCCGATGAAGAGCTGAGGAAAAGTGTTGAATACAAATTCAGCTTCGATGAGGCAAAACAAATTTATGTCGTCCGGAAGCTGCAGGATTACGTAGCGGAGGAAATATCTGCGGCACTCGAAGCTGCGGGCTACACAGCGGAAGATGCGCAGCAGGATAACGAAGAAAACGGTGCAGCCGACGCTGCATCAGCCGCAAGGGCAGAATTTACGATTCCAATTCAGTATACGCTGGATAATGAGCAGCTTGTCGTAACGATTCCGGGCAAGGAGCTGCAATTCAATGCGGAATATCCAATTGCCAGCGTACAGGTGCTTAAACATTTTGGCGCTGCTGGTGTGAAGGAATCGGGATACTTGTTCGTGCCTGACGGCGCAGGCGCTCTAATTGAGCTGAACAGCGGAAAGCACCAAGCGGAACCCTACAATTTGCCTGTGTACGGCAATGACGGTACGTACAATGTGAAAGAGAAAATACAGACTAATGAGATGACGAGGCTGCCGGTATTTGGGCTTAAGCGATCCGACCATGCTTTGTTTGGGATCATTGAAAATGGTGATGCGATGGCAAGCATCACAGCAGATGTAAGCGGACGGAACGACTCCTATAATACCGTTAGCAGCAAGTTTCAAATTTCATCAATGGACTTTTACACGCTTACGTCGGGGACAAAAACGAGCTCCGTGCCGATGTTCCAAAAGAAAAGGTATGACGGCGACTTATCCATAAGATATTCCTTCCTTAGCGGTGAAGCATCCGATTATGTAGGAATGGCTGCTGAATATCGCAATTACTTAATCAATAAATTCAATATACAAAAGCTGGATAAAGTCGAGGATTCGCCGTTTGTGATGGAGCTGGTAGGAGCATTCCGGGTAGATAAATCATTCCTCGGAATACCGTATGAAGCAACACAATCGCTAACCAGCTTTGCTGAAGCGAAAAACTTGCTGCAAGAGCTGATGGATACGGATATCCACCATATCGATTTACGTTATGTCGGGTGGTTTAATGATGGTATTCGGCACAGCTCGCCAGCAAGTATCAAAGTCGTGAATAAGCTGGGAGGCAAAGAAGGGCTTCGTGAGCTAGCTGATTTTGCACAGAAAAACGGGATCGGCTTCTACCCGGATACAGCCTTTTTGGAAAAATACAAAGGTTCCAGCGGATCGGCTACATGGCTTGATCGCGGAGAAGCAAAGGTTTATCAATATAATCCGGTTATGTACGATCAGGATACTTCAAAATTTTCCCACTATATTTTATCGCCTGCTGCGCTGCCGAAGCAAATAAACGGTTTTTTGGCGGATTACAAAGCGCTCGGCCTGCAGGGATTATCGCTAAGAGATATGGGAAATCAGGTCAATTCCGATTACAACCCGGATAAAACGATAACCCGTCAGGAAGCGTTGGAAATGATTAAGACACAGACAAATAAGCTGAGCCTTCAGGCGCAAACGATCATGGTGAATGGCGGCAACGCATACAGCTTGCCTTATGCAGATGTAATCGTAAACGCACCGACCAAGAGCAGTCTGATGAATATTACAGATCAGGATATTCCGTTTTATCAAATTGCATTACATGGCTATTATGATTTGGCTGGCTCACCTTACAACATGGATGATAAACAAAATCCTCGTCTATCGATGCTGAAGGCGCTGGAAACGGGCTCGAGCTTATATTATCAATGGTATGCCAGTGACTCAACGAAAGTGAAGGACACCGATTACGATAACCTTTATGCTTTGAACTACAAAGATTGGCTTGATGAAGCGGTGCAGCTCTATAAGGAAGCGAATGGCGTATTGTCAAAGGTTCGGAATCAGGTCATTGTGAAGCATCGACAAATCTTGCCGGGCGTCGTGGAAACGACATTTCAGAACGGTTATGTCATTACGATCAACTACAATAATAAGGCGATAGCAGTAGAGGGCATGCAGCTTGCAGCTCAAAGTTATCAGGTAGGCGGTGAGGCAGATGTTCAATAAGCCATTGACCTTGGCGCAGAAAAAAGCATGGTGCGGCGTGTTGTTCGCCACGCCATTAATGCTGGGATTAGTCATGCTGTTTATCATGCCGCTCATTCAATCCTTACGATTCAGCTTAAGCTCAATAAGTTTGGTTGAAGGCGGCTTCGCAGTAAAGTATGAGGGTTTCGCAAACTTTCGTCATTTATTTCTGACAAATGCGGATTTTCCGCGCAGGCTGACTGAATCGGTTACAGATATGATCGTTAATGTGCCAATCATCATCGTATTCAGTCTCTTTGCAGCGGTGCTATTGAATCAGAAGTTCAGAGGAAGAGCGATGGCAAGGGCAGTCTTTTTTCTACCCGTTATTCTAGCATCTGCGGCTATAGCCAATATGGACATTAGCAGCTTTGTTGGAAGCTCTTCTTCATCTAGCGGAAGCGGAAACCTTATGCAGAGCTTCGAGCTGAAAAAGATGATGATGGAGTCCGGCTTGGCGCCTGTATTCGTAAATTATATTTCGGATGCGGTTGACCGAATCTATGAAATTATTAGCTCCTCTGGCGTCCAAATTCTTATCTTTCTTGCGGGCTTGCAATCCATTTCTCCCTCACTGTACGAATCTGCAAGAATTGAGGGGGCAACGGGCTATGAGATTTTCTGGAAAGTTACATTCCCAATGATGACGCCGCTTATTTTGACGAATTTAATTTATTCTATTATTGATTCATTCAATAACAATTCGGTTAACGCACTTATTTCAGAAACGGCATTCAAAACGTTTGAGTTCGGGCAGAGTGCAGCGATGTCTTGGGTGTATTTTATCGTTGTCGCAATAGTACTTAGCCTATCAGCGGGCATCATTTCGAGAAAAGTGTTTTACTACGATTGAGAAGGAGGAGAGGCCATGAAGCTGCCGGCCATTCACGCGGAAAGGTTTCACCGCCACTATAATCCGGTCGAGAGATCGAAGCGATTGTTATGGACGTTGCTAAGGTCAGTACTCGTTTCTGGTTTTTGTTTTATTATATTATTTCCGCTATTTCTTCGTTTCTCGGTCGCATTCCGCAACAAAATTGATATCTATGATCCGACGGTGCTGTGGATTCCTAGAAACTTCACGTTGGATAATTTTAAAATTGCGATGGAAGCGACCCACTATTGGGCTACTCTACTGAATACGTTTTTGATATCGGCGGGAACGACTGCCATTCAACTCGCATCCTGTGCGCTAGCGGCATACGCGTTTGCAAAGTTGAAGTTCAAAGGCAGCGGCATCCTCTTTGGATTCGTTATATTCACCATTGTTGTACCGCCGCAGACGATTATGATTCCGCTATATTTAACGTATAGGTACTTTGATATGTTCGGTTTAGTAGGTTTGTTTTCGAAGAGGGACAGCTTTAATCTAATTGATACCTTTTGGCCTTTCCTGATTTCATCCGCAACGGGAATGGGGCTCAAAAACGGTCTTTACATTTATATTTTTCGGCAATTTTTCCGAGGCATTCCGAAGGAGATTGAAGAAGCGGCCGTTGTTGATGGCTCAGGTGTTTTTAAAACCTTCTATAAGATCATGCTGCCGAATGCCGTTCCTGCTATCGTTACGGTTGTGCTGTTCTCCTTCGTATGGCAGTGGAATGACAGCTATTATGTTTCGTTGTTTCTCAGCAAAGTAAAAGTATTATCAACGCAGTTAGCAGACATGGGCTCTGTGCTTGGCAAAGAACCCGATCTTGTGTATCAATCCATGCTGCTGAATACAGGCGTTCTCCTGCTTATGCTCCCGCTTATCATCATGTACTTGTTCGTACAGCGCTATTTCGTCGAAAGTGTAGAGCGTACAGGCATCGTAGGCTAACGCAAGCAAAGTGAGCATTAATCGGCATTAGGCAAGAACGTGGAGCGGCGTCTTTGCTTTCATCCCAAACAGAGAATGGAGAAGGATACTTTGATATCATCTACTACTGTTCATATCATTTCACACACCCATTGGGACAGGGAATGGTACTTGCCATATGAGAAGCACCATGTTAGATTAATTGCGCTTATCGACCGTTTGCTTGAGACGCTGGAGCGAGATTCGGATTTCAAAAGCTTCCATCTTGATGGCCAGACGATTATATTAGAAGACTATTTGCAAATTCGTCCGGAAAAAAGAGCGCTGCTTGAGCAGTATGTTCGCGAAGGACGCATTCATATTGGACCGTGGTATATTTTGCAGGATGAATTTTTGACGAGCGGTGAAGCAAATGTGCGCAATCTCGTTTATGGACACCGAGATGCCATGCAGTTCGGCAAAGTTGCAAAGGTGGGTTATTTCCCGGATTCGTTCGGGAACATTGGGCAAGCACCGCAGCTGATGCTGCAAGCAGGGATCGAGAATGCTGTGTTCGGACGCGGTGTGAAGCCAACTGGCTTTAATAATGAAGTTTCTCAAACGAAAGTCTACGAATCACCGTTCTCCGAGATGATTTGGGAGGCTCCTGACGGCTCAAGAGTGATCGGCATTCTGTTCGCCAATTGGTACAGCAACGGCAATGAAATTCCAACTGATCCTGAAGCTGCTGGTGTTTATTGGCAGCGTAAATTAAAGGATGTCGCCGAGTATGCTTCAACGCCCCACTGGCTCATGATGAATGGCTGCGATCATCAGCCGGTGCAGACGGATGTAGCACAAGCTATTGCGACAGCGCAGCAGCTATTTCCGGAATATCAATTTGTCCATTCGAATTTTGAAGATTATATTGGGGCGGTAACCGCATCGCTTCCTGAGAAATTGTCCATCGTTAAGGGTGAACTAAGAAGCCAGCATACCGATGGCTGGTCGACGCTAGTTAATACTGCATCTTCGCGAATCTATCTTAAGCAAATGAACCAAACAGGTCAGGCGCTGCTGGAGAAAGTGGCCGAACCGATAGCAGCCTTTGCTTATTTGACAGGCCATGCTTATCCTCATCATCTATTCACTTATGCTTGGAAAACATTGATGCAAAACCATCCGCATGACAGCATTTGCGGATGCAGTGTCGATGAGGTCCATGCAGAGATGGTGACCCGTTTTGCCAAAAGCAAGCATGTCGCCGAAAGCATTATCGAAGACAGCTTATCCGCAGTCGCTTCGAAGGTAGATACGAGCGGATTTACTTCCTTTGGAGAGGTTGCTTCAACACTCGTTGTTGTTAATACAACGGGCTGGCTGCGTTCTGGTATTGTTACCACTGATGTTGAGATCGAGCGCATCTATTTCAATAGTGGAATAGATTTTTACACGATGAAGCAGCGACTGAAGGAAATTGATTTAGCAGGCCTATACCTCGTGGAGTCAGAGGGCAGCAAGGTCTCCAGCGGCATAGAAGATCTAGGCGTACAATTCGGATACGATTTGCCCGAGGATCAGTTCCGTCAGCCTTATTTTGCTAGAAAAGTACGTATTCAATTTGAGGCGCACGGTGTACCAGCACTTGGCTACAAGACCTATGCGCTGATTAGAAATGATTACTCTAAACAGCTTCAAGCTGAAGAAGGCTCTCTAATTAGGAATGAACGAGAGATGGGCAATGATTATTTAACCGTAACGATCGCTGATGACGGTTCCTTGACTATTGTTGATCATCGTTCGAATGAAGTGCTACGCAATCAATGTATATATGAAGATACAGGAGACATCGGTAATGAGTATATGTACCGCCAGCCAAACGGTGACGTCCCGCTGACAACGAGAGGCCTTCGAGCCGAAATACGCATAACGGAAGATACACCTTATCAAGCCAGCTTTGAAATTACGCACCAGATGTTAATCCCGAAGTCGGCAGAAGAGCTGTTGCAGCAGGAGAGAGAAGAGCTGATTTGGTTTACTGGACGAAAATCAGGCAGGTCGGATAAGCTCATTCCTTTTACGATTAAGACGAAGGTATCACTTAACAAAAACGGGCAAGAACTGCAAATAGAAACAACCTTTAACAACGAGGCTCTTGACCATCGTTTGCGTATGTTGTTCCCGGCAGACTTTCAATCGAAGACACATTTGGCAGATTCAATCTTTGAAGTGGTGGAGCGGGATAATACCCCTTCGGAGGAATGGAGAAATCCAAGTAATTGTCAGCATCAGCAAGCTTTTGTGACATTGATTGGCGAGAAGCAGGGGGTTACGATCGCCAACCTTGGTTTAAATGAATATGAAGTTTTGCGAGATGAAGATGAAAACAATACCATTGCGGTTACTTTGCTGCGTGCGGTGGGAGAGCTAGGTGATTGGGGGTACTTCCCGACCCCTGAGGCACAGTGTCTCGGCGAGCATACGGTTAAGCTTGAAATTATACCGTTTCCGGTGGAGAATCAGCATGCAAAGTCGGAGTTCATTGGACATGGAGCTATGGCATCGATGAAGGAAGCTTATCAATATCAAGTTCCTTGGATAGTGAAGCAGACGGGTACACATGAGGGTGAGCTTCCCAGCCGTTTTTCCTTTATGCAATGGGAAGGTGACAAACTATGTTTGTCTGCTCTTAAGGTATCGGAGAACACGGGGGATTTGATTGCGCGCTGGTATAATCTATCACGAGATGAGCAAACGTTAAGCGTATACCCTACGCTGGGCGTGAGCGCAGCACATCGCAGCAGCGTTATGGAGCAGAGGCTGGAGGAGTCAGAGCTTGGCCGAATGGTGGTTCGTCCCGCTGAAATCATTACGCTGAGTTTAGATGTTTTTTTGTAAATTAGCATACGGAGTATAACACACCCCTAACTGTCTTTGAGAAACGGTTGGGGGTGTGCTATATTTCAAGAGGGATGAGGATGACATGTACGTAAGCATCAAGTTTGCGGCATGGGCAAATATTATGAAAACAAGGGGAAGGTGTTACGGATGAAAAGAGTACTGCTGCTCGGAGATTCGATCCGAATGGGCTATGAACCGCTTGTGCGCGAGGCTTTGAAAGAAACGGCACAGGTTGTTGCGCCTGAGGAGAACGGCAGATTTGCGAAACATACGTTATGGGGAGTTAACTTGTGGATTAAAGATCTGGGCAAACCAGATATCGTTCATTGGAACAACGGATTATGGGATTTGCATCATGAAGCGCCAATGGTCGAGGCACTTACTTCATTAGAAGAATATTTGGAAACGCTTAAACGGACGGCGAATGAGCTGCAAAGAACGGGTGCAAACATCATATTTGCAACAACGACGCCTGTTCCAGCCGATGCGATTGGGCGCAGCAATGCAGAGATTGATTTATACAATGCGGCAGCTGTAAAGCTGATGGAAAGCCTGGGCATACAAATAAATGATCTGAACGCTACCATAAAGGAAGATCTAGCATTACATATTTGCGAGGACCGTTTGCACTTATCTGAACGAGGAAATCGTAGATGCGCGGAGAAAGTCATCGAGCACATACATAAATATTTGTAATGTAAGGAATAAAGGAAATGGCAGTCCAAAGCCTGAAGCTAGGCCGGACTGCCATTTCTTGTTTTAACGGATAAGGTTCACATCGTCGCATCGATCAAAAAAAGCGGTTTGCTGCTGCAAAGAGGCTTCATCATTTTTGACAGCGTGTATCGCTTTGGCGAAGTTGCTTGCGCACATTGAAATATACTCCTTACCATAAGCTGCCGTCGATAATGAAGGATCGCCCGCAATCTGATTTGGGAACTCCATATACCAATGGATGCCAGCGGACAGCCTATGCTCCGTTAGCGTTCGTCCAAGACCTTTGGACTCCCACTCGCCTGGATTCAAACGGTCCATATGGACAAGAGACGGATTAATATGAAGAATTTGCGATGTTTCCATATGATCGGCATGCCCATAGTCATCTGGCGTTTCATAGGATTGATCAAGATGAGCAAGCTGCTCGGCATTTAATTCCCATAGATTATAGGCGTACACAACATAATCCTTGCGTTCATCGAGCATCGTTTGGACGAAATAGCTCAGCAGATTGTTATTGCCGCCGTGCCCATTGGCCAAAATAATTTTGTTGAAGCCGTTGCGCCTAATTTCCTTGCACACTTCCTGCAAGAGGCGCAGCTGCAGCTCACTGCCAAGAGCAACTGTGCCTGCGTAATGCTTCACCTCGGATACTTGGCCGAAAATATAATAAGGAAAGATAACACAGGACTCTAATTGAGCTGACTTCTCTACAATTTCTCTAGCGATCATCATATCCGTTCCGAGGGGAAGATGATCGCCATGCTTTTCAAGACAGCCGATTGGAAGCACGCAGACTCGATTCGTTGACTTAACGGCCGCCTCAAATTCCTTGACGGTCAAGTTTTCCCATAACATACAGTTGGTCCTTTCTGCGTGTTGTTTAGTGGGCTGCCTTGGATACGTAAACGAGAATAATGGTTTCCAAATAATTAAGATCCGCAGCCATTCGTTTTTTAACTTCTATGTTCAAAGCACGATCCGATTCGATACGCTCCAGAAGCTTCTCTATTTTCTTAAGTGCTTCTTTGGCGTCCTTGCCAACTGATTTTTTATCCTTCCAGCTTTTTTCAAGCTGCTCCAGCTCTTTTACATATTTCTTATCGTTATCCATCCCATTGAACGGGACATAAATCTGTTTGATTTTGCGCTGCATTTCGGAAATGATCGTTTTGAATGATGTTAAAACATCTTTGTCTGGCACGATGGCGGGTTTGCTGTAGAGCCCTGCTAAAAGCGCCTTGTCATATTCATTTCCAAACAACGATTCAAATTCGAACAAAGCTGAGCCGGAGACGCCTACTGCGACGGAGTCGTTTATTTGTTTAAGCAGCATCTCCTTCGTTAAGCCAAGATTCGTTCCGACACCAATGACGATCAGCGCTTTGTTGTTTGCGAGTGCAACTGAGTTTAAGGAATCAGTGGCAACAGATGAAGCGTCTGGATGATAGGACATCGGAAAGAGCTGGTCGATATAGTTTTTGGCAATCCAGTCCTTTGGCTCTTGGTGCATGAACTCTGGCCCATTCACGTAGTTCGGCCATACGGCGGCGGAGACTCGGATATCCGGCTTCAGGTTTTTGGCTTCACTGGAGATCCGATATACGAACTCATTAATCGTATTTTTTCTAAAATCAACCCACGCTTGCCAAAGCTTGTCGACGGGATGAAGGTCGATCGGATCTGCGCCATGCTTCTGCTTGAACAGATTGCGCGTATAAGAGTCATAACCAAAGTCGTTCGTGTAATCACCTGCATCGGGATAACGAATATAGTCCAAATGCAAGCCGTCTACTTTATATTTCTGAAGCAGCTCCTTATAAATTTCAGAAACAAAGTCCCGTACTTCAGGCCTTACAGGATTGAGGAAATAATACTGGGTGTTGTAAAGCGGAACGTCTTGATAATCGTGGCCTTGTCTACTAATCATGGACCATTCCGGCTTAAGGCTTCTGACGGGACCTGCCATACTGCCGACGCCTACCAAAAAGTTTTCGACCCATGCATGAACCTCGATGCCTGCTTTTTTGGCTTCAGTTATATAGGCGTTCAAAACGTCAAAACCGCCATAAATCGGATTTTGAGCAGCTAGCGGATGGCTCGTTGGGTAAATCGTAAAGCCATTCCACCAGGTCTCTAAGTAAATGGAGTTGATATTTAAGGCTTGAAGCTTCGCAATATGCTGCTGAACCTGCTCGAGATTCGTTTCCTTCGGACGAATCCAAATGGATCGATGATCTACAGCGCGGGATTCATAGCCCATGAAGCTGGCCTTCTCCACCCGTGCGTTCAGCTCTGCGAACTGGATCGTGAAGGAATTGAAATCGCCTTGAGCAATCTGGCTTTTCAAATCGACCAATGCTGCTTGTGCAGATGTAATTTGCTGTTCCATACCGTTATAGTTAATGTCTAGAAACTGCTGCTTGGAGAGAATAAGCTTTTGCTTCGCGGCATCTATTCCTATTTGCGCTTTATCCAAATAGGATTCTGGCGTGAACAGAAATAACGCTTGTTTCTTATCCGTGAGCAGCTTGAAGCTACTGCCAATGGATACATGCTCGCTTAGCCAGCTTGCTTTGACGCCATGCCCGGATATGACATATCCGCCAGCTGGAATGGTAGAATTATTGCCGCTCACCTGCGTGACCTTGCCTTCCGAGTTTACGACAACCTCGTATCCCCAAGGATTCGTTCCCGTTGCTGGGCCATAGCTGTTGTCGTAAATAATGAGCTGATCCGTTCCGCGGTGTCCGGGGTATGGTTCATTGCTGCCGTCATCCCAGCCTCCGGGATTATCTTCTCTCGTTCGCGGATTTAAGGCGTCGTATCCTATTTTGGAGGCTTCAACTAACACTTCATTGTTCATATTCAATTCAACGGCATCTCCAATCCGCACAGTTCCATTTAATTTAGCAAAAAACGGACTTTCAGCTTGAATAGAGAGAACGTATCCACTTGCAGGAATGGATGAGTTGTTATCGAGCCAATTGCCGCTAGTATCCTGCGTCATCGTTGCTATTCGCGTAACGGAACCTCCGTCAACGGTAATCTCCATGCCCCATGGATTTGTTTTTGTTGCAGGGCCGTATTCTGGTAAATACAGAACGATATCCGCCGCTCCGCGCCCTGCATTAACCTGAGTAATTGGAACGATCTCTTCATTAACGGTGAAATATTGGGCTGGATAAACCGATATAGGAAAGCTCGTAGTAATGGAATCTCCAATCTTGAAGCCGTTGATCAATGAAGCTTTGTTTCCCGTTCCAGATATGACGTATCCGTTAGCAGGAATATAAGTGCCGTTAGTGCTGTTTGTATATATGGCTGTAACGATATCGTTTGTAATGATGGCTTCTGTTGTCGGAACGAGTGGAGGTTTTGTTGTGGTTCCGTAGCTGCGGGTAAATATCATGAGTTTGTTGTCTTGACTCTCTTGATTAATGAGGTCAACGATGTGGTTTGTGCCGTCCTCAAGCGTAATGGATGGCTGGTCAGGAGAAGCGGGCTCTGAGAAGGCGGTTGAAGAAATGCTGATCAGAAGAAGGGCAACACAAAGAACGAAATTAAACAATCGTTTGGTCATCATGGCATACACCTCGAATCTTCTCATTTGTACGCATAAAACAGAACCTTACACTTCACCGCCTTTCGGATAAAGTAGCTGTTCATGTTCATGATGGATTGTTTATCTAGCAGTAGTGTAACAGTAAGCGGATTGTTTTTCCATAAATTTTATAAAAAGAGGATAATATTTTTATTTTCAAACTATCGCTTCAAATTTTCTGGCCAATGCGTCTCAATGCCTTGATTTTGAATAAGTGTTAAAAAAGCTTCCAGATGCAGCTTGTTTTCTCGTACTTCATGCGGGGTGACTTGATTTATAATGGAGTAAGCGGCTAAATAGCCTGCTGATTCACCGATGTTCCATTCGGTTGGATGCAGTCGGTAGCAGCCGTTTGTAATTTGAGTGGTGCCAATATTTTTACAGGCAGGGAGCAAATTTTTCATCCGAACGGGGAGGAGGGCTCCGAGCGGAATTTCGTAAGGCAAGCTGGGAATGTAGAAGCCGCGATTGGATTTTGTTGTTGTGTGGAGATCTAGATGATAACTTCCGACGCCTACACTGTCCTCATATCGTTTGATCCCTTGATCCCCCCTGATTTCGAGGCTGACATCATGCTCCGTAATCGTATATTTCGCCTTTATTCTGCGAGATTCCCGAATATAAGGATGTTTGGCAATGCCATCTTCTGTTCCAACAATGTCACCGCGAAGTCGAAGGCCGGGATAACCAATGCCTCCATCTGGACGCGGTGCTTCCGTTTGCAGCCAATAAACGAGCGATAGACTTTGCTGACGCGCACTCTTCAAATGTTTTTGTTTTTCTTCCTCAGTTACCTCATAAATAGGTCCTAAATAATAATCGTTTTGTGCCCAGTTAATTAAAGTGATATCGCTTTCAAACGAGCCTTCTTTAAACAAAGAACGGTCAATTATGCGTCTGTAAGTCCAGAAGGGCATGGGTTCTTTCCCATCAGGCATGAAGATAATTTCTTTGTCCTGGCTTGGATCATGAATGTCTCCCATTTTCCAGCCGAACAGCGGGAAACGTGAATGCGCAGGAATGAAGCTTCGCCAAAAGTCATACTGCTCTGGTTTCTCAATCGTATAATCCGCGTTCTCTATGTGATCCAAAGCAAATACATACGTAAAGGATTGCATGTCAAGGGAATCGGCCTGCTCGAGCGCATGCGGTTCTCCCGTTTCAGCTTTTGCTTCAGCTCCTGATACATACTCTGCACCGGCAAGAGGAAGAAGGTCGCCGCATTCAGTCGCGTCCAAATAGTAGGAGCCATGCAGCTTCTTCATTTCACCTGAAGTGATATGTTTGACAAGGACAGATTCAATCAGGTCTTCGTTTGTTTCAGCGGACTCTAATTGATAGCCGAGTAGAATAGTTATTTTTCCACTGCTGATATGAGGAGCAAGCATGGTCTCAAGCACATGAAGCGCGGCTTTTGGTTCATGGCATAGTCGGCTGACCCAGCCGTTTCCTGGGTTTAGGCGGTCATTGTTTTTGGCGTCTTCTACTAAGGGATAGTTTTCCTTGTAATAACGGCGAATACGGTTGCGAAACTCACGATATGTACGGGTGCAGCCGAAGCTTTCAATCCAAGGATGCTCGTCGGGAGGAACGGCTTGACTAGTCAACTGCCCGCCAATCCAATCCGTTTCTTCTGTAACAATCACCTTCATGCCTAACTTGGCTGAGGATAGTGCAGCCATGCATCCGCCAAGCCCTCCGCCAAGTATAATAATGTCAGCTGTAATCGATTGTTGTTCCATTCGAGTCCCGCCCTTCTAGAATTGAATGAAAATTTGCTATATCGTAACACGAGATAGAGATTATATCCACCAATTATGATATTATTAAAAAAAATATCTTTTTCAAAATTCTGGCAGACCATGAAGCCTATATCCGAACATTATTTTAATTTGTGAAAGTCAATTGAAGGAAAGAGGAGGGATTCTATTGCCTCAAGATATCAATATGCAATGGGTTACGAGTCTTTGTATTCATTACGATATTGGAGAGCCGCTCATTCTTCCAAGTCCGGTCACTGGCGGTTTGCTTCATCACATGTGGAAGCTCAGCACAACAGAAGGCCAATTCGCCTTGAAAATATTAAATCCTGAAATTATGTCAAGAGCAGGTGTCTTGTCCAACTATTTGCTCTCAGAGCGTATTGCAGCTGCCGCAGCAAGTGCAGGTATACCTGCCGTCTTAGCAAAGACGGTTAATAATGACATCATTACTCAGGTTTCTGGTGTGGATGTTATGCTGTTTGATTGGATTGATGGTGCTGTCATTACTCCTGCTGATTGCAGCAGGGAACACGCGAGTATAATAGGAGCTTTGCTTCATAAGATTCACAACTTAAAATTCGAGGAGCAGCATAGCCCGCTCTGGACCTCCTTCGGGCAGGACTACTTGAGGGAATTGATAGATGAAGGACTTAGGACAGCGATGCCATGGGCGCAGCAGATTGATGCTGGATTCAATGACTTGTTAGAATGGAATCATCAGTATCAGCAAGCCAGCCAGATGTTGAACGATAGCCAGTGCTTCAGCCATCGCGATTTAAATCCGAAAAACGTCGTTTGGAAGGACGGTCTTCATCCGCATATTATTGACTGGGAAGCAGCTGGTTCAACAAATCCAACAATGGAGCTGCTTGATGCTGCCTTAAGCTGGAGCGGGATTGATACGGGTCACGTCAATAAAGAGATTTTTATGACGATGCTAGGCTCATATCAAAAGGTCGGTGGGACAGAGCTAACACATTTGAAGGAAGCTTTCTACGGCAGAATGGGCAGCATGCTCGAATGGCTGGAGTACAATATGAGACGTTCACTGCACAAAGATATTTTCGGTGAGTCGGAGCAACAGCTTGGCAATGAGCAGGTGCTGTTGACCTTCTCGTCCTTAAAGGAAATGTCAGCAAATATTGATGAGTGGATGGAATGGATAGGGGAGAGGGATCAGAATGAAACCAGCAATCAATAAAAAAATTATCGTCATTGCCCACCGAGGTGCGGCCGGGTATGCACCCGAGAATACGATGGCGTCCTTTCAGCTTGCGATAGAGATGAAGGCTGATTTCTTGGAACTGGATATTCAGCTTACAAAGGATGGGCAGCTTGTTGTTATTCATGATACAGAGGTTGATCGTACGAGTAATGGCAGAGGCAAGGTGCTGGACTTTACGATGGCTCAGCTGAGTGAACTGGACGCAGGAAGCTGGTATAATGCGAAATTTGAAGGTGAACGAATTCCAACACTATCAGAGGTATTCAACTTATGCAAAGGGAAAATCGGTATCTTAATCGAGATTAAGGCGCCTTGGCTATATCCTGGGATAGAGCAGAAGTTAGCCGAAGAGCTGCGTGATCACGGCATTCTGGATGAAGATCCTGCCTCTATTATTGTTCAATCTTTTGATCAGAGTTCTGTGAAGCGATTTAGTGCTATTATGCCCCAGGTTCTAGTTGGTTTGCTTGTTTATCAGTCTGAAGATGTAACGGTAGAGAAGCTTCAAGAAACAGCCGTGTATGCAGATTATGTGAACCCGAGCTTGAATCTCGTTACGAAAAGTTTCGTAGACACCATTCATGCTTTAGGCAAAAAAACGACGCCTTGGACGGTTCGCTCGGCAGCGGAAGTGCCGCCATTGCTTGATTTTAACGTTGATGGCATTATTACCGATTATCCTGATTATGTGAAGTGATAGGGATTGAGCGGGATGTTTTGAGGGTATGTCATTTATTGTGAGCCTTGAATAGATCATCTAAACCATTTAGATAAGTACACTATGAAGCGAGCTGATACGATGAAGATGGCAGGTCAAAAAATTAACCAGTCCAATACGCTTTTGTTGATTTCGAGTATTTATACTTCCTTGACCAAAGCGGAGAAAAAAGTAGCCGACTATGTGAAATCAAATCCCGAGGAAGCGGTTATGGCGACGGTAACCGATTTATCTGAGCAGGCGGGGGTAGGCGAAACGTCCGTTATTCGGTTTTGCCGCAAGTTAGGCTTCCGTGGTTATCAAGAGTTTAAGCTTTCTATTGCGCAGGATTTGGTCAACCGTCCGTCGTACTCGACCGTTGAAATAGAAGAAGAAGACAGCACGCTGACGAAGGCAAGAAAGATTACGCTTCGCAACGAAATGATGCTGAAAAATACGCTTGATCTAATCAATCCGGCGGATTTGGAGAAAGCTGTCCATCGGATGCTCGCAGCGGACAAAATTTATATTTTTGGAGTAGGATCATCCGGTATTACAGCGCTTGATCTTCATTATAGGCTGATGCGAATTGGAATGAATGTGGAGGCGCATAGGGATTCCCATATTATCGCCATGTCTGCATCGCTCGTGAAGAAAGGGGAAGTGGTGTTTGGCATATCAACTTCGGGGAGCACGAGGGATCTGGTAGATCCGCTGCGCCAAGCGAGAGCTAATGGAGCTGAGGTCATTTGTTTGACAAGCCATATGCGTTCTCCGATAACAGCACATGCTGACACCATTTTATTGGTGCCCTCACGTGAGATGCCTACCGAAGGCGGTTCTTGGTCAACAAAAATTACTCAGGTACATCTATTGGATATTTTGTGCAATTTGTTGTCTCATAAGAAAAATAATGCCACAGAAGCTTTGGAGAAGACGGCTCGCTCCGTCGTAGACAAGCTGTATTAATCGATAGGGCCGTCTTTCGATCATATCGCAAAGCCCATTAAAAATGGGACTGTCTCAAAAGCGTTTAGCTTCTGAAGGGATTGCACACATGAAAAATAGCCTTACAGGAGAGCTATTCCTGTACGGCTATTTTTCTATTCTGGTCTATATTAGCTTGCATCATCAGATTGTGGGCAAGCGAAAGCCACCCGGCCTCTAGACTTACCTTAGGCAAGCCGCGAAGCAGAAAACGCCGAAATACCCGGCTATTCTTGATCTGCCCGAATACACTTTCGGGTTCAATCATTCGTCTTATCAACAACGCATATCCTCACACTTTTTCTTTGTTTTGATGCTATTTTGAGAAGTCTTCAGCAGCAATCTCCGCGATCTATGTCCAGCTATCCTGCACGATTGCAGGAACTTCGCCCATTATAGCTGTGTAGGATATTTATGTTGTATTTATGCAATAACTTACTATATGATCAGCCATTTTAGCACTTAAAGAGCGCTTATATTGTAGGAAATACAGTATAGCTGCACGTAAGTGTGAAAATGATGCCGCTATCCTGCGAATATGCAGTATAGAAAATAATGAAGAACAATGTAGAAGTGCAGTGTTGCCGAATTAGAAAAGAGGATATCCCAAAAGGGTAAACCTGAGAGAGAGAAGAATCTCATAGTATGTGCAAAAGAACCTTCAAAACCACTCTGAAAGTGAATCTGAAGGTTCTTTTTTGCCAGCATATTACGTGAAAAGTGGGGGCTGAATGATTCAGAAAATGCTTCAGAGACAGCCCCCTTTTCTTTGATGGGTCTCTATAAAGATAAAGAGCGCTTATTGCCCTGCTTCGTCCTGTTTCTCTGCTTCGAAAGATTGAATGCTTTCTTTGCGGCGCTCGTTTTTAGCTTCGATCGATTGCTGCTGATCCGAAGATAATTCATCTGCAAATTCATTTAAGTACTGTTCTGCTTCTTGCAAATTTTCTTTTGTGTTGTTAATGTGCTGCTGCAAATGAGCGGCATTATCTTCTCTGTTGTCTGGTTTAGCCATTTGTAATCCTCCTCTCTGTGCAGTAGTCCTTATTAAGATGTCCGACAAGCACCGAAATTATGCCAATAGAGAGCCCTGAGATCTAATGTTTAAATTTTCTGACAATATAGAATAAAGGCATTTTTTTTTAATATATAAATTAATAGTGGAGAAAAAATCCTTTGCATGATAGGTTAAAAAAGGATTCATTTGAAGAAGGACGAACCTTATAGAATACGGTTTTTCAAAACGGTTGTTTACTGGATTTTCGGATAAAAAGAATTTTCTTTCAGAAAAAATAAAATTGTTGAAAAATTCCTCCAGTGATGATATGTTGTAAACAGGAAAGATCATCACTTTCTGGGAGGATTTACAGCATCTCATTATTGGTGGACTACCATGACAATCACATAAAAAGTAAGCCGAAACCTTCCAAGTAAGTGGGGCATGAAGGCATCGATGCGGGGTTGGAACTTGAACTGAAAACAGGGAGGGATGACCAAACAGCAGTTGATCGCAGCAAATGTAGAGTAAGCATGAGCTCTTGCATTTCATCCATTGGAGGGGTAAAGCTATGCGGAAAATAAAATTATTTGCAATGGTTTTATTGGCGGTTACGCTCGTTTTTGTATCGGCATGCAGCAAGGGCACCAATAACGGAAGTGAGAAAGCTACGAACAAGCCTACGAATGATACGACTGTCGAAACGGCAGCTCCGACAGAAGCTCCGCCTGTAGAGCCGGTTATCGACATGAACGGCGAGACGTTGAAAATTATTCACTGGGTCGACGGACCGTCAGAAGATACGCCGGAAGGTGCAGCGACACTTGAGAAGTGGCGGGCTGCCGAGAAGAAATATAATGTGAAGATCGTATGGGAGAAGGTGCCTTGGGGCGAGAACATAAAAATGGTTACAAACGCTGCGCTCTCTGGTGAGTCGGCAGCCGATATCGTACCTTTGGATTACTATTTTGCAGTGCCGGCCATCAATCAAGGATTGTTTATGCCGGTGGATGATTTCTTCAATTTTGATGATCCCAAATGGCCTGCAGGCTTGAAGCAGCACGGTGCGGTCAATGGCAAAATGTACGGCTTTACCTCCAATATCAACAACGCCTCTGGTCTCTACTACAATAAAACATTATTTGAGCGCGAAGGTCTTCCGGATCCGCATGATTTGATCGCTCAAGACAAATGGACATGGGACGCTTTCCTAGACATCGCCAAAAAAGCGACAAAAGATACGAACGGCGACGGTGTAATCGACCAATGGGGCGTCACCAATATTGTCGGAAATCTATCGCGCATCTTGATTCACTCCAACAACTCCTCCTTTATTACACTCAAAGACGGCAAAAACGTCTTCAACTATGACGATCCAAACCTGCTAGAAGCACTTCGATTTTTTAGTGATCTATTCAATGTGCATAAAGTCGTCGCTCCTAACAAAAACGAGAATTTCGAGGATTACAATGAGTCGCAAACGTTATTCAACTCCGGTAAAGCCGCAATGGTGACTGGTGAAGTATGGGAAGGCGCAACAAGAACAACAATGACCGATGAGCAAGGTTTTGTTTATTTCCCTAAAGGTCCAAAAGCAACAACATGGCAAGGCAGCATTGAAAACTACGTCCAGTTCTATATCCCTGCCATCGTCAAGAGAGCAAAAGAGAAAGCTTATATTTGGGAACAAATTCAAATGTGGGATCGCGTAGAGCCGATTAACCGCGAGGAAGCGGAGAAGCAGCTGCTTGCTGATGAAAGCGATATTGAAGTGATGCTCGATTCTCTCAAATATGCACAGCCTATTTTTCTGCCGCTAGGCGGAGCTTTAAGCGATATTTCCTATTCGATTGCCAATCGCGGCGAGTCGCCAGAGACGGTGCTTGAGCGAAATAAACAAATTGCGCAGGATGCGATTGATAAGGATTTGAATACACAAACAACAACAAAGGCAGCACAATAAAGGATGAGACTAGATTGATGAAACAGCATCGCAGGGAATCCCCATAAGGGATTCCCATCCTTTTATATGGACGACCATTTAAAGAGGAATGAGGGGTTCGCATGCTGAAGGTAACCAGGAAAACAAAGAGAGTGGTTGGCGCACTGCTGGCTCTGGTCCTATGCCTGACAATCGTCTCCATTTATCCTGCGAGCCGCTCCTCAGGCAGCGATCACATACTTGAGTCTACTCACGCGGCATCAGCCTTATTGGAGAAGAAATTAGCAAACCTCCCTTCAGCAGGCAATCGCTATGAAGAGTATGCAGCTGAGTATGCATATGAGCCGCATCCATCGCTCAATCAAACAATTGAAGCCGAATCCTTTGCTGCGATTGAGGGTATGAATGCTGAAAAATTGGAAGTTTACGACGGTGCCGAGACGCCAGTCGTTGAAACGGAAGATTCAGGCGTCATTCATTGGGATGTTGATGTGCCAGAAGACGGATTATATCATATGGCTTTGCGCTATTTTCCGGTGGAAGGCAACACTTCACCCATTGAGAGAGAGCTGCGTATCGACGGTGAAGTTCCTTTTGAAGAAGCATCCAGACTTGTTTTCTCACGGGTATGGCGCAATGAGCTGGCCGAGCTGGAGCAGGATGCCAAGCAAAATGATTTGCGGCCGAGACAAGTTGAAAGCCCGCAGTGGCAGGAGAGAGTATTGCGTGATGCGGAAGGTTATTATCGTGAGCCATTCTCCTTTTATCTATCCAAAGGCCAACATCGAATTTCACTCGTTTCTCTAAGAGAACCGATGATTATAGACTATTTGAAGCTTTACCAGCAAGAAGAAATTCCTCCCTATGAGAAAGTAGCGCAAGGGTATGAAGAGCAAGGCTATAGTGCGACGAAAGGCTTGTTTATTAAGCTTCAAGGCGAGGACGCCGCGTTCAAATCGAATCCCTCATTGTATCCGCTGAATGATCGCTCCAGTCCTGGCACGGAACCCTATCATGTATCGAAAATTAGAATGAATACAATCGGAGGCGTCAACTGGAAAATTCCCGGACAGTGGATTTCGTGGAACCTTGATATTCCAGAAGACGGGCTTTATGAATTTGGCCTAAGATACAAGCAAAATACGGTCAGAGGCGTCAACGTGGTTAGAGAGCTTTCCATCGACGGGAAAATTCCGTTCAAGGAGGCGGAAGCTATCCCTTTCCGTTATGACGGCGCATGGCAGATTGGAATGCCCGGCGAGGATGGCAAGCCGTACTTATTTTATTTGACAAAGGGGAAGCATGAAATCAAGCTGGAGCTGACGATGGGCGACCTCGCTGAAATTATTCGAATGGTGCGTTCCAGCATCCAGCAGCTCAACGCATTGTACCTCAAAATCATCATGATCACTTCAGCTTCGCCAGACCCTCTGCGCGATTACGAGCTGGAGAAAAAAATTCCTGAGCTGCAAAAGGTGTTTAAGGAGCAGAGCGAGTTTCTTACCGCTGCAGCAGATCGGATGGATGAGCTGGTTGGCGGCACGAGCGCCAGCACGACGATCTTAAGAACAACCTCCTATCAATTGAAGGATATTGGAAGCCGTACCGAGACGTTGACCTCACGGCTCAAAGGCTTCAAGGATAATGTGACCGCCCTCGGCACTTGGCTGCTTACCGTAAATCAACAGCCGCTTGAAATCGATTATTTGTTTTTCAAATCGCAGGACGTACCTGTGCCGAAGGTCAGTACTGGAATCATCGGGAAGTCTGTACATGAAGTGATGTCCTTTGCCAGATCGTTTTCCGAAGACTACAGCCACATCAGCAACGTCAAGCAAGGAGACAAGGAAGTAACCGTGTGGATTGCAGCAGGAAGAGATCAGGCTCAGCTGCTTCGGTCTATGATTGACAACACCTTTACGCCGCAAACCGGCATCTCAGTTAATTTACAGCTCGTGAATCCAGCAGTTGTTCTGCCGGCAACGCTAGCGGGGAAAGGCCCGGATATCGCGCTGACACAAGGCGATGTAATCAACTTTGCGATGCGGAACGCGCTTCAGGATTTATCCAGCTTCCCGGAATTTGAACAGATTAAGGACCGGTTTATGGATAGCGCTTTCGCAAGCTTTAAGTATCAGAACGGCGTGTTTGCTCTACCAGAAACACAATCGTTCCCAATGCTATTCTATCGCAAAGATATTTTGGAAGAGCTGCATTTGGACGTGCCGCAAACATGGGAGGATATGTACCGTATCATTCCCGAGCTCCAGAAGCACAACATGGATTTGGCGCTACCGCAAAATATCGTGTTTGAATCGATGCTCTATCAAAATGGCGGCCAATATTACCAAGAAGATGGCATTGCCACGGATCTTGATTCAGCCATTGGCATAGAATCGTTCCAAAAGTGGACGGAGCTGTATACCAACTATAAGCTGCCAATTGAATTTGATTTCATTAACCGTTTCCGCACAGGTGAGATGCCAATTGGTATTGCGGATTATACCACGTTCAATTTTTTGACGATTTTTGCCCCGGAAATTAGAGGCCAGTGGAGTTTTGTCGCGGTCCCGGGCACGAAGAGCGAGGCGGGGAAGGTTCGCCACGATACACTTAGCTCAGCTACAGGCACAGTGATGTTCAAAGACGCCAAAAATAAAGAAGCAGGCTGGTCGTTTATGAAATGGTGGACGGACACGGAGGCACA
Source organism: Paenibacillus sp. NRS-1760 (assembly GCF_050467785.1). Lineage (NCBI taxonomy): Bacteria > Bacillati > Bacillota > Bacilli > Caryophanales > Paenibacillaceae > Paenibacillus > Paenibacillus sp. NRS-1760. The sequence goes on along the minus strand of NZ_JBITPK010000021.1, from coordinate 39,532 downwards.
GGTCACGTTTGGGCGTGAGATGGAAGCGATATTAGGGGAATCGGCGCGATATGCAGCTGCGAATTTAGAAGCTTTGCAGCGTCTTCCATGGTCAGCAAAGGAAATGAATCAGTTGGTTGAAGAGCTGAACTGGGTTGTCGGCAGACCTGCTGTCCCAGGCGGCTATTCACTCGATCGGCACATCTATAATGCCTTTTACGAGGTGTACACCGACGGCAGCGAACCGCGTGAAACGCTGGAAAACTATGTCCGAACGATCAATCAGGAAATTACGATCAAGCGCGAAGAATTTGATTTGCCGACAAAGTAGAAGGGAGGGGTCCATATGATTCAGCTTGTTAAAAAAAGCAAGTTAAAATTGGACAGCAAAACGCTGCGGCCGCGGTTGAATCTGAAGTGGAAGGAAGTTTCGAAGAACAAGGTTTTATATGCCATGATTGCACCGTTCTTTCTGATCTTCTTCACCTTTACCGTCCTTCCCGTCTGCTTATCGCTGCTGGTCAGCTTCACTAACTTTAATATGCTGGAATTTCCGAAGTGGGTAGGCTGGCGCAATTACGCTCAATTGTTCGTTAGGGATGATGTGTTTCTAATCGCTCTAAAAAACACGTTGATCTTCGCCGCAATCACAGGACCTGTCAGTTATATCGCCTGTTTTGTGCTCGCGTGGATCATTAATGAGTTTCCGCCAAAGATTAGAGCTTTTGCGACGCTGGTTTTTTATGCGCCTGCCTTGTCAGGGAGCGCCTTTATCGTGTGGACGCTCTTGTTCAGCAGCGATTCCTATGGATATATCAATGCTTTCCTCCTCAAGTGGCATTTGATATTGGAGCCTATCCTTTGGCTCAAGACACCTAAATATATTCTTCCGATCATCATTATCGTTCAGCTTTGGCTCAGCCTTGGAACGAGTTTTCTTGCCTTTATCGCAGGGCTGCAAGGACTTGATAAAACATTATTCGAGGCGGGTGCGATCGATGGCATACGCAACCGCTGGCAGGAGCTTTGGTTCATTACGCTGCCTTCGATGAGGCCGATGCTGATGTTCGGCGCGGTCATCCAAATTACAGCTTCCTTCGGCGTTGCGGAGGTAGCGACTGCGCTCGCCGGGTTCCCAAGCGTGAAGTATGCGGGGCATACGATCGTTACGCATTTAATGGATTACGGCTCCATTCGCTTTGAGATGGGATACGCCTCAGCTATTGCGACCGTGCTGTTCGCAATGATGCTCGGCTCGAATCTCATTGTGCGTAGGCTGCTGGCGAAGGTCGGTGAGTAGCGATGATTACAATTCGTCTAAGAAAAAAAAGAATAAGCCGCTCATGGATGGGCGATGTCTTTCTGTTCTTGCTGCTTGCAGCAGTAGGATATTTTATGGCAATGCCGCTTGTATTTGTGATCAGCAATGCATTCAAGCCGATTAACGAAATTTTGAAGTTTCCGCCTGATTTTTTGGTCAAAAATCCTACATTCACTAACTTTACGGACTTATATCATCTGCTTTCCGGTTCATGGGTGCCTTTTACTCGTTACATTTATAACACTTTTTTTATTGCGATTGTTGGTACGGTCGGTCACGTGCTCATTGCTTCCCTCGCAGCTTATCCACTGGCGAAGCGGAAATTTCCAGGAAAGGGATTCCTTTTCACCATTGTAGTCCTATCACTAATGTTCTCAGCTACGGTTACTCAGATTACGAATTACATGACGATGTCATGGCTCGGTTTTCTGGATACCCACTGGGCGGTTATTATTCCGGCAATTGGCTCCTCGCTTGGGCTGTATCTTATGAAACAGTTTATGGAGCAAATACCGGATGCGCTGCTCGAAGCTGCACAGATTGATGGTTGCAGTGAAGTTCGCATTTTCTGGAGTGTCGTTATGCCTGTCGTCAAACCTGCATGGCTTACGCTAGTTATTTTTTCTTTCCAAGGTTTATGGGGGGCAGGCGGAGCAGCGGGCTCGATGTACATTTACAGTGAGCAGCTCAAAACAATTGATTACGCGTTAAGTCAGATTCTGGCGGGAGGCATCGCACGAACGGGTCCTTCGATGGCAGCAACATTGCTGCTGCTCACCGTTCCGATTCTCATCTTTGTGCTATCGCAGAGCAGCGTTATTCAAACGATGTCAACCTCCGGCATGAAAGAATGATGGGAAAGGGGAGGCTTACGTTGAATCGATTATGTAAATTTCTGCTGCTCTTCCCACTAATGCTGATCCTGGTTGGCATTTCGGTTCCAGTCTATGCTGCACCATATGATGGCTACAATTATTCGTGGTGGGGAGATCCTGAGCCAGCGCCTGTGCCGTACTTGCCAGTGAAGCAAATCGGCGGGGAGCAGTTAAGCTCCGGACCATTCAAATCGCCAGAGGACTTGTTCATAACCGCTGACAATCAGATCTATGTCGCGGATACAGGGAATAACCGCATTGTCGTGCTTGATGAGCAAGCAAGTGTAATTCAGACGATTGATGCTTTTGTGAATGGCAATAAAGCGGATAGCTTCTCAGCTCCGCAAGGAATCTTCGTACATTCAAATGGACATTTGTTCATTGCTGATACAGGAAACAAACGCATTGTTGAACTAACGAAGGAAGGCGAGCTGGTACGCGTCATTGGCGCTCCGGAGAGCGATGTGCTGGGCGGAAACTTTGTCTATGAGCCGATCAAGCTGGTCGGAGATTCAGCGGGTCGTTTATATGTTGTCGGAAAAGGCGTGTTCAATGGCATTATGCAGTTTGATTCCGGCGGCAAGTTCTCAGGGTTTATGGGCGTCAATAAAGTACGCTACAGTGCCGCGGATTTGTTCTGGAAGCGCGTCATGACGAAGGAGCAGCGTTCCAAAATGGTGCTCTTTATCCCTGTCGAATTCAACAACGTCGATATTGACAGTGAGGGCTTTGTTTATGCTACAACAAGCGAGGCATTCTCGGATACACCAGTAAAGCGTCTGAATCCATCTGGAACGGATGTGCTGAAGAGAACGGGCTACCAGCCTCCAAAAGGTGATATTCGATTCCGCACAGGAGGCACACGGCCCGGAACATCAGCTATTCAAAGCGTCGCTCTTGATCGAAATGGGATTTACAGCATTTTGGACAGTACACGCGGGAGAATCTTTACGTACGACAGAGAAGGCAAGCTGATGTATATTTACGGACTGCTTGGTGAGCAGGTTGGGACGTTTAAGACGCCAACCGACATTGACATGTTAGGCGATAAGATGATTGTGCTAGATAAAGGCTTGAATCAGCTGGTCATGTTTGAGCCAACGCGCTATGGAAAGGTGATTCGGGAAGCCGTTATTAATAATGATATTGGCGAGGAAGAAAAGTCGGTCGAGAAATGGCGCGAGGCTTTGCGATTAAACAACAATCTCGAAATCGCTTATTTGGGGATCGGGAAAGCGGAGCTCAGACAGGGACATAATTACGAAGCGATGAAGCATTTTGAGCTGGGCATGCACACGCAATATTATTCACGGGCTTTTGAACGTTACCGCAAGGATTTCATGTGGGAGCATTTCGGGAAAATTGCTGCAGTAGCGATAACAGCAGTCGTACTGCTCATCGCTGCGAGAGTGCTCATCAAGCGTAGAACAGCTGAGCCTGGCGTAGTGGGAATGGGCTGGTATACGATCTTCCATCCGTTTAATGGATTCTGGGAGCTGAAGTTCGAGCGAAAAGGGAAGATCTGGTTTGCTTTGCTGCTGCTGCTTATTCTATCACTTCTCTATGTACTCAAAAGGCAGTTTACCGGCTTTATCTTTAATCCAACGGTCAATGCAGAGAATGTAAACGTGCTTGATGAGATTAAATTTATTGTGCTCCCGTTTTTTCTATGGTGCATCGCCAACTGGTCGATGACGACGCTGATGGATGGCGAGGGGAAATTCAAAGAAATTGTAATGGCTACCGCCTATGCGCTTATTCCAGTTGTGCTGATGCAAATTCCACTCATTTTATTATCCAATGTCATTACGATTCAGGAAGGTTCGTTCTATCGATTGCTGGAGTCAATCGGCTTCTTGTGGTTTTTTGGATTGTTATTTGTCGGTATGCTTACCGTTCATCAGTACACGGTGGGGAAAACGGTCATTACGATGCTGCTAACGATGCTTGTGATGGGCATCATCATCTTCTTAGGCTTGCTTTTCTTCAGCTTAGCGCAGCAGATGCTTTCCTTCGCAGCTACGGTATACAAAGAAGCGATGTTTAGACTAGGGGAGGGATAATGCCATGTCAAAGCACAATACACGGAAATGGGTGGCATTGTCCCTGCTGCTTGCGATGCTGTCGCTGCCGGCTTGCACATCGGCAACGGTTAACAGCACCCTTACATCCGGGACGCCTAGTAAAGATTCCGCGGAAACGGATGCTTCGCTCCGTGCACTAGACGCGTCAGCTCAAGTGGAGCCTCGAATAGAAGGTCTTGATCCGGTGCTGGAGAACGATGCACTTCGGCTTTATATTAGCAAGGCTACTGCTGAAATCGCGGTCGTGGATAAAATAAGCGGGAACATATGGCGCTCGAATCCAGACAGCTCGGAGGATAAGCTTGCTTCACCGTATTTAAAGGGGAAATTATCCTCCCAAATCTCTTTCGTCTACCTCACGAAGAGCGGTCAGAACAAAGATTATGACAGCTATAACAACAGCGTGAAATTTAATCAGTTTGAAATTAAGCAAGCGGATAATGGGGTGACGGTCACCTATCAGTTCGGTGATCCGCAGAAAGGGCTTGAGTCCATACCGCAGAAGATAAACAAGGAGCGGTTCGAAGAAAGATTGCTGAAGCGATTGGAAGATCCAGCGGACCAAGAACAGCTGAAGGTTAGATACAAGCTAAATGAGGAGCAGGGTATTTACGAACGCCGAGAAATACCAAAAGCTGTCGTGAAAAAGCTATTGGCAATCTTTGAGAAGGCGGAATATACGGAAGAGGATTTTGCTATCGATAATGGTGAGGGAGACGGCGGCGGAGCAGCTGAAGAATCGGTTAAACCGAAATTTTCGGCAGCGATTGAATACACATTGGATGGCAGAGATCTAATCGCTTCAGTGGATACGTCGACCATCACTGAAGATACTCCGCCTTATCGGATTCATTCGATCAGTCTTCTAGAAAATTTCGGAGCTGCGGGCCAGAAGGATGACGGCTACCTCTTTCTTCCTGACGGGTCGGGAACGCTTATTAGGTTCAACACTGGAAATATCCAGGCGCAGCCTATCCTGATCCCGATATACGGTGAAGACAGCTCGATCTATGTAAATGAAAAGTTTAATACGCTTGAGCCAAACCGGTTGCCGGTATTCGGAATGAAAAAGAATGATGCAGCATTTCTTGCCATTATTGAGCAGGGGGAAGCGCTAGCCAAGCTTTCCGCGGATATAAGCGGGCGATTGCATGAGTTTAATACGATTGCTGCCCAGTTCATTATTTTGCCGAAGGACGAGGTGCGTTTAAGCAATAATGAGATCATGCACAAAACGCCAAAGGAGACGTACAAGGGGAATTTGAAAATTCGTTATTCCTTATTAAGCGGCGATGAGGCTGATTACTCAGGCATGGCAGCAAGCTATCGCACTTATCTGGAGAAGGCGGATGGGCTATCAAAGCTGAAAGCAGAAGGAGATGCGCCATTTTATATGGAGCTTGTTGGCAGCATCCCGAAAAAGAAAAACATGTTAGGTTTTCCTTATGAGGCTCTTGTACCTTTAACGAATTTGAAGGAAGCTGAGCAGCTCGTTGATCAGCTTCACGGCAAGCAAATACAAAATATACGGCTGAGTTACAAGGGCTGGTTTAATGAAGGCTTAAATCATACGATAGCATCGAATATCGACATGGATAACGTGATAGGGAGCAAAGGCGATTGGAAGCGATTAGTGGAAAAGCTGCAGAAGAGCGGAGGTGGGTTTTATCCGGATGCAGCCTTCCAGCTTATCTATCAGAATTCCGGGAAATTTAGCCCGAGCAAAGACTCTGCCCAGTACATTTCTCGGCGCTATGCGAAAATTTATGAATTCGATCGCGCAGCATATTTTCGGCATAACGAGCTGTTGTCACACTATTTGTTGACTCCAAGAAAGCTAAGTTCAACGGTCAGCGGTTTTCTGTCTGATTTCAAGAAGCTGAATCCTGGAGCTATTTCCTTGAGGGATCTGGGCTCTGAGCTTCATTCGGATTTTCGAAGAAATGCAGAGGTGACAAGAGAGGACGCAAAACGAATCGTTACAGATCAGCTCGAAGCCATTTCGGAGATGTCACCAAGCATAATGGTCAATGGCGGCAATGCTTATGTTCTCCCGTATGTATCGCATATTCTAAACATACCGCAAAAAAGCAATGAATATCAGCTAGCCGGTGAGTCGATACCGTTTAACCAAATGGTGCTGCATGGTTATATCGAATATGCGGGAAAAGCATACAACATGGCTGATGAGCAAGACTTTCGGGAAAGTGTACTGCGCTCGCTTGAAACGGGTTCAAATGTCTACTTTAGCTGGTTCTATGAGGAGCCGTCCGTTCTTAAGGACACTCGATTCAGTTATCTTTATTCGAATGATTATGAGCAATGGTTTGATGAGGCTGTCGACGCTTATGGCGAAGTGAATGCAGTGCTGCGGCAGGTCCGCGGTCAGAGCATGATCAAGCACGAAAAGCTGGCGGAACGCACTTACAAAACCGTATATGAAAGCGGCTTAACGGTTTACGTAAATTACAGCGATTCCGTTGTTCAAACGGATGGTGTGACCATTGAAGCCCATGATTACATCGTTAAGGGGGGATAAGGATGTCGAAGAGACGAACACTGAGCTTGGAGCGCAAAAAGGAAATATACGGCGTGTTGTTCGTAACCCCTTGGCTGCTTGGATTCGTACTGCTGATGGTTATCCCATTCGTCCAGTCGCTTCAATTCAGCTTCCATAAGCTGACGCTTAATTCGGAAGGCTACTCGCTTCAATATGTCGGCCTTGAAAATTATCGCAACATCTTTTTTGTTGATGCGTGGTACGTTCGTTCCTTAACGGAAGCCGTTACGGTGATGGCATTAAACGTACCGCTCATTATTTTTTTTAGTTTATTTACAGCCACATTATTGGTGCAGAAATTCAAAGGGAGAATGCTTGCGAGAGCGATCATATTCCTGCCAGTCGTGTTAGCCTCAGGGGTTATAGCTAAGCTTGATAACGGCAATTTTCTAGCTCAAATGATCGGATCCGCTTCAACCGACATGGAGGGCAACTATTCTGGACTGCGAAGCATTGAGCTAAGGCCGCTGCTCTTCCAAGCTGGTCTTAGCCGGGACATTGTGGAGTATTTGACTAGTGCGGTTGATCGAATCTACCAGATCATCAGCTCGTCTGGCGTCCAGATACTCATTTTTTTAGCGGGGCTGCAGTCGATCTCACCTTCTCTTTATGAAGCGGCGAAGATGGAAGGGGCCACAGGTTATGAAGCCTTCTGGAAAATAACATTTCCCATGATTTCGCCGCTCATTCTGACGAATGTGGTGTATACCATCATCGATTCCTTCTATGACAATAAAATGACGCAAATGATTCAGGAAGCAGCTTTTGGTCGATTGGACTTTGGCGTCAGCTCGGCGATGTCATGGATTTACTTTCTAGTCATCTCGATCATTCTAGTCGTATCGACGTATCTGATTTCGAAGCGTGTATTCTACTATGACTAACAAGGAGGAAGAGATATGGAAGCTGAGACAAAGGTGAAAGGCCGCATCTCGGACTCTGCCTTAGTGCGGGCCGCAACGAGCTGGTACGATCGCCATAGCCCAGTTGAAAAAGCGAAGCATTGGCTTTGGATATTCATCCGTTCCGTACTCATCGTCGGGATTTGTTTTATCATTTTGTATCCGATCATTACGAAGCTGTCCATCGCGTTGCGCGACAAGCAGGATATGTTCGATGCAACCGTCGTATGGCTGCCGCGGCATTTTACACTGGATAATATCAAAATCGTCATGGGTTATTTAAAATATTCGGAATCCGTCACTAACACGCTGCTGCTTAGCCTTGGGACGTCGCTGCTTCAACTCGCTTCCTGCGCACTGGCTGGTTATGGCTTTGCAAGGCTCAAGTTCCGGGGCAGCGCCATTTTGTTCGGAGTCGTCATCTTCACCATCGTTGTGCCGCCGCAAACGATTATGGTTCCTACGTATTTGCATTATCGCTTTTTTGATGTGTTTGGGCTCTATCATCTGTTCACGGGAAAAGATGGCGTGAATCTGCTGGAGAGCTTCTGGCCTTTCTTTATTTCTTCGGGGCTTGCGATGGGCTTGAAAAACGGTCTGTATATTTATATTTTCCGTCAATTTTTCCGCTCACTGCCGAAGGATTTGGAAGAGGCCGCGTATGTGGACGGAGCGGGCATTCCGGGTACCTTTGCAAGAGTCATGCTGCCTAATGCTGTACCTGCGATAGCTACGGTCATGCTGTTCTCGTTCATCTGGCAATGGAATGACAGCTACTTTGTAAATCTTTTTGCGCCAAATTATACCCTTCTTGCAAGAATGCTCGATTTGCTGCCTGGTGCTGTTCGACCCGAATATGTTGGTGGTATTTCTCATACATCTTTATATTTGAACACTGGAACACTGCTCGGCATTTTACCGATCTTTATTCTTTATTTATTCGCACAAAGATACTTTGTAGAGAGCGTAGAGCGCACAGGATTGGTAGGCTAGCGATTATTCGGGCAACCGTACTTACGATTGGAGGGTTCTGCAATGAACGATGCCATAGGAGTAGATAGCGAGGGGCTCTTGGATAAGCAGGTGACCCTATGATCCCACCATTAATTGCCGGACTAAAAAAAGGATTTATCGTATCCTGTCAGGCGCTTGAGCATGAGCCATTGTACGGCTCCGATATTATGGCTGCGATGGCAGCGGCAGCGGAATCCGGAGGGGCATCAGCTATTCGTGCCAATACGCCGCAGGATATTGCCGCTATCAAACGCAAATGCAAGATTCCGGTTATCGGACTATATAAAAAACATTATCCCGATAGCGATGTCTACATTACTCCAACCTTGCTAGAGGTAGGGGAAGTGATCCGAGCGGGTGCTGATATCGTGGCTATAGACTGCACTTCCATGCCGAGGCCAAGAAACGAGAAGCTGGATCATGTCATTGCTGCTATTCGCAAAAATTTTCCTAATACGCTGATCATGGCGGATATTTCTACTTTTGAGGAAGGCGTATCCGCCATGAAGCTTGGCGTAGATGTCGTCTCTACGACGATGTCGGGTTATACGCCACAAAGTCCGAAGCTGCAAACCCCTGATTTTGAGTTGATCGGAAAATTAGCTGCGCTTGGTCAGACACCCGTTTTTGCGGAAGGAAGAATATGGTCGATCGAGGATTGCTTGCGCTGCTTTGACGCTGGCGCGCACGCTGTCGTAATCGGAACCGCTATTACAAGGCCGCAAGAGGTTGTGAGACGTTTTGTAACGAGCATCAAGTAATGAGTAGGAGGCAGCGATATGGAGCGATCGGATAGTGGAGCTTTTCTTCGTTCAGGGGAACAAACGGCAGGAATAAACAATCTGATGTTGTTTTATAACGGTCATTATGAAAACGATGCGGGCGTATGGAGGAAAGAGCAATTTATACCCTATATCAGCTACATCGATGCTGAAGGCAAGCCGCTCGAATGGCTGTTTGACGGGGCTTTGTTTCTAGCCAAGTGGTCTCATTCTTCAAATGGATTTGAAGAATCAGAGGAGCATCCAAACGATGAAAAAGACTGGCAATGGTACTTGGATAAGACCTTTGGGGAATCAGGTGAACTGTCGGCTTTAAATGAAGCGATGGAGGAGGTAGCGCTGCAACTCGCAGACCCAAAGCATAAAATGAAGGTTGTGCTCATGATTCCCTATCCGGCTCCGAATCAGCAGAACTTTGGAGCAATAAGCGATGATGGCAACTCGCTTTGCTTCGATCATACAATTGTTTCAGCAGTGGAAGCGACTCGAAATAAACAAAAAGCGCTTGAGTGGTATATTGGTCAACTGCTAGAGCGCTGGGAGCGTGCTGACTTGCCCTTTCTCGAGCTGAAGGCGCTCTATTGGATGAATGAAGCAGTGAATACGAGTGTTCCCTACGAGGAAGGGCTGATTGGCTGGACGGGAGATATGGTTCGCGCGAAAGGGCTGAAATTTTTCTGGATTCCCTATTACAGGGCCAGCTTGTATTGGAAATGGAAGGAGCTAGGCTTTGACGCAGCAGCAATGCAGCCTAATCACTTTTTTACTAAGACAGGCGAATCGAGAGTCGGGATCGCAGCCAACATGGCCAAACAAGCCGGCATGGGCGTAGAGATCGAGGTCGATTCTCGAGTTTTTGAAAGCAATGGCGATTTCCGCGCAAAATATGAAAATTATTTGGCAGGCGGCGCGAGATATGGTTATAGCGGGGATGTATTTAAAGGTTATTATCAAGACGTTAAGCTGCTCTTTGATGCAGCATATGCGGAGGAGCCGGAAAAAAGGGATATTTATGATTTGACCTATCAATTTATAAAGGGGCGTTATAAACGATGACAAAAGTGAATATTGGCGTGATCGGGGCAGGCTCTATTTCGGAGGTTCATCTGAATGCGTATGCAGGCAATCCAGAAGTTAACCTCTATGCCATATGTGATTTAAATGAAGAACGTGCCCAAAACAAAGCGACTAGATTTGGCGCGCAAAAGGTGTTCACGGACTACCGCGAGCTGCTTGCTGATCCAGCAATCGATGCAGTAAGCATTTGCACATGGAACAACTCGCATGCTGAAATTAGCATTGCTGCCGTAGAGGCCGGCAAGCATGTTCTCGTAGAGAAGCCGCTTTGCAAAACCGTTGCAGAAGCGGAGCGGGTAGAGCAAGCGGTGAAAAATAGCGGCAAGGTTTTGCAGGTTGGTTTCGTGAGGCGATACGGATCGAATACAGACGTTTTGCAGCGTTTCATCAGCGCAGGTGAGCTTGGCAGCATTTATTATGCAAAGGCGACTTGTTTGCGAAGGTTAGGGAACCCAGGCGGTTGGTTCTCTGACAAGGAGCGTTCGGGCGGCGGACCTTTAATCGATCTTGGCGTACACATTATTGATTTATGCTGGTACTTAATGGGCAAGCCGAAAGTAAAGTCGATCAGCGGCAATACTTATCGTCAGCTTGGGAATCGGGCAAATGTTCAAAATCTATCGTTTTACAAAGCATCCGACTATGATTCCAGCAAAAACACCGTTGAGGATCTGGCAAACGCGCTTATCCGTTTCGACAACGGGGCATCACTTTTGGTTGATGTAAGCTTTACGCTGCATGCCAAAAAGGATGAGATTACCGTCAAAATTTTTGGTGACAAAGGTGGCGCCGAAATCGAGCCGGAGCTGTTCATCGTTGCGGAGAAACATGATACGATTCTGAACATTACGCCGCAGGTTGACCAGTTAGGCTTTGATTTCGCCAGCGGATTCCAAAATGAAATCAACCATTTCATCGACAGCTGCCTCGGAAGAAAAGAGACCTTAAGTCCAGTACAAGATGGTCTTGAGGTGATGAAAATGCTGTGCGGCATATACGAATCAGCAGAGAAAGGTGAAGAAATTCAGTTCAGCTGAGCTTTAAAGGGTTAATAAAAATGCTGTTCCATCGGGCAAGCCTAGGAACAGCATTTTCATATCTGATGTTAATCACTTGCGAGCGCTGTATTATAAGGATAAATCGACTTCAAACATGCGATTCCAAGGGAGATCGGCTTTTATTTCGTCGATTCTGCCCTCAGCGAGTTCAGCTAAATAATCATTGCAGAAGCGCTGCAGCTTTTGGGTGATGAGCTGAGATACATGCTCTTTAACTTGGCTCACATCGAAGTAGTTGGCTCCGAGCTCTGGCAAGTGATGAGCGACTTCCTGTCTTACGATTGTTTGATAACCCCAATCTTCAATCAAACGATAGAGCATGAAATGCTCGCTCATCTGTGTGCTTGATTCTTGGTTATTGCTTTGTTGGCGATAGTAGGAAGCTACGATGGCATGCGCTATCACCGTTCCGAGTGTATTGCCGGACGTATTCCAGCCAGCGTAAGCGGAGAGGCGGGAAATTAGGTTTTTCTTGGATAACAGTTTTAAGAGACTATTATCGGCGCCATTGCATGAAGCGACATCCGCCAGTGCGACCATGCAGCCTTTATTAGCTATCGCTTCAATCGCCGTAACGAATTCAGCTATATGTACCTCAGAGAAGTAGGAACGGTGACGATCCCGGTATAAATTTGGTGATTCAGCTGCATCATGCGAAGACACTGGAGGAGAATGTACCATAAGTACAAAATCGGCTGTCATCGAGGAATCACCCATGAAGGCGCCTCCTGAAGTTAAGTGAGATTTTATGCTTTCATTCAGACTGCGATCCTCGTATTTCGGAATGATCGTTGGCCCAAGTGTCGAGGAGTAACGAACAAAAACCTCAGGTTGATATTTTTTGATCGTGCAAAACACCTTGGCAAATAAGATGCTTCCTATTTCGTCAGCACCAGGGTAAATAAGCACATTATCCATGAGATTGTACTGCTCTACCGAGATAAGAAGCTTGCGCTGCTCCATCGGACTGAAGCCGTATTTCGAATTATCGTCCAGAGGAATAACAAGATGATCAATGATGCCGGATTGTACGAGCGTGATCATATGTTCATTTACTTGTGAGTTCGCTTCTCTGCGCTGTAGAAAGTCATTTAGAATGGCGCTTGGTATAGAACTATGAAGCTGAAGCCATTCGTTTTGTTCATCATCGTTCAGCAGCTCGGAGGTCTGCTTGTCTTTTAACCAGCCATAGCGATAAATCGAGTGTCCATAATGCGCGTAATAATCAGGTTCCTCGTCACTGCTGTTGTAAGCTGGGGCTCTCATAATTAAATTGAACGCATAAATGCGAAGTGCCGGATTGCGCTGCTTCAGCTGCTCAAGCAGTTGGAGACGTTCCATGCATGCTTGAAGCGATAATTGATGCAGACGGGAAGGAACAATGCCGCCGTAAACGAGCATATCAACGGAAAGTATCAAATAGTCTGCATTAGCAGTTTGCTGCAACAGCCAATCATGTACCCCTTCATAGCGGGCAGGCTGTTTCTTTCTTCCGAGCAATTCTAGTGGCGGAGCGACGAGCGAGAGATCGCTGATTGCAGCTATCATTTGTGGGAATTTTGCATTGCAAGGACGTTCGTCTAGCGGAAGGTAAACGACTTTACTCATACAATGACCTCCATTTATGGATAAATGATGAATTACACCTATTATACATCAAGCAGAGTGTATGGAATATTTTTTTATAAAAAAAATTTAAAAAGGATTTTTTCTCTAAAATGGTCATAAAAATTGGATTATGAGATCTCACATCAGCTATTGGATGATCATTTATGAGGCGTGGTCTCGTTTTACTAGAAAAGTCGTAATTGTGATGATTGGAGGATTTATTCTAAAAATTTAAAATAAATAAAAAAATATTCCGTTATCAATTAATAGGTGGTACACTACAAGTGAAATTGGAAAAAGGAGGTATAACTGGTTGTCTACGTTGTTTAAGGACTCATTTCGCAACCAAGCCGTTTCTGGTCCTAGCATCCAGATTGATCCCTCATTTCCCTATTATCAGCAAAGGTCGCCAGAGAGTATTGTTGAAGAAATTATGCTTGCAGGGTATCAAAGCGTCCATTATTTTGTTGTAAATGAACATGTCATTCAGAAGGACTTGCTGCTTGCCTTCCGTCAAAATGGAATTCCGGTGTGGGCGATGGTGATAGGAAACGGTACCTTCTCTACCGACAGGTTTCCAGAAGAATGGCCTTCTTGGCAGATGAAGCTGCTTAAGGAGCCGAATGACGGCTTCTGGCGATTGTCGCCATTTAGTGAAGGCTACGTGCAGTGGAAAAAATCAGCGATGGCTAAGCTTGTGACGGAGTATCCTTTCGACGGGATAGAAATTGCCGAGCCGTATTTTCCAGAGTGGGGCGGGATTGAGAGAGGGGTTTACGGTGATGTTGGGCCGCTTGCAAAATCGGCGTTCCGAGCACGTTACGGCGTAGATATGCCTGATTTTACAAATGCAGCTGCTCCTAACTATTACCTTCGGGATGTTCAAACCTACAACAAGTGGATCGAGTTCCGTGTAGAAGCAGTCAATGGCTTTATAAATGAAATGATAAATGGAGAAGGAGGCGTTCGTGAGGTTAGGCCAGATATCGTTGTTGCCACTTGGTCGCTTGCGATTAATGCAGGACAGGATAGCGTCGAACGACTCCGTGAAGACCAAGGCCTTGATGCTCCATCGATGATTGAAAAGGTAAACCCGGATATCCATTTCTTGCAAACGCATTGGCCCGATTGGCTGCGTGGAGATCTGCCAGCTGATTACGTAAAAGGCTACCAGCCTTTTGTCGATCAGATTAAGGAGCGATTTCCCGAGCTGCCATTAGCCGTTCAGGCGGATATCGGTTCTGCACAACCAATGATTAAAAGCGGGGAATGGCTGGAGACATTCAGTCAAACGGCTTTTGCGCTCGGCTATGCATCTTGGACAGCTTATGAGTATCATACAGGCGGTTATATGTATGATCATAAGCCGTTTCCCATGCTTACTGAACGGAGAAGCAGAAACGAAATTGTGATTTCATTCAACAAACGAATTGACGAACACTCGGCTATGAATGATTCCTGCTACAAGCTTTGGAATAACGGCGCTTCTATTTCTCTGGTATGGGATAGTATAGCGGTTGATGGAAATAGAGTTATTCTTCGTTCGGAACAGCTGCCGGCAGCTTCATTTGTGCTAGAGCTAAGTGATATTCGTGATACGCCGGAGAGTTGGTTGTTTAAGGATAGACCCGCAAATGTGATTCCAAATGGTACGAGATTGTCCATTCTAGGAGTTTATTGAGCAAGAACGCTGCAATCATTACTCATGGGGAGTGAAGATGAATATATGCAAAATATTCATATTGGTTTTATAGGTACTGGCGGTATCGCACAGCTTCATGCTGGTCAGATGCAAGCGCTGGAAGGCGTGGAAATCGTTGCAGTGGCAGACCCAAATGAACAGTCTGCTCTGCAGTTTCTATCCACATTCCATTTGACCAATACCCGACGATACGCATGCCATAAAGAAATGCTCGAAGAAGGCGGTTTGGATGCCGTTATTATATGCTCACCGCATACTTTGCATTTTGCCCAAGCACTTGATGTATTGAATGCAGGCTGCCATGTCTTGATTGAGAAGCCGATGACCTGCACCTCCCAAGAAGCTGAACAATTAATAAACGCTGCAGAGGCAAATTCGAGGCTGCTTCAGGTTTCCTACCAAAGGCATTTCCAACCGGAGTTCATCTTTATTCGCCAAGCGATAGCAGATGGCGTAATAGGCAAACTAAGCTCGATTAACGCAACGCTCTATCAGGATTGGAAACGAAGCCAAACAGGCACATGGCGACAAAATGCTGCGCTTTCTGGAGGCGGTATGCTAATGGATTCAGGCAGCCATATTATTGACGTTCTGTTATGGACGACAGGCCTTACACCGCTTGAGGTGAAGTCGACCCTCAGCAGCCATGGTGCACCGGTGGAAATCGATTCTTTTACGAGCATCACCTTTGAAGAGGGTGCCATTGCTGCGCTGAACATTATTGGTTATGTACCGGGCTATAAGGAGTTTTATTCCTTCTGCGGCGATTTAGGCGTGATCTATCTCGAGAATGGCAGAATTGAGATTTCAACCTATAAGGATGGCGTTCTGCCAGTTCAGCTGCCAGCTCAAAGCACGAATCAGGATAAAAGCTTCATTGACGCGATCAGAGGAGAACATGAAATATTGGTATCGGGAGAATATGCTAGGAAGGTTATCCAATTGACTGAAGCAATATATCGTTCAGCAGACTATCAAGTTTGATTTGGCACTTCTAATTTCCATGAGGAGCGTGATTGGTATGAACGTTAGCTTGAGTATGTGGAGCGTGCATAAATATTGGTATGAAGGAAAATGGGATACCGTTGATTTTCTAGCATTTGCCTCCGAGACAGGGGTTAAGGGAGTGGAGCTGCTCAGTTGTTTTTGGAAGGAAAAGGAGAAGGATATCCCATTAATTGATGAAGCGCTTCGTAAATATGGGTTGCAGGTTGCATGCTTCAGCGCGTGCAACAACTTTGTGGTAGCAGATGATTCACAAAGGCAAGCACAATTAAAGGAAGTAACGGATGCTGTCGACGCAGCTGTTCATTTTGGAGCCAAGGTCGTTCGTGTATTCTCAGGGGATTTGCCCAATGACTCCATATCGTTTGAGCAGGGAATGCAATTCGTAATTGATGGACTTCGTGCAGCGGCTGATTATGCCGAACAGAAGGGTGTCACACTTTGCCTAGAAAATCACGGGTTATTTGCAGGACGCAGCGACCAGGTTATGGCTATTATCCAACAGGTTAATTCCCAGGCGCTGCGAAGCACGTTCGATACCGGAAATTTTCTGCTCGTTGGCCAAAGCTCTAGCGATGCGATTGATGAGCTGAATGGGTATGTTGGTCATGTGCATGTTAAGGACTTTTTACCAGTGCCGGAAGGTACGGCTGGCAGCGTCACTAGGGCTTTAACGGGGGAGCTGTTTCTAGGGAAAATTGCTGGAGAAGGCGCTGTCGATTTGAAGTATATTTTCGGCGAGCTGAAAAAATCAGGTTTTGACGGGTGGCTTACCGTAGAGTTCGAAGGCGAAGAAGAGCCTAAGCTTGGCTCTATTGAAGCGGTTAATCATGTAACACGAATAGTGGCAGGCCTTTAAGAAAGCATTAAATGATAAAGGATAGTTAGTTGATTGTGTCTACGACCAAAACTTAAAAACGATTTGGAAGGAGATATATCGTGAAGGTGCATTTTCTTGGCACTGCTGCTGCGGAAGGTTTTCCAGCGATGTTTTGTCGTTGTGTGCACTGCTTGAAGGCAAGAGAACTTGGCGGTAAAAATGTGAGAACACGGAGCTCCGTCCTTATTGATGGCGTGTTAAAGGTTGATTTTCCGCCAGATACGCTTCATCATGTTTTGACGGGCGGCATCGATCTCGGTCTTGTGAAGGATTTGTTCATCACGCACACGCATCTGGATCATCTTCGTGCAGAGGATTTAGAGATGCGGATGCCTGTTTATGCTCATGGATTGGATGCGCCGTTGCATGTTTACGGCCACGATGCTGTCATTCGCAAATGCCGGGATGCTGTTGGCAGACCAGATGCAGAGCGGTTGGTGCTGCGAAAAATAGATCTGTTCGAAACCGTCGATACCGGAAACGCCAAGGTGACGGCGCTGCCGGCAAATCATGATCCCGATGAAACCTGTTTGCTCTTTCTAATCGAAAAGGATGGGAAGCGTATCTTTTATGGACACGATACCGGGCTTCTTCCTGAAGAAACATGGCGATGGCTGGAACAGACGAAATTGGACCTCACCATATTGGATTGTACGAACGGCCATCTGCCGTTTACAGGCGGACATCTCAACATCGCAGCCGTTCTTGATATTAGGAACCGGTTACGCAGCAATGGGATATTCAGCCCGGATAGCAAGGTTGTGGTCACACATTTCTCTCACAATATAGAATTGCTGCACGATGATCTTACGCAGTTTTTTGATCAAGAGGATATCATAGTAGCTTTTGACGGTATGATTTTGCAGCTATAATAAGGTTCCTGAAAGGAGTGAATGCCGTTCATGAAAGCCTCCGAACAGTACTACTTGCAATACAGCCATCATGTTGAAATTGAAAGGCAGCAGGCAATGGACGAGGGGAAACAGATCAGCGCAGAATTGGCTGCTACGTATGAGAAGCTGGCTTCCATGGAGTGGAATGACCCGCAACGTGAACAAATGGCTGCGGCTTATATCGACGAAATGGGGAAGCTGCCTTTAAGAGCTGACTTCCCTTTTGTTGAGCCCTCTAACCTGCCGGAAATAGTAGCGGAAAGACCAGTTGCCGAATTTCCGGTGCAACAACCTGCTCTTTATGAAGATTTGGCAGATAAAATGTATGGTGCCTGGCTCGGTCGATCCGCAGGCTGCTTATTGGGGCAGCCGATCGAAGGGTGGAGAAAGGAACGAATTACAGGCTTGTTAAAGGAAACAAACAATTTACCAGTTCATTATTATATTTCATCCGAAATTGATCCGGAAATTGCGGAAAAGTACGGCGTCATCAACGAGGGCGGGTCGTATGGAAACGAGCTCGTAAGCTGGATTAATAATGTGAAGCATATGGTCGAGGACGATGATATGAATTATACGATCATCAGCCTTGCTGTATTAGAAAAATTCGGCTATGACTTCTCTCCTGACGATGTAGCAGAAACATGGCTTAACCTGTTGCCATTGCTGCGCACCTGTACTGCAGAACGCATTGCTTACCGAAATCTCGTTAATCGCTTAGATCCACCACTCTCAGCTACATATCGCAATGTCTATAGAGAGTGGATTGGCGCTCAGATTCGTGTTGATTTGTATGGCTACATTAATCCTGGGAATCCAGCGAAAGCAGCTGAAATGGCTTGGAGAGATGCTTCGATCTCGCATGTGAAAAATGGCATCTACGGCGCCATGTGGACTGCAGCTATGCTGGCAATGGCTGCTGTGACGGACAACAGGCAGGATGTGATCAGAGCCGGTCTCGGTCAAATTCCTGCAAATTGCAGGCTTGCAGACGATATTCGGACGGTGTTACGCTGGTATGAGGAGCAGATGACCTTTGATTCAGTAGTAGAGCGTATCCACCATAAATATGATGAAAGCAATGCACATCATTGGTGCCATACGATCTCAAATGCGATGATTGTAGCCGCGTCTCTGCTGTATGGTGAAGGTGACCTGGAAGCAACAATAGGTTTAGCAATCATTTCGGGCTTTGACACGGATTGCAATGCGGCTACCTCAGGTTCTATCGTAGGTATGCAAAAAGGTGCGAGCCAACTACCCGAGAAATGGGTAAAGCCGTTAAACGATAAAATTCGTTCAGGCGTAGATGGCTTCGGCATCGTGCCTCTTTCTCATTTGGCAGAGCGAACGGTGAAGTTGATTGCAAATAATCCTTATTTGAAGTAATGGAGTTGCTATAATTTGAAAGCGATACAAAAACAATAAACCCAATACCGCCAAGGTGTTGGGTTTATTGTATACTGGGAGAAAAGGGTAATCATTTCATCTTATAATAAGAGCTATATTTGGAGGAGATCATTCGATGCGTTATGAAGTTAGATTGAATGCGATAGAACAGAAATGGGATATTGTAGCTGGCCGAAAAGAGATCATAAAAGGAATGACGGATATATTTTTTGCTGAGAAAATTGCTGAAGAATTAAATAAAGCCTACGATCAAGGCAGTGCTGATAGAGAAAATGTAGATAAGAAAATCAATGACAGCATAAAAAATTTATTTTTTTAAGAGTTAATAGAGTTTTGTTGAAGTATTGAAGAGCTAATTGGACATTTAATTAAGAATGAGAAATTCGAAAGAGTTTTTGACTAGTGTATGGATTGAACTAAAACAGAATCGAGGTGTGAGAATTGAACCAAATTATTATACAAAAATATGATCCTCAAAGAGATAAAGCTCAAATCGAACGCATGCTGCTTAACTACAATCATCTATTGAATATATTTTATAATGATGAAAAAAGTAACAAAGATAATATTTTGGTTGCACTCAATAATACTTCAAGCATTGGGTTTCTTTCATTTAATGGTTTCGGCAGAAAACCTCAGGCCATATTATATGTTAACAAAGAGCATGATGCAGCGGATATCGGCTCAATGCTAATACAAGAATATGAAAAAATGCTTATTCCAAATGAAAAAGTAGAGCATACCCTATTTACATGTTCTCATCATGACACTGATTTAATCAGTCTTTTGGACAATAACGGATACAGATTATATTTATCCTCATACATTATGGAGCGTAAGGGTGAATCATTCCCCTCAGATAACATCATAGTTAGAAATTATGAAGAGAATGATTATTTTGAATGGGATAGAATTTGCGAATTAGCTTTCTTTCATATGCGACAGCGTATAGGATTGTATCCTTCGTTTTTTTATAAGCCTGTGGAATGGGAACGCGAGCAGTTTGCACAAAATAAAAATAATATGTTTGTAATGATAGTTGATAATACTATAGTAGCCATAGGAAAAATTGAAGGAAATAAAATATGTACCGTTGCAATTTCCATAGAACATCAATCACGCGGTTATGGAAGAGTTTTTGTGAAATACCTGGTTAATGAAATCATCAGCAGGGGTGAAGAAAAGGTAATCCTTGACGTTGCAAAAGGTAATTTTGCGAAAACGTTATATGAAAGCCTTGGGTTTGAAGAAACGGCGTTTTACCACCACTATATTAAATATTTTAGACCGGATACAAGACTAAGTGCTCCACCCGACGGTTATTAAACAATACTTATGGATGCTGAAAAGTGCCTGGAAATGAAGCTAAAGCTCGGAAGGCAATCCATTCAAATACATATGAATAGCGTTTGTACTTTGTTTAAGTACTTGAATCGTTTTAGAGTTAGGCTGTTTATATATTTCTAAATAGTCTATCTCGTTATATTGTTGCCGTATAGGAAAAGCTAATTTTTCTTCAGTTAAAGAAAACTCCGCAGCAATGCCGGCTTTATTTCCACGAGCATCAAAGCGAACCCATCTTCCAATGCTGTTGATAAAAGCGGCATTAAGAGCATGAATGCAGTATCCTGTGTCGGGTGTATCCCCGATTGTAAGTCGCTGATAACAAAATCCTGTTGGAATCCCTTTGCTTCTTAACAGTGCAGATAATAAATTTGATTTGGCGTAACAAATACCTTCTTTATAAAATAGGACATCTGAAGCGCTGCATGTTATCCGATTGCTTTGAATGTCCCAAGAGTGCGCTATTTGATCTCGAACAAATTCGTAAGCATTTTTTATAAAATCGACTTCGTTAGAAGATCTAGAAAATAATCCATCTGATAAATCGTTGATTGCCGGATGACTGAAATCGATGACTTCTGTTTCCTCCAAATAATCTAATATGTTATCCGATTCACACGATATGTTCATAGCATAATGCCTCCAGTTATTAGTTTATTCTTAGGAATTATTATGCATATAAATGAATTAATATACAACAATTAATTTCGTTCAACCGTTGTTGACCTAGTAGTTTTTATGACTGAATAATGAAATGCAATATGGTACAATAGAACGGATTATTATTGAGAAAATGCAATTATATGCGGTAAAATATAGAAGTAAAGTGCTTTAAGAATTAACATAATTTAGTGGTTATTAAATATTAGAAAACAGGCAGGAGTAGAAACGATGAAATGCCCTCATTGCAACAACGAATTAAGAGAAGTCCCTTTATGTTACGGAATTGAAGCACCAGACTATTTTTACAAGGTGCCAGAAGAGCAAAGAACAGAGTTAATTAGAGATTTTTGCGTAATTGATGAACAGTTTTTTTATATTAGAGGACACATTGAAATACCAATTATTAATAGTAATGAAAAATTTATATGGAGTGTTTGGGTTTCACTTAGTGGCGAAAATTTTTTGAAATCCAATGAATTATTGAATGTACAAGGAAGAGAAAATGAGCAGCCATATTTTGGTTGGTTGTCGACGGAACTTTCAATATATCCAATATCAACACTGTCGTTGAAAACAATGGTACATACACAAGAAGTTGGCGCCGTTCCATTAATAGAACTGGAACAGACGGATCATCCCCTTGCAGTTGAACAAAGAGAAGGAATTACAATGGAGAGAGTAATAGAGATTGCTCATTTAACCAATCACCACATGAACGATTGAATAGCCAATGAAAACTGACTTTTATGAACATTTATTTTCAATAAAAATGAGTGAATCGCAAAATTACGCAACAAAAAAACCACTTCGTTATCATGAATTAAGTGTCATGATAACAAAGTGGTTTAAATTTACAAAATGTTGTCTCATATTGACCACTAGATTAAACATCGTCTAAAATAGTCTATAAACCCAATAAGGATGCGGTCGAGAGGACTCGAACCTCCACGGCTGTTACACCACTAGAACCTGAATCTAGCGCGTCTGCCAATTCCGCCACGACCGCAAAACATGTTTTAACAAAAAATATCGTATCATGAACAAGCTGGAATAGTCAACAATATTTTATAAAAATGGGGGAAAATGCTGTGGAGCAATTAGAGCAAAAAATTATGCAAGAAGGAATCGTCCTTAATGACAATGTATTGAAGGTGGATTCATTCTTAAACCATCAAGTAGATCCGCAGCTTATGCTTGCCATAGGTAAAACATTCACTTCCCTATTCGAAGCACAAGGAATTACGAAGGTGCTCACACTGGAGTCTTCAGGCATCGCACCTGCGGTTATGGCCGCTCTGCAAATGAACGTGCCATTAATATTTGCGCGTAAACGCAAGTCACTGACACTTAAAGATGATCTCTATACCGAGAAAATCTATTCCTTTACGAAGCAAGAGGAAAGTGAAGTTACTGTTTCACGCAAATTTTTGGCAGCTGAAGATCGTGTCCTCATTATAGATGACTTCCTAGCGAACGGTGATGCAGCACTTGGATTGGCTCGGATCGTTGAGCAAGCGGGTGCATCGGTAGCCGGAATTGGCATCGTAATCGAGAAGGCGTTCCAGCCAGGTCGTGAAAAGCTGATCGAGCATGGTTATCTTGTACATTCATTGGCAAGAGTGGCATCATTAACAGGCGGAAAAGTATCATTCGCTCCTCATCCAGTCACTCACGCTTAAACAACAAGTTGTATGTAACTAAATTGCTCACAGAAATTTAAGTTCGAACAAATTATAAATAGGATTCAATGACAAGGGAGGCCTAAATCAGGTCTCTTTTTTTTATATATTTATAAGTTAGGTTTATGCTTCTGATATTATGCTGCATTCGCATATTTTCCAGCATTTTCACAAACAATAACAGCAAACGGTGAAAGGTGCGTGCAGCAATGAGCAGACAGCATAATGTAATTGAGGAAAGAGAAATACAGAAATTTCGTAAAATGAGATGGTCATCGGTTGCTAAGACAGCTGCGACAGTCTTGCTGCTGAGTGCATTTTCAGCTGCTACGAGCCCGCTCAGCTATAATCATGTTTCTGCTCAAAGTTCAGCTAAAGGGATAAGTGCGGCTGCGCAGGTGGATGAACGGAAGCCAGTGGCAATCGTAATTGACGATTTTGGCAATAACATGAGCGGAACAGAGGAAATGATGAAGCTTCCAGTCAAAATTACAGCGGCGATTATGCCTTTTATGCCAACGACTAAGAAGGATGCAGAGGAAGCGTATAGGCTTGGCCACGATGTCATTGTTCATATGCCGATGGAACCGAACAAAGGACTAAAAAGCTGGTTGGGCCCTGGAGCGCTTACGACTGATTTAAGCGATGCAGAGGTGCGTAAACGGGTAGAGGATGCCATTGACGATGTGCCTCATGCCATTGGCATGAATAATCATATGGGCTCAAAGGTGACAGCAGATGAACGAATGATGCGAATTGTGCTAAGCGTGTGCAAGGAGCGGGGGCTCTTTTTTCTAGATAGCCGGACCACCTTCAAAACGGTTGTTCCCAAATTAGCCAAAGAGCTGGGCGTGCCGACAGTCTCCAATGATGTTTTTCTTGATGACGTTTATACCGTTCAGCATATATCTAAGCAAATCGGCGTGCTTCGCAAGCATTTGGAGTCACATGACAGCTGCATCACGATCGGACATGTTGGAGCTCCTGGGAAATATACCTCCTCGGTTCTTCATCAGTCCATACCTGCGATGCAGCCTACTGTGAGATTCGTGAAGCTGACTGCGCTTATTGGCGGAGAATCAATGAACGATCCACTTGTATTGCCTAATCCCTAAGGCAATGGCTTCAGCAACTTCTTGCTGACGCTGCGGATCTGTCAGCATCGTACGATCATGCTCGCTGCTAATAAAGCCCATTTCTACAATTACAGCAGGGTCCTGTACCCTTCTAAGTAAATAAAACGGTTTTCCTTCCCTTGGGAGGAAAGCCGTATTTTGTTGTCGATTAAGTGCATCTTGTATGCAAAATGCAAGCAATGAGCTTTCACCGCTGCTCTGATGCAGTACTAAAGGGCCTTTCTGCATACTTTTCTTAGACCAATTGACATGCAAGCTAATGAGCAGTTCACTTTCAATTTCATCGGTTAATTGCCGGCGCTGCGATAAATCTTTACGATGTCTTGAGCGTGAATTATGCCAACGATTATCGTCACTGAGTGCATAGTCGCCGGTTCGATTGAGTACAGCCGGTATGTTTTGGCTTCGCAAAATAAAATACAGCTTACGCGCAACAGCTAAGTTAATGTCCTTTTCTAAAATATCAGCTGATGAGGCTCCCCCGTCAATCCCACCATGCCCAGCATCAATGATGACGACAGTTGACGGAAGCGCCCAATCTTGATTGTAGCCTACCGGCAAAAGTGGCCATGCAAAAGCGCTGGATGAGCTGCTGGAAGCAGCCAGCCATATTACAACAAAGGTTAGTGCCATTTTACGAAACATGCTGATTGTTCCTCCAGATTTCTTTGACATACGGTTAGCGTGGCTGTTTGGAGGGAAACTCATGCATGTTTAGATTGGATGGTTAAGGGGCAAACTTAAATTATTAATTCATACGGTATTGAAAGGACTGATTAGCATGGCAAAAGGCGATGAATACGTAAAATTTATGACCGAAAAATTTATAAATTATATAGAGACACCAAGGGAAGAACGGAAACAAACCAACGTATTAGCCAAATCTCGGAGAGAGCCTTGGCTGACGCGTTGGTTCGGATGGGGACCAGTGAGTGTAATGTTATGGTGGCGTGGACGGGCTGAGCGTCATCGGTAAAAGTGACCAAGCTCGATTAAAAGCTGAAGGGGAATATAGCGGCGATCAGAACCATCCTCGCTTGCTTCAAGAGCAACATAGATTTGACCGTTATCCCATTTGTTATACCCGACGACAGACCAGACATATAACATCTGGCCATCAAACAGCTCAGCGGTAAAGCGGAGCTGTTCTTTGTTGTTTATTTTGGCAAAGAGAGGTGTGTAGGAATTAGAGCTTACTGTGATGGGTTTATTCGTTAGCCAGGGAAGCTTATCGAATGGATTAAATGACGGCAGCGAAACATGTTTAATAAGGACTGCTTTCTGAGTGTTAAGTAATGGAGCCGCTTTATCAAGCTTAGTTGCAGCAGCATTTGTCCAATCCTCCTTCTTGGCAGGGAGCGATTCACCGCTGACAGCATCTGCATAATACGTTTCTTTCTCTGTCGTTATTTTCCATGCGGCAAGGAGAGGATGAACATATATTCGATCAATTTGGGTTGCAGGCTTTAGAAGCTCAAGTTGCTTAATCGCTCTGGTAAGGGTACTTTCATCGAATAATGGATGACTGTTTGTTCCATATTCGCCTAGCTGATATCCACCTGACTCCACCGCATTAATGACAAGATAACCGACAGTATTTTTATTTTGCATGACAAGCACAAGCCAGCTATGCGTTCCAGGGCCAATAGGAGAAACAATAAGCGTCGACTTCTTCCACGCGGCAAAAGAAGGCTGTACAGCTAGTTCTTCAACCCATCGCTGCGCTTGCTGCTGAACAGGCTCATAAACGGTTGTAGGATTAGAAACGGCCGCAGCAGCTTGTGGCTGCAATCCGCCTGCATACAATACAATAGCGGTCAAAACACATGCCGCTGTAAGCTTGATGAATTTTTTTGGCATAATTAATCACCTCCATATCATTGTATAGGACAAGCTTTAAGAAGGCTGTTGCAACCTGTCGCGTAAGGGCGGCCTTGTGACCGCCTTTTTTTGACGTATTGCTGCGGATAACGTCAGATCCATGTCAATCGATACCCTCGAGATGAAAGATGCCGCAGTTAATGGCGGACGCAGTCACCCTAGGCTCATATTGCCATCTGATTTCGGATTGACGCTGAGCGAATTGCTCCTCAATCGCTGGTTTGTTTTCTTCGATTGCATTCTTAACAAGCGGCTCGTAGTAGCCATTAATTCGGTCAAGCTCTTCCTTCAACCTTGCTGATGCACTCTCAGCCCAGCTGTAATCATAGCTGCGAAGCTTGCGCTCCAGCATTTGTTCTACAATGCTAAGCGCTTTATTGAAGGAGAGGCCATTTTTGGTAATGTGAATATTTGCCGGCAGGCGAGGCGTAAGCTTGTGCGTAAGCAAGCGATCGTAGAAATGCTCCACACATTGGCCAGTCGCGAGCGAGACACCGTAGCTATGAATTTCTTCGCGCTTGCGATCACAAGCGAACTCTACCCGCATATTGACAGACAGCCATGCTGTGTAAGGGGTCGAGGTAAAGGGATTGTTCGAGCGTTTGTCTGGCTCCTGAAACAAATGGACGAAGCTGCCCTTAGCTTTTGCAGCATCAAATATTTGCTCGAGCTTGCGTGCGCCAAAAAACAAGTCTTCACGCGGAATGCGAACGGGTGCTGCCAAGCTGCCGTGAATGAAGCCTAGCGAACGCCCAAGAGCGACATTCGCTGCTGTATCTTGCGCGTTCAGCGCAGCATCCTGTTCGGTGTTCACGACTTCAATTTTTTTGAGCTCCTCGGCAGCGTCATATTTGTTTTTGTCCGTAACAAACAAGAACGTCATCGTCTCTGGTTCTGCGTTAACACGATCGACGAAGCTCCAGTAGTAGGGACGATTCGTAAGTTCACGGTCGGCGTGAGGAGAGAGCTTCACCGTGAAATGGCTTGGTGATTTTTCTAAAATTGAGCATTCGGTAGCTTCTAAATAGCGGTTTACAAATTTGTGCACCTGTTTTTCGTTCAAGGCTGCACCTCCACGGTTTGTCCAAGCGTATCCAAATTCACTAGCAGGTCGGGACTTGTCGGCAGCGGGTTTTCGCCTGTCAGCACCTCTTCACGAATGCGGCTGAGGGAGGAGCCCAAATGATTAATTTTTTGTTTTAAATCCGTATCGTTGCCCGATTCTAGCAGCATGCGTGCAAGCCGCTGCTCCAGCGAGCCATCCCCTTTTTCAAAGCGTTCCAAAATATGATCCAGTTCGCCAATAACAAGCTCGAACAGGTTTATTTTTTCATGCAATAGGTTGACGATATGCTCTTCAATAGTACCGATTGTGCACAGATTGTAGATTTTTACATCTTCCTTTTGCCCGAGGCGATGCACCCGTCCAATGCGTTGTTCGACTCTCATTGGATTCCAAGGCAGGTCGAAATTAATCATGTGGTGGCAAAATTGCAGGTTTATCCCTTCGCCGCCTGCTTCCGTTGCGATGAGGATTTGCGCGCGCCCGCGAAATAAATCCATCATCCAATCCTTTTTGCCGCGGTTCATACCGCCGCGATAAGGGACGGCAATCATATTTTGAGCGCGGAAAAACTGCAGCAAATATTCCTGAGTAGCCCTGTATTCAGTGAAAATGATAACCTTGTCGTCCATTTCCTTGACAAGCTCCATCGCTTTTTCTGCTTTGGTATTGGCTTTGATATTTCGAATTTTTTCTACAAGCTCCCATATTTTTGGACGCATCGGGGAGTCCTCGGACGTTTTCTTAAATAGATTTACAAGCGTTAGAAAAACCGCATCTCGGCTGCTGCAAACTTCACGCTGAAGGGTAACGAGTGAGAGCATGCTCGATAAATCGCCGCCGCTTTCTTCATACCGTTCCTTGACAAAGCCCGTCACCGCGTCGTACAGCGCTTTCTCTTCTTCTGAGAGAGTAAGCGGTATATTTTTGACAAAACGTTTCGTGAAATGAATGCCGCCGTCCCCGCGCCGATTCCGAATCATGACGCCAGAGAGTGCTTCCTGCAGCTGATCTTCATTTTTCGGAAGCCGCTTGTCGACAACAAAGTTTGCTGCAAATTCACTTTGACCTCCCAGCTGACCAGGCTTGAGCAGTGTAATGAGATTGAACAACTCGTCCATATCGTTTTGGATTGGGGTAGCCGTAAGGAGCAAGCAATATTTTTTGCGTAAAAGATTAGCAAACTGATAGTTCGTCGTTTTCTTGTTTTTCAGCTTATGTGCTTCATCGATGATGATGATGTCATAATCTGTTCCAAGCACAATCTCGCGATGCGGATCACGCTTTGCGGTATCGATAGAAGCGACAACTACATCATATCCCCATGTATGCTCCTTCTTCTGAGCTACGGCTGAGATGCCGAATTTCTGATTAAGCTCACGCACCCATTGAAGCACAAGGGAAGCGGGGACAAGAATGAGAATACGCTTAGCTAAACCGCGCACAATATATTCTTTGAGCACGAGTCCTGCTTCGATCGTTTTGCCAAGCCCAACCTCATCGGCTAAAATCGCACGGCCGCCCATCTCATGCACCACTTTGCGCGCTGTGCTGATTTGATGTGCCATTGGCTCGAAGGCTGGAAGAGATCGCAAGCATAACAATTCTTCGAAGCTTTCAATTCGTTTCGCTTGCTCGGCTTCCATAGCGAGCTGATATAACGTCCAATCATCCCATGGGCCGCCTTTTGTTAAACGGTTTTGCAGTTCTTCAAACCAAGAGCGGTCATGCTGCAGCTCAACTAAAGGATGAAGCTTGCGAGAAGTAAAGGCGGCAGTGCCTGCTTCACCTGAGGCAGCCTGCGGCGTCGTCTGAAATGTCATCTAGTACAGCTCCTTCCGCAGTAAAAGGGATAAGTTGTTATTAGTATTGCCTTTTCATCTAATATTAATAAGATGCTGCTTAAAAAAGAGGATGGACTAGCAATATAACGAGAGTGGGCATGTAAGCGGACAGGTTTGCTAAATTTCGCCACAAATGAGCATGAAAATCAATATGTAGTA
This sequence comes from Paenibacillus sp. NRS-1760, assembly GCF_050467785.1. Taxonomy (NCBI): domain Bacteria; kingdom Bacillati; phylum Bacillota; class Bacilli; order Caryophanales; family Paenibacillaceae; genus Paenibacillus; species Paenibacillus sp. NRS-1760. The sequence continues at coordinate 10,613 of NZ_JBITPK010000021.1, read as the reverse complement.
TAGTATAATGGTTTTATGACACAATATATTGTGCTAAAAGCATATCTGATCTTACCTATGCCTTCAGCACGTTAGTATGAGGGAGGAAGCAGCTGCGATGGAGATGTCTGGTGGAAATCGGCTTGAGGGCCTTAGTGAAAAAATCTTTTTGGATCGATATGCGTGGAAAAATGCAGATACGAGTAAAACGGCGATCGGAGATATCGTGCTTGTTCTAACGAAGGATGATCCGAAATTTCCTGTCAAGGAAGTCGGAGAAGTTATCGGCCGTGATGGCAGCAAGGTGACCGTAAAGCTTAGAAACGGCGAGCATGTGGAGTCTACAACAGAGAAACTTACGCTGACGATTGAGAAAACGCCTGAGGAAATGTGGGATCGTCTTGCAGATGCAATGGCATCCGTTGAAGATGGATCAGAGAAACAAAAGGAATGGCGGGACAAATTCAGATACTTATTAGATGATTGGAAGCTGGTTCCAGGCGGGAGAATTGCAGCGGGGGCTGGAGCGAGTGAAGAGCTGACGCTATTTAATTGTTATGTCATTCCCTCACCGAAGGATAGCCGGGGCGGCATCATGACAACGCTCACGGAGATGACAGAAATTATGGCGCGCGGCGGCGGTGTTGGGATGAATTTATCTTCACTGCGACCTCGAAGAGCGATAGTTGCAGGTGTTAACGGTTCATCGAGCGGTGCTGTGTCATGGGGCGGGTTGTTTAGCTATGCAACGGGACTCATTGAGCAGGGCGGCAGCCGCCGCGGTGCCTTGATGCTTATGATCAATGATTGGCACCCGGACGTATTAGAGTTTATAACGGTCAAACAAACGATGGGTCAAGTGACAAATGCCAATCTGTCGGTATGTATCAGCAACGCTTTTATGCGGGCTGTAAAGGAAGATTTGGAATGGGAGCTCGTATTTCCAGATACCAAAGATATAGAGTATAACGAGCTCTGGACCGGCGATCTGGATGCATGGCGCAAGCTTGGCAAAAAGGTTATCCCATACAAAACGGTGCGCGCTCGTCAAATATGGCAAGCGATTATTGAATCCGCATGGAAGTCAGCCGAGCCAGGCGTTGTCTTTATGGAGTATTATAATCAAATGTCGAACAGCTGGTATTTCAATCCTATTATTAGTACGAACCCTTGCGGTGAACAAGGCTTGCCAGGCTGGGGCGTCTGTAACTTGTCAGCTGTAAACCTATCGAAGTTTTATGATGAAGAGAAGCATGACGTTGCTTGGGATGAACTTGCTAAAGTTACACGCTGGTCTGTAAGGTTTCTTGATAATGTCATCGACAAAACACCCTATCATTTTGAAGAAAATGAGCGCAATCAAAAGCTTGAGCGGCGTATCGGGCTCGGAACGATGGGACTAGCTGAGCTTATGATTAAGCTGCGTATCCGATACGGCAGCGCAGAGTCATTGGTTTTTCTAGATAAGCTGTATGGATTTATGGCTAGGGAGTCTTATTTGGCGTCTTCGGAAATCGCTGCTGAGAAAGGTTCGTTCCAAGCGTTTGAAGCGGATAAATATGTTCAGAGCGGATTTATGAAGCAATTGATAGCTGAATTTCCGGAGATTGGCGACAATGTGACCCTGAACGGCATGCGAAATGTGACGGTCATTACACAAGCGCCGACTGGCAGCACGGGAACAATGGTCGGAACGTCTACGGGAATCGAGCCTTATTTTGCATTCGAATACTATCGTCAAAGTCGTCTTGGTTTTGATAAACAAGATGTTCCGATTGCAGCGTCTTGGAAGGCGTCTCATCCGGGGGAGGAGCTTCCAGATTATTTTGTAACCTCGATGAGTTTGTCGGCTGAGGATCATATTCGGGTACAGGCGGCTATTCAGCGCTGGGTGGACAGCTCTATTTCCAAAACAGCGAATTGCCCGGCAGATTTCACAGTGGAAGAAACAGGAAGATTGTATGAGCTTGCTTTTGAGCTCGGCTGCAAAGGTGTGACGATTTACCGAGATGGCAGTCGTGATGTTCAAGTTCTCTCTACGTCATCAAAAGAAGAGAAAACAGAAGCACCATTTGATGCGGATTTGGTGGAAGCCGTTATCCCAGCAGCCGCACAACCTGAGCAGGAGCTCGATAAGCAGTATAAACGCAGACCGCAGGTGCTGCGGGGTGCGACCTATAAGGTGAACACACCATTTGGCATGGCTTATATTACGATAAATGATCTCAATGGCACACCTGCAGAAATTTTCTTGAACGTAGGCAAGGCAGGTTCGGATGTGTTTGCGATGGCTGAGGCATTAGGGCGTGTGTGTTCGTTATTTCTGCGTTATGGCGATCATGGAAACAAGGTGAAGCTGCTCGTCAAACATTTGAAAGGGATCGGCGGATCGGGAGCGATAGGATTCGGAGTTAACCGAGTGGAGTCCATTGCGGATGCCGTTGCAAAATCGCTTGAGATTCATATGGAGAATGGGACGGAGCAGGAGACGGCAGCGAAAATAGTACAAAGAGAAGAAGCAGCAGCGTCTGCGGATTATCCGGCGATCTCCACATCTGCTGTAGACACTCCTTCCGTTGATTTGTGCCCCTCTTGCGGCTCAGCAGCGCTTATTAATATAGAAGGCTGCAAGCAGTGTACGCAGTGCGGCTTTAGCAAGTGTAATTGATAGGGTATAGAAATGAATTAGGTAAGCAAAAAAAGAGAACCTCATGGTTCTCTTTTTTAATTTGTGTAGTCTTTCCAATAATGCAAAAGAGTTAGGCTGGCTCTGGAAAGATATGATGACGCTCCAGCAAATACCAGCAAACCAAGTTAAGTTTATTCGCAATTATAGAGGGATTGTATACAGCTTTCTGAAAATATACCATATGTCTCCGATTACCAAACTGATCGATGGGTCCCCCCATGAAATCGCAGCGTTAATGAATAAGTTTACAATTTTAAAAACAAAAATCTAATGTTTTGACTCCACATTTGGATGAGATTGCTCAGCAATTCAATGCCAAGTTTGTAGAAATAGCGAAACAAAACTAATATGATTTTCAAACAAAAAAGACCATTCTCCTCGTATAGGTGAAGGGTTTGGTCTTTGCAGGTTCATTATTCCCGTTCTTTTCTTTTCGAATAATTTTGTATCGCATCGTTCAATAGGGCATAGTTGAAATCCGGCCAGCTTTTATCCGTAAACCATAATTCAGCATACGCTGCCTGCCATAGTAGGAAGTTGCTCAGCCTCTTTTCACCGCTTGTCCGAATGATTAAATCAACTGGCGGATAATCGGAGGTAGCGATCGTTTTCTCAAATTGTTCATCGAAAGTGAGCGGGTCTGCTCCGCTTGCGATGAGCTTTTTTGCAGCTTGCAGAATTTCAGTTCTCCCCCCGTAATTAAGAGCCATATTTAGAAGCATGCCAGTGTTGTTCTTCGTTATTTCACAGGTTCTCTGAATGACATCCACCGTATGAGCAGGAAACGAGCTAATGTCGCCGATATAAGTTACTTTTACATTTTTTTTGTTTAGTTCTTCGATCGTTTGATTCTGAAAATATTTGATAGGCAGCTCCAATAAATAATCAACCTCGGCTTTGGGCCTTCTCCAGTTCTCCGTTGAAAATGCATATAAGGTCAAGCAGCTAAGCTTTAGCGAAATCGATCTTTTTATGATTTTCTGCATCGTTTTCATCCCGTAAAAGTGTCCAACGTTTCGTGGCAGTCCTTTACGAGTTGCCCATCTCCCGTTGCCGTCCATAATGATCGCGATATGTTTTGGAAAAAATTTATAACGATCCTGCTTGAAAAATAAATGTGACCACAGCATGACTTTCCTCCTCAAGCAAGTTAACTTTCTTTTTTATCTAGATACGACCCACAAAATCAAGGTTGCTGCCGGTACGAGCAGTAATTGTGCCAGCACGGTGCCCATCACACGGGACAACATAAGCAAACCGAATACTTTAGTTAACGCAGCGCTTTTTTTCTCTCCCTTTAGCACTTTATCCGTCAATAAGCCAATTTCAGGATCAATAAGAAGTGCTAACAATATCGTTGCTACCCCATTGATTAGTCCTGATGATTGAGAAGCTGCGATCGCATGCTCAGTCGTAATGGAAGAAGCAAGTAAAGCAGCCAGAACGCCAATGGTATAGATCGCAGTTACGATAATGTTGAGTAGAAACAATCGTTTTGGTATGCCGCCAATTCTTAATCGCGCCAGCATTCCCAGCTTTGGCAGCCGGATGTGTGAACGCGAGTTTTTAAGTTTCTCAATGGATACCGTCGTTCTAAGCAAGCCTGGGATAGAGCCTGCTACCTCCAAATGGGCAATGACTCGTCTAGCCAGCATCACCGCGGTTGGAAATGCTAGCATTGCAGCAATTGTTCCGAGTGACGCGCTTAAGATTATAATTCGAAATTGCTCAATCAGTGAATACTCCATGGAAGTTTTGGCAGAATCGATGAGCTTTCCCATAAGCGGTGCTTGCACCATGTTGGCTGTTCGCGATACGAGCAGGATAATGCCGGTTAACGATATAGCGACAGCTATTTTTCCCATACGCACGCCTGCTAATCGAAGAGAGTATGTAATCGTTTCTGCAAAATGAATAATAAACGTAAAGCTGCTAACTAGAATAATATGCTCAAGCATGGCAGCACCTCTTTCCCTTATGGAGGTAAGATTCTACTATCATTAAATAGGAAATACCGAAATTAATAAATAGAAAGTAAATAAGCAAGTTTTTCTTATTTTATGTTCGAAGGAGCGTTATCATCTCTCATCTAGTAAAATATTAGTTGTGAAAATGGTAAACTTAGACTCTATCGGCTTGTAAGCAATGCTTGCAAAAAGAGAGCGCTTTATTGACAAAATACATATAATCGAATAAGATTCACCTATCTGAAAGGTAAAAAGGATGATAGAAATGATTCAGAAAGTTAAGAAGCAAAATGTCCATGAGTTGGTCTCAGAAGAGATTCAAAAATACATCGAGGTTAAAGGTTTGCAGGAGGGAGACAAGCTTCCATCAGCCGAAGAACTGACTAAATTATTAGGTGTAGGACGTTCCTCTTTGCGCGAAGCACTGAGGTATCTTGAAGCTATCGATATTGTTAAAGTGGTGAATGGAAAAGGTATATTTGTTAATGATTCTGAGTCCTATCGCTATAGCGGAAAGGTGAAAATTGAGAATGAGAAGAAGTTTCTTCTTCATATTCTTGACGTGCGCAGAGCTTTGGAAGGAAAGGCTGTAGAGCTTGCTGCTATACGGATTAGCAACGAAAAAATCGAGAAAATGAGACTATGTTTAGAAGAGTATGATGTGTGCAAAAACAGAGGTCTGGATACATCGGCAATTGACTATAAGTTTCACCAGCATATTTATGATGCTGCCGCTAATCCGCTGCTTCACAGCGTCTATGAATCTATCTCTGAATTAATCAAACGTTTCTTTGCTGGCCCGTTCGGCGTTAAGGAATTATTTGATAACACGTATCCGTTCCATCGTACGTTATTTGATGGTATTGCCAAACATGATGTACAGCATGCATTAGCTGAATTTAACAAAATGATGGATATTATCGAGGAAACGATACGTCATTATTAATTAAAATTAGTTATTGACAAGATGAAAGTGCTTACATTATATTTAACCTATCATACAGGTAGATAGTATGACACTACGTCTTTAGGGGGATTCATATGTTTGGTAAACCAATGAAAACATGGATGTTATCCGCTTTGACGGCTGTAATGGTTTTTACTCTCACTACAGCTTGCAGTTCTTCAAATGATGGGAAAAAGCCTGACAGCGGAAGTAAAGAGAAAGTAATTACGCTTCGCATGATTGAAAGCTTGACCAGCCCGAGTCGTACAGCATTGATTAAAGCAAGCATCGACAAATTCATGGCCCAGAACACGAATATCAAGGTTGAATTGATTTCTCCACCGTTTGATCAGGCTGATAACAAAATCAGAACGATGTTGGCCGCCAAACAACCGCTAGACGTTTTGGAAGTACGCGATCTTAACGTTGCGGAATTCGTAAATAACAACTACGTAGAGCCATTAAACGATTATACAGGCTCATGGAGCGACTTTGGCACTGTAACGGCTGTTGCCAAATCCGTTGCTTCCGTCAAGGATAAGCTCTACTTCATACCAAACGGATTGTATCAGCGCCAATTGTTTTATCGTGCAGATTGGTTGAAGGAAGCGGGAATCAATGCTCCGGTTACCTACGAAGAGTTAGTTAATGCTTCTGTTAAGCTGACGGACGCTGCGAAGAACCGTTATGGCTTCTCATTCCGTGGCGGTCCTGGTGCCAACGGTGTTCCTGATACATTGATTCAAGCGTACGACGCAGACAAGATCAATGTTGATGATGCGATGTTCCTGAAAGATGGCGGAACAATCTACTCTTCTCCAGAAGCCAAAACGGCATTGGATCTATATGTGAAGCTGTACAAAGAAGGATCACCTCCGGATTCCATTAACTGGGGCTTCCAAGAGCAAGTACAGGCATTTACTTCTGGTGTAACTGCATTCCTTTTGCAAGATCCAGATGTTATTCAAGTATTGGGCGAGAACATGCAAGAAGGCACATGGGCAACAGCTCCAATGCCTACTGGCCCATCAGGCAAAGCGATGATTTCTGCAGGTGGAGCAGGTTGGGGTATCACTTCACACTCGGAGAACAAAGAAGCTGCTTGGAAATTAATTACTTTCCTATCCTCCCCTGAGGAGAATACACAGCTATCCAAAAGCCATGGTACTGTACCGATCCACTCTTCGGCTACAGAGGATGAGTTTTTCCAAAAAGGACCTTACAAAACTTTGCTTGATATGACGAACAAACCAGATACTTTCATCAATTTCAAACCGCCATTCGAATATCCTGCTAATGGACAATGGGGTACGGTCGCTATGGAAAGTGGTCAGGCGATGCTACTAGGCCAAACTTCAGTTGAGGATACGTTAACGAAGTGGAATGAATATTGGGCGAAAGCGAAAGCGGACATGAACAAATAATCTGAAAAATAGTGATGGGTGGCTCAGCAGCCGCCCATCGCATTTTCTAAGTCAAGGGCGGTGATTGCATTGAGAAAGCAGCGAACGTATATTTTGCTCAGCTTGCTACCAGCTTTGGTGTTGCTGCTCATATTTACGTTTTATCCATTCCTGCAAGGGGTAGTCATGGCGTTTCAGAACTATGTTCTGTTCGATCTGACGAACGTTCGATTCATCGGATTCCAGAACTTTGTAACCGCATTCCAAGATGCTAAGTTTCTAAAAGCAATGACGAATAGCGCATACTGGGTGTTTTTCTCCTTAACGTTTCAATTTTTGATTGGCCTCTCACTTGCACTGATTTTGCGCAAACCGTTTAAAGGCAGAGGGGTATATCAAGGGTTTATCTTTTACTCTTGGGCTTTGTCTGGTTTCTTAATCGGCTTGATTTGGAAATGGATGTTCAACTCCCAAATGGGCGTTATTAATGATCTTTTAATGCGCATCGGCCTTATTGATACTAGAATCGGTTTTCTCTCTGACCCAGATTGGGCGATGTCATCGGTCATTATCGCCAATGTATGGTACGGGATCGCGTTTTTTGCAATCATGCTGCTTGCGGCACTTCAATCGGTGCCAGCTGATTTGTATGAGGCAGCGGATATGGATGGAGCGGGGAGCATTCGCAAATTTGTTAATGTCACCTTTCCTTTTATTCTTCCTACGATTATCGCAACGACGTTGCTCAGAGCGATATGGATATTCAATGATCCAACGATTATTTACGGTTTGACTAACGGCGGTCCTGCGGGAACAACCCATATTTTATCCTCATTAATGCTGGATAAAATTATTTACGGCGGGGACTACGGGATGGCATCGGCAATTGGTGTTACGATGATCGGCATTCTAATCTTGTACACGATTTTCTATTTGTTTGTGACCAAGTCGGAAAAGGTGGGTGATTTTTAAGATGAAGCCACGCATACTGACAGGTCTGAAGGTGCTGTATCTAGCGTTGCATTTTGTAATCATGGTATTTCCTTTATACTGGATCGTCATTACTTCACTTAAGCCTCAAAAGGATATATTCTCTTTCCCGCTTCAATATTGGCCAAAGCAATTCACGCTGGATAACTACATCCAGATTTTTAAAATATCGAAATTCCATATTTACATTTTCAACAGCTTATTGGTGGCCGTTCTTGCTGCCGCGATCGTTATTTTTATAGCGACTCTAAGCGCTTATGTCATGGCCCGCTTTCAGTTTAGAGGGCATAAACAGATTATGATGGCGTTTTTCGTTACGCAAATGCTTCCGGGATTTATTGCACTAGCTCCATTGTACTTATTGATGGCGGACTTGGATTTGATTAATTCAAGGATGTCATTAATTATCTGCTACACGGTTATGCTTATTCCATTCTCAACTATTATGCTTCGAGGCTTTTTCCAACGCGTTCCGAGCAGCTTAGAGGAGGCAGCCATGATTGATGGTTGTTCACGTCTGACGGCGTTGTTAAGAGTGATCATTCCGGTCATGTTGCCGGGCATTGCTTCAACCTTCATCTTTGCATTTGTACAAAACTGGAATGAGCTGTTTATGGCTGTCATGTTTATCGATGACGAGGCATTGAAGACGTTGCCGGTAGCTATGAACTCCTTCGTTATGAAATTTGATGTCGATTGGGGTGCAATGTCGGCTGGAACGGTACTATCGGTCATTCCTACCGTCGTATTGTTCGCTTTTGCCCAGCGTTTCATCGTAGAGGGATTAACACAGGGAGCAGAAAAAGGATAATAAATTCATGGAATGGATAGAGGGAAACGACATGATGGAGAGAAAAGAAATGGATAATCAACTGCATACAAAAGTCTCTCACGATCAGGTAGATAAACAACATTACGGTGCGGTAACCATACCGATCTATCAAAATAGCTTATTTACTTTCGAGAATCATGAAACCTTCGATCAAGCGATGCAGGATGTATTAGCTGCCAACGTATATTCCCGCGGCAACAATCCAACGGTAAAATATTTGGAAAGCAAAATCGCCGAATTGGAGGGCGGTGAGCAGTCGCGCTGCTTCGCATCGGGCATGGCTGCAATTGCAGGAACGCTGCATGCGCTGCTTAGTTCAGGCGATCATGTCATCTGTGTTGATCAGGCTTACGGGCCAACACGAGAGTTTCTAAACGAGATGTCAGAGAGGTATCAGGTTGAAGTCACTTATGTAGATGGCAGTTTGCTCTCCGATTTCGAGGATGCAGTACAGCCAAATACAAAAATTATATACGTGGAAAGCCCTACTTCAGGACTTTTCCAGCTGCAAGATCTTGAAGGAATAGCTGAGCTGGCGAAAAAAACAGGGATCATTACAATGATAGATGGCAGCTGGGCAACACCTTGTTTCCAAAGGCCGCTGACTATGGGAATCGATCTCGTGCTGCATTCAATGACTAAGTTTTTTTCAGGACATAGTGATTGTCTAGGCGGAGTTGTAACTGGAAGTGCTGCGCTAATTAGTAAAATTGAGAACAAAGGGTATATGCTGCTAGGAGGAATCATGACCGCTCATACAGCGTCGTTGATGATTCGTGGTTTACGTACGCTTCCGCTTCGTATGGAGCGCCATCAGAAGAGCGGCATGATCATCGCGGAGTATTTGGAGAAACACCCTATGGTCAATCGTGTAAACCATCCAGCTCTTCGTTCACACCCTCAGCATGAACTGGCACAGAAACAACTGGACGGATACAGCAGCTTGTTTTCTTTCGAAAGCAAGCTTCCCGTTGCTGTCATGAAGCAGTGGGCTGATGCGCTGCATTATTTCCGGATTGCAGTCAGCTGGGGCGGTTATGAGAGTCTCGTTACGGTCAATACAACGCCTGAGCGTAGAAACCCGGACGGAACGAACCCTTCAGTAGCCAGATTGTACATCGGTATGGAAGATCCATATACGCTGATCGATGATATGGAGAGAGCGTGGAAGCTAGTAAAAGCTTATTAGGGTAAATAGTGACTCATCGGGAGTAATAGCTGCTCTTTCACCGTAGTTGCTCCAGCGAGCAGCAGTATTATCTTATTGGAACGAAGGTTGTCGGGGAAGGTTGGCGGATTGCTAGCATGGGAGCTTTAGAATCCTCGTTCCTTGCGCAGCTTATCGAGCGTAATTGGAGCAACTTGCGGATATTGGGATAGGAAACGAAGGTTGCTGAGAAGCATTAAAGGATACGATTGCTTTAGTGGATTGATCTTTCTCGACATGCTGTTAGAGCACTTTTTTAACGATTTTCGGTTTTTTTGAAAATTATGCGAATATCAAGCGAATATCTTCAAGGCCACTTCTTCGGAAGTGGCTTTTTTGTATTATTAGAGCGTAGCAAAGGGGGAGCAGTCTCGAGTTTTCGAGTTTTTGAGGTTTTGAGCAGTGCTAACGGACATCAGTTCCGCTAAATTACGGTTTAAGGGGGTTTGTAAGTATGTAACGGACATGAGATCCGTTATTTGTGATAAAACCCCCGAAATTACGCAGATTTATAGCAAATAGCGGAACCTATGTCCGTAGAACTCTCAAAATGGGCTAATATTCACAAATAACGGAACTTATCGGTTTAACCCCCTAAAT